>NZ_BDQX01000167.1:7303-25424 GCF_003112455.1 Paenibacillus agaridevorans
GTTGATGATATGCGCGCCGGCTTCCAGCGCGGCGCGGGCGGTCGATGCCTTATACGTGTCGATCGACAACGGAATATGCGGCAGTGCAGCGCGCACTGCGGCAATAACCGGCACGACGCGACGAATTTCTTCTTCGGCGCTGACGGTGTCGAAGCCCGGCCTGGTCGATTCGCCGCCGATGTCGAGAATGTCGGCGCCTTGCTCTACCATGCTGCGGGCGTGGGCCACGGCTGCTTCCACATCCATATAACGTCCGCCGTCCGAAAAGGAGTCCGGCGTCGCGTTCAAGATGCCCATGATCAACGTCCGATCTCCCAGCGACAACTGTATGCCGCCGCCCAGGTCGTAGCTCCGCTTACGAAAGATCGGCGCAAAAGCAACATCGCTCGCGCCCGTCAATTGGACATCGTGTCTATCCTCTGTATCTTCTCCCCGCACCTCTCGCGCTCCACCAGTCTGATTCCTGCTGTCCATCACTTATCGTCCTCCCTGCTGCTACAGTTACTCTCCGTACTTCTATCGGCCGAATACACCAGTTATCCATTCATGTCCATTAGCCATTGGGCGAGCGCCAGGATCCGATGTGCTAGCGCTGGGGGTAGGCACTCGCACGATCGGCTTGCCGCGTCTGCCGCTACGTATTCTTACAGTGTTGCCGCTTCCGTGTCGGATCGATACATGTCCAGCAGTTCCAGCGTCAGGGCTCCCGCTTCGCCGATGCCGACCTTGCGCTCCAGACCGTCCCAGTCGCTGAGCCTCGTTACCGGCACCAGCTCCTGAATGGAGTTCGTCAGCCACACTTCCTCCGCCTCAAGCAGTTGCTCCCATGTGTACAAGCCTTCCTCGACCTCATAGCCCGTATCACGCGCCAGTTCTATCACACGCGCTCGAGTCACGCCAGGCAAAATCCCCGTCTCAATGCAAGGCGTATAGATCACGCCCTGACGAAGGAAGAACAGATTGCTCACGATACCTTCCGTCAACCAACCGTCCCGGCTCAGCATCAGCCCCTCCGCGCCAGGGGACGGCAACGAAGCTACATGAACGGTCCGGTCTCGACCACTCACCAAACTCTGCTCGTTGCTCTGCTCTTGGCCTAGTCCGCTCACCGCACTCCGCTCGTTACCCGACTCCTGCACTTGATCCGGACGGTGCCACTTCTGATCGTTACTCGGTCCTTCAGGCTGCTGCACGACCTGTTGCTGTAAATGGAATGACTGCGGCTCCCGCTCCTGCATCAATCCCAGCATCTCCCGCTTGGCGATGATGTTGTTCATATAATGTAGCGACTTGAACCGCACCGTACCTTCGGGGCTGTTCCTCCGCGTACGGAGCAGTCGCAGCTCCCGGCCTCGGCGCAGCGCGTCCGCCCCTGCAGGCGGCAGCGACTTCGCAAGGATCAGCACCGTTGGGGCATTGTAGTCGCCCGCAGGCAAGCCCAGCTCGCCAACACCGGCACTGACGGTCAGCCGAATGTAGCCGTCGGCTAGTCCATTCGCAACGAGCAGCGCCGTTATTTCCCTACGCAGCTCATCCGCCTTCATCGCGAACGGAATACCCAGCTCCATGCAACCGCTGCACAGCCTGTCCAGGTGCCGTTCCAACAAGTACGGCTTCCCGCCATAGGTGCGGAACGTCTCGAACAACCCAAGCCCGTACAAAAAGCCGTGATCATATACCGAGATCACGGCTTCTCCCCCATCTACGATGCTACCGTTCAGCCAGATCTTCATCGTTGCAGCGTTCCGGCCGTATGACGCAGGAAGTTGCGAAGCATCGCGTGGCCGTGATCCGTAATGATGGATTCCGGATGGAACTGCACGCCCTCGATCGCATACTCCTTGTGACGAAGCGCCATAATCTCGCCTTCGGCCGTCTCCGCGCTAATCTCGAGGCAATCCGGCAACGTCTCCCGCTTCACGATGAGCGAGTGGTACCGCGTCGCGGTAAATGGAGACTCCATGCCCTCAAAGAGCGTTCGGCCATCATGATGGATCAAGGATGTCTTGCCGTGCATCAGCTTCTCCGCCCGCACCACTTCGCCGCCGAACGCTTGTCCTATGGATTGATGTCCGAGACAGACGCCGAAAATCGGGATAACCCCCTTAAAGCGTTCGATCAGCGCCAGACTAATGCCCGCCTCGTTCGGAGAGCACGGCCCCGGCGAGATCAGGATATGATCCGGACGAAGCGCCTCGATGCCCGCCAGATCAATCTCGTCATTCCGTTTGACCACAATCTCCTCGCCCAGCTCTCCCAGATACTGCACCAGATTGTACGTAAACGAATCATAGTTGTCGATGACCAAAATCATGTTCGTCTCCCCCTCGTCCTCTTCTCTTCTCATCGTGAATGCGACTGCTTTGCTCTGCTCTACTCCGCCGCGAAACGGCCGCTGTATTCGATTGCTTTCCACAGCGCCTTGGCCTTGCTCAGAGACTCGTAATATTCGCGTTCCGGATCGGAATCGATCACGATGCCCGCTCCGGCTTGAATGTGCACAATCCCGTCCTGCACCGCCATCGTTCTAATAATAATATTAAATTCCATATCTCCGTTATAGTCAATCCATCCCATCGATCCTGTATAAGGACCGCGGCGAACGGGCTCCAGCTCCTCGATGATCTCCATCGTTCGAATTTTCGGCGCTCCAGTGATCGTGCCGCCAGGAAATGTCGCGGCAATGACATCATAAGCATCCTTGCCCTCGGCAAGCTCACCATCGACCTGCGAAACGAGATGCATCACGTGAGAATAACGTTCGACGACCATAAGCTCCTTTACCTTTACCGTGCCGTACCTGGAGATACGTCCAAGATCGTTGCGCTCCAGATCGACGAGCATAATGTGCTCGGCGATCTCCTTCTCGTTCGTGCGCAGCTCCTCCTCGAAACGCAAATCCTCTTCTTCCGTACGCCCTCGGCGCCTGGTGCCTGCGATTGGACGCGTACCGAGCCGGCCGTCCACGAGCTCGACCAGCAGCTCCGGCGAAGCGGATACCAGCTGAAAATCGGGACAACGCAGAAAGCCCATATACGGCGATGGATTAAACAATCGCAGCCATTCGTACAGCTCCTCGGGCGCTGCCTCCACCTTGCGGCTCTGCCGCTGGGACAGATTTACCTGGAACACATCCCCTTGCCCGATGTAATCCTGTATCCGGCGAACGGCATCCTGAAACGCATCCTTCGTAAAAGGGGAGCTCAGCCCTTGCAGCTCTTCGATATTAATGTGGAGCGAATCATTTTCCAGCAGCGCCTTCCGGCGTTCACGCAGAGCCTGCGCGCGACCTGTCGCCTTCTCTTCCTCGAACCAAGTCAGCCAATAATCGGCCATCCCTTCCGTCCGGGACACAGACCGATCGTACACCTCGCGAAGCGCCTCCTCCGAGGTATCGATCTCCACCGGACTATGGACGACGCAATAAACTATGGAACGCTCATGGTCGACAACCCAGAGCTCATTCATCCGCATGAACAAGTAGTCCGGAATATTCGTGTCGTCTGCAGCGACCTCGGGCAGCTTCTCGATGGTGCGAACGATGTCGTAACTCCAGAAGCCCGCGCAGCCGCCCAACCACTTTGGTCCCCGATCCAGACGCGGACCCCGGCTGTCGCCCATCCACTGACGAACGATGTCCAGCGGCTTGCCCTTCCAGTGCTTGCGCTGGGCGGCCTGCTCATCGAGCGACAGAAAGGTCATCGACTCGGCTTCCAGACCTTTTCCCCTAATAACGCCATCGGGATGCGCTCCCAAATAAGTGAAGCTGCCGACCTTGCCGCTCTCCAGTACGAACGCATACGGCGATGCGTCCTGCCACACTTCCTCCCAGGAAGCGATTATATCTCCGCCATGCGGTTGATAAGGCAGCTCCAGTACGCAGGGCAACGTCGTATACTTCCCTTCGGCACGCCACCTAAGCCATTCTTCCCAAGCGGTGACCATCACCTTCGCCCCCCGTCCTTCTTTCTTGTTAGCGCCTAGTATACCGAATCGGCCCGCAAAAGAAAAGCGCCTTCCACTCCGCAGAATGAAAGGCACTTCGGTATATTTCGTTGCGCTGTGTCATGCAAATTCGCCACTCGCCGTCATCGGTCCTTCTCCCTATACCGCCAGGATGCCTCATGATGGGATGCGTGCTGCATGAATCGCGTAGTCTTAGTTCTCGAAGTTGAACAGCGGCGTGCTGAGGTAACGTTCGCCGTTGCTCGGAACGATAGCGACAACGCGCTTGCCTTTACCCAGCTCTTTTGCCACTTTCAGCGCCGCGCTGATAGCCGCTCCGGAGGAGATGCCGCAAAGGATGCCTTCTTCTTTCGCCGCGCGACGAGCGTATTCGAACGCTTCTTCGTTCTCAACAGTAAGAACGCCGTCATAGATCTCGCGGTTCAGAATGTCCGGCACGAAGTTGGCGCCGATGCCTTGAATTTTATGCGGACCGGGGGTGCCGCCGGATAAGATCGGGGAAGCCGCAGGCTCTACCGCATAGATCTTGATGCCTTCGAAGTTCTGCTTAAGCACTTCGCCTGCGCCAGAGATCGTGCCGCCCGTGCCAATACCCGCGATAAACGCGTCAAGCTTGCCGTCGAGGGAGTTGATCGCTTCTACGATCTCAGGTCCCGTCGTCTCGCGGTGAATCTTCACGTTCGCCTGGTTCTTGAATTGTTGCGGCAAGAAGTATGTCGCATTCTCCTTCACCAGCTCTTCTGCCTTGCGAACTGCGCCGTTCATGCCTTCCGATCCTGGCGTCAGCACGAGTTCCGCGCCGTATGCGCGAAGCAGGTTGCGGCGCTCAAGGCTCATCGTCTCAGGCATAACCAAAATAGCCTTGTAGCCCTTAGCTGCCGCTACCATAGCAAGACCGATACCCGTGTTGCCGGATGTCGGCTCGACGATCGTGTCGCCCGGCTTCAATAAGCCTTCTTGCTCCGCTACTTCGATCATGCTGATCGCGATGCGGTCCTTTACGCTTGCTCCCGGGTTCTGGTACTCCAGCTTCACGTATATTTCTGCGCTATCTTCAGGTACGAGGCGGTTCAGACGAACCAGTGGTGTATCGCCGATAAGTTCTGTAATGCTTTGCACAATTCTTGCCATGAGTGAAAAGCCTCCTTAATCCGACTAAAATAGTTGGTATTATACTTATTCCATCTTAACAATCTCATGCTTCCGTTGTCAATAGCTACTTTGCAGGCGTTTTTCAGCCCAGGAACCGCACAGGTACAGACAACCCCTTCATCCCTCGGATGGACGGAAACACTTCATGGTTACTCCAACTTGCTCAAACTCCGCATTCGACGAATGGAGTACATGCATGCTATAACATCAGCTCTGCCGGAAGTTACGTTCCAACACCAACATTACTGTTCCCGCACCGCCGCCAACTCACCCGAGCAGTCACCACTTGTGTATTTCATACTCATCGCACCCTATCCGCCGCTTCTGCACCATTTGTGTATGATTTTTCATACTCGTCGCACCATATTCGCCTCTACTACGCCACTTGTGTATGATTTTTCATACTCATCGCACCATATCCACCGCTACCACACCACTTGTGTACGATTTTTCATACTCATCGCACCATATCCGCCGCTTCTGCACCACTTCTGTATGATTTTTCATACTCGTCTCACCTGAAACGACAAAAAGGCGCAACCGTCCAGCGGCCGCGCCCTTCGCTACTTCATCACAACCGCCTCATGCCGGGCGAGCAGCTCCTGCTCCATCTCGGCCATCGGCTTCGCCCGCTCCAGCGCAAGCTGTTTGCGCACCGAGGCGAGCAAGAGCCCGCCTGTGAGCACCTCCGTCGACTTCGCTCCCATGAGCTGAATGACGGCGAAGCCAGACTCCAGCGCGATGGGGCCGGCCGTCTCCCCGATAGAGAGCAGACCGGCTTCGGCGAGCATCGCGCCGTCGTAGAACGGATCCTCCGCCTCGATAAAACCGAGATCGCCGCCCGTATCGCGCGTAAACTCGTCCATGGAGTACGCCTTCGCCAGCTCTTCGAACGAATCGCCGTCCGTCAGCTTGTCGACAATATCATTGCTCTGCCGCCGCGTCTCCGTAAGAATCCAGCGCAGATGGTACTCCGTCCTGGGCGCAAATCGCTCCGGATGCGCGTCAATATATTGTCGCGCCTCCTCGTCCGTCACCGTCACCGTAGCCGCAGTAATAGCCTCGAGCAGCAGCCTGTAGCGGATATCCTCCATGACCTGCTCCCTGCGAAGTCCCAGCTGCTCCTCCATAACGGTAAAAAACCGCTCCTCGCTCTCGTACCCTTCGGCCGACAATGCCAGTTCGCGGTCTATCTCCTCTTGCGTTACCTTGATGCCCTTCTTGGCCGCTTCCAACCCCATCGCCTCGCGAAGCATCAGCGTCCGAAGCACGGCATCGCCGTATTGCTTGTACAGCTCCTCGGTCAGTTGGCGCCTTGTAATCGGCTTGCCGCCTACCGAGGCGATCGTCTCGTCTCCCGGCAGGACCTCCGGGCCCTCGCCGTCCTCCACGGGGGGAGCAACGTCCGTCCCTCGGCCGAATGCATTCGGCAACATCTTTACCAGCACGGCCCCCGTCAGCGCAATCAAGCAGATCGCTTGCAGAATGACGACTGCCTTCAGCACTTCTCCTCTTTTCATAGTTTTCTGGCCTCCGGTTATTGAACTGGCTTAGGTTTGGCCTGCTCCAACAACTGCTCCAGCTGCGCTTGTCCAAAAGTAAATGCCTCGTTGCAGAAGTGGCAGACGACTTCCGCTTGGCCGTCTTCGTCGATAATGCTCTGAATTTCCTGCTGCCCCAAACTGATCAACGTCTGCTCCACGCGCTCGGCGGTGCATTGGCACTTAAAGGCAAGATCCATCGTGCTATGAATAACGACATCCTCGCCCACTACCCGCTTAAGCAGCCCTTCGGGCGTCTCGCCTTGCGACAGCAGCGTCGTGACCGGCGGCATAACCCCGATCGCTTGTTCCAGACGCGTAATCTCCGCATCGCTTAGACCCGGCAGCAGTTGTACGATGTAGCCGCCCGCATGAAGCACAGAATTGTCGGTATCCACCAGCACGCCCACGCCAACCGCCGAAGGCGTCTGCTCCGATACGGCAAAATAATAGGTGAAGTCCTCCGCGAGCTCGCCCGAAATAATCGGAACACTGCCGCGATACGGCTCCTTAAGCCCCAGATCCTTTGTAATGTGCACATAACCGCTCGTGCCGACCGCGCCTGCCACGTCGAGCTTGCCATGTTCGTTGCTGCCATGATGCGCCTGAGGATTCTCCACATAGCCGCGCACTTCGCCATCCGCATTCGCGTCAACGACAACTTGTCCGATCGGTCCGTCGCCCTTTACTTGAATCGTCAGCTTCTCCTTGCCCTTGAGCATCGCGCCCATCATCGCGCCGACGGATAAAGTCCGGCCCAGCGCGGCCGTAGCCGTCGGGAACGTATCATGTCTGCGGCGAAGCTCTTCCACCAGATTGGTCGTCCGACAGGCGAACACGCGAATTTTGCCGTCCCAGGCCGTTCCGCGCACCAGAATGTCGTTCAATTGCCCTTGCTCCATTGTTATTGCCCCTCCTGATTCCGTTCGTAGATAATGCGAAGACCTTCCAACGTCAGTAGAGGATCCACTTCTTCTATTGTATCCGATTCTGCGGCGATCAGCTCAGCCAATCCGCCCGTCGCGATGACTCTGGGCTTTACGCCGAATTCGGCCTTGATTCTGCCCACAATCCCGTCAACCTGCCCCGCATAGCCAAAAATAATGCCCGCCTGCATCGACGTCACCGGATTGCGTCCAATGACGCTCTTCGGCTTCGCCAGCTCGATGCGCGGCAGCTTCGCGGCGCGCTGATACAGCGCCTCCGTCGAGATCCCGATGCCCGGCACGATCGCGCCGCCGAGGTAATTGCCACCCTCGTCGATGTAGTCGAACGTCGTCGCCGTGCCGAAATCCACCACGATAAGCGGCGTGCCGTACTTCTCGATGCCGGCCACGGAGTTGACGATTCGGTCCGCCCCCACCTCGCGCGGGTTTTCGTACCGAATATTAAGCCCCGTCTTTACGCCGGGACCCACGATAAGCGGCGCCTTGCGCATGTATTTGAGACACAGCTGCTCCAGCATGCGCATAAGCGGCGGAACGACGGAGGAGATAATGACGCCCTCGATCTGATCCGTCTTGATGCCCGCGTAGCCGAACAAATTGTGTATGTTGATGCCATACTCGTCCACGGTGGCAGAGCGGTTGGTGCTGAGACGCCAATGATGAAGCAGCTCCATACCATTATAGACGCCAATAACGATGTTAGTGTTGCCAACGTCGATGACCAAAATCATTGCGAAGAACCGCCCTTCTTCTCGCCCAGGTCCAGACTGATGTCCAGCGCATTGAACGAGTAGGTGAGTCCGCCGACGGAGATGACGTCAACGCCGCATGCGGCGATGCCATGAATCGTATCCAGATTCACGCCGCCGGACGCTTCGACGATAACATGCGGGGAGCGGCTTTTGATCAGCTTGACCGCCTCTGTCATTCGTTCGTTGTCCATGTTGTCCAGCATGATGATGTCCGCGCCGCAAGCCAGAGCCTCCTCGACCTGTGCGATCGACTCCGTCTCCACTTCGATCTTCATCGTATGCGGAATGCGGCTCCGCGAAGCCTGTACGGCTGCCGTGATGCCGCCCGCGCCCTTGATATGGTTGTCCTTAATCATGACGGCGTCGTATAGGCCGAACCGATGGTTGGCTCCGCCTCCTACCCGAACCGCGTATTTCTCCAGCAGACGGTGGCCGGGAGTTGTTTTGCGAGTGTCCACGAGACGTACGGGAAGTCCTTGCAGCTTCTGCACGAAAGCATTCGTCTTGGTGGCGATGCCGGACAGCCGCTGCATCAGGTTCAGCGCCAGGCGTTCCCCCGTCAGCAGGCTGTGCGTGCTGCCTTCCACCTCTATAATAACCGTTCCCTTTGTCACCGAGTCCCCATCCCGGGCAAGCGCGGTAAAGACAAGGGAAGGATCGACGACCTCAAATACAAGCTTCGCCACCGGAATGCCCGCGATGATGCCGCTCTCCTTTACGTGGATCACGGCCTTGGACTGCGAATCGGCCGGTATCGTCGTCTCGGTCGTAATATCGCCGTTGCCGATGTCTTCGGCCAGCCAGCTTCTAATCTGGGTCCGCAGCGCTTCGTCGTACCCGCCCGTCGTCCATTCAAACATGTTCTATTCGCTCCTCGGTTATGCCTTGAGTATGATGTAGGATCGTATGCTTGCGCCATACAAGATCGTCCTTCGCCGGGAAGTCCTCCCTGTAATGCGCGCCGCGGCTCTCCTCGCGCTGCAGCGCCGCTTCCGTCGTGAGAAGCGCGCAGGTCAGCAAGTTGGCGAACTCGTATTGCTCGCGTTCCGTCAACGTAGCCTGGAAGATCGGCAATTGCCGCTTCAGCTCCTCCAGACCTTTGCGCAGGCCGTTTTCATTGCGCCGCAAACCCGCATACCGGACCATGACCTTCTGCAGCTTCAGTCGGCGCTCTACCACAGCTTGCATGGAGACGGAGCTGCGGACAACCTTATTGACGACCTTTGGCTGGACGTCGTTCGGTCCCAGCTCCTCGATACGCTTAATGATGCGGCGCCCGTAGACGATCGCCTCGGAGAGCGAGTTGCTCGCCAGCCGGTTCGCGCCGTGCACGCCCGTCGACGACACTTCGCCACAGGCGAAGAGCCGCTTGATATTCGTCTCGCCGTTAAGATCCGTCTTTACTCCGCCCATCATATAGTGCATCGCAGGAGCGACGGGAATCCAGTCGGACGTCAGATCGAGGCCGTATGTCAAACAGGTTTGGTAGATCGTAGGGAAGCGATGTTTCACCATCTCCGCCGATTCATGCGTGATATCGATATAGACGAAGGTGGAACGCGTCTCCTCCATCTCGCTGACGATCGCCCGGGCGACGACGTCGCGCGGCGCAAGCTCCAGCTGCTCGTGATATTTGTGCATAAAACGCTCGCCCCTGATATTCCGCAGGACGGCTCCCTCGCCGCGAACGGCTTCCGAGATCAGAAACCTTGGCGCGCCGGGATAGCAGAGCGAAGTGGGGTGGAACTGGATAAATTCGGGGTCTCGTATGTAAGCGCCTGCGCGGTAAGCCATAGCTACGCCGTCGCCGGTCGCGACTTCGGGATTCGTCGTGTAGCGGTATAACTGACCCGCGCCGCCGGAGCATAGAATAGTCGCCTTGCCGCGCACGAACAAACGCTCTCCGCTCGGCTTCTGCACGATCGCGCCGCAGCAGACGCCATCCTCCGTCACGAGGTCGATAACGAAATGATCGTCCCATACCTCGATGCCCGGCGTCGACATGGCCGTCTCCGAGAGCGCGCGGACAATCTCATAGCCGGTCGCGTCGCCGTTGGCATGGAGGATGCGGCGCTGGCTGTGAGCGCCTTCCTTGGTCAAGGCGAACTCGCCGTTTTCGAGGTCGAACTGGGTGCCCATTTTGATGAGGCTGCGTACGCCCTTAGGCCCTTCGTGCACCAGCACGTCGACGGCTTCGTCGTCGCATAGGCCGGCTCCGGCGATCAGCGTGTCCTGCCGATGGTAGGCCGGCGAATCGTCCTCGGATATAACGGCCGCGATGCCGCCTTGCGCGTAGCGCGTATTGCTGTCAAGCAATGATTTCTTCGTGATCATCAGCACCGAATGCTGTTCGCTCGAGCGTATAGCGGTAAAAAGACCGGCAATGCCGGCCCCGATGACAATGACATCTTTCTCTACGACCGGCAGCGTATCCAGCTCCACGTCGATGAGGTATCTAGGAATCATGTGTGCTCCTCCTGATTTGGCGTGCATCTAAGCTTCAGGCTTGCTATGTTGCTCTTACGGAGTGCTGCTGCCTAACCTGACCGGACTATCGCGACTGCCCCAATAAGGGAGCAGCGCATGCTACTTCACCAGCAGCATGCGCTCGAGCGACAGACGGGCTTGTTCCGCTACATGAGGGGGCACGTAGATTTGAGGCTGCATCGTCTCCAGACACTTCACGAGCTTCTTCAAATTGTTAACCTTCATGTTCGGGCAGACCAAATATTTGGATGCAAAATGGAATGTCTTGTTGGGGCTGTCCAGACGCAGCTGGTAGCCGGTGCCGTCTTCCGTGCCGACGATAAACTCCTGGCAATCGGACTCGCGGCAATACTTGATGATCGCCGTCGTGCTGCCGACGAAGTCGCCCAGCTCGACAACCTCTGGACGGCACTCCGGATGCACGACGAATTGCGCGTTCGGATACTTCGCCTTCATCTCTTCGACATCCTTGACGGTGAGCATATCGTGCGTGTTGCAGTAACCTTCCCAGATGATCATCTTTTTGTCGGTGTTTTGCTGCACGTAGTGGCCGAGGTTCTTGTCCGGTACCCAGATCACCTCGTCGCCTTCCACCGAATTGACGACCTTGACGGCATTAGCCGACGTACAGCAAATATCCGTCTCCGCCTTGATCTCGGCCGACGAGTTGATGTACGTGACGACCTTCGCATTGGGATGCTGAGCCTTTAGCTTGCGCAGTCCGTCGACGTTAACCATATCCGCCATAGGGCAGCCCGCACGTTCGTCGGGAATGATGACCGTCTTGTTCGGCGCCAAAATCTTTGCGCTCTCGCCCATAAAGTGCACGCCGCAGAATACAATGACGTCCGCGTCCGTCTGGGCAGCCTTCTGCGCCAGCAGGAACGAGTCGCCGCGGAAGTCCGCCACCTCCTGAATTTCGTCGCGTTGATAATAATGAGCAAGAATGATTGCGTTGCGTTCCTTCTTCAATTGCATCAGCTTCTCGCGCAGCTCGCGGTTTTGTTCCGCCTTGCGTTCCAGTGCCAGTGCTTCCACGTTAGATCCTCTCCTCTTATGAGGGATATGGGCTCATCAGCGCTCTTGCATCCGCCCTGCCGCCATGTTCTCGGCATCTGCAGCGAAACTCCTCGTCGCTCGTCCCATTCCGTCCAGTTATATCTTGATGCGGCTGTCCTCGTTCCTTCATGCGGTACTCCACGTCATTTGTCCGAGTCTTCGCCAACTTTGTGAATTGATGCACAAACTACGGGATTCCATTACCTTTAGTGTGACCCAAAAAGCGGTTTATCATTGTAGCCATGCTTACTCTTCATTCCCGACCCGTTGTTTCTCTGTATCCAAATGCATCGGGATTCCGCGCCGACCCCCATCGTTCCAGACAGTAGCAGTTACGGTTGTGTAATTAAGATTTAATTTACACTTGACAGAGGGGTATGTCAATGGAGGAATACGCGTTCTGAGCCGCTTGGGAGCCCAATTATCGCCTTCGCGCAGTATTTAATGGATATTAAGCTTTGATTGCTTCCGATTACTGGCATTCAGGTTGCATTGCTCCTTATGCAAGTCCAAATCAAGCTCCTGCAAATGATCATACGGAAAAAAGCAAAAAGAAGCCAGCCAGCGAGGCGAGCTTCTTTGCGAGCTAGTGCGTTTGCTTCATTCGGGCATTCCAATAACATTAAGCCAGGTTCAACTGCCAGGTAACGCCAAAACGATCCTTGACCCAAGCAAATTTCTTGCTAAAGCCATACTCCCCTAGCGGCATAAGCGCACTTCCGCCATCAAGCAGCTTGCCGCACAGCGTTTCGATCTCCTCTTCCGATTCGCAGTGGACATAAAGAGAGATGGCCGGCGTAAACGTGAATCCGTGCTTAACATGGCTGTCGATGCACATATAAGTTTGACCCTTCAGCGCAAACGAAGCATGTATGATCGATCCTTCGCGGCCCGGGCCTTCCGGACCGTACTTGGTCATGCTCAGCACCTCGGAATCCTCGAACAAAGATATGTAGAAGTTCATCGCTTCCTCTGCTTGTCCCTCGAACATCAAGAACGTATTAATTTTCTGCATGTTGCACCTCTCCTCTTTATGATTAAGTACTTGTATGCGTTTTTCCAGCTCGAAGACTAACCTTCGTTCTCCTGAGCCATTAGAAGCTGCTGCAATCCTACGAACATCAGGTTCCAGCCATGCTGCGAACCATCGTGATATTCCTGCATCGCCCTTGCAATCTCGGCCTCTCTCCAGCCTTCCTCATGCGGAACGCGGATGACTTGGGTAAATACCATCTCGCAGCCTTTGCCGAGCGGCTTGATCTTCACCGTCAATGTGTCCACCGAATCGTTGAACTGCGGCATGCGAAACGTAAGCACCAGCTTGTGCGGAGGATCCACCTCCAAGTACTCGCCAATCGCCCTGTACTCAACGCCATCCCGGACATCGACGATTTCCCACGTGCCTCCCACGCGAGGGTCGCATGTCGCCACCTTGTTTGTCGCTTCCATAGTCATCAGCCATTTGCGCATCATCTGCGGGTTGATCCAGGCATCGAATAACCGCTCCGGCTTGACGTCAAACTGGCGAACCATCGTCAACGTCGTATAAGATGCGTGATCCTCCTTTGTTTCGTGCATGATCCCAATTCCCTCCCCTCTATCTGTAGGTCGACTTAATGTTCCTCGCCCTTCGCCTTGTTGAGCTCCATCTCCAGTGTGTCGAACTGCGCACTCCAAAACCTCTCGTAGAACTGCAAATACCGCGTCGCCCGCGCCAGCACCCTGGAATCCAGCTTGCAGGTATGCGTGCGTCCATGCACCGTCCGCTGCAGTAGACCTGCTTGCTCCAAAACCTTGATATGCTTGGACGCCGCGGCCAGCGACATGTCGAACGGAGCAGCAAGCTCCGTCACCGTGCGTTCCTCTTGCGCCAGCATACGCACCATACCTCTGCGTGTCGGGTCGGACAGCGCATGAAACACTTGATCCAACTGTTCTTCGTTTATCGGATATTCAACCATGTAGTTAAGTATACTTCCTTCGCCTATTTTAGTCAACCATTTGGTTGAATATAAGAGTCGCACCCTGAACGGCACTCTTGCGGCAGCTTCTTCTTAGTTCTTCGCAGCATGCACAGCCTTCAAAATAGAAAAAACCAGACCAAGGGTCAGCTCAGGTCCGGTATGTTTCAAGAAGTCATCGCCTCGCCGGATCATAAGGCTGTCCAAGCGCCGACGGGGCGCTGGAACGGCCGACCGCGGCAGCGAGCACGATCAAGGTGAGGACATACGGCAGCATGTAGAACACTTCCGTTGGGATGTTCTTCGACCAGTCGAACAGCTGGGCGAAGTTCCGGATCGCTTGCGCGAAGCCGAAGAAGACGGCCGCTCCGGCAAGTCCGAGCGGATTCCACTTGCCGAAGATGAGCGCCGCGAGCGCAATGAAGCCTTGGCCGGAGATCGTGTTGTACGCGAAGCTGCTCGTGGTCGTCAGCGTAATCGTTGCGCCCCCGAGTCCGGCCAGCGCGCCGCTCAGCATAACGCCAATGTAGCGATACCTGGATACGTTGATGCCGACCGTGTCAGCGGAGCTGGGATGCTCCCCTACAGCGCGCAGGCGCAGTCCGAACGGCGTCTTAAAGAGTAAGAAATAGCTGACGGCGACCAGTATGGCCACGATATAGGTCGTCGGGTACGCATGGAAAAACCCTTCCCCGAGGATCGGGATGTCTGACAACAAGGGAATCGACACCTTGGAAAATACGTCGTATAGCTGGGGCGTCTGCACCGATCCATCATACAGACTGCGCGTAAAGTAGATCGCTACGCCAAGAGCCAGGATGTTAATGACGACGCCGACGACCGTCTGATCCGACTTAAATGTAATAGTTGCCACCGCGTGCAGAAGCGAAAACAACACGCCGTAGACAACGGCGGCGATCAATCCGATCCAAGGCGAACCGCTTCCGAAGCCCGCCTCCGATGCCGAATACGTCGCAACCGCGGCGGCGAACGCGCCGGATACCATCAAGCCCTCCAGGCCGATGTTGACAACGCCGGAACGCTCCGAGAACATGCCTCCCAAGGCAGCGAAGATAAGCGCGGTAGAGAAAACCAGCGTCGTATTGATAAGTTGACCCCATACCTCCATGTCAAGCCGCCTCCTTCCGCTTGTCCGCCGAGCGCTTCTGCATAAACGGCTTCAGCATATATTTTACGATGCCATGAGCGGCTACAAAGAAAATAACGGAACCGATTACGATACGGACGATCTCCGAAGGAACGCCGGCGCCAAAGCTCATGCCGGAAGATCCGTAGCTGAGTCCGCCGAACAGAATGGATGCGAGCAGCACGCCGACTGGCGTATTGCCGCCGAGCAACGCAACCGCGATGCCGTCGAAGCCGTATCCCGGGGATGCTGCCATAATGGTTTGATTTCCGAATACGCCGAGCACCTCGAATACCCCGCCCAGACCTGCGAACACGCCGCTGATCATCATCGATTTGACGATCGTCCGGTTGACGTTCATCCCCGCATACAGCGCCGCGTCGGGATTATGGCCAACCGCGCGCAGCTCGTAGCCTTGTTTCGTACGCCAGAGCAGCAGATAGAACACCCCTACGCCAAGCAAGGCGATCAAGGTGCCCCAGTGCATTCTGGCCCTGTCCATCAGCTCGATCAGCCAGTCGATATGCATAAGCGCGGAGGCATGGATCGGCCTCGATTTCTGTTGACCCGGCTCCAGCAAAAATGCAGCAACGATGTAATTGGCAAGGTACAGCGCCGTCCAATTCAACATGATGGACGAGATGACCTCGTTAACGCCCCTCGTCGCCTTAAGGAAGCCGACAATACCGGCCCATAATCCCCCGAACAAGGCTCCCGTCACAATGGCGAGCGGTCCATGAATGTACCACGGCAAATCCAGGAGCACCCCGATCAACGTCGCACCTGTCATTCCCATAACGAATTGACCCTCTACCCCGATATTGAACAGTCCTGTCCGAAAGGCAAAAGCTACCGCGATGCCAGTAAAGATAAGCGGCGTGATGGCCCGAATCGCCTCGCCCATATGGTAGGGGCTGCCGAACAATCTTTCGAAGAGGGAGGTATAAGCCAAAATGGGATTGTACCCGCCGGCCAGCATCGCGATCGCTCCAATAATCAGACCCAGTACAATGGAGACCAGCGGGACGAGAAGCGAGGATTTGTTGAATATTTTTTTGGTCGTGTCCATATCCCGCTAGCTCCCCCTTTGTCCCGGAATCCCGGCTGTATCCGTGTTGCCCGACATAAGCAGACCGAGCTCTTCGTCGTTGCGGTTGTCTGCATCCACCTCTCCGACCAGCTTCCCTTCGTACATGACCGCGATTCGGTCAGACAACGCGTACAGCTCATCCAGCTCGAAGGAGACGAGCAGGATGGCCTTGCCGCCATTTCGGGCCTCCACGAGCCGATTATGTACGAATTCGATCGCGCCGATGTCGAGACCGCGCGTCGGCTGTACCGCGATGATCAGGTCGGGGTCCTTGTGCAGCTCCCGCCCGATAATAGCCTTCTGCTGATTGCCGCCGGACAACGCTCTTGCATCCGTATGGATGCCTGACAGCCGAACGTCGTATTCGCCCACGAGATCCGCCGCAAGCTTGTCCATCGCCTTAAAGTCCACGAAACCATAACGGCCGTATTCCGGCTGAAAGTACGTGTTCAGAATCATGTTTTCGCTAACAGAGAAGTCCAGCACCAGCCCATGCTTATGGCGATCCTCCGGGATATGGCCGACGCCCGCCGTGGAGATGTCGCGCGGCGACTTGTTCGTCAGATCCGAGCCGTTAAGAAACACATTGCCTTCTTGTACCTTGCGCATGCCGGTAATGGCATAGATCAGTTCGCTCTGACCGTTGCCGTCTACCCCTGCGATGCCAAAAATTTCGCCCGCTCGCACCTGCAACGTTGTACCGTCCAGCGCCGGCTTGCCTTGATCGCCCTTCATCCGAAGATTCCGAATGTCCAGCACCACCTCGCCAGGCTTCGCCTGCGACTTCTCGACCTCGAACGACACGTCGCGGCCGACCATCAGCTCCGCCAGCTGCCGTTCGTTCGTGCCGCTTGTCGGCAGCGTGCGGACGACTTTGCCGCGGCGGATGACCGTCACGGTGTTCGCGAGCGCCATCACTTCCTTGAGCTTGTGCGTGATGATGATGATGGACTTGCCTTCCGCGGCCAGATTCCGAATAATTTGGATTAGCTCCTCGATCTCTTGCACGGTAAGCACGGCCGTCGGTTCGTCAAAGATGACGATTTCCGCGCCGCGATACAATGTTTTCAGAATCTCTACCCGTTGCTGCATGCCTACCGTAATATTTTGAATCCGCACTTGCGGATCTACCTTCAATCCATAACGCCCGGAGATCTCTCGTACCCTCTGATTCGCGAGCTTGTAGTCGATCTTCAAGCCTTTCTTAGGTTCATCGCCGAGAACGATATTCTCCGCTACCGTAAACGGTTGTACCAGTTTGAAATGCTGATGCACCATGCCAATGCCCAGCTCGATCGCCTTGGAGGCACCGTCAATGACGGTTCGCTCGCCGTTAATCCAGATTTCCCCTTCGTCCGGCTGATATAGGCCGAACAGAATATTCATCAGCGTCGACTTGCCGGCGCCATTCTCCCCAAGCAAGGCATGGATCTCGCCTTTCTTCAGCTCCAAGTCGATGGAATCGTTTGCCACCAGTCCGGGAAATCGTTTTGTAATTCCCTTTAACTGTACGACTGCCCCGCTCTGACCCATTCCTAATCACTCCCGGGATCCACAAATAATGTCTGCATGCCTGGTATTCCAGTCAAGAGATAAGAAAAACATCTTCCTATACGGGGCGATCATCATTCTTCCTGGATAAGAGGAAAAGCTCCCTCTAATTGCCCCATTCTCGCCATTTTCCAGGTTTTAGAGGGATTTCCTCCCTCTAATTTCGATCGAATCCCTACATTGAGCAAAACCCACAAGATTAGTGGGCACTTTTCCCTTTAAGACAAGCAGAAAGCTCGATTCTTTAAGATTAGGGGGAACTTTTCCCGTTACTTCCGATTAGGCCATACGATTGGTTGGCTTCCTCTTCCCCCATGCCCCAAGAAACCATTCTTTCCTGTATTTCCCGACAATCACGAAAGTGAAAAACTTTTTGAACAGCACTTTAAGCAAACGGCACAAGCCCGGCTCTTGCCGGTCTCGCTGCTTCGACAAACGAACTATACGGTTCTTGCTAGCGCAGCAGGC
>NZ_BDQX01000168.1 GCF_003112455.1 Paenibacillus agaridevorans
CGGAGTGATGTGACGAATATAGATGAAAAATCCACAATAATGAGCGTGTGTCGGGCTGATGAGCCGAATATAAATGAAAAATCCACCATAATGAGCCATGTGTTGGGCTGATGAGCCGAATATAGATGAAAAATCCACCATAATGAGCCATGTGTCGGAGTGATGTGACGAATATAGATGAAAAATCCACAATAATGAGCGTGTGTCGGGCTGATGAGC
>NZ_BDQX01000169.1 GCF_003112455.1 Paenibacillus agaridevorans
AGTTCTTCATTCTAACGGGAGACGATAGTTCATTCAACATTAGGCCGCTCGATCTGACAGAAGTCGTCGACTGCAGTATTCCGTTCCGACGCCCTTCCGCACTGAACGACAAGCTGGAGAAGAGTCTGAAGGACAGACGGCTATGCTTGAACTTTCATCATCCGACGAATACGGCTAAGCTGATGCTGCAATGCGTGAAGGAAGGTCAAACAGAAAGGCTTGGCAAAAATACGAGCTTATGCCGAGAGATAAAGTAGGTATATTGTCCTGCAGAAGCCGGCTCCGCAACGAAAAAAACTTGGCCATCTGCGTAGTTACGCATACGATGCAAGCCGCAATAGACGGAGGCTTGTATCCCGAAGCGGCTTTCACTACCAGCGATCTCTGGACTCAGCATATCGAGGAATTGAACAGTGTGGACGAGGTGTTTATCAAATGTATGCGAAGCGCGTTCTCCCCGTTGAATCGAAAGCGGGGAGCGGTTCTGCAAGACGCCCCCAATAACCGGCTGGGCCAATATCTGAGATAAGACCATAGTTACGGTATCGAAGAAAGGCTAACAGCAAATAAAAAAAGCCCTCATAATCCGCGATGAAGCAGTGAAACCGCCCTGCTTCTACGGCAAATAAGGTCCAGAAGGAATACGTATCCTCGTCTTTTTCTATCCCAGTAGACATGATGGAGAAGATGCACAGTGTCCAGCCATCGTTGCAGCAAGTTCTACCCCTCCCCTCCATATGAAATAAAGTATATGCAATAATGTAAATCAAGGCATGTTAAAAGTAAATCCTTTCTTCTACAATGGGACTCAAACGGATAGAGGAGAGGTGCTTGGAATGAGATATGAAACGGTAAAAACGGATATTACCGTCATCGGCGGCGGCTTATCCGGCGTTTCTGCGGCGGTGGCGGCCGCGCGT
>NZ_BDQX01000170.1 GCF_003112455.1 Paenibacillus agaridevorans
CAGCGCCGTGGGTCAGTATGACGTTACCCCGATCGTTGCGGATCAGGGAGGCAAGCTGGCGAATTACGAGGTCCAGACGGAGAAGGGGAAGCTGACGATCTCCAAGGCGTCTTATACGGTGACGGTCGATGATAAAACGCGCGAATACGGAGA
>NZ_BDQX01000171.1:0-19488 GCF_003112455.1 Paenibacillus agaridevorans
CCTCACAAGATATATTCATTTCGTCAATTTCCCATAACGTTTCGTATATTCACGACGTCCGACGAAGTCGGATGTGTCCGGCTGAATCTGCTCCCACTGCCAATATCTCCTGCCGGACCGAGGGCTTCAGCCCGATGCGTGAATATGGTGTTATCGGATGTACTCGACTTCATTGAACCTGCTCAAAAATTCGCTCTTGTCTTAGCTATAAAACTTAATCAGTACTATAATCTATTGCTTTTACGGTAACTTCTTCAATCCTTCTAACTTGTAATTTAGTAGGATCAAAAAAGGCTAAATTAATCCCTCCAAAATGTAAAGCACTTCCATACCTTATTCCATCTAATCCTTTACTTTTAAACCATTCAGCCATATATTGTGTAGGTACATAATCTAATTCTTTAGTATCAGGTCTAACAGGTTTTGAAAACTCATCACTTATAACTTTACGATAACTATGTGCTGCTACAATTTCTTGTTGTGAAGGTAATAAGTCTACTACCTTTAATGAATCTAATGCAGTACATTCAGCTATTGTAATACTTGCATTTAGCCATGGTTGCACTTCTGCAATAACAGTTTTTTTAGTTTCTGCTACATAGAGATAAGAAATGCCTCTTGGATTTACCCTACCAAAAGAAGCTTTTCCATCAGGAGGAGCATCTAGATCCTTATCATTTTCAAAAGGACTTAATCCATTAACTCTTGCTCTATAAAATTTTTGACCTTTTCTCACTTCATGTGTTTTTGTTGCAAGGCTGGAAAGATAATGCTTGATAAAATCATGATCCTGATCAATCAGAAACCTATTTTTTTCAAATAATTTAGTGAACTGTTGATACTTATTGAGAGCATCAACATTGTTAGATACATACATTTTGCTTTTCTCCTTTTATTACATTTGTATTTTTGAGTATTTCCGATAACGTTTCGTATATTCACGACGTCTGACGAAGTCGGATGTGTCCGGCTGTTTCAACTTCCCTGCCAATGTCTTCTGTCCGGGCCGAGGGCCGAATGGCTCGAAGCGCGAATATGGTGTTATCAGAAGTGATTTACTTCTGTGAATGTGCATACATAAATGTTTTATTTCTTTAAAATCTCTTGCGCGGTAAGATGTAATTCTTCTAGTTCTTCGCCTTTTGTTCATATTTACGTATTACGCAAATTCCACTGGATAAAATTCCAATACCTTCTAATTGACTATACCATGTCATTTGAACTAAGTATACAAGATCAGCGCCTTCCACCGCGTACTGTAAGAGGTCAAAAGCACTTAGATGTCTTGCTAAACAGCAAATAAAACACACTCACAAACACAAAAAAGAACCGCAAAACATCACGGTTCGAGCAATTGCCCTCTGTCTATCTCCACAAAAATCTGGTCCCCCCGACCCAAAAACAAAGTCGAATTAATTACCTGCTTCCCATCGGGAACGGTTCTATCTATAATCCTCCAGCCTTCGCGATGGAGCAGCGACTCGTCGATGGCTTCGTACATGATTTGACGAATGCCCTCTGCGGTGCGAGCTGCCACAAGAGCTTGCGGGGAGGTACGGCATATCTGCTCCAGCACCTCCCTTTTATTGCGGACAAGGCTGGCCACGAAGATTCGATCATAAGCGCTATAATCGAAGTCCGCTCCTTCCATCAGCTTGACGATTACCTTCGACTCCAAGCCCATTCGCTTAAGCAAGGTGCGAGATACCTCGAAGGCACCGCGATCCTTCTCCAGAGCGACAACTTCCGTTTTCCCGAACAAATGAAGCATGACGGGACTTAGAGGCAATGGGCCGCTTCCGACGAATACGATTGGCGCTTGCTCCGTCTTGCCATGCTTATCCAGCAGCACGCGCAAGAAGGATAGCTCTTCGCCTACCAGAGCGTTATAGACCCTCCATATCGGCATCGCAGCAAGCTTGTCCAGTGGAGAAACGTCGCCATGTGCAAGCTGCCGGGCATCATTTAATTCCGCAAGGAATTCTGCTTCGGATAGCTTATCTTGCAGCTTTCGCTGATTGCTTCTAATATATTCGTCTCCAAGCACTGCCAGAATCTCATCCGGCAAGTAGCGGGAACGCAAGCGGCTCATGAGGCGGCCGATGATCTCAGACACTTTTGCATTGTCGGGAGACAAATCCTGTTCATGCTGGAGCCGTTCATTCGTTTCCTTGAAAAGTCGAACAAAGTCTTCAATCTTATTCTCCCTCAAGTTCGAGTCCGTGTTCATTATCGTTTCTGTTGCCTGTGCATCCATTCGCGCTGCCCCTCCTTCAATCCGCGACAAGTTCTCACTTTTTGAAGTATATTCGTCCAGGCAGCAATCTAGACGAGCAATTCGGGTTATGTTTGGAGCAACCGTCAAACCTTCCTACGCTGCGCCTAGTTCCCATTTCAGTCGCAGGCTCATGATCCATAGTCAGGTTGACCGCGTCAGAACGTTCCCCCGCATTCTGCCTTTAAATTGTTTGGGGGTACAGCCGTTAAAGCGCCGGAACATCTCGTAGAAATGCGCCATATTTTCAAGACCGACCGCTGCGGCAATATCCGTTGCTTTCCGGTCGCTCATCGCAAGCATGCGGGACGCTTTGGCGATTCGTTTTCGGTTCACGTATTCCGTAAAGGAAAGTCCCATTCTGTCCTTAAAAAATTTAGAAAAATAAACGTAGCTCATCCCTGCTATACGGCTGACCTCCGTCATGCTGATCCGTTCGCCCAGCTTCTCGTCAACGTGGGCGATGACGGGTCTAAGCACTTGAGCGTCCGTCTTGTCATGCGAAGTGAGAATGCCCTCTTCGTCATGCCGAATCAGCGCCAGCATTAACGCTTTGATTTGCATGCTAACCGCTATTTCGTAACCATGCCTTCGCTGCATCACCTCATCATGAATTTGCCTGATGGCATTCCCAACTTCGTTGCTAGCGGTCAAGTTGCGGCGGAACATCCCGTTCAACGCGTCGAGCGGATGCAGCACTTCGATAAAGGAGCTGGAAAAATGCAGGGTCGCGGGATCGAAATAAGGCTCGAAATCAACATGAAGTACGATATAGGAGACATTCATGCCCACATGCGAATAGCCGCGATGAAGCTGATTGGAGCCAACAACCATAACCTCGCCAGGCTCTAGACTAAACGATTCGTCAACCGTATGCATCTCGTGAACGCCTTCAAGAACCAATATGAACTCTACTTCCTTATGGTAATGCCAGCGTGGAATGGTCGATTCCGCCTGCTTCCACTCGCTTTTCTGTTGCGTAAATGTCCACACCTTCAAACAAAGCTGCGGATTTTGATAGTGAATCGGTTCCTTAAAAATCTCCATGTCGTCGCCTCACAATGAAATTGATACTAATGTTGAATTTGGATACATTTCAACTAAATTATCGCATATACGCCCCACTTTAATCCATGTATGATTAGGACAATTCATCAATTCAGAACAGAAGGGACGATATGGGATGAAAGTAGCAGTATTGGGCAGCGGGGGCATGGGAGGCGTTCATGCCGATGTTTACACAAAGCTCGAAAATGTCCGCCTGACCGGCGTTTGCGACGTGCGAATTGAGCAGGCCGAAAAGTTGGCTGCTCGTACCGGAGCAACAGCTTACAGCTCCTTTGACCGGATGCTGGAGGAAGCCGATTTTGATGTAATCAGTATTGCGCTCCCTACCTATTTGCACAAAGAATTTGCGATCAAAGCGGCAAAAGCAAAAAAGCATATTATTTGCGAGAAGCCGATCGCGCTGACTGCCGAAGACGCCAAAGAGATGATCGCCGTGTGCGAAGATAACGGAGTGCGATTGTTTGTCGGGCATGTGGTCCGCTTCTTCCCGGACTATGCCAATATGAAAGCGGCGCTGGACAGCGGGAAGCTGGGTAGACCAGGCGTCGCGCATGCCAGCCGGATCGGAGGGCATCCCGGCGGCTGGTTCGCGGATGACTCCCGCAGCGGCGGCGTTATATTGGATCTCATGATTCATGATCTTGATTTCCTCCGGTCATGCTTTGGCGAAGTCAGCAGCGTATATGCGCTGAACGCCAAGAAGGATACTTTGGATTACGCGCTCGTAACGCTGCATTTCGATAACGGGACTATCGCGAACGTAGAGTCGAATTGGGGATATCCGGGGCCATTCCATACGAAAGCGGAGATTGCGGGAAGCAAGGGCATCATTAGAGCCAATAGTTTAAAGAGCAGCTCTTTGCAGATCGCGAAGCAAGGTTCGTCCAACGATCCAGGCGCTTCCGTCGTCATTCCGGGCAGTCCGGGATTCCGCAGTCCTTACGAGCTACAGCTGGAGCACTTCCTGTCCTGTATCAGTGACGGCGGCAACCCGATCGTAACGGCCGATGACGCTCTCAAAGCGCTTGAAGTGGCGCTCGCCGCCAAGGAGAGCATTCGGACTGGCAAAGTCGTTTACATGCAAGGAGGACGCAACCAATGAATCCATTAAAAATCGGCATGATTAGTTTTGCGCACGGACATGCCTTCTCCTATCTAAACTCCCTGCTCTCCATTCCGGAGGTGGAGATTATCGGCATCGCCGACCCTAAACGCGGAAGGGTTGCTGACGTTATAAGCAAGCACGGCATCGCTTATTACGACGATTATCGCAGCCTTCTGGAGCAATCGATGGACGCCGTCGTCATCTGCTCGGAGAATGTTTTCCATGCGGAATTAACGATTGCCGCGGCAAATAAGGGCATTCACGTATTATGCGAGAAGCCTCTTGGTGTCGGCGCCGACGAGATGAACGCCATGATCGAAGCCTGCAACAATAATAACGTCCAATTAATGACCGCCTTTCCATGTCGATACCTGCCAGCCGTAATACAAGCTAAACAAGCGGTGGAACGCGGCGAAATCGGGGATATCGTTGCCATTAAGGGAACCAACCGCGGCACGGCACCTAGCGGCTGGTTCGTCGATCCGAAATTATCCGGCGGCGGCGCTCTCCTCGATCATACGGTTCATGTCATGGACTTGATGTGCTGGATCACAGGCTCCGAACCCGAGGAAGTTTACGCCTATGCGGCCACCCTGTTCGATGAAAAGTTAGACGTCGACGATGCCGGCATGATTCACGTTAAATTCGAGAACGGGACGTTCGGCGTCGTGGATACCAGCTGGTCCAGGAGGGCTCCGTTCCCGACATGGGGCGATGTCACCCTGGAAATTATCGGCACCAGCGGCGTGATATCCGTAGATTCCCTCGGACAAGTAAACGAGCTATATAGCCAGGAAGCCGGCACCGGCCAATGGAATTATTGGGGCGACAACATGGATCTTTATCTGGTGAAGGCGTTTGTTCAAGCCATTAAGCAAGGGGATCAAGTCCCGATCAGCGGCGAAGACGGAATGCGTTCGGCAGCGGTCGCTTTGGCCGGTTATCAATCGATAGAAACGGGCCAGCCTGTAAGGCTTCGAGTCTAATCGACTTACGTACAAACTACATGGAGCCATGCACAAGTTGCATGGCTCCATGTTGTTAGGAAACGGCATTCTCCCTGAACGCACATCTCGTCCGCTGACGCTTTGTATCATCTGCGACGTACTCTTAAAAATATGATCAGCAAGATAAAAGTTGTTAGTATAATTACAGAAACAAAAACAATTGTAATGTACCCATTATCTGCTTCCATATTGATTGAAGATACTTCCAACGGAATCTCTTGGGGTATTATCTTGGAGGGTTCATATCCTGCTCCCAATGCTTTCAGTTCTTCTTGTGCGGATGCAAGAGTCTTGTTTCCTTCACAACGTCCGGTTTCAAGGCGATCTGGGTCACCGTAAGCAAAAACGACGTATTCTTTATTCACTTCGAAACCCTCATATCCACAACTTTTAGAACTCAATGCTGTGTGAACAGTCGTTTGAGAACCCAGTTCTCCTTTCCATACCGTTTTAACTTCAAACAGAACTTTTACAGGATCAGCGGAAGACCAGATCTTCCCTTGAACAGGTTTAGTCACACTCAATATTTTACCCGTAAAAATTGCGGTTTTCCGTTCCAACTGCTCTTCTATGCTTGGGAGTTCGGCACAAGAGCATGCGTTGACAGTTACAGGTTCGATTACGAACCACATACCGAATAAGATCAAATAACTCAGCAGGATCATTACGGTTCTTTTCCACATGTGATCACCTCATTGGAATGAATGGTGGAATTTACACATGCAAATAGACGAAGTCAAGCCTAGGATTGTTGCGTAATTCTGCCAGTTCTTCCACGCACAACCGCATCCGCTCATGAAGGCTGGCTGCCGTAATGACTTGTTGAGCTGTTGTTCTTCAGTTCACTCAATATTTTTTCTTTACAGTCGCCGCGATGGCAAACTACTCCTGGATCCCAATTCCCATAAGAAAACACTCTTTCTCGCTAGCAATAATACTTCATTCCTTCATTTCAAGATCCATCACTTTACACCATTCAATAACTAATTCCTTTATCTTTTTTTCTTTGAATTCATACCATTGTTTTTCTAAGTCATGTTCACTGATTCCGTCTTTAAATCTTCTAAATGCCCCTCTTCCTTGAATAGCTCCAAATAATTCTTCTCGAACCTCTGCTTCGTTTAATGTTCCGATAAACTCTTCTATTATTTCATACTCATGGTACTCGTTTCTTAATGTGAAATAGAGGTAAACCTCGTCTTCATCTTCGATAATTTTTATTGCTTGTTCAATGTTCTCTCTTTGCCAATCTGGATATTTTTCAAGTGGCTCTTCATCTTCTGCCGCTCTCATTTCTTCTTTAGATAATGTTATAACTTCGCCTGTCCGGGTGTTTATATATGTATCAGTTTCAACCATCTGAAATTCAATCTCATTAATTAGATCATCTAGTTTCACCGCTACTTTCTTCTTCATTTCACACACCTGCCCATTCATTGAAATCACTTCTATAGGCTTGCCATCATCGCCGGCCTTCAGCTGTTGCTGCCGAAGCTTGACCAATTGCTCATATCGCTCGCGGATTTTCGGTATTGCCTCTTTGCGTACCTTTTTGAGCCTCTCAGTTGACAAGCGATCGAGTTCAACTTTCTGCTCCGGGCTAACCTTGTACACTTTTGACGTTATGATATCACCAGTTTTATATACCGTATTCGATTTCTCAGGAGCCTGTTTCTCATTATCAATGTTCGACAAGTTCCCCTGCCTCCTCTTGTTATGGGTAAATTTGTTTCGCCTATGAGCTCATAGTTTTCCACCTGATAGGTGTACTCATATGCCGAAATGAATAATCAATTGGTTATTGTCTGAAGCTTTGACTGCTAAATCAATTAATGATTCTATTTCAATCTGCAAAGTTTCTCGCTTCAACCAATTTTTCGTTTGTTCCCAGTGTCCATTTTCATTCTCTTTTTCTTTCCAAACGGCATCTCCTCTTAAACTGAATGTGTCAGGTGCCTCTTCGATTAGTTTAAGCCATTTATCTAATATCCTTATAAGCTTCTCTGCTCCGGGCTTATTAATAACGGTTAACCCATAGTAATTTAACCTTGTGGCTTTCTTTTGTTTCGGGGTTATATGAAGGTAACCAATTCAAAAAGTCCGATAAGTATTGAATAATCTCATCTGACACTACAGATTTCTCGGCCCATGTATAACGATTAGCTCGGTACCATTCATATCTGTCATTCATATCAAAATCGCCGCTAAGAAGGAAAACTCGTGTATTAAACTCATACAAATCACCTGGGTTAGCCCGTGTTAATTTACTAGTCTTACAGAAATTATATTACCACATATTTCAACTAACCTGTTCGTTAATGCTTGCATCCAGTCTACCACCGATCGCTTGTTTCTTTTCCCGAATCTTTCATTCGATCTTGAACCGGTATTCGTTCAAACGTTGCTGTTCTGGTTTTGATAAAGTGAATGCTCTTGTATGTTGGAGAAACTTTTATAGGCACGTTTGGACCTAGTTACGGTCATTGAGTATCCCCCCGTTTCGGACCATATCGATCATCTGTTGAGTCGAATAACGTGCCGTTATTAATATCGATTCTCGACTGATCAAACATCTCCCAGATTTCGGTGTCGGCATCATTTTCAGCGATTTTTGCTTGTGTTAAGGTGCGATCCCTTTTTGATGTTTGCGTTTATCACGATTCCCTTTCGCCGTGCGGTCGCATACCAGAAAGGCTTGTGAGGTGTGCTTGGGATTGACGGCAATTTGATTCGGTCTGCGACGGGTGAAGGCGTTTGTTTGAGCTGCAGCTCCGGTCGCAACCAAGATTGTCATTAACTAGCAGCGAGATCGAATCGAAGAGGCTAAGAATCCGGGCGAACGAAGAAATAGGGGCTGTCTCAAGGGAGATTGCAAAGTTTAACGCAGCTTAATTCCAGGTAACTCTGCCTAGAAAAGGCAGCAAAAATTCCCCATAGACGTTTTTAACGTCTATGCCACCCGAAAGAGCAACAAAATCATCTCATAGTCGTTTTTAACGTCTATGGCGCCCGAAAGGGCAACAAAATCTCCTCATAGACGTTTTTAACGTCTATGGCCCTCAAAAGGGCAACAAAATCTCCTCATGGACGTTTTTAACGTCTATGGCCCTCGAAAGGGCAACAAAATCTCCTCATAGACGTTTTTAACGTCTATGGCGCCCGATAGGGCAACAAAATCTCCTCATAGACGTTTTTAACGTCTATGGCGCTTGAAAGGGCAACAAAAACACCTCATAGACGTTATTAACGACAATGGCGGCGCAGGGATAATCTCCCGCACCGCCATTTCTAGTTTTACACAAATTCTCCATCAAGCAGCTCACTTCAAGCAACAGAGCTACTGTCGATCAAATCTTCTTCCGTTACAATCGATCGTCAGTTCTCAGCCGACTCCCGTTTCACCTTCTCGATCGCCGAAGCCAGAAACGCGAGAGCAAGGCCTTGCCCCCAGCCCTGGGCCCACTTGCGGTCGATGCCGAGGTAGCCGGCGATGTCGTTCATGACGGCGGTGCCGCCGGATACATTGCGAACGCGGCCGTTGTCAGAGATGTTGTCGAGAACGCCTTCCAGCGCCTTCTGAACGTATTTGCCATGCAACGTATTGCCTTGCGTAATCATTGCCGCCGCAATTCCTGCCGTAGCCGATACTTCGCCGTAAGCTTCCGGATAGTCTAAAACGGTGCCCCAGAGACCGTCATCCTTCTGCAGCTTCTTGATTGCCGCCAGCTGATCGCGAAGCGCGCTCCAGATATGCATCATCGGAGGATAGAGATAGGCCTCCGGCAATATTTTGGCCGCTCTGGACATCGTGTAGGCCGCCCATGCATTCGCCCGCGCCCAATAGATGCCGGACATATGGTCCTGCTTGATATTGTTGTACCCGTGATACCAGAGGGCGTCGTTCTCGTCCTGCAAGTAGTTGATATGCCAATAGAACTGGTGCAGCGCGTCGTCTACGAGATGTTTTTTGTCGAACATGATTCCCGCGCGCAGCATAAAGTACGCCGCCATAAACAACGTGTCTGCCCAACATTGCTCTGGAAAATCGTTGTTGGCGGATACGGTGTGCTGTAAGACTCGGTCGCCGAAACGAAGCGCCTTGTTCTCCAGGTAATCCAGCTTGCTGTTAATCAGCTCCAGGTATCGGTCGTCCTTCGTCTGCTCGTAAAGCGTGAGCAGCATATGTCCGATCGCGCAAGAATTGACCGTCCAGACGGGAAGACCCGCTTCGATGTATTCGTCCACCCAAGCGATCATCCGGTCCAGATAAGCCTGGTCGCCCGTCACCTCGTAGAGACGGCTGACGCCGTAGTAGGCGACGCCGCCCGGCCAATCCCAAGTGAGGTCCATATTAAACGTATACTCCGCGACCTTTGCGGCGATTGGCTTTAATTCGCTTTCTTTGGCGTTAATTCTCATCTCCGTCATCCCCCTCAAATAATAACATTGCCACATGACGTCCGTTATCCTTGAAGCTTTATGATCCAGACATCTCTTCCGCCAAGCTCGGTCGAGCCGCTCAGCTCGCGACCAGACAACAGCTCGACGCCGGAACGATTGCCCAGATTCACTTGAGCCGCATCAGCGTTATGGTTCAGCACAAACAGATAGGACTGCCCTTCTTTGGAACGTACCGTCGTCTCCACCCCGTCCGGTACGGATGGGATAAGCGGCGCGATACCGCGGTCTGCGCACAACTGGGTCAACCAATCCTGCAGGAACAAAGCCTCCGGGCTTGTTGCCATATACCAGGCTTCGCCCGCTCCGAACTTGTTGACCGTAAGCGCCGGCATGCCTGCATAGAAGTCATCGCCATAGACAGCCTTCACCTCCGCACCTTCGGAGTGAATGAGGTCGCAGATCATAGCGCATTCGTATTCCTGCTTCAAGCCATCAGCGCCGTCCGCTGGCATTATCCGGTTGCTCTGAGTTGGCAGCAACGCGTCGATCTCTTCGGCCCAGATGCCCAGCAGCTTTCTCAATTCGCCCGGATAACCGCCCGTTTTCACCCGGTCGTTTTCATCGACAATGCCGCTGAAGAAGGTCGTGATTAACGTACCGCCATTCTGAGTAAATTGCTCCAGCTTGGCGGCAACGCCTTGCTTCACCATATATAGGACAGGAGCAATGACCAGATCGTATCCGCTCAGATCGGCTTCCACGCTGACGACATCCACGGCGATACCTGCGCGATACAGCGCATCGTAAAATTTATGCGCTTCATCTACATAACGCAGCGCGATCGTCGGACCGCTGGACATCTCGACCGCCCACCAGTTCTCCCAATCGAACAGAATGGCGACCTTCGCTTCCACGCGGGCATCCAGCAAAGTTTCGCCGAGCTCCCCAAGCTCCGCGCCAAGCTGCGCGCATTCGCGGAATACGCGTGTATGCTCGTGGCCGACATGTTCGATGACGGCACCATGATACTTCTCGCAGGCGCCGATGGAGCGGCGAAGCTGGAAAAACAAAATCGTATCCGCGCCTCTCGCTACTGCTTGGTAGCTCCACAGACGCATGACGCCAGGACGCTTTAACGAGTTGTAAGGCTGCCAGTTCTGCTGGCTTGGCGTCTGCTCCATAAGCATAAAAGGCTGGCCGTCCTTCAGTCCGCGCATGAGATCATGCATCATGCCCGTGTAGCTGTGCGGCGTATCGAATCTTGGATAGTTGTCCCAAGACACCACGTCCATATGCTTCGCCCATTTGTGATAATCGAGTTTTTTGAACGCACCCATCAGGTTGGTCGTGACGGGGATATCCGGCGTATGTTTCTTGACGGCGTCGTACTCCAGCTTGTAGCAATCCAGCAGGCTGTCTGAATGGAAGCGAATATAATCCAGCGAGATGCCTTGGAAATTCGTCTCCGTTCGTCCATTCGCTCCCTGCCATTCCTCGCTCCGTCCGCTAGGCAGAACAATGTCTTCCCAGTCGTGGAAAGTATGACCCCAGAATCCGGTATTCCAAGCGCGATTTAATGCTTCTAGCGTGCCGTAGCGCGCCTTCGCCCATTCGCGGAACGCTGCTTCGCAGTTATCGCAATAACAATTGCCGGCGCCGCCGTATTCGTTGTTTATATGCCAAATCAGAAGTGCCGGATGATCCTTGTAGCGCTCCGCCAGCTTCTCCGCCATGCGGGCCGAATATTTGCGGAAGGTCGGACTGTTCGGGCAAGAGTTATGGCGGCCGCCGAACTTCCGCTTGTTGCCGTTAAAGTCGACTTGCAGCACATCCGGATATTTGCGCGCCATCCACGCTGGATGCGCGGCTGTGCTCGTTGCGAGGCAGACGCCTACTCCATTCGCATGGAGCTTGTCCATCATCTCATCGAGCCAGCCGAAATCGTAAGTATCTTCAGCGGGCTGATTTTTCGCCCAAGCGAATACGTTAAGAGTCGCAACATCTATGCCTGCAAGTTTGAACAGACGCAAGTCCTCGTCCCAAACTTCTTTTTCCCATTGATCGGGATTATAATCGCCGCCATACCAAATTTTCGGTTTTTTCGCGCTGATCATCTTGTCACTCCTCGAAATATATGATAAAACCGCAGTATACATCTCCATTGTAAAACTTTCATATTTATGATCCCATATAAAAAAATCGAATATTCATATAAGAATATGGAGGTTTGATCATGAAACGACGCATCGTTCCCGCATCTCCGGCGGAATTGCTGCCTCTGCAGATTGAATCTATTGGAGCTAGCCCCGAGCAAGAGGCCATTGACAGGCCGAACGGCTATCCCTATTTCCACTGGCTGCTGACGATTGAGGGAGAAGGAGAGCTTTCGGTGAACGGTCATACGTGGAAAATGACACGACGTACCGGCGTGCTGATGACTCCCGGAACGCCGCATCGGTACGAAGCGAAAAACGGGGCCTGGCATTCGGGGTTCGTCACCTTTCATGGAAGCATGGCGGCAAGCTTCATTCAATCGTTCGGATGGAGCAGCGCGGAACGGTTTCAATGGGATGATGGCGACGACCGGATCTCGCAGTTTTTGGCGGAGATGCTGACCCTCGCCGAAACAGGTGGCGATCCCTCCGGCTTGCAGCTGTCTTCGGATTTGTACCGATTTCTAACGCTGCTCAAGACGGATGCGCGTACCGATAACCGTCCATCCATTACAAAGCGGCTGGAGCGAATCCAGCTGCTGCTGGACTGGCTCGAGACGGAATTCCCGGATCCCGGCATCGGATTGACGGAGATGGCAGCGATGCTGGATATCGGCGAGCGGCAGCTGAACGAGAAGTTCCGGGAGCTGTTCGGCCAGACGGCGTATGCTTATCTGATTCAATTGCGGATTCGTAAAGCGAAGGAATGGCTGCCCTCCCGAACGGACTGGACCATTCGCAGAATCGGGGAAGCTGTCGGCTTCCGAGACGCAAGCCACTTCGTGGCAACGTTCCGCAGGAAGGAAGGCATGACGCCGGAAACTTACCGCAGGCTGTATGGCACTTGGCCGGTGACGTGAGTAAGATTAGTCTCCAACGCTGCTTTAAAGCAGCCAACGAAGCTGCACCCCTTTGTTGGCCAGAAATAAAATCCGCCACCGCAACATTACCGGCTTCCACACGTTATTAGTATTGCGGGTGGAATTTTTTTCTATAGGAGGGAGACTGCTTCATTGAACAGACCTATTTATTCGCTCATGGCTGCAATCATCGTCCTTGTGAGTGTCACAGCCTGTACAGTACAAAATAACGTTCAAGAACAGGCCGTTGAAATGACTGATAATAGTGGGAATGAGAAAGACATCGTCAAGTCTGAGGTTGCAAAAGAGATTAATGACATGCCGAGTCAGAATTTAAATCGCGATAACATTCTAGGACAAACGGGCGTGTTAAAGGAAACGAACGAAAGTTCGCCAAAAGGGGCCCATTTCACCTATTTGTATACAGACGAAGCAGGTGAAGAAGAAATACTACTTGAGCTATACGCAAGAAATATCGATGAAATTGATTTGGATGAGGATGGCATAACTGAGCTAGTCGTTCTTATGCCGGGGCCGCTCATGTCTGCAAGAATATACGATCTTGTAGATGGAAAGATATCGTATATTGATGTTAATGAGGTATTGGGGAGCAATTGGTCATCCAGCTTAAACGGCGTGGGTAATGTCAAACGCGAATATCTTAAAGATATACAAGCCGGTTTCGAAAATGAGGACGGAAGCTCAAGAATAGAGGTTTATTCATTCAAAGATTTGCAGCCTATTTATATCTCCCCTCTCATCGATGTAAAAATGTAACGGTTGAGCAATCGTACAGACATCAGGAAGCTGTCGATTAACTGTGCATAGGTGAAACTGCTGGCAACTGTCCTTTAAGAAATGAACTGGAACTACTTCTACTTTTACGGAAATGAAAAGCGTTATTTCAGCAAAAAGCAAAGTTTCGCGATTCTAATGGAACTGACGGCCCTTATGATGGCCCAAAGTCCGCGGTTTGCCTAGATTTCTCACGAATAAAGTCGCAGGGTTCCGTTAGATTTTAAAATCACGCCAAACGATCAAAATAAGAGCTCTCATTTCCGTTTGCAGGGTGGCGATGTTCAATTGTAGCTATATTTCCAGCTTTGCACACAATGAATCGACAGTCTCATCAGCGACGCTATTTAGTGGAAATCATGCAATATAGTGATTCGCAGATATCAATATAGTCGTGTATGTCCGCACCGAAAAACATTCCTCATCGCCCACCTATCTGCTTGCATTGACCGCTATCTCAGTCGTGTCCCTCCAACAAACATTGCATCGCATGTTTGGATCCTTATCTCCATTACTCAGTTGATTCGTTCAAGAGCTAACTATCGGCGCTCCTCCACTGATGAATATCCCCCTTACTCAGAAGATTCGTTCTAAAGCTAACTATCGGCGCTCTACCTTTGATCAATATCCCCTCTATTCAGGACACGTTAATACGCAATCTATTCTGAATAGAGGTGGATACCGTTCAGAGGGAAGTGCGGACGATCGATTTAAATCGGGTACCAGCATAGTTAGAAGAATTTCCTGAGTAGATGGGATATCGTTCCGAGGGATGCGTTTGGCCGGCCAAAGCCGCTCGGCCTAAACAAAAACAAAACTGCCACAAGGCATAATAATAGCCTCGGGGCAGTCCTGCTGCGTTTAACGATAAGTAACCAGTATATCGATCGGATAACGACCGGCATTTCTGCCGTACAATGCAAGTCCGCCTTCCTTCACCTCCAGCTCCAAAGTAAAGCTGCGGCTCCGGTTCAGCTTTGCAGCCAAAGCGCTCGGCACTTCTATTCTGCACAAATAACCATACGACCCTGCTTCATCCAGTTTGTTCGATTCCGACTGATAATGCCACGATAACACGCCTCTGCTGTCCGCAGGATCGTCAGGCAAGTAAATACTGTCTACTTTCAGTCCGTCTATGATAACGTTGACCGTTGAGTCGTGCCTTACCGCATCCGTCATGTAATACGTATTGGGGTTGCGCTCCGTATTGGCATCCGCGCCAAGCATAAAGGACAGGTCGGGGCGTTTGTATTCTCCGCCTTCGATATTCCGTGCCAACAATCGCTTTGCACTGGCTTCGAACAGGATCTCCATGTGGCCGATGACGGACTGCTCGTTATGGTCAGGCAACTGAACGTTATAGACGAAACGTCCTGTCGGACCGCCATTTGCCTTCTGTCCTTGAATCGCATTCCATTGATAAGCCCAGTCATGCTCTGTAAAGGCAGGAACCGGCACGTTTACAACCCCGCCTTCTAAGCCGTAAATTTGCCCGTCAGCGCTGCCGCTCCGAACGTCGAACGTCGTAAAGTTGCGCATGACGGTCTCGCCGCTCGCGGTTTGAAGCCGGAGGGCAAGCACCGCAACCGCATCCTGCTTCGGAAGCGTGAGCTGCAGCGATTGCAGAGGAGACACGCCGTATCCGTTCCATCCCAGCAACAGTTTTCCTTGATCCGCAACGACTCTGGATCCCAACTGATCGTACCAGAGCTCCCAATTCAACTGCAGCTCCTGTCCGAAATACCGATCGGAGTAACTGGAGCGAAGCAAAGGAACTGCGACGGTTGCTCCGGCATTGACGGTTTGGCAAGGCGGCGCATCGATGACGATGAAATCCGGGGCATGCAGGTCGGCGATCGTCATGCCGGGCACGAACCATTCGTAGCCGAATTTTTTGTCCGTTCCGTCCAGCCGGTAGTAACCGTTGAATTCGTTGGTCACATCCCGGAATTCCGTAAATACGAAGCCGCAAAGTTTGTCGTGCCTGCGGAATTCATTCATCATATATCGATAATGCCAAGCCAGGTCGCTGTCACCCGCTCCTCCTTCTATCCCCCACACATTACCGCATTCGCTGTTCATTAAGGGCGCGTCGGTCTGCACATTGCCGCCAATATAATTGAATGGGGAACCGGGGAATGTCTTGTCCACAACGTCCTGAAGATGTTCTCGCAATTCCTTGTAACCATTAATATAGAAGTGCCAAGTATTAATATCCGACTCCACATGGTCAAAGAGCGTCGCCGAATTGTCCTCGATAATGCGGGTTGGGTCAAGCTTTTTTGCCCATTGGTAGATTTCCCGAACCCAGTTTTGCGTCTCCGGCAAGTAGTTGCTTGGATGCAACTGATCGCTGGACAGACCGACTTGATCGCTATTGGTCTTGAGCCCCCATGTTTCGTTAAACATAACCCAGGAGAAGATCGAAGGGTGATTGTAATCCCGCTCGATGACCTCCCTTGCTTCGCTTACATAGGACGCGCGAGCACTCTCGTCCGGATTCCCCCAGAAGCAAGGCATATCCTCCATCACGAGAATACCGAGCTTGTCGGCCCAGTACAGCTTGCGCGGCTCCTCCGGCTTAATATGAATGCGTACGAAATTAAGACCGAGACGCTTCATCATATAAATCTCGTTCTCCATCTCTTCGTCGGTAGGATACGTAAAATATCCCGTCGGGTGGTATGATTGATCCAATGTCCCGTTTAAGTAAATAGGTTTGCCGTTGAGCGTGATCCAGCGATATTGCCGCTCGCCGACAAGCGCCGTACCGATTTCCCGAATGCCGAAGTACGTGCTTACGATATCACGACCGCCGGAACCAGCCTCCAACACAATCTCGCCCTCGTACAGATTCGGTTCTTCCGGAGACCACAATCTTGGCTGATCGACGTTGAAGGAAGTCACAATCTCGTTTACGCCTTCGACCAATTGCAAGGGGATGACATGCCGGACTTCGCCTTCGGCAAATGAAAACGATAACGTCGCAAGACCAGCTTGCCGGGCATGGACAGTTGCGGTCACCTCGATGGTTCCGTCAATCCCCGTTGCGAACCTGGCGTGATGAATAAAGTCCGACGGACGGGCCTCCAGCCAGACCGGCTGCCAGATTCCTCGAATTTCTCCGTAGCCCTGCTTCCCCCGCGCTTGATAATCGCGGTCGTTATCCTCCGCCCTTACGGCGATTCGGTTTGCCGCATCCCGCTTCCAGACATCCGTTACATCGAATTCGAAGGTGCCGTATCCTCCTTCGTGCGAGCCGACCAACGACTCGTTGATCCATACATCGCAGGAATAATCCACTGCGCCGAAACGAAGAAACACACGGTCGTTGGCATGGGCCGGCGACCAGCTTGCGTCTCGGCAATACCAGCCAATTCCCTTCTCCTGGCTGCCAATGCCGGAGAGCGGACTTGCCCAGGAGAAAGGTACCGTGATCGTCGATGCATAGGGATCGGCAGCCCAGCCATACCATTGCTCGGTCTTGCCGGCGTTTTCCCGATCGAATTGAAACTGCCAGGCTCCGTTCAAATTCAACCAGTCTCGGCGCTGCCAGTCGGGACGAGGATACTCCGGGCGAGGCATAGCTGCATTTTTCGTAGTTGCTAGTGACGTAGACAAACGGCACACAACCTTTCATTGGTTTATTGGAGGCGCTTTCGTCAATCATATTAGCATCAATATAGCATAATCACAATATACATTGCAATAATATAATACTTGCAAAGATCATGTGCAATCGTTTATTATCCATGTACAATCTTTTAGAAGAATCCGAGATCACTTTAGATAAACGGTTGTCGGGAGGGGAGATCGATATGGTAGATATAAGGCAAGAGGTTCTGCGGTATCCTGCCTCGAGGATTACGGATGTTGCCAAGGCATTATCCGGGGATTTGCGCGTGCGCATTCTCGAAGCCATAGGTTCCGATCAGATGAGCGTGACGCAACTGGCTCAAGTATTAGGCGTCGCTCAGCCGACCGTTTCCATTAATATTCAAATTCTGGAGCAAGCCGGGCTGATCGTTACCTCGCAAGGCTCCAACCGCGAAAAGTTATGCTCCGTCTCCGGCCGCTCGATTCTGCTTGAGCTTCCCGAGAAGCCAGGCGACGGTTTGCACAAGGCCGAAGAAATCCATATGCCGATCGGCATGTATTCCAGTTGCTCCGTGCAACCGACTTGCGGAATGGCCAATAAGGAAGGCACCCTTATCGGCTCGACGGATGATCCGCGCGTGTTTTACATGCCCGATCGGATAGAGGCTGCTTTGCTATGGTTTTCGGGAACCGGATTTGTCGAATACTACTTCCCCAATCCCATGCCTCCTGGCGTGGCGATTGACGAATTGAAGCTTAGTGCGGAGCTTTGCTCGGAGGCGCCGTCTTTCGCAATGGACTGCCGTTCCGATATCACCTTGTTTATTAACGGCAAAACAGTAGGAACATGGATTAGCCCCAGCGATTTCGGCGATCGCAAAGGCAAATTAACCTCTGATCGGTGGAGAAGCGGAACGGAATACGGCCGAATGACAGAATGGAGCGTGACAGGAAACGGCGGATTTGTTAACGGCGAAAGACTGACGGATACGACGCTGGCTACGCTTGGCCTGCAATACAACGAGCCCATTATCGTAAGACTCGAGGTCAGCGACAGCGCGGTGAACCAGCGCGGGATGAACCTGTTCGGCTCCACGTTCGGCGATCATCCCCAGGATATCGTGCTTTCATTCGTCCGATATACAACTCCGTCGGAATAAAGCCTGGGCACAGTCCTATAAAGAGGTTTGCTTCCATGCAAAAAAGTCGCCAATTGGGCGACTTTTTTTATGACCTGCTGGCTTTTGGCAGATGGTTGGCTGGATTCGCAGACAAAACAGAAGTTTGAAGTCTTCTCAATCCTTCGGCTTGTCTCCAATCAACCCAAGCAAAAACATTTGAGAGAAGGCGTAACCCTTGTACGTACGGGTCACGCACGCCGGAATCGTTAGATCATGTTCGATGTAGACAGCTAGAATCCGCTGCGTAAATTCCCTTTGATCCGTTAAGGAAAGCTCCTGCAATTGTTTGGCGAACTCTTTGTCGACGTTCTCTCTCCCGCCCAGCGATTGCTGCAATCCATAACCCGCTCTGTACAGATCAGCCGCAAGCTCCTCGTCCGTCCGTCGATGTTCGGCAATGTAGTTCGAGATCCAGTCGCGTACAAGAGACGAAGTATCCTTGTTGTTTTCCTTGGCGATTTGTTGAAAGGATTCTTTGAGATCCTTTGTTATGCGAATTTGCAGATTTGTATCCATGGAGCGTTCCCTCCTTTGTTTGTTATATTTATTGTAATAGAAATGTAATTACATTGTCAATACAACGTAATTACAAAAAAGCCAATCCTGAGGTCCAGTATTGGCTCTTGTTTTTGTATGTTATGATTTCTTGCACTGTTTTGGCATAATGCCGGTTACTTAGCCAGCTCACCGAATCGCGAGAAAATCGCCAGCGCGGGATCGATGGGCACCTCCGCCCTTTCGACATTCTCCGGAATAGGAATCGTCGGAGTCGGGCGTGGGCGCCTGTTCCCGAATTGGGGCAGCCATTCGCTCTCCGCGTCCAGCATCTCCGTCACCATCTCGCGGATTTCCTTTAGCGTGAGCACGGAAGACGTAAGCGGATCCATCGCGATAGCCTGCACGACCGTCTCAGGATCTCCGCTCTTCGCGGCTAACACGGTTAGCCGCTGTACATTAATGTTCGTCAGGTTAAGCGCCGCGCATTG
>NZ_BDQX01000171.1:19639-26103 GCF_003112455.1 Paenibacillus agaridevorans
TTTGCGATCATGCCATTGTTGCGAAGGTTGCCGCTGAACTTAAACGGCTTGCCTGTCTCCAGCGCTTCGATAATATAAGCGCAATATTCGATGCTTCTTGGCGGAAGGTCCGTCGACTCTTCCGCGAGCATATCCGTCCGCTGGAATTTATCAGCCACGTAGGTGCTCCACTTATACGCCGCACCGGACTCGCCTCCAAACGCCGGCTCATCGCAATACAGCTCCAGCGCCTTCGCGCTATGGCGGAACCACGGCACGTACTCCGACAAATGACCCGTGGATTCCGTCATAAAGTAGCCGAAGTGACGGAACACCTCGCCGCGGACTTTCTCGTTGACGTAATACTCCGGCAGCTCGAACTTCTCTCGCAACAAGGGGTATAGATCTTTTCCCTTATGTTCGATTTTCAAGAACCAGCCCATATGATTGATGCCGCCCGTGGAGAAGTCGATCTCTTCCTTAGGAACGCCCGTATAACCTGAAATCAGGTCAAGCGTCGTCTGCACGCCGTGGCACAAGCCGACGTATTGGATATTTGTCTCTCCGAGCGCCCAGCAGATCATCGCCATGGGATTGACGTAATTGAGGAGAATCGCTTTCGGGCATAGCTCCTCCATGTCCTTTGCCACATCCAGCATGACGGGTATGCTGCGCAGCGCGCGGAATACGCCGCCAGGACCGAGCGTATCGCCTATACATTGATCGACGCCGTATTTCAGCGGGATTTTATAATCGAGCTCGAACGCTCCGAGGCCCCCGATCTGAAAGGAGCAGATAACGTAATTGGCGCCGGCCAACGCTTCCCTGCGGTCGGTCGTGATCGTTATCTTCGAACGAAGTCCGTTATCCGCGACGACGCGATCGAGATAATTTTTAACACGAGAAGTATTAGCCGTTGATGGAGCCATTAACACGAATTCCGTTTCCTCCAGCCCTTCCGTCGCCATGATATCCATGATTAGCGTTTTGCAGAAAACGACGCTTCCCGCCCCGATAATTGCAACTCTTCTCATCTTCCTATCTGCCTCCTTTGTAAATGTCTTGGATCAGTATAGCATGCCTTTAATAGAGTTGGGATGCAATTACTTCATCCTGCATATTCGGTTAAGCTCCGCGTATAGGATATTTGGAGAAGAGTGCTATACACATTTGTGCATTTCTCCCCAATTTCTTAATCAAATGGTGCCCTCTGCCTAGGGAATTGTACGAAAATACACAAATTCTCGCTTCAAATCGTCATTCGGACCTCTCTGAGCCAAAATTTGTGTATATATGTACAAATGTACGATTGAATGGCTATTACCTCATCTTAATTGTGTATTTTCGCCCAATTGTTGTACTGTTTGTAAAAAGCGTCGCACACCAGCATCAGCAACATCAACATCGGGAGCGCCGTAAACAAGCCGTCGCGATCAGGACGCTAAAAAAGGCTGCGCCTAAGCACAGCCTCTTCCACGTGATTTTATCGGAATCTTCGCTAGTTAAAAATAGCAAGAATCAAATGCGCCGATTCGGCGCGGGTCGCATTTTTGAGCGGCGCGAACCGGTTGTCACCGACGCCCTTGATCCATCCGCGTTCTGCCGCAACGGCGATGTAAGGTTGTGCCCAGACAGGAGCAGCGCCTGTATCGGCAAAGTTCGGACGCGCACCGTCCTCGGGCACGATGCCCTGGGATCTGACGATGATAGCCGCCATTTCGGCGCGCGAGATAAGCTTGCCGGCCCCGAAAGTGCCATCCCCATAGCCTTGGATCATTCCCGCTTCTACAGCAGCGGATATATATCCCCGCGCCCATACCGGAATTCCGTCTATATCCGCAAAAGTGAGCTCCGGCACATCCGGAATGTCGAGTTCCAAGGCTCGCGCAAGCATCGTAACGAACTCGGCGCGCGTTACTTGTTTTTGCGGGCGGAACGTACCGTCGCTGTAACCGGCTACCCAGCCCAACTCGGTCGCTTGCAGAATGGACTTCTCCGCCCAGTGTCCGGCAATGTCCTTGAACTGCGCCCAAGACGAGACCAGCCTTACCTTTGCTTCCAGCTCGGCCATCTCCAGCCCGGAATCAACAAGCTTAATGTCATGCAGAGTAAAGCTCGCTCCTCCTCCAGCTATCCGCTCGAACGTGAAGGTAGCCAGCGCAGCCTCGCCCTCTGTTCCTTTTACCTTGCCCACCTTGGAATGCGCGAACAGAATGTTCCCGCCCTTGACGATGGGTTCTACTGTAAAGCCGGTTATCGGACTTGAAGCCCCGACGAAACGCACCAGCTTGGGGTCGTATTCGAGACTGAACTGGTAGGCGTACAGGTCCTTCAGTCTGCTTCCCGTTACTTCGACCGTCACCTTGGACTCCCGGCTGCTTGCCTTCATGCTTATTACGGGATCGTCAGCCGCTCCCGCCAACCCGGGAGACCAAAACGACAACAACATTAGCGCAGTTAAGAGGATAATCCCCGTTTTCGTCCATTTGTGCTTCATCGCTGTCTCTTCCTTCCCATGTAGGAAGAGGAAGGGGCCTGCATCCCCTTCCCCACTTTCCTTTACATAAATTACTCTTCCGCACTCCATCCCGACAGAATCATCTGTGCCACGGCTGCCAGTACGCGAATGTTGATCTTGCCTTCGCCCAGCAGATCCGCCTTCTCGATCTCGCTCCAGTTGTCGTCTTCGGAGGTCACTCCGAAGTACTTGGCGATCATGGACAGATCGCGAATCGTAATTTGCGTCTGACCGTCCACCAGGCTGATAAACTTCGCTTGGAACTGCTGCACCGCGCCGTTAAGGGCGCCAGTTGCCGCATCGACTTGACCTTGCGTCGCCCACGCATTGCCGCGAACCGCAGAGGCCGCATCGATGGCTCCTTGAAGCAACGTTTTCGCGCCGACTTCGTATTGCCCGATTTTTGTGCCTTCCACCGCTTTCGAGAGATGATTCTGCGCAGCCGCGATTGCTGCGATCAAAGCCGATTTGTCAGAATCGATCGGAGGCTCCTGCCCAATGCTAAACGAGTGGTATGCCTCGGCGATATCAGCTACTCCGGCCGAGCCATTGCGGGACACCTCGAACTTCGTCACAGAGGTGCTGACATTGCCAGCCGCGAGGCCTGCCTTCACCTTCCCTCGAAGGTTGAACAACTCTCCGCCTTCCGAGACGGCATGCGATTCTCCGCCGCTCAGCAGAATGACGCGAATCAGTCCTTCTTCCGGTCGAACGGCCGTCGCAAGAATATGCACATGCTCGCGGCTTTGCGAGATGGCGCCATCTGCCAGGGCGAGCTCGCCATCTTCTCCTGCGATCGTCTCAAACGACACTTTCCCCGGATCGAATTGGACGATAACGTCCATGGCGGTGAAGCCAGCTTCCACTTCGGATACGCCGATCTTGAAATCAACCGATTGACCGGCATAAGCGCTGGATGGTCCCGTCAGATACGCCTTTGCCCAGACTTCGCCGGGCGGAACCTCGGTATCCTCCAATGTCACGAATGCGGAGAGCGGGATGTTTAGCTCCTTCACCAGCCCCGCCACCAGCTTGGATACGACAATGGCGCCGTTCATTTGCAAATGCGTATTGTCTTCCTTGCCGTCTACCCACAAGAAAATCTCTTTAGTCCCTTCCGGGCCAAGCTCCTGGAAGTGCTCCCAGCTGGCTTGGTTCAGATCAACCAGCAACGTGCCGGTTTCTTGCGCAACCTGTTTCATCGCCTGCACGTACTCGGGGAAGCTCTTGTTCAGCGTATCGCCTGTGTAATCGCGCCTGTTTACAGGCGTGACCAATACCGGAATCGCGCCACGTTGCTCCGCGCCGTCGATATAAGTTTTCAGATACTCTTTGAACTGCTCCGGCGTGAGATAACGCTCCGGACGCGAAGGCGTCGAATCGTTATGGGACCACTGCATAAACAGATAATCTCCCTCGCGGATGTCCAGCAGCAGTTCATTGAGATGGCCGCCGACCAGAAACGTCTTGCTGCTTAGCCCGCCGATGGCCCGGTTGTCGATGGTTATTTTGCCGGAATCGAAGTAACCTCCCAGCGTCTCACCCCATCCCGCCTGCGGACGGTAGCCTTCCGCGTAATTAGCGACGGTAGAATCGCTTGCCAGATAGATGACCGGCTTGTCGCCGGTATCGTTGTCGGGCAGTCGTTCGATCTTCAAGGCGTTGATCTTTGGCGTGTTGCCCGAAAATTCGAAGTTGAATACGCCGTCGATAAGCGCGATGTCAAAGACGATTTCCCGATGCTCGCCTGCCGGTATCGTTGCGTCAGGCACTTTGCCCATTTGTTCAACCGTAATTCCAGCATGGGTCGACTCCGCCGAATCGCCCATGGTCATGGTCACTCGGTAGTTGGCAGGCTCCATCTCTACAAGGAAAGAAGTGCCGTTCAAGCGGACGAAATCTTCCGATAACGCATTGCCTGTATTTCGGTTCTCGTTTTGAGTCAGAGCCGTATCGGCAAAACCGTAGCCGTTGCCTTCCACATAGGCCCACTTGGCGTCGACTTGCGCGTAGCCTTCCGCCGCGGCGCCCGGGCCAAAGTCGAACCGGTAATCGCTCACGGGCAACGCAGGCTGAGTCGTCAGAGATGCCTTGGCCACCGCCAGCATGTTAAAGATATGGTCGACTTGCGCTTGCGTCGCTTCCGTGCCGATAATGGTTTCGGCTGCTGCCAGCGCTTTGTTCAAGACCGATATAGAAGCTTCCGTGTAGGCGGACAGTTCCAGCGCCTTAACTTCCTCGTGCAGCGTTATTAGCGCGGTCTGATCTCCTGCCGCCGGAGGAAGCTTTATCCCTTCGATCCGGACATTGTCGATCTGAGTCGTCCAGCTTAAAGTGCCGCCGCCGCCTTTCCTCGTCCCCAGAAAACGCATCGCCCTTACGCTGTCCGTATAGGCGGTTCCGGCGCTCATCGCAATATCGCCGATCGTCTGTGTGCTGCCGTTCGCCAGGCTGGTCAGCGTCAGATCGATCGTTTTGTCTGCGAAGTTGATCTTGGCGTTTACGTTCACCCACTGGTTTTTCGCAATGGTCGTGAAGGCGCCGCCCTCCGGAATGGCGGTAGTGCCGGTTCCGTAATCCGCCGGGTACTGGCCGGCGAAATAACCGATCGTCGAGTTCGAACTGCTCGTTGTATACAGAGTGAGAATCATATTCTCATTGGCGTCCTGCAGCGTAAGATGTCCTTCCGAAGGGAAAGCCCCTACGTTGCCAGTGTGCCAGTCGAAATTCACGTCAACCATGTCGCCGCCGACGGCGTCGAACAAGCGGAACACTTTGGAGCGATGTCCCGATCCGGAGCCGACGACGTTAAGTACCTTGTTGCCGTTCTGCTCCACGACGGTGCCCGTCATCGTACCTCCAATGCCGGTAGCGTTAACCATCGCGTATTGAATCGCCCCTGGATCGCCCTCGAAGTCCTCGCTGTAGACCTGGTTTTCGGGTTCGGGCTCCGGCTCGACAACATCCGGATCGATGACAAACGGCGCAAGGCCGCCGAGCTCCTGCTCCTTGACCGCTTTCGCCACCAGTCCCGCTATGACGGTAGCTCCGTAGCCACTAAAATGTGTATTATCGTTTACGCCGTTCGGATATTTCGGATATTGACCCGGATAAGCGTAAAGGAACAGCTTCTCCGATGCAGCAAGTCCGATCTGGTTATAACGCGCTATGCTTAACGCGCTAAGATCAATGAGCGGAACTTGTTTCTCCGCCGCCACTTCCTTGGCCGCATTTACGTATTCCGGGAAGCTTACATTAAATTCCTGGGTCATCGTATTAAAGTCTCTGCGTCCTACAGGCGTAAGAAGGACAGGATTCGCCCCCCGCTGCTTGGCGCCATCGATATATCGGCCCAAGTATGTTCTATAATCCGCAGGAGAAGCGTACCGCTCCGGTATGCCGGCGCTGGCATCGTTGTGGCCGAAGGAGATAAAGAAGTAATCCCCCGGCTTAATCGAACGCAATACCGTATCCAATCGACCGTCCACAATAAAGGATTTGCTGCTTCTGCCGCCTATGGAGTGGTTGTCGACTACGACGCCGCTTGTGAAGTAGCGCCCGAATTGCTGCCCCCAGCCCTCTTGCGGAGCCTGCATCGCGCTGTATGACTGCATCGTGGAGTCTCCGGCCAAATAGACGGTAGTCGCGGCGCCGGCCGTCTTGGCCGGATACTGATCAATCGCAAGCTCCTGAACGTCGATCGCCGTTCCGGTAAAGTCGAAGTCCAGCTGGCCGTCTACCAGCGCGATGTCGAAGGAGTAGACCAGCGATTCGCCCGCGGCCACGCTCGTCGCCGCCAGCTTCTGCACGAATTCGGACTTCACGCCGACGTTTCCGGCGCGGTCCGCCGAGCCCAGCTTAAGCGTCACCTTGTAATTCGCGTTCGGCAGGTCGACGATGAACTTGGCGTTCTCCGGCAAGGCCACGTGACCGGCTTCTACCCCGATCCCGCCGCTGCTGGCGAATC
>NZ_BDQX01000171.1:26172-43354 GCF_003112455.1 Paenibacillus agaridevorans
CGTGCCCGGAGCATAGGTTGTATCGCCCACGCCGATGGCATCCGGGCTGGTCGAAGCGCCGAAGTCAAAGTGCCGGATGCGCGTAAGCGCCTCGGGGCCTCCTGCGAGCGCCAGCTCCGCCTGCGGGAAGTCCGTCGTGCCGTACCCCAAATAGAAGCTGGTATGCGGAGGCTGGTTGTAGCCTACATTTTGCCAAGCCACGCCCAAGCGGTAGACAGGATCCTGCATCAGCGCGGGGACCCGGTGACCCGTCGGAATCGTCGTCGTGTACAGTCTGTATTCCGTGCTGTCTCCGTTCGGCAGCAGCAGCTCCTCGCGCCAGTCGCCCAGAATATCGGCCTGCAGCGCGGGATTGCCCTTGGTATGGTTGTTCGTGAGCGCGCCCGTCGCCCGGAAGATTTCGTTCAGCTTCTTGTTCTCGTAGTCCCACTTGTAGATGACGGGAATGCCCTTGGCGGCGCTGTTGTCCCATACGTGATCGAACAGCTCGCGACCCAGATCGCCGTCCCACCAGATCCCGAAGTTGACGCTTTTCGGCGTTTCGTTCGGCGCGTAGATCGCCTCGCCGGATGCCGAATAGCCGCTTGTCTCCGGCATAACTTGCCCGTCCGTAATGCCGGAGCCCCAAGATTCGTAACCGGGATAAGTTGGGTCAATGTCCGCAGACATGCCGCGTCCAGTGTCTTTGCCCGTGTACTGGCCCCACAAAATTTCTCCCGTGGCGGCATCCCTCATCTCGATGCCGTACGGCGAGGAAGTATGCTCATGCACGCTCATTATTTGATAGCCGTCGCGGCCGGGATCCAGCTTGCCGGCATGCATGGCGTCGCCATGGCCAAGCCCCGTGCTGTACAAGACGGTTCCGTCGTCATCAAGAACCAATGCGCCATATATAATTTCGTCCTTGCCGTCGGAGTCGACATCCAGCACGCTTATGCCATGATTGCCTTGCCCTTCGTACTGGCTGCCAGCTTCCTTCGAGTCGAAGGTCCACCGCTTTACCAGCTCGCCGCCGACATAGTCGTAGGCCGCCAGCACGGTTCGCGTATAATATCCGCGGGTCATGACGACGCTGGGCGTCGAACCGTCCAGGTAGGCGATTGCAGCAAGGAAGCGGTCCACGCGGTTGCCGTAGTTGTCGCCCCAATCGCTGACATTGCCTCTTGGCGGGTCGTAATCGATGGTGGTTACGGCTGCTCCGGTCTCACCGTTAAACAGAGTGAGGTATTCGGGACCGGACAGAATATATCCGCCTTCATTGCGATAATCCTTGGAGCCGTCGCCGATAATGGTTCCTTGGCCGTCCCTCGTGCCATCCGACGTTTTTACGACGACCTCGGCTTTGCCGTCTCCATCCAGGTCATAGACCATGAAAGGCGAGTAGTGCGCGCCGGCCCGGATATTGACGCCAAGGTCGATCCGCCACAGCTTGCTTCCGTCCAGCTTGACGGCGTCCATGTAGACGTTGCCCGTATAGCCGGCGTGAGAATTGTCCTTCTGGTTCGTCGGATTCCATAAGTGAACGATTTCGTATTCGCCGTCTCCGTCCAGGTCGCCGACGGAAGCGTCGCTGGCGATGTAGGAATAGCTGCCGCCGTCCTTCGTCCGGCCGTCCGCGGGCTTGTCGAGCGGGATGGGCAAATATTCGTTGTGCCATACCGGCACCGTCCCCGCCTGCATCTCTTCTTTGCCGCCGACGACGGTCGAGATTTGATAGCGGGAGCTATCCGCGCCCGTGGCGTCCATGTAATTCGTCACATCGCTAATCGGGGACGCATTTACCTTGTATCCGTTCTTGTAGACGTTGAAGGCGATGTCTTCCGGGTCCGTAACCAGGTAACGCCAGCTCAGAAAGACGCCGCCGTCGACCAGCACGGCCACCAAGCCTCGGCCCAAATAATCGCCTTGGCGAGCCGGGGCTTCGTCAGCCGACGAAGCCTGCGCGGGAGCCGGCAGGGCCGCCAGCGAGAGGATCATCATGAAGGACAGCAGCAATGCTGTCAGCGACCTCGGAAGAGAGGCGCGTTTCATACCCTTTGACATGAACTCAACTCCTTATTGTTTATCCGTTGCCTGCTTGCTCAAACTGCATCATCGACAAAATTGATACACTATGTATCTATCATGATGTCGATTTACCGGCTCCTGAACGGAGCCGGTCATTCTTTCGCGCATCGCTTGCCAATCGTTCGGCCGGAGCCTTTGCCCAAGGCAGGGCCCTTCGGCCGGCCGAGTCGGTAATTAACGGAATTGGCCGGCGTCGATCGCTTTCTGTTTTTCGTCCAGAATTTCCTGGTAGCCGGCTTCGAGATAACGTTTCTTGGCCGCCTCGTATTTCGCGTCGAATTCGGCTTCCGGCGCGAGTACGATATTCAGATACAATTCTTGAAAGAGCGCGTTCAGATCGGCCTTGTATTCGTTTACTTTCTCCAGCACGACGGTGAACAAGGCATCAGGCGTCCGGTATTGCGCCGTCTCGTCGCGGTATCTAAGCAGATCCTCGGCCAGATATTCGTAGCCTACCGGCGCCCAGTTCAGCAGATTCGCCTTGCGCGTCAGCTCCGGAGTCGCGTAAACCGGCGTTTCCGTCACCAGCGCCCAGTAGTCCTTGTTGTTATTCTGCGAAAGCACCGATTCACCCTTGAAGTCCGGCGTCTTTACTGGCAGACCATCCGCGTCGAGCGTGTAGTTCTGGCCTTCCACGCCGTTTTGGAACATGAACAGATTATCCGGCTGGCTCATCCATTCGAGGTACATCCAGACGGCCGCCCGCTCCTCCGGCGTAGACAAGTAATTGATGCCCATGATAAAACCGAACGGCCAGTATGCCCTGGCTTGCGGCACTCCGCCTTCCGGTATGCCCGCGAACGGCGGCACGACGGCGAATTCGGCGCCCGGATTGTTTTTTAACGTCGCTTCGAAAACGTCGGTATTGCTGGCGAGATAAAGCCCGTACGTGCCTGTTCTGCCTGCTACGAACTCGGACTTGATCTTGTTGTCGTCATCACGAAGATAAAATTCCTTGTCAATGAGGCCATTGTTGAATTGGTAGTTGAGATTGCGCAGCCATTCCTCGGAATCCTTCGTCGTCAAGTCCGCTGCGGCAAGGTCGGAGTAGAGCGCGCGGTATTTCGGATCAATCGGCCAGTCGCGGAAAGCATAGCTATAATTGTAGTTGTTGCGCGTGAGCGAGCCGCCAAGCACGCCGAGTCCCGCTTCCTTCCACTTCACGAGCATGTCGTTGTATTTCTCCAGCGATGTCAGATCCTCCACCTTCATGCCGACCTTTTCTACCCAGTCTTTGCGGATAAGGGAGACGTAGTTGTCCGTATCCGGACGGGCCGCGAAGAAAAAAGTATTTTTGCCGTCGACAACGCCGTATTGCTGGATGGTCTCGCTCAAATTGCCCCAATAAGTAGGCGCATAGTTGGCGATCTCTTCCCAATCGAGCTCCTGCATGACGTCTTCGCCGTAATACGCAAGCGCCTGCGGCATATCGTAATGAAAAATGATATCAGGCGCCTTTTGAGCGGCCAGAAGCTGCTCGAAATCCGTTACTTCGTTGTTGCGCGTAATCGGCACGTACTTGACGTTAATGTTGTATTTGTCCCCGAATTCCTTCTGAACCCAGCGCGTGTAGTAATTGTCGGTAACGTTCCAGCCTTCGAAGGCCCGCTCGTAGACCGGAATTTCCAGATTAACCTTCTGCGGGAAGCCTTTCGAATAATCCGGGAAACCTTCGCTGGGCTGATCCGTGCTGCCGCTAGTCGCGGTCGGAGCCGGACTGCTCGTCGCCGCGCCGCCTCCGTTGTTATTGTTGGAGCAGGCGGCCAGCAGCCCCGTGCTCATGATAACGGCCATGGACATGGCCAGCAATCTTTTTTTGCTCATCGTAATACCCCCATATTGTCGTATTCGCGAAGCTCGGGACGGCAGATTAACCTTTTAACCCTTGACGGACCCCAGCATGACGCCTTGCACAAAATATTTCTGGATAAACGGATACACGCATACAATCGGCAGCGTCGCGAATACCACGACGGACGCCTTAAGCACTTCCGGATTGCTGAGCTGCACGGTCGTCGCCTCCAATTGGAAGCTCTCGCTCGCTTGGATAACGAGATAATACAGCTTCAGCTGCAAGGGACGCAGATCGATATTGTACTTGATGTAGAACAAGGCATCCTGATAGGCGTTCCAGCGTCCCACCGCGTAGAAAAGGGACAAGGTCGCCAAAATCGGCTTGGAGAGCGGCAGCACGACGCTAAACAGAATACGGAAGTGTCCCGCACCGTCGATTCTCGCCGATTCCTCCAGGCTGACGGGAATGTTGCTGGCGATGGAGCTCCTTAGAATCAAGAGATTAAAGGCGCTGAACGACAGCGGCAGCACCAGCGACCAGATGGTATCCAGCATCCCCAGGCTGTTGATCAGCATGTAGTCGGGTATGATGCCCCCGCTAAACAGCAGTGTGAACACGCAAAGGAAGGTCAACACCGCGCGTCCCTTCAGCTGCGGACGGGACAGCGGGTAAGCCGCGCAAATCGTGACGATCATGCCGAGTATCGTAAACAAGACGGTCACGAGAACGCTTACATATAGCGAACGCAAAATGCTCGCATCCGCAAAAATTTTGCCGTATGCCTCCAGCGTAAAGCCTTGCGGAACGAGAAATACCTTCTGGGCGATGACATAGGCATCGTCGCTAAGCGACTTGGCAACAACGTGAACGAACGGCAGCAGGCAAGCCAGCGATGCCATCAGCACGAAAAGGCGAATCAGCCATTCCCAGACGTCGATGCGATGGCGCCGGGATGCCGCGGCCGGTTTCCCCCCTGCTTTCATGCTTTTCCTCCTTTCTGTATACAAGATACAAATACAAGTTCTAAAAGTTCGGTTACCAGTAGAACATCCTTTTCCTAGAACAGTCCGTCTTCGCCAAGCTTCTTGGCGATCCGGTCGGCGATGACGACGAGGATAAGTCCGATGACCGCCTGGAACAAGCCAAGCGCCGTCGCGCGGCTGAAGTCGCCGCCTTCGATGCCCCAGCGGTAGACCAACACCGGGATCGTTGTGGTGAACTCGGTCGTCGCTTTGTTCGCCAGACCGATGATTCTCTCGAACGAGCCGCCCATGACGTTGCCGAGACTCAGAATAAGAAGCGTGATGATCGTCATACGGATGGATGGAATCGTCACGTTCCACATTTTGCGCAGCCGCCCCGCTCCGTCCATCGTCGCCGCTTCGTAAAGCTCGGGATTGACGCCGGTGATGGCCGCGAGATAAATAATCGTGCCCCAGCCCATGCTGTACCACACGCCGATCGCCAGATAACTGAACAGCCAGTTGGTATCTTTCTGCAAGAATGGAATCCGGTCCCCGCCCATCTGCTCGATCAGATTATTGATCATGCCGCTGCCTTCTCCGAGCAGCTGGTAGGCGATGGCGCCGATAATGACCCAGGACAGGAAGTGCGGCAGGTAGAGCAGCGTCTGGTTCACGCGCTTAAAAAGCGTGCCCCTAATCTCGTTGAGCAATAACGCAAGCACGATCGGCATCGTGAAGCTAAAGAGCAAATCCAGCATGTTGAGCAGCAGGGTGTTGCGCACGGCCTTGAAAAACTCGGGCTTGGCAAACAGCTCCTGGAACACTTCGAGCCCGACCCACTCGCTTCCCCAAAACCCTTTTGCGATTTTGTACTCTTTAAATGCCAGCATCAATCCCGACATCGGCGCATACTTGAAGAGAAGGACGAACGACAGCGGAATCAGCAATAACGCATAGAGCTGCCAATCGCGGCGAAGATAATAGAAAAGCCCCCGTTTTGTGCCTGCATATCGTATGGAAGCGGTTGTTGGTTCCACCTCCGCAGTTCCTCCAGCTTTCAAAGTTTCACCTCCTTTTGACCCGACTTATCCGCTCGCATTCCGACTGTGGTCCGCTTCGGGATTGCCCTAATCATAGCGCTTACATTTCGCGGCGGTAAATCATGAGGTTTGATTATCGCCCTTCACTTTTGATCTTTTCCTTGATTCTGCGAGCTTCTTGGGGTGCCTTATGATCAATTCTGATAGGCGATGAGCAAAAGTTAAGCTGCCTTCCCTGGCCATGACGGCTTAGGAGGCAGCTTCGGATGGGCTTTATGATGTCCGGCACTTCGAAGCCTTGTAGCCGCTCGGCGGCATGCCCTCGAACTTGCGGAAAAATCGGTTGAAGCTCTGCACGTTATAATAGCCGACCTCGGCGGCGATGCCCGCGATCGTAAGCCCGGGATCCAGCAGCAGCTCCTTCGCCTTCTCGATACGGAGCTGATTGAGGTAGTCGATCAGGCTCTGGCCCGTCATCTCGTAGACGATCTTGCGCATATAGGAATAGCTGATGCCGATCTCCTTCGCCATCTCCTGGAAGACGATATCCTCGCGATAGCGTTCCTGGAGATAGTTGATGATCCGCTCGCCATGCTGATTGGTTTCTCCCGGCGTGCGCGCCAGGTATTGCACGATTTCCCTGCAAAATTCGTAGACGTACTCTTCGAGCTCGTCAAGCGTGTCGATGGAGGCGAGCGCCGCGTAAATATTGCCTCTGCCCGCAAAAATTTTGGCCGTGCTAACGTTGTTTTCTCTCAAATGCTTGATCGTGACGCCCGTCAATTGATGATAGACGAAGAGAATATTATCGTAAGAGACGTATTCGGCGGAGCGAATCTCGTCGCCGATCGCTTTTAATTCCTTCGCGATGCTGTCAAGGTCTCCCTGGTCCAAATAATTGAGCATGCGCCTCTCGCTGTTGGAAGGGTAAATATACTTTTTATCGCGTCCGCTCTCCTCCTGCCAATACTGGATGCTTCCGCTTCCGACAAGCATGCGCTGCTTGATGGCCTCCGACGCTTCCGCGACGCGATCCATCACTTCGCGGCTCTCCTCCGCCGGACTGCTCACGCCGATCGTGACGGAATGATCAAGCAGCTCGGCCGCCTTGTCGCGGATCGCGGAGAGCGCGTCATTGATGTCCGCGCTGACGCTGTTTCGCTCCGATTCGCCGTAGTTGATCACGATGACGAAGCAGCCGTCCCCCCGATAGACGCTGCGTGCCCGAATGCCATCCTGGAACAGGCTGTCGCAGTGCGTAGTCAGCAGATAGCGGTGGTAGCTCCTCGTCTCGGGATTCGTCTTGCCGACGTACACCCGATACCGGTCGATGGAGACGACGGCCGCCAGATAATAAGGGGAAGGGAACAGCTCCGCAGCCTGCGGCGTCGGCTCTCCCCGGATCAAACGCTGCACCGCCATGCTGCGGGCATCCTGCTCCCGCATCTGCAACAGCTCGTTAAGCCCCGCCTCTTCTTCTCTCATCCGCTTGAAAGCGGCATCCAGAAACGCCAGTTCGTTCCGCCCCTTGACCACGACGTCGTCGCGCGACCGCATCGAACGGACCAGCTCTCTCGCCGGCTTAGATACCCAGGTAGCCAGCAAGACGCTGAATACGGTACCCGCCAAAATGATGGCGGCGGTCAGCAGCATAATATTGCGCTGCATCCCATGCGAGCTGACCATCAATTCTTCGACGGAGTGAATGTTCAGGCTGGTCCAGCCGTACCGGCTCGACTTGGACCACGTATACAGCAACCGCTCGCCGGCGTTTCCCCGGATGACATAACCTTCCCTCTCGTTCTGCGCGAGTATACCTGAGACAACCGTATTCTCGCCGACATTTCGAAGCAGCATGCCCTTGTCGCTGTGCGAGATGACCGTACCATCCCCGTTCAGCAGCATGTAACCGCGCTGAGCGGTGCCGGAGGAGCGAAATACGTTGTCGATCTGGTTCTCCTTCATGTTAACGACGATCGTTCCCCGCGTCGTCGTCGACAGCCGATTAAGCGGAAGCACGTACGAGATGACATACTCGCCCGAATCCAGTTTCCGCGGATACCACACGCCGCTAATTCCCCTCTGCCCTTCCAGCGCGTCCTCCAGCCAGTCGATGGATTCGAACGACTCCAGCTTCTTGATCCCCTTGTCCGTCGAGACGACGTAGTCGGCATCCCCCAGATGGAAGAAGGAAGAGTGCACGCCTTCGCCATTCCGGTTCAAGTTCAGCAATTGCTGCAGAACGGCTCTCGCGTTGGTGACCGTATCGAAGCTGGAGTTTAGTTCCTGGAACGTCTCGTACGGCCGGATTCGGTCGAAGATGTGGGTGGCCGTCAGCCGCACCGTATTCTGTGCCAGGTTGTTAAGCGCATTCTCGTTCAGCTTGCGGCTGGCATCCAGACCCTCCAAGGTAGACTCCGCGATGGCCTGCTCGGAATTGCGCAAAATCTGTTCCCCGCTATACCAGGTCAAGATCGCCGTCGGCACGGCCATAATGCAAAATAAAATGACAATGAGCTGCAACATCATAGGTGTACGTTTCATACAGACCCCCCCATGAAATTTTATGCCAATGCCCGATATCAGTAAACGCTTTCATTACTGCGTATAATCCTCTCGCTTTTGGTAAATGAAATCTCTCTCCTTGCACGGATACCATTATCTTACAACTTAATCTTCGATTCCGACTATATAAGATTAGTGCCCAATCATATAATAATATCGCTATTATTTGAACGGGAATTTTATAAAAAAAGACCCTCGATGGCGAGGGTCGAAATGCGGTATCAACCAATAAACCGCTCTAAATGCGCCAGCTTGTCCGCCGACAATTCTCCGGAGTTATCGAAATAGAGGATCGACGACTCTGGCAGCGGCCATCGTATGGATCGCGGAACGAGCGACTTGCTGAACGCCTCCCAGTTCTCCAGCTTCCAGGCGTCCAGCTCGGACCCTCTTGTCCGGATCCTTTCGCGATAGAGACCGGCGTCGGAGAGAGCGACGAAGACGACCTTGACGGACACGTCGCTTATCGAAGCGCCTATCCGCGCGAGCTCTCTTGCCAGCCAGTCGGGATCCTCCGTCTCTCTCGTGAAAGGACCGATGACGAACGCATCGTTGCCAAGCTCCACGTTCTCGAGGGCGGCATCCATCGTCAGCCGATAACCCAGGTCTCTGCATCTCGATTTGTAGTGCTCGGAATCGCGGTCGTTCGGGTCCAGTCCCGCTTGCGTCATGATGGCTTCGGCCGCCGGCCGCAGCAGCGTATCCATGTCGAACAGCGCGGTACGCCTTCTTTTTGCCAACTCCTTCGCCACTGTCGTCTTGCCCGCTCCCGCCCCTCCCAGGAAAAAAACAAGCTTGCGCATCCAGTCTCCTCCTTAATCCTCGCTTTTTAGGCTTGCGTACGTGTAGTCCAATCCATCGCTAATGATCAAGGCGTTAAGCTGGTAGCCGAATTTAATGCCTCCGTCGATGCCGATCATTTGTTTCCCGAACCAGGGATGGAACACCTTCTCCCCATGAAGCCTCGCCGTCACTTCATGACCGAACACGATTTTTTTGGAGATAGGCAGAATTCCGTCATAAGCATGGAACACCCCTCTTATCCACCGAAAGTCCTTCGTTGACGTTTGGCGCCAATGCCTGATCTGGGGGTTAATGCCCGCGTGTACGTAGATATGATGTTCGTCTTCTAAGAAATACTTCAAATTTCTGAGGAAATGGATCTCCGGTGCATAATTCCGCCTAATGAAGACTCGCGCTTTCTCATCATCATCTTCGTCTATATACCATGGACAGAAGGAACGTATGGTTTGGGTGCCGCCGTTGCGGGCTGTCGTATAAGGCGAAAGGATATAATCCTGGTTATCCAGCCAATTCAGGAACATATCGTCGTGATTGCCGCCAATGACCTTCACCCCGTTCAGATTGGACAACGCCTTGACGTGCTGCACGACCTTGAGCGAGGACGGCCCGCCATCCACATAGTCTCCAAGCAGCACAAGCCGGTCATGAATCGCGTTATACTGAATTTGATTCAGAAGCGCCAGGAACGTCTCATAATAGCCATGTATATCAGATATGACGATGGTTCTTCTCATAGATTTTGTCTGACCTCCCGATCCGCTCAAACTTCCACCGTTCTTCAAGCTACTCTGATTGTATAACGTCGCTCCCCGTTAGACAATTCGCTCTGCACGTAAGCCTGTTATTTCTTTTCCACATATCGCCATAATAGGACATCTGGTGTATGATAGGATAGGTATAAGGACTTACTAGCTTTGCCTAAAATATGCTTGTTGGAGGTACATGATGAAAAAATGGAGCACCATCTTTCTAGCAGCGATACTAGTCTTGACGATTCTCAATCCGACGGGCGCTAACGCAGAACTGGGCGGGACCGGTTTCAAAGACGTCAGCGAAACCTACTGGGCCGCTGACGAAATCAACAATCTCGTGTCCATTGGCGTGCTTAGAGGATTCGAAGACAATACGTTCAAACCGGAAGCTCCCGTCACCCGGGAGCAATTCGCCCAAATTATAACGCTTGCTTTCCAATTGGACCTGCCAACGGATCAAACACAATCCTTTACGGACGTCTCGACCACAAGATGGTCGCATAAGCCCGTCGAAGCAGCGAAACCTTTTTTGACGGGTTACACATCGCCGAATGGCAAAGCATTCTTCCTTCCCGCAGCCAAAGCGACGCGCGAAGACGTTGCTGTCGCCTTAGTGAAAACCATGAATTATTTGCCGGACGATCTGGAAAATCCAAATATTTTAAACCGATTCTACGATGGAGACCTCATCTCTCCGAATCTGCGAACCTATCTGGCTCTCGCGGTGGAGAAAAAGTTGCTGACGGGATATACGGATAATACGATTCGGCCTGAAGATCCCGTTACTCGCGCGCAAGCCGCCGCGCTTGTTTACCGCGTGATTAAAGGAGCCGCCGCGGACAATCAGACGGCCCTGCAGCTCAACGTCGATGCGCCAGAGACTGTGTCTTCGCCAACTGTCTACATTTCCGGGGACGTTAATAAAGGCGCCCAGGTTTTCATCAATAACAAGGAAGCGGAAGTCGTGCAAGGACAGTTCCGGGTCGGCATTCAATTGGAAGCGGAAGGGGTATACACGTATACGATTTCCGCGAGAATCCCCGGAGGCAAAACCGAAACGGTCACTAAACAGGTGAAATACGAAAAAGGGGCTCCTACCTTGGAGGTAAAGGGAGTACCGGAGTCAACGGACAAACAAACAATTACCGTGTCCTGGACCGTCAAGGACGCCAATGATCATTCTCCTGCCGTCTATATCAACGGGGAGAAACAATCCAGCTACTCTTCTTCCGCAACCATCAAGCTCGAGGAAGGCGAAAATACCCTTACTTTTCGGGCGGAGAACTCCGCGGGCAAATATACGCTGGTAACCAAGCGCGTTGCGTTCCTTACCGGAGGTCCCGAATTAATCGTGCCTGATCTGCCTGCATCCACAGACCAAGAGAACGTTACGGTAACTTGGACGGTCAAAGACAAAAACGACAATTCGCCCCAAGTTTACGTTAACGAAATCCAACAATCCAGCTACAGCAATTCAACAAAAGTTCAGTTAAAAGAAGGCCAGAATACGATCACGGTAAGAGCCACGAATAACTTGGGCAAAACAACCCTGGTCACAAAAACGATTACCTTCAACGTTGGATCCGCCACCCTCTCGGTCGGCGCCTTGCCGGAAACAACCGACAAAGAGACGGTAACCGTCAATTGGACAGTCAAGGATCCCAATGATTCAAGCCCGCAAATCTTCGTGAATGATACTGCACAAGGCTCTTATTATTCGTATACCACGATAAATCTTCAACCTGGCGACAACACCATAACGGTAAGAGCGGTCAATAAGCTTGGCAAGAGCTCGGAGGTTACCAAAGTCATCACTTTTAATCCGCCTGCTCCAACGCTGACCCTGTTGCGCGCGCCTGAAGCAAGCAGCTCGTCTTCCGTTACGATCAGCTGGTCGACCGCGGACAAAAACGATTATTCGCCTATCGTTTATATCGGAGAAGAACGTCAGTATTCAAGTTCCAAATCCCTCAGCTTGAAAGAAGGGCCCAATACTTTTATCATCTCGTCGACGAATAAATATGGCAAAACGGTTACCGTTACTTACAACGTCACTTATACGCCTGTATCGTAGTTAACAATAGCGAAGGAGGACGGCTGGTTGCCGCCCTCCTTCTTCGATTTATTCCTTCTCTCATTTCGGCTGAGTGTATGGCCTAACCGAGATCCGGGGCGTCTATCAGCACGATATCCGGCTTGTCCGTACCATGCAGCTCCAAAACAACGATCTCGTTGGCGCCTTGGCGAAGCAGCGGACCCGGGACATACAACGTCTTTTGCGGACCCTGCTCCCAATAGCGGCCAATATTGAAGCCATTGATCCAGACGACTCCTTTCGCCCAACCATCGAGGCGAATAAATGTATCCGCAATATCGTCGACGAGCAGCTCGCCTCTAAAGAACATCGGATTCTCGGCAGCCTTCGACTGGGTTTGGAAAGACGCGTATGACAAAGCGCTCAAATCGGCAAGCGGCAGTGGATAAATTTCCCAATCGAACAGAAATTGATTGTCGAGGCGCACGCCTTCGGTAATGCCCTTGGCATCCTTTAGACGCGGCCCGTAGTTAATCCTCCCCATGTTTTCGACGAGAATCTCAAGCGTTGCGCCTTGCTCCGGAATATCCACGACAAGCGGCTTCGGCGCCCAACGTTCGACCGTGCCGATCCAACTTCCATCGAGAAAAACTTGCGCTCGGTCGTGCACATCCTGCAAGTGGAGCTCCTGCGCCTTGCGGGGACCCGATATCCGCGTGCGGTACACAATAAAACCGTAGTTTTGACCGAGCTTCTCCATCGGCTCAGGACAACGCCGACGTACAGAGACAGACAGCGTATCGAGATTGGCAAATAGGCTTGCCGCTTCCTTCATCGCCACTGTTCCGTAGCTTTTTTTGCGAGACGGCTCCGGAAGTTCTTCCAGGACCTCGGCGCCGTGTTTGCGCATCACCTCGCGAACCGACTTATACTTTGCAGTAATATCTCCGCATTCCGACAACGGCGCATCGTAATCGTAGCTAGTAACGGTAGGCTCATATTTGTCCTGATAGTTCGCCCCATTATAGAAGCCGAAGTTGGTTCCGCCATGGAACATATAGAAGTTCACGGAAGCGCCGGCATGGAGCATTCGGTCGAGCACATCCGCAACGTCGTCCCCGTCCCGTGTATGATGCGGCTTTAGCCAATGATCAAACCAACCATTCCAATATTCCATGCAGAACAGCGGCTCTTCGGGGCGATATTCCCTGAATTTCTTGAACTCCTCCTCGGGACGGGAACCAAAATTCACAGTGGCCAGAACGCCAGGCAGCGTTCCGCCCTGCAGCATTTGATCCGTTGGACCATCCGAGGTAAAGAGCAGAACATCGATTCCTCTTACCTGAAGTCCGTTCTTCAGATACAGCAAATAGTCCTGATCATTGCCGTAGCTCCCATATTCATTTTCGATCTGCATGGCAATAATCGGTCCGCCGTTTGTATTAAGCAGCGGTGCCAGCTTCGGTATAAGGACATCGTAATACGCGTCTACCTTCCGCAAGTAACGTTCGTCCAGGCAGCGCAGCTGAATATCCGTATCGCTTAACAGCCAGGCAGGCAAGCCTCCGAATTCCCATTCCGCGCAAATGTAAGGGCTTGGCCTTACGATAACGTGCAAACCGAGCTTTCCTGCGAGAGCGATAAATCGTTCGACGTCAGCCAATCCGTCGAAGTTGAATACACCTTCCTTTGGTTCGTGCAAATTCCACGGAATGTACGTTTCCACTGTATTGAAACCGCAAGCCTTAAGCTTTAACAGTCTATCCTCCCAATACTCTGGAACAACACGGAAATAATGAATAGCTCCGGATAAAATCCGGATCGTTTCTCCATCCAACAAAAATTGCGAGCCGTTTACTTCAAGCTTAGCCACAAAAATCCCTCCAAACAGATAATGTTGTCTCCATTATCCGAGTTAGCGGCTCGATCCTCAATCGCCAAATGGTGCATTTTCTATACCATTTGCAACTACCTATACACCCATACAGAAGTAACATGTGATAATATAATGGCAACACTCTAGCGAAAAAAGCGAGGCGCCATCAAAACATGTTCGAATTCCCAAACATGACCTCTACGTTGCAGTTAACCGGCTTTCAAATCGGCAGCTTTCCTTCCGGATGGGAATACCCCCGGCATCATCATCATTCATTCGAGCTTCTTTGCTGCCTCGGCGGTGAGGTACAGCAAGAGATTAATCGAAAAACGATCACGCTTCGACCGGGAGATTGGCTGTTGATTAAAGCCGGTGAGAGACACAAAACGACGAATGTTTCCCCAATGGATTACGAGTTTTTTAATGTGCATTTCGACCTGGATGATCTGGAGATCCGCAGCCTGCTGGGCACAGCCCCTTACCGTCTTGTATCCGCCGCTGAAGCCGCACGATCCGGCAGACTAAGCAGGTACGTCATGGAGCTTCGGGAAGTGACGGAGCGAGGCGTTTTAGAGAAAGACGACAATACACGGACTCAACTGGAAGACAAGCTGTTGCTGCAAGCGAACATCCTGCTCATTATCCGTGAGATGCTGTCGCTCATCCGCGAACAGGGAGAGAACAAGACAGATGCGGGCTCTGTGACTCCGTTCGCCGTCGATGCGGCTCATGCGATCGAGGAGAAGCTTTCGCACAGCCTTTTCGATAACCTCTCGATCGCAAGCGTTGCGAAAGAACTGAACATGAGCCGCAGCCAATGCACCAAGCTGTTTATTAAAACATATGGCTTATCGCCTCGGCAATATGTTAGCCGACGCAAACTGATGTTGGCCAAAGAAATGCTTGTCGCATCGTATTTGCCGATCTCCGAAATAGCCGAGCGGCTCGGATTTCAGTCAGCCAGCCACTTCTCCCGACAGTTCCGGCGCTGGACCGGCCTTTCTCCAACAGCGTTCAAGCCGAAGCATTAACGGATTCCTTCCAGCGAACGCAAATATCGTTGCAGACAAAGCCGGCAATCCCCAAAGGATTGCCGGCCTGATCCGCTTATTTGTTCGGCTTTTAATGGTTCAGCTTAATTTCGTACGTATAATCCGGCTTCTCCAGCAGAAGCTCGTAACGGTTGTCTTCCAACGGCGTCAGCTTGCCTTCGCTTGCTTCCGGCATCCCTTCACTGCCGAATACTAACGTACCGACACCCGACGAACAGGTCGTCACGACAATTCGGTCGCTATCCATATAGATGGCAATATCTCCTCTCGGCGTAGGCACCTTTCCTTCCATCCATTCCAGGACGCCTTGCTTCGGCTCAACGGTGTATCGGCTGTAGCCAGCCTCGACCGGCTGCACGCCGAGAATGTACTTCCCGATCAAATAGATCGGAGCGGCGCCCCAAGCATGGGCCAGACTCTTGCGGTACTTATCCCCGTACATGTCGTACTGTAGCTCGGGCGGCAGGTTCGGGTCGTACTCCTCCCAAAAAGATGTTGCACCCAGATCGATCATTCCGCCCCAGTAATTGCGTATTTCGCTCAACACATGCTCTTCTTCCCCAAGCTCGCATAAAGCTTCCAACTCGAAGAAACGCATAAACGGCGTGATGATCTTCTGAACGGATTCGTTCATCAGGACACCCGTTTTGACCGCTTCCCGCTGCGCCGCATTCAAATAACCGAACCGTACGCCGAACATGCTCGGATATTTGAGAATATCCCGTTGCAGCTCTTCGTTCCATACACCATGCAGGAATGCGCCGCGTTCCTCGTCCCAGAACGATTGAAAGATACGCTCCCGCAACTCCCCGGCCAGGGCGGCAAACTTCCGTTCATTCCGGTCGTCTTCCAGTTCCCGGGCAAAATAAGCGACCGTCTCCATGCTTCTGCAAAGCAGAAGTTGTTCCGCGGTTAGGGCTCCGCGGCGCTCCATCGGCGCCCAATCGACGAATACCCAATCCTCGGGATAACCTTCCATCATCCCTTTATCATTGCGGCGATTCAGGCAAAACTCCATCAAACTCAGCATGTTCGCATAGTTGGAGCGGATAAAGGTCAAGTCGCCGGTATACAAATAATAATCGTAGCAACTGAGGAACCAGTAGAATGTGTAATCCATGATGGTATTGATATGAATGTCAACCGGATTTTTGCCCCGCAAAGCGATAAGCGTTCGTTTGGTTACGTCCTGCTCGAAAAAAACATAATTGTTGATCAGAAAGCCGAGGTTGGCATCCCCGCTCCATACCCATCGGTCGCGCTTCATCCCATCGTAAAGAAACTCTCGCATACTCAGCTGCAACGTGTGCGCGGACAGCTCCCAGATGTCGTTTAACCTTCCATCGGATGAGCGGAAGCTGCCTCTTTGGTCCATGGGTAAAAACTCGTAGAGATGTTTCACGCTGCCCCATTCAACATCATCGTTGGTTTTTATGTGTATATATCGGAAAGCTCTGGTAACAGGCGTTCGCCATACTTGCGCAACACTGCCGTCCACATCGAGCACATCGAACGTCTCCGCAAGCTGCCCGGCAAGCGCTTCTTCCCGCGATTCTCCGTAATACAGTTGAATACCGCCATTCCCCTTGACGTCATGAAACTCCACATATCCAAACGTTTCACGGCCAAAGTCGATCAATTCTCCCTCATCCCGTTGCTCGGCGGACACCGGATCGCATTCTTTATATGAGAATGGGAAGGCTTGCGGCGGATGTTCGATTTCGTCAAAATTCCAATGGGCGGCAGGCAGCCACGAACCGTTAAGAGCCGTCACTTCCCAGCCGTTACCTGAGTCGATGCCAGCACCGGCTGCGTACAATGCAGGAATTTCTCGGTCGTTGTAAACGTTGATGGACAAAGTATGCTCCCCCGCCGGCAACCGGATCGACGTTACCGGGTTGCGCTTGTACGGAATCGGCGTCATATCGCTGTCCAGCAACGCCACGAAATCCCCTTGAGCGGACAAGATCAGCTCGGCTGGTTCGGCCAGCTCGTACTTTCTGCGGAATTTCACGCTCGTATAGGCAGCATCCAATCGCCACGAAGGCGGACAAATATACCCGCGATATTGCCTTAATACGGACGCCTTTTGATGAAGCCATATCTCATAATCGCCCGGATACCATATCCATTGCGAATGTTCGGTCATTGCGAATTCCCCCTCCATATAGCTAAACCATCATGTTGTCACCGTTTGCCCGCTTACACGGAAGACGTAGCGGCCCGAACCT
>NZ_BDQX01000171.1:43466-46510 GCF_003112455.1 Paenibacillus agaridevorans
GTCTCCATCCCTTTTTAACGCGTCTTCACCGACACGATCGCCATCCAACCGGATCGTCATGCCGGGCGATGCCGGAACCGCAATTTCCGCTGTCGTATTAGCAGGGATGGTTGCGGCTAACGTTAAACCGTGTTCGTCCGCTTCCCATTCGACTCCGATCATCCCGTACAGCGTTTCGTGCTTGCATCGCAGCCATTCGAATCCTGGAGCCGGGAGCGGGCTGATGATAAATCTTTGACTGCCATATTCCCCTTCGGGAATCTGGATGCCGGCAAGATAGCGGTACAGCCATTCGCCGACGGAACCAAGCGCGAAATGATTAAACGAATTCATCTCCGGATCCTGAAATCCCTTTTCCTCCGTCCAGCCGTCCCATCGCTCCCAGATCGTCGTCGCTCCTTGCAGTACCGGGTATAACCAAGAGGGAAACGATTCTTGAAGCAGCAGTCGAGACGCCGCGTCATGCTCGCCATTGTCGGACAGTACCGGCAATACATAGCTGGCTCCCATGAAACCGGTCGTCAAATGCCATCCGCGCTCTTCGATATCCCGGAGCAAGTGGCGCATGGCGGCTTGTCTGCCCTCGCTTGTCAGCAGGCCGATCTTCAACGCAAGCACATAAGCCGTCTGAGATTCTCCCTCTATGCGCCCATCCGCATCCACATGCAATGTCTCGAATGTGATTCGCAGTCTGGCGAACATCTCCCTATAGCGCGCTTCCCCCGTCTCGTCCCCGACTACTCGCGCCATGTCGACCATCAGGGAGACGCTGTATGCGAACAACAATACATTCATTAACGGTCTCGGCGTCTCCGCGCCGTAAGCCAGATGGTCGCCGAAGCTTTCCGTCCGTCTGACGAGCCGCTCGTCGCTGTCTTGCACCAGATAATCAATATAACGCTGCATCGCCTCGTAATTGTCTTTGATAAATCTTCGATCGCCGTATACTTTGTACATTGTCCAAGGAAGAATAACGCCTCCGTCGGCAAAAAACACATGTCCTCTGCCGAAATGCTCTACGAACGGGGCGACATCGGGGAACGCGCCATCCGCTCCTTGCGCGTCCCGAATATCCGTCAGCCACTTGCGGTAAAAAGCCGCGCTGTTCATGTTAAATGTCGCCGTTCTCGCAAACATATGAGCGTCTCCCATCCAGCCAAGCCGCTCATCCCGCTGCGGACAATCCAGCGGAATGCCAATGAAGTTGCCTCTTTGACTCCAGCGAATGTTGTCCATCAATCGATTTACAAGCGGATGCGATGTCGTCAGTTCGCCCGCGTCGCGAAGCTCGGAGTGAACAACGATGCCTGTAATCGCGGACAACTCCAGTTCGCCCGGATACCCTTCGATCTCGATAAATTGAAATCCGTGATAGGTGAACAACGGTTCATAGCTTTCTTCCCTGTCCCCCCTGGAAATATAGACATCCGTTTGTTTGGCCGTCCTCAGGTTAGCCCGGTACAAACGTCCATCCGGTCCAAGCCGTTCCGCGTAGCGAATGCGAATGCGGGCGCCTTCTATTCCTTTTAACCGAAGGCGTATCCATCCGGTTATATTTTGGCCCATATCGATGAGAAAGGTCGACTCGTCCGCACGCCTGACCGATTTCGGCTCGATTTCAAGCATGGGACGTATGGGCGGTCCTTCACTAGCGGCCATGCGGCCGCTTGGCACATAGTCGGATCGGACGGCTTTTCTCCATGGAGACTCCAGCAGTCCGTTACGCGCATCGCAAGTTTCTCCCATATAGAAATCCGAGGACACGACAGGACTGTCCATCACTCGCCAATTCGGGTCCGTTCGGACAATTTCCGTCGTGCCGTCGGCGAATAGGACATGAAGCTCCGCACGGAAGGCCACGGAATGGCCGTAATGATACGGACCGCAAATGCCGAGATGCCCGGCATACCAGCCCGGGCCGACGATGGCTTCGATCCGGTTGTCTCCCGCTTGTAATAATGAAGTCACATCGTACGTTTGATACGGTATGCGAATACGGTAATCCGTCCAACCGGGAGCCAGCGCATCCGTTGATACCGGACGATCGTTTAATGCCGCGCGGTAAACACCTAATGCGGATGCGTAGAGGCGAGCTTGTTTCACCTGCTTAGCCACATGGAAGGTCCTGCCGAATTGCGGGCAGATTCCGTATCCCACGTTTACCGGGTACAAAATTCGTTTATAGACCTCCCAGTCGCCTTCGCCGAATACGCCGATCGGACATGCGGGCCTCCACGCGCCGTCGTTGTATTCGGGCAGCATCCAGCCCGGTTCTTCCATGCCCGTCGTTTTCCATCCTGCGTCCGTTCCATACGTTATGGTTCGTCCGTCCGCATAGATGACGGCGAGAACGGCGACAAATCCCTTCCGTTCCCCGTCCGAGCAGCCGGCTATAATCCGGCGGCCAGGGCCTAGCAGGGCCGTGACGTCCAACGTGACCGACTGCATGTAAGGGTAATACAACCCTTCGTCTTGACCGTCCACATAGATGTGCAGCGCGTCTGCCGCAAATACTTCCAGCTTCGCCGACAACGGCTCTTCCTCCGGCAGCGTCACTCTGAGACGAAAGTATCGTTTCGCCGACTCCCCAGGCATTGCCCGATCCGCCTGATCTGCCTGATTCGTTTGGTCCGCCAGATCCCACAGCACTGCGGCGCCGCGCAGACGATCCGGCTCGGGCTCGGGCGCAACCCGCTCCGGATCGGCGATCCAGTCCGCCGTCCATTCCTCTTGGGACAGATATCCCGTCTCGAACAGGCTTGCCCCGCTCCACCCGCAGTCCTCGCCCGCCTTGTTCCATACTTTGACTTTCCAATAGTAAATTCGACGGGCTTGCAGCGGCAGACCGCCGTACGTAATATGCTGCGACAAGCCGCTCTCCACCGTGCCCGTGTCCCAGATCAAACCATTGATGCGATCCAGCGCTTCCAAATCTTCTGCAACGATGAGCCTGTAAGCGGATTGTTCGATTCCGCGTTCCGCATCCGAGCCATCCTCAAGCCGAGCGGCTGCGAGCCGCCAGCCGAAAGCGGGGCGCAAGTTAT
>NZ_BDQX01000171.1:46584-89299 GCF_003112455.1 Paenibacillus agaridevorans
TCGGCGTAATCAACTGTTAATCCATCAATTGTAATCATGCGCCGTTAATCCTCCTTATCGAGCCGCATTCGGAACGGATAACAGCATTCGGCGAAGATAAGCCGTAATTTCCGGCGAACGGCCGTTCCTGATCAACGCTTCGACTTCGGCTTGGTCCATGGAATCGACAAGGGCGGCGAAAGTCTCCATCGCGTTAACCCCTTCCCGCACCGCCGCAAGCCCATCCTCCCGGTAAGGGTATTGATCGATGGACAACCAGCCGTTATATCCCGTCCGCTTAAGCCAGTAGAAAAATTCCAGCGTCTCGATCGTATGCACGCTGCCAACGATCATATCGTCGTCCCAGTGGCGGAAATTATCGTTCATATGCACATGAAACAACCGATTGCCGTATCTCTTGAGCAAAGCGACCGATTCGGCCGGCGTCTCGTAAGCGTTAAGCGCGTGTCCGAAGTCGATCGTCACTCCGATATTGTCCGTGCCGGTCTCCTGGGCCATTAAGACGGACATGGCCGCCGTGCTCAGGTAGCTGTGCGTTCGTGGCTCCTTCGGCTTGTATTCCAGACTTATCCTTACATCCGGTCGATAGCGGCACACTTCCCGCAATCCTTCGGCGAACCAGTCGCGCTCTTGCATATAATCCGCCTGAAACAAATAATCGTAGCCGTCCTGACCTGGCCACAACGAGATGAGATCGCCTCCCAGCTCGATAGCCGCGTCGATCATTTCTTTTGTATGGGCGACCGCTTCGTTGCGAATGGCCGGATCTTTGGCCGCGAAGCTGCCGTACTTCCATTTCATCTGTCCAAAGTGATCGGGAATAATGGATACTAGCTTAAGTCCGTGCTCCTCCAGATGCCCTTTCAGTTCTTTAACGTTTTTATCCGTGACATGCCATGTGCCGACCAGCTCCACGCCGGTAACTTGAGGAATCTGGGCGACGCGCCCGAACAGCTCGGCGATGGAGAACGGCTCCGCGTATCCCCCGGTCACATATCGGTCCGAGCAGCTCCCTACATTCGATAATATAACGGAATAGCGATGACTCATTGCGGATACCTCCAATAATGTTGTAATGTCATTCGTTGCTGACGAGAATCGTTTCCTGCGCTATGCTCCTATATTTGAATCGAATGCCGACATCGCCGCCCGCGCTCGGATCATAATCGGATACCTGAAGCGTCATCGACTGGGTTTCCCCGGTTTTCAATCCGTTCAGTTTCAGTATCTTGGGATGGAACGACAGATTGCCGATCGGTTCGATTCGAATCTGACCTGACATTTTTTTGTCATCGTAATTAGTCACTTTTACCGTAATGGTTGAGCCCGGGGCCAGCTCGTCAAGATCAGTCGTCGCGACCATATCGATATTGGGCAACCCGCCGATCGCAGTGTTTTTGCTCGAAAAGCCAACCTCGTCGATCAACAGCGACCCGCTCCAGCTTTCGTTGGTCGTCTTGCGCGTCCAAACCTTGATTCTATCGATCGCATCAAGACCTTCCCAGCCTTTAAGATCTAGAGACAATGCATGCCAGCCTTTGCTAGCGTCGATTCTTGCTAAACCTTCTGCCGCAAGATCCCCACTGTACACTTTCACTTTCGCGTAATAGGTATGAGACTCCTCAGGTTCGGTCAGCTTGACGGCCAGATTGAGGTGAGGCTTGTCGGTTGCGTCGATCGGTTCGGCAAATTTTTTCTCCGCGCCTTTCCACAGCCGTTCGAGTCCTACAAAGGTCATTCTTACCAGGTCCACGAAGTCGACTTTCAACGAACCGGAGCCTCCATAAGCATCTGCGGTCGTTCTGCTGACCCCGTAAGAATGATCCGCAAACTCCCATCCGTCTATGCCCGTTTCGAACTTATCGCCGCCGACGATATGCGGCGCTTGCTTGTTAATCGCTACGGGAACAAGCTGCGGCGGCATGCGCTGGGCAAGCTTGGTTGCGTCGAAGTTTGGAACAACCTCGCTCCAGTTCTCGATACCGATGATCGGCTTGGCGAATTCGGCGACTTCAAGCGAACGATCCGTATCGATATATTTGAACACGTCGTAAATAAATTTGCGGTCCTTCGCCACGAAACCCGGCAGCTCCGTGTTCGCTGTCCATAACCCCATATTGAGACCCGCTGCCGGAATATCGAGCTGATTAAACATAATGAAAGCGTCGATGCCGTCCAGGAATCGCGACTTGTAATAAGCATAAACGTAAGCCGCGGCTTGGAGCCGCTGTGCTTCCGGCGTATCGTTTTCCGTGTGGAAGCCCTGTTCGGATAAAATAATCCGTCTGCGCTCATTTCCATATTTCAGCGTTTCCTGCCCCATGTATCGGTCGATAACCTGGAGGTTTTTGAACGTAATTTTGGGAGAATCGAAGCTGTCGCTCACATATTCCTGATCTTCCCACGTTCGCGGATCCAGCATGTTCTCCGGATACGGATGATGCGCGAGATGCCAAGGGTAATCGCCGCCCAACTTGGATAGAACGTTCATCTTGTCGACGACATCTTTGCTCCCGTAGAAACGGGTCGGCTGATTGGGCATGTAGGGTTCGTTCCAAGCATTATCGACCGAGATATAGACCCTTGCGCTGTCGGAATGTTTGCGGACGGCCTGATAGGCGAGCCGAACGGATCTTTCGTAATGCTCCATGAATTGATCGACGGACTTGTCGCCCATGTTCTGCCAGATCCAGGCGGAATCGACCTCGTTGCCCACGATGTAGCCCATCGCTCTACCATATCGCTGATCCTCTCTCGTATATCGATCGGCAAGAAACTCCATGGCGGCCTTGTAGTAGCGGACGCCTTCGGCGTTCGTAGTGTTGAATGCATAGACGGTCCCCTGGCCGCGTGCGGCATCTGGGTGAATCAGCACATTCGTCGATCCGTCCGGGTCGTCCGCGTCATACAGGATAAGAACCAGGTTCACGATTGTGCCGTTGTCGGACATCGCCTTTATCTCGCGATCCAGCTCTTCGACGGCGTCCTTATGAAAGTGGTAGGCCGTGCCTTCCGAATCGAACGCGATCGCATTGTTCGGATCCGTATCGTCCTTATACATAAGGCCGTTTACGACGACGGTCAACGTTGCGTAGCTGACGCCGAGCTCCTCGGCATCGTCCGTCATCTGCACATTCAGGCCTTTCTTGGATAGCGCGTCCGGGTACGCAAAGGAATGTTTCGCCGGAAACGCAATATCGGTCACGGACTTCGGAGCGTCGACGTAGCGTACAGGGCCGTCTTCTCCCGCCTCTCGAACAACGACCAGAAATTTGGAGTAATAGCGATCCCTGTCCCCGTCGAACCGATCCAGATGAAGCGAAAACGTATCGTTGCCGCCTGGAACCGCGCTCGTCGATATCGGAGTCAGAGCATCAATATCCGGCTCGTACTGGTAAGGAGCCAGCTCGTAAAGCTGCAATTGGGCTGTCGACGTATTGCCAACGCCAACGCCAACGCCATTACCGATATTCGCATCGTCACCGATCCTTCCGGTTACCGTCACGGCGTTTGCATCGACGCGAATCTCCGATACCTCCCCGATATAATCGTAGATCGGGCGATCCTGCTTGGCGAAGTCAATGCCGTCTATTGCAATCGTATTCGTCCCTGATCCGACTCCCGCCAATTGAAGCCGCAGGCCGGTCACTTGCCCCGTCCACCTCGGATGCCCGATAAGCCTGGCCGAGTAGACGTTCTCTCCGTCAATCTCTTCCGCGGACTCCAGCGCCTGCGACTTGGCTTCGTCAAATTCAGGGTCTGTCTCCGTCGTCCAATACAATCGGCCGGAAGCAATTTCGGCGCCGTTGCCGAGCTTGAGCCGCACTAAGTTGTAAACGGCCGGGTCCAGCTTGAGCGGAGCCGACGTCATCGCGGAATTCCCTCCCGCCAAGCCCAGCGACAGCCTGCCGTCCGACACCGATGGAGACTCAATCGAATCATTAAACGACCATCCTTCGGTGTCCCCTTCATACGAAAATTGCCAGTCGAGCATGTTCGCCGCATGTACGTAATCGATATAAAACTCCGTATTCGGCCAATAGGGCAAAGGGTCATCAGGATGTTCGGCGCGATCGAAGTCATGCTGAAAGCTGACCTCCAGCTTATCGATCGCACTTCGTCCGGCCCATCCGCTAAGATCGATGCCGATCTTGTTCCAATTGTTGTTGTAGACCCTTACGATGCCCTCTACCGAAGTGTCGCCGCTGTATGCGACAAGGCGAGCGTAATAAGGTTCATCATTCGGCAAATAGCCAAAATGATTGTAAGCCATCATCAGGTAGCGTGAATTCGAAAGATCAAGCGGTTGGTCGAACGTTCGGCTAGCCGTTCTCCAAACATTGTTCTGCAAGTTCGGTTCGCTTTTCAATGCCAGAAATCGGCTGCCCTCGTAAGGAAAAAACACATTCCACGCTTGAGCGGCCAGGCTGGCTTCGGACACGTTGTCCCCCGCTTGCCAGTTCGCCAGCGATTCGTCCGACTCGAAATCGTCAATGACCGTATATGGAGCAAACTGTCCGACCGTTCTCATATTCGAAGTAGGAGACACAGACGCGTCCAATGCATGTACCGCAGTCGTACGGGTTCCCGCGTTGACCGACAGGAGCAGAATCAGAGCCAAGCAGAAGGCCAATAGCTTCTTCCAAGTTCTCATCCAATCTAACCTCCAGTAGAAGTAAAGGATTATTCCTTAACGCTGCCAAGTACAATGCCATGGATAAAGTAACGCTGCAAAAACGGGTACACGAGCAAAATCGGCAGCATGCCGACGAATACCTGCGCGGCACGTGTCGTTCGATCGGATATTAGATTGTATACCCGCGCCATCTCCGGATCGGTGAACTTGGACAGGTCCGGCATCGTAATGACCGTCTGCAAGTAGCTGGACAACGGATAACGGTCCGGACTATTCATCAGCAGCAGGCCGTCAAACCACGAGTTCCAATGTCCAACGACCGTAAACAGCGTAATCGTCGCTAGCGCAGGCGTTGACAAGGGGATGTAAATGCTAAGCAGAATCCGCCAGTCGCCCGCGCCGTCGATTCGCGCCGACTCGTTCATCTCCTTCGGCAGGCGGCGAAAGAAATTAAGCAGCAGAATGATATTGAACACCGGCACAGCGCCAGGAAGCACGAGCGCCCAGATCGAATTAAGCAAATCAAGATTTTTGATCGTTAAATACCAGGGAATCAGCCCTCCTCCGAACAGGATCGTGATCACGAAATACCAGACGTATACCGATCGCAATCGGAAATCCCCGCGTTCCTTCGATAGAGGGTACGCGCACAGCAGCGTCAAGGCGAGATTAATAACGGTGCCCAGCACGACCCGCTGCAGCGTAATGCCCATTGACCGAAAAAATTGCCCTTGAGAGGCGACATATTCGTAAGAAGCCCAAGTAAACTCGCGCGGCCAGAATAATACATTGCCTGCCGTCACCTGGATTTTGGAACTAAGAGACAGCGCCAACACATGCACGATAGGCAGAAAACAAAGCGCAGACAACAAGATCAAAATAGCGTAATTGACCAGATTGAAGCTTCTTCTGCTCCAGGACGTTCTCGTTATCATCCGACAGCAACCCCAATCAGAAAATTCTGTAGTTGGCGAATCGATACGCCAGTCCGTACGATACGGACACAAGAACAAAGGAAACGAGTGATTTAAATAATCCCAGCGCGGCGGACACGCTGAATTGATAGTCTTGAAGCCCGATCCGATAGATCATCGTATCGAGAATATCCCCGCTCTCAAGCACCGGAGCGCTGTACAGATTAAACACTTGATCGAAGCCGGCGTTCAGCACGTTGCCGAGACTTAACGTCATCATCAGCACGATGATTGGAGCCATGCCGGGAAGCGTAATATGAAGCGTCTGCTTCCATCGGTTCGCCCCGTCGATGACTGCTGCCTCATACAGCGTCGGATTGATGCCCGTGAGAGCGGCTAAATAAATGATCGTATCGAACCCGAACTGCTTCCACGTATCGGATATAATCAGCGTCCACGGGAACCAGTTATTGTCGCCGAGGAAAAAGACGGACTGCATGCCGAGCGCCTCAATCATTTGATTAACAATCCCTTTTAAGGATAAAATATCCATTAAAATGCCAGCAAGAATGACCCACGACAGAAAATAGGGCAAATAAATGAGCGTCTGCACCGAACGTTTAAACAAAGCGCTGCGAATTTCGTTTAACAGCAGAGCCGTTACAATCGGAACAATTAGATGCAAAATGATTTTCATCGTCGCTATAAAAACGGTATTCCACAGCACCCGGCTAAAATCGGGCAAGTCGAAGATGTACTGAAAGTTTTCCAATCCGACCCATTCGGAGTCGAGGAACCCTTTTGTCGGATAATACTTCTGGAAGGATATGATAATGCCAAACATTGGAACATAGCTGAACAAGAAGAGAAACACCACTCCCGGAAGCAGCATGATATGGTTGGAGCGTTCCTGTCTCCATTTTTGTTTGAACATGGTTGCCTTCACCTCCCGCCGCCGCAAGGGATCGAACGCGTATACGTCCGTTCCCCGCTTCCGGCATCAGCCTTCCTTAGCGATTCGCCTCGTACCATTCATTGACTTCTTGCGTAATTTGATCCCCGCCAAGCTTTTTCCAATTGGACACATAGTTGTCGAACTCGTCGATCGGAGCCGCGCCCATTATGATTTTGACGAATGTTTCATTCTGCATCGTGAGCAGTGTCGACATCTTCTCTTCCATCGTTTTGGTCGCGCCGCCAAAATATTTGTCAATGACGACTCCGTCCGGCTGCTCCTGGTACTTGACGCGAATCTCGAACGGGCTCACTTCCGGTTGATGGATCCACCATTGCTGCCATGTATCAGGATCGCTTCCATCGGTTCCCGAGACCACATCATACGTTTTCTTAAGCGCCTCGTTTAGTCCGGAAGGATCTCCCGCCGCCAAAGCGTCGCGCACCAAATTATAGTTGTAGTCCTTGATGTAGCCTTGAACAGGCGACAGCACATGCATCGCGTATTTGGCGTTTTCCGCCCAGGCATATACTTGCAAGTCGTTGTTGGTTCCTTCCTTGTCTTCGCCATACACCTTTTGAAGGAACAGATTCATCATCTTTACTGCCGCTTCCGGATTAGAGAAACCTTTTTTTACGACATAGAAGCCGCCTACGGTTACGCCTACGTTTGGTTTGGCCGGATTGCCGTCAACGGAAGGGAGTGGAAGCGCCTTCCATGACGCGTCGGGATCGTTTTTGATCAAGTCGGCTGCAATCAGCGCCGATTCCGATATCGTGCCGTAGAACATGCCGAGCTTGCCGGATACGACATCCTCTTTTAACCGATTGTAATCTTTTGTACCGAATTCCCGATCGATCAACCCGTCCTTGTACATTTGCTGCAGTTTGCCGAGCGCCGACTTCATCTCCGGCGTCGTACTGCCGTAAATCAAACCTTCATTTCCGTTCTCGATCCAAATGTCGGGATACGCATGATAGCCGTTCAGAAAACCGCCCATCGCACCTCCGCCCATCGTAGCGCTCAAAATGCCGAGACCAAGCGTATCCGCCTTTCCGTTCTCGTCGGGATCCTGCTTTACGAAAGCTTCCGCTACCTGAACCAACTCGTCGATCGTTGTTGGCTCCTTCAAGTTCAGCTTCTTGAGCCAATCGGCGCGGATGTACAAAGTGACCAGCGAATCGCGCGGATCGCCGCCGTAATGCGGAATCGCCATCAGCTTGCCGTCATAGGTCGCCATCTTCTGCGCGGACGCCAGCGCATCCTGAACTTGCTCCTTTAGATAAGGCATGGCATATTGATCGAACACTCCCGTCAAATCTTCCACCATATCCGCTTCCACGAGCTGAGTCAGCTGTTTCTTGGTCACGCGCATAATATCCGGAATGTCGCCCGAGGCGATCGATACATTCATCTTGTTCTCGTATTGCGTGGAATCCACCATCCAATCCCACTTCAGATTGATCCCTAGCGCTTCCCGGTACAGCTTCGTCCAGCGATTATCGTTGTCCCACGTTTCCCCTTCCGGGAATGTCGCCCATCCTTCCGTGCTAAGCACGGACTTTACCGTAAGCGGCGGATCGAACTTGCCGAACGGATTGCCGTCTCCCTGCTCCCCGGTCGGACTTTCATTACCGCCTGTCACAACCGGCTTCTTGCCTTCATTGCCGCCATTGTTGTCGCTGCAAGCGCTTAACAAGCTCGACGCGAGCACTACGGCCAGCAATGGCATCCATCCTTTTTTACCGAACATTTGTTTACCCCCTCGATTGGATTTGACAAACGATTTCATTGCGCAAACCGATTATAACAACGCCCGCGAGTGCAGCTCTATTCCAATGATTTTACTTTCCGTTGCATCTTTTTGTTTGCACTTTTTCGAGATCCGGCTAAACGCTCGCTTCTCTCCACTCCTGCGGCGTCTTCCCCGTTACTTTCTTAAACACGCGGTAGAAGTATTGGACGGAAGTAAAGCCTATCGCCGCGGGGATATCCTGGATGCGGTTGCCGGGGTCCTCCAACAATTCCTTGGCTAGCCGAATCCGGCAATCCGTAATATATTCGGCAATGCCCACACCGTTGTTCTGTTTGAACAGACGGGACAAATAAGACGAATTGTGGCTGACAGTCTCCGCTATAATCGTCAGGGACAGGTCATTCGTCAGATGATCGGCAATATACGTTTTCACTTTCATCATCAGTTCGTTTTCGCTTTCGCCGCGGGAACGCTCCCTGAAGTCGAATATCGATTCCGCGCATTTGCGCAAATAATCGGCGGCGTCATGAGGCGCCGTCATCAAGTCGGGAAAAATAAGACGGCCGATGTCCCATCGCTCATCAGAGCCGCAAAGCTTCAATTCCTTCGTATGAAAAGACAAAATAACCGAAACGGCCATAAAATAATGTTTCTCCTGACTTTCCGAATCCCGTTGCAACAGCAGCTCGTCCAACAGATCGAAAAACAACTCCCGACGATTGTTTTCGAGCATCGAGGCGAGATTGCCGATTAAAGAAGCCGCATCCATGGGCAAGGGACTCTCTGATGTGCCGTTGCCAGCAAACTGTTGATCGATCATCAGCACTTTTCTTCCCGAACCGAGCCCCCGCGCCAGGTTGCTTCGGAGCAAAGCGAATTTGCTGCCGACCTCGGCCCAGCCCACAGGCGTATCGGCAATCAATACCGACAGGTCGAGCTTGATCAGATCCTTGCATGCCGCCTGAATCATTTCGAACGTTCCTTGCACGAACCGGATGATCATGCTCCACGTATCTTCCTGCACCCGGAGCGAGCTGCTGGGTTGAAGACTTTTGGGCTGAATCATCCATACGATATTGAACCTGTCCACCGGGAGCGATATTTGCGTGACCATAGTGTCCAGATATTCTCCTGCAATGTTTCGAATGGAATACAGGAGCAGATAACGGTCATAATGGGACACATTTTCCATCCATTCGTCCACGCGTCCGATTATCGCAAGCACGGGCATCGAAGGTTGCAGCGGAATGTGCAAGTCGGCGAACTGTTTGGAGAGCTCCCGCTCCTCCAGGCGCTCCCCCTGAAGAAGCTGGCGAATAAAGTCCTGCTGCAGCGTTTCAAACGCCATTCTCATTTGATTTTTCGATTTGACGATCAAGGATTCGATTTCGATTTCGTCCCGAAGCTTGGCGACAGCCTTTTCAACCGCTTCGATCAGACGTTCGTCGCCGTCCGTCTTTAGTACGTAATCCAGCGCCCCTCCTCTAATCGCGTTCTGCACGTAATCGAAGTCGTTGAAGCCGGATAAAAAAATCACTTTGCATTTCGGCCAGTACCTCATGATTTCCTGTTGAAGCGTAATCCCGTCCATGCCGGGCATTCGAATGTCGGATACGACGATATCGATTTTGGTCCTCTTAAGCCAATCCAGCGCTTCTCTCGCCGAATAGGCGCCAATGACCTCCAATTCGAGATGGGACAGCTGAGAGATCACCTCGATTAAACCATTTACCACATAATCCTCATTATCGACGATCAGCAATCGATTCATGTTCTTCCTCCTCCGCGGCAGGCAGATTGATTTCTACGCGCATACCCCCAAGCTCGCTGCGGGAAATGCGCAAACCGTATGACGGTCCGAATTTCAGGATAAGGCGTCTGTGCACGTTGAGCATACCGGTCGTCTCGATATCGTCCGACAACGAATTCTCTGGCCGATTTAGCTCATCCAGCCGTTCATCGGTCAACCGATCGCCGTTATCCTCGATGATAAGCGAAATCATGTGCGGGGACGCAACTACGGAAAACTTCAGTACTCCACCCTCATCCAATTCTTCCACTCCATGAATAAACGCGTTCTCGACAATGGGTTGCACAATGAGTCTTGGAACGAGACGGTTCTCCCATTCGGCAGGCAGCTCCTCCCAGTGGATCGTAAGCTTGTTGCCAAACCTCATCTTTAAAATATCGGCGTATGTTCTGGCATGGTCGACTTCCATCCGGAGAATCGCCTCCTCTTGGGCATTGCGAGTAATGTACTTCAAATAATCGCCGAGCAGTCGAGTATACGGCTTGATATTAACCGTATCCTCGTCTTGAGCCATCCGGTGCAGCCGGTAATAAGCGTTATATAAAAAGTGGGGATTGATTTGAGCCTGAAGATGTTTTAGCTCGGCTCTCTGCGAACGGATATCTTGCTCGTATACATCATGGATGAGCGATTGAATCGTACCCACCATTTGATTGAACTGCTCGTAGAAATAATCGATCTCATCCCGGCTTTTTGATTGCAGCTGCACATCAAACGATCCTTCGCTCACTTTGCGAAATGCCCTGACAAGTCTTTGCAGCGGCCGTTGCAAAAATAGATAGATCCAATAGGCATAAAGCAGAATAATGACGATGGCCGTCGCAATGAGAATGCGAAACCACATTTGGTAACCCGCCAACGGTTTCAGAACCACTTCCTCGGGCATATAAAGCGTCAATGCGATACCAAGCTCCGGCAATCGTTCAAATGCCGCCATATATTGGCGATTGTCAGCAGCAGTCATTACCTGCTGTCCGGATACCTCGGCATACGATTGATTAAGCTGGGCCATCTGACGTTGCAGCGGATCATTGCTGTCATCCCCGGAAATAAGCCAACTTCCTTCCAAATCGGATAATATGGCGTTTCCGCCGCTTTCCGTCAGCATTTGCGAAAGTATGGACTGAATCTTTCCCCGATTCAGCGAAATCTCGATCCAATAAGCAGGCAAACTATTTTCGTAAGTCCCGGTAGGGAAACGTTCCGCCAACATCAATTGGTTTTGCCAAACGAAAATCGGCAACGAGCTGCGGTTCAGAAGCCGATGGACGGAAGCCTTTTCTTCATCGATGCTATACGTTATTCGATTTGGATAAATAATTTTGTGCTCGGAAACCATAAATAATCCCACATCGTGAATGTAGGGACTGGACGACTTCAGCGTCTTCATCTTTTTTTGCATCAAGAGCACTTCCAACCGCCGTTCGTAATCGGTCATGATCGGCGACATGGTGCTGAACCTCTGAATATCCGGATCAAACACATATTCCCGCTTCAGGCTGATGATATGCTCCAACGCCGAATTCAGCTCATTCACATAAAAGTGGACTCTGGATGACAACGAATTGGTTATTTCCCGCCGGATCGCCGCTTCCCCTTTGATGACAATGAGTGAGCCGATAAACAGAATCGGGATGATGGCCGCCATAAAAATCAAGACGATCTTTGGGTACAAACCGATCGAGAGCAGATTGCGCCGAATGCTCATAATATTCACTTCCCTTATTGTAAAATAGCTTCCTTCGGGCGATTAATGAAGCAGTTCCGCGACGAATGGGCATATCGGCCCCTGATCTCATTGTAACAAGTCCGCTTCCCCTTTAAATGTTGTAATCATTTTACTTTTTATTATACTTTTTTGATCTGCGCTGACGTAATCTTCGGGAGACTAAAAAAAGATGACCCCTGTTTCGTACCAGGAATCATCTCTTGAGTGTAGCAAACCCTATTTATCTAAAGGCGTTTTTCTCGTCGACGTATTAACATCATCAACGCCGGTAAGGCGATTGGCCGAACAAGAAAGGTATCAAGCAATACGCCTACCGCTACCGCAAATCCGAAGGCCCGCAATTCCACGACCGGCTGCGTCATTAATACGGTAAACGTTGCCGCCAAAATAAATCCAGCGGAGGAAATAACGCCGCCGGTTTTCGCGAGTCCCATTCTTACCGCCTCTGTATAGGAACGCGTCTTTTGCTCCTCGCGGATCCGTGCGACCAGCATGATCGAATAATCGACGCCGAGCGCCACGATAAATAAAAACGTATATAATGGAATGCGGTAGCTTAGCCCCTCATATCCGAGCATATTCTGGAATACGAAAACGGTTATTCCCAGCGCGGCGCTATAGGATAAAAGAATGGTAACCAACATATAGATCGGCATGATCCAGGATCGTGTTTGCAGCAGCAGCATAAACAGAATAAGCAAAGCGACTATGATCATAACGATTTGTTCGTCGAATGCGTTAACCGCTTTTATATCCGAGTTGACAGCCGTGTCTCCTGCAATCCATAACTTCGCGTCCTCGATGCCGCTATCCTGAAGCAGCGACCTTTGATCGGCCAGAATGGTATCGGTCGTCAAAAACGCTTTGTCGGTAAATGGATTATGAACAGGCACAAGGGTAAGCTTGGCCACCTTTTCCGATTGATCCGATAGCTGCGTGGTATGAACGGAAGCAACGCCTTCCCTTTCTTTCAAGACTTCCGCCAGCCGGCGAATCTGCTCTGCCGAAAGGTTCTCGGAGCTCTCCACGATGATCGTGCTGGGCGACACATCGCCAGACGAAAACGCATCGCTCAATTTTTGATATCCTTTGACGGAAGACATCTCTTGCGGGAATGAGTCCAACAGATTAAACGTATATTTTATGGGCGATATCATAGCAATGCCGATCGCGAGCACGAGCATAACCGCCGCGAGCGATTTCTTCGGATTTGTTGTTACGAAGAGGCTGAATCGGCCCCAATAGGTCTGCTCAACTGGTTTCACACGATGTTTGTCGATTCGGAAAGGCCAGAAGGCCTTGGTGCCTGCCAGCGCAAACAAAGCCGGCATTAAGGTCAGCCCCGCAGCAATCATCACCGCAACCGCCACGGCAAAGACGGGAGCGAAATTACGATACGATTCGAAGCTCGCAAAAAATAACGTCAACATGCTCATAAGCACGGTGCCGCCGCTGAACAAAATCGGCTCCGTCACGTTTCTGACAGCCAGCTTCATCGCATCCTGGACAGAAAAACCTTCCAGCAGATTTTCTTTGAACCGCGAGAATAATAACAACGAATAATCCGTAATAACCGCGAACAGCAGAACCATCATAATGGACAAGGCTTGTTTCTCGATTACAAATATGTCTAACTGTCCCATCAAGCCGAGCAGACGATCTACGACTGCATACGCGATGCCTGCTCCGATTAGCGGAAGAATAGCGAGCAATAAGGAACGATAGATAACGATGAGGATCAAAAAAATAATCGCAACGGTAGATAAGATCAATACTACATCCGCGCTTGAGAAAACCCTGGTGGTATCCGCCATGATTCCGGCCGGACCCGTGTAATCGAGCTGCACGTCGGAGGGAAGCCCCGCCAACGTCTCCTCTTTCATGACATCAAGAAGCTCCATCACGGCGTCGTTTTCCAGATCGGCTGTCAAAAAGCCGGGCACAAAAAACGTTTTGGCGTCCTCCGCTACGAACGATTGACGCGCGCTTGAGGGCAACTCGGCAACATGTATGGCCTTCAATTCCCGCGACTCCAGAACTTTTTCTAAGAAGACCGAATAATCCATAATCTCTTGTTCCGTAAATGCTGTGTCCCTGGACAATACAACAAACAATGGGATTCCCTCATCCGACGGAAAATACCGATCGACCAGCTTCTGGGCCTGAGCGGATTGGCTATGCTCCGGCAATCCATGGTTCGTAACCGGAGAGGTTTGCTCCTTGGAGGAATCCGCCACGACAGACAATAGACCGGCTAGCAGCAGCCAAGCCATCACGATCAACAGCCATACCCGGTTCGTACTCCACCAACGCATGTTTTAGTCCTCCTTCTGTATCGAGAAGGTGACCGCTATGAACAGAATAAAACTAAACAATAACACCGTACCGCCGACAATAAACGTAATAAGCGTGATCGTTTCGTTCATATTAAAAGGATTGACGTTGTAGAACAGCATGCCGACCGACAAGCCGATCGATCCGATGACGGACAGCCACCCATGCAAGGATACCAGCTTCTTCGCCTTCACCTTAAAAACTTGATAAAACAACCCCCAGACGAACACCGACAGCCAGCCTACTACAAGAATGTGCGCATGAACGGCGCGCAGCTGATAATTTCCGCTCCCCGCCATATCGGCCCCAAGAATCGCGCCGATCAGACCAAAGACTGCTGCCAGCCGTATAAGACGCAAGCTCCATATTTTCTCCATAAAAAAAACCTCCATACTTTTTATTTGTATAGAGGTAGTATAAAAGCCGATTCTAAACTGTATCTAAACTGCTGTTGGCCTAAGAGGCAACGTTACCGTGATGCATGTGCCTTCGCCCGTTTCACTCGAGATTCGGATGTCGCCTTGATGCAGGGTGATCGTTTCCTTGACGATGGCCAGACCGAGACCCGTCCCCTTCGTCGACCGAGAGGCATCCGCGCGGTAAAACCGCTCAAATACGTGCGGCAAATCATTTTCGGCTATTCCTATGCCGGTATCCTCGAAGATCACGTTCACATGATCCTCCCCCGATTCTGTCCGGATTCGAATCTCTCCCCCGGGTTTATTGTATTTGATCGCATTCGTCAGCAGGTTTTCCCATACATTGTCCAATAAAGCCTCATTGCCTGTCAGCAAAAGAGGACCTGCGTCCAGGCTGATCGAGATTCCTTCTTTCTCGAGAAGCCAGCGGTATTTCATAACGGTTCGTTCGATTTGTTCATGCAAGGGATAGGTTTGCATGGCAATGGCCTTGTTTCGCTGATCCAGAGAGGTCAACACTAATAGCTGCTTCGTTAAATTCGATAGCCGCATGGCCTCGCTTTCGATCACCGACGCATATTGCAGACGGGGCTCTACGTCAAGCTCCGCTTGCTTTAAGAGGGCGGCATATCCGCCAATATTGAGCAGCGGGGACTGGAAATCATGCGACACATTGCGAATAAAGCTTTTCCGCTCCTCTTCGTTGGCAAGGAGCTGCTTGGCCATCCGGTTAAAGCTGGCTGCCAGCGTGCCAAGCTCGTCCGAACGGCTTGCCTGCAAGCTGATCTCGAAATTTTCCGCGGCTATTTGTTTCGTGGCCGCCGTCAGCGCTTTGATCGGATGAACCAGGTACCAAGCCGAGACGATGATGGCCAGCAAGCTAATCACAAGCATCAGAAGCGCCATCCCGCCCATGATGGTATGAACCTCGCTGAACAGCAGCCGAATATCCGGACGAACGAACATCGCATAACGCTGCCCTTCGTGCACGAATGGAACGCCGATCGAATTCCGAATGTCATTGGCAAAAAAACCGGTCACAAACAGCTGTTTCGGAAAGTCGCGCATACCATGGTAGATGTCCCCGGCAATGACATCTTCAATAATCGAGTTGTCAAGCTCCTTTAGCCGGTATTCTCCGCCATAGTAACCGGAAGTTCCATTTTCGTTCACCACATAAAACTGGTACCCGATTTCGCCAAGCATCGCGAAGTGTTCCTGCAAATCAAGCTCCGCATGCTCGGAAATGTAAGCTGCCAAACGGCTCGCGATCACCGTATTTTTGGCGTCGTTCTGCTCCTTAAGCACTTGATGATAATACATATTCGTTGCTAGAAAAGCGAGCACAGCGCTGAGGAGCATGATACATAGCGCAACAATGAGATATTTGACATACAGAGACGACTGCACTTTCATGGCGATACCTCTATTCGATATCCAACGCCGCGAACCGTATGGATGCGTACGCATGAGCCCAGCGAAGCGAGCCGCTCCCGAACCCGGTTCATATGGGTATTGAGCGTATGATCGCTTTCGTATTCCAGGCCCCACACCTGCTCCATCAAATATTCCCGTTCGAACACTTGTCCAGGCCTCGATGCGAGAATAGCCAGCAGCTCGAACTCCTTGAGAGGAAGCAGCAGCTTCTTTTGTCCTTGAACCACCTGGAGCGTCTGCCGGCGTATCTCCAAATCCCCTAATGCAATCGTCGGATCCGTCGGCTTGTCGTATCTCCTTAAAATAGCCTGTATGCGAAAGAGAAGTTCTTCGGGCTCAAAGGGTTTGACCAAATAATCGTCGACCCCAGCCATGTACCCTTCGCGTTTATCCTCCAGCTCGCCCCTGGCCGTCAACATGAGCACCGGCAAGTCCCACTCTTTTTTCAGCTTGTCGGTTAGAGCCAGTCCGTCCAGCCCCGGCATCATCACATCTACGATAGCCAAATCCACTTTATCATCCATCAGTGCCAAAGCCGCATCTCCCGAAATCGCAGTCCGAACCTGATAGCGCCACGAGACTAAATGCAGCCGCACAAGCTCTAGTATGTGCAGGTCATCATCTGCCACCAATATCGTTCTCATGATCTCCCTCATTCCAAAAAGAAACATCTACTTCTTGTTCATTATAGCCGATGGGCATGTGAAAAAGGGATACCCCCTGCCACGAACTCGTGAACAGATGGTATCCCTTAGTTCCTACTTATTCAACCTCTGTGTCCTTTCCGGAATGCTCAAGCATCGTCATTATGAATTTGACGGCTTCCGCTCTTGTGGTTTGCGCCAAAGGATCGAATGTGTTGTTCCCTTTGCCCTGGAACAATCCTGCCTGGACGCCGACAGCGACATGCGCTCTGCCCCATTCCGGAATCTGATCGGCGTCCGCGAATTTCGGTTGTGCATTCGGATCAACTTTGAGCTGCAAAGCACGAACAATCAAGTTCGCGACCTGAACGCGACTGGCTCCGTCCTCGGCCCCGAATCGTCCATCGGAATAACCTTGAAGCAATCCCAACTTCACTAATGCCCGAATAGATCCGCGAGCCCATTGAGGAATTTTCGCGTCGTCTGCGAATATGGTTCCTTCGCCTGACTCTGTTACGTTCAAATTCAACGCTCTGCTAAACATAACCGCCAATTCTGCGCGCGTGACAATGGCATTGGGTCTGAACGTGTCATCCTCGAAGCCCAACACGATTCCTTTCGCGACAGCTTTCTTTACCAAATCCTCTGCCCAGTGTCCCGCAATATCCGACAAGTTGGACGGGAGTGGCGGCTGCTCCTCTTCCCCATCATCGTCCGGCAATGGCTCTTCCGCTTTGACGATGATGGTAAACGTTTTGGTCTCCTTGACGATGCCTATGCTGATCGTTGCGGTCATACTGACCGTCACGTCTGCCTCGCCGGCTGCAGGCCTCGCAACCAACCGTCCGTTATCTCCAATATAGTCGGTATTGGAGCTCTTCCAGGCAATTGTCGTTCCGTTGAGACCGGCTGTCGGCAAATTCAGATCCGATATAACGGAAGAAGTACTACCCAGGTCCAATGCATCTTTGGCTTGTTTTACAAACGCGATATCGGGATTAATCCATACATTGCCCGAACCGTCGCCTGGACCTCCGCTTGACGTTTGCGCTTTAATCGTCACCTGGAACGTCTTCGTTCCGCTTTCCGTTCCTTTGGTGACCGTCGCGGTCAACGTTAACGTGAGATCCACTGTGCCGACGACAGGACGTTGCAGCAAGCTTCCGTTAGCCGTCATATACGCCGGATTCGAGCTTTCCCATGTAATTTGCGTGTCTTGCAGACCGCTTGTTGGCAAGCTCAAGCTGGATGTAACCGCACTTGTGTCTCCCAGCGTCAACGCCGCCAGAGCTTCGACTACTGCCTGCTCGTCGGGATCTACCGGTACAGCTTCTTCCGCTTTGACCGTCACCTGGAACGTCTTCGTTCCGCTTTCCGTTCCTTTAGTGACCGTCGCGGTCAACGTTAACGTGAGATCCGCTGCGCCGACGACAGGACGTTGCAGCAAGCTTCCGTTAGCCGTCATATACGCCGGATTCGAGCTTTCCCATGTAATTTGCGTGTCTTGCAGACCGCTTGTTGGCAAGCTCAAGCTGGATGTAACCGCACTTGTGTCTCCCAGCGTCAACGCCGCCAGAGCTTCGACTACTGCCTGCTCGTCGGGATCTACCGGTACAGCTTCTTCCGCTTTGACCGTCACCTGGAACGTCTTCGTTCCGCTTTCCGTTCCTTTGGCGACCGTTGCGGTCAGCGTCAGCGTAATGTCGTCTTCTCCGACGGCCGGACGCTGCAGCAAGCTTCCGTCACCGGACAGCACCGCCGGATTCGAGCTTTCCCATGTGATTTGCGTATCATGCAGACCGCTTGTCGGCAGACTCAGACTCGCCCTCACCGCACTTGTGTCTCCCAGCGTCAACGCCGCCAGAGCTTCGGCAACCGCCTGCTCATCCGGATTCGTCGGCACGTCCTCTTCCGCCTTGACAGTCACGGCAAAGGACTTGCTCGTGCTGCCCTCTTCCTTGGTCACCGTCGCGGTCAATACGATCGTTGCATCGCCTTCTTCGCTGCTTGGTCTGCTGATCAGCTTACCGTCATGTCCGACAATAGCCGGGTTAGAGCTCGCCCAACCGATCCCGGAATCATGCAATCCCGTTGTCGGCAAAATCAGATCACCCTTCACAGCATCAATCGCCGTGAGTACCAAGGCATTGGCGGCCAATTGCGCTTCCGCTTCGCCCTTCGGCATGACATCGATCGTAATGTTATCGAATGTGGCGGTTGAGTGGAATACCCTTACGCCGACGCGGCCTTGGCTGAACGTATTGTCCGTAGCCGTAACCGTACGTACTTGTTTGCCGTCATCAAGGGAAAACGAAATTTGATTACCCTTCACGATCAAGGTTTGTTTGACGGCCTGATTCATCGTCACCTGATAGGGCAGCTCCGTACCGATCTTCACGAAATTTCCGTTTACATTTTTGTACAGGCTGATCATGGCCGCCGTATGGTGCGTACTAATATTCGTTTGATAGAAATTGTTCGCATCTTGCATTCGGAACAGCATGCTGGTGTCCGAACCGCTTTTGATCGTTGCGGTACCTTCATAGATAAAATCCGTCAGCGTTTCGTTGTAATACGCAATGCCGTTGCCGGATGGAGCAGCCAGCTTAAGCTCGCCATTTTCCAAGCTCATCGCGCCTTCGGGATTGTTCCAGCCTGTTGTCGTGCCGTCCGCAAAATCCTCCGTATAGACGCGGTTTTTGGACTCGCGCGCCACAACAGGCAAAATGCCGCTCTGGCTGGCCAGTTCTCGTCCGTTCGGCAATTTCGCCAGCACTTGCAAGTGGTAATGTTTAAATGTCTCTTTTGGTAAAACATAATCCATGCCCGTAATTACTTCTTCGTGCACGACATGCTTAAGCTCCTTGTCCTGCGCGATGACGACGCGGTAAGAATCCACGCCGTTGCCGGCAGGGTCTTCCGGTGATTTCCAGTTTGCCCGGATAAGCTCACCGTTCGCTCCCGCTTCCTCCAGCTCGACGAAAAACGGCGTGTACATCTTGTAATCGGCCGGGAAAGCGAATAACCTTCCTTCGCCCGGCAGCAGCTCAGTCGTCAATTGTCCGGCTGCGGCATCATAATTGGCAGCTACCTCCAGACCGCTTTGTTTGGATACCTCCAGCACGTTCGAAACATCCGCATGAATATCAAAGGTAAAGCTGCCGCTATTCGTTAGCGACTTGTTGACGACCATCATATACGATCTGCCGTTGCGCTCATCCGCGAACAACGTGAGAAGCACATCGTCCGTCGCCTTGGTCGGCTTCCAGATAAAGTCCGCCGGAATCTTGCTTGCATTCGCCGGAATGGTGCCATTGTGATAAATTTCTTTGGCCTTCAGATTGATCAGCGTCCGGCCGATAGCCTTCACTTCGGCATTGATCTTCTGGATCCACTCATATGCCGTCGTTTTCTTGCCCTCTGCATCGATGATGGCTTCGAAAAAGCTTTCGCTGCGACCCGTAGGCGTCCACCAGGTAAACCAATGCATCGCCTTGTAGTCGTAAGCAAGCGTCGCGAAAGCATCCAGACGCATGTCGTTTTCGGTCGGCTTGCGATATTCGTTCGGCTGCCCGACGTTCCACCCGATCGATTGCAGGAACCGGGATACCGGCACGTCGTTTGCCTCGCCTACCTTGCGGAAATTGTCCAGCACAGGGAAATATACCGCTCTGTAGCCGGAAGGTCCATAAAAAGGATAATCCGCATAATTTAAATACTTAAGTTGATCCGCGCCTACCGTGCTAACCCAGAGGTTTGCATTTGCCCCGCCGGCCAAGCTCACATAAGGTACGGCATCGGGATCGTATTTCAGGAATTTCTGATAGACGGCCGCAAAATCCGTCATTTCCGCATCCGTTGGCTCATCTTTGACATAATAGCCGTACAAGCCCGGTCTGCCGTCATAGTCTCGTACAATTTCCTGTACGAGCTTATCCGTAAATCCGGCAGTCGATGGCACGAAGCGAGAGTCGGATACCTGCACCCTCATATCTCTTTCCGCAGCCAGACGAAGCATTTTTTTGTTCGTTTCGATCTCCTGCAAGTCGCCCGAATTGACATTAAGGATCAAATCCACATGAGCTTGCTGCAAGTAATCGTATTGCTCTTCATTGACATAATCTTTGGTTGGCGGCCAGAACACGCCGATTTGAATATTCTCTTTGTCCCGATCCGGCAAGGCTTGTTTCTCGTACACCTTTACGTATTCCGCCATAATGACGGAGTTAAAGGCTTTGATGCCGACATAGCCGCTGGAGAACGTCGCGTCTTTAGCCGTAACCGTTAATGGCCCATCGCCATCGTCGACCGAGAACCGCAGCAGATCTCCATCCGCCACCAGCGTCATATTCATCTTGACGCCGGCTTGCGCCGTAAAGGCTACTGGCTCGCCAATTGGAGTGTAGTCGCCATTAACGTTTTTGTATAACCGGATCTGGCCATTGTTCCAGCCGTCCGTGCTCACATTCGTCTGATAGAAGTTGTTGGCATCTTGCGCGCGGAAAATCAAGCTTGTATCGCTTCCGCTATCGATCGTCACTTCGGTCGTATATTTAAAATCATCGAACGTACGGCCCGAATAGTAGGCCATTCCGTTCTTCAAACGATAACCATCGTTCACGATCGAGCTTTCGGCAGACTCTTCTACAGCCCATTTATCTCCGAGCTCCGACATTTCAAAGTCCTCGCGATAATTCAGGTACCGGAATACGGGATCGTAATCGCCGTCTTGACTCGCCGGCGCTTGCCCGAACACTTCGATCTCGGCAAACTGCATCGCATAGCTTCCGTTATTGTCCTGGTGCAGCTTGTTTCCTTCGACCTTCACATAACGAACATCCTGCAACGGACCTACATCGAATTTTTGCGCCGATCCGCTGGCGGGGTTCGTAAAGCTCTGTTTGTCATGAACCGTTGTCCAGTTCACTTTATCCGTGGATACGCTGATCGCAAAGTCGACCGGGAAACCAACTCCCTTGTTCAGACCCGAATCGTTGCGCGGCCACAATACCACTTGGTCGACGGTAAACAACGAGCCCAGATCGACCATAATGGAACCCGTTCCGGCAGCATTCGAGGTTGGAAGCGTTGTAAAACCCAACGAGCCCGCTTGGCCAACCGTCAGCCCGTCCACGGCTTTTTCTTTGCCCCAGCCGTCCTGCGCATATTCGCTAGATACCGTTACCGTCCTGGATCTCGCCAGGTTTTTCCTTTCGGCCGATTCCGGCCGGTCCGCCATCAATACCGCCGTAAACGTCCTCTCGGCGACGTCCTGGCCGACTTTCACGGTCGCTGTCAGCGGAATCAGGACATTGCCGGTTCCCGCGGAAGGCCTTTTCAACACCTCGCCGCTGCCCAGCAAATATTCCTCATTGCCGCTCGACCAAGTGACCGTACTGCCCATTGGACCTGCCGAAGGCAGCGTAATATTGGCGACAATGCCGGATAATCCGTCGATCTCCAGAGCCGCCGCCGCCGCATGCGCCTGATTGTTGGCAACCAGCTCAAGGTCGGCAAACGCCACATGATTGCGGCGGTTCGCGACGCCGGAATAAGTGACGAGACCCGCTTCCCAGCCAGCCGGACTGACGCCCGACAAAGCAATGCGGGATTGCTGCTCCTTGCCGGCGATCGGATACCACTGACCGTTATGGCCGTAAAATCCGGTAAACGTCTCTCCGTTCTGCACCAATTTCAGCGAGACCGGCAAAGGCGCATAATTGCCCTGCACCGCGCTGAGCATTTGGCCGTTCAGATCGCGCGCTTGCAATTCCATTCTGCCCTCCGGCGATATCGCGAGCGAGACATGGGCGGCCGTATCTGTGTCTCCCGCCGCTCGAATCAGCAAGCCCGCCCGGCCGCTCTGTCCGTTTGCCGGAATCGCGTGCTCGGTTATATCAACGGACAACTGCTGCTGATGTCCGCTAACTGGCTGATACACGAAAGCATAATCGTTGCTTCCTGCAGCAATCCCTTTCGCGGCAACGCCTAACGTCAGCCCTTGCTGATCAGGGATGATCTCTCCGCTCGCCGCCCCTGCAAGGTCGTATACCCAAGGTTCGGGCAAGGCGCGTACTTCAATATCAAGGTCCTTGGACTCGGCGCCTGACGATACATGGATCGTAGCAGTTCCCGGTGTCAGAGCTTTCAGGGTCATGCCTTCGATTTCAATAACTTGATCATCGCTAGTCGTTAAGTCAGGCTGCGGCACGGGCAGCAAGGACCCATCTTCCTGCCACAGTCCTGCATGAATTTGCGTCGTCTGACCGACCAGCAAATTTGTCGCATCGGCGCTGGCTTCCAGCAGCGAAGCCGCTTCCCCTTGGTAAATCTCCAGCTCCGAAAACTGGAATGCATACTCTGCATTGTTGTCCGGTCTCATCGAGCTTGTCTCTACCCGAACGTATTTCGCCAATTCGGCAGCAGGCAATACCAGCTCCACCGTTTGGCCAGCTGTAGGCCGAGCGATCTCGCTGCGTATCAATACGCTATTCCAGACCACGCCGTCCATCGACGTTTTGACTTCGATCTGCTCCGGAATGCCGAAGCCGGCGGAGGCTCCGTCATTTCTTGGCCAGAGCATAATACGTTTAACGGGATAAGCCGCTCCCAGATCCACTTTGAACCAAGCCGGCGAAGTCGGGACGGTCTTGGACGGATAGCTGCTCCACCCGTTGCTAGCTGCACTGACGCCGCGAACGCCGTCTACTGCATAGTTTTTGGCCCATCCCCAATTGCCGATATCGCTGGAAACATCGACGCTTTTATTAAGCGCCAAATTGAGATCGGGATGCTGTGGCTCTGCGGGCGCCGGTAAAACGGTTGGCGTCTGCGGTCCCGTATAGCTCGGGAAATCACCTTGCAGGGCGAATAGTCTGCCTTCGCCCGGAGGCAGAGTCGTTGTCATGCGCCCTGTGGCTGCATCAAAATTGGTCGCCGACAACGCGCCCGTTTCTCTCGATATTTCCTGAACGGACAACACGCGATCATCCGCTTGCAGGTTAAACGTCTGGCTTTGCGTGCTTCCAAACGCTTTGTTGACCACCATCACGTACGATTGTCCCGTTTCCTTGTGCTTCATATAGGAAACGATCAATTCGTCGTTCGATTGTACGGGACGCAGCAGGAAATCGGACGGTACGGACTTCGTGCTGCCCGTAGGCATCGTCGCGCCGGAATGATACACCTCATGGGCGTCCAGCTTGATCAACGTTTTGCCCAGTTGGCTCATTTGGCCATTGATGCGTTGGAAGGGTTCGTACAAATCCGTTTTGTTGCCTGCAGGATCGATAATGGCATTTGTAAAAAACTCGGATCGCTCGCTTGGCGTCCAATACGTGAACCATGTGACGTATTTGAAGCCATACGCCAGATAAGAATAGGCGCTAAACGCCAGCTCGCGGCTATTTGGCCTGCGATTGTTCAAGCTTTGCGCGCTGCTGCCGAATCCAATCGACTGCAGGTATGCTCCCGTTTTGACCCCATAATCCAGTCCCACCTGACGATAGAGGTTCATCGTATCGTAATAGCTGTTGTCGAAGGAATTGGTACGGAACGGATAATGATCGTACATGAGATAACGCAAATTCGATTGACCCGCGTCGTCTTTACCGACGGCTTCCATCCAGGCGCGTACATAATCCTTTTCGTACGTCCCGCCGTAAATGTTGGGCAGCAGATTTACATACGGATTTTTTTGATCGTCATGCTTGAGCACTTCCCGATAAATATGCGCTTCGCGAGCCAGCTCTCCCATGCCGGGTTCATCCCGAATGTAATAACCGCCCGCGCCCCAATAATCTTTGTACGTGGCTACGACCTGCGCGATATCCGCATCCGTTCCCCGAATTCTGGGATCCGCTACATTGACCTTCAGATCCGTTTTTTCGGCAAGCTCCAAAATTTTCATGTTTTTTTCTTCGGAATCGAGACCGGAGCCCAATACGTTCTGGACGATGTCGACATGCGCGTCGCTGATCGCCTGGTATTGCTCCAGATTGGTATGCTCCCAGGTCGGCGGCCAAAAGATGCCGATCTGGAATTGATCCTCGCCGCTTTCTATACGCTCCCTATGCGCTTTGACGATAACGTCAAACACCTTTTCACGCACTACGCTTCCCTTGTGAACCGTCGCGGTCAGCGTCACCGGCACATCCGGCCAACCCGCGGCCGGACGCTGGACTTTGCCGGCAGGCGAGATGACGGACGGTTCGGTGCTCTGCCACGTGATGTTCGATTCATACAGCCCCGTTGCCGGCAGCGGCAAGCTGGCGTACAACTTGTTCAAGCCTTCCGGAAACAGCCTGCCGTAATCGTTATCCACCGCTTCCTCGTCGCTAATGTCGAGAGAAGCCCGGAACACTTCCATCTCCCGGAACTGCAGCGTTAAAGCTCCCCGATCGTCCGGACGCAGCTTGGTAGCTTCCAGTCGGACGTAACGCCCCGCCAGCATCGGCACCGTTGCCGTATGCGGCGTTACGGTCGTTGGCTGCACAAATCCGGTTTCCTCGGCAACCGTCGTCCATCTCTCATTGTCCGCGGATATTTTCAGCTTAAAATCGATCGGGAAACCTGCCCCGATATTCCCCGTGCCATTGTCGTTCCTCGGCCACAAAGCAATCTCGCCGATCGGATACGCCATACCCAGGTCGATCTGAACCCATGCCGGACTGCTTTCGGAAGCCTGGGTTTGCGTCGGCAATGTCGTGAAACCGTTTTCCATCGAGCCTGGAAGACGGGGGCCGCTTTTGGCCCCGTCTACTAAATTACTCCTTGTCCAGCCTTCTCCCGAATTTTCGTAGCTGCTGGAGGATGTTACCGATTTGCCTAATGCTACATTTACGCGTTCGCCTTCCGCGGCTTGAGCAATCTGAGCTGTCGGCAACAGGCTTACGATTAAACTCGCAATGAGCAGATACGCCATATAGATACGTCTAGACTTAATTCCCACGCCAATTCTGCCTCCTCTTGACATGATTTGATGGTCTGGCGACATCAACGATTTTTAACTGCAGCATCCCAGGCTTTATCCATGTTTTTAAGCATCTCGTCGGAATTAATCGCTTTCAGGTACACGCCTTGCGCGGACGTCATCAATTCCGCAGTTCCGGCGCCGCCGAACTCCCAGCCTTGATCCAGGAACGGATAGCTGTTGCCGCTTGCCACCACTTCCGCAATATGCTGCAGCGAAGGATCCACGTCTCCCGTTTCGCCATTGATCGTCATAAACGCCTGTTGGCTCTTCGCCCACTCTTTTTGAGTCTCCGTTTTGCTCCAGAACTCCAGATAACGTTTGGCAGCGTCGACGACTTTGGAATTTTTGTTGATGGCAAAGGTGGTTCCGACTGCGGCAGAGGCGATTACGGGTTGCCCATCCGCATTGGAAGGCATTGGAATCATGCCCACCTCCAGCTCCGGATTTGCCGCTTTAATGCCCGGCAACGACCAGTTGCCGTCAATGTACATCGCCGCTTTTCCGGTAGCAAAGGCTTGCTGCGCTTGATCCAGACTGACGCCGGTGCTTTTTTCGGTCAAGTAGCCCTTCTCGTCGAGACTGTACCATTGCGCGTTCATATCCTTCCAGCCTTCCAGGAAAGTGGTTTCTCCGGCGTTAAGCTGCGCGTCGAAGTCCGGATTTTGGGCATATACCGTACCCGGAGCCATCGTATACAGCGCGGCAAGCGTCATCCAGCCGTCGTTGTTGCCGATGGAGATTGGCAGAATTCCGGCTTGTTTGATTTTTTCGGCCGCCGCCAGGAACTGAGTCCAGTTTGTCGGGATCTCGATCGACAAGTCCGTAAAAATTTGTTTGTTGTAATAGACGCCAAGCACGTTCATATCATTGGGAATCGCATAAATCTGTCCATCATTGGAAGTCGCTTTGAGCGAAGCTTCCGTGAAGTTCTTAATCCACGACTCGCCCGACAGATCCAGTAAATATCCCGCTTTGCCATACGCGATAACATCGGACAAGCCCGGATGAATCATAATGACGTCGGAAGCGTCGTTGGCGGAGAAACGCGCTTTCAAAAACTCTTTGAATTGCGAACCCGGCATGCCCTCGTAAACGACTTTAATATCCTGGTTTTCTTGCATAAATTTTTCGTTCAGGTCGGGAAGAGCGCCAAGCTCCGCGCCTGATTTGAATCCGGTCACTTTGAGTTCGACCACCGATGCCGCAGGAGTTGGCTTATTGGAATCGTTTCCATCGGTCTGCGGCTGATTGCCGCCGTTGTTGCTTCCGTTGCTTCCGTTATTGCCCGAACAAGCCGCGATTACGAGCAACATAGCCAACATGGCCAATAGCCCTGCCAACCCTCTTGATTTTCTGTTCATTGTTGAAGCCTCCCTATTTGTTTTGAATATTGTGTTTTATCACACATTAAGCGTATAAGATCGTCACAAATATGAACATTGCGTAAAATCATTATTTAGTCTGTTTTATTCGGATGTTGGTTCGCGAATCGGCCGTCTCGCACGAAAAAAAAAGAAGAAGCGCGGCAAACGCTCCCCCGGATCATTATTGAGCTTTCTCTCTGTAGCTCATCGGTGTCAGCTTGTAATGCTTGCGGAATAACGTGCTGAAATATTTGGGGCTGGTGTAGCCGACCGCCTCCGATACTTCATACACCTTCATATCGGTTTCTCTCAGGATACGTTTGGCCTCTTTCATGCGGACTTCCGTCAAATAGTCGATAAACTTTTGGCCGGTAGATTCCTTAAACAGCTCGCTCAAATAGGTAGGGTGCAAATAGACATGCTGGGCCAACAGCTCCAGATTCAAGTCCGCATTGGCATATTGCTCGCGTATCATATCCTGCACCCGCGCGATGATTTTCCGCTGCCCCTGATGTTCCTCGAAGCTGAGTCCTTCGACAAACTCCGAGATGGCTCGCAAAACAACGGATGGAGTAAGCGCGACAGGCAGTCGCTGCACAAGCTGCGTGATGGAGGTGCGCAAAGATCCGGCCAGCCGGGACTGGATCGCACTGATTAACGGCGATGACATATGGGACAAAAACAAGAAGCAACGAGCGGTAATTTGCGACGGATGCGTAAAGCTCATTCGAACAATATCTTCCTTCCATTGCCTAAGGAGCGCCAACGCTTTGTCTCCTTCGTTGGTTTCCAGCGCCTGCGCCAACGAGACAATGCGCTGCCGGTCTTCCTCCGCCTGCTGGGCAAAATCGCCGCCGCTATCGGCAAACATATGGTTCAGCGCAAGCTGATACGCATCCTGCAGCTGTTCTATATGGGCAAAGGAATCAGAGCAGCCGATCGCCTGCAGCCTTGCCCCCTGCTGGTAACTGCCTCTTCGATCCCAACCCAGTTTAGACAAACGACTCTTCCATTCTCCCTGGGAGGGCATATCATTGCCCACAATGACAAACAACGTACAGGATTGCGCGGCCACGATGCCGATTACTTGCTCGATACCGTCAGCCATGGTGCGCAAATGACCGGCTACCAGTTCGACGTGCAGGCGGTCGATATTCGTATAACCATCCTCCCAAAGCAGAAAAATAACGGAAAATTGCCGCGCTTTGCCGACTTCGCGATCCCCTTCGCCCAAGGCGAATTGCAGCTCTTTCAAACGGTCCGTATTTTGCGTAACGAACCATTCCAACAGCAGCTTTTCGAGCTGCATCGTCGTCTGCACGTCTCTTTCCTTAATGCGGAGCTCCGTTCTTCGCACGGCCTGTACAAGCTCGTCGCGTTGCACCGGCTTTAGCAAATAATCCGATACCCCGTATCGCATCGCGGTCTGGATCATATGAAACTTCTCGTAGCCGGTCAAAATAATTTTGTGCATTTGCGGGTAGCGGGCATCCAGCTCCTTGGCAAGTTCCAGACCATTCATCCCGGGCATTTGAATATCGATAATCGCCAAATCCAATGCATACTGTCTGGATGCGCACAATGCGGCCTGCGCATCTTCGCAAGTGTCCACCACCTTCCACTCCGGCAACAAGCGACGAATCATTTGGGACAACCCGTTCCGGATCATCTCTTCGTCATCGATTATGATCATTTGCAGTTCTGACATATTGATCCCCCCGTTACCAATACTTCATTTTTAAAGTTACAACCGTCCCGCCGGAATCTCCCTTTTTAATATGGAGACCATACTCCTTGCCCCAATACGCTTCGATTCTTCGATGTACATTTTGCAGACCGATATGCTGCTCCCTTTCGTGACTGTTTTCCTGCGTGCTGTCATACAGCAATTCTCGTATTTCCGCCAAACGCCGCTCGCTGATCCCCTCCCCGGTATCCAAAACTTCAATGACCAACTGCCCAGCTTCTCGCCTTCCTTGCACGGTTACCTTTCCAACGCCGCCTAACGGCGCAATGGCATGAATGATGGCATTCTCCACCAACGGCTGCAGCATCCAAGGCAATGTAAACGCATCCAATAATTCCTCAGGGAAATCGATTACAAACTCCATTTTCGGGAAACGAATCTGCTGCAGCTGCATATAAACGCGGGTATATTCGAGCTCCCGGGAAACCGATGTTAATTCTTCATTTTGCTGTAAAGAAAGACGAAACAGTTTGCCCAGCTTAGTAACCATGTCAGCCACCTCATAATCCTCATTCAGCTCGGCCTTCATGTTAATGGACTCCAGCGTATTGAACAGAAAATGCGGGTTGACCTGGCTTCGCAGCAATTTAAATTCCGCCTGCTGCTTATAGATCCGCATAGCCAGCTCCCGGTTTACAAGGGAGTGAATTTGCTCCACCATCATGTTAAAACTTCTGCCCAGTTGCCCGATCTCATCTTGCGCCTTGACCTGCACGCGCACGTCGTAATCGCCAAGCTCCACGCGCAGCATGGAACGTTTCATACGTTTCAAAGGCTCAATAATCCAGCGGGTTAGTACGGATGACAACGACAGCGCGAGCAACACCGCCACCACCGTAAACGTCCACAGCAGATTGCGCATCAAGCGCAGCTCATCCGACAATTGTTTGACGGGAACCGTATTGACGACGGACCAGCCCGTCGTGTCCGAACGCACGAACTGCACCATCGTTTCTTCCCCATGTATATAGTCGACAAATCGTCCGTATGGTCCTGTGAGCTGCGGCTCGAACGGTTGATTCATTTGCTCCTCGTCCTCATGATAAATAATTTCGCCGTTCTGATCGACGATAAACAGATTCGGGGAGGACGGCATTCGCGTTTCCGTCAGCAGCTCATGCAAAAATTCCATCGACACGTCAATCAACAAAATGCCATGCGGATTTCGAGTCGATACGTTGACGATACTGCGCGCGTAGGAAAAAATGTAATCTCCTTTTTCTTTTTTCCCCGTTAACGGCCGATAAGGCGGGATAATAACCCCGCCTCCATCCGCTGCAATGACACGATCGAACCAGCCGTCGGCCGCAAAATCATCATGATTGACTTGTTGGCCGGAGCCGTATTGCGAATACTGCACCTCTTTGTCCCGAATCCAATAAATGCCTTCGATATCCTGAAACGGGATAATCAGCATCATATTTCGCAGCGCCTTGTCGACCGCTATTTTTTCTGTATAAACATGCATGGGATCTTTATTTTCCGTCAATCCGTCTATGCCGTCCAAATAAAAGGTCATGGAGAGCCGATCGATTTGGCGAATATAGTTGTCCAGATTGAGACCAATCTGATCCGTCAGGTTCAGGCCGTATTCGCCTACCCGCTCCGTCAAATTTTCATGATAACGCTGGAATCCCAAAATAGTAACCACAATGACCGGAATGATAATCATCAATGCATAAACAGAAAACAATTTTTTGTCCAGATTCCAATCTCTGAATTGTATAACGTCCCTCCAGTGTCTCATGTCCGCAGCCCCCGAATCCCGTTATCCTTTTAATGATCCCGCTGCAATTCCTTTAATAATATATTTTTGCAAAAATACATAAACGAGCAGCAATGGAAGCACGGACAACACCATGCCGGGAAATAACAACGCCCAATTGGTCACATGCTCTCCGACAAACATATACAGCTCAATCGTAATGGTACGATAGCTTTGGTCTTGCAAAAATAACAACGGAACGATAAAGTCGTTCCAGGTATTTAACGAACATAATACAACTACAGTCGCGGTTACCGGCTTAATAATCGGAAATACGGCAAGCCAGAAGGCACGGAACAAGGAACAGCCGTCTATTTTGGCCGCTTCCTCCAGCTCCTTGGGCGACGTTCGCAGAAATCCTGCATACAAAAAAATGGCAAGCGGCAGGTTCAACGCCGTATAAATCAGCATCGCGCCGTAGTAGGTGTTCACCATGCCCATCGAATTAATGAGTTTATACAAAGGAACCATGGCGAGTTGGAACGGCAGCATAATACCCGCCAAAAAGTACATATAGATGATGGAATACGCCTTTTCGGCGCGTCTGGCAAGCGGATATGCAGCCATGGAGCCCAGCAGTACGAGCAACGTCACGGATCCCGCGGTAATAAGCACGGTATTGCCGAGCACAAGCGGAAATCTCATTTGCAGCCAAGTAGCCGCATAGTTAGAGAAATTTATGGAGCTTGGCAACGAAAGCGGCGATAAAGCCATTTCTTGCGATGATTTAAATGTCATGGATACGATAAATAACAGAGGATATAATGCAATTAAGGCAAGTATAATCATCTTTATTTCTAAAATCCATATCATTTTTTTATTCGTTGATAACATTTTAATGCACCTCTCTTCGACGCAACAGCAATATTTGTGCTAACGAGATGATAAATACAAAAAAGAACATGACAACGCCCATGGCCGTGCCGTAACCAAAACTGCTTTTTGTAAACGCGGTGGAAAACAGCAGCGTTGTCATCGTTTCCGTTGCGTAGTAGGGGCCACCCTTGGTCGTGACATAAATAATATCAAACGCCTTAAGCGTGCCGATGCTGGAAAGCACAATATTAATAGTGATGGACGGTGCAAGCAGCGGAAAGGTAATCGACTTGAACTGCTGCCATTTCCCTGCGCCGTCGATATCGGCGGCTTCATACAAGTCTCCCGGAATCGTCTGCAGATTGGCCAAATAGATAACCATCGAATATCCTGAAAACTGCCATACCGCCATAACCACGATGCTGTATAACGCGAACTGCGGATCGCCGAGCCAACTTTGCTCCCATCCGGTTAATCCGACAGTGCGCAAGATCGTATTTAACACGCCGTTTTGCGGCTCATAGATGTACGTCCACGTATAACCAACGACAAGCGGGCTCAAAATAGCCGGTACAAAAAACAGCGTTTTCAAAACTTGCTTGCTGCGTATTCTGGAATCCATCGCCAGTGCGAGCGGCACTCCGATCGCATTTTGAATTAATACGACAAACACCGTAAATATCATTGTGTTGCGAATCGCTTTGGCGAATACGCCGTCTTCCATCAAATTAACAAAGTTGCGCAAACCTACAAAATCCATCGTTTGATACAGGCCGTTCCAATTCGTTAAGCTGTAGAAAAAACTGCCCAACACGGGACCCAATAAAAATGTCGTATACACGATAATGGCAGGTGCAAGGAAACCGGCCAATATAAAATGCTCCTTGCGACTCATCGTCATCTTCAGCAACTTCTCTCATCCCCCTCCGTATACCTTAATCCTATCGAATATGGGTCCACGATTATATTGCCTAGAATTCATGTTTAATCTCTTTTTTTCGGATGTTTGGGCATGTGCAAACAAACCAAAAACAGCATCCGCTCGCCGATGGCGAGACGAATGCTGTTTTTGCTACGGGAATTTTATGCGAGCTGTAAAATCAACTATGTTTCGCTCAAGCACGATCAACCGCTCTACTTACCGTTCTGCATCCGGAAGCTCCGTCAACGACACATCATCCAGCCACATCGCATCCGTTCCGGACATAAAGAAGTAGATCCAGTTATGGTCATAGACGGCATTGATATCCGGCGAATATTCCAGCTCGAGCAGCTGCCATTCGCCGTTCAGCGTGATGTCCGCGTTAGCCGTGACCGGATTGCTGCCCCCGCCTGCCAGCATCTCGTTGACAGAGACGCTGGCAGTCCCGGCTGTAAGCCCCTTGACCCAGGCGCTCAGCTTGTAGCGTTTGCCGGGTTCGAGCAGGAAATCCTGCAATGATCTCGCCAAAGCGTATTCGCCTCCCTGCCGCTCTATCCGCAGAGAACGCCCGCCGCCGTGCGAGACCTCGTGGTCCCATACTCCCGTCGGCGAATGCCATCGGTCCGGGAAGCTGTTCGGCGTAGCCGTTTCAAATCCGGGATTATCCAGCAAATTACCGGCTTCAGGCGTTCCTGGCGATGCCGTCAGGTCCACAAGCGCCGCGTCATCGATCCACAGCTTATCGGTTCCGGACATAAAGATATAGACCCAATAATGTTCATATGTCGCATTGGCGGCGGGCTCATACTCCAATTCCATCGACTGCCACTGATGATTGGCGGCGGCATCCGCATTCGCCACCATGGTCACTCCGCCGTCCGCGGCGACTCCATAGAGGGACATGCTTATCGAGCCCGTCGACGCGCCTTTAACCCGGGCGCTCAGCTTGTAGCGATTGCCGGCTTCCAGCTCGATATTCTGATCAGCGCGGACGAACACATACGAAGCGCCGTTAAGGTCCAGCCTGAGCGAGTAATTACCGCTGTAATACTCCTCATGATCCCATGCTGCCGAGGTTGATATCCAACCATCCGCGAAGCTGCCTTCTTCGCCGCGCTCAAAACCAGGATTTTCTACCAAATTAGCCTGATTGCCAGACTGCTCCAGATGGATCGGGTAGAAATCCCCCGGATTCCAGACCATGCCTCCGCCCCAGGTGATAAAACGTTCCTTGCCATGGAAGTTGCGGAAGAAGAAGCCGTATAACGTGCTGGTTTGCGCCGGATCAACGCCAATGCTGGCGAACGGAATGGCTTGAATCGCATTCCAGCGGTCTGTGCCCACATGGGCCTCGGCGTACCACTCGCCGTTATAGGTCGGGTCCTGGAATGATTTGTATTCGAATTTCACTGCAAGCGGGTTCGAGAAAAAGCCGTAATACGTACCATCCCGATTGCCGGTTACATACGTCTCTACCGAGTCGTCCGCGCCGCTTTTCCACCATTCGCCCGGCGCGCTTTCGCTGACCACCATGCTTGCCAGATCATCGTCCATATTTTCATAGCCTACGTACAGGTTTTCATCATCCCATAACAGGTAGACATTGGTTTCTTCCGGCACCTGCTGCTTCGTGCCCATCTCCCTGAAGTCGCTCATCGCCACCGCGTCCGCCCAAGGCCCGGATTGAAAATCGGTTGCGTTCATGATTTCGGCTTGGCTGGAGGATGTTTTAATGGCTTTCGCCGACAAATTCGGCAGTTGTCCAACGGTGAATACCATCGTCTCGAACGTCGATTTGATCGGTGCAATCCGCAGCTTCTCTTCCGCATTCGCCAAATCCCACGCCTCGTCCAAAGCAGCTTGAGCGGCATCCGCTATACCCGCCAGAATCACGTATCGTCCGATGTATTGGCTTTCGCGCGAATAGACGTTGACGGATTGTTGGTCATAGTTGTAGCCTTGTTTGATCAGATCATAATAAGTTTCCATCGCTTCGGCAGCCGCACCATAAGCTTTAGTCAAAAACTTGTCGGTCAATGCTTCAAGATCGGCATCGGGATTCCAATACAGTTGATGGATAAGCCAGTATTGCAAGGCGTTAATCCCCCATATATCCCCGTTGTCGACTTGGCCCTCGGGCATCACGCCGAGAATGTCCAGATCGCGATAATATTGCATATCGGCCTGCACCTTATCGGCAATCGGACGTTCGTACACATGGGTCGCGCAGCAGCCGTAGTAGTTATACATCAGAATATTATCCGTCGCGTCCGCCCAGGCTTCAAGCTTTAACTTATAGCCGTAGTTGGCATTGTTTTGATCCGTTGTGTTAAACGGCTCCCTCGCATCCTCCGCAGCCGGTGCCATTACGATAACGATATTGTCTTCCAGCTCCACCTTGGGCGGGATATCCGTAAAGAAATACGCGAAGGTCGTTACTTTCACATCCGGATGCGTCAGTTTCAGGTCGGCCGCTACTTTATTGAGAAACGTGAAGAAGACCGTTGATTTATAGGCAGGGTCTTCCGGCTGGACAACAAGTCCGTCGGGGGTCGTAAACGGCAAATTGCTTAGCTCCCCTTGGCTGAATACCTGATTATCCATAATGCCTACGCCGACGTATTCCAGCGGCTGGACGGCAAGCAGCGCTCGAATCTCGCTGGCGACTACGCCGGGAACATCCGGGTGATAGAAATTAATTTGGGAGTCATTCGACACTGGGACGTATTGCCCGTTAATCTCGTTATAGTACTCGGGATGCGCGGCAAAATATTTGTCATTCGGCAGCCAGGAATCCAGATTATGGCCAAGCAGGAGCGGCGTAATGCCGACGCTGTTATGACGGTTCCAATACTGCACATTGCCCATTTCCGCCAACTTGACGTTTAGTTTGTTGCGGGCGAGCATCTTCTCCGTATCCAGATCCGAGTGGAACTCCCCGTATTTGCCAGAACCGGTCGTATGCCAACCGCGCAGCAGGAACGGCGATTTCTCGGCATAATTCACTTTGTTTGCCAAAATGGTGGATTGAGGCTCATATAACATGCCGGAATCAACGGAGCGAGTCCATAGAATATCCGCGTTTTCTTCGAGAAAATCATACACGCCGTTAAGTACGCCTCGCGAATCATCGCCAAGGATGTAAATACGATTGCCCGCGGCGCGAACGGCAAAACCGTCGGAGCCGGCAACAAAGCTGTAATCATCCGCGTACTGGCTGGCAAGCTGCGGTTCGGTCTCCGGCGTGGCAAGCACAATCTCCGCTTTGCCCACGGCATTGCCCGAGGAGATCGTCGTAATCTCCGGAGCCGGTCCTTGCTCGGCATCCACTTCGATCAACCTGACTTCATCCACCCACATCGAGTCCGTACCGGACATGAAGAAATAGACATTATTGAAATTGTACACGGCAGCCGCGTCAGGAGCGTAGTCCAGCTCCACCAATGTCCATTCCGTCGTTAAAGCGCTTTCGGCCCGGGCAGTTACAGGATTGCTGCCGCCGCTGGCTTGCCGCTCGTGGATTTCCATATTCATCGTCCCGGGGCCAGTCGCCTTTACCCAAGCGGTCAGCTTGTAGGTTTTGCCCGGCGTCAAATGCAGCTCCTGTTCGCTTCTGGCAAACATGTAGGGATTGCCTTCCAAATCGATCCGCATCGAATGTTCGCCGGATTTCGTTTCCGCGGCATCTCTGACGCCGGCTGGCGAATGCCAGCCTTGCGGCAGCGTGCCGCTTAACTGCTCGAATCCCGGATTGATCAACAGGTTCGATGCATATTGTACGGCAAGCTCGGCTGTATGGAGCGCCGTGCCGCCCATGCTTGCTTGCACTTCGACGCCATAACTGCCGTCGGCCAAAGCGGCCGTAATTTCGAACGAACCTCGAATTATCTTTCGTTCATTTGCGCCTACGCTTACCTGTGTCGGCAAGTTAACGGGAATGTCGTTGCTGCCGATTGGCGTCAAGGCTATTGTTGCCGGGCTGGACTGGTTATTAACGATGTGCACTTCCAGCGGGTAGTGTCCGCTTTTGGTCAACGTTAATTCGCGATTGGCAAACAAGACGCTTACCGTCGCCGACAAATTCCGTTTGAAGATCGGCAGCTCGGCTCCGCTGACCCGTTTAATCGTCTCCTGCAATTCCTGCGCCGCGTAAAGCATCATGTCATCCGCTTCCGCACCGATCGCAATATCCGCGTTCGCTGTCCCCGCGCTAACGATGGCGGGGAGCGTATCGGGATCCGGAGGATTCGTTCCCCCGTTTCCGTTGCCGGAGCCCGCGCCGGAATTGGGTACAACCGTTGGTTTTTTTCGTGTATCGCCGGCAACCAGCTCGTCTTCAATCGTAGCCGTGCTATCGGAGGCAAATTCAACTTCGACAGGCCATTTTTCCAATTTCGCGCCACTAACCAGGAAGAGAGCGGATGCGATGGTTCCCTCTCCGGTCACAATCGCCGGAGCATGAATGATCAGCTTGCCTATCTTGGCCGATGCTGCCAGCTGTACATTCCCGCCCGCATTCATTTGCAGCTCTCGAATCTCGGAACCTTCGCCGACTTGAATGTTGATTTGCCCATTCCATTTGTCAGCTCTGACCGGTCCTGCCAAAGTCGAATTCAACAACGTGATGCCAGGGTCTCCCCCGCCAAGTATAAACGTCGAGCCCAGCACAGTGACGCCTTCAAGCGTGACTTCGCCGTCATTGACCCCTTGCGTAATATACAAATCCCCTGCTATTGTCAGCTGGCTTAATTTCACCCCCGAGCGATTGATGACCAGGTTTCCGGCCACGTCGGACGAATAAGTCCCCGGCTGCTGGATTAACGTTCCCATCACATTTTGAATCATTTGCACGACTTCGGCGCGAGTCGTGGATTTTCGCGGCTGAAACAGATTTCCTCCGTTCCCCCGCACGTATTGCTGCGCTTGCAAAGCAGACACTGCAGCCACGGCATAATCCGCTATGCTCTCGCGATCCTCGAAGGTTGGAACGGTTTTACCATCCCCGCTTACATGAAAAGCGCGGGCCATAATAACCGCGGCGTCCTGGCGGGATATCGCGTTGCCGGGAGAAAATTTGCCGTTACCCGTCCCTTGAACAATTCCAAACGCGTCCAATTTGGCCACGTCCCGCGCATACCAAGCATTTTCCGCTACATCGGAATAGGAATGGTCCTTGCCGGATCTATCGGGAAAATAAAAGACCCGATTGATAAACGCCGCAAATTCGGCTCGCGTGACGGGACTGTCCGGACGATACGTTTGATCGCCAAAGCCATTTAATAAAGCGCTTTCAATCCATGACTCCATAACCTCCTTCGCCCAATGTTGCGAGAGGTCGGAGGTTGGCTGCCCAGCTTGCGCGGCTTGCTCAGTTTTCACCGCTTGCACAGCTTGCACGGCTTTCGTCGCTTCGCTTGCCGCTCCAGCCTGCTGCGGCGGCAACCCTATAAGCATCATACAGACAATAATAACTATTGATATCCAACGATTGCGCTTGTCCCCGTTCATCGTACCCGCTCCTTTATTGTCATTAATTTGACCGGCTATTTTACAGGCTAACGTCTACAATAACCGCCCCTCTCCCTGGCACATACAGACTAAATGCAGAACCGCGAGGTTTGACGGGAACGCCGGGAAATTCCGTCAACACTTCAATCCGCTGAATGGGCTTGCCCATATCTACATGCGCGGATTTATAATTGATATGCGTATTGGTAAGCAGAAGCCGTAGACGGTTAGCAGCTACCTCAATAGCGGCAACGCCAATAAAAGCTTCGTTCTTGCACACTTTGGGCGCTTGGACGACCTCGATGATCTCAAGCGCTGCCCGGGTAAGAAACGACTCGGCTACCGGACGGAAGTCCAAGCTCTTGGTCCAGGCGATCGCATCGACAACCGGCGCCGGTCCCGGTGTCCAATCCTGCGCTTCCGGATGATGTTCTTCCATAAAGTAAATGCTGCCGGTATCCATGCCAACAGGACGAACGACGCAAATCTGCTTGCCCGCATCATGCCCTTCATGAATATCGAATGGTCTCAGCGCCGCAGCGACACGCTCCGTCAGACGACCGATCAGAATGGCCGCCCCGCCTTGATAAGCAAGTACGGTTTGCAGTTCCCCTTCTGGCAGCAAATGCAAATTCGTTACGAGAATCGGACCATCGAAGGCCGGGACGTTATGAATGCGGATGGCCGAATGTACCGGCGCGCCGCGAGACAAGAGCTCATTTGCATACTTATGCGCAGGCCAAGTCCGCAGCTCCGCATACTCCTGCAAGGAAGCTTGCAACATGGCGTCCGACCAGACCAAAGCGGCTCCCACGATACGCTGCGGCCGAGCTGCGAACCCCAAATTCCAGCGGGCTGTAATCCACTTCCAGCCTTCCCGGCTGATGCCGTCCCCGAGGCAAGCCATAAAGCCCGCCGCGCATCGTGTCGGTTCCCCACTCTCGATGACATACATGCTCGTTAACGTATGGATATCCCGCTCCAGCACGGTTGGCGCATGGCTGATCGCATCCCATTGCTCGTGGGTATCCGCCAGCGCATTCAGGCAAATCAGCTTCGTATGGGGTACATACGCTTTGATCATCAGCAGCATGGACATAAACTCGGTACCTGGTTCGTATTCGGTTTCGCCGGCCCCCGCAGACAGCGATGCGCCAACGGTCTCGACGATAAAGCCGTCAATGCCCGTTTCCGCCAGCATCTTGTAATCGACGCCATATCGATACAGAGCTTCGAACGGTTCTCTCGTCCACGCCGTATTCACGAACGCCTTTTTCCCGGCTTGACGTATCCCTGCCATAATTTTGCGCCAGAGCTGCGCCCACCTGCTGCCATGGAATTCGATCCATTGCAACCGTTGGTTGTTCCAGATCCAGTCCGCGCGCCGTTCCATGTCGCCGGGGTCGCGATCGCAGACGGCCGGCAAATCGCCGGGCAGCGCCGCGCCGCTCCATTGGAGAAACTGTTCGACCATATCATCGGAATAGTCGGTTTCCGCGAGAGTCAGCCTGGGGCTGGTATAACCGTCTGCGCCATGATAGCCATCGAATCGGTAGTCTTCCAGCACCTCCATTAATTCAGGAACAAACCGATCCTCGTAATAGCTGCCGTCCTTCATGCGCCTCAGCGGATTAATGCCCGGAAAAGGCTCGCCCGTCTTGCGCATTTCGTACAGCTCGGGATGGTCGGCGCACCAAACGCTTTTGGCCAGCTCCTCGCTGCCGTCCTCGCCGTCGAACTGAAAAATATCAAAAAACGCGCAGTATACCTCGACCCCATGCTTCTGCAGCTCTTGTACGAGATTCCGCAGTTCATAGTTGGTCCATGTCTGTCTGGCCCTGTCCCTCCCGTAAGGGCGCGCGCCATAGGAGCATATCTCCATCGGCAGCCGCCACTCCGTCTCCATCCCCTTATGCGCATGGACAAAATCCGGCGTATAGAACAACAGGGAGACGCTATCCGGTATAAATCCCGTTTTGTCCAGATAAGCCTGGACGGCATAATCCGGCTGCCCGTTGTCGAAGCCGATGAGTTCGATCCAAACCCAGCGCTCATAAGAAACTGTATCGGCAACGCCAGTCTCCCCGTTGCTTGCATGCGTCTTGCTCACTACACTCACTCCGCTCATTCTGCTCATCCCTTCACACTGCCAAGTACAATGCCTTTGACAAAAAATCGCTGAAGAAACGGATACACGATCAAAATCGGCAACGCGCCGAGAAAAATTTGGGCGGAACGGGTCGTTCGCTCGGATATTTCCAAGATGCCGCTCAAATGATTGGGATCCGTCTTCATTGGATTGCTGTTAATAACCATTAACTGCAAATAGGTAGACAAAGGATAGTTTTGGGGAAAGTTCATATAGATCAGTCCGTCGAACCAGCTATTCCAATGAAATACCATCGTAAACAGGGCGACGGTTGCCAGAACCGGCATGGACATCGGCAGAATCATTCTGCACAATACCGTCCAATGACCGGCCCCGTCCATAAACGCCGATTCTTCCACTTCCTTGGGCAATCCCCGAAAAAAATTCAGCAGCAAGATGACATTAAATACGGAAACCGCGCCCGGAATGACCAACGCCCAGATCGTATCTACCAACCCGGTTTGACTGACTACCATATAAGTGGGAATCAGCCCGCCACTAAACAAAATCGTAAACACGAAAAACCAGGCATACACGCTGCGTCCCTTTAAATCCTTTTGCTCCTTGGACAACGGATAGGCGGACAAAACGGCTAAGCTCATACTGATCAGGAAGCCAAGTCCGAATCGCTGCAGCGTCACCAGAAAAGAAGCGATAAACTCCTTTTTTTGCATGATGTATGCATAAGAGGAAAACGTGAAATCGACCGGCAGCAATTGGACTAAGCCGGCAGATGCCGCCGAACTGGAGCTGAACGAAATGGATAACACTTGCACTAAAGGAAGCAGGCATAGCAGAGAAAGCGAGATGAGGAAGAGATAGTTTCCCACAATAAACGCTTTTCTTGCGAAAGAAGCTTGGTGCAGCATCGCGGTTCTTCCCTTCATCAAAAAATTCTGTAGTTGACCAGTCGGTAAGCCAGGAAATAAGACAACGCGATCAAAACAAACGATACGACCGATTTAAACAGGCCGATTGCCGTGGCAACCCCGAACTGGGCATCCAGCAGCCCGATCCGATAGATCAGCGTGTCGAGGATATCACCGCTCTGATAGACGCTCGGACTATACAGATTAAACACTTGATCGAATCCGGCGTTTAGCACGTTGCCGAGACTTAGAGTTGCCATAAGGACGATAATCGGGACCATGCCGGGAAGCGTGACATGCCACATCTGACGCATATGGTTCGCTCCGTCGACAATGGCCGCTTCGTACAAGGCGGGATTAATCCCGGTTATCGCCGCGAGAAAGACGATGGTGCTGAAGCCGAACTCCTTCCATACATCCGAAACAATCAGAACGGAAGGAAACCAATTGTTGCTCCCCAGGAAAAAGACGGTGTCCAAACCAAATGCCTGCATTAGTTGGTTCACGATCCCCTCCGAAGGAGATAGGACATCAACCAAAATCCCGCCAAGAATGACCCAGGACATAAAATGCGGCAAATAGATCAATGTCTGCACTCCGCGTTTGATAAACATGACCTTCAATTCATTGAGCAAGATGGCGATGATAATCGGAACGATCATGCCCAGCACGATTTTCATCGATGCGATAAAAACCGTATTATAAAGGACCTGCCAAATATCGGGCATCTTCAAAACATAGCGAAAATTGCCGAAACCGATCCAATCCGATCCGAACAGCCCTTTAATCGGAATAAATTTTTGAAAGGCGATTACGATCCCCGCCATGGGATAGTAGCAGAACACAAGCAATACAAGGATGCCGGGAACCAGCATCAGATGGAGAGGAACCTGTTGCCTTAGCTTCTGCATGCTCATGCTTCCGCATATCCCATCATGCCGATATAGGCGAGGTTCGGCTGCGCAATGTCCATGCGGCCGTATTGAATAACAACTTCTATATTGCTTCTGAAACGCAGCGAATATTGGAGCTGCCGATCCAGACGGATGCCGCCGATATCCTGCGGGCGGTCCATGCGCAGGCATTTCACCCGCTTCGCCGACACTATAATCGGAATCCCCTCATCCGGATCGCGGTCTTCGTAATAAATATCCATGAACACTTCGGCGGCTTCATCCTGACAATTCAGAATCATGACTGCTTCATGGCCCTCAAAGGGCTCGCCTTCTACTTTGCCTGCAAAGGGCAAGTAGCCGTCTACGATAAACCAGTTTTTCGCGCCCTGTTTACTCATGTCAGCCTCCCATTGCGATAGAGATGATCCGTTGTTCTTTCCACGTTTTGCTCAAATGCCGGACAAGCGGCGACATGGATTCGTAGCCATCCTCCGTCACCAAAAGACTTTCCTCGATACGGTTGGAGCCATGCGGATGCCCGAATAGGCTGACGTCCGTGTTGACTGTCATCCCGGCTTCGAATAGCGCTTCGGCATGTTCGTCCGGATACGGAGATTCCGCTTCCGCCAGTCCGCAGCCATGCATCGGAGGGTACAGGTCGTATGGCGTCACCCCTTGTTCCCGAAAGTAGTCTTTGACAGCCCGGACAACAGCGCCTTGCTTTTCCCCGGCCTTGATTTTGGACAGAGCTATATCCTCCGCTTCAACAAGAATGTCGATAAAGGCCTTCTGTTCCTCGCTGATCGTGCCTGCGACAAACGGGAAGTTTAGCGTCGCGACATAACCCTCGACCTGAACGGCGATGGCTGCCATAATCATATCCCCGTCCTCAATCACCTTGCGCGATGCACGCCCGATAATCGTGTTGACGCGTTCGCCGCTCGTCAGCAAGCAGAACGGGATGCTCTCCGCCCCTTGGCGAGTACATTCTCCGTAGGCGAGTGCGGCAAGCTCCAGCTCGGTCATGCCTGGCCGCACCTGCTCGATCATCAGCCGATAGCCCGCCTCGGC
>NZ_BDQX01000171.1:89379-166559 GCF_003112455.1 Paenibacillus agaridevorans
CCTCTTGCAGGCAAGCCACCTCATGAGGCGATTTGGCCATACGAAGCCGGAATAACAAATCTGACGCATCGACGATTTCAACGCCGCTGAAGCCCCGCTCGATCGCCTGCATAAGAGGGACCGGGATCGCATCCAGTCCGACAAGGCCCAGTCTGCGCAATGCCGTATCGGCTTGAAGTTCCTTGCAGATCGCGGCCAGGCTGGTATAATTCGCATGCGGATATTCAATCTGATCCGGCACCGTGACGCAGTTGAATTCGGGTAACAGTCGCACATCCGGCCAAGAGCTCATCTCGCGGCAAAACATCTCTCCCTCGGGCGCCGCGATAATAAACGGATCGCCTTCCAGAGGCACGATCGCCGCCCCGCGCTCGAACAGCGGCCAGTAGTTGCCGACATATCGCAAGTTTTCTTTCCTGTACTCATCACCGTAAACGAGGCAGGCCTGCAAACCTTGCTCGCGCATCAATACCCGCAGCTTGTCGGTCCTTTGTGCAAATTCTTCTTGCGGAATGACTGCCATTCATTCCATCCTCCTTCGTGTTTTTCAGCTCTGTTGTTCGGTCAATTAAAAGATATTACGACTCCCCATTATCCATAAATTGCGCAGGATTATGGCACATCAGCGCTTCGATCTGCGGGGGTGTAATGCCCGCATCCTCCATCATCGGAATAATATTGGTCAGCATATGGTCGAAGCCCCAGCCGCCGTAACGATGCAGGCAAGTTTTCAGGCAAACGTCGGTCGAGACAAGGATTCGCGATAGGAAACCCCAATCGATTAATTGCTTGATCGCCTTGACTCGCTCGATATCCCGGGCAAATAAGCCGCGAAGCACGCTTCGGTCCCGTTTGTCCGCATAAAACTCCTTGCCGAAATTATCAAACTCTACATATACGCCGAGGTTCAACAAATCTTTGATATAGGGCATTCGGATATCGACATCGATATGGTTGATGCATATTTTTTCAGCTGCGGCTCCATGTTTGGTTAATAGATCCACGATTTCGTAGCCGTTTTCCGTGTATAGATCGGTATGCACATGCAAGCCGAGTCCCGTTTCCTTCTGGGCAATAGCGGCGGCAATAAGCGCTTTTCGTTCATTTGGATAGATGATTTCGCTCGTTCCGATTTCTCCGATGACCCCTGCTTTAATGGCGGTTCCGTCTATTCCGACGGTAATTTCCCGCAGCAGCTCTTCCGTTATGCTTTCGACCGTTTTGTCATCCATATCCGGCGGATGCGACCCCCGCACATAGTAGCCGCAGCCTGCGATTATGTGTAAATCCAACTCTCTGGCCAATCCTGCCAATAGAACCGGATCTCTCCCGATATCACGCAGGGTAAGGTCGACGAAGGTCTTCCCTCCCGCTTTCTTAAACAGCAACAGCTCGTCGCGGACAACGTCTTCTTCGTCAATAACCGCATTATCCAGCACGGCATACGGATTGCGCATTAACTTTCCGAAATTGCGCAGCTCTACTTGTTCCCCAGCCAGCTTCTGCTGGGCGATGCCGACGGGCGCCGGCACCAATCGCCTCAGATCAATGAAAGCATGCTCATGGGGCAGAACCCATCCGAGAGCATCCTTGCCCACCTTTCCCGTTACCGTCATAATAGACAATTGATTCATCTCCTAGCGTATGTTTTCAAGGAAGCAGGCGGTTCGCGCCTGCCCCTTGAAAGAAAATGACGGGATCCCTTAAATCCTTTTCCTTACTTGCTGGCCTTCCACTTGGCGACTTCCGACGTGATCGTGTCCCCGCCAAGATTTTTCCAATTGACGACAAATTCATCGAAGGCGTCGATCGAGGATTCGCCCATGACGATTTTCGTAAACGTTTCCAGCTCCATTTTCAACAAGGTCGCTTCTTTCTCCACCATTGTCTGCGTCGGTCCGGAAATAAAGGACGTCATCTTAAATTGATCCTTCGTATGGTAGTCGTACAAGACGGTAATCGCGTCAAAAAATCTCGTAAAACCCCAACCGTTCAAATCGCCATTATTGAATTCATTAATACCCTTGTAGAAATTCGCCTGTCCCGGATTGCTTGTCAAATTAAGCAGCGACTCATCTTGTTGCTCCACTGCTTTGGAAACATATTCGTAAGTCTCCACGTTTTGAATCGGATTAGCCGCTTGCAACAACGCGTATTGCCATTTCTCTACATCGCCGTTCATGTTCATATCCGTTAGCGGATACTTCTCCCGATCCCAGTCGTGGCTAGCCGCGCCCAGCAGCTTGACCGCCGCTTCGGGATGCTTCATGCCTTTGCGCACCACATAATACTGGTCGATATTGTATTCCGTTTGCGGCCGGGCAGCCGTATCGTCGATGGAGGGCAAGTGAAACGGTTTCCATTCCATCTCGGGATCAAGCGTCTTGCCATCCAGGAACAACAGCGGAGACCAATCGGCGCCGTAGAACATGCCTAACTTTCCGGCATTTACGGTTTGAATAAATTTTTCTTTATCCTTCACGCCGAACTCGCGGTCGATATAGCCATTGGCATACATCTCTTGCAGCTTGGCAAGCGCCTGCTTCATTTCCGGCTGGATGCTGCCGTAGACAAGCTGTCCGGATTCATCCTCCACCCAGCTTTTCGGATAGGCATGATAGCCATTAAAGAACCCTTCTAGCCCTGGCTCCAGACCATAAAAATCTTTGGCCGCTCCCAGCCCGTGCGTATCGTTTTTGTCGTTGCCATCCGGGTCCTGAGTGACGAACGCTTCCGCGATTTTGAACACGTCGTCCATCGTTTTCGGTTCAGGCAAACCCACCTTTTCCAGCCAGTCCGTACGTACCCACAGGAGCGGCGCGGTATCAAATGAGCCGGGGTTCACCGGCAGCCCCAGCAGCTTCCCGTCGAAGGTCGCCGATTCGATGCCGAGCCCGCCGTCTTTCATTAGCAGCTCTTTCATTTTCGGCGTCCCGTAATTTTCCAATGCTTCGGTCAAATCCTCTAACTGCCCGGCTTCCACCAATTGATTGAATTGAATGCCGTTGACCGGCATAATGTCCGCCAGTTTGTTGGAAGCCATCGCGATGTTGAATTTTTGGTCGTACTGGGACGGATCGGACACCCACAAATATTTGATTTTAATGCCAAACTCCTCTTCATACAGCTTTGTCCATGCATTATTCTCGATGGTTTCTCCGTTTTCGAACTTCAAATTGGAATTTACCGTCCTGATAGCCGTCACTTCAATCGGAGGATCGATTTTGCCAAGCGGTTCCTTGCTCGCGGCTTCTACAGCCTCGCCATTCCCAGTGACTCCGGTGTCCTCAGGCTTCGTACTGTTCCCATTGCCTTGATTGGTGCAGGCCGCAGTCAACACGAGCACGCTAACTAATGTGGATCGCAATAACAAATTTGCCATCTTGCCTTTCATATCCCAGCCCCCTGTTCCTAGTTGCTTACATCTCCAATTATAAAATAGGGCCTTCTCCCGTTCTATCGACGATCCTTGTCTTTCTTTACCTTTGTTGCCTTCTTGAATTCCTTCTCCATGATCGAGCGCTCCCGATACTCTTGCGGGGTCATCCCGTTGAGCCGCTTGAACGAACGGTTGAACTGGGACGCGCCTTCATAACCTGCCGTTGTGGCAATCTCCTGAATCTTCATCCCCGTTTCCTCCAATAACATCCTCGCCTTCTTCATCCGTTCCTGCGTAATATAGTCCGATAACATCATGCCCGTCGTTCGCCTGTACAAGCGGGACAGATAGGTCGGACTATGATGGACCAAGGTAGCCAGCGCGGTTAAACTTAAATCCCCGCCCAGATGGGCAATGACATAATGTTGAATAAACAGGATGAGTTGCTCGGCATGCTCCCCGTCGGCCGGTTCGTAGGTTGAAGACGGTTGGTCCGAATCCTGAATCAACATCTCCTGTCCATTGCCTGCATACCGGCTCAGCAAATCCGTTAATAATTTCATTCGGCTACCGATTTGTTCCCAGCCGTACGGCTCTCGCGCGATTACAAAAGATACGGGATGCTTTAACAGCTTCGTACAGGTCTGCTGGACGGTTTCCATAATCGAATAAACTCTTGTCTTCAAATGCTGCCACGCACGCTGCTCCTGCCCGTCATCTTCCGCTGCCCCGGCCATCCATGCTCCAGGTTGAATAAACCATACGATTTTATAAGCTTCCAGGGTAAAGGAGAGTTGAATGCAAGTCGGCATTAAATATTCGGCGGCAATATTTTGACAGGCGTAAAGAAGCAGCGTTCTCTCGGATTCGCTCATTCCTTCTTCCCAGCCGTCCATGCTTCCTACAACAAGGAACACGGGTTTGTCCGACAAAATAGGCATATCGGATTCGGCAAACTTCCTCGCGCGTACTTTGGGAGCAGGAACGGGTTCCGCTATCATTTCCAGCAAGGTGTTTTTTTGCAACGCTGGGATCGCCAGCTGCAGCTTTGTTTTTGCATGCAAATCCTGATTCATCTGTTCCTCAAGCTTGTCCAATTCGGCAAAGGCTTTCTCAACCGCCTCGAGCAACACATGGTCATCTTCGTTTTTGAGCACATAGTCGACTACCCCTCCCATGCGAATGGCCTTGCGGGCATAGTCGAATTCGTTGAAACCCGTAAGAAAAATCACTTTGCACATTGGCCAGCTGTGTATAATCCGCTCATGCAATTCAATGCCGCTCATGCCGGGCATTCGAATATCCGAAATCACAACATCGATGCGATTATGGGCCAAGCAGTCTAACGCTTCATAAACATTAAATGCGCGGTATGCCTCCAGCTCCCTCTGCGAACCTTCGGCGAGCAACAGAAAGATATTGTTTACAATAAACGGCTCATCATCGACGATCAGTATACGGTACATATTAGTCTCCTTTGTGAGTGGGATCGGCGGGGATATAGATTCGGACAATCAGCCCCTTCTCTTCTCCAGGCGACACTTCCAGCCCGCCGCGGTCGCCGTATCGCAGCTTCAAGCGGCGCTGGATATTAACGAGCCCGGTCGTTTCTCCTTCTTCCAAGCCCTCCAACTGGCGGGATAGCAGCTCGAATTCCGTCTCTGTCATGCCGGCTCCGTTATCCTGAACGAAAAACCAAAGTTGACCGGCCTCATGCCGGAACCAGATTTGCAAACGACCGCCCGCAATCGTGTCGCCAAGCCCATGTTCGTAAACGTTCTCGACCAACGGCTGCAGGATTAAGCGCGGGACCTTTATGTCTTCGCAATCCGGAGGCACGTCGCCGAACGCGACTTCGATTCGATTCGAAAAACGCACATTTTGAATCTCTACATAGGAACGAACGTGGTTCACTTCATCCTTAAGCGCAACTTCTTCCAATCCGTTTCTCGTAATGAATTGGAAATAATCGCCCAAGTTTTTGGAAACCAATTCGGCCGTTTGATTGTCGCTATGTTTAATCAACCGATGCAAAATATAAAAGCTATTGTACAGAAAATGCGGCGTAATCTGCATCTGCAATTGCTTGAGCTCCGATTGCTGAAGTCTGATCTTCTGTACATAAAGCTCATCAATCAACGTTCGCAGCCGCTTGACGGCATGGTCAAAGCGATTAAACAAGTAACCGAACTCATCCGCGCGCAAAGGCATCTGGATTGTATTTAAATTGCCTTCCTCCACGCTTCTAAACCGGCGAACCAGCATTTGCAAAGGTCGTTGAATCAAAAGATAGATACCATACGAGAACAGGACAACGATAATCAGGGAACTGCCTACAAGCAGCCAAAACCAGGTACCGTAAGTTTTAAGCTGGCCGACTAATAGATTCTCGGGAAAATAAAAGACCAGAGTCGCATCGAGAAAAGCGGAGGAATCAATAACAACCACATAATTTTCTTTGCCGACCTTCACTTGCTCCGTCGAAAAGGACAGCCCTTCGCGCTGTTCTACATAGGCCCTCACCGTTTCAATCGCTTCCGGATAATGATCATTAGAAAGGCTCCAATTCGAGTTAAAAAGCAAGGCTCCCCCTTCTTGAGGGAAAGACGCCAACGCGCCTGCCAATGCTTCTTGCGATAGCTCAATATTGTGAATAAACGCCGGCGGCTTCCAATCGTTATCCTTGTTCAACAAAAAGGTAGGATAAGTTAAATTTAGATGCAGTCGATGATCCCAGGCGGTTATAGGGACGCCATTGGTATAGGTAGCAAGCGCTACTGCCTCCATCTCTTCCTTGATGCCCGGTTGGTCCATCAGGTGAGAAGTGGATACGACGCCCCCCATCGAATCGATGTATACGGTAATATCCTTGATGTAGCTGCTAGAGTCCTTGAGGGCAACAAGCTTATCCGTCAAATCATTAATCGCTTTACTACGCTGATAAGCGGATAGAATGGAACTGGCACTGCTCAGCTTCAGCAGATCTTCATCATTTACGAAAGTTTGCTGTGCCCGGATAACACGTTCCAGTTCCTTCTCCAAATTGGCGAAATAATAATGAATCGTTGTTGAGATCGAGTGCGAGATTTGGCTTTTCACCTCTCGTTTGCCAAGCTCGTTTAACACGAGGCTTAATGTAAACAAAGGCAAGACGATAATCATAAATGTAACAATAATTTTGGTAAAAATAGGTATGTTATCAAATTTAAGCTTTGACCACACTTTATCATCTCCCCGATTTATATATACCTCATATTTTAACTTGAATGACTGCAGTATCACCTCATAAAAATTAAAAAAAGTGCCCTTATCTTTGGCCACAAAGACAAGAACACTTTACTCCAGCAGCACCCGATTCCTATCCGGTAAAATCCAAATCGCACTTACGATTGTTCCGCACCGGACGCGATTTTAAAGTCCGCTCGACCGATGCCACTCCCTCTACAGTTTCTCCAGGATCAGTTTTGCTGCTTGCTCGGCGCATAACCTGTAACCTTCTTCGGTGAGGTGAAGGCCATCTTCGCACTTGTAATAGTTTTTTTCTTGCAGCATTAGCGCATATAAATCGTTGACCGTTATGCTTTCTTCGGCCGCCACCCGTTTAGCCGTTTCATTATAATGGACAACCCAATCATTGTTGAATTGGATATGTACGGCTGTCCCTGTGTTATCCAGCGAATAGCCGCTACTAAGCACAGGGGTGGTTGTCGCGAATATAATCGCCGCGCCATTGCTTCGAATTTCGCCAATAATTCTTTTTAAAAAATGAATATATTCATCGATTGGATGCATCGCTTTCGTCATGGGCGCTTCGATGTTCATATCCCAATAACCGTTATTCCAGTGGACCACATCAAATTTGCCATGTTTTCTAAAAAGCTGGTTGGCCTGCCAGAGCGTATACGCCGCAAAACGGCCATTGTCTTTATCGTCGTAATAAACCTCGCATTTATCTTTCAAAAGATCCCTGACATATTCGTCATATCCCATACGAATGGAATCACCTAATAAAAGAACCTTTTTCATTGAACTCTCCCCCGCATCTAGCTGACCTGCAAGGTCAACGCGATTATTCTAACCCCTCTTCAGTGTACTCTCGGGAATATGAATATTATTTATCAAAAAGACCATGAATCGTGTCAAAAAGTCCACTCTTTGGCATGCCACTTTTTGGAGCCTTGCGGACAGCTCGCCTTTACGCCCGTATTCGAAGTAATTAGGTATATCGACATTTCGCAGCAAATAAGGTAGAATCATATTAGGTTTCATATTTATGAAATCTTTTCTATGAAGGGTGGAGTTGGAAATATGAGTCAACAGGCACCAAAGGTTAAATCAGCAGATCGTGTGCTTGACATACTTGAGCTTTTTACAGGTGAACAGGAATCTTATAATCTGACTGAAATCGCCAAAAGCTTAAATATGCCGCCAAGCAGCACGTATCTCATTCTTCAAAATATGTTAAACAGAGGGTATCTGGAGACGGATCGGTCGAAAAAACAGTTCCGCATCGGCTACAAGCTGTTTACCATTCGATCCGGCTACATGCGAAATACTAGCTTGACCGGAGAGTACTATCAGATCGCGGAACGAATTATCGATGATGTCAACGAAACCGTCAGCTTGGCCATTCGGGTGGGAAATCAAATTCAATACATTGGCGAGAAAGTAAGCTCGCATGCGCTTCGTTTTAATCATAGCTTGGGAACAACATTGCCTCTCCATGCTACGGCATCCGGAAAAATTATACTTGCCGATCTGTCCATGGAGGAGCTGCGAGACTTGTATCCGACCGATCAACTAGAGAAGGTTACAGACAAGACGATCTCCACCTTTCCCGACCTCTTGAAGGAGCTTGAGAAGGTAAGAACTCAGGGGTTCGGCTATAACATGGGGGAAACGGTTGACGGCGTACATTGCATTGCAGGCGCTGTCTTGGATGCAGAGGGCAAGGTGGCTGCTTCCATCAGCATCTCTATACCAGTAGTTCGTATTACTGGCGAGTTGTGGGGCAGGGTGCATGATTGGATCAAACGATCCTGCGAAGAACTAAGCAGCAAGGTCTATCAGCAGCACTAACGCCAATAGTACAGCAAAAAGCCGTCAGGGGGGCAGCCTGACGGCCTTTTTTTTGGCGAACGTCTCGCCGCGCATGACAGTTATTCTACAAGCCCCGTACGTTCAATTCCTTCTGTAAACCAGCGTTGAGCAATCAAGTACACAATTAGCGGCGGCATAATGATTAAAAATGCGGCTGCCATCTTCGGTCCCTCAGAGATGGGATCCTTGCCGTAAGCGCCGACGTTAACCACTTCATTGCCCATCAACTCCGCTGTGAGCGAGTTCAATCTCATCGACAACGGGGTGAAGTCATTGCTTAGAAACATAGCTGCATCGCTGTTCATATTCCAATACCAGACGAACGAAAATAAGAACACTACAAGGCTTGCCGCGCCGGCAAGCGGCAGCATAATGCGGAAGAACAGGCGGAAGATCGATGCTCCATCCATCTTGGCCGCCTCCTCCAGCGCTTTCGGCTGAGCCAGGAAAAACTGCCTGAAAATAATGATAAACAAAGCGCCGCGCAAACCCTGGCCAAACAACGCAGGGATAAATACAACAAGCGGCGTGTCTAGCCAGTTAAGCTGATCATAAATCATATACAGAGGTATTACGGTTATTTGCGGCGGAACGAGAAAAGTAACAATAATGAGAACAAAAAATATATTTTTCCCCGGAAAGCGCAGCCGTGCAAGCGCATAGCCGGTAATCGAGCAGGACAGTACCTGCAGCAGCGATCCCATGGAGGAAATAAAGATCGTATCCAAAAAGGCTTCGACATATCGCAATCCATCCCAAGCATCGATATAATTTTGCCAATACAGCTCTCGCGGTATTAATTGTACAAGCGGGTCGATAAGATCGGGTACGCTCTTGAGGCTGGTTGAAATCATTTCGAGAATAGGTTGCAAGTAGAGGAACGCAATGACCGTCAGCAATACAAAAATGATCAATTTCGCGACCAGTCCATCGTTAACATTTTGACCGAGCAAAACCCGCTTAACCTGCTGCGATCTGCGGCTCGATAAAGTTTTTGTCACTTCCAGCCTGATCTGCTTAATGGAGTCTTCCATTTTCATCGTGTACACTCACCTTCCTTTTGTCGCACGGTAGGTCAGGCCCAACGTTACAGACAGCAGCAGTAAGACTAAGGCGAAATACAACCATGCCATTGCGCTTGCATAACCGTAACCTGTCGTTGGAGAAAACATATTGCTCGTAATAATGCCCAAGATGCTGTTAAACGGAAAGGTGAACAAATCGACAATGGTGTAGACGGCGTTCAACCCTATAAAGGGGACCATGGCGGGAAAGGTGATTTTCCAAAAGCTCTCCCAGGGCGACGCGCCATCTACGCGAATGGCTTCATAGATCGTTTTCGGTATCGTCTGGAATCCGGCGATAAAGATTAAGATCTGCACGCCGGAATACCACAAAATAATAACGGCTTGGCTTAGAATGCCAACAAGCGACGCCGCTGTCCGTTCGTCAAAATTTTTATGGATGATGGCCTCAATATTATATTGCTCGATAAAGGGCAGCTCGCCTGCTCCCTGCGTAAATAGCTCCATCACCACTTGCCCGGTGGCAAAAATGACCGGCAGGAAGAAGATGGCGCGCATCGCTCCGCGGCCGGGAAACCTTTGATTGAGCAACAGAGCTACGAAAAACGAAAAAATGAGGATTAAAGGAATGATAATGACCAATTCCTGCAATAACGTTATCAACTCGATGCGATAATTGCTATTCTCAAACCATACCCGTTTATAGTTTTCAAGACCTACCCATGTGTATGAGAACCCCCCGGCCCGAAAATAAAGCGTATTAAAGCTGTTGTATAATGACCAGCCAACAGGAAAGGCGACAAATGCCGCAAATCCGATCATCCAGGGAAGCATAAACAAGTATCCGACGCCGTATTCTTGCATGCGGAATACGAATAGCCCTTTGCGCCGTCCTTTCTCGCTGTTCATCTTATTTGGCTCCCCCCTTCGTCACTTCGAATTGATTCCTGTTGTAATCCACTTGTACGGTTGTGCCGTCCTCGTAGGTCGTTGCGTATACCCCTTCCGCCAGCTTCTCATGATCGCGGATTCGTTGATGATACACGGAGGCGAGCTGGTTGAACTTCCCATACTCTTCTATGATCCGATCCTTCCAGATGTCATATTCGCTGCTAAAAATAAATACATAATCCGTATCCTTTAGCACCCGATTCTCCTCGTAAGTAAGCCCGAAAAACGGAATAGCGCCGTATTCAATCGCTCTCAGAAGCTCCTTATCATAAACGTTGCGTTCATTAGCAGGCGCCGCCGTATATTCAATCATTCCGTGAACGACGATTGGATAAAAAGGAACCATCTCATCGATGATCATATCGTAACTCCAATCGTATGGCAGCGATTGGACGAAATCGACATGCTGGAGCGAATAGCTGAAGCCTTTATATACGCCGGCTCCACCTAGCTCCTTGCGGGTGTAATCGAGCAGCGCCTCGTAATAGTAGGCCGTCTCCTTTCTTGTAAGCGGAGCATCTTCGTTGTGATCGCTAAACAATTCATCGCCTGGCCCGTCGATATAATGGATGCCGTCCACCCCAAGCTCCTTCAGTTGATCAATCACTTCTTTTTGCGCTTGGACGATTTTGATCGGATTGACAATGAATTCAGTGTATGGTCGTATGCCTCCCTGTTTAAATTGCAGTACTGTCGAGTCGATCGAGCGAATGCCATCTGATTTGATATCGAATGAAGAAGCGCTCGAATTTCTCCATGCCGCATAATCTTCGAAATAAACCGTAAAACCTTTTTCATGCATGGACTGAATAAATCGCTTCGCGCCTTCGTTGCCGCCTAGCTCGCTGACAACGGGGAATCGTTCATCCGTATCATATCGGCCGCTGTTTTGCCAGCCTTGATAACTCAGCCTCATATTGGTCACGCCCTGCTGCATCAATTCTTCGACGATTTGCTCTGCTTGGTCGAAAGTGGTTGCCGGCTCATAATCGCTGCCGCCGAATTTCGGCTTTGTCCCTCCCCCTAAAAAAGACAACTGGATCGGCACATTGTCTGTCTGCGGCAACGGGCTGCCCAGCATGCCGTTTTCCTCCAGATAATCGCGATAGCTATGCGCCATGCCGACGTAATCCGCGGCCTCTCCGGACAACAATCGATACTCCAGGCTGCGGTCGTGCTGCGTCCGTTCCTTCTGAATGGTTATGACGAGTTGATCCGTAACTCCGCTTACTCTCCGACCATATTCTTCGCGATAGCTGAAGTTTGCGCTCGCCGTATGATAGCTGGATACTTGGCCGGGAAGCGCAGCTTTGATTGAAGCTGAGAATTGTCCTTCCTTTACGATGGCGGCAAATGCATGCTCTCCCCGTTTTAGGCCAAACACGGGATAGCCGATTTCTTCGCGTCTTCCCCTATTTTCATTGCTTACCTTCAAGCTTGCCATATCGTTTCCATAGATAGGGAATTCGTAGCTATTAATATTGGCTGGCCGCTTTCGATCATAATAGATCAACCCGCCCGGCCCATCCGGCACGAACAAGTATCCCGGCTCCTCCGCCTTTGACACCCCGCCAAAAAAAGGCAACAGATTAATGGCAAATACTTTGTTGTCGCCCGATTCTACAATGCCCTCGCTTGGTATGCGCGCTTCCAGCCCGTGCTCGGTCAAAACATATTGGATAACAAAGGACAGATGCAGTTCCGGATAGGTATAGCTGGCTTGAATCCCTTTGTCTCCCATTAACGTATAACTGATCTCGATTTTCGAATCTATCGAATTTTTCACCAAGCGTCTCGGCTGACTGCCAGATACGTATTCCAATATATAGGGAGATTCGAGATTGGCCAGCAAGGCTCCTTGAACGGTTTCTTTGCCAAGTTGCTCCTTTGACGGATTGCTTCGCCACAAGTAGCCGCTCTTCTTATCGAGTACGGTAATTTGGCTTGTGCGAGGGTCAATCTTTAGTGCAAACGAGCCATTGTCCGCCACGTCAACAAAGCCATCCCCCCCGGCAGCGGGAGGCTGCCATTGTTCACCCTCCACAACCGCCATTAAGTCAATGGAATGCGGACGAATGCCCATGGACTGCAGGGACGGCTGCCGATCCCACCCCAAAATAATGATGGCGGCAGCAAGGATGACCACTGCGGAAGAGGCTGCTGCAATGCGTTGCCATCGTTTACTGGATGGCCATAGCCTTCTAGCCATAGTTAATCACCTCCCGATACACTTGGTTAAAGAAATCAAGCAGGTTGCCGCTAAGCGCAACAAAAATAATGATAAAGATCCACATAACTCCAATGGTGAACAATGTAATTCCCGCATTTTTAAAGGATTCGAGAAAATCGAAGTTATGGATGACCTGCGTCATCACAAAAAGCAATAAAATGATCCACAGCCACTTGAGTTGATGGATGAGATCAATGACTATCCATTCTTCAAGTACCAATACATTGGAAAGGAGTGTAGCCGGAATCGTCATCACGATAAATGGAACGATCGCAAAGGTGCTTGCTTGAAGCACTTCCCGGAAACGGCCCTCGCCGCCCTTAACGGAGCTGACCAAATAATTGGCGATGATCCACGTTAACCAAGGCGCAATCAGCATAAGGAGAGAGAGTCTAACATTGAACCAGGCTAAATTGAAAGGATGGGCGATAAATCCGGAGCCAAATATCGACCAGATATGAACGCCGATTGCAAGCAATACGATTAAAATAATGACGAACCACGATATATTTCTTTCTTTCAGCCGGTAAAATCCATTATAAGGATGAAAGATTAAATAAAATGCATCCCCTAATTCACTTCCGTATTGCTTTACTTTAGGATGCCATGTCCGACTGCGAACGAATGCTCTTGCTCGTTTAAACAAGAAGATAAGCCCCCCTATCAAAACGATCAATGCAACAAGAGAAATGAAGAAATATCGCTGGAGCCATTCGTATCGAAGACTCCAGAAAGCATCCGAGTAACCCTCCGCATCATAAGACTGCTTAAAATAATCAATCGCAAGCTCATAGTCTCGATCATGAAGCGCAATTTTGCCAAGCCCATTAAACGAAATATTCAGCATGCCATTATGCCGAATAACCTCTTCCCAATAAGGCTTGCTCTTGGCATAATCGCCTTCGTAATAATAATGGGCTGCGTTCAGAAATGTGTCGCCGAAGCTCGTTCGCTTAAAGATATGAATCAGATTCGTGCCGCTGTCCGCTACCCATATGTCATTATTGGCATTGACGGCAAGGCTCGAAGCAAAGCTGACCATCCCAAGCTGACGAGCGTTTTTATCCGCTCCGCCCAGATAAAATAAAAGATCGCCTGTTGGATCATAGATGGCTATATTTCCGCTGACTCGATCCATCCCATACAAAAAGCCTTGGGAGTCGTAAGCGGTATCAACCAGATCATATTCGAAAAACGGTTTATTCTGAAAAGCGTCAAACCCGCCGGCATTCAGCTTCTTGATTTGCCCGTCGTTCGTTTTGCCCGTGCTTGTCGTAAATAGGAAGCCGTCCCCCGTGAGCGTCACATTTTGAATCGAGTTTGGCCGTTTGGCTATTTCTTTAGCCAGCATTTCCTTCGAGAGGATCGACCTTTTCAACTGATCAAGCCACGTCAGCTTCGTTTTGTTCGCCCCGAAAAATCCGGTAAACTCGCCTTCCGGATTCATGCGAAGCAAGCCTTGATGCGTATCTTTAACGACGACATACATCACTCCGCGAGCATCCACAACCACCTTTGTGGGCAGAAAGTGATAGTCGTCGCCCAAAACGTTCGACGGCGGCTTATCGTAAGTTTGCTCTACCTGACCTTCCGCATTAAACTTGACAATGTTTCCTGCAGCCGTATTCGCCGCATAGATCGCGCCGTCTTCGGCAACAAACACCCCTTCCGGCTGATTAAGCGTGACCAGGCCTTCCTCATCGCCAATACTCCGAATGTATTGTCCCTGCTCATTGAATTGGACAATCCGATTATTGCCTGTATCTGCGACATAAACATCCCCATTGCCTGTGACAAACAGGTCGCTCGGCGTGCTCAGCGGCACCGCCATTTCATTGCCGTCTATCACCTTCTCCGGGAGATAAATCGGTTGAACATAATACTGCATTCCGCCAACGGAATGATCGATATACACCGTTCTATAAGGCGGACCGGCGGAAATAAGGGAAGGAAAGAGCAAACAAAGCAGGCACAATAAGGCAATCACTTTTACTTTTAAATGTCCAAAGCCATTTCGAATAAGGCTCATTGTCGACAGCCCCCCCTCTGTTGCCCCATCTTATTTCACACCTGAGTGCAGCATCGTTTGAATCATTTTTCGCTGGAATAATAGAAACATAATCAAGTTAGGCAGAAACATGATCAGACCTATGGCGGCGGCAAGGCTTGTCGCGGCAACGCCCGGCACGTTTACCACGAGCGCCGTAGCGTAATAGGCGAGCGTCTTCATCGTTTCCTTCGTCATGAAAAACGTGGAGGTTTCCACATCCAGATAGACGGCCTGGAACGTAATAATGGACACGGTAGCTACAGCCGGAGCCGTTAACGGAATAATGATTTTGGTAAAGATGTACATATCGGACGCTCCGTCGAGCTTGGCCGCTTCCGTCAGAGAAGCGGGGATCTGGTCGATGAATTGCCTCATTAAAAAAACCGCAAGCGGTGAAGCAAGAAACGGCAATATATGAGCGAAATAAGTGTCCTTAAGCCCTAAACCGCTAATGACCAGATAGCGGGGAATCGCTACCGTCTCAGGAGCAAACATAAGCGAGATTAGAATGAGCCCCATAATCATCGTTTTAAAGTGAAAGCGATGCTTGGACAGCACATACCCGGCCATTGTGCTCACCAGGATGACGGCCCCCGTGGCGATGGCCGAAATAACCGCGCTATTGAACAAATAACGCGTAAATGGCACCAACCCCGCCGTAGAACTCAGCAGAAGCTGCTCGAAGTTGCGCCAGGTAGGCTGCTTTACCAAAATCGTTGGCGGATATGCAAATAATTCATTAAGCGGCTTAAATGCATGATTAAATAAAAAGATGATGGGGATTAGCATAAATACCCCTACCGCTGTGAGAAATACGATCAATACAATTCGAGGGAACGATATTTGCTTCCGCAGCTTTCGCACCGCATTTAACATCTACTGCTCCCCCTTTGAACCGAATAGGACAAAACAAAACCTCCATAATACGTAGCTCAATAGAAGCAGTACAACGGATAAGGCGGATGCATAACCCCATTCGTACCGGATAAAAGCATAATCATCGATATGGTTCGTGATGAGATGACCGGCATAGTTCGGCGTAATTGTGACTCCCGTCAATTGTGTGGAAATGGCACCCGCCTTAAGAGTGCCGACAATGGCCATCACGGCGCTAAACAGCATCTGCGGCTTCATGGAAGGGATGGTAATGTAATAAACCTCCTGCAGACTGTTTTTAATTCCGTCGATTCGACCCGCTTCATACAGCTCCGTATTAACGGTTTGCAGACCGCCGAGCATCGCCAGAAAACCGACCCCCATACTGGTCCACAAGGTCACAATAATCATAACGATCATCAAATATTTCGGATCCTGCAGCCATAATTGCGGGGACTCGATCATGCCAAACCGCAGCAATAAATTGTTTAAGTAACCGACCTGATCGCCGCTAAAGGTGGCCGCCCATACAACGGATAGGGCTACTCCGCCCACCATGGCTGGCGCATATAAGGCAAGCGTAAAATAATCGCGAATCGATTTGGGCAATTGATGAATCAGCCAAGCGAACACAAATGCCAGCAAATATCCTCCCGGCCCCACAATAATCGCGAATTTCAACGTATTAGGCAGCGTGTATTTCATAAACACAACATCTTGCGTCAGCATGTAAATAAACTGACTGAAGCCAACAAACCTCGGAAATTCGATCCCGTTAAAATTTGTTACACTGAGCAGGGCTGCAATAAAGACCGGAATAATAATAAAACAAGCAAAGCAAAGCATAAAAGGCGCCAAAAACAAATAGGACATCCGATCACGCCAAACTTCCCGCATAAACGTTTTGACTCGGCGCGTATATAGGGGGGAAGTCTTTTTGGGGCCGGCTGCTGGCGGCTTAACCAATTCGGTATGTTGTGCGGACTCCATCGCTTACTCCCTTCTATATGGCTCGTCATATGGCGTAATGTGCAAATCGTAGTCAAGCATCCCGAATTCTTTTTGTTTCCTCTCCATCTCTCGCAGCAGGGAAAGCTGAGCTCTCTCCAGCGCCTCTCTTGGCGGATCGCCGCTAACGATCGTATCGTTCCATGCAAAATCCATCGCTCTTGCCAAGAAGTAATAACCCGGGACGTACGGAAGATTTTTAACCCACCGGTTTTGCTCATTCAACCTGTTTAGCTCTTCTTCCGTCCATAACAAATTTTGAAGCGCGTTCGAGTTGGCCGTGTTCCACCGATAGGCGATGCCGGCAAACGACTCGATATCCAATCCGTATTGGACTTGGGCTTCGTCAGAAGTCCACCACTCCAGAAACTTCCAGGCCTCTTCTTTTTTGTCGCTGGCCTCCATCATAAACGCCGAGGTCGTTAACTGGGACGCCCAACGCTCTACCGTTCCGTCGTCCTGCCGCACGCCTGGCAAAGGCAGCATGCCCCAACGGCCGGTTAACTCCGGTGCCGCAGTCATCAACTGAACATACATCGTAAGATCGCCTACACCGACCGGTATGTCACCATCACGGAAGTGGTTAAAAAATACAGGTACATCCTTCGGGAGATTATATTTGCTAAACCACGCCGTCCATTGCTTGAAAGCAGCCAGGCCTTCCTCGCTCGTTAACTGCGGCTGCATGCCGTCCGCCGTAAAAAACTCGGTTCCTTGCTGATAATACGGCATGACAAAATCCGGCTTGGAAGTAAGAACATTGTCTTGCATCAAAGTGATTTTGGGGTACATAAAGTTCATGCCGTTCTCCTGAAGCGTCGGCAATATCGCCTCGACGTCTTCCCACGTATTCGGCGGCTCAAGTTTCAGCTGCTCAAAAATATCGATTCGATAAAACAGCATGTTGTACATCTGCGTTTCCGGCAAGCCGTATACGCCTCCATCATATTGATACGAGCGCATAAGTCCGGAATTAAATCGATTGTTGACGTCGTCGAAGCCCGGATACTTCGACAAGTCTTCTGCCGCTCCGCGCATGGCGAATTCTACAGGCGTTTCCATCGCTATGCCCAATGCCAAATCCGGCTGATCGCCTGCCGCAGTGCTCATCATGAGCACGTTCTGATTCGGGATCAGATTAACATTAACCTCAATGCCGGTATTTGGAGTAAACTCGCGCTCAATCATAACCTCCAGCAAATCCACGTAATCCCTTCCGCGCATGACCCAAATCGTTAGCGCATCCTCATCATTGACCTCATTTGTGTCATACTGCTGAACAAACGTCCGCATGAAATTGGAGGCCGTATATTTGATATTGTCCCATGTATTCGGCACCTTTAATTTCGGGTCTGTCCGAGGATTGCGCACGACGATATAATCCAACCTGAGCGACTGATTTTCGATCGTTGTGATCCAGGTGTTTATGCTCGTTTTTATTTCTGCAAATGCAGCGATTTGATTTGGTATATTGTCAACGTCTTCAACAAGCTTTTCAATTCGATTAACCGCCGCATCAAGCGCTGACGACGGATCGGTTGCCGCCTGGTTTAAACCTAGCAAATAGTCTCGAACGCGGCCTATATCTTGCTGCACCGACCGCAGCTTCGATTCCATCTCCGGATCATACCTCGTTACTTCCCAGACCCGTGCCGTATCGAGATTCTGATCCGCCCCGAATCCGTAATTTCCCGAGATCAGACGTATATCTCGCTCTATCGCAGTCAGACTTGCATTAATCTCGCCAAGCGCTGCCACGACCGGATAGATGGGAGAGTTATCCGCAATCATCGACAAACGATGTTTTCCTTCCGTTAAGTAGAATAAATAAGGTTCTTCGTTTTCGTCCGCAAGCGATTTAATCTCGTAGGCTCGATTTGGACGGAACGGGTAGTGCAGCAATTCCTGGAAAGGCACCTTCCCGTCGATCATAATCGTTCGGTACACGACGGCGTCCCCGACATAACCTTGAAAATACTTCAGATCGATTGCATAATGACCCGATTCGGGCACCGATATTTCCCATTCCAGTTCGTCGCCTGCCGTTTTCCAGGTCTCTCCGCCAACTCCGTTATAAATAAGCTTTCCTTTTGGATCCGGTGAAGTAAAGGATTGCGAAACGCTTAGTGTTCGGACGTTTACCGCCGATTTCCGATTAAATCGCTCCGCTTCGAACATCTGAAACCACTTATCGGATTCTGTTAGGGGAGGTCCTTCGCTGATATACGACTCATAGGAAGGTATTTCTTCCGGCGTTGTTAATGTAAGCGAATACAAGGACACCGTTCCGGCTACACCGACCATGCGAATCGTATGCTCTCCTTTGGTCAGCGCAAAACGCAGCGGTTCAGAGGATACCGAATAGTCCGTTGCTTTCCCGGCGTTCCAGCCCATCAGCTCCTCGGATACCGGGCGAATTTCATTGCCGATCGAGTTTCGTTCATAGGGAAACTGTCCATCCTTCCAGTAGCGGGACAATCCGATACTCTTTGCTTCAAGAAATGGATATGTACCGTCTATCTGGATCCCGCGAATGATCCGCGCGAAACTTTCGTCGGTCGGCGCATAATCAATGACAAGATTATATAAACCGTCCTGAGGGACATCCACGATCCATTCGATCCAGCCTTTCCCATTACGCCAATCGATTACGTTCGCGAGCTTCTCGTCGTCCCTGCGCCGCGAAAGCTTTGCCTCCTCCGATGATGAGCTGAATTCGGTCGCCAGCACGGTTATACTTGCATGGTTAGACGGCTGCTGCGACTTATAGGTGTCGCTGAGCAATTGTTGGACATAAGGTACCAGCCCCTGATCGCCTTGCACCGCTCCTTTACTCGTCAATTGAATCTCTTCCTCCGAAAGCACGGGATATACTTCCGGCTTCCCCTCCAACGCACGCCATGCGATGAATAATAGAATACATAGAGCGATAACTGCGATCATGACGATCCTGCGCGGCAAACCCCGGACCCTCATGCATATTCCCCCTTCGCCGTGAGCGACACTCCGCTTTCCTGATCAAAGAAATGAGCTTTGTCCATACGCAGCACAATGGTAATTGCATCTCCCGCTTGAACGGCTGTATGCGCTTCCGTGCGAACAATCAACGTATCCTTTCCGAACGATGTATATAAGAACGTATTAGAACCCATTGGCTCGCGCATATCGACAACTGCGGACACTTTCCAATCCGAATAGCTTTCTAGCGCCCAATCTTCGCATAAAATGTATTCCGGTCGAATTCCCATCACAATCTGGCGCAGGTTTGCCTTTGCCGACCGAATATGAGGGTAATAAAATGGTGGAATTTTTAATCTAACCCGCTTGGAATCGAAATAATACTCATCATCGATGGACACGATCGATCCATTCATAAAATTCATCTGCGGCGTTCCAATAAACCCGGCAACAAATAAGTTATTCGGATAGTCATACAGCGTCTGCGGGGCGGCAACCTGTTGGATCTTTCCATCCTTCATCACGACGATTCGGGTTCCCATGGTCATCGCTTCCGTCTGGTCATGCGTAACGTATACCATCGTCGTTTTTAATTGATTGTGCAGCTTGCTTATTTCCATCCGTGTCTGTGTCCGCAACTTGGCATCCAGATTCGACAAAGGCTCATCCATTAGAAAGACTTGAGGTTCGCGAACAAGAGCGCGTCCCAGTGCAACGCGTTGCTTCTGGCCACCGGATAATTGGCTTGGTTTCTTTGTTAGAAAGTGCGAAATTTCCAGCATCTTGGCTGCCCGATTTACACGCAGATCAATATCGCTCTTCGCCACTTTATGAAGCTGCAAGCCAAGCGCCATATTCTCGTACACGGACAAGTTTGGATAAAGGGCATAGTTCTGAAACACCATGGCAATATCTCGATTTTTGGGAGAAACATAATTCATATATTTATCATCTATATAGATATCGCCCTGGGAAACCTCCTCCAAGCCGGCAAGCATTCGCAGAGTGGTAGACTTGCCGCAGCCAGAAGGACCGACCATGACCAGGAACTCTCCGTCAGCCACCTCCAAATGAAAATCGTTGACCGATGGTTCCGGCTCCCCCTTGTAGTATTTGTAAACATGATTAAAGGTTACGCTCCCCATACTAGGTCACCCCCCAATTTCTAATTTATGAAACTTTTTCAAATACATAAATCAATAATAACAAATGGCTTTCATCTCGTAAACAATAATTTTGCTCTTTGTTTGATCATCGGTGCACTCGATCCAATCAACAATTACGTTTATGAATAAAATTCCTTGACATGAAATAGGTTCATGTTAAAATCAAAACATAAACGGCTTCCAAACTTTTCTTAATCGGGAGACGTAAGCGTTATCATGAGAAAACCTCTATCGAAGTCATTCGAAGATGGGCGACCGCGTTCAGAGGAAGGTTTTATCGCCAAATAGAATTTGTACTTCCGATATCTCGGAAAACTTATAAATTCTATTGTGGTAAAAAGGGGGGAGACTGCAAGCTACTTCTAGAAGCGGCAGCAGTGTCAGTTTGGCAATAAAAAAATGGAGGCGATGTCAATGAAAGCATTTTGGAAGCAGTTGCGCAACAGAAACACCCTGCTTGGACTATCATTAATCATCCTCATACTTCCAATTTTAGCAGCTTGCTCAAAAAACGGAAGCAACAATCCTGCTCCAACCGCGACCGCAACGCAAACTGCACAATCAACCGAGCAAACAACAACGCCAACGCCAGAGACGCCAAAGGATCCCGTAACCTTAACGATGATGGGCTGGAATATCGGCACCTTCGGGCCTGTCATTGAAAAGTTCGAGGAAATGTATCCATGGATCACGATTGAAACGACAAACAAGATCAACGGCTATATTATCAAAAACGTTATAGCTGGCGAGAAGGTTGATCTTATCCTTGTCGACAACGGTTTGTCCGAATGGATGGCCGGCGATCTGCTGGTCGATATGAAACCATTTGTAGAGAAGGATCAACGCATTCAAAGCGCAAAGACAGTAGACAATTTGCTGAAATCATTCGAAACCGGCGGCAAGCAGTATGCCATGCCTTATTCCGATATTCCGATGTGGATTGTTGTTAACAAAGAGCTGATGACGAAATACGGCATTACGATGCCAAGCAATGACTGGACTTATGACGAATTTCTCGAAGTGGCTAAACAAGCTACGAATTCCGCCAATGGCGACTGGGGCGGGCATGGACTTCAGCAATTGGCCGAATTCAGGGCGATGGCTAACGGCAATGCCGCCGGCTGGCGTTATATGAATGAAGATTCTACTCAGAGCGTGGCTCATACGCCGGGCGTGATGGCGGACCTGCAATGGATTCAAGAGCTGACAACCAAGTGGCATATCCAGCCAAATGCCGAAGAAATGGCTTCGCTTGGCATATCAGCAAATCCGGCAGAAGCGTTCTTGAACGGCAATATTCTGTTTTTTGTCGGCGCGGATTGGGAGCTGGAAGGTTTGAAGCAAGCTTCCTTCGAATGGGATGTGCTTCCAATGCCGAAAGGTACGGTGAAGCAAGCTACCGTTCATCAATCCGGTTCGATCTCGATTCCATCAAACTCCGAGCATATCGAGGAAGCTTTCCTGTTTATCAGCTTCTTGTTTGATATTGAAGCCCAGAAAAAATTTATCGAAACGGGTTCCGCCGCTTTCGTAAAAGACCCCGCACTCGATAATTATTATGATGAAGTGCCAATCTGGCAGGGCAAAAATGTTGAAGCGATTAAACTGTCCGCGGATATGTGCTGCTTCTCCAGCGATCCGAATACGGTAGATCTCGGCTCGCTGGCCGGAATCAATAACGAAATCTCCACCATGCTGTTAAATGGCGGCAATTTGAGTGAATTGATACCTAAGATCGAGGCCTATAATACAAAAGCAATTGAAACCCGCGGAAGACTAGCCTGGTAAACGATGACGGAGATGCCTGTGAGGCTGACAGAGCTTAACTCTTCAGCCTCACCCTGACTGTAAAGACTGGCGAACGGCAGAGAGGAACATAACATTGAACATAAAGAGACAAAGCTATGGAACGGAAGAGATCCCCTTTTCGCCATTCTCCGAGTCGGATTCTCATCTATTTGTATCCGGACAAGGCGGAAACGACCCGTTAACAGGCGAAATCAAAATCGGCGACCTTGAAAGCCAAACCATCAATACGGTAAAAAATATCGAGATCATTCTTGGGCAGCGTGGTTTAACGCTGAAGGATGTGGTGAAGGTCAATATATTCTTGACTAATCGCCAGCATTACGAACAATTTAATCAAATATACTCGCTTCTATTTTCACGACCCTATCCTGCGCGCACGCTCGTCTATTGCGACTTGAATTTTGATCTGCTTGTCGAGATTGATGTGATAGCCAAGCTCAAACCTTATGAGAAGATGTAATCCCGTTCCCCGAATTCGTAATCACTTCCGTCCTATGACCGTCGAAACTCCAAAGGGAGCCGCGACGGTCATTATCATTCCATAGATTTAATCGTGCGAATCAACCATAACGAAACGCTGTCAATAATGGCATCGAGGTAAATCCTCCCCTTTTCTTCGGTTGCGTGTACGGCTGCATCGGTATAACCATCAACGCCTGTCAGCTCTTGATGTCTGCCTATAAACGCGCCAGGGGGACCTGAGTTGATCCATGGCCGGCCAATATGCTCTGATGCGATGCAATCCGTGCGCACCAAGTCCGGTCTGATTGCCATCACAGCCGAAGTCTCGAACCCTCCGGCATGACCGGGCACCATGCCGACTTCGCTTGCATTTACAGCCTGAAGCGCTTCACGCGCCACGCTCCAATAGGAAGCCGAAGCTGTCCAGATGGGATATTGCACGGCAAGATCATTGGCGGTTTGATGCATAATCGGCTCGTTTCCTCCATGCCCGTTTAGAAATATAATTTTGCTGAAGCCGTCTTTTACAAGACTTTCCCCAATATCACGCAGGACATGCATATACGTCGTTGATGTAAAAGACAGAGTGCCGCCAAATGCCAGATGATGCTGGGAGCAGCCGATCGGAAGTAGCGGAGCCAGAAGAAGCGGTACGGCGTTTAATGCTTGCTCCGCCGCTTTTACCGCGATATAATCGCCAATTATGCTGTCCGTAAATACCGGGAGATGCGGACCATGCTGCTCCGTAGCGGCAAGAGGGATGACGACCGCATAACCTTGCCGCGCCATCGTTGTGATTTCTTCGCGCGTATAATCGCTAAACGATACTCGTTTCATTGATGGAACCCCCCGTCTACCGCATACAGAGAGCCTGTTACGTAAGAGGCGGCGTCAGACAGCAGGAAGGCGGCAACCTCGTTTACCTCGTCCGCTCTGGCGCTTCGGCCGAGCCAGACATTGCGGACAATCGCCTCCTTCTCCTTCTCCGATTGTCTGGCCAGCCCTTCGTCCGAACTGAAGTCGCCGGGAACAAGCACGTTGGCCCTAATGCCGTCACGCGCATAATCTTGTGCCAGCACGCGAGTGAAATGATTGAGGCCCGCCTTGGCCGTTCCGTAAGGGGAGCATTCCGGCGACGGAATTTGTCCCAAAATGGAAGAGGTGTTGACGATCGAGCCGCCGCCGGACCTTATCATTAACGGCAGCCCGTACTTGCTTACCAGGAACGTACTTGTCATGGTTCCTCTTATCGTGTCCTCCCATTCCTGCAGCGACAACTCGGTCGCGCGCTTCCATACACTCGTATATACATTATGATAAATGCCATCCAGCCTGCCGAAACACCGCTCAAGCTCGGCGAACATACCGATCATCTGATCCTCCGAGCTAGCATCCGCCTGGTGAAATACGATTCGTTGAACGCCATATTCATCGCGAATCCGCTCCATCTCGGGAAACTGGGTAATTGGCGTTCGATCACAGCAGAACAAAACTGCCCCCCGCTCCAGAAACATCGATATTGCCGATCGCCCCAATGCGCCCAAGCTCCCGGTTATCAGCACGACTTTATTTTGCAATGTTGTCATAGAGTACTCACCGCTTTCGCTAGTAATCGACCAAACCTGCATAACAACGAACCTCATAAATTGCCGCAGACGGATCTCCGTTAGTAGACAGAACGCTCAGTCGCAGCCGCTCTGTCCGGACAGGCTTCTCAAGCACAAGCGCGTGCTGGCGCTGGTAATTGCCGCGCATGGCTCCGACCTCCGTCCACGCCCCTTCGACAAGCGCCTCCGCAATCAGGTCCTTCGGACACTGAGGATCCCGATACAGACCCGGATATTGCCGATAATCGCGAATGAGATGACCGGGAAATGTCAGCTCGATGCGGCCAAGCACGATCGGCTGCTCCCAGACAAGCTCCAACTGCTGCGGCAGCGGCAAAGCAGGATCGGAGCGCCATAGATTGGTGCTGCGGTAGGGACGGGTTACACCGCTTAGCACATGCTCCGCCCCATAACATGCCTGCGGCGGATCCATCTTAAAGCTCATCATCGCCCCCGAGCCGTACCTTCTCATTATTCCGTTTCCAAGCTCATACGCGCTGACATGTCCCGGCTCGATCGTTGCCGCCGAGGGCCAGCGAACGAGCGGATTTTCCATTAAATCCAGCCTCGCATACCCGCCTCGCAGCGCAGACGAGTCAAGACCTACCGCCCACTCGACCCATCCTTCCACTCCAGGTTGAACGGTCAATACGGCGGTGGCAAGCGGCGCCCCGGGATCAACCCGATAATCCCACAGATGCTCGACCGCGTACAAGCGGGCCTCGACGGATTGACTGGTCGTATCCGACAGATTGTCGAGCCATACCGATATCCGTTCGATTCGATCCGATCCGACAGCCATCCATTGTCCGCGTCTTCGCTCCAATACATCTCTTGAAGCAAGTCCCGCGCTTGCGTCATTCGGCGCCGGACCGCAGCCTGAGAGTTTAGCTTCGCTGCTCGCCTTAATAACCGCCTGCCGCGCCAAGTCATGCTCATCCGCCGTTTGGACATTCGGAAGAAAGCAGCCTGCCCGAAGCAGCGCTTGCTGCACCTCGTGAATCGCCTGCTCCGGCACATCGCGTACAGCAATCCCTTTGCGGACAGCGACAGCGGCAGCCGTCCCCGCAGCTTGCCCCATGATCGCGGTCGTTCCCATCACGCGGACCGTCCCAAGCGCAGCATGCGTAACACTGACATTGCGGCCGGCCATCATCAGATTGTTCATGTCCTTGGCAATCAAAATGCGAAGAGGGATGCCGTAAGGACCAACATAGCTTTTGGCCATATAATTCCCGCCCGTCTGCGACTCGACGGCAGCCTTTTCGCTAAATTCCGCAAGCAGGCCTCCCGGCTCATGCAGATCGATAAACCACCCGCCATAGGCGACTTCGTCAGGAAATACCGTTTTTTGCAGCGGATCATGTTCGGTCATCAAATATTCGCCGATAATTCGACGGCTCTCGCGTTTGCCCGGCACCTGGCCGACCCAATCAAGCGCATAGTTCTGTGCTTCGTCCTTCAGTCGCGGATCCCGATTTTTGATCCAATCCCAAATGCCAAGAACATGCCGGGTCAACTCGTGCCGCAGTGTCTCATTGTCATAAATCGTATGCCAAGGCACGGATAATTCGATCCACCAGAAGCCGCTTCGCTGGTCGGATGGCCATCTCCCTTGTTTGTAAAAGAAATCGGGATCATCATAACGCACTGCCCAATCCGGCGCCGAGAAGGGCACAGGGTAGCCCATGTCCTTCGCCTTGAAATGAATCGAGTTGCCCATAACCGCATCGCTCGCTTGTTCGGGAGCATGCGGTTCGCCGAATTCATCACGGCTCTCTGTTCCAAACCGCCACTCGCAGCCGGCAAGCGATGCCACTATGCCATCCCCTGTACAATCGATGAACGTGTTCGCTCGAAGCGTCAACTCGGTTTCGGCATGGTTGACGCGCGCGATGACGGCTTCCACTGTCCGATCATCCCGCATCCGCACCTGCGTAACGCTGGAGTTTAGATGGAACGTAAGGCCTGGCGTCTTAACCGCCATATCGTACATGATTAAATCCCACACACTGTTGATATAGCCGTTATCAAAGGTCGGATTCTCGTGATTGTGCGCCCGCTCCTCGATCAGCAGCTCCGAGATGACGCCCGTCTCTCTCGCATAGGCATGAAAGCTGGCCGCCCCTTGAGGGGGGACGCGAATTTCCGACGAACTGTTGCCTCCGAACACGGGCCGGTCCTGTACGAGGCATACGGTTGCTCCTTGCCTTGCCGCAGCGACGGCGGCGCTGAATCCAGCCAGCCCGCCTCCGCAAACAACGACATCGTAATTTTCCTCCACTGCGCGGTAACCGTTCATTGAAATCACCCTCTTTTTTCAAAATCGACTGCCTTCGCCATTCGTCCGATATCATTACCTAAGATAAAATCAACCCCGAGGCCAAGCAATCGCTTCATATTTCTTTCATAATCCTCTGATAAAAAAGAGCAATGAACCAGTTTGCCGCTATCTCTTATTTCGTTGACCATCTCTTGTGTCACAGCCTCGGCACTGACGCTAACCGCCGGATGTCCGTATTCGACCGCATTGCGCAGGATCGGCCCATAACCGTCAGGTCCCGGAGCTCCGTCATTTTGCGTAAATGCCAAGGGTTGAGTCTGCTTCACTTGATTGATCACAGCAGGCCTTCCGAAAAACACAACCTGATCAAGCATGCTCCGGTTTTCGATTTGCCGTAACAGTGCCAAGCAATCCGATGCCGGCAATTGTTTGACATGCAAGATTAGAACAACCCCGCATTGCTGAAATTCATCCAGCACTTGTCTCAGCGTCGGGATTCTTGTCTCTTTCCTGCCTGCGAATGCAGGTTCCTTCTGATATCCCGCATCAAGCGTATTTAAATATCCGGCATAACTTAATTGCTCAATAAACCCTGTTCCATTGGTCGTACGATCTACTGTAGGATCATGCATCATCACGTACTCGCCATCGGCAGACTTGTGGACGTCCATCTCGATGCCGTCAGCACCTGCCTTGATCGCTTCACGAAATGCGAGCATCGTATTTTCCGGGAAACAGTCCGAGTAACCTCTATGTGCTTGCAACTGCAGGGTTCGCATTAAGCGTTACCGAATTGAACACCTTGATAGCGGACAACGCACCCGTATTGTTTCTCGCCGGAAGCAACGCACAGCAAGTCGTCCTCGTTCGAATAAGCCAGGCCAGAAATGTAATGAATATCGGCCCATTCCGTATCCTGCTCGGCGACCTCGTTATTATCCTTGATAACCCTTGGCCTTCCCAGATCAACAAATCCGCCGGCCTTCGAGAAATGAAAGACATGCCCTGCATCCCTGACGCCGCCGTATACGCCGATGACCTCATCATCGTTTACCTTGATGAACTGGCGAAGCTCCCCGCTGGAATAAAGTCTTCCATAGGTCGTCGAAGCCCCGTGATCCGGCGATAATGTAAATAACATGCCATCCTCTGTACCCGCCACTACGGTACCATCGGCAAGTACGGCGCCACCCGTCACGGTCGCTTTAAACGATCTGCCCCGAATCGAAGGAGTTCGAACGTTCAGCTTGTCGGATCTCTCTTCGGCAACCGCATAGATCAGCAGCTCGTCATTCGGACCGGACAGCAAGAGACGATTGTCATCCAGTTGAATTAAACAAGCGAGCTCCGTCTCGACTCGTAAACCGTTTAATCTGCGTATGATACCGCCGCCTAAATTGCAAATATGGATGCCGCCTTCCCGATCGCTCGCAAGCAAATTGTCTTTTCCTAGCCTGCCTTGCAGTTTGACGAGTTCTAGCTCGCGCGGGACGGCTAACGTTTCCCTGCAATTGCCTGATTCCAGATCGATTTCGACGATAAAGCCGTTCGCAGTCAGTACGGCAACCGATCGATCATCCAGATCGATACAGGAAACAGGGGCTCCGCCGTCATATACGCGTTCGATTCGCCGCGGTGCATGAGCGGTATAGTCGGACTCGGTTAGATAGATGCATCCTTGGCCGCTAACGGTATACACATTCCCGGCCGCTGTCCGCACATGACTCACAACGGTATGCTTCCAATCCATATGCTGATGAAGCGGCAAGGTTACGGTTCTGTCCGCAACGATATGCATAAATGCCGGGCTGCCTACGCCGTTGTAAGCGGGCTCCCAATAAGGGTGGAGATCCGCCGCTGGCGCATCCTCTCCTGGCGGCTGAAGCTGCTTTACGTCTACCGCCAATATATATGGAGAGAACTGGCCGCATACATCCACCATATGAAGAATTCCGCGATCATCAAAAATCATTTCGCAAATATATTGCGAATCCAGCCCATTAGGCACGACAAGTCCTAAATTTTCAGGCTGGCCTCCGTTCAATAGATCCCATCTGACCAATCGAATCGGACAATAGTCGTCATTTGCTTTCAATCCGTAGTAAAGGACAAAATTTTCGTCAGCGGCAAATCCGCCAATTCCATAAGGATTGTTCGGTACTTCGCCGGGCAGATGGATATAACCGTGCCTAGTCACCTCGAGCGTCTCCGGATGGAGCTCGATAATTTCGCTGTCTACGTTGTCGACCATCAGCAACGTGTTGCGCGGGGTATGGAGCGCAAATATAAACTGTCTGCGATGCTTCGTTCCGTTTGGAGATTGGAATTGTATTTTTAAATCTTCTATTTCATCCCGTTCAGGATCATATCGCCAGATGCCCCCCGTATAGGAGCTGCCATAGAAGCGCCCCCTTTCATCCTTCACCAGCCTGCAGGAGGAAAATTCGGATACCTTGCCGTAATCCGTGACCTCATTCGTCTCCAAGTCGATCCTGTAGAAATGTCCTCTCATATAACCCAAAAAATAATAATAGCGAGCATCGTTGCCAAGCATTCCGCCATAAATGCTTTCTCTCGGCACCGGAATGCCTTTGACCCCAACCTCGTTCGTGTCGGGATCGACGATCATCAGAATCGAACCCGGGTAGCCTTCCCACGGATGCTCGTAAAACTGCTCGAACATCCATTGTTTATGACCAGGAGCCGGCGCCGTGTTGTGCGTAGCCATGATTAGTTTCCCGTCGGGCAGAAAGTCAATGCTCGTATGGATCTTGCTAGGCGGCATTTGCTGATGGTCGACAACCCATATTTTTGCAACATCGAACATGAGCCGCAGCTCTCCCGATTCCGGATAATATTCGTAAAGCAAAGCCGTTAATGGCTTCTCGTTTTCACCGCATACGCTTACAAAAAACCGCCCGTCAGGCGATCGCACAAAATCCCAGACTGCATTATGCCCTTCGCTATTGGGCAGTTGCACAAATGATGTATACTGCTCGGGGATAGCCGCATTTAAATGATGCTTCATATAATTTCCCTCCAGAAATGATCTTCTTCAATACGATTCAAACGGCGAATATGTAATCTCAAGCGCTGGCGTATCCATCTTTCTTCTATTATAAAGGGACTCCATTGCAAGACAGATCATCCCTGTCGAAAGCAGCGTTCGTTCCATCGGGAACGGCGGCTCTCCTGTCATGATGAATGCTTCGATGATTTGCGTTAACCGTTCAAAATGCTTGAAGGGCCGATCGAGATCGCTGTCGCACACGGCAGCCGCCACTTGATTCTCCCCATAGCGATAGGCATAACCCCACAGCTCCGTCAGTCTCTTGAACTGAATAATATAGCCCTTCGTCCCATCCTTATATTCGATGATAAATAAGGCCGGCTCCGGCTCGCTTTCTCTTGGAATCACATTCGGCAAATCGGGATACGCCTGCAACGCATGCAAAAGCAGCTCCTCGGGCCATTCCCCCCGATCCATCATCGCCCATACTTCTCCGCCGACTCCATCGATCAGTTGGACAGAGCGAACCCCTGTCTCGCCGCCCGTTCTTCGTTCTGCAAGCGATTGCATAATATCCATGGCGTGAAAGCCGTAAGCTTCAAGCCCTCCATTACTAATCATCAATATTTCGGATAATGTTTTCAGGTTTTCCGGATCGAATGCAGGCACCGGATCGGCATGCGGAATCGAGGAACCGCCCAGAAACGGAATGTTCCGTACTTTCATCCCATTGTACATCCATAAAGCATCGTTAAAATCGTACGCCAAGTGTTTATCGGAAAAAATAGGAACCGCCAGTCCGAGCTCATCGAGAGCCGCAATCGTTTCCTCCAGAAAACGCCTCCTCGGGTACATATGCATTCCCTTCTCGTTGAACGGATAGTCTCCATGCTCCCCAATAATAACGACGCCATCGACCGGGCCCTCGGAATGGGCGGCACGAATGGCTTCGCCGATTGTAGCGCAAATCGGTATACGATGCTTCTTTGCCTCTTCCCTGCTCATATCCCCCTTCGGAACTTGATCGGTATAGATGGAGACAACCTCGATCTGCGGCTCATATTGAAAGCTGCCCAAAAGCCGTCCCAAAATGACCTCCGCATGGGAGTTGTAGCGGTATTCTGTAACGATAGCCGCCACCTTCTTCTTCTTCGCGTTGTCTTTCATCCTTCCCCCTCCTTTTTCCATATACCAAAATTTTATATCTGCAGCTAGAGGTAGTCAATCATTATTTTCACCATTGTGAATCTTTTTTCAGGTTTTAGAAAAACAATACCTCAAACCAAATTGTCGCAAGATTGACCACAAACGTGGCCGATCCTGCGACAACCGTTATGATAAACTACGATTCAGTTCCTCTCAAAGCCGATGACTCTAAATTGCGATACTCATGAATTCCCTTTCCCTTTCGGGACCTTTACCTCGGCAGAAACCGTAGTCGTATACCCCTCATGATCGACTACGGAATAGATTACCGTATAAATACGGCCGTTTCCGCTGCCCGATCGCTCAGCCCGCAAGCTAAATGAAGTATCGGCCGTTCCAAAATCGGCATCCTGTATATCATCCGAAGTATTCCCGTCCCCAGAACCATTGTCCTCCTCGTTGCTGGTAATCGAGACTAGCTCGAATGAGGCAATGGCAGATTGACCGTCACTATGCGTAATCGTCGCTTCGATCGGCACCATCTTATGATTAGGCGGCGACAATTCCGTTTTATCCAAGACAACGCTTATTACCGGAGCAGCCTTAACGATCAGATAAATCGTCGACGTCGCCGTATCGCCGGATGGATCCGTTACGATGACCGTGAATTGGTCGCCGCCTATATAGTCCTCATTCGGCGTATACGTCCAATTGCCATCCGCGTCCACCGTTGTCGTACCTTGCGCAGGAGCGGCTCCGAGCGCATACGTTAAAGCATCTCCGTCCGCGTCCGTTCCGGCAACGATTCCGCTTACTGGCGTATTCACGTAAGTGGTGTGCGTCGAATTCTCTACTGTTGGCGCCTCGTTTTCGCTCATCAACAGCTTCTTCAAATACGCTTTCCGTTCATCCTCAACGTCGTACCGGAGCTCCGTCAACGATTCGACATGATCCCACAGCTCGTCAATCTCCGAAGGGCTCAAGCTGTCCAAATTCGGAATGGGACTTCCATTCGCCTCGCCTGCCGCAATCAGCGGCTGAACATGCGCATTAAAAAATTGCCGGTCAGCCGCATCTCCGTTCGTTTGCCATACAGCGGTCACTTCTGCCGCAGTCGAGCCGAACTTCTCCCACGCCTTTACAATCATATTTTTCTGGATCAAAGTACGTTGTTCCGACGTCGGTACCGCGAATTTCAGCTCATGGAACCTGCCCGGCTGATGCACGTTGCCTCCCCATGTCGGTGAGTTAGAAGGGGACCAGCGGATCATGCTGAACTCCCACTTTTCGCCATCCAGCGGCACATAATCGTAGACGGCTTCCCACGGAATAAACAACACGGTTCCCCATCCTGTAGGAATTTCTTCGTTTGTCACGGAAACGAAATCCTTAAAAGGACGATTGTCACGATTTTCGGTCTGCCATTCGTAATACTCATGAGAGCTGCCATCCATATGGATAATCATCTGATGATAAGGAAGATCTCCTTGACCGGTCTGCATAAAAAGCTCGATCGCGCTGCTCTTTAATGCACCGTCCCCGGTTCTCTCCGACTCGTTTGACTGGAAGAAAATATTTAGTCCTTCCTCGGTATAAACCATATAGAAGCCCGTATCGCGCGGGCCGCCGGGTGCAATTGGCGTTTGCACCCAGTACTGGACGAATCGGTTCTCCTTGTACAAAGGATTGTCGAAGTAATCGCTGTTGTACCAATCCATCGGCGTGGATAGATCCTCCGATGAATAGGTGACCTCATAAACATTTTTGGTTTCCCCGGCAGCAACAATCCCTTGCGGCAGGCTCAGCAGCAGAACAAGCGCGAACATCAGCAGAACGCTTCTTTTCGTTTTTCTCCTCATGGATATCCCCCCTCCTTATTCCGCAAGCTCAAGCATGCGAAGGATATGGTAGATCATTTCAAGCCTGATCAAATCGGCGGACATCGAGCGCTCATCGCTGACTTCCAGCCAATTCAGCGCTTTATTGGCGGCTGCGACACGATCTGCCTGACCGGAGGCGATTGCATCCTGCGCAACCTGCTGCAGCTTCGTCGCATAGCGGATATCGTCGATGCCTTCGCGGAATCCTTCCCATGCGAGCGTGTCAATGATATCGGTTTGCGTCGGATAAACCAAGGCGAGCTGGCGGTACGTAGCATCCACATCATCGTTCCAGGTGTTAAGGAAGTTCTCGTAATAGATATAGTTATAAGTAGCGTCATAATTCGCTTTGTACAGCCACATGCCGTGGCGTTGACGCATCAAATCCGGGTTTTCCGGGCCTGTATGCGGATACGCGTAGCTGGTAATCAATTTATCTTCGCCCAAAGCATGCCAATTTGCGGCCTGTTCCCTCGTCATCTCTCCTGCCCAGTTTAAAAATTGCTCCTTCGTTTCCAGCTCCAAGTGAGAGCCATGTCCTGAGGCGAATACCTTTCCGCCAAGCTCATCCTGGATATACCTCCAAAGCTCTTGCTGGAATTGCAGCATCGACCAGCCCGCCTCGTCCCAACCGTCGAAATAAATGTTCGTATGCCCGACATAGTTGCTAATGGTCGCAAAAGCTTCATCGAGGACTGGTTTAAAATCCTCTATCCCTTGGCGCCATAATGTGTAATATTGATCCATCTTGGCTTGATTCTCCGGCGTTGGATCCGCTTCATATTTCGCTTTCCAATTGAGATAGTTGCTGTAATGGGTAAAAATCGTATACTCGGGAAAGGTTTGTTTCGCGCCAAACAACGGATTCAGTTCAAGTCCGGCCCCCTCCATTAACTCCAGTTGGCGGAAGAAGTATTGACTGTCTGATGCGTTATAGATCGGCGCCGGAATATTAACTGCGTTGTGCTCTGCCATATTCCGATATTCGTTCGCCAGCTTCTCGTCAACAAGTGCCGCGTTTCCGCCCGTCTCCTTCATATACTCCCGCACGCGACTCTCGTGATACAACATGACATAGAAGTCCTTATCCACATCGTAGTACGTTTTCGGGTCCGGCAGATCAAACGGCAGCACCCGGATCTTTAAAGTGATTTGTCCAGCAGGGACGCCGTCTGCGGTAATATCAATCGTTCCGGTGTAGAAGCCCTCCGGGGTTCCCGCATCCACTTTCGTTGTTATCCACATCTGCTTCGACTCGCCTTGCTTCAGCTCGATTGGCAGCAGCACTGGACTGTCCTCAACCGGTTCGGCCAAATGATCGAATTTTTTATTTGGCTTCGTAAAAACATCTACATACTGCGAGCCTTCAGGATAATCAACGCGAATGTAGTTTTTCTCCAGTTCATGATCCACGCGCACCAGGTTTTCGTCATGCAGCAGCAGCTCGGGCACAAGGACATTTTTTGAGCCATCAAAGAAATAGCTCTGCCAAGCCGTTCCGCCTTGGTACCATGTTTTGATTACGTGCATATCAATGGCGCTGGCAGGAATTACGCTATCCGTTCCTTGCAAATCAGATATTGCAAACGTTACGGAGTCTACGTCGCTAAGCGGAGCGAGTACGAACGAAGCCGCTTCATATTCGTCTTGAGCCGAAATAACGTTTAGCTGATCTGTAATGGCTCCGTCTGTCGGAAGCGTGTTCGGCAGACGTTTTTCCGGGCTGAGCGCTGCGGCTTCATACACGATAAACGGCGTGTCCGTCCATAATTCGGAAGCGCTGCCCGTCGTGGCATCCTTCGCCAGCTTAAGTGCATACTTCATTGCCTTCTTCGTCTTCAAGCCTTCTTTAAACGAAATGTCCGAGGATCCCACTACCGCAGTTGCTTCATCCCTCACGGTTTCAAGAAACGGCACCAGCTGCGGTCGGCTTGTCGAAGCAATTACGGCGTTGAGTTCTATTAATTGCTCGTTCAACTCGTTCTCCGTCCATGTTTCGTCGGAAGCGTATATCGCCGACGGCGCCATCCCAGGCGTTGTATTTAACAGCAAAAGCATGCAGACCGTGATGGCGGCAATGATTAGTCGTTTTCGCATTTCATAATCCCTCCTGTTTTCATCGAATTTCCGCTCGGCTTGATGCCGGAACTGGCCGTCTTATGATAGAGGTGGACTTGTCCCTTTCCTTGCCGAAACCCCGATATGTAAACGCATACATTTTGTAATTGATAGGGCTTCTTTTCTATCAGACGTTCACGCTGGCCTTCTGGATCACTCCTTCTTCTATTTCCTTCATTGCGACAATAAGCTTGAGCGGCCATCCCAATCGTTCGCCGCAGTGCAGGAAATACCCGTATTGTTTTGTGCCTGCATCCATATTATAAATCAAATTTTATGTATGTAAATAGATTTTTAAATTTAATAAAATAACATCGGGTTTTAGCTGGTTTTTTGGACGTTTTTATAAAATGTATTCACAAATATAAATACTCTTGCGATCAATCAATTTGTGACAACGACCTGTTGACCTTCCGCAAGGCCCGCTACGATTTCAACCTCTGTCGGCGTTACGAGCCCCCGCTCCACGTCCAATTCGCGACTTGTTTCCCCGTCGACAACCAGCACAAAATCTCTGCCTTGATAATTGCGCAGCGCACCGCGCGGGATGATCAAGGCATTCTCTTTGCGCACAAGCTCCAAAGCAAATTCGAGGTTATCTCCAAGCCGGATAGAGTCGGGAGGTTCATTTTCGAAATCGAATAGTAACGTTCTCTCAAGGATGGCGGCTCGTGCCGAGTTAGAAGCATTGGCGGATCCCGTCGGCAATGAAGCTACAACCCCCTTAGTTTTTAGAGAGCTATCTGGATCGGTAAGCACTGCCGACATCCCCAGCTTCAAATGGGATAAGCGGGACGACAGGTCGCCGATATATCGAAGCTGCAGCTTATCCGTCCGGGCAATGCCTGCCACCGGTCGATAGGACGTGACTGGATCGCCCGCTCTGATACTGTCCGCAAACGTCACGATCCCATCCGTTAACGCCTTTAATTCCCGCTTGCTTTGACGGTCCAGCAGCAGGTCGAGCTTCATTTGCTCGATCCTCAGATTCGTTCGAAGCAGCCAAAGATTGTCCGTATTCACCTCGTCTAATCCTGCTTCTAGCTCTTGATTTAGTGCTCTTTGCCTATTTTCGACCGCCAACTGCTGCTGCACGAGCTGCATGTCGAAATTGCCGGAATCCAGTCGAACGAGAACATCGCCTTTATGGACAACATCTCCGGGCCGGACGAACCATTGCCCCAGCTCCCCATCAATCTCGAACGAATAATAGTCCGTTGCGGAAGGAACGATGATCCCGGTCCCTTTCATTTCTAAAGCAAGCGTACCCCGTTTGACCTCGAACAAATCCAGCTCGACGCGAACGGGCTCTATTAGCTCCGGAACTGCCGCTTTGCGTTCAAGAGCCCGTGTACAGCCTGAGAGGAGCAAAAGAAGGAATAACAAAATAAGAATGTAGAAAAACGCAATTTTAAAGTACCTGTTCATGGTGTCAATCCTCCCCCAGCTTGAGCGCCTGATGAATTTTGATCCTCGACAGCCGCCAGCCCAAAATAAGCAGGCCCATAACGATCATGACCATCACAACGAAATACAACCGCGTCGTATCGCTTGAATCGAACATGACTTGAAACGGAGGCACCTGTGTGGATGGGTTAAAGGAAATCTGAAACAAGCTTACAAACCATGTGCTCGTTACGCTGCCTACCAACCCGCCGATCAGGACCGCAGCCCCTGAGATCAGAATCTGCTCCGTGATCAGCATGCCAATCATTTGCGCAAAGGACATGCCCATTGCCCGAAAAATCCCGAATTGCAGCACTCTATCCGTAAGCGACAGCAGCCAGTACAGCAGAAAGCCAAAAAAGCTGATGATGACCGAGATCAAAAAGCCTAACGTCATCACTCCGTTAAGCGCCAATTGAAACGGATCGTTGCCCATACGTTGCAGTTCTTCCCGCGTATCCGTCATGAACGCCAAGCTTAGCTTTTTCTCCGCTATCGCATCGTAAAAGGGCTGTCTGGCCGCATTCTCATCCAGCTTAATCCACACTTCATAAGGCTCGAGCGCCATCGCCTTCTGCATATACTCGAGATGACCTACGACCAAAGAAGGCCGGCCGGCATTCGATTGTTCTTCGGTCATGCTCATCGTATTTGGATTGAACGTCGGCCAATAATCAATAATGCCATATACCGTAAAAGTCTTGGGCTCTACGCCGCTCCAACCGACGTTAATTACATCGCCCGGACGGATCCCCTTGTCCGCAATGGAACGAGAGATCAGAACCGCCTTCGGATCCAATGCGATTAAATTCAAATATTCATAAAAATGATTGCCCAGCAGGCCGTCTCGCATCCATGCGGTGCGGCCAAAATCCGCCGTATGAATCCCCATCACCTTAGTCAAGCCGCGCTCGTTGCCAACCAAGGTGTATGCATTGTCCTGAACGAATACCTTCGCTGCCGACTTAACGCCAGGAAGCTCAGTGAACGCTTGATACGGCGGTTCGACATATTGAATGCGCTGCGTTCCGCCGGAAGAAGCCAGAGAGGATTCACTGAGCCAGTGCGATTTCAGTACGATGTCCGCTCCGTTTTTATACCTGATTTTTTGTTCTAAATTGTCATTCAATGTCCGTGCCGCACTAGCGCTAAATAATCCCGTTGCAATCGTTAGGATGAGAAACATCATGACCATTTGGTACTGCGTGCCGGATCTCCCGACCTGAATGAGCGTAGAATAAAGATAAGGCGGCCAGACCTCTCTTCCAATCCGGAATATAAACCTTATGATTAATGGATACAGCCTCAGCGCCAGCAAACCAAAACCAAGTATAAAAAGGGCGGGCACGAGAAATAGCAGCGGATCGACAGAAAAAGCCGAAACGTCCGCACCTAACTGCAGCATATCCTCCCGCTGCCTGTTAAACGCAAAAAGTCCATATATGGCTATGGCAACCGCTATAATGTCAAAAAAGTACCGATGCCAGAATAAACGGTTCGTACGTCGTCCCATCTGCTGCTTTTGGCCCACAATCGATAAACGAGTCGCCTGAAAAACCGGAAAAAGCATCATAAGGATGGAGCTGATAACAGCGTATAGACCATACAAATACGAATCATCGGTCACCTTTACAGGAAGCGCCGTACGATCGACAAACGCCAGAAAGCCGCTTGAGGCGCCAAGCGCTTTGGCCAGCAGCATGCCGATCGGGGGGCCTGCCGCATAAGCAATGACGCCGAGAAGCATCCCTTCTATTAAATAACCGGTTAAAACCTGGAGTCGGCTTGCGCCTCGACTGCGCAGCACGGAAATTTCCGTTTTCTGCCGCTCGGTAATGAGATTCGAAACCATGTATAAATAAAAAGCCAATAGAATGATTAATGGCACATACAGGGACCAAACCAGCAGCCTCAAATCCGCTTCTCTTTGAAAGTAAGTCTCTACCGTTTGTACGGCAGGCGAATCAAGAGAATAGGTACTAAACCGATTCATGAGATGCGTATCGATTCGTTCGGTCGTTTGCATATATTGATGTACCGAATTCAAATCCATACCCGAATAATCAAGCACGAACAGCCAGCTTGCGCTAGCGGCGGGAAGCGCCTTGCTCGATGAGAAATGAGCTTTAAACAGTTCATAATCAATAAAAAACGTCTTTCTGTATTCGTCGAGATGATTGTGCCAATAGGGATCGGAATGATCGAGCTTATCGATAACACCTACGGGCTTCACCTTAATTTTCGTCTTTGCATCCCCGTTCTCAATCTCGAAAACATGACCGAGCACCATGTTCAATGCTTTAAGGGATTGCTGAACGACCAACGCTTCATAGATGCCGTCCACGGGCTCGCTTGCCGGAAGCCGCCCATCAATCAAGGTAATATGATCATAAAGATCTGATCTTGCCGCAATTTCGGCTAAACGCTCCGTCTCTGATTCGACTTTGGTTTTATCCGTCGGGATAAAGGAATACAACTCTGTTGCGGCTTCCATCACTAGATGTTTCACAGGAAGTCCAAAGCGCTCAGCCGCATCCTCTTGCATAAACGCATTTGTATCTTTTAGCACCTGCGGCCTTTGCTCGGGCTCATAATCGCCGGAATCCCAATATGAAGTCGACCCCATAAAAACCTTGGCATATACCGTCCCCGGATACCTGCCGGACGAAGCCTGAAGGTTCTCCAGATCCTTCAGGAGAACCCGCTGCAGGATCGCTTCCGTATAAATCGGAATGCTGCTAATGAGTGCGACAGAGAGGATAAGTCCACTCAGCAAGCTGAGCTCCAACCATTTGTTTTTGACCATCTTGCGCATAATCATCATGAGAAGAGCCATCATTCGATCCTCCTTCCCGCGAAATTCCCCCTATGCTATTGGAGGATAACCATTTGACCCTCTTCCAGACCCTCGATGATCTCAACGCCGGACAAGGTGTTGATACCTAGCTCGACATCGATCTCCTTCACGCTATCGCCATCCAAAATTTTGACATAATTGCGGCCGATCAGCGTAAGTACGGCGCTTCTTGGAATCAGGATCACATTTTCTTTTTCCAGGAGAATAATGACGATGTCCGCAGTTGTATGGAGCTCTGGTTTAATCCCCGTATCTGCCAGCTCAAAGTAAATCGTTCTGGCGTATTTCTCGGCCAGCTGTTCATCATCCGTCTCGGGAGCCGAAGATGGACTTTGGGTAACAATCCCGCGGAGCGTCTGTCCGTCGTATGCAATTTCAGCCTCCATTCCGACCTCCACCTCTTCAAGCTCGGCGGACGGCGCTCCCGAATAAGCAAGACGTATTTGAGCCGGGTCGGCGATCACAACGTATACCTTTCCCAATTCGATCGTATCGCCAATCTCCACCTCCTCCATAAAGGTAACGATTCCATCGATTTGCGCCACCATGGCCTTGCCTTCTTGCTGTTTACGCGCTTCGTCCAATTTTTTCCGCGCGATGTCGAGCTCCAGCAGCCGAATCTTCATCATCTGCGGATCGCGCGTTTCCTTTGATTGCTCCAGTGCCAGCTTCGCTAATTCGAAGTCCCTCTCTCTCTCCAATAAAACGATTTCAAGCCCTTCGGTGTTAAGTTCCATGAGCGGGTCGCCCCGCCTGACCTCATCGCCAACCTTTGCGGAAATCATCGCAATCTTCCCCGCGGCCCCTTCGAACGCCTGGTAGACGGTGTTGGTCGATTCAAAAGTTCCCGTTCCCTTTACTTGCTTGACAGCGCTTCCGCGCTTAGCCTCAAGCAAATTGTAGCTCTCTTGCTTCGGTACAAGGAGAGGCGGCTTCAGCACCTCCTCCTCCTTCGGAAGCAAGGTGCAGCCGGATAGAAACAGCAGCAGGCAAACGATACACATCAACATTGCCTTATTTACGTTTCGACGGTCTGACCATTCATTCACTCCCCAGCGCTCCTTTCCGGGCTTGCCGTTCTGTGGCCAATGCTATACCAAAAGTTTCCTGTTATTTATGTATAACATATTTATAAAAATAATTCACCTATGAAAAATAGGAAGCGAAAAGTCGCTTCCTTATTCGGAGCTTAACAAATATAATTCAAGCGATTTTGCAATGGCTGCCCCAAACTTCTTGCAATTGACAGGTGAAACCATCGATTCTTCTAACCCGAAATAAGGGATTTCAAAGCTAAAAGCGAGCTTGGCTCCTTGTCTGGCAAAAAAATCGCTGCCGCTCGTACCATGCGCTTGATTCCAGTCCTCGCCCATTTCAATATCATGAACCGAATTGTACGTGATTTGACCGTCATAATCCTGTCTGCTGGTCGTCGACTCCAGCAAAGCGCCAAAACGTTCGATTTCTTGTTTGACAGGCGGCCCTTTCTTGACGATAAAGGGAACATCGTTTCTTCCCCCCCATTTGTAGGGACAGTGAAAATCAATTCCTGCCTTAATGGCCCCTAAAGCAGTTATCTCTCGGATAATCGCATCGCTCGCCCGATAGATGGGGGATTCGATATAGTCCCGATTGTGATCATGGGGCGCCCTGGCTTTGCCCTGGTCTCCGTTTTCCACGCCGTCAATATCCACCATTGGAATTACGTGTATGCAATAATCGTTAAAAATAAGGGAGGAAGACGGTTCGAGCAATGCCTCCAACAGACCTTCCAGCACATACGACGATGTCGATTCGCAAGCATGATGCCTGGCAGTTAAAAAAAGATGCTCGGAAGCTTGCGGGTTTCCCAACAGGAGCTTGGGTATCGGCCTCAGCTGATCGGATAAGGTTAAAACCTCTCGTTTGACAAGCGGATGGTTATCGATTGTTGCATAAAAAGACTCGAAATGATGCATTTGATAGGGAATGCTGAAACAAAAATAGCAAGTCTCATTTGCCGCGAACGTATAGAGAAAACGATCGGGTGAAATAACCGCCTCACGTCCTAACCAACGCCACGAAATTCCGTCTCGACTGACGGCCGGTCCCCACGGCCCAATGACTTCGCCATTTTGAAAAACAAATTCGATTGTCTCCGCAAGGCTGGAGTCAGCGCGAAAGCTCCAATAAAACCACCATTGCGCCGTATCTCGCAGCTCCTGTTCAAGATGGATTTCTTTTCCCATATGATCCAATAGACGAATATTTCCACCGGCATAACGGCTGCTAATACGGATGTTCGCCATCTATCATCCTCCATATCCTATTCCAACGTATAACGCAGATCCTATTATTTGATAATATCCAATTCCTTCAGGCTCTTCTCAGCCGCATCCAACATCAATTGATAGTTGAATGTTGCGAATCCCGGGAAGAAATACGCCTAGCCGCAACAGTTGTTGTTGGGTCTGTCAATGTCTATCACTCCCACTTTATCACAATGGTTTGATTTGAATATAACATTTCCGATGCCCATCAGTCGTGCTTCGATAAACGTTGCTAAATGAAAAAACAGACGCTCTTATTCGAACGCCTGCTCTAGTTAAACTACTTCTTATCCAAAAATGGTTTCCTTCCGTTACTCTAATAACGCCATAATTGCCTCGATCACTTGAGCTACTTCATCATCTTCCAGACATTGCGGATTAATGACAAGCTCATCCTCTTGTATATTAGTATAGATAATCGGTACCATCATCATCAATCGATTTTGAAGCTCTTGCGCAGTGGATGCGGTAGGTTTAAGAAATACTCTAGGTATATGTGCTGGCTGCACGCCAGGCTCCTTCGAAAACCCTCGTCGCACGTGTGTACCCAGTATTGGAGATAGTGACTCAACGATATTGGATACCATGGCTTCCCAGCGTCTCATTTCTTGAACATAATCTTTCCTTATGAATAACTCCACTGCCTTAACAAGGCCCGCAATGGTTTCTTTATCTGTTTTCATAGAACGACCAATACTAAAGTTGGGACTGCTGTTCGCTATGCAAGCTTCTATTAGCTCTCTTCTACCTAGAATAAGACCCGAAGATTGCGGACCGCGAATTTCTTTACCACCGCTAATAATGACAAGGTCTGCTCCCTGCTCTAGATACTTCGACACATTGTTAAGCGGAGGCAGTTCTGCAGCTGCGTCTACTACAATGGGGATTTGATTTCTCCTCATAACACGAATAATATCAGCGAGAGACAAGGAGCCTTTTACCTGTTCTGCAGCTGCTATGTAAAAAAATAGAGCAGTATTATCAGAGACGGCTTCTTCAATCTGTCGGATAGAAACTTTAGATATTTCACCGATCTCACTTATCTTTGCACCGGATACCCTTAGTGCCTGATCATAAAGAATCCTGTGGCTTTTGAGCATCAAAGCTTCATCAGGAATGCCTGTTGTATCAGGCAGCTGGATAATCTTCTTAGCATTTCCCCTAGTCATACAAGCTGCGGCCGATATGGCGATTCCCGCGGAGGCGCCTGAAGTAATGCATGCAGCTTCAACTCCAAACAATTCGGCTATTCTCTCCCCTGATTTGGCATGAAACTTATGAATGTCCACAAAAGCACCTGCAGCCTCGTTCATTGCCGCAAGCACCTCTGCAGCCATCTTAGAGCCGCCTATCTTCGTTATCGTGCCGCAAGCATTAATGATCTTAGTTATTCCCATCCGATCATAGATATCCGCCATCTCATAATCACCTACGCATCAGCTTGTTAAAAAGGTTTAGCCTGAACAAACAAGATCGCTGATGTTAATTCACCTGTCCATGTGATGTTCAGCGTGTCAGAGTTTTGGGTCCATTCGGTGCTATTAATTGATTTCCAATTTATATTCAACCAACCAGACAAATGGTACATCCCTCGGTTATTTGATTTTAATATAGATGCGACATCTTGAGAAGGGCTGCTAAACAATTGAGTTCTTCCGACAATTCCACAACTTTCTTCTCGCGGTCCCGTTCGGCGACATTTTCATTGAAAATGAACATCCGGATTGCTAAGATGGTTGGAGACATAGATGAAGAGGTGGAACGTCTTGGAAATCGGGAGCATCACTACACTTATCCTATCCCTCGTAACCGTTATCAACATTATTTTCGCCTGTATCGTGGTCTTTATCGAACGTAGGGATATCGGCTCAACGTGGGCTTGGTTGATGATCTTATTTTTTATACCGGTTCTCGGATTCTTGGTTTACGTTTTCTTGGGCCGACAATTAAAACAAAATAACTTCTTTCAACTTACGGCAGAGGAGCTTGCGTTCTTCCATGATACGGCGGACAAACAATTTCAAGACATACATAAGCACGGCGAGCTTCTACAAAAGTATTCGAAACTAGTAAAAATGAATTTGAAATCGTCCAACGCGCTGGTGACGACCGATAACGAAGTGAAGATTTACCATGACGGACAGGCTAAATTCGATGCGTTATTCGCAGATATTCGCAAAGCGACCGACGAAATCAACATTGAATATTACATTATCAAACCGGACAACCTTGGCAAAAAGCTGCGCGATCTATTAACCGAGAAGGCGAAGGAAGGCGTTAAAGTTCGCGTGCTCTACGATGAGGTCGGTTCGAGACGCATGTCGCGCTCGTTCTTCCGCGATTTGATCGTTCACGGTGGGGAAGTCGCTGCATTTTTCCCGTCCTGGAGCCGTCTGATCAATCTTCGGATCAACAATCGCAATCACCGCAAACTGTGCATTATTGACGGTGAAGTGGGATATGTAGGTGGTTTTAATGTCGGAGATGAATACTTGGGATTATCCGAACGGATGGGTTATTGGCGGGATACGCATTTTCGGATTAAAGGCGGGGCGGTTGCCTTGATTCAAGGCCGTTTCATCATGGACTGGAGCAAAGCAACCAATTATGAGCGTCAAAATATCGAAAAACATTTCTCCTTCCGTCCCGATCATCATCCCGGCAACAGCGCCATCCAGATTATATCGAGCGGGCCGAATTCCCAAACGGAACATCTGAAGATCATGTATTTGAAGCTAATTGTTAAAGCGAAGCGAAGCATTTTCATTCAATCGCCGTATTTTATTCCGGACGCAAGCTTTATGGACGCCTGCAAAATGGCGTTGTTGTCGGGTGTGGACGTACGCATCATGATTCCGAACAAACCGGATCATCCTTTTGTGTATTCGGCGACACTGGTGCACGTTGGAGAACTGCTGCCGTACGGGGTAAAGATTTTGCAATACGAAAAAGGCTTCATGCACGCCAAAACGATCGTCGTAGATGAAGAGGTCGCTTCTGTCGGCACGATGAACATTGATCCGCGCAGCTTCCGCTTGAACTTTGAAGTGAACGCGCTTGTCTATGACGCCAACGTCGCCAAGGAATTGCATGAGTTGTTTCTACAAGATAGTGAATCTTGCACGGAATTGACGAAGGAGCGCTACGGCGAGCGCTCGAACGTGGCGAAATTCAAACAGGCAGTTGCGAGGCTGCTCTCGCCGATATTATGATGGTTTCAAGCACCTTGTACCACCGTGACAAGGGCTTTCTTTCTTTTTCATGCTCTTTATCCCTTCGCCTTATAAAACTCATGGCATCAAGCAAGGATACGTCCTTGCGTGTTTTCTTCAAGAATCGGAGATAAGTATTTCAGTTCTAATGTCAGGAGTGTTGCTATAAGGTCAAAGGAAATTAATGTAATAAGACAGTGGACAAGTAGGGAGGCACAAAGATGAATTGGAAACTAATCCATCAAAGTGGGGAGACTTACCAAGCTGATTTCAGCTTATTATCGAAGTCTGATTTAGTCCAGTTAAAGAAAAGTGATGGATGGTCACGGGGTTTGAATTGGTCAACATATTTAGCGTCAAATCATGAGTGCACCGCTTATAAACTGCACATTACTGGAAATCCTATTATACAAGGATTAATCGCCATTGCGATCAAAGATGGCTTTGTTGAAGTTGATTTGATTGAAAAAGCGCCTTTTAACCGCAAGCCGAGAAATGAATTTATCAATGTTGGAGAAGTGCTATTCTGCTTGGCATGTCAAACAAGTTTTGATAATAATGGCGAGGGTTATGTACTACTACAAGCAAAAACAGGGTTGTTAGAGCATTACATTGACCATTACGGAATGGAAGTTGTTAACAGCAAAAAGAGACTTTTAGCTATTCCTACAGTTGAAGCCAACCGGCTTATTGAATTATACTTAATCTAAAGGAGTTGATGATTATGCGTAAAGTCAAAACAGTCGTCGCTGGTCGGGTTTCCGCAATCGGTCGTCGCCCTGTTATTAGACCCCTAGATGATGGAATTATGGCGATTCCGATACCTCCAGAAGAACGAGCCGAAGCTCATGAAGAAATGCGCGAATTTATACGGCGCTCTAAAGAAAAAGCGCAATTCACGAAATAAATTTAAACCTAAATTGCAAGCCCGCACTTCAAGTGCGGGCTTGCGCTTATAGAATTATTGGTTAATGACGTTTTAGAGATCGCGGAATACATTGAAATACCAACTCTACTCTCGAGTTACGATTTAACCATTAAATCGTCTTCGTATAACATATACGTTGCCATTTTATGTTTAAATGACTCCGAACCGCCTTCCATATAGTTCAAAACATGCCTTATGATTGTTTTTTCTGATGGATATCCTTTGGCTTCAATCCATGCGTTCTTATAGTCAGAATCCATAACAATCACTTGTTTGGCATCGGCATTGGTTACAATCGTATCGCAAGCGTCTACTCGAATGCCATTGAAGGATGGGCAGCCCATTATGTCGTCTGTGAACCGATAATGCGTATTGAACCAAACGTCATCTTACAGCAGAGAACCGGGTGCGGAACTTACTCCACAGCCCGGCTCTTCTCCATGAATTTATTTGCCGCCAGCATCCAGATAGGCCTGAACTTGCGTTTTGATCTCTTCACGAATCGTATCCAAACCAAGCGCCTTCAGTTCCTTGTTAAGCGCCACTGCTTCGGCTTCCCAATCCTTCACTTGGCCGGCCTTCAGCGTTTGGACAAACGGATCTGCCTTCGATTGAACGTTGGCAAATTCGCCTTTTACATTAGAGGTGTCAAATGTGAACTTTGCGAGCACCGGAGCATAATACGTGTCCTCTTTGGCCGAATATTCGAAGTAACTTTTCGCCGTTTCATCCAAATCCGCTGGCAGGCGGATCATATTGGGGTTCCAGCTGAATTCGTAGCCAGGGAACACATAATTATCAGATTCGTCCAGAAGCTTCAGTTGGTTTTCTCCGACAGGCTCCCAATGCTTGCCCTCAATTCCATATTCGAATAAGTCATGATTTTCGCGGCTTTGGAATAACCAGTCAAAAAACTTCATCGTTCTGTCGATGTTTTTGGAGGACACCGGAATCGCGATTGAGTTATTCGATTTGTAAGAGGTCGAGATGGCTTGCGGCTCCATGTTGCGAATCTTATCCTTCAAGACAAAAAACTCTAGGTCTGCATCTGCAATCGTTTCCTGCAGTTTTTTCTTATCCGCAGCATACGACGAAATCGTGCCATAATAAGATGCTGCTTTACCGGACATGAAGTAAGCCTTGTGATCCTTCTGGCTGAGTACGTCCTTCTCCAAATATTTGCTCCACTCCGCCCATTTGTCGTATTGTGCAAATGCTGTTTTCATCGTATCAAGCGGAGCAGGCAGTTTCGCCCATGCGGGGGCATCATCGCCAAATGCGACAACATCCTGTACTTGCTTTAAGTCATCGGACAGATGAACATAATAGATAACTCCGCCTAGATTCAGAGGACGGACCGTATCCAGCTCCTCTCTCTCCGGAGCAAGCATTTCCTGGAAGCCGCCATTGCCTCTAACAGCCAACGGAGTGATACCCTTTTCGGATTCGAGAACTTTTTCATAATATTGTTGAAGCTCTTCGTAGCTGGAGATCGGCTCGCTAAAGCCAAGCTTCTCTCGCAAATCCTTGCGAATATATACAACCGGAATATCAAAGAAATATTGCGTGAATGGAATCGTATACAAATGATCGTCATAACGTTTGTTCATCTCGATGAACTCTGGAGAAAACGCCGCTTTCAAGCCCGGGTACTCATCATTGTTAAAATATTTATCCAATTGAGCGTAAGCGCCTTGAGGAATAAGCTCTCTCAAATTTTGAAAGTCTGCATCAAACACAAAATCGACTTCTTCGCCTGCGGCCATCATCAGCTTAACCTTCTGCTTATGATCCGATGGCGGATTCCATTGAATCACCAGCTTTGTATTCAGCGTATCCTTTGTCCGGCTTTCGAACTCCTCCAAAACTATCGGCAGGTCCTTTGGCTCGTCGCCAAAAAGCATGCCTTTTAGCGTCACTGCCTTAGGCGGCTGTGGTGTAGACACCGCATTTGTTCCTGTGGAAGGCGTACCTTGTTCAACCTTGTTGCTGCTGCAAGCTGCCGCAGAAACGACAAGCGCAACGGATAATAATGAAACCGTCAAAACTTTCCTCTTCATGTTGCTAATTCCTCCCTTTTTCTACTTACATGTTATAGCTTTATACTAAACCGCCAAAGGGCGGATCTAGCCTTTTACGGCGCCTACCATAAGGCCTTTGACAAAATACTTCTGCAAGAACGGATACAGGAAAATAATGGGGCCAATGGTTACGACCGTTGTAGCAAGGCGCACTGTCATCGCTGGCGGAATAAAGTTCGGAATGCTGATATCCGCAGAGATTTGATTGACATAGTCCAAATTGTTCATGATACGTTGAATTAAATATTGAAGCGGATACAAATTTTTATCATTAATGTACAGGACAGCGTCAAACCATTTGTTCCAATATCCTAAGGCATAAAATAGTCCGATTGTCGCCAAAGCCGGCAGCGATATTGGCAAAATGATGCGGAACAAAATGTAGGCATCGTTTGCTCCGTCAATTTTGGCAGATTCGGCAATCGAATCGTCAATAGAAGCGAAGAAATTGCGAAGCAGAAACATATTCCATGCACTCAACATGCTGGGAATGATAAGTACCCAAATCGTATCTTTCATGTCCAGATATTTTGAAATCAGTAGATACGAGGCGACAAGGCCGCCATGGAAAAGCATCGTAAAGTAAATATAAAAAGCCATATGATTACGATATTTCACGGATTTTACCGAAAGCGTGTACGCCATCGCACTGGTCAAAATCATGGACATCGCCGTTCCGACCAATGTAACGAAGGTCGTGACGCCGTAAGAGCGATAAATCGTATTGTCCCTGAAAATCATTTTGTAGGCTTCCAAGCTAAAATCTGATGGCCAAAACATATATCCGTTCTTCAAGATGGATGCTTCCGAGGTAAAGGAACTGGCCACGACGGACCAGAAGGGCAATAAACAATAAAGTGAGAATAGTCCCATCAAGACATAAAATAATCCTTTGAGCAGTCGATCCGGGAAGCTTTCCTTTATCATGGTTTCATATCGACTCCTTATCTAGAAAATAGCAGATTCTGGTGCGGTTTTTTTGGCGATATAGTTGACGGTCAATACGAGGATGAATCCAATCAACGATTGCATGAAGCCGATCGCAGCCGACATGCTCATATCGCCAAGATCCATCATTGCACGAAATAGATACGTATCGATGACATCCGTCGTTGGATAGAGCAATGGATTGCGTCCGATAATCGCATATATCATACCGAAGTCCCCGTTAAAGATGCCGCCAACCGCCAGTATGGTTAGCAAAATAACAGTAGGCTTGATCAGCGGCAATGTAATATAACGAATCTTTTGGAAGCGGCTAGCTCCATCCATCGAAGCAGATTCGTAAATATCCGGATTAATTCCCGAGATCGTGGCCATATAAATAATTGAGCCAAAGCCAGCTCCATGCCATATCTTAAGCAATACAAGAATAAGAGGCCAATAGCCCGGCGACGACAAAAATTGAATAGGGCCGATTCCGAACACGGACAAGATCTGATTGATAAAGCCGCCATCCGTTGCAACGAATGCCATCACGAACATCGCTACGACTGTCCAGGACAGAAAATGCGGAAAGATCATGACGGATTGAGTAATCTTCTTGTACCACTTGCCACCCATTTCCGTAACCATTATGGCAATGACCACGGCTGCAAGCGTATTAAAAACGATAAATAAAATGTTCAAAAACAGCGTATTGGTCACAATTTGAATCCAGTCGCTCGATCGGAAGAAAAACTGAAAGTTTTTGAGTCCGATGAATTCACTGCCTGTGATTCCCTTCATTGCCTTAAAATCTTGGAACGCGATGACAATCCCGCCCATTGGCAAGTAAGCAAAAACAAAAAACCAAATCATTGCCGGCAATGCAAGAAGATATAAAAATTTGTTTTTTAATAGTTCAAAAAAGAATGCTCCGAGCTTCCCTCGATTCCTGCTTTTCGGGAAATGCTGCTCGGTTAGGCTTGCAGTGGTGTGGCCCATGTAGATCCTCCTTCAATCTCTTTGCTGTTGTCATGTCATCACTCTATCTTGTCTTAGTCATTCGCTAAACCTCAAAATTCGATGAAAAAGCATAAAATCAAAGAAAGGATAGGGTTTAAAATTCAATAAACAGTTTAAAAAATGCCAGAATGACAAGCTGAAACGGCTGTCGCCGTCCTTTATACTTTCCGATAATTGAACAAACAACCCCCTTTCATCAGAAGAAGGGGGTTTGTTCATTCTCTATTTACTTCAGATCATCCCGATCATCACTGCTTTTTCGGAAGTGATCCGGTGTTTTTCCACTGTACTTTTTAAACGAGATGTAAAAATACTTTGTATTGTCGATCCCGACCATCTCCCCTATTCGGTTTGCCGGTAAATCCGTTGTCAGCAACAGCACTTTTGCTTTTTCGAATCGATAATCGCTCAGGTATTGGTTTAAGGAAACACATGCGATATCTTTAAAAATCTTTCTTGTATAGTTGACGGATAGACCTGCCACTTCCGCTAGCTTCTCGATCGTCAGATTCGGATCCATATACGATTGATGAATGTGCTCTCTTAGCTTCTCCACGATCATGACGTTTTTTTGCGAGGACTGCTTATCCCGCATGCTGATCGCCATTTCACTGAGTCCAACGAACCATTCCTCCGCTTGATCGAGCGTCTCGCACCTGTACAATTGCTGTCCCAAAGCGCCGATATCCGTACTAAGGCCGCTGCGGTCTCCAGTCGCCATCGCTTTAGCGGTACGGGTCACGGTAAACAACAGCTGGTTCAACAAAATCATCATTTCGTCAAAAGGAGCCTTGCGTAGCAGTGCAAAATACTCCTGGAGTGAATAGATGGTTTTCGATAAGTCTCCAACCTTCATGCTTTCGGACACTTGCTTCTCCATCGTGGCGGACAGAGTATCGGAGATCGGCTCACGGCTATGCTCGATTTCAGTGGCGATTAAACATCCGGGACCAAATGCCAGGCGATATCGCGACACATTATAAGCCGACTGCCAGGATAGGGGTATGCTTCGCAGATCGCCCCCATGTGAGCCTATAAAAGCGGAAACAGACATCTTCAAAAATTTTTCCGTATTGTCTTGTATATCCATAAGAATCTGTGTGACCAGCTCCTCCGAGCCATGTGGCTTCAAGATCAAAATGACGATCCGATCTTCCTCTCCATCAAAGCTGAAAGCTGGAAAATGTGCAGAGCAAATTTCATCGGCAACGTTAGAAATAGCGTATTTTAACAAGGATAAATCGTTAGGACTGTATGTCTCTTCAAGCTCCCCGAAAGCATCCAGACGCAGCATACACACCTGGAAGCCCTCGGCTGGAAGTGACATGCCGATCTTTGACAGCCTCCTCTCTATATCCGAATCTCTGGTCCAGCCTCCTGTCGTTAACAACCGCAAAACTTCCCTTTGCTCCGTATGCCTGTAAGCCGTCATGCTGCTCTGTAAATCTTGAATCTCTCGTTCCAAGTGCCGAAAAGCTCCTGTAAGCATGTCGAATTCGCTGATCGGCTCGTTGTTCGCTTCAGAGCCCCGCATTCCCGCAACATTTTTGATGAGTCGATGAATCGGACCGTAGATCATGCGAGTGAAAAAAAATCCGCTTATCCCCACGACAATCAAGATCACGGCCGTAACGGCAAGGATGTACTGTCTCATTGTATTCACCTTGCTTAGCAAGGACTGATAGTTAATATCGCCGATGAATACCCAGCCCAGACTTTCGGATTTGATATAGAACAGCCGATGTTCGGTGCCGTCCAGCTCCGTCTCGACGACGCCTCGCGGCGATTCGGATTGCAAAATCCGCTGAACGACATCCAGCTCTGACAAATTCGAGTTGATCCTCGAGAGGTCCGAATGGGAGATGACGACTCCTTGCCTGTTGAGAATCATCGATTGGAACGAGTTGCTTCCCGCGCCGTTCATCATCATATGCTGCAGCACTTGCTGATCCAAATTCAGAATCATTGCCCCATTTGTCGCTTTTTCGTCTCTCGCGCTTGAATAAGCGACGCTAATTAAATTCCCGCTAAATGATTTCGTATCCGAGACAAAGGATGTATGTCGCGGGATAAAAATGCTTCCGCGCATAGCACCGGAATTTTCAAGCAGTTGCAGGATTTGCTGGTCATAAAATTCGTCAAAAGTTCTTACCGTCGTGAGAGAAGAAAACACCAGCTCATGCCGCGTATTAACCACATATACCGAATGCACCATCGGATTCGTATTAGCGAGTTCAGTCAATTTGTTCCCGATTCGCCCCATCAATCCCGTATCAAACTCATTAGCGTAAAAGCCGGCTTGAATGTCCGCGGAATCGAAAGCGTTTCCAAATTGTTGGTAAGTCGAATTCAATAATATGTTTGCGGTATTGTAGGATTGCTCCAACGAACGATCCGTTGATTCCGTCCATTCATTCTTCAAGCTTTCAGATACTTTGGACGTAATCGCAAGCGTTAACGCCGCAATGATTAAAATTCCTACGATTAAATAAGATAAAATAATTCGGATCAGCAGACTCTTTTTCAACACAAAATAACGCAGCGTGCTCATGTGACCTTTCCTCATTTCAAAGTTGTAATCTACTGTTGTCTATGTGAGTTTGTAACTTAAATTATAGGGATAGACTCTAACGGCTTGGTATGCGCTTTTTTAAGTTTTAAGTACGCTTTTTTAAGAAGTCATTTACATGACAGCAAAAAAGGCATGAAACGGATATTCATACCTCTTTGCTTGCCTTTGTATTATGAATTTGCAGCCAGTTCTTCACGAATGAGATCGCCGTTACGATATTCACTCAAAAACAACGATGAGTGATCAGACTCGATGTCGTTAACGACTATCTCTTGCAGTCTGCCGTCTATGAGCTCGACTCGAACCGTATTCGCGTCCAAAGCTTGCACGGAGCGGATCACGCGATCTCCCTCATAAGGCTCAACGATTGTGACGAACCGTCCAACCTTGCCTTGCGTCCGAATACCGTATGTCATACGTCTCTGGGCTTCATCGCCCGGGAACGCATCCGCTCCGATCAATCCTATGAAGCGAACGGCCTGCAGACCTTCCAAATTGACGCTTATTACCGCTTCTTGATCATGATCGATCGGGCTTGTCGGTATCGCTCCCGGATATTCGTTGCCCACGATCGTTACACGTCCATTCTCGTAATCCTTGCCGATGCCGAAGCCACTGTCCACATTGTTATATACAGGCGACAAATCACTCAGTGTCAGTCTTTTTCCGTCCGCCGTTACGATGTAAGCCTCGCCCCAGAACAAACCTTGCTTTGTCCGCAGCGGATATTTTTGCTCGGTATAAATCGGATCATTTTTCACACGTAAGGTCAAGGTTTGGACGCCTTCGGCGATTGCCAGATCGACCTTGCCTTCTCCTAAAAGCCATGCACCAAAAGCGCCTTCCGAAAGGACTTCTCCATCCGCCTCGACCTTGTACGCCATTGGTATCGTAATGCCGTGATACTCCGCCGCCCGCCCAATAAATTGTTCGGTATGCTGTGGCCATGCCGCATGAACATCCATTTTGAGCAGGCCGGGACGATTGTATGACGTTCTTGTTCCACGCAGATCCTCGCCTTCGCCGTATAAGGTCTTGAAGCTGGCAACGCTTGCTCCATCGACCTCATACCAATGGCAATCCGTAATAAACTGCGCATCCGACATGGGATTATCCGTCAGCTGGCTCGTATGTTTCGTTTTAGTTAAGCTCTCGGCCTGCAGAGCGTGGAAACCTTTGATTTGGAACAGGCAATCGAACTGATGCTCACGCTCTCCTTCCACATCATCGAACATAACGATAAAATCATCCGTTATCCCCATCACCCGCTTCTGACGAACAGGCTCCGTATAATCCGACAGCTCCCCGTATATCGCCCCGGCCGGCGCTTCGGGCAATGTGCTGGCATTCATCGCGCAGCGCTCCTCCAGCGTCTCGTCGTCTCGATAGATCATGCCGCCATATGGGGGATATGCCCACTTTGCGGTCGTCTCCACCGCCACTGCTTGTATGGCGTTTCCGCTATAGAACAACGTACGTCTGGAATCGGCTGGCACCTGCACTTTCCCATCGACGACGACCATGTTTTTGGTCATCGAGTTTTGCACGTAAAATTTGTACATGAAATGATGATAACCCCACCAAACATGCTCAGGATTAAAGAAGCTTCGGCCGTAACGCATGACGGATAACAGCCCTGTCCGGTCAAAATGACCGTGCGCGTAGCCATGGGAGCCGTATCGGAGCACCGCTTGGATTCGATCCTGCTGCTCCCTTCCCTCCGTCTGGCTTCGCAGCATTGCGACGCCTACATTATCGGAATAGGCGTTGCTTGTCCCATAAGAAGAACGAACATCGGGCAATTCCGCATGGCCAAAGATGGGGTCGACTACGTTATTCATTTTGATAACCGGTACGTATTCGGGATCTTTGTAATAGAAATAAGCCAAATCGTAGGTTGACCCAAAATGTACTCCCTCCAGCTTCCGCTCCTCCGAATCGCTGATGCCGAACAGTACTCCCCGGTAGTCCAAAAACGGGATCGTAGCATCGAACATATCCTTAATGCGGATATAGCTTTTACTACTGCCGCCCCAACGTTTGTTGTACATCCCAAAACGGAAACGGGCATCCTCCCCGTTGTACGTGCTGTTCACCTCGTCGTTAAACGGCGCAGGGAAATGCGTATGGACGATATTGATGCCAAACGGCAAGAGCGCATGGGCCGTATGGATATACATCGACGATACCCAGGTATTGTAGCTGACCGAGCACTCATGCCACCAGCCATCATTGAACAGACCGTATCGCAGCTGCTCGATTGATCCTCCGGGCCCGAATACAAAGCGAAGCGCTCTCTCCATGTCCTGAATGGCTAATGCGCAATAAAACGCGCCGGTTATTTCGGATAGCAGCCAGTTGGATATATGACCGCCATGGATATGATGGTCTAGAATATCCATATAAATCCGGAAGCATTTCTCGATCCCTTGGTGCTCCCCCGGCGTCAACACGCCAGCATCGAAGATGATGTCATACGGAATCGCGAGATGCTGAAAAAAATGTCCTTCCTGGACATAGCTTTGGCTGCAGCCCTTTTTCTTCTTCGGATATCCGTTTTCTTCGTTGATGAAGTAACGGAAAAATTGCGCCACTTTCTCCGCATAATGTTTCTCGCCGGTCAGCGCGTAAGCGTAAGCAGCGGACATGATGAAATGCTCTTCTTGCGTGTCGTAGCAATAGTCCCGCTCATCGACTGGCACTGGCGGCTTTACTTCCCATGCCGCAGCATCTTGAAGGAGGCGCTCATAACCCGGCTGGAAGCAATCGTGACGATCGATGAGCCTCTTGCGCTCCGCCCACTGCTCCTTCGACCAGTATATATACGGATGAGCAAGTCTTCGCATCGTTTTGAGCTCGATCTCGGCAGCGCTTGTACCGTCCCCGTTGCCTATAAAACGCAGCACGGTACTTTCGTGACCTCCAGGCACCACGGATTCATGCATCTTAAAGACGGCCGTTACCTCCTGACTGGCGTACGGCGCAAGGTCGAATTCCTTCGGCGACAGCTCCGCTAAGAGCGACTCCCAGCCTTCAAACCGCTGCTTTACCGACACGCGCTGCCGACTGTCCGTGCAGTTGTACACCGAAATCGTGTAGGAAACCAGCTCTCCGGCTTCGCCGGACTTGCCCTTCACGTCGGCCTGTACATACAGTCTCTCTCCCCGTACGAGCTTCGCGGTAAGAAGCTCGGCATTTCCTTGCAGCTCGAAGCTTTGCAGAAACCGCCAGATGTTAGCCTTTGCGGTCTCGATTTCGAAGTCCTCCAATCTTACCCTCGCCTCGTGTATGCCAGCTCCGGCGATTGCGATTCCGGCTTTCACCGGAATATGATCCGCAAAATTGGCTTGAACACTCACTTCGGTCGAATCGTCAACGCAATAAAGCTTCAGAATTAAGCCGTGCCAGCCCATCGCATCCTGCGCCGCATGATGCCCCCGTTCGAACCCGATCGGATACCACCCTCCCGCATCGTCCGCGGCAGGATAAGAGATGACGAGTTTTTGTGTCAAGCTATATTTTTCATCAGCCGGTCTTCCCGAAAGCTTCCATTCCTTGAGCAAATCAATCTGTGCATTCATCGTTGTTCCGCTCCTTCGCGTTCAGTTTGGCTTACTACGACACCGTATTGTTCTGGTGCAGCTTTCAGCTCGCAACTCAACTTCCCGGCATGCAGAATGATCGTTCCGTCTTGATCCGTCTTCGTCCGCAGCTTTTGTTGTCCGCGTTCCTTAGGATACAGCACCGTCAAAAATCCCTCGCTCGCATCCGCAACGGCACGAATATACTCCATCATGGTGACACCATCGTCTCCGCTGTCAAAGAACGGCGTTGACCGCCCTTTCTCCACCTTGATCGACTGCAACGGGCGAATAAACACCGTTTCGAGATCAACTCCGTATACGCCTTCCGAAAGCAAGGCGCTGCCCTCCACTTTGGTTTGTTTGGATGCTACAGGAATCGTAAATTGAACCAATCCCGTGAAATCCTCGACCGTATCCCGGATGACGTACAGATCCGCTTGCTTCACGTACGTGACATGACGAATATGCCGGCCCTGTCCTTCGGGATTAGCTATTTCGATCGTAATCCTTTCCAGATCCTCGCCTAATTGCACTTCCAGCACTTTACTCGTTCTCGGTACATCAACCCAGCCTCGCTCCAAACTGTACGTTCCCGCCGACAGATTTATCGCGCCGGAGTTATGGCTTGGGATAACGGTTTGACGGGTCGCAAATTGCAGACAGGCATGGGAGTAGGAGCTAATATGCCAGCTTGTGCCGCTGTCGAAGTAACCTTCGATTCCCGAATCCATGACTAGCGGGATATTGTTTTTATAGATGACAAAGGCACCTTGATCCAGATGCCCGTGCGCGATCGGACCGGGACTGGACATGATCCCAAAGTAGCTTTGCTTCGAATCTCCGGTTTCATTGCGGAAAATATAAATGCCTGCATCCGGAAAGCTAGCTGTCGAGCTCAGCTCAAGCGGCGTTGAAGGCACATAATTATCGCCTTGGCCAAGCAAGTTTTCCAGCACGATGCCTTCTCCCCATAGCTTCTTAAACGGCTTGCCGGCTGCCGTCCACGTATGGTACATCCGATCCGCCAGCTTGCGATCGACCTTGGCGACATCCGCCAAATAAGTAGCAAAGCTGCCAAATTCGCTGCCATCCCCCAGCGCATGATCGCCGAATGGCGGCGTGCCGATCCTTCCGCCGAAGTATTCGTAGCCCGGCGTTTGCATCTCGATACTAAATCCGAACATACGTGCGAGCGGCGTTGTCTCGAACCAATTATCTCCGAGCACATTGTGCGCCGCCTTCGCATATCCAGCAAACCGCTCCAATGCCGCATGATGGTAACGAATCGACTCTGGCCAAGATGAATCCGGATTCACGTTCAACTCCAGCTGCGCCTTTAGTATGGCGTCCGCATTATATAGCCAGGTATGGCGATTCGGGAAATCGGTCAGCGCCATCATCATGAGGCCGGTACCCGCACACATGTCTGTTTGCCAATTGCTGCAGCCTTCCTGCGCCTCTCTCGTCGTCCACTCTGTTCGATCCCTCAAATCCAGCATGTATCGGAGCAAATATTCGACCAGTGCGTAAAATTGTCGCTTCTCCTCGCCCGAAAATATATGCGCCTGCTTAATCATCGAGTAGCTGACAGCGGCACTGCTGAGCAGCCTTCCGCCTTGTACCGCACCGTAGCTGTCGCTGCCTTCGGGACGCAGATTGGTGACCATCCAATGCTCTGCTCCTTGGCTGAAATCATGAAGAATGTATAGAAGCGCATATTTGACTTTCATGGCATACTCGATCTCGCCCGTCAGGGCATATTGAATGGCGTCGCACTGCATCGCAAGCTGGAAGCGTCCTCCCGGGATAGACGATTTACGATTAAACAGATACGTATATTCTCCGATCGGCGCTCCAGATTCGTTATAGTACGTAACAACCGTCTTTAAACCCGCCTTCAGCTTGCCATCCAATTTGGCTTGGAAGGTTAGCGTGTACCCGACTCCGCTTTCGACATTAAAAGGTTCGATGCAGGTCCAGGCTGCCTCGTCCTCACGGGTTGGATTGCAGAGATAGAGCGAATGGTTACGAACGCCTTCTTTGTGTTTCGTCGCAACCTGCGATGATGGATTAGCCGGCTCCAGCCGTTTCCGATCGCCACCGCCGCAATATGGATATTCGCTTTCCCATCGCATGTGAGGATTTCCCTTGCGCGCTTCCGGAACCCAGAAGTCCGGACTGTCTGAGCCCTCGTCGAAACCGGCATTCCGGATCTTAAGACTGCCCCCGCTGGCTGATAAAATTTCCAATTGATCGATCCATACATGTCCGAGACCTTCTTCTTCATTCTCCTCGGATGGAAGCACAAATGAAAGGCTCGCCTTCGCCGCATGTTCCGGAGCCTGGAAATTGACGATTTTGTCCGTCGAGCTCCACAAGTAAAAATGCTGGTTCAGCTCGTCATAATCCGATTCTCCGTCCTTGATGTTCGCAACGGCTTTTTCGAGATCATCCAGGCTAAAATGTCCCGCAATTCCTGCAATACGTTCATACTGCTCTCGAACTAACGGATCCGATTCGATCACGGCTTTCACCTGCTGGAGTCCTTCGCCAGTCAAATAGAGTGAAGCGTATGGATCCACATCCGTTCGAAGCACTCGGGAGTAGCGGCATTCGCGAATTCGATTAAAACAGTCCACGACGGCTAGCGCAAGCTCCTCGCTGGAATGATCGCTCAATGCGTCATCCGATGATGGCTTTAGTTGTTCCACGGTTGCCGCGGATGCTCGAAGCTTACGAACAGCTTCATCGTCCAGGCAACCGACTTCATCGCCAATTCGGGCATTATGCAGCAGCTCATTCGCTTTCGATAATGCCAAGTCCGTTTTATAAACTAGCCGCTCCTTGCCTCCGCGAAGCAGATCCTGCTCCTCGAACCACTCCAGAGCGGGCTCCATTCCATACGAAGTATATACGTTGCTCTCTTTGGCGAATGGCGGCACCATCGTATACCGCTTGGTTGCGAACAATACCGCTTCTTCCTCACGAGGAGCATAGAACTCACGATTGCGTTTAAACGGCAAGCCGTTCTCGCCCTTCAACGCTTCACGTGCCGCTTGCATCAGATCGTCGATTGCCAGCTTGGCACCGTCCGTATAATAACATCCTCTTGCATCTACTATAGCTTCCGCCCGCTCTATCAAGGCTTGGAGCCGTCTTTTGTCCTCCGATACTTGAATCATCTCTTCCCCTGCCTTCGTTTCTCATCGTTTAAGTGGATGATAGATTTCCTGCAAAGGATGACAGATATCGCGAATAATGACTAGCACCAAATCGTAACGAAAACCTCAATATTGAATGTTCACCCTGCTCAAAAGCTTAAAATTTCACGATCTTTAGAATCAGCGGTTACAACTTAAAAAACGCACACGAAATGGCGGCGCTGGATCCATGTCCCTAGCGCCGCCATTCGTTTCGGACTGATATTTATTATGTTAGTGTCTCTTTTAACCAATCGTAGGCTTGCCTTCCGCTAATTTCATGAACGCCCGGGAAAACGTCTACCGCCAAGCGATCACTGGCTCCTTTTGACTCATAAATTTCGTGAATGGCAGATGCTGCGCGTCTAAAGCCCTCAACAGGAAAGATCGGATCCCTCTCACCGGACTCCAAAAACAAAGGACGGGGGGCGATTAATCCGATGAGCTCAGGAAGCTCTGCATGACGAAGAATGCCCGGCGTATAATTATCAATACAATGATGCACAGCCAAAATACTGTCTTTAAACGTGTTAGTAAATCCCGTCAACACAGTCGCACGAATGCTCGGTCTAAGAATAGACGTGATGTAAGCAATTAATCCTCCACCGGAGAAACCCATCACGCCGATTCGTTCTTTATCTACTTCCGGTCTACCTGCTAGATACGCATAAGCTCTAAGCGATTCTGCAACTCGAAGTCCCGTCAACGTCTTGCCTAGCATCATAAGCTCAGTCGATAATCTGTAACAAGAGCTCGGCGCATTGGGATTGACCGCCAAATCCGCATGCAGCCGACGCTCGCCGAAGCCGATCACATCGGGTGCAATGACCGCCATCCCTCGACGCGCAAGCTCCAAAGCAAAATGCTGGTGGATGCCCGGCACCCCGCTATCGGGCGAACCATCTGGCAAGAGGCCTACAATTTCGCGGCTGCCATAGCCGTGTCCATGCAACGCCAATACGCCAGGAAGAGCCCCTTCTGCCTGTTTTGGCAGAAGAATATAGGCGCCAAAGCTTAAGCCCGGCGTCGCGGAAAGCTCAATCCTTTCCCGAATATAATCATCCAGCTCCACACGCTCCAGAAGCTTAGGCCTGAATGTCGCATTTGGCGCAAAGGAGCCTATCAGCTCTTGCAAGGCTTCTTTCAACATTCTGCTGCGTTCGTCCGAGCCCACCGTTGCTTTATGATTCTGATGTTGTTCGATAGCCTCATTGTACAACTGCTCCAGCAGACTATCTCCATTCCATGAATACATCTTCAATTCACCCCATGTCATTATTACTCCGTCTAGTTTAACTCCTCACTCTATTCGCCGAAATGACGTTATTTTACGATAGGTATTAATTATAACTCGATGCAAGTTATCTATTGGGTAGAATCAATACCACTCTAACCTCATTACCTGCACTTAGCGGAATACGGAGATAGCTGCCAAGTTCATCGCCGTGAACCTCTGCTTCCTTGCCGTTGACCATTCCTTTTATCCAGGACAGGCCGGCTCTCACTTTAATCCCGTTATGATCCGACACGGATTGCAAAGTAAAGGTGATGACGTTGAAGTCCCAAGATAACTCTTTAACCTCTACCCCGGCTCTTGCCATAAGTCCAGTTATCGCCCCCGATCTCCATTCGGAAGGCAGTGCCGGAAGAACTTCGATTTCCCCGGTATTCGAATATAACAATGCTTCGTTCACGGCTCCAAGCGTACCGAATAAGGTATCCGTACAATAGCAGTCATTTCTTCTGTTTGTGTCATGGTCTGTCATCAAGGATGTGTAATAACCGGAATCCGTCATCATCGGCAGGAGGGAAGAGACAACGCCGTCGCCGTCCTTTAATCTGGCGCAGACCAGGGCCTTATGCATCCAGCCGTGACCCGCTGTCGCGTCCGACGTATTGTATTGATTCCTGTTCTCTACAGCGATAATGGCAGCCTTCCTCAATTCCATATTGTTCTGCGTTTCATACGCAGGCCATGCCGGGTAGAGATGGCTCAAATGGCGGTGATCGTTGTTCTCCGCATACTCATTCATCGCCCATTCGCGCAGCGCGCCGTCCTTGTCCAGCTTATATTCCGGCAGCAGCTCCAGCAGAGCCTCCCATTTGCCGACGGCTGCTTCATATCCTTCGCGCTTAATCGCCTTTTCAATCGAGATGGTCATCTTCAGTCCATCCCGAGCCGCTGATATATCCATGGTGGCATTGGCCGTTATCGTACTGTTGTAGCCGATCGGGTGATTCTCCGGCGAATAGGTAGGGATCAACAAATATTTTTCGCCTGGATTCAACTGCGTCTTGCCCCTCTCATAGCAAGCATTGCCGCTTGGATCCGTATAGTACTCCGGCGTACAAAGCTGTTCCCAGAAATTGGCCTGCTTCGTAAGCAGCGGCAGCAAGATATCTTGCTCCAAATCCAGATAACCCTTGAGGACCAGCTGCGTGAATTCCTCATTCGTCAGTCCCCCGTCCCTTACGCCGAGAAGCTTCTTCAGATCATGAATCCTCATAGCGGGTTGTATCGGAATCTGCCGGTTGCCGTAACATTGCCAATATTCGAAGATTGGAAGCAGGCACCAGCTTGCGCCGGCATTCCAATATTGGAAGGGATAGTCGTTGTCGTACTCCACTTGCATCGCGCGGTCGCCGTCGGAGTTGACCGACACTTGAATCGCATCATGCATTCCATAAGACATTCGCGCATTGTATTCGAAATCCGAAGCGTTGCGTAGGAAGAATGCGATAAATCCAAGCTGAGCGAATGTGAAATGGCCCGTGTTCATGGGAGAAATCTGCAAATTCACGTTGGCATCAAGCGTATAGATCGCACGCCAGCCAGGGTTCCACTCCCCCGTCCACATCCCGTACAGCCGCGGCGCGCTTGAACCGCTGCAGCAGATCAAGGCATAACGCCCCTGGTTGTAAACCTGCTCCATGAAGGCGTGATTAATTCTGGACTTCGATTCCTTCTGCGCGTTGATAAGCGTCTCGTTGTCCGCTTCCTTGCAATCATCGTCGCCCTCAAGCGTAAATCGTACGGCATTAAATTCTTCGGCATGTTTCGCGGCATGCGGCGCGAGGGCGGCCTCATAATCGAAATGACCGGAACAATCTTGATATTTCGCGGCTATGGCATTCGTATGATGGAGCAGTTCATCGACAAGAGGGTAATGAATGCTCCCGGCAAAGTCTTCGATATTCCCCATATCGAATGATCTGTTCGATTGCGTGATGAGATAGACGGCGTCGGCGCTGGTCACCTGAATAGCCGGGTTCTGTACTGCCCCTACGTTCAGCGGATCATTCGTGTCGGCCAGTTGCACCCGCTTCTTGCTCCCATTCACGACAATAACCCGCGTAAGGCCTGCGTATCCTCCGTCCTTCAGCTCGCTGCCCGGATAAGATGGATAATGGGCAATCTGTGCGATATAATCGGCATTCGGGTCCGCCAGCTTTTTGTACTGGAGTTCATTCATCCCGTTCCCGGCTTTGTACATGCCCGAAATGTCATCGATAGAGATCGTCATGTTAATCTTTGCGCCGGCGGAGGAACGTTCAATTCTCATAACCGAGACATTATCTTCTCTGGAAGTGAACGACGTCCGAATCCACTCGCCGAATTCGTCGGCATAACGCACACCGGTTTCGGCTGTCTCATAATTCGTCCATCGCTCATATTCCGTAACCGTCCCTCTATTCGCCATGTTCAGTCTGAGCTGGTGTCCCGGATGATATGTGTAAAGGAAGGTTCGTTTTCTGGTTCTTCCGTCCGCATGGGTAATCTTCCATTGATCGTTCAGCTGGAAGACATTCCGTCTCGCATCATCAAGCTGTCCCGTTAATTCTTCCGGAATCTCTCTCGGATCCGGGGACGGAAAATTGAACCACATATATTGATAAAGAATGCAGTCCGAATACGGCGACCCCGACAGAATATAACCGTTCTCGCCGTTTCCGCTAACCATCCCTTCCCGCCAAGCCTGTCCCGGATCTGTAGCCGGTACCTCTGCGTAGGTTCGGGCATAATTCCCTTTCCTGTACAATCGTTCAGCATTCCCCGACAAAGCCATTCTATTGCTCTCCCATCTCATGATAATCGCTTTGACGCCTCCATTATTGGCGATGTTGGCCTTTCCGATCACCGAACGACGCCTTGGATAGCTCTGCTAACAGGATGTATCGCTTGCCGCTTTCCACCTGGAACCCGATACATCCATTCGCATCTTGCACATATTGAACCTCTTCGCCGCCCTGCGTAATGTTCGGGGGAGGTCGACGGCGACGTAATGAAATAACCCTCTTGGTTCTCAATGAGCCAATCCAAGCAGAATAAAGCCGCTTCTTTCATCATCGGGTATGCCTTATTCCGCAAATAAGCTTCGTCCCCGTTGAACGCGTAATGCTCCCATAGATGCTGGGTCAGCCATACGCCGCCCATCGGCCAGAACGCCCAAGCAGGGTCGCCATGGCCGAAATCGCCTACCGGCGCCGTTTGTCCCCACAAATCCGAATTATGGTGCGCAACCCACCCCCTCGCACCGTGTTTATTTCCGCTGTCTTCTTGCCGTTAATGGCCAGTCTGCCGATAAATTCGATCAACGGCGCATGCAGCTCCGCCATATTGCACGTTTCCGCGGGCCAATAATTCATTTCCGCGTTTATGTTCAGCGTGTAATTATTGCTCCATGCTCTCATCCTCTTATCTATCATTTGAATGTACTTCTATTATTCATCCGCTCCAAGATGCAACTCAAACTCCATGTCGCGATCGCAGATCAGCACCCCGTCCACGACCGCGAGCTTGGCCGCCTGAAGGGAGGAGCGGCGCCATTCATAGTTGTTCAACTCTTCATGATGCCCGTCCACGCGGCCGGGATGAGTAAAATAAAAGATATACCCTTCTTCTCCCTGCACGACCACATCCGCGTGAAGGCCAATCGTCCCGTCATCCTCGCGTTTGCCAGGCTGATCGAGAATGAGGCCGTTTCGCTCCCAAGTCGTAAGATCATCGGAACGGAACACGCCCTGTCCTCTCCACTCGTCTACGATCATCCAATAATAGCCGCCCAGGCGGAAAACATTCGGTCCTTCATGGCCTCTTCCGGTGATCACCGGACCAATCGGCTGCCATTCGTACAGATCCTTGCTCTCGGCCGCGTAAGTATGATTCCGCTGCTTAAACCACATTCGGAACATGCCGTTCGGCAGCTGGTACACGCAGGCATCGATCACGTTCTCCTCGCTAATGCCAAGCGTTGACTGAAACTCCCAACGCATCAGATCTGTACTTGTATAATGCCGGATACGAGCCTTGCCTGTCCAATTAACGGGCACGCCGTGGACGTAAGTAACATACATATGGTACAGCCCGTCATGCCAGATGATCTCCGGCGCCCAGAACGTATTTCTGCCCCATTCCGTTTCGAGTCCTTCCAGAATTCCCCGATATAACCAGGTAGCTCCGCCATCCGATGAAGAAGCAACGCCGAGATCGGTGCCATGCACCCATCCGAATCTCGGCCCATCCTGCGTTGCGCGGCGGTTCGTATAGATCATCCACCATTCCTTGGCCTGCCGATTCCATATGACTACAGGATCCGCCGCACCGTCATAGATGGGATCCCTGAACAATGGCGATTTCATTCCTTATCCACTCCTCGCACCTCATAACCAAATTGGTCTACGTCAATATAACCCTGCTCGCTCTCGGTGTTAAAGCTGTATACCCCGACCCGGTTTCCCCTGTAATGGCCCCAACTAAGCTGATAGGCGTCTCCAAAGCTCTCGAACTGCATCCCGTCGACGCTGTATTCGAACCGGCTGATTCCGTCCATGTTCCATATCGACCTTAACCAAAGGTCGGTTCCTGTTAATTTCGGGCCCCATATGACGGTTCCCGAGTTGTTGAACTTCAGAATCCTTATCCCGTTCAATTGTTGAACGCCGATCGTACAATAGGTTTTCGCAAAATGGCAAAGGCCCGCTTCTTGCCCGTCCGCCATGCCGCCCATCTCTAGCTTTGCCGTTGCTTCGTTATGAACGGTTCTGAACGTTCTTTGCGAAAGGACGTTGCATACGGCGAAAAAATTGTCCTTGTCGATTGGTTGGCATGCATGCAGGCGCAAATAGCCGGGCCGTTCCGTTAACGACCACTTATCGGCTCTTGGCTGATGGTTCCATTCCCAATAAGGTTTAAGATCGTCTCTGTCAAAATCGTCGGATGTGGAAAGCACCGTAGCGGGATGCCCGTTCATCGGCTTCCTGCCCCCCCATACCATCTCTCCGACTCCGTCGCCGTCCGTATCTTCTCCGATGATCGGCCAACCGTCCACCCATGTTACGGGCAGCAAGTGCAGCGGCCTGCCTTCGTGCGCGCCCGAACCTTGATGGCTAATGAAGTACCAATCCCCGGAGACCGTCTGGACAAGTCCGCCCTGATTGGGCTCCCGATCTATTTCCTTGCCGTGCGTATGAATAATTTCCTTCTCCTCATAAGGACCATAAATATGCTCTGACCTTAACATCATGACATCCCGGGCTTCAACGCCTTCCCGAGCGCGCACCTCGCTGTGGAAGAAATAATAGGTTCCGTTTATTTTGTAGAGCTTATTGGCTTCGCTCCCTTTGTATTGATGGATAATTCTAGCGCTGTCATGCAGCAGCTCTTTGCCGTCCTCGCTAAGCTTGATCAAATGAATATTGTAGTTATCGGCGAAATGGGTGGCAACCAGGTAACCTTGCCCGTCATCGTCCCAGAATGGACAGCAGTCGTCCCATCCGGCCACCTCCCAAACTCGATGAAGCGGCTCCCAAGGTCCGGCCGGATCGGTTGCCGTGCTCATAAACAAACCTTCGTCGGGCGTGAAGAAATACACCCAATATTTATCGTTGTGGAATCGAATGGCGCCAGCCCAAACGCCTCTGCCGTAACGATTCATGCGATCGTAATTGTATTCCGGGCCGATGCTTGTCAAATCCTGAACAACATGTCCGATCATGCTCCAATTCACCAGATCCTTGGAATGCAGCACCGCCATCCCCGGAGAGCAATGCAAGGTAGAGGAGATGGCGTAATAATGATCCCCGACCCGAATGGCGTCCGGATCGCTATAATCGCCCGGCAAGATAGGATTGACATAAGTGCCGTCTCCTTGATCTCCCCAAGCTCCCTTCTTCGATAATACATGGTAGTCTTTCTCCATAATCGCGTAACTCCTTCACATCGTATGTTTAATCGTACGAAGAACGCCATAGATGCCATTCTCCTGTTGGCGCGGCACAAGCTTGATAGTCAGTGCTTCCTTGCCTGCAGTTAATGCATCGGGAAGGATGAATATTCGCTCATAGAACTTCCGCTTCCATTCTTCTTGCGGGAAAATCTCGGTTGCCAGCAGCTCTCCGTCAATAAAGATGTCCAAGCTGCCCTTGACGTGCATGTGGTTAAAGGTCATGGCTAACGCAGTTCCAAGCTGAACTGCCATTTGATAGCTGAACCATCCGCCGGCTTCAACCCTTCTTCCGTTCAATCCTTCCCAAGTGCCGCTGTATGTTTTTTCTCCCTGTACCTGATGCTCCAATTCGTATTGGTCATTTCCTATTTGAATAGCATCAATGGTTGCTTCTCTTATGCGCCTATCCCGTTCAGCTTTCTCCTCATGCTCCTTAAGCTCTTCCGACCCCTCTTCCAGGAGGCTCCAGTAGATGCCGTATCTTTCGCGATGCTGCTTGTAGTGCGGCGTAAAGACAAGCCGTCCATCTTCATCCGTATGTTTAAGAGTAAACGCCAAATCCTCGCCCCGACGAGTCACATGCTCATGGAAACGGCTTAGCCACTCCTCGACACTCATTCCTTGCGGAACGAGATAATCTTTGATGATCATTCGCCTGGTCGCAACGCTGACGTTTATACCCGTATTCGATTCGACCATATCTTCGGTGCCAAGTGCCGCGCTCAAAACAACCGGGCCATATTGGAGTCCAATGACATGAGGCGAATCAGGCAAGCGGGCATAGGCAACATTCATCGGAATTCGCAGCCCAATCGTATCGCCGTCCTGCCAAATTCGGTTGAGAATCGCATACCCCCGCTCCATGTCGGGTGTAACCCGGTTTCCGTTAACCGTCGCTTCAATTGCATCAACCGCCCAATAAGGAACGCGAATGTGAATGGCAAGCTGCTTTGGTTCGATCGATTCTAATGAAAATTGTACCTTGTCCGTTTGAGGAAACGTGGTGGACTGCGTAATCGTCAAATTTTGCTCCTGCCAATGCAGCTTCGTGCTTACAAATTGATTAACATAAAGCTTGTTGTCGGCATGGAAATAGATACTGTCATTCAGCTTGGTGAAGCTTTCCATTCCCGTACCCGTGCAGCACCAGAAATGTTCGAACGGAGAACTGTAGATTTTGAAATACCCGGTTGCCATCGGTTGAAAATACATCGTCATGCCCGTATCCGGATTTTGGGAAGACAAGATGGCATTCATATAAGTTCTCTCGTAAAAATCGGCGTATTTGATATCTTGAGTTAGCTTGAACAGCTCTTTGGTCAACTTCAGCATATTATAGCTGTTGCATGTTTCGCAGGTAACATCGGAACGCTTGCTGTCCAACACGTCAGGTTCGCCAAAATGCTCGCATTCACTGTTTCCGCCCGTGATATAGCTGTGGTGGTAAACGACGGTATCCCAGAAGTTAGCGGCTGCTTCAAAGTAGCTGCGTTCGCTCTCCCCTAGTGTCAGATACCGATTCAGGGCTCCGATAAACTTAGGAATCATCGTGTTGGCATGTTTGCCCTTCAGTACATCTCTTCTCTCCCGGAGCGCTTCGAACAAACTGATTTCATCAAACCGGTGGGCGGCCTCAAGATGGCGGCTATTTCCTGTCAGCTTGTAAAGGCTGTACAGGCAATCGTTCATTCCGCCATATTCCACAGCCAGCACGTTGGCTTGAACCTCGTCTGTCCATGCACAGGCGCGGTTCGCTACCCAATCGCCCAGGCGGTTCACGATATGAAAGGCTTGTTGCAGCTTCGCAGCGTCATAGACGGCAATCAAACCCGCTATAATTTTATGCATGGTATACCACGGCACCCAGGCAGGTTTACGATTCTCTACATGGTCAAACAACGATTCGGGAAAAGCCGATAGATAACCGTTGTCATGTTGGCATTCTGCCAATTCAGCAACAAGGTATTCGATTGTTGCGAGCATATCCTTATCCTTTGTTTGCGAATAAGCTTGGGAGACAGCAGTCAAATAGTGGCCTAACGTATGGCCTCGAATCTCGGTGTTCTCCCACCCCGGGTATTTAACCGCTTTCGGTTGTAAGCCCTTTGTTTCTCGAAAGCCGGCAAGAAGTCGGTCGGCTTCGAAGCTGGTCAAATAACTCCATTCTTTCTTGCATGCATGAATTAGATCTTCATCTCTTAATTGCACTTGATCAAGCTCGAAATGCTTTAAAGGGGGATGGCTAGTATATGTTTTCAAAGAGATCATCCTCTCACTCTATAAATTGCAAAAAAGGCATAAAGGATCCAATGCTCCATAAGTAGAGACTTCTTTCCATTCCTGTTTCTTTTGACTTTAATATCATGCTTATGAGTGTTCAAGTTCGCAAAACTTGAAAATTTAGATTTGATGCATTTCGAACTTGTCTAGACAACACGAATAGAGGTGCTGAGCACCCCTATTCGCTATAGGATTAAGAAGTCCATGCGGGAGAAGGTAAGACGGGCTTACCTGCAAGCTACCCTTCTCTTTCCCGCCTGCTACAATCCTGCAAGGGCAGCAATCTCGCCGGCAGAAAGGGCTTGGTTATACACCCGGAAGTCATCCACCCGCCCATCGAGGTACGGGTCAGTCGAATACTGGGAGCGTCCGATCCAGTTTTGGGCGGTGGCTCCCAGATCGGACGGCTTAAGAGTCATCGCGGTATTTTGCCCGACTTGAACGCCGTCCACGTAGAGAGTACCTGTTGAGCCATTTAAGGCGACGGCCACATGATGCCAGCCTCCCGTGGGCAGCGCCGACTGTCCGTCAATGATTTGTTCGCTCGTACCGTTCTTCTTGATCGCGAAGCGGATTTTACCGTTTGCTCCATTCTTCGGCGTGAGAAACATATTGGTCGCGGTGCCGGACCCGAAATCGAATATGCGCGACCAGTTGCTAACGCTATCCAGATTCACCCAGGCCGCTATAGTGATTGCGTCTGCGCCGGAGACAACAGCGGAAGGAAGAGCCATATAACCGTTTGTTCCGTTTAGCTCCGCTGCATTGCCAGCTTTGCCTGTCGTCCAGGCTGCGCCGCCATACATCGTTCCATGTTTGAAATTTCCTGAAGCGTCTGCCGCTGTATTCCCGCTGGATTGATCGAATTTATACCAGGCGATCATGCCGGGTGCGGCAAGCGCAGCGATCTCATCGGCGGGAAGCGCTTGGTCATAAATACGGAAGTCATCCACCCGTCCGTCGAGATAGGGATCCGGATACTGGGAGCGGCCGATCCAATTCTGAGTGGTAGCGCCCAGGTCGGACGGTTTAAGGGTCATCGACGTATGGGTTCCCACTTGGGAGCCGTCCACATAGAGAATGCCGGTCGAACCGTTTAACGTGACGGCCACATGATGCCAGCTTCCCGTCGGCAGCGCTGATTGCCCGTCAATGATTTGTTCGCTTGAACCATTGTTCTTGATCGCGAATCGAATTTTGCCATTGGCTCCGTTTCTCGGCGTGAGGAACATGCTGATCGAAGTTCCGGAACCGAAATCGAATATGCGCGCCCAGTTGCTCGCCGTGTCCAGATTCACCCATGCGGCAATGGTAAGCGTGTCGGTGCCGGAGACAATACCGCCAGGAAGAGCAATATAGCCGTTCGTTCCCGCCAGATCCGCAGCGCCTCCGATTGTTCCCGTCGCCCAGGCTGTACCGCCATTCATTGTTCCATGCTTGCCGCTTCCGGATGCATCTGCGGCTAAAGCTCCGGTTGTTTCGTCAAGCTTATACCATGATAGAAGGCCCGCGACCGGCATGCCGTCGGTTGTTGCGGAGGCAATGGCCGACATGTCCGATTCTCCGATTGCATTCACTGCCGTTACCTTGTAATGATAGGCAGTTATCGGTTTCAATCCCAGGCTGGCATACGTTGTTCCAGTAATCACTTGACTATTCACCTTGGTATAGACGGCATTCTCCGCCAAAGAATCGGAGATGTACACGTTGTAACCCGTTGCTCCCGTTACGGCCGGCCAGCTTATGTTAATCGATCTATGGTCTGCGGTCGCAGCCGTCACATCTGTCGGTGCTGCCGTTACGGTGCCCAAAGTTTGTCCGTTCATCACGCTCGTCACTTCGGATGAACTTATCGCGCGGTTATAGATTCTGAAATCATCCACCCGTCCGTCGAGATACGGATCGGCGTATTGGGAGCGTCCGATCCAATTCTGCGTCGTAGCGCCCAGATCGGACGGTTTGATGGTCATGGACGCATGGCTTCCCGCTTGAACGCCGTCAACATAGAGCGTGCCGGTCGAGCCGTTTAACGTGACGGCCACATGATGCCAGCCTCCCGTAGGCAGAGCCGACTGACCTTCAATGATTTGTTCGCTCGAATTATTGTTTTTGATCGCAAATCGGATTTTGCTATTGGCCCCGTTTTTCGGCGAAAGATACATGTAAGTGGAAGTTCCCGAACCAAAATCGAAAATGCGCGACCAGTTGCTCGCCGTATCCAAATTGACCCAAGCCGCGACGGTGATCGTGTCGGCATCCGAGACTATACCGCCGGGAAGCGCGATATAGCCGTTGGTTCCCGCAAGATCCGCGGCGTTGCCGAATTTGCCTGCCGTCCAGGACGTACCGCCATTCATCGTCCCATGATTGCCATATCCAGATGAGTCTGCGGCTGAAGCTCCGCTCGTTGCGTCCAATTTGTACCAGGCTTTTAACGCGGCGTCGGCGATGACTTGTACGGTTGCCTGATAAGCTTGACCGTTAAAGGTCGCGGTAATCGTAGCCGTACCCACGCTTATTCCTGTCACCAAGCCTGCCGAATTGACGGTTGCCACAGCCGGATTGGATGAAGCAAAGCTCGCTTGGCTGTTAAGAACCTGAATGCTTCGGTCCGGGTGAATGACCCTTAATACGGATTGATGCTTATGATTGACATGTAGAGAATAACGGCTTACATCGAAATCCGGAATGCCTTCTCCCCCCGTTGTCGCCGATACATCGGCAAACGTTGATCCTCCGGATACGCGGACCTTATAATAGTAAGTCGTATTGGGGGTCAAGCTTGTACCGCTATAAGACGTTGATGTAACTGGCGCACTGTTCATCTGGGTATATGTTCCGTTTTCTTCCGTCGATCTATAGATGTTGTAACCGAGCGCGTCCGGTACGGCCGTCCATCTTAAGTTGATCGTATTCGAACCCGTTCTCGTTGCCGTCAATCCCGTAATATGACCCAGAATGATTCGATTGCTCAACCCATCAGTCTTGGCTGCATCGGGTGTATACAGCAACGAAGCCAGCGGATAATCCTTTCCCGCCACCTCCGGCATTCTGGTTTCATAGGCATAGGCCAGGTATTTGAATTTTTCCTGGGTCATATCCTGTCCTTCGATATATTTATAATAGTTGTATAGAACGCTGTTGAACCCATCGATTCTGCCTCTTTGGTCCGGATTGATCTTGTCAAAAATTTGACCGGCATAGCTTTGGTTGGCCACCGCCGGTGTCCATGGCACATCATATCCCAGATGATACTTCAGCGCATACGAAGTCCCTTCCAACAGTCGGTCATTGAGGAAATTGAATGGATTCACCGCATTAGCGGCCGTAGACATCGTTCCGTCTACCGGGTCAACCTTTGTCCCCTGGGCGTAGATGGTCTGGGCCAATGTTGACAGTCCGGCGATATTGGCGTAAGCATGTCCCACATCGCGGCCCATCTCCATTAACTGCACATGATAATCCGACGGGTCGAGCGGTTCTCCCGTCATTTCATTCGCCGTCATCCAGCGCATTTCATGTTTGATCGAGCCGTTTCTTCCTCCATCATCGCCTGCGGCGTTAACCATTGCCGCTTCTACGGCCTCCGCATACAGCGCCAGGTCATTGGTAAAGATCGCCCGCGCCATTGTCCCCATGACCGTAAACTGATGCTGGTTCATGAAGAAAGAATGAGGGTTATAGGTGACCGAGCAAAGCTCCATCATGTTTGTAAAATTCTGAGTATCGGTTGCCGTCCATTTCAGACTGGCCGTCTGGGTATCGGAATAGCGCATAATCTCGGCAGCCGCCGCGAGCAAATATGTCATCGTCGCAAATCGAAAGCTCGTATGAGGAGCAACGGACTGGATGCCGGAATAAGACCTAATGATAGACATTGCGCTGGAACGGTACGTCTCGTCGCCGGTAATATACCACATAACCGCTTGCTTGAAAGCGACCAAAGCATCCGTATTCGCGCGCGTCCCCACATAATCGCTTGGGTCCGCCCAATATTTTCCGTTCGCATCGGTAAAGGCCCACGGTCCGCGGATATTAACGAACAGATCATTCCCGGCTTCATATAGGATCCTTGGATTCGGTCTGGATTGCGGGTCGGCGGCAAACGCCTCGAACGCCGTATTCCAAGGCTCGTCCCCTGCTCTAACATGGTCGCGCATATTGTCCAGATCGGCGAGCGACATGGCAATGCCCGGGTGATGGATCGTCGCCGACACTGTGTTCCCGTTTGCATCCGCGTAGGAAGCATTCACATCGGCACTTACCGCCTGCGGCTTGTAAGAAGTAATCAATGGAGAAACAGCCGCATTCGCCGTTTCCTTCCCTCCAAGGCTTGTAATGGTCATCGCTAGCGTAAAACAAAGAAGATAGACAAAAACACGTTGGTAGCGCTTTCTTATTGGTTTAATACTCATTCTTATCCCTCCCTCTTATTCTAGTTTTTCGTTACTGCTGCTGCAGCCAGTCAGTGTTTATCCCCACTCTTTCTCTATTCATTTCCAAGAAGTGAAGCCCCCAATTCACAACGAAGATTCGATTGGGGGCTTCATGATTAAGGAAGGTTAATTCATTGATTAAGCTTCTGGCTCCTTGACGGTAATCGTAATCGTCTCGCTGGACGTCTCTCCCGCCGCATTCACCAATACGGCGCGGTATTCGTATATGCCCGGAGCTCTGCCGGAGATGCCCGTTGTCGCCTTCTGGGCGCCCGGGGTCGCTACGGTCAGCGTCTGCGAGTCGATCAATTCCCCATTCTCGTACAGACGATATTCGGATCCGTTCGTTCCCCACCACATATTCAACGTAACCTTGTAATTCCCGTCACCGTCCCAGTTGTCATGGGACACTGCCGGTTTGCCCGGCGCGGCATCGGTGACGGTGACGACAAGCGGGTCGCATGCAGTCGTGCCGAAGGCATTTGTCAGCTCGCAGGTGTACGTATACGTTCCGTTCGCCTTGCCCGAAATATCGGCTCTCACGGTTTGCGCACTCGGCGAGTTGTCCGTCAGCATCCGCGTATCCACGGGCACGCCGTTCTCGTACAGCTTGAACTCGGTACCATTGTTCCCCCACCACAGGTTCATGGTGACGGTATAGCTGCCGTCCTTCAGTCCATCGTGACCGTTGTTGTCGGAGAGGACCGGTTTCCCCGGCACCCCTCCCGCGAGCGGCGTCTCGTCGTGCAGCCACTGCGCCCAGCGGACCAGCGCGGCCGCCTGCTCTTGCGTCAGCTTCTGCCCGCTCTGAGCATTCGCTTCATGAATAAATGCCAGAAGCTGGTTCCGGGCTTCTTGACCTTTGCCTTCGGCAGCCTTCGCTTGCGCGCTCGCCAGCTTCTGCTGAAGGGATGTCGCAATGCCTTCCCATCCCGGAGCTCCGGTTTCTGCCGCGAAGGTACCGGTCAGCGCGGACAGACTGTCGAACGTCGCGACCACGCTATACGTATGCTCGGCCGATCCGCGGTGACCAGCGGCATCCACCGCATCCGCCGTTACGGTATGAACGCCCGGCTCAAGCGTATACGCTTTGATCTCTACAAGCGGCGCTTCGCACGACGTAGACGTGACGCCGGATACGGCGTCGACCGCGCTGCACGAGATGCTGATCGTCTGATCAATGGTATACGACGCTTCGCCGGCAATCGTGACTTGAGGCGCAGTCAGATCGATCTTCGCATCCACCGTATTCGGAGGAACCTCATCGGTTCCCGTTGCCGGACGATACAGTATTTGGTTTATGCCTTCCTGGCTCAGCGTAACAGGCGCATCATAGACGAACCAGTTGGCGCCGCCGTCCATACTGTACTGCACATTCCCGTGAGCCGACAATGTCACCGTTACCGGCGCCGTGTACCACCCGTTCAGGCCGTTCGGTTCAGAAGGGTCGAGCGACGCCATAATCTTGATCACGAGCGAATTCAGCGCTTGCAGCAGGCTTGCCGCCGCCGCATCGATCTCCTCTTGGGTTGCATCGGCATTATCGAAAACCTGATTCGCTTCCGAAGCTGCCGTCTGAAGAGCCGCTACGCTTTCTTCCGTATAATGTTCGGCTTGAATGGCAGCCGCTTCATCCAGAAGAACCGATAGCAAGCTGTTATCGATCCATTGCGCCGTATTGTTGTAAACGGCCTGGATTTCCTCCGCCCTTAAGGCGGAATTGTAAATGCGGAACTCGTCGACCATGCCGTTGAACAACGGATCGTTGAACTGGCTCTTGCCGATGTAATTCGCGCCCGGCTTGAGATCGCTCGGCTTGATTGTGACATTGGTGTTCGTAGCCTTTAGTTCGCCGTTCACGTACAGCTTCGCCGTATTGTCCCCAAGCGTAACCGCCACATGCACCCACTCATTCATCGGCATCACAGTCGTCTGCACGATCTGCTCGCCGCCGCCGTTCTTGATCGCAAATCGAAGCGTATTATTGCCCGATTTCGGCGTAAGGAACATAAACTGATTCGTATTGTTGCCGAAGTCGAATATTCTTTGCCAGTTGCCGCCGCCTCTCCAGTTGACCCAGGTTGCTACAGTAATGGAATCGTAACCGGAAAGGGCATGTTCAGACGGCAATGTCATGTAGCTGTCCGTACCGTTCATATTGACCGCCTGATCCATCTTGCCCTCAGAGTAACCAGCGTTTCCATGGACCGTTCCGTCATGCTTGCCGAATGAATTCTCTATGTTGCCCTCGAATGAATACAGTGACAACGGCAATTCATCAAGCGAAGCTTCCGCTTGCTCAAGCTCGGCGGCCAGTTGGGCCTTATCGGCTTCCGGCTTCGCCATTTCCGCTTCGATCCGCGCCGCTTCCTTCAGGTACAGATAGTGGCTGCCCTGCGTATAGCCTTTAGACGGAATTATATTCAGCTTTACCTCGAAATCTACGGTTTGGCTGGCCTCGAAGCTTCCGTTGCCAACCTTGAAAGTTACGGGGTGGCTGCCATAATCGGCCTGTCCCGGCGTCCAGGAGAGCACGCCGGCCGCTGCGTCGAAGGATGCGCCCGCTGGCAGATTCCCAGCCTGGTAAGTCAGTTCCGCCCCCGAAGGATCGGATGCCGGCAGCTGATAGGTGAGCGGTTCCTTCGCCGTTACTTCCATAACAGGCTCAGCCGTGATTACAGGCAATCCTTTCACCGTAATCTTAATGGTTCTGGAGGTGGACAATGCTCCGGATTTGACGGTAAAGGTTACCGGATGCACGCCTCCCTGTTCTTTGGCCGGTGTCCAGTCGAATGTGCGCGTTTCCGCGTTAAAGGAAGCTCCTGCAGGCAGATTGACTGCATCGAATTGGACGCCGTCCATGCCGTTCATCTCTTCAATTGTAAAAGTCAGCTGCTGCTCCGCTATGACGAATCTGTCGCCGATCGGAGCGAGCACAGGCAGCCCTTCGATCGATTCAAGCCCTTCGAATGCCGCAAGCAGGCTCGCCGCGGCCGCATCGATCTCCTCCTGAGCCGCATCGGCATTGCCTGCCACCGACGCTGCGTCCGCATGCGCCGTTTGGAAAGCCTCATAGCTTTCTGCTGTGTAATATTCGGCTACGATCTCAGCCGCATCCTCCAGCAATTGCTCGAGCAACGTCTTGTCCATGCCGATTTCTTGGAACTCGATTTCTTCGAAGTTCACGAAGCCGTTATGATCGTCATAGATGCGGATATACCGATATGGCGTCTTATCCGGATTAAGAGCAGAATACCATTGGTACGTCGTCGTAATCGGAATCTTGTACAGATCGGTCCAATTCACGCCGTCATTCGAGCCCTTGAAGACGGTTCCGTTAATACGGTTTACATGCGTTCTTCTCGGCAGGTAGCGGAACGTATCCACTACTTTTTCGTTCCCTGCGCCAAAGTCCACGTCAACCCAGCTCACGGCTGACCTGGTGTGGGCAATCGTGTCGGGATTTCCGTCAAATAAATACCATGCGTTCTGTTCCTCGGAGATGTTATTATTCTGCCAGAACTTCTCGGAAGCTCTGGCCATCGATGGATCCATCTGAATTGTCGTCAGCAATGTCCGAACCGAAACGAGCAGCTCTTCAGCCTGCTCCAGCTCGGCCAATAGCTGATCGATATCAGCGTCGGGTTTCTCTATATCAGCCTGGATCCGCTCCACTTCCTTCAGATACGGATAGTAGCTTGCTCTCGTGTAATTTTCCGCAGGCAGAACATTTAGACCTACTTTAAAGTTAATCGTTTGGCTGACGGCGAACCATCCGTTGCTTACCGTAAAAGTTACCGGATGGCTGCCATAATCAGATTGGTTCGGCGTCCAGCTGAATGCGCCTTCCGCCGTGTCCAACATTGCGCCTAGCGGCAGCTCGCCTGCACGGTATACAAGCGGCTCGCCCGCCGGATCGGAAGCCGGCAGTTCCAACCGGAACGGCTGCTCAGCCGGCAGCTCAACCGTTGTTGCCGGCTCGAATACCGGCTGCCCTTTCACGGTAATTCGGATCGTCTTCGACGAGGATAAATCGCCGGCCG
>NZ_BDQX01000171.1:166680-250464 GCF_003112455.1 Paenibacillus agaridevorans
AAAGATCCCGGTCGCCGCATCGAAGGACGCTCCTTGAGGCAGATTCTGCGCGCCATACGTAACAGCGTCGTTCGTATTTACCGCTTCGACTTTAATGGTTAGCAATCTCTCCGCAACGATGGACCGGCCTCTCAGCGATTCCAGCACTGGCATGCCTTCGATGTAGTCCAACGATTCCATTGCGTTGAGCAACTGGTTCGCTGCTGCATCGATTGCCTCTTGGGCTGCATCTGCATCGTCCAATACGGTTGCCGCATTGGCCGCTTCCGTTGCAACAGCTTGCACGCTTTCAACCGTATAAATGCCGGCCTCATTCACTGCGGATGCTTCAGCCAGCAATTCCGCGAGCAGCGTCTTGTCAATGCCAATTTCAAGGAACTCGATCTCTTCAAAGTTCACGAAGCCGCTATGGTCGTCGTAAATGCGAATATAACGGTAGGGCGTCCTGTCGGGATTGAGGGCAGAATACCATTCATATAGACCTACCCCTTTAATGCGATGCAAATCCGTCCAATTCACTCCATCATTCGAGCCCTTGAAGACGATTTCGTTGATACGGGCAGTAGCATCCCTTCTCGGCAAGTAGCGGAACGTATCCACCATTTTTTCGTTCCCTGCGCCAAAGTCCACATCTACCCAGCTTTCCTTGGACCTGGTATGGGCAATCGTGGCGGGATTTCCATCAAATAAGAACCAGGCGTTCTGTTCCTCGGAGATGTTATCGTTCTGCCAGAACTTCTCGGAGGCTCTGGCCATCGATGGCTCCACCTGTATTTTCGTCAGCAGCGTCCGAGACGAAACAAGCAGCTTCTTCGCGTCATAGATTTCGTCAATCAGCTGCGCCTCGTCAAATTCGTTCTCCATCATCTCCGCTGCAATACGATCCAACTGCTCATGGTACAGATAGAAGCTCGCCTTTGTATAGTCGTAGGCCGGCAAGCTCTTCGCTTCTTCCATCACCGTCGCAATCGAGTCAGCATTGACGGAAGCGACAGCCGAGAACGGTTGAGGGGAGCCGTCGTCGTGAACGGGCAGCACCTTGTAATACACGCTTCCATACCGCAGAGCGTCCCGGAATGGCATCGCTCTTGCACCCGTGAGGACCTCCTCCCAAGGGGAACCGTCTTCCAGCTCGGTCGTACCAGGCTTGAATACCGGATCGGTCAAACTCGCCTCCTCATCATAGGTGCGGTATACGTTGAACCATGAGGCATGCTTTGGTTTATTCCAATGCAAAGTGATTTGATCTTTATCCTTTTCCACAAACGGCATCAGACTCTCTCTCGGCATAGCCGATACGGTTACTTCGCTGAATGCCGCCTCTTGAGTCGAAACGAGTCCTGTATAATAGGCATATGGAAATAAACTTTCTGACATCGCGACGTATTCCCAATCGACTCCGTCCTTCGATACAAAAGCATAGGCGATCTGCGAATTATGATGCCACAATAGCTTGATATAAGGATAGTCGTCGACATGATACCCTTTAACTCCATGATTGAACGGACTTACAGGTTTACCGCCATTCCACACCACGAAGGATACTCGATTACGATCCTGCAATACCAGGTTTCCTTGGTCATCCGCGCCGAAATATAGATAACGGGAATTTGCAGAAAGCTCTTCCCTTAACATAATACCGCTGAGAGCGCCGCTATTCTGATCAATTCGGGCACTAATAGAGCTATTGCCAACGGCTGTCTGATGGACAAAGTGGAAGGAATCCTGAATATCTCTTTTATAGATATTAAAATCATCTCCTACACCCAGGCCATTTCCATCCGCATCCTCGATTGTTATCCCATCGCCGTTAACCGTTGCGCTGCCTTGGGTGGTGCCAATGAAATCCTGCTGCCATGGAGAAGCAAGATTTTTGGATGCGGCATCGCTCAGATCTGCTTTTGCGTGCCATGATTCCCAGCCTGATCCATGTTCATTCACGGCTTCCACTTTATAGTAATATTCTTTCCCGCCCACCACATCGGTGTCTTTATAGTGATTGCCCGTTAACCCATCTGCAATCACGGCATACGGACCCTCTTCCGATTCGGAACGTTTGAGGGTATACGTTTTTCCTCCGGCAGTCGTTTTCCATATAACATCTACGCTACCATTTCCTTCAACCGCTTTGGCAAAATCAACATGATTTGGTTTTGGAGCCGGATCAAATTTGTTTGATAATTTTAGAATCATTCCTCTTTCAGGTCCAATGGTTACTTTGCCATTGACTACCGGAATAGTTGTTTTAGATACAAAATCGAAGATCTCGTTTCCTGTATAATCGGAAGGCAACTCCACCTCAAAGGAACGTTCATTTCCGTATTCAGCACGAGTGGTATTCGTGAGGATGAAATACTCCCCATATCTTGCAGCCATTAAATCCGTCAAAGATGAATAGGGATGATCGACTTCAAAATTGTCCCGGACTACTGTACCAACCCCTGGCTGATAAGCAATGGGCAATATTTCACCTGCCAGGGCTGAAGGTGCGAATCCTTTGAGTGGCGGTTCTCCTCGCTGGAAATAGACATCCATATCTTGCGATCTGATGTAGTAATCTTCATATTGCAATTGATTATTGTGAGCAATCTGCACCAATCGCACATACTCAGGCGTGACAATATGAAGGTTTCCAGTTCCCGGAAATGCCATGTTATTCTTCGATAGCGACCCGAACATTCTAAAGTCCCCATCTCGCATGGAGATGAAATTATTATCTACATCGATCCATGCAAACTGTTCATAGTCCTCCGGATTCACACCTAATGCGGCAATCTCTTGTTCTGTATAATAATCGAAATCGGTCTGGGGAAGGACAACCCCGGCCTTAACATCATTAAATCTTGCATAGTCCTTCCGGGTATTGAATATATACTCATAGGTTTCACGCAGATGGAAATCCCTCGAATTCAAATCGCCCATTAAGCGATTATCCATCTTCATCTGCTGTACGGCCCCTACGGTATATCTGGCATAGTCCCAATACTTCTCCCATTCCGGACCGCTATATCGTTCCTCATGATCCGCCATATATTTTTCTAAATACGCATAGGACGTGCCATATCCGAGCATTCTGGCGCCATACGCAATCGTTCTGGAAGGCATACCCCCATTTCGTTCATCTAACGGGGAATTCATCGCTAATAGTCGTTTGCCCTCATCATCCAGATCAGCGATTCGAGTCCATAAACGACCATAAAAGCTGTTAAGAGCTTGTTTCAGAAGCTCATCATTGAGCGCTTCATCCCCAGGCTGATCCAAGGTTCGATAGAAGTATTCCAAAATATAATTGGTTACTTCCCCATAAATACCTACATAGTGATTTTCTCTTCCCAATCCGCCTTTGGTTAAATTTGTATGTTGTTCTCCATAAGGCTTGCGTCGAACGACGCGGCCCTCTTCATCCAATTTGCTTTTGGCGAGACCTTTCCCGACTATGTGTGTATAATCATCCGTAAAGACAGCCGAACCATCATGAGCAAATAAAGAATGATAGAGGTCTAATTCTTCCGCATTAGGTCCCACCAATACTTCTTCACCTAACCAGGGTTTTATTCCAAATATTTCGAATAAAATTTGATGACTGCGCTCTTTCCCTTCATAAAATTCGGACCCTACCATTCTGAGCCCTTCATGAGCTTTCCATGCGCCTTCGTACGTATAGAATACTTGATTCGTAATATACGATTGTCTGGAACGGGCGAAATCAAAATTAGCCTTCAGCACTCGTTCCCATGCCATGCGGCGTGTTAATGCTTCCCCATTCCACCCTGCGCTGGCAAGAGAAAATTCGCCTTCCACCGTTCCTGTATCAAAGGGTTGATCCAGGAAGGCATTATATTCTTCTTCTCCTAACACATCTTCATCAAAGATCAGGGTTTCCGCAAGATATAAAGCCTCTCCCAGTTCGCCGTAAAAGCCTCCCCAATCCCCTTGATGTCCTCCGCGAAGCACCATCCTTGTATCTTTGTAATAATTTTTCGTATGAACGTCAATGGCTTGGAACATGCGCATTAACGCTTCACGTTTCGCTTCCGGGGTTTTCATTGGAGATATGTCGTCTTTCAAGACCAAGGCATAATAACGAAGAGCATTTGTGTATTTCGCGATATTTAACGTGTTGTTCGGATTTTGTCCAAGATGGTTATAATGATTCATAAAGGTGGTAATGGGTTCTTGGCTTAACTGCGCAACCTTTGCTTCAATTTCCTCAAAGGTATCACCGGATTTCAGTACGGTCCCCGGTTCCTGACCTTCTTTAAATTTATACCCCTGCACTTCATCCTCTACATCAATATAAGCCTGGGTATGGGTATAACCGGTATAGTACCCTCTTGATGGTTGTTCTACCTTCCCCCAAGGAATCGTTGTATTGATTGTGATTTCAACGATTTCCTTCCCTCTCGTCGACTCCAGAGGAAGCACAATGGTGCTGTATATAAATTGATTCGGTGCTCGTTCGCCACTTAACAGCGGGGAATAATCTCCCCCTTTGAAATACCCGATCTGTTCGCCATTGATCACAATTTGTGCTCGAGAAGACATCGTCTCATCCCCGGCAAATTTAACCGTAAAGTAATTTTGCAGATACGGATCCACCTTCATCGAGAAGGTTAAAAAACCTCCGGTTTCTGAAGCAGGAATACGCGGCTCAGATACTCTGGCCTTCTCACCTAAAAAACCGGTGATCACGCTCGTAAAGTCCCCCCTGAAATTGTGAGCGTTTTCAGAATCAGGATTACCGAAGTCGATCTTATCCAGAATGCCTTTAGCTGGATCAGACTGAGCGGGTTCAGTCTGCGAATCTTCATTAGCCGCGAAGACACGATTATTCGGCGCGGGGACAAGCAATTGCAACAGCATGACTGCCGCCAGACAGACGGCCAGCGCGCGCGCCGCCCAGGTTGTTTTCTTGTTTTGCAAAATCATAAGTGATGTCCTCTCCTTACATCATTTTTTTGGCTTGCTGCTTCTTTCGCCAACCCCAATCTTGCTTCGTATACTCTCGTATTCTTTTCTCTCACCTCCCTTAGGGATGGAAGTACATTAGGAGCAACTAAAGATTTGATTTAGCTAAATCTCTAGGTGCTCCTAATTTATCATGATGTAAGTTCCAGTATTTTAATTTTTCTGAGCGAGGAAGTCGTTGATTTGATTTTTTAATTCCTCTTTGATTTTTTCTACGCCCGAATCCTTCAGATCCTTATTCATCTTCGCCAAATTATCTTCAACTTCGCCGAAACCGGACAATAAGAATGGAAGATACTTATCCATGACGGTGTTGGATTTGGCGATTTCATTTTTTACAGGCTCTGGGTCAAATGTAAATCCTGCCAATACATGTTTCTGATACGTGTCCGGCTTATATTGATATTCCGTATATTGTTGAATCTGCTCCGGCAATCCGGCTGGAATTCTGGTCAATGTCGGATTCCAGGTCAATTGGTAACCAGGGAACGAGTAATTTTTTGCCGGATCGACACCGTCCGGAACTTTCCACTGGTTCTCTCCAACAGCCTCCCAGTTTTCGCCTTCGATACCGTAAGTGAATAAGTCGTTGTTTTCCTGGCTAGAGAACAGCCAATCCAGGAATTCCATCGTTCTGTCGATTTTCTTGGAATTAGCAGGTCTTGCCACGAAATTCCACGCCTTGCCGTCCGTGGATTGCGTTCCAGGCGTCATTTCCTGATTGTTCTTCATGATCGGCCAGAAACCGATCTCCGCATTCGGGTTCTTTGCCTTTTGCTCGGCTTCTTTCCCCTTGAAACCGCCTACAGTCAAGTATCCTGCAGCTTCAGGCTTACCTGTTCCAGTCGTGTTCGTCAAGGTATCTACCGGAATAAATGGGTTAAACCGCTTCGCTTGATTAAACTGGTTCATCAGATAATTCAGACCGTATTCGGGATGAAAGTTAGCCCATTCGGATGCCGGGTCGCCATAAGCCGCCACACCCGCAACGGATTTCCCGTCATCGGCGATTTGAACGTAAACAAAATTTTTCTTCGGATTTCCTTGGCCGGTGAACGGAAATACTTTCCCCTCCAGCTGTTGTGCATTGATATCGGTAAATAATTTAAAGAACGCCGTATTTCCATAGTTTCCAAACGGGATCATGTCTTTTTCGTTTTCTTTTACTTTTTCCAGGAAGTTATACAAATCGTCATAACTGCTGATCTCGTCCATTCCATACTTCTTTAATAAATCTTTTCTGTACCATACGCCCTCCATATCCATGAAAGAGTTGGTAATCGGAATGGCATAGGTTTTGCCGAAGAGCTTGTTATCATTGATATACTCTTCGGAGAAAGCCTTTTGAAGTCCAGGATATTTGGGGTTGTTAAAGTATTCGCTTAAATCCGCCAATACGCCGTCTTTGGCGAATTTAGTCAATTCCCACGGGACAAACAGGTCGACGTCTTCTCCTGAAGTCATCCATAATTGATGTTTTGTTCCATAGTCGGCAACCGGTGTCCATACCACATTCAATTTCGTATTAAGCGTGTCTTGCGTCCGTTTCTCGAACTCTCTAAAGGCGGGATCGACATCGCGATAATGCCCGTTCTCATTCCCGAAGAAACGAATATTAAGCGTAACCGGATCCTTCTTGGCTGCAGGATCCGTACCTTCTGTCGGACTGCTGGTTGGCGCCGTGCTTTCAGAAGGCCCGTTGGTTTGCTTGCTGCATGCTGCGAATAAAGCAGCTAGCATCGTGACGGCAAGCAACGTGACTAAAAACTTTTTCTTCATTTTTTTTCCTCCCTTTTATTGGTCCATGCATATATACTAAACCGCTTTTGCGGGTTTAGCCTTTAACGGCTCCAACTACTAACCCCTTAACAAAGTACTTTTGCACAAATGGATAAACAAATATAATAGGGCCTGTAGTGACTACGGCTGTAGCCATTTTAACCGTATTTTTGGGGGCAACATAATTAATCACAGCTCCTTGCATGTAATCCATTTGATACATAAAGTCCACTTCTCTCAGTACCTTCATGATCAGATATTGCAAGGAGTACAGATCTTTATCGTTAATATAAAGGGTGGCTTCAAACCACTTGTTCCAGAAACCGAGTCCATAAAACAATCCGATTGTTGCCAGTGCGGGTTTTGCCAATGGAAGGATGATTTTAAATAAAATATAGATGTCATTCGCTCCGTCTATTTTGGCGGACTCAGCCAGCGAATCCGGTATTTGATTGAAGAAATTTCTTAACAGAAACATATTAAACGGATTAATCAACGCCGGTACAATATAAACCAGGATATTATCGCTTAAACCTAAATATTTGGAGATAAGGAGGTACGAAGGTATCAAACCTCCGTTAAACAACATCGTAAAAAAGACGAAAAAAGCAAATTTGTTTCTGTGGGTAAACGTTTTGACGGAAAGGGCATAAGCCATAGCGCTGGTAAGGATCAGGCAAAGGAATGTACCCGCAACCGTGATAATGATCGTTGTCCTGTATGCGGTGAATATGGTGTTATCCTGAAAGATGACCTCGTAAGCAAATAACGAGAAATCTTTTGGAATAAGAGAAAAACCGGTTAATTGTACAGCTTTTTCGCCCGACAGGGAGCTTGATATAATAAGGATAAAAGGCACAATGCAAAATATTGAAAATATGGCCATGAACACATAAGAAAATAGATCTATTGCTTTATTCTCCAAGCTGCTCTTCATTTTCAATCTCCTTCCTTTAAAAAATGGCAGAATCCGAATCATATTTCCTGGCCAAATAATTCGCTACAAATACGATGACTAAACCTACAAGAGATTGATAAAATCCGATCGCGGCAGTCATGCTCATTTCATTCATTTGCCTGAGCATTCTGAATACATAAGTATCAATGACATCGGTCGCCTCATACAAACTAGGGTTGTCGCCTACAATCGCATAGATCATTCCCAGATCTCCGTGGAATATGCCTCCGATGCCAAATAAGGTCAATAGAACGGCTGTTGATCTAAGCTGCGGCAACGTAATCTTTGTAATACACTGCAACCGGCTTGCCCCGTCAATTTTGGCAGCTTCATACATACTCTGGTCCATGCCTGCTATAGCTGCCAAATAGATAACGGAGCCGAAACCCGCATCTTTCCATATTTTTAAAACAACCAGTATGGCAACCCATAAATTCGGATTGGAATAAAAATTGATTTCCTCTCCTTCCTGAATAAAACCAAACGTTTTTAGAATGGCATTAATAAAACCTACATCCGTCGACAATAATGCAAAAACAAACATCGACACCAAGGTCCAGGAAATAAAATGCGGCAGAATGACAACAGATTGTGTCGCTTTCTTATAATGTTTGGATCTGATTTCGGATAAAACAATGGCAATCAGGATCGCAAAAAACAAACCGGAAAAAAGAAACAATAGGTTTAAATACACGGTGTTCCAGGTTACGACCAGCCAATCCTTTGAGGAGAAAAAATACTCGAAATTTTTCAGACCTACAAATTCACTTCCGAAAAGTCCTTTCATCACATTAAAGTCTTGAAAAGCTAAGATGATTCCTACCATCGGCAGGTATGAGAAAATCACAAAAAATAAAACGCCTGGTAAAACCAATAAGTATAAATATAAATTTTGTTTCAAATCCGATAGGAAGCTCTTTTTTTTCTTCTTCATCACTACGCGGTCCGCTTTGTTACTGCTCAATGCTACACTCATACTGATCATCCTCCCTATATGCTAAGCAAATCTCATGGCTCGCGTCGTGGTCACACTGAAAGCCCTTTCCCCTATGACTCTAATGGTACATTTATGCTCGTTCAAGTTCGCGTTTTATCAATCATGACGTTTTGATTGTATTTGAACCGGTTCGAAAACACGCTTCAACGTATCCCGATGCTATTTGAACTCCGGCGGATTACAAGAAAAAAGAACCGACAGCTTGGATGACTACATCGACATAGTCATACCGCTATCGGTTCTTTGTCCTTCCCCTTTACTCATTCGAGGTTCGCTTGCTTGGACTCCCGTTGTCTTGGATACTCATTCTATAATTCTCCGGGGTTTTGTAAAAGTGTTTTTTGAATATGGTAAAGAAGTGCTTGCTATTCTCCGGATACCCAACCGCTTCCGCGATCCTGCTGACAGGATCATCCGTTTCAAGAAGAAGTCTCTGCGCTTCCGACATCCTGCATTGTGTAATATAATCGGATAATGATACACCTGTTATCTCTTTGAATATAGACCTGACATAATTAGGGGACAGCTCTACATGGTTAGCTACCGATTCCGTCGAAATATTTATGCTATTATAATGCTTTCCGACATAATCCTTTATTTTATTCGCAATCATGGATTTTACATTTTCTTTTGCGTCATTGCCTTTTGTCTCTATAACCCTGGAGCAAAGGGAATACAGATACGTTTTGATTTCCTCCAACGTTTCGCAGGTCTGAATTTCGGCAATAAGCACCTTTATGCTGTACTCTCCATTCTCTATGCTAGTCTTGGCTATACCGCTTAGTGTCCTTGTGAGCAAGACGGCTAACTGAAGCACCGTGATTTGGATTTCATCCGCGCTGGATAAGACAAGCCTTTCAAAAAACTCGTTGAGGCTTGTGTCCATTTTTCGCATATTGCGTTCCTTTATCGCTTCGATCATTCTCTTCTCAATCTCATAAGGATAGTCATGGAGACCCTTATTGTCTCGTTCGGCTATATCACCATATTCTATGACTGCTTTTCTGCCGTAAATAATGCGATAATTCGAGGCTGCCAGCGCATGCTGGAAGGATTGTCCGATCCCTTGCACCCCTTCTGCCATATCGCCTATTCCCGCAGATACCGAAATCTTCAAATATTTTTCTACCTGATCTTGTATTTCCATTGTCGAATCGATGATATGACTCACAATCTCGTCGCTTCTATCCTTTACATTTATAATCATACTTACATAATCGTATCCGTTATCGATGCCCTCTACCTTCAATCGTTTTTCCCTGAAGAATTCGCTGGCAATATTAAGAATTGCAAATTTAACCAATCTTACATCTTTCGACCATTTACCTGATAGAACTTTTTCGAGCGAATCCATCTTAAGCACGAGGGTTACGTAGTATGGATCGTCGAAGCTTACCCCGCATTCCGTCCTATAATCGTTGTCGCGGATTTTATCGTCGGTTTCCCCATCAAGCAATTTGCCCAACAATGCCTTCTTCTTATCATTCAATAGCCGGTTTGAATCCAGTCTGTATTTATGAAGCAATTTTCGAAACGGATTATAAATACTCGAAGTAAACAATACAGCCAGAACGATTCCAGCAAGGATGAAAATAATCGTTAATATCAATAAAGTTCTTTGCATCGAATAGGCCGACAACAACAGCTTGCTATAATCGCCTATGCCTATAAATATCAAGCCTAGATGTTTTGCTTTCACATAGCTGACAAGGGACTCCCTGTCATTAATCTTCGTTATAAAGCTGCCTTTTTCATCATTTGACAACATGATTTGTTTGGCAAAGCTTTCATCGGAAAGATTTTTATTGATCATGGAAGTGTCATCATGCGACAATACATTACCGTCTTTATACATGATCAATACTTGATTAAGATCTCCGGCGCTCCCGCTGGTAACCATCTCCTGCAGAACTCTTTCATTTAAATTAATGACTAATGACGATTCGACTTCACGCTGACTTGAAGTATTGGTTAGAATCAACGTCAAGAAATTTTCGTTTATCGTTTTGTTGTTTATTACATAATCCACTTTTCTTGTGAAATATTTACCCGATACATTTTGCTCTTTGTTACTGAAAATATGAATTATATCTTGATCCAAGAAATCTGCTGTGGACTGAATCCCTTCTCCTACCTCGGATATATTGAAAATGACCCTGTCCGTCTTCGAATTATAAAGATAAATGGAGCGAATAAGCGGATTTGACTTCACGTATTGCCTTAATTTCCGCAATACATCTTGATCGGCGAATGCGTCTGATTGATCAACATACAAACCATAATTAAAATCGCTATCCACACCGTTAATAAATAACTGATAAAAGTTATAATAGACATTTATGAGCATTAAATCCGCAATATAATAGGATTGCGATATAAAATTTTCAGAAGTATGACTGACTTGCTCTATACTTTTATTGCTGTAAGTACGAAATAGTACAAAAGAAAAAACGGTTAACAGTACGATAACAATAACTAAATAGGAGGATAAGATTTTGATCAACAAAGGATTTTTCCTAAAGAGACGTATTAGCCTTCCCCCTGTACGTTCTACCTTCATCTGTCTATCCCCCTCGATATCTCTATTGGGAGAACGAACTGGGAGACTGATCTTGTATGCAGTCCCCCAGTTCGCTCAGAACTGTTATTTAGTCATTTACGAAACTGAATGCCATCGGCGTGCTCATTGATGTCGAAATGTCCTTGCTCCGCATTCAAAATCAATTCACCATTTATATGCAGATTTGTGAAGGTGACACCATCCACAGTCCTTTCCCGGTCGAACCCGTAAATTCGGTTTTTGTTTTCATTTCTTCCATTATAGGTCACGTTCCGGAAATGAATGTTCTCAATCCGTTTACCGGCAACGGGGTTATATTTCTCGTTCCATACCACACGGATGTCCAAGAGCTGGCCCAGCTCAAAATCCTCCACACGGATATTGTCGAAGGTGACGTTCCGTACCGTGTTATTATCGCCGGCGTTAATATTCATGGCTCCCCAATAACCAGGCTGGGGCTCATGATGCTCCAATATATCGATGTTGCTGAACTCGATATCCTCGATCAAGTCGCCGCCCCTGCGGTAGTCCCCATGTCCGCCGATATTCATCGCATGGGCTACGTCAGCCCAAAGGACGGAGTTCTTGACCCTTACGCAGCGCGAATCCCCTTTATAATCCCAACGGCTTCCGTATACGGCTATACAATCGTCGGACGTCCGCAGGAACACATCCTCGATCTCGATATGCGAGCTGGACATCATGTCGATGCCGTCGCTCCAGCCCCTCGTGCTGAAGGACTTGAAGTTGCGAATCCGGATATGCTCGGACTTGCCGATGTAGATGCTATAGTGCGGCGGGTCCAGCAGCACGATTCCTTCCACGCTAATATGGTTCGAATAGGTGATCCTCACACCCCGGAACGCGGAGAACCGGTGGAAATCGGATAAATACAACACGCCTCTGCCACGAATCGTTACATCCTGCACATGGTCGCAGACAAGCGAGCCGACGACAATGGCGCCGCCGGCGATATAGACGGTTTTCCCCGACGGGATGCGGAAGATCGTCTCCTCCAGATAGTGCATCCCGGGTCCGAAATAAATCACGTCCGGCGCCGCGCCTCCCGGCTCCTTCGGACTGCCGGCCAACTGATAAACATCCTCCATCCGATGGATGGCAGGTTTCAGAAACAGTACATTCGGAGCGTCCGCTTCCGGCGGATTCTCCTCCGGAGCATTCGAGAATAGATGAAGATTGCCGAAGCGGTCACCGTTCACTTCAATGGACAGCTTGCACGGTTCATTCAAACGGAAGGTTATTGCCGCTCCTTCTACCTTGAACGGAATTTGTTTCGAGAGAGGCCGGATAACGACTTGCCGTACGATTTCCTTCCGGCTCTCGACCCTTACCTCCACGCTTCCTTCCATGTCGAAATAGGCCATGGAGGCCCGTCTCACGTTATGCATGTCCACCTTCGTCTCATATACGAAGAGCGGCTGCCAGTTTTCCCCGGCAGCACGGACGCTTACGATAAAATCATCCCGGCCAACCGCACCTGCAGGCGCATCCCAAATCTTTAAACAGCTCAACGAAGTTCTCCTCCTTGAAAGCAATCATTCCAAATACCGTCTTCGTAACCTTGTCGTAACGGTAACACTGAAAGCCTCTTCACTATCACTTTAATATCATACTTACGAGTGTTCAAGTTCTCGTTTTATCAAAATGCCGATTTGATGGTTTTTAAACTGAAAAAGCCGGCATCGCCGGCTCCTCATCCACTACCGTAACCCGAGTACTCGACCACCGTAAGACTTAACTCAATATGAATACCCTTCGGATCGGTCACAAACTTGATATTACGTATTCACCTAGCACTACGTGCAGGTTCATTGCATGATCTGGTTCGTATCAGGAATTGTCTGGTTGTCAGCAATTAGGTTGTTCCCTTATACTATTGAGTATTGCAGGTATGAACTGCTCGAGAATAGAGGAGCCATCTTATGTCCGAAATACCGCTTGTCGATAAAGCTTACCAATCTATACGCCAACAGCTTCTGGACGGAGCGCATCTGCCCGGAGATTTGTTCTCGGAGAGCGAGCTAGCCGAGAAACTCGGCATGAGCCGAACCCCGGTCCACGCCGCCGTATCGCTGCTCGAGAAGGAAGGGTTCGTCCAAACGCTGTACAAACGGGGCATTCTGGTCAAAGGCATCGACATTAAAGATCTGTATGATATTTTCGATTTGCTGGGCGCGTTGTACTCGTTCGCCTTGGACCGAATGGCTCAGGGCATGTACGAGTTGGACTTAGAGGCCATGCAATCGCATTACGATCGGCTCGTGAAGGCAAGCGAGGAGCAGAAGTACCGCGAGTATTACGAGAACGGCTTGATGTTTATGCGTACGCTGCTTACGGCTCTGCAGAACCGGTATATGATCGATACGTTCGAGCTGCACAGAGATAAGCTACTGTACTTCGTCGTCGCCTACCGATTGACGAAGGGCAATAACCGCCCATATACGGGGAGGAAGCTGTACAAGGAAATTCTGGATCATCTCTCTAATCAGAACTATATGGAAGCCAAAACGATCATTCAGCAGCATTCGCGCAATATGCGCGAGGATTTGCTTCGCCACGGTTATATGACTTGAATAATCCGAATGCACGCCCGCTCCATTATATGCCATCACTTTCATAGCCTTCGGCGCATGATGCGCCGAGGGCTTTTTTGTATTTCTCGTAAATCGGGGGCGGCTTGTTTATAAAATCTAATTATTCATTTAACACTAGCCTTACATACAACAAATATGATTCTTGTATGCAAGATAAAAAGCCAAATGGAGGGAAATCAAATGAATCCAATCAAATTCGTTCACCTCACCGACACGCACATGAACGCACCGCACACGGAAGGGCCGTTCGTCAAATTCAATCTGGCGGATAAAGTCAGTCAGGTCTTCGCGCATATTCAGCAGAATCGCGTCAATCCATCGTTTGTCGTCATTACGGGCGACTTGTCGCATGAAGGCAACACGGAGGACTACGAATACATTCGCGAACTTGTCGATGAAGGATCGTCCTTACTCGGCATTCCGGTCTACGTGGTGCTTGGCAACCATGACCATCGCGCTCCGTTCCGCGAAGGCTTCTTGAAGGAAGAGCCGTCCGAGCAGCCGTACTACTACAGCCATACGATTCAAGGACTTCGTCTCATCGGCTTGAATTCTCAGACTCCAGGGCACCATTATGGCCGTATCGACAACGAACAGCTCGCATGGCTGGAGGAAGAACTGAGCACGCCGGCCGAGCGCGGTACGATCATCGCCCTTCACCATCCGCTGCTGACGATCGAATCGATGCCGGCTGAGCATGTGCTGGCCGACCGCGAGCAACTAGGCCAAGTGCTAGCCGGAACAGACGTTGTCGGCATCGTGGCGGGCCATGTTCATACGAACAATGTCGGCACGTACAACGGCATTTGCAGCATCGCGGCGAACGGCACGGCGTTTACCGGCGAGTTGGCGGACGATGACCACTTCAGCATGGTGGACTACTGCAGCTACAATGTGGTCAGCGTCAATCCGGAAGGCGTGTCGGTTCAGACCGTTGTCATGCCGGGGGGCCGGGATGAATATCTTCGTTTCCCGCTTGCCATGCTTGCCGCTCAGCACTAATCGCTCGTCCCATCCAATAATATTCGACAGGGAGCCTTAACCATGACTAATGAATTAATGCCAGCTTGCCTGCTCCCCCTTCAGGGGGTATATAATTTCCGCGATATGGGAGGCCTTCGCACGACGGATGGCCGTACGGTCAAACAAGGGCTCTTGTTCCGCGCCGCCGAGCTGACCGGCCTAACGCCTGACGATCATCTGGCCTTAGAGGGGATTGGCCTCAAGCATGTGTTCGACTATCGCAACCGAGCGGAAGCTGAGAAGAAGCCGGATCCGCAGATCGGCCAAGCTGTCAATCTCCGAGTCCCCGCGAATGCGGGCGCCGAGGATCAGCCGGATTTGGACCTTGCCCAAATGTTCGCGCAAGGTCTGCATAAGCAATTCTCGAAGGATATGCTGGACCGTCTCTACACCGATCTGCCGATTCGGAACGCTTCGTACAAGCAATTGATGGAGCTGTTGAAGTCGCCGGCATCGAATTTGCCGCTCGTTCATCACTGCGCCGGCGGACGTGACCGTACCGGCATCGGCAGCATGCTGATCCTGCTGACATTGGGCGTTCCGTACGAGACCGTGATGGAGGATTATCTATTGTCCAATGTGACGCTGGCCGGGTTTCATCGGCATATGTTCGATATCGCGGCTCAGTATGTGAGCATGGATGATCTGCGCGAAATCGAAGCTGCGATGAAGCTGCAGGAGCGCTATCTGAACGCGTCGCGAAACCGTATCGATCAGGAGTACGGCACCTTCGAACGGTACCTCGAAGCCGAATTCGGCATTGATGACGAGGTGCGTCAACACATTCAAGCCTATTGCCTGGAATAGTCCACAATGAAATCTGGAGGAATCGATTAATGAAACGAATTGCGAAACGAACTATGACGCTTGTCTCGTTAGGCGCCATGATCGGGCTTAGCGCTTGCGGCGGTGCAAGCGGCGACAACGTCTCGGCGACGCAAGCGGAGATGGGGACGCTCGATCCGGCCAATCCGATAACAGTTGCCTTCTATTCATACAGCCTCGCCTATCCGACGATGAAGCCGGGGATGGAGCAGTTGATCAAGGAATTCAACGAAACGATCGGCAAGGAGAAAGGCGTTATCGTCGAGGGCGTGCCGGACGCGACGATGCAGCAGTATAAGGCGGATATCTCGGCCGGCAAGGCGGTGGACATCGTCCAGCATCCGTTCGGCACGCTCGACAGCTCCCGCATAAGCCTTGGCTTCAAGGCTTACGAGGACACGTTCCCGCAAGAGGAGCTTGAGAGGCATCTGGAGGGCATATCGCCTAACGCGCTCGAGCTGGGCAAGATTGATGGCAAGATGTACGGGCTGGCGTTCACGTTCAGCACGCCGATCGTGTTCATTAACGGGAAACTGTTTAAAGAGGCAGGGCTCAATCCGGAGCAGCCGCCTGAGACATGGGAAGAGATTAAAGCAGCCTCTCTTCAGATCAAAGAAAAAACCGGCAAGGACGGCTTCGGCCTCGCGCCTAGCAACGGCTGGATAACGGAGGGGCTCATCCTCAGCAACGGCGGACAAGTCTTGTCAGACGACCGCAAAGAGGCGCGGTTCGCAGGCCCGGAAAGCACTGAAGCGATCAGCATGTGGAAGGACCTGTACCAGAATGGCGCATCGGCTGTCGGCACGGAAGCCGAGCTCTCCGAGCAATTTATGGCGGGCAATCTGGGCATGTACGCTTCCTCCACGGCGCTCCACAGCGGCGCGAAGCAAGCGGCCGACGCAGGCGGTTGGAAGCTGTACGGTGCGGGCATGCCTCGGTTCGCCGACCAGGAAGCCGTTCCCGTCAACTCGGGCAGCGTGCTGGCCGTGCGGCCGGACAGCTCCAATAAAAACGCGGCGGTATGGGAATTCATCAAGTTCGTGACCGGCGACAGAGGCTACACGATCATTACGTCCCAGGTCGGCTACTTGCCGCTTCGCACGGGGCTGGCCGATGATCCGAACGGCTTGAAGGACTTTGTCGAGCAAAATCCGCTGTATAAGATCAACCTGGAGCAACTGAAGAAAATCAAGCCGGTGGCGATCTGGCCGGGCGACAACGCAACCGAAATCGCAACGTTGTTTACGGATGCCATCGTCAAAGCCATTACATCGGAAGATGATGTCGCGGATACATTGACCAAGGCCCAGGACGCAATCAATGGCATGATCCAGTAATGCAGCCATACAGCAATACTCGGCAAGACGCAGTTCTTTGGACAAGGGAGGGATCGCGATGAGCAAAACAATGGAAGAATTGTACTCCCCCCTTGTGAAGGGGAAACAGAAGGCGGCTGCGCGCAATTGGAACAGTTCCAAGCTCTGGCGCAAGCTAAAGCCCTACCTCTATTTGCTGCCGGCGGCCATCCTGCTCGGAATCTGGATGTACAAACCGTTGATCCATACATTCTATCTGGCTTTCCACAAGTGGAGCATGGTTCCGGGCACGGACAAGCTGTTTGTCGGCTTCGATAATTTCACGCGACTGCTGCAGAACGAAGCTTTCGCCGGAGCGATCGGCAACACGGTTTTCTATACGCTCGGATTGCTGCCGTTCTCTATAGCCATCCCGCTCGTACTCGCCGTTGTGACGAACCAGATGAATCCGCGCATGAAAAATTTTTATCGCGCGCTGTTCTTTATTCCCATGATTCTAGCGCCGGTGTCCGTAAGCGCCATATGGCGGTGGTTGTTCCATCCGTCCAACGGGATCGTCAACCATCTCTTGCTTAAACTCGGGTTCGTTCAGGAACAGATCGCATTCTTCTCGGATGCGTCTTGGGCGAAGTGGATCATCCTGCTGATTACGGGCTGGAAGATGCTCGGATTCAGCACGATTATGTTCGCTGCCGCTTTGACCGGCATTAACCGGGAATATTATGAGGCCGGAGCGATCGACGGAGCCGGCAGCTTCCGCCAATTTTTGTACATTACGGTTCCGCTCATGTCGCCTATGATTCTGTTCATGCTGACCATGAGCCTGCTGTTCTCGAGCCAATGGACGTTCGCGTATATCGATATTCTGACGACGGGCGGTCCTTACGGCACTTCGACGAACATTTATTACGAAATGTACCGCTTCGCGTTCTCGAATTTGAACGTCGGCGTCAGCTCGGCGGCCGCCATGCTGTTCTTTGTCCTTTTTGGGCTGATTGCGCTGTCGCTAAATGCCGTATCCCGCAGGTTCGCCTTTTATGATAATTAACGCTTCAAAGGAGATTGGCCAATCATGAATAAACGGTCTCAGGTTCTCTCGATGTTCCAGCATGGAGCGCTTGCTCTGATGTGCGCGGCAGCCATCATCCCGTTGTATTGGATGGTCATCTCCTCGCTCAAGAACGAGTCGGAGATCTTTACCGCCAGCTTGTTCCCGCTTCAGCCGACATTCGGGAATTACAGCTACGCTTTCTCTCAGATGCCGATCGTGCGGATGATCTTCAACTCGTTCGGCGTGTCTATCCTCATGACGGTACTGCAACTGGCAACGGGTCTGCTCGCCGCTTACGCGCTCGTAAGGTGGAGGTTCCGCGGGAAATCGCTTATCTTCGCCCTGCTCAGCGTGACCTGGCTCATTCCGTTCCAGGCGATCATGATCCCGAACTACGTCCTCATCAACGATATGGGACTGAACGAAACGTTGCTTGGCATCGTCTTGCCATTCGGCGTCTCCACGTTCGCCATTCTATCGTTGTATCAGGCCTTTCAATCGTTCCCGGGCGTGCTGATCGAGGCGGCATGCATCGACGGGCTGAGCGACTGGGGCATTCTCTCCCGGCTCATCCTGCCGAATATCCGCTCCACCGTGGCTTCGCTAGGCATCATACAGTTCATCAATGCGTGGAACGAATATTTGTGGCCGATGCTGGTGACCAAGGATATGAATAGCGCGCCGATTCAGATCGGTCTGAAGCTGTTCGTCAATTCCGACACGAATATGTGGGGGTCGCTCATGGCGGCGACCACCGTGTCCTGCCTGCCGATCCTGCTCATCTACCTCGTGCTTCGCAGGCAGATCGTCGACTCGTTTATTCGATTTGGCATCAAGTGAATGTAGATGGACAGAAATAGCCCCGGACGCGAGAGTCCGGGGCTATTTCGATTCAAACCGATGGTGCCGATCGAGATCAAATCCTCTAAATCTTCCCCGGTATTATCGAATTTTTTGACGTTGTGGTCACAAAGCAGAGCCATCGTGATTTTAACGCTAAGTTCTGAAATTGGATCGCCCTCGCGATTATTTAACACTATCATTAGTAAAGTTTTGTAGCACTTGACGTACTTCATCTGTTGACTTCGTTTGCATGAGCTCATTTTTCAACTCATCTGCCTTATCAAATCCATTAATATATATCTTGAAAAAACGAAGTAAATGAACAAATGGTCTCGGTTCTAGTTCTGTTGCATATTTATCATATAAATCAATATGGTAGTTTAATAACTCCATTTTTTCGTCTCTGCTATGCTCTCTAGGTGTTTTCTCAAAAGCAAATGGATCTTTAAATATACCTCTACCGATCATAATTCCATCAATTCCATATTGTTCTGCCAGCATTAAGCCTGTTTTTCGATCAGCTATATCTCCATTAATCGTTAATAATGTATGGGGTGCAATCTGATCACGAAGCTGTTTAATTTCAGGAATAAGCTCCCAATGAGCAGCCACCTTGCTCATTTCTTTCTTGGTTCGTAGATGAATAGAAAGATTTGCAATATCTTGTCGCAATATATGTGATAACCACTCACGCCACTCATCAACATGTGTATAGCCAAGTCTGGTTTTTACACTTACAGGTAATCCACCTGCTTTAGTAGCTTGTATAATATCTGCTGCAAGCTTAGGTTGTAGAATAAGTCCGCTACCCTTAGCTTTAGATGCGACGTTATGAGCAGGACAGCCCATATTAATATCAATGCCTTTAAATGCAAGCTTAGCTAAACCTATGCTCATTTCCCTATAATAATCAGGGTTATTTCCCCAAATATGTGCAACCATAGGCTGTTCATCTTCTGTAAAGTATAATCTCCCACGTTCACTATATATAGCATCTGGATTACAGTAACCTTCCGTACTTGTAAACTCAGTGAAAAAAACATCAGGTCTACCCGCTTTACTCACAACATGACGAAACACAACATTAGTTACATCTTCCATAGGAGCAAGTACAAAAAACGGTTTAGGTAATTCCCCCCAAAAATGTTCAATCAACTTTAATTCCATTCCTCTCATCAGCATACGATAACCGCTAAAATAAACACCATTATAACATATTTTTATCATGCAACTATTAAGTTTGCCGGCAGCCAATGGTCTGAGCACTATACTATTCATCAGCCAACCAAAACACTCTCATGTGTCTAGTATGTAACATGAAAAAACCAAACGACATCTCTGCCATTTGGTTTCATTTTTTGAAGTTACATCAACTGGTACATATATTACTAACGGTATTCTGTGTGTTGGGGCTATTATCACTTCTTCACCTTATAAAACTCATGATACAGCTTCATAAGCGCCCGCTTCTCAATCCTTGAAACATAACTCCGGCTAATCCCCAGCTCCTTCGCGATCTCCCGCTGCGTCCGCTCATCCCCGCCGTGCACCAGCCCGAACCGGCCGATGACGACCTCCTTCTCCCGGTCATCCAATATGTCTAGGTTCTTGTAAATCTTGCTCTTCTCGATCTTGAGCTGCACTTTATCCGCCACGTCGTCGGACTCTGTACCGAGGATGTCTATCAAGGTGATCTCGTTTCCCTCTTTGTCCGTGCCGATCGGATCATGCAAGGATACGTCCTTGCGAGTCTTCTTCAAGCTGCGAAGATGCATAAGTATTTCGTTTTCGATACAGCGAGCGGCGAAGGTCGCGAGCTTCGTGCCTTTGCCCGTTTGGAAGCTTTCTATCGCTTTGATCAGGCCGATCGTGCCGATGGAGATCAAATCCTCCAGGTCTTCCCCGGTGTTATCGAACTTCTTTACAATATGGGCGACAAGACGCAAATTATGTTCGATCAGGATGTTGCGCGAGTCTCCGTTGCCTTCTGCCATAAGCGCAAGATGTTTGGCTTCTTCTTCTTCCTTGAGCGGTTGAGGGAACGCGTTGTTTTTGACATACGAGACCAGCAGAGTCAGCTGTTTAATAAACAAAGCAATTGCCGAGAACAATCCCATCCTTCGTACACCCCCATGCTGTATTGGCAGAACCGCGGATGAAACGAACGCCGAATCTTCGTTTCGCGTTTCCGGCCCATGCCCACTAGAACGTCAGTTGTACATTGTATGTAGGCGAGGGCCCATGTGTGCCTGTACGCAAGGAATCCATCTTGTAAACGGCAATATCGACATACATCAAATTGCGCTAACTAGAATAAAGGATATTTCTGACGCAAGTCCTCGCGGTGAAGAACATTGGAATCCTCTCGAATATAGTGGCAAACGTATGAGCGGCGCCAGCGATCTTTGCTTCGGTTTTTGTTCGAGGAATGGATGAGAAGCTCGCTGAAAAACAGGATATCTCCCTTCTCCATGACAACCGGGATTTGCCGGCTCGTATCGACGCCTTCCGTCTCCTCGGTCCATGATTCGTGTTCTTCGATATTTTTGACCGCGCCATGCGGCAGCAGTCCCAGCTTGTGCGTACCCGGCATGACCCACAAACAGCCGTTTTCCTCATCTACGGATTCCTCCATTGCCGTCCAAGCAGCAATCATCGTCATCGGGTCGTTCTTAATGTAAAAATAATCCTGATGCGCCGCTTGGCCGGGAGAGCCGGGTTCTTTGTAAAAATACATGCTCTGCACGCATACGGCTTCCTTGCCCATCAACTGCGCCAATGCTCCGCGTACGATATTGTTTTTCATGAGCTGCCTGGAGAAGCTGTCATGTTTATGCGGATTGAACAGGCGCAGCGAATATTTTTTGCTTTCTTCGACGGCGGCCCACTCTGGCATCGGGGATTGGTTGCGAATATCGTAGATGTGTCCGTTAAAGGCATCGATTAAATCCTCGCTCATTCCCTTTTTGAAGAGATAATACCCATGCTCCCTAAAAAAGTCGACATTGTCTTGACTTAACGGTTGAATTGGCGCTGTATACCTATTAGTCATTTGTTATTCCCTCCATGATAATCAGGTTTTTCTTGATAGAGTCAGATTACAGCGAACGCCCCTTCTCCACAATGGATACAATTATCGGATATGTGTCTCAGATTGACATTGCCGATTATCATGGAATACAATGATGACAATAGCAGCGACGAAAGGAAGACAAGATGAAGCCGGATCCATCATTAACTCATCCCATTCGCCTTGACCACGTACAATCGGTCACTGCAGGCTCGATTGTTTACCCGCCGGGCGGACGTTTCGGTCCCCGTATTCAGCAGGACATACAATTGGTATTGCTGCATTCAGGCGCGATGAGCATTTCAATAGAGGGTCAAATTATGCAAGTGCAGCCGGGGCATGTCGTAAAGCTGATGCCCGGTTACGAAGAGCGATTTGCGTTCGCAGAGGAAGAGGAAACGTGGCATCGGTGGATTGCCGTGCATGTCGAGAAACTGACGGACGAAACATTAACGTTTATGACAGAGCTTCCTGTCGTTCTTCCGTTGACCGAAGAATTGAACCGTATAACCGATCTTTTATTATCCATCCAGCATCGAACATACCCTGGCGATCCATTGCTTCACACGTTAGGCTTGGCAGCGCTGCAATTATTACCGTTAGAGTCGAAGCGCGTGACGGAACGGGAGAAGCACTCGTCTGTGTACACAGCCATTTCATGGATGAAAGAACATCTCATGGAGGATATTTCATTATCCGACCTGGCATCCAAGGCCGGCGTATCTTCGGAGCATCTCGTTCGTTTGTTCCGGAATTACGAAAACGATACGCCTATCCATTATTTATGGAAGCTTCGCGTAAACAAGGCGATTGATCTGCTCGTCCATACGGGATTAACCGTCACGGAGATAGCCGAACGCTGCGGATATCAAACGACTCATCATTTGGCTAGACAAATAAAACAAAAGACAGGTCTTACCGCAACGCAAGTTCGCCGGAACTCGTGGAAAGGCCTGGGCAATGGAAGGGGCTCTCCCGAAAGTCAGTTATAACTGACTTCGGGACAGCCCCTTTTCCTGTGCCTCTTACCGCTTATAGATAACCGGAAAATACTCATTAGAGAACGTTTGCCCCTGCACCGGTCTAGGTCCTAACAGCCGAATGTTGTCATGGCGCTGGATTCCTGCACGATACCCGGTACCGCCTTTCATCACATGGGCGACGACCGACAGGCGCGGCTCGTTTGTCCGGTTCTGTCCCGAGCCATGGAACGTAAGCCCGTGATGGAAGCTTGCTTGCCCTGCTTTTAGGATACAAGGCTCCTCCACCCAGTCGCGGCCATCCGAATATTTGTGTTTCAGCTCTTCCATATTTTGATTGAAGAACGAATCGCTGTCCGGCACCAATCCCCACTTATGAGATCCGGCAATCGTCATCATGCCTCCATTGGTCAAGTCCGTATCCTGCAGAGCGATCCAGACGGTAATCATATCGGAGGTATCCGAGCATTGCCAATACCCGTAGTCCTGATGCCAGCCGACATTGCCGGCCTTCGTTGCTTTCTCTCCGATTCCAGGCTTGTAGATGACTTGGTCGTGCCACAATCGAATTTCGTCCGTCTCCAGCAATTCGGCAGACAACTCTCCAATCAGCGGATCCGTGACGACAGTTCGAATCTCGTCGTTAACCCACCAGCCGTTGTCCAGCTTGCGGAGCGCATCCGGGTTGTCGCTTAATTGGAAGTGGTTCATCGGATAACCGTCGCCGTCGTAATCCCCGCTCCAAATGCGTTCATGCGCTTGGCGCAATCGTACAATCTGCTCGTCGTCAATCAGCTTGGGGCTGATCCAGTACCCGTCGCGGGCGAAAATCTCCTTATCCGCTTGCGTAATTTTGTAGCTTCTCTCGGCTTTTATTTGCATCGAAACACCCTCCTACTATTGGATGTCCTAAGCATACTACTAGAGCGATTCGTTTGACGTTCGCGCCGGTATTGAGTAGGATTAGAAACACGGAATAGTTATAGAAACAATCAGGACGGTGACTCATGGGAAAAACTGATGCCGATAAGTCTAAAGCCCGCTGGACATTTAACACTGAAATCGACCCGCCCGTGCAGCGTGTACCGGAACTTGTCATGCTTGGAAGCGATGAGCTCCGCAAAGCTGCTCCGTTATATGAGCATCAACATCCCGGTTGCTATGAATTTGTGTTTATAGAGAGAGGCAAAGCGAGCTGGGAGCTTGAGGGCAACCTCTTCGAAACCTATGCCGGCGATTTGTTCCACTCCAGACCGGGCGAGAAGCACAGCGGCGGATTCAACGCGATCGAACCCTGCAAATTTTGGTGGCTGATCATCGAAGCGCCTCATCGGCATGCCTGGCTTGGACTCCCGCCGGAAGAAACCCGTCTCATCAGCGATGCGATTGAACGATTGCTTCGCGTGAAGCAGATTGGATTGTTTGCAGTGCAATCGTTCCAGAAGTTAAAAGATGCGATATCTTCGGAAAGCCCTCTCCGCAGTGTCGCTGTGCGCAGCGCGCTTCTCGATACCTTGCTCGCCTTGATACAATCGGGCGCAAGAACGGATACGATCGCTCACGATTTGCTTCACCATTATGACGCGTTGATCGCCCGAATGGAGCGAGAACCGGAGTGGCGGCCCAACGTCGACGAACTTGCCATGACGGCCGGCGTCAGCAGCTCCCACTTCTACCGCACTTTCCAAGCCTATACGGGAGAAGCTCCGACGGCATTCTCCGAGCGGCTCCGCGTAAAGGAAGCTTGTCGGCAGCTGACCGATACGGAGCATTCCGTAACGGATATTGCGTATCGGCTGGGTTATGCGTCAAGCCAGCATTTTGCGACCGTGTTCAAACGTTTTATCGGCTGCACGCCGTCTCAATGGCGCGTTTCCGGCTCAGCGAGGGATAACTCCTCGAGAAGCCGCGGCTAGCTGATCATCCCATGCGGGTCAATGACGAACTTCTTCGAAGCGCCGCGGTCGAATTCCGAGGCCGCATAAGATGGACCTCATAAGTTCGCGATGGTACTGGTCATTCTCCATTACACAACAACTCCACCCACATCGCGGTTCGCAGCTGCACGACCTCGCCGGGTTCGATCCCCCTGCTGCCTGTCAGGCCGGCATCGTATGGCAAGTTAAACGCATCGGTCACATACGTGTACGGCTCCAATGAAAAGGCGGATGACCAATCGGGCTTAAACAGCACAAGAAACGGAAAGCTCCGATCCGTCTCATAGGCAATCCGATAGCCGCTTTCCTTCATATAAATACGGCTTACACGTTCCCCATCCGCTAGCGTAACAAGTGAACATCCAAGCTCCTGATAGTCCCTTAGCGAGATGCCTTCCCCGTCGTTCAACTTCTCCGCCAGCGCGGATCGCGACGGCAGCCCGGTGACGAAAGCTTCATTTGTTACCGGCCATTCTTCCCGAGCCGGGACGGTCAACTGAACGGAAGTCTCTTTTTCCGGCGGCAGATGAAAATAAGGATGCAACCCGAATGCAAATGGAGCCGATTGTTTGCCATGGTTGGAGATGGTCGCTTCCATCAACAGTCGCCCTTCATATAGCCGATGAGTCACGTCGAATGTGAGCTTATGGGGAAAATAATCCATGATGTCGGCATGCGCCGCTAGCTCGATTCTGCCTGTCACGTATGCCCCATGTTCGTTAGATGCGCCATAATCGGTAACGCTCCAGGCTCTTTGCAACAGTTCCCCATGCAAATGATGATGAGGCGGTTCGTTGATCGGCAACTGGTACCTGTTGCCGTTAAAGATGTATGTTCCTCCCTTTATACGGTTGGGCGGAAACAGAATCGGCGTACCGTAAAGCGTCCTCGCGCCGAGATCATCTCTAAACGCCGCCGCATTCGGCGGAGGCGACAGTACCTGAATGTCTCGCCAGCTGTATGATATGGCATTGTTGCCTGCTTCGGGCATAATCTCCGCGACCGCCTTATGTCTGGCATCGTTCAGTTCGTACACGATCGCGCCGTCCCGTTCGTGCTGTCTGGCTTCATATTGGCTTTGATGCATCGACTTCGTCCTTTCCAAGCCTGCTCCTACAAGCTCTCGGGAATGACAATACTCGTTTCCGTATAATAATATTGCTGCTCCGGCATTTTCCCGTTCAGGATTAGCTCATACAGCATGCGAATCGAACGATAACCTTGCTGGGCAGGATTCTGGACAATGGTAAAGTCGATTAATCCTTCTCGCATCCCCTGCTCCACCTCGGGCATCAAATCATTCGCTATAATGCGGTATCGATTTGGTCTGTTCATCCCCTTGACCACATCCATACATGCGCCTATATGGCCCGTAGCCATATAGATCCCCTCGATCTCCGGGTATCTGGTCAACGCCTCCTTCAGCTTCTCGTAGGTATCTTCAAAACGATCGTAACCTTCAATCACTTGGACGATGTCAATGCCGCTGCCCGATAAATGATCGCCAAATCCCTTTACTCTGGCACGATGCGCATAAATGCTCAAATGTCCCGCCACCACCAACACCTTGCTCGGAGAACGAAGCACTCGCGCCATTAGACCCGCCGCAATGCGGCCGCTTTGGGGAAGATTCTGACCCACAAAACATATCCGTTTGGACTGCTCGACATCCGAATTGAAGGTGATCACCGGCACGCCGCTGTCGACCGCTTGATTAATGCTTAGCCGAATGAGGTCATCATCCATAACCGAAAACATAATGCCGTTTACGCCGTCTTCCACAAGCTTGCGTATGACGGCAGCGCCCTCCTCCGGATTTTGATTGCTGACATAACAATATTCAAGCTGGATGCCGAACCCCTTCAGCTCATCGGCGGCTTCCTCGATACCGTCTCGTATTTCCTGAAAAAATTCGATCTCCCTAGGCGGCATAATGATGCCGACATGCAACGGTTTTTTGCTGAATGCAAGCGCTTTGGCCGCGGCATTAGGTACATAATTCAATTCTTCGGCGATAGCCATCACCTTTTCCCGGACGTGCGGCTTCACGCCTGGCCTGTCGTTTAAGACCCGGTCAACCGTTCCTCTGGATACGCCCGCTTTTACCGCTATTTGCCGAATCGTTACGCTCATGCGCATTCTCCCATCCTGTCCTGAGTATGTCTATGGATTCTATTATGAAAGAATGGAAGAACGTTATCAAGACGGCGTCAACGCATCAGTTGCTTAAGCCTTACCGTATGGTCGGCAAGAGCTTCCGCCGCCGGTTTGGCCTGCTTCTCAACCAGCATTTCGCCGATCCGGATATGTTTGGCTAAAGAGCCGCCTGAGCCAATTCCGCTAACGGCCACAACAGTTCCTTCTTCATTTAGATGGAAATAAATTTGTCCCTCCTCGCCCATATTCCGTTCCACAATCGTAACGGCGCGATCGGTCAACCCGGCTACCTGCAGCGTCAGATCGTATTGGTCGGACCAGAACCAAGGCACGACCCCGTACGGCTTCTCCGAACCTAGCATATTGCCTGCCGCATGCATCCCCTGATCCACCGCATTGCGCCAAGCTTCCAACCGGATCCGATGATTGCCGAACAAGACATGCGGGAAGGAACAACAATCGCCGGCGGCAAAAATATTTGGATCGCTGGTCTGAAGCTTCTCGTTGACGCGTATGCCATTGTCTATATCAAGTCCGCTTTTTTCCGCAAGTGCGGTTTCCGGCACCGCTCCGATGCCGGCAATTACGATATCGCACGGAATTACCGTTCCATCGGCAAGACGCAGCTTGAATTCGCCTGCTCCCTTGTCGATTCGCTCCAGGGAAGCGCCCGTAACAATGCGAACGCCTTGTTTCCGATGTTCCTGCTCCACAACTTTCGCTATAGCTTCGGGCACACCCCGGGCCAGCAGACGGCGACCCGCTTCCAGCAAAGTAACGGCGCAGCCTCTCTGTATAGCGCTTGCCGCAACTTCCAGACCTATAAACCCTCCGCCGATAACGACGACGCGCGAGCCATTCCGGAGCGATTCGCGGAGACGAACCGCGTCCTCGTAGCGGCGCAGATAGATCAGATCACCCGCTCCATCCCCGGCTATCTCAAGCTTTCTCGGCTTGGCTCCTGTTGCCAGCAGCAGCCGCATGTAAGGAATTTCTCTCCCGCTGGCCAGTTCCACGCGATGCCCCTCTCGGTCGATGCGGCGCACGGCATCGCCGCTGACCCAGTCGATGCGCTCCTCTGCCAGCTGCGCCTCGCTTACTACCGCTGCCGGAGACGGCTCCTCCACCGCTATCAGCAACTCCTTGGACAGCTTGGGCCGCTCGTACGGCAATAAACCTTCGTTCCCGATTAACGTAATTTCGCCGTCCCATCCCAAACTTCTTAATTCCAGCGCGGCCCTGACCCCGGCTTCGCCAGCTCCGACGACAACCATTCCACTCTCATTCATCCTCTGCCGCTCCTGTCTAATCGATCTTAATAAACACGCTGTCCGACTCCACCTTAACCGGATACGTTCGAAGGTCGACGCATACGGGCGCGCGCTTGGCAGCGCCGGTCGGAATGTCGAATCGGCCGTTATGCTTCGGGCATTCAATGACGTTTCCCATGACCAATCCGTTAGACAGATGAAATTTTTCATGCGTGCAATAGCCGTCGCTGGCGTAGAAATGTCCCTTGTCCGTACGATATACAGCAAAAGTGCGCTCTCCATGGTCGAATCGAATGACATCCTCCTCTTCAATCTCATCGACTGCGCATACTTCAATCCATTCTCCGCTCATAATGGCATCTGGCTCCTTTGTTCGGTTTGTTTGTCGAAATCGTGCATATACGGCTGTGCCGTAGGCGGCAGCGGCTTGACGACGACGTAAGCCGGATTCTCTTTTTGCTTGCGCAATGCGCCAATGACTTCTTTGAGCGCCGCCCAAAGTCCGGGACGCGCCTCCGGGCAATCACTTTTCATCTCCTGATGCAGCTTGGGCAACGCATGATACGGAACCATCGGGAACATATGATGTTCGACGTGATAGTTCATATTCCAGTACAAGAACCGGAATACGCGATTCATATAGACCGTTCGGCTATTCAAGCGATGGTCCAGCACATCTTCATACAATCCGAGATGCTGCGTCATGCCGAACAGCAGCACAATCAAGTTGCCGTAGAACGAAGGCAGCACAATAAACATCGCCGGTAAAATGCTGCCGGTATATATACATGCGGCAATAACGGCCGCAAAAATGAGCAAGTATACCCGGGCCTCGCGAAACACTTTATGATGTTCGGTTGGAGGGATATATTCCTTCTCCTGTACCTCCATCCTGCCGACCGTGTGCAGGAAAAAACGTTTGATCTCAATCGGTCCGCCATACAGATGAAAAATCTGCATCACAATAATTTTCCAAATTGGCGGTCTTTCGGTCAAAATTTCCGGATCGCGCCCGACGATAATCGTATCCGTATGATGTCGGGCATGACTCCAGCGCCATGGCGTCGCAGAGCGCAATACCATAAAGGAAGCGATCTGGTAGACGACATCGTTCATCCATTGCGTCTTAAAGGCTGTGCCGTGTCCGCATTCATGCCAGCGGGAATCGCCGGGCGAAGCGTAAAAGGTGCCGTATGCAAAAAAAGCGAGAATGGACCACCATGTGCCCCAGGACAAATAAGCGAGATAACCCAATACAATAAGCGTAGCAAACCAAATGAGCGTATCACGGATCGCGGGTCCGTCCTTTCGTTTCATCAGTTCCTTCATCTTGGCGCGCGGGATTGGGGTTGCATACCATTCCGCCGCGGCCAGCCCCCGCTCCTCGGCTCGTTTGCCCTCCGGACCGGTCAAGCTGTAATCTCTTTTTTGCACGACGATTGCCATGAGCCTACCTCCTTTATGATTAAAAAAATCAATTTCCGTGCCCGGGCACATTTATGAGGAAAGAAAAAGCACGAAATCGGCTTCGACCTTTCCGTGCCCGGGCACAACATTATTATATTCCGATTTGCCCCGATCGGCAATATACAATTTATCGATCGGGCATTCATGTTCCTGAGAAGAATAAAATCACTTGAAGGATGACTGTCAAGCTCAAATATGCGATCTGTCGTCAAACTCGCTTCCTTTCTTCCTTTTTTCTCACCATTCGTTTGCGTTAGCCAAAGACCTATTATCGTCTATGGCTGCTATTCAGAGTTACTTTAACGGTCCATCGGCGTTTTTATCGCCTACAGCTGCTCGTTCACCTACTTTTTGGAGCCATAAGCGTTACTAACGACTATGGCTGCTATTCAGAGTTACTATAACGGTCCATCGGCGTTTTTAACGCCTACAGCTGCTCGTTCACCTACTTATAGTCGCAAAAATGACCGCCAACCTATTTTCCCATTACTGCTGAAGCTTATTATGCGGTTACGACCCAATAGTGTTTTCCTGTCCGTTTTTTGTCAATTTTCGGCATTTTCGGTTTTTAAAAAGTCCTTGTTCGTTCTGGTTAACACCACCCTGCGAGCGGGAAGCGAACGGAATATTATAGCGGAAATATCCGCCTTATTGGGCTGAGCCGGGGGCAAACGGACTTTTATAGCGGATATATCCGCTTTATTGGGCTTAGCCGGGGGCGTTCGGACTTTTATAGCGGATATATCCGCTTTATTGGGCTAAGCCGAGGGCAAACGGACTTTTATAGCGGATATATCCGCTTTATTGGGCTTAGCCGGGGGCGTTCGGACTTTTATAGCGGATATATCCGCTTTATTGGGCTTAGCCGGGGGCAGAACAGGCGAGTGACGTAGACGAAGTTTTATGCTTCATTGGCTCTTTGAGCCAGCCATACGGCAAACGAAGCATATTTTTAGGCTTCATTGGCTCCCCAAGCCAGCGCCAACAGCCGATGCCCAAGCCCGTTCGGCCAGCCTCTTAAGAATGAGCGTCTGCTCCCAACGGTCAGATAGCTCGTCATCTCCCGACTTCATGGCGTACGGCGCCGGACCAAGCTCGTAGACGAATGGAAATACGTCGCCGGGTCCCGCTTCTGTCAACCATTCGTGCATGCAACTCGACCACCAGCTCACGAACCTTGCAGAGCATGGATCGTCGCCCTCTCTGCCGATCTCCGTCTGAATCTGCTGGCCGTTCGATACTCGGCCATGTATGCAAGAAGTGCGCCGGAACAAAGGCTCGAACAAACGCCCCGCTTCGACCGCATCCTGCTCCGCGGTTATCTCGCCCGCGAGAACGTAATGGGATAAGTCCAACGTGAGGCGCAGCTCCGGCAGCGCTTCGATGTACGACAGGGTTCTAAGCAGGTCTTGCGTAATTTTGCCTCGATGCGTCTCGACGAACATCGGGATTTGGGCTCGCTCGGCCGACTCCAGCAGCTCGCCTAGCAAACGAACGGCCTCGTCGCCCGTCACGAAGCTGTTTGCGACCTGAGCGTTCACGTATTGCGCGCCGAGCTCGCGGCACCGTTTCAGTACCGGAAGGAACGTGTCACCCGATGACGGAAAGCTCTGGACGCCCCATTGCAAACCATGACTCCGCAGCAACCGAACCCAGTCTTCCTGGCCATGCTCAGGCAGGCGGCTTAGCAGCCCAGCGAAACCCGCCTCCGCCACCCGCTCCAGCTTCCGCTCTATCGAAGTGTCCTCTTCGGACGGTCCGTTCATCGCCCACCAGGATTGATGAACTTCCAGCCGCGGGGGCCGGCTCGATCCATCGTTGATGCGCCTCAAAAGCCCCTCAGATGTATGCGTATTTGCCGATTTCTTCACGCCGAGCACCACCCGTTTATAATATTTGTCGTTTCTATCACTCAATGATAGAGTAATAAACAGGTGAAAGAAATGAATGATTTGATTCAACTATTTATACAATTTGACGTATACACAGGAAGAAAGGAGCTGGGTGGGAGATGCTGGAGATTCCATTGTTCATTCCGGGAGAGTCTTACGGCAAGGTCGTTTGCGAACGGGGGTGGAAGTGGAATCGCGGCGATGTTCCGTTTCATGATTACGATCTGTGGTATGTATGGCGGGGAGAAGGGCGGCTCGTCCTTAACGGCGAGGAGCATCCGCTGTCGCACAACCAGTGTTATCTGTTTCGGCCGGGCGACCGCGTGGACGCCTGGCATAATCCCGACCTGCCGCTAGTCGTCACCTATATTCATTTCTCTGCAAAAGAGAGCTCCGTAATGCTGGCCGCTCTCCCTTCCCGCTATGATATCGCCTCCCCGTACGTTTTCGAAGCCTATCTGGACAGATTCGTGCAAGTTATGACCTTAAGGGAGCACCGCCATAAAGAAGAAGCCTGCATGCTGCTTCGCCTCCTTCTGATGGGATTGGAACGGGAGAGCTTGTCTAGCAAAGAGGCTTCTAGAAGAAGGAGCCCGCATCTCGAAGCCATGACGAGGATCGCCGCAACGATTCGGGAAAATCCGGCTCAGGCAGGCTCGATCGCGGAACTGGCGAAGCAGGCGTATTTGTCGCCGCGCTACTTTTCCATGAAGTTTAGGGAAACGATGGGCCAGACGATCGAGAGCTATATCATCGAGAAAAGGATCGAACGCGCGGAGCTGCTGCTGAACCAGCACGGCATGATGGTAGGAGAGGTAGCGGAAGCGCTTGGCTATCAGAACATCTATTATTTTAGCAAGCAATTCAAGAAAGTTAGAGGCTACAGCCCTTCGAAGGCGGGAAGGCGGGGCGCTTTGCACGCAAATGACTAACATGAACGGGTATCGCTCATTCTGAGCCTGAACATCATCAAAAGCGGCATCGGAATGAAAGCCCGATACCGCTTGCTCGCTCAAATTCGATAACGGCTTGTTCGAGAACGGATCGGTCGGCATATAGCCCGGAGTACCGGATTCCCAAGCAGCTAGCTGTTACCTGCCAATTGTCCAGACAGCTTGCGGAAAACGTTATAGCTGCGCTCCGCGCATTCCGAAATGGCAATGGGATGAAAGCCAGGCAGGTCCGCATACAACGTATCGTTTAGAGGAGCCGTCCATGAGGAAGGAAGCGCATCTGCTCCCAATGCCGCGCCCATAATGGATCCTACCGTCGCCCCGTTGCAATCGGTGTCCCAGCCACCCAGTACGGAAGTTGTGACCGCCTTCTCGAAGTCCCCGCCGCCAAAGATCAGGGAAGCCGCGACCAGCGCCGCATTATTATTCGTATGAACCGGATGGTAATGTTTGAACGTTTCCCAGATTTGATCAACCAGCGAGATTTGATCCCTGGCCGCGGATGCGATCTCCACTGCCTTATGGATATCCGCCGCAAGCCTGGACGTCGCCGGAATTTCGCTTAGGCCGATCTCGACGATCCGGCGCGGGTCCTTCTCGGCGAACGCGGCGGCAATCATCGCCGCAACGAACATTTCACCGTAAATTCCGTTCTTGATATGCGAGAAGGAGGCATCGCGCCATGCCAGTTCGGCAGCCAGCTCGGGCTGTGCGGCTGCCCCGTACGCGAAGCCGTCTGCGCGAATTTGGGCGCCAATCCACTCGCGGTATGGGTTCAAATGCGTGCGAACCCATTCCAGCTTTTCTTTCCAGTTCTCCGGTCTGCCAGGCTTCATATGAGAGGTCATTTGAGAAAAATTCAAATACGCCTGCGTCTCGGCCGTACAAACTTGCGCATAAGTGAGGCGATTATGCCATAACTTGCCGATATCCCATGAATCCCAATCCAGTCCTTTCTCTTCGAGCATGATCAATCCAAGCACCGTATAACGAATATCGTCGTCGGTTTCCATAAATGCGATCCGCTCGCGTGTGCTCTTCAAGCCGTAATGAGCAAGACCCAACTCCTTCGCTCCCGGCGATTCGATCGGCGTATAACCTTGAATCGGCCAGGCGTTGGCGCCTTCAAACCAGAGCTGAACGTTTCTCCAGCCGGGATTGCCATTTGCTCCAGCCATGTACGGCCCGTGCTCAAGCGGCTTGCCAAGGGCGCAACCGACGCTCCGTCCCAGCCACGCTCCATAAAATTTGTTGCGCCATTGCGGCTCCGACCATCCGGCCTTCAGACGGCGCGGTCCTTCCGGACGCAGCTTGCGAATGCTCTCCAGCTCTGACGGCTCCTCATAAGGGAAGTCCGTTCTAGCTTGCAGCTTGGACAGTTCCTCATACAGACTCATAAGCTTTCCTTCATCGTCGCCCGCTTCCTCCGCTCTTTGAGCGAAGCCCTGCGTGTCGCACCCCTCTTCCGTTCTTTGGACAACCTCTTCTCTTACGAGCGCTTTCAATGGATCCCAACCAGCCATAAGTTTTCAATCCCTTCCGCTTATTTAGGACTGATTATATAAGAAGACTAGTCTCAGCGCTTCCCAGATCAAGGCAACTCATTCTCAAAAATTGCAATTCCCGAATATTTATTCCGATAGGCCATAGGAGAGATGCCTTCCGCTCCGGCAAATAAACGATAGAAGGAAGAAACGCTCTGGAATCCGCTTGCAAAACAAACCTCGGTCACCGGCATATCCGTCCGTACCAAAAGACGGCGCGCCTCCGCGAGCCGAAGTAATAGCAAATAATCTTTAAAACCTCGTCCGAGTACCTCCTGAAACATTCTCGACACTCTGGAGGAGCTCAGATGGAGCATACGGGCAAGCTGTTCAAGATCCAGCGGCTCATTGAAGTGTTCCTGCATATAAGCGGATATGATGCGGAAGTTCGAAAAGGAATCGGTTATTTCCCTCCATTCGGATGGCGGAATATCGGTGCTGCAGCTACGTAGCAAATGGGAAACGATTTGCAGCAGCAAGCCTTTGGCCATCATTTGATATCCCTCCAGCTTTCGGTCCAGCTCCAGCCATATGGATTGCATCAATGGCCAAATCGCTGTTGCCAATGCCGAGTCCGAAGGAATCAGGTTCTGAAACCGTTCCGAAGGAATGGAGAAGGGAAGCAGCAATCGTTCGTCCTCCTCCAGCAACAGACCAGGATCGAAATTCAGGAACAAATAGGAGCTTGGGTTATGCTCCGCCGAGCAGGCGATATGCCTTTCCGTATGATTGACAATAAATATATCTCCTGGGGCGACAACGTATTTTTTGGAGCCGAAATAAAACTCGCCCTCGCCCGACACGCAGCAGCCGATCTCCAGGCTCGCATGATAGTGCAGCGGTTCTCTATACGAACGCGGCGTCCAATAAAAGGCGTTGATCGCGATATCATGCTCGTATTCAATGTTCAGACGCATGCTTTTGACCATGCTTCTCACCTCTGACTTCATCGTAGAGGGACACTGTAGCGCTGTCAACATGCCAAAAGATCAAAACGAATCAGCCCCCGCCTACGCATGTTTCGCCTTCACTTCCGCATAATTCAACTTCACCGTCGTATTCAGAGGAAAACGGTCTTCCTTTTCCATCGTCCAAAGCAGCAGCTTGCGCTCGAGCTCCGAACGAATGCTCGCGAAGGCCGGGTCCTCGAAGCGATTGTGCAGCTCGTCGCGGTCGTTAACCAGGTCATAGAGCTCGCCTTCACCGCTGGCGTAGATGTTCAGCTTCCACTCCAGCGTGCGAATGCTTTTGCCCTTCCCCACCCATGCCTCGCGATAGGCGCACCAGACGAAATAACGATCGTCGAACGGATGCTCCGGGCGCACGGTAATATCGGAGACGCGCATCGGCTCCCCTTCTTCGCCGCTCTCGATGACGACAAATTCCCGTGGCGTATAATCCTCTCCCCTCAGATAAGGAGCCAGGCTCTTGCCCTGAACCCCCGGCGGGATCGGAATGCCCGCCATGTCCAGGAAGGTCGGCATAATATCGATCAGCTCGACCGGATGTTTTGTTCGTCGCGGTCCCTGATATTCCGGAGCCGCGACAATAAACGGCACATGGGTAAAGGAATCGTAGAACATGTTGTGCTTCTGAATGAGCCCGTGAGCCCCCATCGAGTCGCCATGATCGGACGTAAAAACGACGACGGTATTGTCCGTCAAGCCGAGCTCCTCCATCTTCGCGAACATGCGGGCGAGCGTATCGTCGATAAATCGGATCATGCCGTAATGGATCGCCCGTACCTTGCGAATCAGCTTATCGTCCGCCGTATCCATCGCATCCATCAGATAGGCCACCTGCTGTCGCTCCGGTTTTCCTTCCATCATGTCCTTTGGCGGAAGCGGCACCTTGGCGGGATCAATCATGCTGGCGTAAGGCTCCGGCGCTTGATAAGGCGTATGCGGATCCGGAAAGGACAGCCAGGCGAAAAACGGCTTCTCGGGATCACGTTCATTTTCGAGATAATCCATCATCGTTTCCCCAAGCAGGTAGGTGCCGCATTTCTCCGGACGGGCAGGATTGGTTCCATGGCCCAAAGGACTTACCCAGCAAGTATGGGACCACTCATGCGCCGCCATGGTTTCGGGATCGTCTCTGTAGCCGTCAACCAGATGCCCGTGATCGGCCAGCCGGACGTAATCGAATACTTGTCTCAGCACGCTGGCTTTCTCGCGATCCGCGACTTCGGCGGGATAGTAGGTCTTGGTATTCTCCATGAAAGCATGATTTTTCCCGATAATCGCCGTCTGATAGCCATGCTCCTTGAGCACTTGCGGCAGCGTTGTCTCCGCAGGATTAATCATCATATGGTTCGCATGAACTCCGATGGAGGAGGCATACCTGCCCGTAAACATCGATGATCTTGACGGGGAACAGGCGGGATAATTGCAGAAGGCGAAGTCAAATACAACGCCGCGTTCGGCCAGGCTTTCGAGTACTGGCGTCTCTAATGCCGGGTTGCCGTACAAACCGAGCGTTTCCGCCGATTGCTGGTCCGTCTGAATAAGCAATAAATTAGGTCGTTTATCCATCTTGTTTCCTCCTTCTGGCAACCGCATATCAACCTTTGATCGAACCGATCATTACGCCTTTAACGAAATAACGTTGAATGAACGGATACAGCAGCAGGACGGGCACGCTCGAAATGATGATGACGGAATACTTGATGCTCTCGGCCAGCATGACGCGCTCCGTCATGCCGACATCGCCGCCGCCCATGTCGTCCTGATTCAGAATGAGGATTTCCCGCAGAATCAGCTGGAGCGGGAATAATTCCCGATCCTTGAGATAAATCAGCGCGTTGAAATACGCGTTCCAATGACCTACGCCATAGAACAGCACCATAACGGCCAATATCGGCTTGGACAGCGGCAAGATGATGCTCCATAACATCCGGAAGAAATTACAGCCGTCCATCCATGCCGACTCCTGCAGCTCGTTCGGAATGCTGTTTTGGAAAAAGCTCCGCATCACGATGAGATTATAGGTCGCTATGGCGCCGGGAATCAGCATCGCCCAGATCGTATTATTCATGCCAAGGTTTTTGACCAAAAGGTAGGTCGGAATCAGCCCCCCGCTGAAAAACATCGTGAACGTAACAAAAAACATAAGAAATTGTTGACCAGGCAAATCCCTGCGGGATAGCGGATAAGCCGCCAGCACGGTCAAAACCAGATTGATGAAGGTGCCAGCTATCGCATAAAATACGGTGTTCGCGTAACCGCTCCATATTTTCTCATTCTCGAATACCAGCTTGTAAGGCTCCAGCGTAAAGCCTTGCGGCAGCAACCAGACCCTGCCTTCAACGACATCAATCGGATTGCTGAACGAGGCGCTGACCACGAACAGCAGCGGATAACCCACGAGGATTAGGAGCAAGGCAGTGATGACATACAGAACGGCATCAAAAATTTTGTCATCTCTGGACCGCAGCTTGTTTTCATTGGATGATTGCATGCTCTTTGCTCCTCTCTACCATAGACTCGAATCGGTCTTTTTCTTTGCAAACCAGTTCACCAACACGAGGAGGGTAAAGTCGATTACGGCATTAAACAAGCCCGCCGCCGCCGTATAGCTGAACTGGCCGCCCATAATTCCGTTTTTGTACACGAATGTCGGCAAAATATCGCTTTTGCTGGCATTAATCGGATTCTGCATCAGCAGCGCCTTCTCGAAGCCGACATCCATCAGCTGACCGATCTGCAGGATGAACAAAATAATAATGGTCGGCATTATGCCCGGTATCGATACGTGTTTGATGCGCTGGAGCCTGGTGGCTCCGTCGATTTTGGCCGCCTCGTACAAGGTAGGGTCGATGCCGCTGAGCGCTGCAAGATAGATGATCGAACCCCAACCCATATGCTGCCAGATCCCCGAAGACACGAAAATGGTTTGGAACCACTCCGCTTTTTGCATAAAATTAACGGAATCCATGCCCAGCATCATCAAAATTTGATTGATCTTTCCCGTTTCCGGATCAAGAAAGATGTTCAGCATCCCCACCAGTACGATGATCGATAGAAAGTGAGGGATATAGGACACATTCTGCAGCAGCTTTTGCAGCCAGCGGAGCCGGATTTCATTAAGCAAAAGTGCCAGCAGTATAGGAATCGGAAAGCCGAAAAGCAGCTGGAACAAGCTTAAGGAGATCGTATTCCATAGCAGCTCCCAGAAGTACACCGAAGAAAAGAAACGTTCAAAATGGGCCAGGCCCGCCCATGGACTGCCCAAAATTCCCTTCGTCGCGGAGAAGTCCTTAAAGGCAATGGTGATCCCGTACATCGGAACATATTTGAACAGAATATACCAAATGATCGGGATAAATAACATCAAGTAGAGCTCATACCGAACGAGTATCCGTTTCCGCAGTACATGCTTCGGCTTCCACTCGCTATTTGTAGATGTAGTCGATTTCGCAGCCTCGGCTTGCATCATTTCACACTCCTATCGCAGGTCTGGAAAAGCCAGGGGCGGCGTTGCATATCCGCCGCCCGCAGCAAATCTTCCTTATTTCTTCGCGTCATAGGCGTCTTGATACGCCTTCTGCAGCACGTCAATCTTCATCTTCTCGAGGGTAGCTGCGTATTCCCCCCATTTATCGAAGCTGAGCTCGCCGATGATGAACTTCGCGACCGATTCTCTTACATATTTATCAATGTCCGCTTTGATCGGGATGATTTGGTCCGAAGTCGCCTTGTCGAAGATCGGAGCGCCAAGGACGGTTTCCGGCAAATAATCTTCAATAAATTGGTTAGCCTCCAACACCTTGTCGTTCTCCACAATGTTGCCGAAGGTGTCCGTGACCACATGCGGGAAGCTGCCTCCCGGCACCAGATTTACCTGGCCAAGCGCCGCCATAAAGCCGCGGGAGTCATTTTTGATGGAATCATGGATGACCGGCTTGCCGTCCTTCATCGTATACGTCTCGCCTTCCACGCCGTATTGGAAAAATTTCGAACCCTCTTCGCTAAAGAAATAATCGACCCAGCGAATGGCGGCCTCCGGATTTTTATTTACTTTGGAGATGGCGAACGTTCCGATCGGCGCTGCAATTGGTCCGGTAGCCGAATGGGTCTGATCCCCGTGAGGACCTACGATCGGCGTCATGCCCGTAAATTGATTCTCCACCTGCAAGAAAGGATCGGAAGCCTGAATAAAGAACATGCCGATCAGAGCTTGGGACAGATTGCTTCTCCAATTCGGTATATCGCCCGCGTAAAAGTCCTGCCACAGCAGCTTCTCGCTATACAACTGATTCAGGAATTGCAACAGCTCCTTGAAGCGTTCGTCTTTCAGCCAAATGTTGACCTGATCATCCTTGATATTGATTTGATAACCCATTTGCTGCTCCAGGCCGAAGGACCCCGAGAAGGTGGAATAGACCATCCCGATATCCCGTAAGCCGAGCGGAATCTCGTCCTGCTTGCCGTTGCCGTTGGGATCGTTGTCGCGGAACGCGCGCAGCACCGTAAACAGCTCGTCCACATTCGTAGGCGCTTTCAGATCCAGCCTGGCGAGCCATTCCTTGTTGATCCAGATTTTCTCCGATCGTCCGGAGCTCTGCAGACGCACGGTGGGCAGCGAATAGATATGACCGTCCGCAGCCGTCACCGACTTTTTGACCTCGGGATATTGCTCGAAGATGCTCTTTAGATTCGGCGCATGCTCATCGATCAATCCCTCCAGCGGGATGAGCATTTGCTCCTGCTGACCGTAGCGGGCAATGTCCGTATTGGTCAGGTTGGCCCTCAGGAAAATATCCGGCAGCTCATTCGCGGCAAACAACAGATTCCGCTTCTCGTCGCAGCCTTGCGCATTCGCCGGGAGCTCATCGAATTGCAGCTTGACATTGGTCATTTTCTCATATTCCTTAAAGATGAGGACGTCCCCCCACTCCGCATGGTTCGGATCCTTGCAGCCGAAAACCTTCAGGGTTACGGGCTCATTGACGATCGGGAAGCCTGCTTCCGTAAGGTTGCTCGCCGCATCCGTATTCCCTGGGCTAGTGACCGGCTCCTCCTTCGAATTGCTGCAGGCCGAAGTCAGCGTCGTCGCCGTTAAGGCGGCCGCGAGCATCATCATCATTCGCTTTCTTGTCTTTACCAACATTTACGATCCATCCCCTTTTCTTATGGTTAGGCTCCTTAGCGCTGCATGCAAAGGCTTACATTCAGGAACTTGCACTGATTATAAATCGGATGGGAATCTGAAAACGTTTCACATTTTTGTACTTTCATATTAAATTTATGCAGCAGCCGCTAGTTGGAGCGTCTAGGAGCGTCCCTTGATTCGTTGCATATAGGCAAGCGGCGTTTCTCCCGTCGCGTCCTTGAACACGCGGATGAAATAGCTGTTGCTGCTGAATCCCAGCTTGGCATGAAGCTCCTTGAGCGGCGTATCCCCTTCCAGCAGCAGCTGCTTGCTCCGTTCGATGCGATGCTCCGTCAGCAGCTCCGTGAACGTACGTCCGGTCTCTTCCTTGACGAGCCTGCTTAAGTACGAAGGGGTGATGCCCAGCCGCTCCGAGGTCTCGTCCAGCGTGAGTCCTTCCCGGTATCGACCCGCAATCATCTGCAGCGCTTGCCTCACGTGGCGCGAATGGCCGGAGGTCAGGTTCAATCTTTGAAGTTCCTGGGCAAGCGTTGTATAGATGCCGCATACAGTTGCCTGCGCCTGGTCGCTCGACAATCCCGGGCGCTGGAAGATCGATAGCTCCTGTACCATCCACTCCGCCGGAATGTCTGCTTTCCGGGCTATTTTGGCGGCAATCTGCACCAGCTCCGCAGACACTCGTTCCAGTATCGGCGCCTTCCCTTGCCCCTGCTTATCAGACCCCATAATCTCCCCTATAATCGCCACCGCTTCTCCTCCATCAGCTGCCTCCATCGCGGCGAGCAGCCGCTTCTCTTGCCCGATAGTCACGTAAGGCTCATTCGCGGAAAGTCCGGCATGGACTGGCTGGCGTGTCTGTCCTTCTACTTCCTGGACCAACTTTCGATAAGCCTCCTGGCTTTTGCCAAGGGAAGGAACGAGCGGACTGATCAATAGCGTGGCCGCCAAATTCATGTACAGCTTCAGCGAAGCCTCCAAGCGGGCGCCCTTCGCGGCAATCCATTGGGCTACCGCAAGTTCGCTGCGCTCCGTGCCGCAAGTAATCAGCATCGCCCACCTTCCGCGATCCAGAGCCACGGTACAGCTCCAAGGGTATCCGCCTCCTGCCTGATCGCACAGATCCGTTACCGACCGAAGATAAGGAATTAATTCCTCTTCCCGCAGCCGCGCTGCGAGCACATCGTAGTGAGCGAGCTGCACGAGCATAAGAACAAAGCGGGGTTTGTCTCTGCTTGAGCCGCTCTCCGAGAAATATTGCTCCAGGGGCTGCATGTCTACTTCCATGCCCAGAAGATGGTCATGAAGGACGGATCTGGAGAGCGCAATATCCGCAAGCTCCTTTACACGCAATTGGGCTGCCCGCTCCTCAAGCTGCTTGCGGACACTTCGGATCACAACGCTAAGCGTGTCAGCGGAAAGCCGGTGCTTCAACAAATAATCGACCGCGCCATAACTAAGGGATCCACGAACATATTCGAAGGAATCATAGCTGCTCAGCACGATAACCTTAAGGCGGGGATTAGCCCCAAGCAATTGACGGGTCAGCTCCAGACCGTTCATCCCGGGCATGCTCATATCGACGATTACCGCATCCGGCTGCTGCGATTTGACCAGCTCCAGCGCTTGCCGTCCGTCCCCTGCTTCTCCGCAAAGCACGAACCCCTCCTTCTCCCATTCCAGCAGGGAACGAAGGTGACTGCGTACCAGCGGTTCATCATCAACGAAAGCGATTTTCCAGTTCATGGGTCACCACGCCTTTCTCTTTGCATTGCGGGAGCTGCAGCTCCACCGTAGTCAATATCCCCGGCACGCTGACAATTGATAATCCGTATTGTTCGCCGAAAGCCAGCCTGATGCGGTCTTTTACATTGCTAATGCCGATACCGGTTCCTTCCCGTGCATGCCGCTCTGATTCGTGCCTAAGGAGGGCCTCAAGCTGCTCCTCCGATATCCCCGCTCCGTTATCCGTTACGTCGATAGTCATATCTGAGCCCTCTCTGCAATAGCTTTTGATGGTAATTCTTCCTGCCCTCTCCGATGAAGCGCCGAACCCATGCAGAAGCGCGTTCTCCACGATCGGCTGGAGCACGAATTTCGGAATCAGGCAATCCAGCGTAGCCTCCTCCGCATCGATGCTTACGGTTATCCGGTCCATAAATCGGTATCTTTGAATGCTCAAATATCGCTTAAGCAGCTCCAGCTCCTCCCGGATCGGAATCAAATCCCGCTTCTGATCAACCGCGAATCGCATAAGCTCCACAAGTGCCGCCGATATTTCGCCGATATTGGGCACCTGTTGAATTTTGGACAAATAGTTGATGGTATTCAGCGTATTATAGAGAAAATGGGGATTGATTTGGGATTGCAGCGCCCGATATTCGGCTTCCCGCTTTTGTCTGCCCCTCTCCTCCGTCTCCTCCATCAGCTCCTGCACATTCGTCATCATGGTGGTGAACATTTCGCTTAGCTGTCCAACTTCGTCTTGGGTATCAATGCGCGGGCGTGCCTTCAGCTGTCCTTCTCCGACCCGCTTCATCGTGTTATGCAGCCGTTTCAGATTTTTTGTAATCTGCTTTGAGAGCACGATAGAGATGACATGTACGGCCAACAGCACCAGTACGGTAATCAAAATCAATTGTTTCCGAATTTGCTCCACTTCCCGCAGCAGCTCGCTTGTTGGGACCATGCCTATGGTTGTCCAGCCGGTGAGATCGGATGCAATCTGTACGGTTAAGTACGTCTCGCCGTTTACTTCCTTTAGCCTGCCTGCTGCTTCCGAGCCTGTCCCCTTGTTCATGTCCCCCATTACCGCGGATAGATCGGAGATCACGTTCTCATTCGAGCCGCTGTGATAGATAATCTGGCCGCGACCGTCCACCACGCCGATGACGCTCCCTTTTAACGGCTGGATTTCGAAGACCCGCTTCATGAAATCGGGATGAAATTCGATTACGCCAAGCCCGATGCTTTTTCCGCCCGTTAATAACGGCCTAACAAGAAGCATGGAGTTCTCCGTGGAAGCGTCGAATAACACATGCCTTCGATTTTCCCGCAGCTCGCCCTTCTCGATCAGACCTTGCAGCTTCGTCTGGTTGATTCGCGAAAAGCCGTTCTGGAACAGCTTTCCGTTAAAGCCCATAACGGATATTCTCTGAATATAGGATTTATAGGCCGCCATGGATGCGATATAATCTTCGACCTGTTTCTTCTCCTGGAACCATTCGTACGAGGGAGCGGCCGTGTCGCTTAGCAGGCTTTGCGCAACCATATCCCGCGTGACGATTACCTTGGCCACCTGATCCGCTTCCTCCATCGTCGAACGGAGCTTTTCATCCGCTCTGCGGATGCTGTCGGATATAAAGATCGTCGCGTTTTCCTCAATGACGCTTGATGCATTTTTATACGTAATGTAGGAAATTGGAATAATTGCCAGACAAATCATGATGCTGAAAGCTATAAACATTTTTCCTTGAATGGTGCGCAATGTCATCTTCCCCTCGTCTATCGTAATGACCATGAAAAGCCACCTGCCGAATTCTCATTCGGCAAGGTGGCTCTTTGAAAACGCTGCCAGGTTATCGCTCAGCGAATGTGCTACAATCAAATAGTAGCACAGGTTATTGTTGAGCTGTCGATTAACCATTAGGCATTTTCGATTATGTTGTTACAGATTCAGGAGGGAGCTTGCAAGGATGGCCGTTCTAAGCAGAATCAGATTTGTGGAGGACCTCTTTGTACGGATGGCATGGGTGATCGAGAATGTGGTGGATGCCGAGACGGAGTTCCCTCGGGCGAGTTACCCAAAAACGATTATATGGTTAGTCCTGGACGGGACGAGAACGATCGAAGTAAACGGTAACCTTCGCGAAGTACGGGCAGGAGATATTGTCGTCATTCCGCCACAAACGCCTAGAATTGTTTTGGCAAGCGACGCATCTGCCAGTCCGTTTCACTACTATACAGTCGGCTGCGATATCAAGATCGGTTCTTTAAACTTCGTGGAGCTGTACAACCTCCCCTTAATAGCACGAATCGAGGATACATCCGCCTTTCAAGAGCTCACTCGATTGACCGCCAAGCTTCTGGAGCAATCCTTGGATGTGATCAAATCACTGCATGCACTGGATCAGCCCCAGTTGATCATTAGCAAGGTCAATACCGACGAAACGGTTGCGCTGCTCGCCGTTAACGCCTCTTTCAACGTCTGGGTGGCGCGCTTCTTCGACATGATGAGAGGTTATATGCCTGACAAAGCCCAGGAGATTGACCCCCGCATCAGCAGGCTGTGCAACTATATGCAGATGAATCTGGAAAAGAAGCTTGCGCTGCCCGATTTGGCCGCATATTTATTTATAAGCGAAAGCCATCTTCGTCTTTTGTTTCGCAAAACAATGGGCATCTCGCCTTCGGAGTATTTGCGGCAGCTCCGCCTTCAGCGTGCGAAGGACCTGCTCGTCAATACAACCTACTCGCTTAGTGAAATTGCGGAGCTTTCCGGCTTTCAGACGCTGAATCACTTCAGCCGGATGTTCAAGTCGAACGAATCCATTCCGGCCACCGAATATCGCAAACGTTATTATGGCATCGCTCAGGGGTAGGGAGATTGGCAAGCTCAAATATGCGATCTGGAAAAGAATCTGGATAAATAATATACTAGCTATAACTGTTTTTTGTTGAGGTGAATCTAATGGATGAAATCAATGAATCGAAGGAAATTGTATTACAAATCGGTGTTGCCTTGAAAAAGTACAGAAAAGAAAAAAACATGAGCTTGGACGACTTATCGGAACTAACGGGCGTAAGCAAACTTACTCTGGGGAATATCGAACGTGGCGAGACAAATCCAACTTTGGCGATTATATGGAAAATTTCAAAAGGTATATCTTTACCGCTATTGGCTTTGTTCAAATCAGAAGACTCTGCTAGTTTGTATCGAGCAGGCGAAGGACTGCGGTTTTCTAATGATCAAAAAAATTGGAGCATTGAACCAATCTTTAAAAGTAACGATATTGAAATGTGTCGGGCTTACTTACAGCCAAATAGCTCGTATCAGCCTGAAGGTCATCATGTCAATACAACTGAAATTGCGACAGTCATGACTGGTTCCATTGAAATTCAAGTCAATGGAGAGATTTTCACATTGAATCAATATGATACTATCAGTTTTCGTGCGGATTGTCCTCATTCGTATACCAATCATACGGATAGCGAAACAGTGCTCCATATATCCTTAAAGTACGATTTCTAAAGTCGAAAATGCCACTTATTAAATACAACTCTGAATTCCATGACGGGAATTTCAGAGTTGTATTTTTGTTTTCAGATGAACAAAAGTATATTATAAATTACTTATTGATAAATTAAATATATTATAATATACTTTATTTATTCGCGCGGGTGTATCGTTTTTTTTTAAATCAGCAGGAAACAAATAATACGCAAGAATTCAGGAAGGAGAAATTAAGAATGCCGAACAAACTAAATAATAAAGCCGTACCATCCTCTACAGGGCTGATCATTCTCGGCATTATTGTTATTGCAGCTAATTTACGTACTCCCTTAACATCAGTCAGTCCTTTAGTGAGTCTGATAAGGGATGACCTTCATATTTCAAATACATCAGCAGGCCTGATCACAACGGTACCCTTGCTTGCATTTGCTTTATTATCGCCTCTAGTACCAAAATTAGGACAAAGGTATGGGATTGAACGCATCATAATGATCGCCTTACTCTTTCTGACTGTAGGTATTGTAATACGTTCTTTATCTGGCGCAGCTAATCTGTTTATCGGGACAGCAATTCTTGGATTCGCAATTGCCGTATGTAATGTATTATTGCCAAGTATAATCAAAAGGGATTTCCCAAATAAAATTGGCTCCATGACAGGTATTTACTCCATTTCAATGAATTTATGTGGAGCAATCGCAACGGGAGTCAGTGTGCCTCTAGCCGTAAACGCAGGTCTAAAATGGCAAGGAGCATTGGGAATATGGGGGATTCTAAGCTTTGTATCCATCCTCTGTTGGTTACCCCAATTAAGAAATCAAACCAAGCAAACAACCACGTCGAGTAAACAAATGGCCAGCAACGATGTGAATGTTTGGAAATCCCTTATTGCCTGGCATGTAACCTTGTTTATGGGTATACAGTCCATGGTTTTCTACGTTTTGATCGCATGGTTGCCTGAAATTTTAAAGCAGCAAGGAATTGATCCAAACCAATCAGGATGGTATCTCTCGATCATGCAGTTAGTTATGCTTCCATTTGCCTTTATTGTCCCCGTTATTGCTGGGCGCATGTCTAGCCAACGGTTTTTAGTGGTCATTACAACCATTTTGCTATTGACGGGAACGATTGGACTTCTTTACGGAAGCTCCAATATGATTCTGTTGTGGATCATCATGCTCGGAATTGGTGGAGGCTTCGCCTTTAGTTTGGCCATGATGTTTTTCGGGTTACGTACTGAAAATGCGCATCAAGCAGCGAAACTGTCTGGTATGGCGCAATCGATCGGATATCTTTTTGCCGCAGTCGGTCCTGCTCTTATAGGATATCTGCATGATGCGACAAATAGTTGGAACCTGCCACTATTCATTCTGCTTGGCGCTTCGGTCTTGCTCTTTTTAGTCGGTATAGGAGCAGCAAGAAACCGTTTTGTAGGTAGCCGAAATAGTTATGAGCTGCCGCGGAAAGCATGAAGGCTATTATCGTCTATGGACGCTAATCAGAGTTACTTTTCGGGGCTATCGGCGTTTTTAACGCCTAAGTTGCTCGTTCGCCTACATTTTGGCTTCATAGACGTTATTATCGCCTATGGACGTTAATCAGAGTTACTTTTCGGGGCCATCGGCGTTTTTAACGCCTATAGTTGCTCGTTCGCCTACATTTTAGCTTCATAGACGTTATTATCGCCTATGGACGCTAATCAGAGTTACTTTTCGGGGCTATCGGCGTTTCTAACGCCTATAGTTGCTCGTTCGCCTACATTTTGGCTTCATGGACGTTATTATCGTCTATGGAACCGTCAATCTATTTTTCGCATGACAACCGCAAGCTCATGATCCACAGTCTGGTATGTCGCATTATTTCCTAAACGATTAAAAAAGCACTGCGTTTCTCCAAGTCGAGATCACAGTGCTTTTTCAATAAAAGCAAGGTACTACATCCGGTAATATATTCTCCTAAACTATCGCCAGCTCCGCGCGCAAAGTATGCTGCAAATTGCCGCCTACCATAACCTCCACCTTGCACGGCTTGACCGCAAAGGCCATCGAGCTGTCCCAGATGCCCAGCTCGTCAGCTCCCAGCTCCAGCATGACCTCTCGTTCTTCTCCCGGCTCCAGAGCAACCTTGACGAAACCTTTCAGCTCGGCGATACGTCTGGTCACCATGGACTCCCGGGCTTTAATGTACAACTGCACCGTTTCCGGGCCGGCGACATCGCCCGTATTTTTCACCTTGACGGCAACCTTGACGCGCTCTCCGTTTGCGAGATCGCCTGCGGCAATCGTCGCGGCAGACAAGCCCAGCTCCCTGTACTCGAAGCTCGTATAGCTGAGCCCATGCCCGAACGCATACAAAGGCGCCGGCGTCATATCGACGTAAACACGCGGCCTGCCTGGATCCTTCTGGTTGTAATACACCGGCAGCTGCGCCGTCGAACGCGGCAGGGATACCGGGAGCTTGCCGCTCGGATTAACTTGTCCGAACAGGATTTCTCCGATTGCCTGCCCGCCTTCCTTGCCCGGATACCATGCGCACAAGACGGCGTCCGCCAGCTCGTCCACCTCGCCGATGGCATGGGGACGACCTTGAATCAATACAACGACAACTGGAGTACCTGTTGCCGCCACTGCCTCCGCCAGCTGAATTTGAGCTGCACCCAGACGCAAATCCGCCAAATCTACCCCTTCGCCGCAATCCATCTCGGCGGGTCGCTCGCCCGCAATGACGGCTTCGCCGTTGCCGTCGAACAGATCGCCGAATTGTCTCGTACTGCTGCCGCCCAGAACAAGCACGGCGACATCCGCAGCCTTGGCAGTCTCAACCGCTTCGGCGATTCCTCCTGTCGATGCGTCACGGATTCCGCAGCCGTGCGCATAGACGACTTCGACGCCTTCCGTTGCCGCCATCCGAATCCCTTGCAGCACGGTCGAGCCGGTCTTCGGACGCTGGACGCTCGTATAGTCCCCCAGCTGATTGTAGATTCGATCGGCATTGGGCCCGATCACCGCGATACGCTTAACGTTTGCATCAAACGGCAGTCTCATGTTGTTATTTTTAAGCAAAATAACGGACTCGCGCGCAATAGCCAAATTGATACGGCGTATGTCCTCGCTGCCCACGACGGATGCCGCCTTGGTTTCGTCCGTATAAGGACGGTCAAACAAGCCCAGTTCGAACTTCAAGCGAAGGACGCGGGCAACCGCCCTGTCGATATACGACTCGTCGACGAGTCCAGACAAAACGGCCGCCTCCAGCGTCGTAAACGATTTGTCCCACAGACTTAAGTCGACTCCCGCGGATAAAGCAAGAGCAGCAGCTGCTTCGTGTCCGCCCGTGAGCGCCAGCAACCGGTCAATCGCCTGGCCGTCGGCCATCACAATCCCTTCGAAGCCCCATTCCTCACGCAAAATTCCCGTCAGCAGCTTGCTGTTGGCATGGCATGGAATGCCGTCGATTTCATTATAAGCGGCCATAAATCCGGCCGCCCCCGCCTTCGCTCCGGCCATCGCGGCCGGTAGATGAATCTCCCGCAGCTCCCGCTCGCCGATGCTGGCCGGTCCGGCGTTTTTGCCGCCAATCCCGGCTCCCTGCGCGCTGAGATGTTTTAATATGACGGCGACTCTATCCGCCTCCGCGAGCTGAGACCAATCCCCTTGCATGCCCCGTACAACGGCTTTCGTAAACGCCGACGCCAGATAGGGATCCTCGCCGTAACATTCCTCCGAACGTCCCCACCTTGGATCCTGCAAAATATCCAACACGGATACCAAAGCAAGATGCGCGCCTCGGCTTCGGATTTCCGCCGCGGTCAAGCGATAAGCACGTTCCATTAACGCCGGATTCCAAGTCGATCCCACATTAAGATTAACCGGCAGCATCGTCCCGTCCAGCGCCTGATGGCCATGCGGACTCTCTTCGCTAAACATAACGGGAATGCCAAGCCGGGTATGCTCCAGCATATATCGTTGAATTTGATTCGCCACGACGGCGCTGTCCCCGGCCGCAATGCCGTTCGAATAATCGACGCCCGACCATGGATCGCTGCGGAACAATCCGTACAGTGCGCCCATCCCGCCGAATGCGGCTGTCTCTTGCATAAACGCATCCGTTAGCGCATAGGCTCCGCCTTCCTGCTTCTCGTATGCATTCCAGCCGTACATCCGTTGATTTAATTGCCCGACTTTTTCCCTGAGCGTCATTTTTGACATCAAATCGTCTACGCGCTCTTTGATCGGCAAGCCGGACTGCTTGTATTTTTCCATAGATGCTTCACCCCGGATCCATGTTTCCTGCTTGCATGCTTCTGTATTTCTTGGGAGTCATCCCCATGTATGTCTTGAACACGGAAACAAAATACTTGTATTCCTTATAGCCGACCTGAGCCGCGATTTCGAACACTTTGTCATGCGTGGTAGCCAATAAACGTTTGGCCCGTTCCATTCTCAACTCGTTCAAATATTCGGTAAAACCTTTGCCCGTGCTTTGTTTGAAAATGTAGCTGAAATAACTGGGCGTAATCTTAAGCCAAGCCGCAACCTCGGAAGCTTTAAGCTCCTGGGTGTAATGCTCGTCGATATACCGTTTGGACTTCTCGACAATCCAGTACGAACGGTCGCCGCCGCTTTGCTCGATCATCTCGAAGAGCTTTTGCATGTCCCGCAGGATCGCTTGTTCGAGCGACTCATACGTATTAAAGAGGTTTGTATCGATGGCGCTGCCGCCCACTCCCGAATCCAGCCCCGTTATGCCGCTTTTGCGCAGCCGCTGTCTCAGCAACGTAAGCAGCTCCTCGTACGCGGACTCGATTTCTCGCAGAAAGTAGAGCTGCTCCCTAAAGAAGGCGAACAGGCTCGCAACCGCTTCTTTCATTTCATTTTGGCTCTGCTTAAACAAGGCCGTAGATAGCAGCTGTACCGACTGGGCCAAGTCGAGTGCCGCCGGCCGCCTTCTTTCGCTCCACACAAGCTCCGTCCGGGAGTCGAGCACCGTTGCCTGCTCTAACGCATAGTAATTCAACAGGTTCGCCGCTTCCGCGCAGCGCAGGGCTGTTTCGTTTAAATCCTCATAAAGCTGCGACACCCCAAAATAGACGGCAGGCGGTTGCTTGCACGCGCGGGACATTTGATCCCATATCGCTTCCCACTCCATCGCTTGCAGCTTGTGATCGGCCACAATCAAGGTGACCAACAAATTCTCGTGATCAAAGATAGAGAAAGAACGGAGCTCCGGCCGACCGTCCGTCATTTGCAAAATGTTGCCCGACCACTGCTCCCGCAGCTCATCGAGCTGCTCCTGCGCCAGCTCCCCGTATCGCTCCTGATACCGATCCAGTTGACTGGCAACAATACGATATTGGGAGCCCTGCAAGGACGAAGGCGCTTCTTTGCTGTACGCGATTCCATTTCTGGCAACGTTGGTGAGCCAAAGCTTGATCTCCTGCATCCCGTCCAGTTGGCTGCGGTTGCGCATCTCCTCCACCATCCGGGTAACGGCCTTGCTGAGTTCGTCGATCTCAACGGGTTTGAGCAAATAATCATGAACGCCGATCCGCATAGCTTGCCTTGCATAATAAAAGTCCTCGTAACCGCTTATGATGATGATTCGGACATCCGGATAACGCCGCGCGAGCTGTCTGGAGAGTTCCAAGCCGTCCATGCCATCCATACGAATATCCGTCAGCACGATATCCACTTGCTCCCGCTCCATTAAGCGAAGAGCCTCCTCGCCGTCATAAGCCTCCCCAATCACTTCGACGCCCAGTTCCTTCCAGTCGATTGTATAACGCAGTCCCTGGCATATGACGGGTTCATCGTCTACGATGATCAATTTGATAAGCTGCCGTTTCTCTTCAACCTGGTTGTCCATGATGTGCACCGCCTTAGCTTTCTGCATTCGGTAGAGGCAGCCGCAGCCTGATCACGGTTCCCTCGGGTGATGATTCGACGATTTGCAAGCCATACTGCTGGCCAAAGGAAATCGTCATCCGCTCATGGATATTGTGCAAAGCGCCGCGCTTGCCCATCATCGGTTCTAGCGAATGACTTCCTTGTATAGCCTCTATGATTTCTTTTTTGCGTTCAGGGGTCATTCCCTTCCCGTTATCCGAGACGTCCACCCAGATATCTTCCTCATGCCGATAGGCGATAACTTCGACGATATGGACAGGCTTTGACTTGTCCACCCCATGTTTGAAAAAGTTCTCGACCAACGGTTGGATCGAGGCCCTTAGCGTTGGCGCTTCCTCGATCTCGGCTTCCAAATGCAACTTGTACGCCAGCTTGTCGCCCAATCGGTACTGCTGCAAGAATAAGTAGGCCTGTACAAACTCCATTTCTTTGGCGAGCGTAGTCTGATGTTGATTATTCCCAACCCGAGCCCGGAAAAATTTGGACAACATTTCGATCAGACGGCTCGACTTGTCCGCTTTCTCCAATCTTGCCGTCCAGCGGATCATATCCAGCGTATTATACAGAAAATGAGGATCGATCTGATTCTGGAGCAGCTTGAGCTCAGACTCTCTTTCGTTCAGCTCCAGCTTGTACTTATGCTCGATCAGCTCTTCGATCGTACCGACCATCGCGTTAAACTTCCGATTCAAGTCCGCGATCTCATCCTGCGATTCCACCGGAACCCTTACGCTGAAGTCGCCTCCTGCAACGCGAACCGTTTCCTTCTTCAACCTTAATATGGGCCGTATGATCATATAATTAAAGCCGTAAAAAGCGGCCAAAGCCAATACGATAATAGCCGCCAATATCGCTGTCATCATCCATTCCGCGCTTCGGAATTGTTCGGAGATATGCGACTCGGGGATCATCGCGACGATCGTCCAATCCGTTATGGGCATTCGATGATAAAGCGTCATGTGAGGCTCGCCGTTTACTTCGACCGTGCTAAAGCTTCGCTTGCCCCGGGCTAGCTCGTTGATTTGTTCGGCATAAGGCTTGTAATCTTGAGGCGTCTGATCATTCGAAGCGAGAAGCAGCTCTCCCTCCGCACCCAATAGATAAACCTGGCCGGATGAATCATTCAGGATGCCCTTCTCCAGCTCGGACACCATGCTTTGCTCGTCCAGCCGGATTGTCAGCAAGCCTAGCGGCCGCGTGATATCGACATAGGAGTTGAGCACTCTTATCAACGAAAACACGTTAACCTGACCGTACCAGGCGCTTTCCAAGGCATAACCTTGCGTCCAGAACAAGCCGCCCTTTTTGGCTATGGCTTGAACCTGCCAACCGCTTTCATCGCCGGTAAACGGCTCGCCCATCCCGATGGAATTGCCGTTGTTTCCGACGATCTCAATGGATCGGATATAACTTTTGGACATCAACTGGAAGGTCAGGAAGTTTTCGATATCGTTTTTCAAGTCTGCTTTCTGTTGATCGCCGAGAGGCGGAGAGGTCCGCAAATATTGCCGCATATCCGGACTTAAGATCAGGTAGTCGGCCATATCCGTCACCATCTTCGTCTGTTCGGACAGCTGGCTGGTGACATTGTCCAAATTACGTTGGATGGCGCTTATATATTGTTCTCGCAAAACGAGCTGGTAGTTGTATTGGACAATAACGCCGACACCGACTGTAGGCAAAATCACGAACAACAGAAAGATGATGAGCGCTTTTTTCCTCAAGCTCAGCCTTGCCCAACTTCTTCTGCCCATTGTCATGATGCGCCTCCTTAGCTGCCGGTTCTAGGGCGTGTATGCATACACGCCCTAGCGTTTAACCTTGTGGGACATATTGTACATCTATGTGGAATAACGAATCAACCTTTTACCGCGCCGGCCGTCATGCCCGTAACCAATTGCTTCTGCAACAGGAGATAGAACACGACAATCGGGATAAAAGCAATCGTTAACGCAGCCATCTGAAGCGTATAATTCGCTGTTTCCAAGCCAACGAAGTTGGATAGGCCAAGCGGCAGCGTCTTGAGGCTGTTGGACGTGATCAAAACCAAAGCGAATAGATATTCGTTCCAGTTGTAGATGAAGTTCAAGATAACGACGGTTGCCATCGCGGGACGCGTAAGGGGCAAAATGATGGACCAAAAGATCCGGAAGATGCCCGCGCCGTCCATGATGCCCGACTCCTCCATGTCCTTCGGAAAGCCGCGCATAAAACCTTCCAGAATAAAGACGGTGAGCGACAAGTGAAAAGCCGTATAAGGTAGAATGAGCGAGAAATAGGTATCGATCAAGCTCAGTTTTTGCATGATAAGGAAGATCGGAATCAAGGTTGCATGGATCGGAACCAACATGCCGAGCAAGAACAAGGCATACGTAAATCCGCGCAGCTTAAATTCGAATCGGGATAAGAAAAACGCCGCAAGCGCGCCCAAAAACACGGTCACGATAAGCGAAATAAACGTAATCAGGAAGCTGTTAATAAAATAAGTGTCCATATTGGCGATATCCCAAGCCTTCACGTAGTTCGAAAGCTCGATACCCGTCGGGAAGGAAAACGGATCCGCTGCATATTCCTGCTCCGTCTTAAATGAGTTGATGATCATCCAGAAGATAGGGACCAGATTCATAATAGCGAACAAACCTAAAAATACGTAAGCGAATATTTTGAATAATGGAGATCTCTGTTTCACGATTGCTCCTCCCTCCTATGCCTTTTCCTTGCCGAGCCGGTTTGCAATCGTAATCACGACCAAGCTGAACAACAGAATCATAATCGATACCGCGCTTCCATACCCATACTCCAAATTGACGAAAGCGCTGGAATACATATGGATCGTCATAACCTCGGTTTGATGCGCCGGACCGCCTCCGGTCAAAACCTGGATAAGGTCGAACACGCGGAAGGAGTTGCTGATGCTGTACACGATCGTGACCATCAGCGTGGCTCGAATCATGGGAAGCGTAATGAACCAGGTCCGCTTAAGCCCCGTCGCTCCGTCCAGCTCCGACGCTTCGTTGACTTCGTCGGGTATATTTTGAAGAGCGGCAAGGAACATGACCATATATAGGCCGACGTTCTGCCAGATGTAGGCGATGCTGATGGACAGAATCGACCACTTGGGATCGCTAAGCCAATTCTGCTGCCAGCTCTCGAGCCCCACGAACTTCAAGAAATTATTAAGCAAACCGAACTCCGTGTTGTAGATCATCCCCCAAATGAGCGAGACCATAACCGAAGAGATTACGACCGGCATAAAGCCAACCGTACGGAAAAAACCCGAACCTTTAAGGCCTTTGTTGAGCAGCAATGCCATCAGAAGGCCTAACGGCAGTTGACCGACCAGGCCCGTAATCATAATGACGATATTATTTTTAACCGAAAGCCAAAACGTATCGCTATTGAACATTCTCACGTAGTTGTCGAATCCGGCAAATTCTTTGGCGCCGATTCCGTTCCAATCCATAAGCGAATAATAAAAGGAAATTCCGATTGGAACGATGGCAATTCCCAGGTAGATAAGGAGGGCTGGAAACAATCCGATAAAGATGGCCAGCTTGCTCCGTTTAAGCGTATGCATCCATCATTCTCCCTTCAGAGGTAGTTCAAAAAGTCCGCTTCCCATTACGAAGTATTACATGAAGCATATTCGACGTCGAATATTGAATTCAGCCGAACCTTCCGTTTCTCACGTAGCTCTGCTACGCTCCGATACTCAGTTTCTAGCTTCATTCAATCTTCTCGGTACTGAGAACCGAACTTTTTGAACTTTCATTTTATGTGGTAGTTCAAAAAGTCTGCTAACTTTTCCTCGGCTCTATACAGAGAAAACCCGGAACCCGGGTTTTCTCTGTCATTGCCTCAAACCTGACATTCAAAGCTTATTTTTTGTTGTATTCGTCCATTGCCGCTTGCGTATCCTGCGCGACTTCCTGCGGCGTTCCGCGACCTACGGTCAGAGCCTGCAAGCCGTTCTGAATGACGCTGACAACCTGAGTCGGAATGATGCTGTCGAATACAGGCGCTGTTCCTTTACCCGTCAATTCAAGCATTTCTTTAAGATACGGGCTTGCATCCTCCGGAACGTCGACCTTTGCGGGAACGACAACGCCGTTGCTGATCAAGTCTTTGTATAAATCTTCACTTACGAAATATTTCATAAATTCTTCGGCAGCCGCTTTTTTACGCTCGTCCAGCTTGCTTTTGATGGCGATGCCGTACTGAACGACGCCGGCGCTTTTGGCCGGATCGCCTTTGCCGCCCTCTACGCTTGGGAACAGCGCGATGCCGAATTTGACGCCTTGTTCATTATTGATGCGCACGCGCGCATCCACAGTCGAGGACGTGATATGCAAAGCCGCTTTGCCCTGGATCAGATAGTCCTGGCTTTGTACCGAGTCCATGTTGTTCGCATCCGTATTAAAGGCATCCAGCTTGGCGAGCTCATCGATAACGGAGATGGCGCTGACAAATTCAGGATCTGTGAATTTCGCTTCGCCTTTCATTACCTTCTCCAGGAAATCGCTGCCCGTAAAACGGTCGCCGACGATAGACAGAATCGAGGACTGCAATGGCCATTGTTCTTTGTTGCCGAGCGAGATCGGCGTCAAGCCCGCCGCTTTCAGCTTTTTCACCAGTTCGATGAAATCGGCATAAGTGGTAGGGAATGCGTCGTAACCTACGCTTGCCAGCATCTCTTTGTTGTAATAAACGATATCAACAAATGTTTGCTTCGTCGGAACTGCGTATTGCTGATCGGCTACGTTAAATGGCGAGAGCGCGCTCTCCGGCAAAATTTCTTTCCAGTTATCCATCAGACCGTTGATCGGCTCAAGCAAACTGCCTTCTACAAGCGGCGCCAAATCTGCTCCGGGCCACACAACGTTAATATCCGCCAGGTTATTGGCTGCCGCGAGCGTGCGAAGCTTGGTTTTATATTGAGCGGAAGGGACTTCATCGGTTTTGATTACGATTTCCGGATGATCTTTCTGGAACTGTTCGATTCGCGCCTTATACACATCGTTGTCGATGTTAGGCGTTGTCCAAGGATGCATCATCGTTAACGTAACCGTTTCCGTTTTAGAGCCGCCGCTTGCGTTGTTTTCTTCGGAATTGCCGCATGCCGCAGTCGACACAGCCATTAATCCTGCCAGCGAAACAAGAAGAGTTCTTTTTTTGAAGTTTGAATGAGCCATTTTTAACCCTCTTTCCATATTTGTAATCGCTTTATTTGTGAAGATCAGTAATCGGGGCGCCCAATTGATCTATACTTCCATTATAAAAAATCTTAATAATCGGAAATATCCCAAAATTCTTCGATTTTATCCTGTATTATGTTAGTTACTTTCGATTCGATGGTTCAAGCAGATGTTCAAGCATCTCATCGAGAGGCACGGTCGCAAGCGCAATGGCCGTATCCGTGACGCCATAATAAATGTGCAGAATCCCTTCATCCAGCACACATCCGGTCGGGAAGATGACATTCGGAATTTGGTATCCGAATTTCTCGTAATACGTCTCCGGCTCCATAATAAAGTTCGAAGTACGAGCCAAAATTTTCGTCGGATCCTCCAGATCAAGCAGCATCGCGCCAAGCCGATATACCGTTTGCTGATCGACTCCATGATAGAACAGAAGCCATCCCTGCTCCGTACGAATTGGCGGTGTCGAGCTGCCAATCTTTTTCATTTCCCATTCTTGCTCCGCTTTCGCGAACAACACCGGATCCTCCCACGTTTTCAGGTCGTCGGAATACGAAATCCAGATTGCCGCCTGCTCGGTGCCGTACTCTTCTCCGATATATTCTTCCGGTCTGCGGAGCAGCGCGTATTTGCCGTTGATTTTCTCCGGGAACAGGATGTTGTTTCGGTCGTTGATCTCAAGCGGCGTCGTTGTGGACACATACTCCCAATGAATCAGATCCTTGGAGGACAACAGGATCGAACGAGTCAGCCAATGGCCTTCCTCTTCTCCCCAGCCTTCAGGGTACGTTGGGATGGAACGCTCCGGAATGCCCGTTCCCGTCGGATAGTAGTTCATAGCGCAAGGACGAAGCGCAATCGTCATGTAAAACGTATCCTCGATCTTGACCATACGCGGATCCTGTACGCTGCCGTATGGGAAACCGAGCTCGTCCGGCGTTAACACCGGCGTATCGACGACGTGGGTAAAGTGGACGCCGTCCGTGCTTTCAAGCAGGCCCAAATAGTTTTTGCAAGGCGTAAGCGAACCCGCCGTTCTTTCGATCATGTAGGTTTTCCCATTATCTTTAATAACGGCAGGATTGAATACGGTTGCCAATCTCCAATCGTACAGGCCCGGTACGACAATCGGGTTTTCGGCATGTCTGGTAATGTTCAATGATGTCCCCTCCAGCTTCATGATTTCGTAATATAGTTGTTATTATAGCCCTCCCCGTTGCACACTTATATCCCACCGAATTTAGAAAACATCCGAAATCTATCAATAAAAAAATAAACGGCCCCTCCTGCATGGCAAGAGGATGCCGTTTACCTTCAGCAGCACGCGATGAGCTGCCTGATCATGTTCAACTTTCTACCAGTTCCATTGCCCGCATGTTTGCAGGCCAGCTTCGATTAAGATTCGGCGCCGATATCGGGATTGATCATCTCCCTTACTCCGGCGTACCCTGCGTCACGCCGTGCACATAGGTTTGCCATGGCGTATCCAGCGCGCCTTGCCCGGGGTTGTAGGTAAAGAAGTATTCCACGACGTCCCCCTGCTGCAGGTTATTGACCGCATACGTATAGTTGCCGTTGCCAATAGAGGTCATCGCCACGTTGAGCTGAACGCCGTTGTTCACTTTGTAGTGCAGGTCTGCGAATGTGGCTCCGTTGACGTAGAACAGCAGGTTGTTGCCCGTCTTTTTGATCCCTCGAACGGCATCGCCGATGATGTAGGTCGTTGGCGGCGGCGCTACTACCGTAATGGCCGACACCGACGTTTTATTGCCGTCGGCCGTGGTCGCCGTAACGATCGTTGTACCTGGGGCGACACCCGTCACAATGCCGCTTCCGTTTACGGTCGCGACCGCGGGGTTGGCAACGGACCAGTTGACGGCCTTATTCGTTGCGTTCGATGGCGTTACGGCCGCACTCAACTGCACCGTCTGTCCCGCTTGCACTTGCGCCGAAGACGGGGTAACGGTGACGCCGGTTACGTCTACGTTGCCGGGATTGCCGCCGCCGTCGCCTTCCTTGTAAACGCGTACGTAATCCACTTGCATCGTCGCCGGTATGTCGGACGGAGATGGCGTCAGACCGCCGTCGAAGTGACCACCGACTGCCAGATTCATAATAAGATAGAACGGCTGGTCGAACGGCGCGTTCGGATTGTTCGGGGCTGCCACGGAATACCATTGCTCCCTGGAGACCTTAAAGAAAAACTCGCCGTTCACGTACCACTTTACGTTGTCTTCTTCCCAAATCATCGTATAGACATGGTAATCGCTGGCGAACGTCTGGCCTTGCGGGAAATGATATTCGCCGGCAATATACCGATTCACCGGCCATTGACCGCCGAAGTGAACGGCACCGCTCGTCGTACCCGGCAGACGGCCCTTCGCTTCCATAATGTCAAGCTCGCCTGACGCGGCCCACGCGCCGTAAACGGAATCCTCCGGAAGCATCCAGAGAGCCGGCCACAGGCCGTTGCCGGTTGGCAGTTTCGCGCGAATGTCGACCCGGCCGTATTGCAGCGTCATATGATCCTTTGTATTGATTTTGCCTGAGGAATATTGCGCGTATCGGTTCGGATCCTGCGGGAATGATCTGACATCGTTTAAAGCGCGAATATTCAGCTTTCCGTCCTGCACGAATACGTTTTGCGTGCTGTTCGTGTAATGCTGCAGTTCCGCGTTGCCCCAGCCCCAGCTGTTCGGATCGTTTGTGATGTAATAACCGGTTTCGTAATTCCACTTGTTCGTGTCGAGCGCCGTTCCGCTGAATTCATCCTGCCAGATCAAGTTCATTCCGCTGATAGCCGGATCGGTTGGCGTTCCGATGGCTACATCATCATGATCGGAGACGTCCGGACGAGGTGCGTTAGGATTGCCGATTAACGTATAGTAGACGAAGTTGCTGCCGACGCTGCCGCCCGTCTGTCCATTTAACGGATAGCCGATTCGAATCTGCATATCGGTTTGGATCGGCTGGAACCACAGACCGTAGATGTAGTCGGCCCAATATCCCCACTGATTGGCGTCCGACATATTATTGTAGCCGTTGCCGGAATAGACGAATCCGCTTTGACCGGAGTTCGACATATCGACCCACTGGCCTCCTATGTTGATCTGGTAAACGAACTTGCCAATTTCGGTGCCGATAGGCGCCCCGCCGTCGATTTTGGGCAGCGGGATCCCGATGGAGCCATTGTTGTCAGCCGTATAGGTTGTGCCATCATAAGCGGAGATGACGTACGAATTCCGGACAGGCTGATTAAAGGTGATCGTGTAGATCAGACTGGCCGATGAACTGACGGATTCCAGCTTCACGTTGATGGATTCCGTCACCGTGAACCAGAATCCGCCCCCTCCTTCGGTGAACTGTCCGAAGTTGCTGTCGTAGATCCATCCGCTGGCCGCATTGTTGTCGATGTCGATCCAAGTGCTGCTGTTAACGGGTTTGACGTATACCTTAAGATCGTCGGCTACGGCCTGATAGATGATCCCGGGATCATTGTTAAAAACTGGGTACGTAAATCCCGCTCCGCCCGTGAACCCTGCGGTTAATTGCGGACCTTGCGTTGGCGTCATGGAGGTAATGGTCGTCGTGTTGACGTTTTGGAATTGAAGGGTATAACCCAGCGTAACTCCGCTGTTTGCTTTGGAATGTAGCTGAATCTCTGTTGTCTGCGACAGCGTGAACCAATAGCCGTTTGCCCCGCCGTCGCTCCAATGTCCCCAGTTCTGGTTGTAGACAAAGCCGCTTACGCTGTCGATATCAACCCAGTTGCCGCCCACCTTCACCTTAACGCCTACGTCAGCGGATACATCGTTCCATGTTGCGGCGCCGCCGTTAAAGATCGGCATGACGAAGCCGTAGCTGGCCTGCCCGACTCCCGATTTTGTAATAACCGGACCATCCGCAGACGAAAAGTAAGCCATGGAGCTTACCGTCGTCGCGGCTTCTACCTTCGATACCGGCATAAGGCTCATGCCAGCGATCATCACGATTGCGAGTATAAGGCTCAGGACCCTTTGCATATACCGATTCTCCGAATTGCGGAATAATTTCATAATTGCCTCCTCAATAAATTAGTCATTTCTCCGTTCTGCCAGTTGGCCTTATTGCGGACTTTTGAACAATCTTTAATGGGACCAAGCTCTAACTAATCGATGGAACACCTCCCGTGCGACCGCTATTCGGTTCGGCTGTCGGATAGAGCAAGCTCGCTCTCTTGAGGCTTGCGGCTCCTGGGACGTGGGCGGAAAAAGCTGGGGGTTGAGTTCGGAAACCGCTTTCAATTTTGATGTATCTTCATTCTATCGAATCGCCAATTGGGCTTAAAGGTACAATTGTTTTTGTTATAACCCAATTTTTTGGCATTTTGGACAACCTTGCTCATTGTGCGGTTTCATCTGGAGAAGAGCAGTCGATATTTAGAACTTGGAGAATCCGTGTTATAATAGGAACAAACATTCGCCGCGAGATTGGAGGGCACAATATGAGCCGCAATAAAAACAGGGATTTGCTGCGCGAAGACAACGTAACCTATGACGATTACGCCGGTTTCGATGACGGCAACCGCTATGAGCTTGTAGACGGCCGCCTGGATTTAATGAGCCCGGGGCCGGGCAGTATTCATCAGTTGGTGAGCTTTGAGATTCAGAAGCGAATATCCCGCACATGCGACAATGAGGCTATTATACTGTGTGCACCGCTCGACGTTATCCTCTCCGAACAGGAAGTGCGCCAACCTGATTTGGTCATTTTGCTGCGGAGCAATCTGCATAAGCTGGTGCCTAAGGGTATCGAAGGTCCTCCGGATATCGTCGTGGAAATTTTGTCGCCGTCTACGGCGAAGCGGGACAAGCTGTTCAAGATGATCAGCTACGCAAGGCACGGCATACCGGAATACTGGATCGTGAACCACTCGAGTTGCTTCCTGGAGCAATACCTTCTGGATCGGGATACACGCGCTTATTCGCTCGCCAATGTATTCGCCCAAGACGATCCTGTCAGTTCCCCTACTCTGTCTTGTCTTTCATTCTCGATGCAGGACATTATGGATAGCTTGCCGGACGTGTTGAAATAAGACCAAAACAGCGACATGACCCAACATGTCGCTGTTTGACCGATCTGTTATTTATTCATTAGCCGATTGCGCGCCTTCTTCGTGGCTCGTCACAGCGCCGTATCCCGAAACTCTTCTTCCTTTCCCTGCTTCCGCCGGATCTGCTGCCGGTATTCCGTTGGCTGCATGCCCATCACGTCGCGGAACGTCCTTGTAAAGCTTTTATAGCTTTCGTAGCCCACCATGTCGGCCACCTCGACGATTTTGAGTTCGGTATCGGCGAGCAGCCGCCGCGCTTTATCCAGACGAACGTCGCGGAGATACTCCGCGAACCCTTTGCCCACGTTTTTCTTGAACAGATTCGAAAAATAAGCGTAATTCAAGGACACGTGATTGGATACCATCGCGAGATCCAGCGGCTTATGGTAGTTCTCGTGAATGTAACGAATAGCTTCGTTAAGATCCTGCGTATTGCGGTAGCTGCACTTGAATTCGTAATAAAACTGGTTGAGCCGAAGCAGCTGCTGCTGGAGCGCCCCGATATAATCGCGGATGCCGGGATAGTCGAACAGATTGCGCAGACAATCGATATCCAGCGCCTCCTCCCCCAGGTAGGGACGGATGACGCGCTCGTATTCGTCCAACATCTCCACCATGGCGCGGCATAGCTGCTGCGTGTAACGAATGTGGTAACGCTGCAAGACGCTCTTGTGGAATAATCCGGATATGCCGTCGGCGATTTGGCCGCTGTTTTTTGTGCCGACAAGTTGGAATAAGGCATAAATCTCTTCGTACGGCAGCTGCCAATGCTGCTCCAATCCCTCGATATGAGCCGGCGTCAGACAACGTTTGTCCGGGAACAGATAGCTGTGGCGATGCAGCTCCATAAGCGCCGAATAACTATCCGGCAGCTCCTTCAACCCTTGCCGCGGTCCCGTCATCACGGCAACGGCATCGATGCCTCCGCCCTTAAGCGCAGCTGCCAACGCTCCGGGTTCGATGCCCGCGTCAACCGCGAGAATCAGATGCGGACGATGCTGCAAAGGCAAACACCCTCGCTTGCCATATACGCCGTACGCAATGGACTCCATACCATGGGCGCTGACGGCTCCCGGCTGGTTTATCCAGAGCTCCTCTCGCAGCAGACACAGCCGGTATTGCCGCCAGAGCTCCGAGTTCTGCTCCTCCGTCTCGGCTATCCAGCTGTCATCATAGACCGCCCCTTGCATGAACATATACAACTCCTTGCGATCCGTCTCTCTGGCCCGTCTGGATACTTGCCTCATATTGCGGGAGAGAGCTTGCCTTGTCGAAACCTCCTGCAGCACATGCTCTACCGACTTCTGCAGATCCTCTCGTTTCACGGGCTTCAGCAAATATCCTTTGGCACCCAGCCCGATTGCTTTCTGCGCATAGGCGAAGTCGCTATATCCGCTAATGATGAGGAAATCGGCCCGAATCCGTTCCTCCTTGCATTGCTCCATCAGCGTAAGACCGTCCATATCCGGCATCCGGATATCCGTAATGACGAGCCCAATGCTGTGTTCGCGCAGCAACTGCAACGCCTCCAATCCGTTGCCAGCGGTAAAAATTTGCTCCAGGCCAAGAGGGAATTGGCTCAGCATGGCTTGCAGACCGTCGCGTATATGCTTTTGATCATCCACGATCAAAATAGAGATCATCGGTTACCACCCTCCAAGATTGGCGTTTGCCCAAGGCAATGTAATCGTGACGCAGGTGTAAGCCCCTTGCTCGCTGTCGATCCGGAGGCCGCTGCCCCGGCCGTAATGAAGCTGCAGCCGTTTGTGCACGTTCTCGAGACCAAGACCATTCTTGCTTGCAACGATAGGCGTATCCGATTCGCCCTCCAGTACAGCCTGCAAGCCCGCCAGTATGTCCGGATCGACTCCGCCTCCATCATCCCGAATCCGAATGACCAGCATGCTGTCGTTCTCCACCCGGGCGCTGATCTCGATGGTCAAGCTGCCCCCTCTCGGAGCTCCATGATGCACGGCGTTTTCGACGATAGGCTGCATGCACATCTTGGGAATGGCATACCGCGTCAGCTCATTTGGAATGTCGGATAACAGCGCGATGCTTCCGCCCTCCATGAAGTTGATAAACCCGACGTAGCTTTGGATATTGGCAAGCTCCTCGCTTAAGGCCACCGTATCATTGCGCCACATCATGCTGTAACGCATGAGCGATCCCAATGATACCAGGGCGTCTGCGATCGCGGGTTCCCGCCGCACCTCTGCCAGCATCCGAATGGACTCCAGCGCGTTGTACAAAAAATGCGAGTTGATCTGCGAATGCAAGGAGTGAAGCTGCGCGTTTTTGGCAATCAGCTGCTTGTCGACGACCTGGGTCATCAACTGCTTGATCTCGTCCAGCATATTATTATAGCTGATGGCCATCTCGTCGATCTCGTCGCCGGTATCTCCGGCAGCGAGGCCCAGATCGATCTTCGCGTCCAACTGTCCCCTGCGAACCTTGCGCATGGAGATCAGCACCCGGTCCATCCGGCGGAAAATACGCCTCGTCGTATGAGATACGAGCAGCAGCATAAGCAGCAGGACGAGCAGCGTTACCGCCACCACAAGAAAATACCAGTTGCGAGGTCCTTTCATCAGATCCTGATGCGAGGCAATATCCACGACATAGGCATTGAGCGGTGCGATATAACGATATAAGGCGTAATAGGCATGGTCGCCGACATAAACCTTGATGGGCTCCTGACTCTGCAGAACGTCCAGCTGCCGATGAATACCGCCCAGGATGTCGCCCAGCTCATCACCGGCTTGGAGCGAAAATTTATGCTGAGGATTGTAGACGAAGCGACCGGGATCTCTTCCGTCCATGACTACGGAAAAAAAGTCTCCCCCCGTCTCCTCTAGCATTCCTTCAAAAAAAACGCGATGCTCCGACCGAATTTCCATTATTGTAGGACGTTTTCCGCCCTGACCCTGCAGACGAACAAGGCGATAATAGGATAATGTGTGCTCGCCGTCCTTAAAGGCAAACAATTGGTAAGAGGATCCTCCCTCATCACGAAGCCGGGTCCAGTATTGCTGCGGCCAGAACTTGTCGTAATGATAGATTTCCGGCCAAATTTCATGCACGTTCGGATTGTCGACGTAAAAGCTGAGCTCGCTGATCATTTCGTTACTCTGGATAATATTATGCATCTGCTCGAACTGATTCTGCCTGAATTTTACAAGACGAAGTCCGTCCCCGAGCATGTTGGAATGGATAAAATCGATAAAAGACTTCTGCGTAAGCGCGGTAGAGGAAGCGTTTTCAAGTATGCCCATTCTGGACCGCAGCTGTTCGCTCATCCGTGAGACATGGCCGTTACCGGCGGACATCGCTTCCTTGTATAACTGCGATTCCTGCACGCGGATAAATAAAAAAGATACGACAATCGCCGGTATGGCGATCATGACGCTGAACGCCAGAAACAGCTTTTGCGAGATGCTGGAATTGCGATAGATTTTCCTTATTTTTATGCTTACGGCCTTCATTTGGATGTCCTCCCCACCTCAGTAATATATCATAGTTGGAAAGCGGGGAATACCGGCTGCCTCCCCGGCAGCCGGCAATAAATAGGAACCCTTATTCCGCCATCTTCGCTTTTCTCGCATCCAGCTCCGCTTGGCGATGCTCCATGACCTGCGCGAAGCCGTAGCTGTCGCGGCGGGACAGGAAGCTTTCGAATATTTTATCGAAAGCGGTATTGTCCTTGGCCGTAATCAGCTCAGGAAGGACCTCCTCCCAGTTTTGGGCGATGCGAGACCAAGCCACCGCAACTTCGGAATCGCCGAGCGGATCCAGCCCCTTGTAGATACCGCTGTCAATATCGGCCTGGGCGTTTGCGAAGTCCTCCATTTGCTTAATGACGGGCGACTTCTCCGGTCTCCATTGGTTAATAATGACGGGGTTGCGCATCATCCAGTACGTATCCATCACGCCGTATTCCTTCTCCAGCTTCTCGATATCGGAGCTAAGCAGCTCGACCAGCTCCGGCTTTAATTGCGGCTTGCCGCTTGTGGAATCCCATGTTTCGCCTTCTTTGCCGAGGAACAGGTCCAATTGTCCTTCTTCGCTGGCCAAGTACGTCAGGAAGCGGATGGCGCGTTCGGGATTTTTGACGGATTTGCTGATCATCGTAACCATCCAGCCGTCCATATTGCCGGGGAACAGCTTCGCGCTGTCGCCTTTGCTGTTCTGCGGTCCGTCTACGGCAATATAATAAGAATCCGGGTTGGCGCTTGCGGCCAGCATCGGGTTTACGGCCGCCATGCCGTTCCATTCGCGAACCATCATAAAATAGCGGGCGTTGTTCGTTTTCTCCTCCACCTGCGTATCGGAGTCCACGAGGAAATCGACGTTGATGAGTCCGCGCTCGTAAGCGGTGCGGAACGTTTTAAGCCAGTTCACGTAATCGGGATCGGTTATCCGATCGTAGACTTTGCCATCTTTCTCATGCGGAACGGCCAACAGGTTCTGCAAATATTCCGTCATGCCATAAGGAACATTGCCTTGCGCGAAGAAAGGACTGATGGCCTGGCCTTTGTACTCGGAGTATTGATCCTTGATCGTTTGAAGCGCGCCAAGGAAACCATCGGGCGTAGACAGATCCGGCTTGCCCATTTCCTCATAGAGATCTTTGCGCACCAGGAACGTTTGGTTCGCGGCCGTCATGCCGGTCTCGTGCATCAGATTAGGGCTGTAGGAATCATTCGGAATGCCATACGTGTTGCCGTTCGCTTGACGGTACCACTTGAGCGCGCCATCGCCGGCCACCTTAAAAAAGTATGGATCGTATTGATCCGCCAGCTCGTTTAAAGCATAGACATGATCGCCTTCCCACAGCTTTTTGACGGCAGTTTCCCATGATCCCATGCTGATGAGGTCAGGCAGCTTGCCGGAAGTCATCATGAGTGTAATATGTTCGTTTGCATCGCCCGACGGAACCTCGATATTGACTTTAACGCCTGTTTTCTCGGTAATATACTTGGAATTCAAGCTCTCTCCCCAGCTATGCGGATACCAGGACGCGCCTACGAACCAACTTAATTCGACCGGGCTCGTGTCCAGCCTCCATGCGGGTTCGTCGGGGTTCAGCGCCGTCTCCGCGGGAGTAGCCTCCGGCTGCGTGCTGGAATCCGGCTGTGAAGTCGGCGCGGGATCGTTCCCGGAGTTCGTGCAGGCGGCCAGGCCCAGCATAAGCGCGGACAATACCAGGGCCGTGCTTTTTCTTATGGTGCTTTTGTTCATCTTCTGATCATCCCTTCTTCTGTCATCTGTATATTTTATTTGATCCATACGCCCCCTGAATCCAAGCATGGACAGACGCACGGCACTTACCCTTTGATAGCTCCGATCATGACGCCCTTGACCAGATAGCGCTGGATGAACGGATAAAACAATAGTATCGGCAAAGTGGCCACCATCATCGAAGCGAACTTGATCGAATTGCCCGGCAGCCTGGCGCCGAATTGCGCCATCGCTTGCTGCTGCATGAAGGACATGGAGTTTTCCGCGATGATTTTGAACAACATGGTCTGCAGCGGCAGAAGCTCCTGCGTTCGAATATAGATGACGCCCTGATAATAGTCGTTCCAGTGATAGACTGCGGAGAAAAGCGAGATGGTCGCTATAACCGCCATGCTGTTCGGCATCACGATGCGGAACAATACGCCGTAATCGGAAGCGCCGTCCACCTTCGCGGATTCCTCCAAACTGTCGGGAATCGTGCGGAAGAAGCTCATGAAGATGACCATGTTAAAAAACGTGTACATCGCGGGAATGATAAATACCCAGAAGTTGTCGTACAAGCCCAGCTTCGTCATCAAAATGAAGGTCGGAATCAGTCCGCCCGAGAACAGCATGGTGATCAGAGCGATCTTCATATAAATCTTGCGGCCAATCAAGTTGGTCTTGCTTAAGCCATACGCCACGATAGCGGTAAAGAGCACATGGGCGGCTGTCCCTATGACGGTCCGCATGGTCGTGATATAGAAGCCGTTCATCATATTTTCATTGCTGAATACGACTCGGTAGCTGTCGAACGATATCGCTTTCGGAATCCAGTTGACCGTGCCCAGCGTGGCGTGCTCGGGCGAATTCAGCGAGTTGGCGAACACGAACCACATGGGATACAGCGTAATGAAACATACCGCTATCATCAGCACGGTATTAACGACCTCGAACATGCCGAAACGGCGTATTCTTCTAGTGTTCATGGTACTGCCTCCAATTTAAAATTCATGTTCAAAAAGTTCGGTTAGCGGACTTTTTGAACTACATTTCTAAAAGATGCTGTCGCCGGTTAGTTTTTTGGATGAGTAGTTCGCCAGGAACAGCAGCCCCAGCGCCACGATGGAACGGGCAAACAAGACGGCCGTCGAAAAGGAATGTCGTCCGGATACCAGTCCCATGTTGTAGATGTACAAATCCAGACTTTCCGCCATCTTCATGTTCATATTGTTTTTTAGCATAAAGATCTGATCGAAGTTGCTGCCGAGAATGCCCGCAACGGCGAGAATAAACAGGATCGCGATGGTCGGTCGTATGCTCTGGATCGTAATATGCCACATGCGCTGCCAGCGGTTCGCGCCGTCCAGCTCCGCGGCTTCGTACAGCGCAGGGTCGATGCCCGCAATGGCCGCGATGTAAATAATCGCGCTCCAGCCGGTTTCCTTTAGCGTGTCGGAGAAAAAGGTAATCCACCAGAAGTACTTCGGGTCGCTGTTATACAAAATCTCTCGTTCCTGAATGCCGAGTCCCATAAACAGTTGATTGATGACGCCGCCTTCGCCCAGCCAGTTCAGCATAATGCCGCCGAATATCGTCCATGCGATAAAATGCGGCAAGTAGGAGATCGTTTGGACCGTTCGTTTAAATCGAAGGCTTCGAATTTCATTGAGCAGCAAGGCAAATACGATCGGAATCGAGAAGCCGAGCACCAGCTTGATGCTGCTCATGCCAAGCGTATTGCGGATGGAACGCCAGAATCTCTCGTCCGTCACGAAATCCTCGAAGTGCTTGAGACCTACGAACGGCGACTGGAGCATAGGCTTAGCGATACTGTAGTCCATAAATCCGATAATAAGCCAGAACATGGGGATGTAACAGAAAATCAACATCCAGACGATGCCCGGGATCACCATGCTTTGCAGCTGCCACTGCTTTAAAAACGTTTTCATTTGACCGGTTTTGGATTGGATCACATTGCTGCCCCCTTCCATTTCATCGTAAGCATTTCGGCATGCAAAAAAAAGACCACCGTTTTTGACCCTATCCCATTTTTTTAGGTTCCGTTGATCTTGCGCGGGAATGGAGTATGCTGAGAATATTCGAGGGGAGGATTTCTTACGATGAACAAGCTGATATGGCAGCAAGATTTTGCGGGGGGAGGCCCGGATCTGAGCGATTGGAATATTCGCCTCGGCAACGACCTGCTGGACAATGAGGGCAACGCCGTAATGCCGGGTTGGGGCAACGGGGAAGGGCAATACTACACGGGACACGCCGGGAATCTGTACATCGACGAAGAAGGGCTGAATCTGTGCGCGCGCCGCGAGACGATTGAGAGTTCGGACGGTCGAACCTTCGCCTATACATCCGCCCGAATCGATACGAAGGATCACTTCTCCTTCCGTTACGGCAAGCTCGTCGCGCGTGCTAGACTGCCGGTCGGACAAGGATTGTGGCCCGCCATCTGGCTTCTGCCGCAAGATCAGGCCTACGGTCCTTGGCCGGCTTCCGGCGAGATCGACATTATAGAAGCCAGGGGTCGGCTGCCCCAACAAGTGTCAGGCACGCTTCATTACGGCAAGGACTGGGATCACAAGCGTCTCGACGAATTTTCTTATACATTCGACAAGGGTTCGATCGCGGAGTTCCACGACTACGTTTTGGAGTGGGATGAACGTTCTATCCGCTGGCTCGTAGACGGCCATTGTTATGCCGAACGCGCCATGGAGGCGGGCGTCATGCCGTTCGACCAACCCTTCTATCCCGTGCTGAACCTCGCTGTAGGCGGGTGGTACGACAATGTTGCGGTGGACGAAGGCGCGTTGCCTGCGGTTATGACGGTGGCGGGGATTTGGGTGTATCAATGAGAAGGATGAGGAGCAGCTAAATGAAAAACGGACAAATCTTTATTGCCGATAGTCTTCCGGGAAAATAGCTCCAAGGTCGATGACAAGACAAGGAACCGCATGCGAATGAAGAGTGTCCGTTTCGATTAACGTTGCTTCCAACCGGTACTTGCCGCTCTCCAGCACAAATTGGTCTACCGTACGATAGATTGGATCGGCAAGCCAGTATTCTTTAACACCGTGTTTCTCATAAAGTGATTTTTTTATCGTTTTATCTCTGCGTCCCGTACTATCTGACAGAATTTCTACAAGCAGATCGGGAACTCCGAACACAAATCCGTCCCGAATAATGTGAAGGTTCTCATTGGCAATAAAAATGATATCTGGCTGGACAATATTCTCATCGTCGAAATGAACGTCCATTGGGGCGAGCAGGATTTCCCCGTCTTGACTACAAGGAGCGTGAAAAGCAAGATAAAAATTTGTTAAAATCTTTTGGTGAACGTATTTGGGGGACGATAGAAACTCGTATCGGATTCCCTCAATGATCTCATACCTCTCGGACGTATCATAGATTTCCCGCTGTTCCTTAACCTTGGCTGTAAGATCATGCGGTTTGCCTTTGGTCATGCAATTGACCTCCTCGCATTCATTCTAAATTTATTATATCATTCCAGCATGATAATCAAATAGAGTGAACTGGTTCCAGTTGGCAACTATCGGGTGCGAAACATCACAGAAAGCCCTCGAAATCATTGATTTCAAAGGCTTCCGTCTCACACTGTTTTCAGTTAAATACAATTCGCCGTTATAGCTGATTCCAAGTTGATGTTGTATGACTTTAACAACTTTCTTACGGCAGAAGCCTTTCAGCGGACAATCTTGGCCAAGCCTGACACTTCGTGAAGCCTTCCGCATAAGCCTTGCCGCATTGTAGTCCGCGAAACTTGGATACGGTTCTTACAAAATCCAAAAAATCGATTCCGTCATGTTCGTACAGCCATTTGATCTGGCTCTGATGTTTGTTGTTCATCTCGATCTTAACGTCGATATGATCGGAGATATCCACATATTCTGTCGGCAGAAAGCCGACTCCGGCCAATGTATCCATATAAAAGATGGGCGCTACTTTATGATGGATATCATGTCCTTCTTCGTTGTTGTAATGAGGAACCGTCGCCGAAAAGCTGGCATCGAACACCGCTTTGGAAACCTCCATATGATCCTTCATATAGTCTTCGGGCGGATGTGTAATGATATAATCCGGCTTCGTCTCGCGAATCACTTTGACCAGCTTCAAAATCAGCTCGTCATGATCCGCCTTGACCAACAAATCCGGCACATTCAAGCTAATCACTTCGGCTCCGATCAAGGAACCTGCCGCTTGCGCTTCCAGTCGTCGAATCGCAATTAACTCGTCCTGGGGAATCACCTTATGCCCTTTATCCCCATTGGCCACATGAACCATCGTTACCTTATGACCTTGCGACGACAACTTCGCCAATGTGCCTCCACAGCCGATCTCCAGATCATCCGGATGACAACCTACTGCCAATACGTTCATCTTATTCCCTCCCGTAGATTGATTCTAAATGCTGCTTCAGCAACTCCTACTCCAGTGTACTCCCGGCAAATCTATTATTCTTTAGCAAAAAGACCTTTAAAAGTTGCATTTAGTCCACTCTTAAGCATGTTATAATAGAACGATAGATTGAACGTCAACGGAGGTCATAATCCCATGTCAGCTGCAACTGACCCTTTCGTGCGAACCAGGCTTCAAGAGTCTTTTACAGTGAAAGACATTATATCTCTGCATTATTTCGAATTCTCAAAGAATTTTAAATTCGAAGGAGAGAAACATGACTTTTGGGAGTTTGTGTATGTAGACAAGGGCGAGATCGACGTGTTTGCCGATATGGAGGGATACTGCCTGCAGCAGGGTGATGTCATCTTCCATAAACCGAACGAATTTCATGGCGTTTGGGCCAACAGAAAGATAGCGCCAAACGTCATTATTATTTCGTTTGTATGCCACTCGAAGGAAATCGCTTTTTTTGAAAATAAAATTTTTAATCTGGACACCCGTCAGCGGGAAATGCTGGCGCAAATTATTAAAAACGGCTTTGCCGCTTTTTATCCCCCGTTCGACGATCCGCGAAATCATACGCTGAACAGACGGCCAAATGCGCCAATCGGTTCAGAGCAGTTGATTAAACTCTATTTGGAGATGTTGCTGATCAGCTTGCGGGAGCATGACGATCGGACCAAACAGGAGCAGCGGTTGTCGGGAACGACAAAACAACGAAGCGAAGCCGAGCTGGCACAGCGAATGTGCGACTATATGGAGCGGCATGTGTTCGATGAAATTCGGCTTGAACAAGTTTATAAAACGTTTAACTTAAGCAAGAGTCACGCGCTTACGATCTTTAAAGCGCAAACCGGACAAAGCATCATGAAACATTATCGTAAACTTAAGATCGATCAAGCCAAACAAATGATTCGCGAGCAGCGCCACAATTTTACTGAAATATCCGAGCTCCTCCACTACAGCAGCGTTCATACCTTTTCGAGACATTTCAAGCTATTCACGGGCATGTCCCCATCGGAATATGCGAAAACGGTTATCGCCAAGATGTGATCCAAAAACCACGCTAACGCATTGCGAATGGTGTACGTATAGCAGGCCCTTGAAATCCGTGTCATCTATGGGTTGTTCAAGGACCTGCTTCGATTTTTTTAGTTCACATCGGCCTCAAGCGGTCCGGCGAGCTCCTTTAAGAAAAACAGCTTGCCCGGTAAAGTCGGCATAAATGTCGATGGCAGCCAGCGGTCCGGACCATGGCGCAATGTTGTCCACAGGGATAACCCTTGCCATTGCATGCCTCGGCCCAGCGCCCCGTCGCAGCCGCCAATGATATAGTCGGATTGCAAGAATAAACCCGGTCCGATCGTGTTGGCCCGACATGGCACCAGCGTTGTCCGGCTTTTAAAGCTCGTTATCGCATTTTGTTCTATCGTCAGGGGATGGAGCTGTGCGGCAATTCTATGCGTTGCTTGGCTCCAATCCGCATCATTGCTGAACTCTCCGCCGAAATGCGGCTCCCAGAAGGCAATATGCATCATTCGGCCAATTCCAAATACGGTGACGAGCTCAGCGCCTTCCGCCTTTAAAGCGGCAATTCTCTCCGCGTAAGTCGGCAGCATGTCGGCAGTCGCAAAATGTCTCTGATCCTCAGGCACGGTGTATTCGCCTAATGGTCCGTAGAACGCTTGCTCCATTGCGTATTGAAAAGAGCCCCGATTGTCGGACGGCAATGTTCTTCCCTCTTCGTCGCTCCATTCGTCCATATTAAACCCGTAAACATGCTTGCAATCTACTTGCCATTCTTTTAGGAAGTAGACCGCCCATTTGTACATCCCCATTGGGCCAACCGGTAAAATAAAAGCGATTTTCCGTCCCTGATCCTTGCTCTTGCGAATTTGAACCGCAATCTCATGCCCCATTTTTACATCAAGCTCGCCGACGTCGGAACAAGAAAACGGCACAAATCTCTCATTCCAGAAGGGCTGCCGCTCAACAATCGATTCTGGAGGGTTCGAACAACAACTGTCGATTTTATCCATGTCCCATCCCGCAGGGTAGAAACCGTCCAGCATCGAGCCTTTGACCGTCAGCATGAAATTCATTTTTCAGCACTCTCCCGTTCATAAATGATTTTTAGACTGCTATCATTCCTCTTCAGTGTACCCCCTGCAAATCTATTATTCTTTAGCAAAAGGACCGTTAATCGTTGCAAATAGTCCGCATTTCGGATAAAAGGTACAGCTCTCCAAAAAACGAGAGACTGTACCTTTTCGACTTTCACCATACTTCGATTGGCCTGTTTTAATTAAATTCCTTATCAGGCATGCGCAATCAAACGATTGGTTATCGATCCCAGCTTGGCAATCTCCACCTGGACCACGTCGCCGTCTTGCAGATAAATTCTGCGGTCCTCCGGATATCCCATCATGACGCCCTCGGGCGTCCCGGTTAAAATAACATCGCCTGGCATGAGTGTCATGTGGCGGGATATATAACTGACGATCTCGTCACAACGGAAAATCATATCCGACGTATTTGACGATTGGCGGATCTCCCCGTTGACGATGCACTTGATGGTCAATGCTTGAGGATCACCGACTTCATCGGACGTAACCAAATAAGGGCCAAGCGGCGCAAATTTGTCGCAGCTCTTGCCGAGCATCCACTGGGAGGTGCGAAGCTGAAAATCCCTTGCCGAAAGATCGTTTGCATTACAATATCCGTAAACGTAAGCCAATGCGTCCTCTCGGGATACATTCTTGGCGCGCTTGCCGATCACAATCGCCAATTCAGCCTCATAATCGATCATCTTGCTGTCCGGTGGCATAGGGATATCTTCCCCGCAGCCTGCCAGCGCGTTGGCGAATTTGTTAAACAGGACCGGGTGCGCGGGGATGTCCATATTCGTCTCGATTGCGTGCTGTCGATAATTAAGACCGACACAGATGATTTTGCTCGGCGAATCGACGCAAGGTCCAAGGAGCAGTTCCTTTTCGTTAAGCCACCATTCGGGACGATCTTCGGCAGACGCCTTGGATAACAGTGATTCCAATAGGGCTCTTGTTTGGGTACCGCCCTCAATAGCCTCGGACGCCGTATCCGGTACCGTAGTTCCAGGTAACAGTGCCTCTGCGGCTGCTGCGATATCCAGCACGCCCCCGTGGGTCGATATGCCGAGTTTCAGACCTCCGTTGATGTTGTAATTCAACAGTTTCATGACGCATTTCCCCTCTTTCTCATGTTGATCGGCCTTCGTTAACTTGCGATTGGCTCATAAGTATGGGGCCGAATCATGCCATGCCCTCAGATCGCCGATCGTTTGGCGAATGTCCCGCTCCTGTTCTTCGCCCTCGATCTCCCTTTCAATAATCCATTCGCCTGCGAATCCGCTCCTCGCCAGCTTGGCGACGAATTCGGGAAATCGCACTTTGCCTTGGCCCGGGCGAACCTCGCGACCGAGCGCTTCGCCGTCGGTTGGATAGAAGCCGTCCTTGACATGCACATTGCGAACATAGGGGCCGATCACGTCAAGCGCATCAAGCGGGTTGCCCTTGCCGTACAAGACCAGATTCGCCGGATCGAAATTAATGCCCAGATTGTCGGTCCCTACCCGTTTAATGGTTCGAAGCAGAACGACGGGCGTCTCTTGACCCGTCTCGAACCAGAACTCCAGTCCAAGCGTCCGGCAATATTCCGCCACCTCGCGAATCGCGCCCACGACCGGCTCATATTCCGGATCGGTCATATTTTCCGGGATGAATCCGCAGTGCGTAATAATGGCAGGCGCGCCGATCATGGCGGCAAAGTCGGCCCAGCGCTTCAATTCGTTGACTCGCATTTCGCGATATTGCGGCGGAACAAGTCCAAGCGTCGTCGGTCCTCCGGTGAAATTCCACTCGCTTGGTCCCGATACGCCCGCCCATACCGCGCAGATGCGTACTCCGGCTTCGTCGGCGTGTCGGATGACGCTCTTCGCCAGCTCCGGCGTCGCTTCGTTCGGGTTCCAGCTCATCAACTGGCACACGTCAAGCCCGAATTCCTTTACATGGCGGAAGCAATCGCCTCCATTGCGAATTTGATTAATTACACCGATATTCATAGTGCCGATTCCTCCTCAAGCATGTTCTCTTCTTCGATCGCCACCATGGCGAACGTCTCCAGTTCCGGCAGCGTAAATACAAGCTCGCCGTCCCGATACGACGACGTCAGCCGTTCTCCCCCCGGCAATAGAAGGACTCGGGCACCCGCCGATTCTTCCCATTTTAATCGGAATTCGATATTGCGGACCGGGATATTCGGCAGAGATTCCTGATAATTAAGCACTCGCAGTGTATGGCTGTTAGAATCTCCACCTCGGTACCAGACGGCTTCGACTGGCCGCGGGGCGTCCGAAGAAGCGGTCCATGCCCGGTTGGCAAGACGGCGCAGTACTTGCGTAAACAGCTGCCGATGATCATCGGAGGTCATCTGCTCCAGTCCTCCGGCGCAATAGGCGGCTCTGCCTGCGCCATATTCGTTCAGCACCAGCGACGGACGTTCCGTGGCGATGCCCGGCGGATTGCTGATAGCCGATGCAAAGCGGCTCGGGTCCTTGGGGTTCGTATAAGCCAGCGTCAAAGTCGCCGCAATCTCCCCTGTCGTCACCCGTACAAAACGCTGCGGTCCTGCAATCATCATGGGATGGGCTGCATCGTTTCGGGGCATCCAGTGTTCGAATGCCGGCGCTGGAGCCATATAGGTGATCGGTTCCTCCGTTTGACCTTCATCCGACACTCCCAAGACGGCGGCAAGTCCGAAGTCCGGGCGCAGGGTTCCGTCCTTGCGTCGCAGGGTTCCGGCTCCGCTCGCATAAAGCCCTCCCCCGCCATGAACATAAGCGGCAAATGCCTCGATCTCTTCATCATCCGCAACCGGCAGATCACACAAGACGACGACGGCGAAACGGTCCAATTCACCGAGGTTGCGCCGCGTGATGACCGTATACGGAATGTTGGCGTTCATCAGGGTCCGGGCCGCGTTTTTCGCCGCCTTCATAAGGGGTTTGTCCAGCGACCCGTCAAGCACGGGCTTGCCGTTGTCGGCCGGATCGTACAGCGACTCGAAATTGAAGTAAAGCGCCACGTCTGCGATTGGCACAGCATCGGGATTCAGATACGGCTCATAAGCCTCGAGCTCGCCGTATATTTCGCCCATCGTCTCATATACGCGTTCGTCGAGCGTGCCTGTCGGGTCGATCGCATCAATAAACAAAAATGCGCCTCCGTTTAAAATGGCGGAGAAGGTCTGGGCGCGAAGCAAGGCTTTCGATTTGGTCGTTGTATGTTCGGTCAGATCGGGACAACGAGACGTCATGAACTCGAAAGGCCGGTTCTCCGACAGATTGTCGAGCGCCTTGCAGGTGAAGGTTTGCAGCAGCGCGTCTCCATAGAAATCGCCGCTGCAGTAGTCCGTATGTCGAAAGAAAGCTTCGGTGAGCCCGTTCTGCCAGCCAACCGACCAGGATGAACTCTGCTGGCCCACCGTCACTCCCGGTTTAACCCGCTTGGCGAGCTCCGTCAGGCTGCCTGCATAATCGGCCAGCCAGCTCTCGCGCGTACGCTGCCATGCGACCCAATCCGGGTCGCTCCAATCAACCGTCCGCGGAATCTCGCGCTGCGTCTCCGCCATATATCTTGCCTTGCACGCTCCGCAATGGCAGGGAGAATACGGCCAGTGGATCATATCGATCCACAGCCCGTCGAACGAATAATTGCGGCATAAATCTTCGATCTGCGAACGGAGATGCTCGCCATACGGCGTATTGAAGCAGCAGACGCCAAAGCGTCCGCGGTCCCACAAATATTCCGCCGTGTTCAGGCCGTCCGCCGAAACAAAGCGCCAGTCGGGGTGGTTGTCGTAGGCCCATTTATTCCAGTAATTCATGTAGACCACCGTACGGATTCCCGCTTCCCGGCAAGCTGCCGTGACCTCTCCGATAAGATCGATCTCACCGAGGCCGGCATGCATCCTGCCGTGCGGCGTCGGCCAATAGCACAGTCCGAGACAAGAAGAGGCGTACACCATCGCCGTATCGACGCGAGCCGTCTTTAACAGCTCGACATAACGCCCGGCGTCAAAATCCGCCATGAAACGAATGTCGTCGTCCGGTATGTGCATATCGATCAAGTTGCGACGATAACTGCTTCGGTACCAGGGCTCCTTCATAATGATACTGCCACCCATTCTCCCTGTTTTCTGGCGGAGGCAAGCTCCGCCTCGGCAATGCGGATCGTGCCGAGAGTATCCGCAGGCATGCAGCGCTCGGGTTCGTCTCCGGCAGACAATATCTCGACGAAGTAACGAAGCTCGCGGTAAAAGCCGGCATCCTCATCCAGCTCGGGCTTGATCGCCTCTCCTTCGGCCGGATAATCGGTAAGAATGCCATGCTCGAAAACGAGGCAGCCCCGTTCGAAATTGACTCTGTAGCTCATCTCGAAACCGAAGGCCCCCTTTAACGTCCAGTCATCCTGCGCAAGCACAACCTTGCCGTCCGCGTAACGATAATGCGTCGAGACGATGTCGTACCCGCTGCCCGGCAGCACATTGCGGCCCACGCAGGATACGCTCTCCGGCTGTCCGTACAGCCAATTGATCAAATCTACGTCGTGCACATGCTGGTCGAGCAGGCTGCCGCCGCTACGGGCTTCGCGAAGCATCCAGTTGTCATGCGACCAGACAGGAGTATCTCCTCCGCGGAAAAACGTCGCTGCCAGCGTATCTCCATAACGGCGCTGCTCCGTACAATTTTTCAAATACTCGTAAGCGGGCCAGAACCTCAGCACCTGCGCTACCATCAGCGTTGTGCCCGTTCTCGCCGACGTCTGAGCCATGGCAGACGCTTCGTCCGCGCCTAGCGCCATCGGTTTTTCGCACAGCACGTGCAGACCGCGCTCCATAGCCCGGATCGCCGTTGCGGCATGCAAATCGGTCGGCAGCGCGATATCCACAAAATCAAGCTCCTCGCGCTCCAGCAGCTCTCCTATATCCGTGTAGAGGCGATAGGGCGAAAAGTCGATGCGCTCGAACGATTCATTAAGGTTGCCTTCGACAAACACGTTGTCGAACTTGCGGGCATCGATATCGCAGATCGCTTGCAAACGCACCGGGGCTCCCTCGCGCTCCAGGCGTTGGTATTGCGCCAGGTGAACGCGGCCCATAAACCCGATTCCGATCAGAGCCCCCTTCCATATCTTCGTCCCGGTCGCATCCATCGTGGATGCGGTATGATCCTTGCCGCTCTCCGGCAATCTTTGCCCGTTGGTCATGGTCTATTCCCTCCTATACTGGGAGTCGGATGGCGTTCCCGCAACGCTAACTTCCCGTCCGGTCGCGCAAGCTTCGACGATAGCGGCGGCAACCTCCGAGCCATGAATCGCATCGTCGAACGACAGGTAGTCCAATCCCTGTCCGCCCGCGAGCAAGCCGTCAGCGATATAACCGAGCTGATCGCGCAGGGCGCCATATACTTTGCCGTTGAACTCGTGATGGATGGCAAACTCGGTCGTGCGTCTTCCGCCGTCGTTCCAAACCTGCAATCCTGATCCCGACGTCTCGAAATGCGCCACGCCTTCTGTTCCGATGACCTCCACCTGGTCGACAATCGCTATACCCGCAGCATCCGGAGTCATCCAATTGCTGTGGAGAACCGCTATCGCGCCGTTTTCGAAGACAAGCGTCGACCACAACACCTCCGGCGCCTCGACTCCTTCAATGTAACAGCCTTGCGCCCGAACGGAGACGACGCGGCTTCCCGCATACCAGATAGCCAAATCCAGGTCGTGAACCGACAGCTCGTAGACCGTATGCGTCCGCTTATAGGTTTCGAAGAGCGAATGCTCCCGCGATCGCTTAAAGAACATGCTGACCGGCTTGCCAACTCCGCCATCTGTTATCCGGCGCTTAATCTCCGCGTACCTTGGATCGAAGCGCAGCAGATGTCCCGGCAGCACATGTCTCCCTGCGATCCGCGCGGCATCGAACATGCGGCGCGCCTCCTCCGGCAATGTGGAGACGGGTTTCTCGACGATGACGTGTTTGCCGGATGCAAGCGCCGCCAGAGTCGGTGCCAGATGCTCTTTCTCATAGGTAACGACGCTCACGAGGTCCAAGTCGTCTCTCGACAACAGCTCTTCGTACGAAGCGTATACAGCCGCCTGAGGGAAACGCTGCTCTGCCAGTTCCCGTCTCTCTGGACGATTGTCGCATACAGCGACAATCTCGACTTGCGGCAGACACCGGAAAGCTTCGAGGTGGCACATCCCCCAGCTGCCCAAACCGATCACGCCTACGCGCAGCTTATTCATGCCAGCCCCCCCTTTTCGTTAAGCTTCATCGTAATTTTGCCGCTGCTTACCTTGCCGCCGACCAGCATCTTAAACGCCCGGTCCGCATCCTCGAGCCGGCAGATCTCGGTCCAGCCTTCCTCCGTGATCTTGCCCTGCTCAAGCAAATCAACCGCATCAGTAAAGTCTCTGGCGGTATAGCAGAAGGAACCGAGAATAGCGATTTCACTGCGGATCAAGTGATTGATTGGCAGTCGCGTCTCATCGATGCCGAGACCGATATTCATAAACGTCCCGCCCGGGTTAACGGATCGCAGGGCACTCTCCCGCGTCGGCTGGAATCCGGCGGCATCGATAACCACATCGATGCCTTTCTCGGCGAAATGGCGGCGCACCGCATCTTCGAGCGATTCCGTCTTCGGATTCGCGGTCAGGTTAAAGCCAAGGCCTCGCACCATCGCGAGCCGTTCCTCGTTCGTATCGGCGACAAGAACGTCGGAAGCGCCCAAAATGCGAGCAACCATCGCGCTCAGGATACCGATCCCTCCCGCGCCAAGCACGGCAACGGCCGAGAACGGATGCCTTTCCATCGCGCGTCTCGCCGCGCGCAGCGAACAAGCAAGCGGTTCGGCCAAACTGGCGCGTTCGGCGGATAATCCGTCCGAGATCGGCACGATTGCCGATTCGGGCACAACAACGTATTCGGCGAAGGCGCCGGGTCTGTGAATGCCGATGATCTGCCGCTTGGCGCAAAGCTGCGTCAAGCCGCTCAAGCAACTGCGGCAGCTGCCGCAGAACAGCAACGGATTAATAACCGCGCGCTGGCCGACAGAATACCGTCCAGTTCCCGGGCCAACCGCTTCCACAACGCCGCTTGCTTCATGCCCCATAACGAGCGGGGGCACGCGCAAGCTGTTATGGCCCAAATATCCTTCCAGCTCCGAGCCGCAAATTCCTACCGCTTCTACCCGCAGCCGCACTTCTCCCGTTCCAGGCTCGGGAACGGATCTCTCTTCGATGACGATACTCTCGGGGGCCGTCCATACCGCCGTTTTCATCATAAGATTGCCTCCCCTTTCGAATGGATCGCCGACAAGCCGGCTATGAGCCGATCCACATCGGCGCTGTCGTTAAAGGCATGGACCGACGCCCTAAACCGGCCGTCCCCGCCCCACAGATAGATGCCTTGCCGCTCCAGCTCCGCGGAGATCTCCTCCCCCTGGTCGCTGACGACACATATATTGCCCGCGCGGAATTCGGGTTCCCGCGGCGTCATCAGTTCGTAGCCTGCCGCTTCCAGCTTGCTTATCAGCTCGGTGCCAAGACCGAGCACATGATCTTCGATAAGCGGGATGCCCGTGTCAAGCAGCAGCCGGGTCGAGTAGTCAAGCGCATATACGCAAGGATAACTCGGATATCCCGTCTCGAATCGTCTGGCATCCGGCTGAAAGCGATAGCTTCCGTCGCGAAGGGGGCTAAACATGTCCGTCACGCCTCTCCAGCCGACCGCTCTTGGCATAAAATCGCTCGTCCGTGCCGGATTAATGCCGAGAATGCCCAGACCGTGTATGCCAAGCAGCCACTTATAGGAGCTGCAGACCACAAAGTCGGTCTCATTGATATCGACAGCCGTAATGCCGAGCGACTGGGTCGCATCGAGCATCAGCAGCGTATCCGTCTGTTTGAGCGCGCGATACAGTTCCTTATAGTCCAGCTTCGCCCCCGAGAGATAGCTGACATGGCTGGAGACGACAATTCGCGTCCTTGCGTCAACACGCGACAGGATGTCCTCCGGCGACACGCGCCAATTGACATGATCTACAAACCTCACTTCGACGCCCGCCTCCTGAAGCACCAGCCAAGGCAAAATGCCGGAAGGAAACTCCAGCTTGTTGACAACTACGTTGTCGCCTGCCTTGAGACCTAAAGCTCCTGCAATCATGGAGATGACATCGGACGAATTGGACAGCAGCGCGATTTGATTGGGCTGGCCTCCAAGCATCTTCGCCAGATTCGACTTGCAAGAATCCTCAACCTCCGCATTCGAACTTCTGCCGCCCGGACCGTAACTTCGGTGCTCCATATAGCGCCTGACTGCGTCAACGCTCCCTTTGAGAGGCGGCGATTCCGCCCCGTTGTAGAACCACACACGATCGCCGATATTTTCGAACATTTTTTTGCTTATTAATGATTCCATCTGCTCTCGCTCCTAGCATTTCATTCTGGATTATAAATTCGGGGGAAGCTCGAGCTTCTCGAAGCAGTCGTATGCTTTGGCGATATGCCGGTCAGCCGCCGATAACAGAAATGGACCGTGGCCCGGGTACAAACGTTTGATTCGCAGATCGTTAAGCCTGGCTATCGTTCGGGCATAAGCTTCAATCTCGCAATCCCAAATTTGCTGCAGTACGATTTTGCCGCCGGCAAATATGGCGTCTCCCGCGAACAAGGACATGCCGTCGCCTTCGTCCAAAGCAAAGCTGATATGTCCCCGGGCATGTCCCGGCGTCTCTATCACCTTCAGCGAAAGCGCGCCAACCTCAATGTTATCCCCGTCGCTTACAGTTTCGTCGATCGGACAAGGCGGGTATAAATAATCCGGAGGGTAGACGCCTGCAAACACCGCTGCCCCGATACTCGTTCTGTCGATGTCGGCGGATTCGATCCACGGTCCGGCATCTTTCGACGCGATCGTCCAAAGATCGAGCCGTTGCCGGAGAGCCGCCGCTCCCGCGGCATGATCGGCATGCGCGTGAGTCAACAACAGCTTGCGGATACGGGAGGCGGGAACGCCGGTCGATGCTATGGAACTCAACAGCAGCTCCGTATCCACGCCGGCGCCGGCATCGATCAGCGCATATTCGTCGCCGTCGCCGATCAGGTAGATGTTGCAGTCCAGTCTATGCGTCATCTCAAAACCGAATTGTCCGCTGCCGACCAGCCACAGACCTTCCCTTAGCTTCAATGTCCTGTCTCCTCCTCGTCAATGTAGGCGATGCACTCGATCTCGACGGTCATGCCAGGCGGGAACTTGACGATTTCGACCGTGCTTCTGGCCGGCGGTTCGTGCTCGAAATAACCGGAATAAACTTCGTTGTAGGCTTTGAATCCGTCCAGATCGTCCAGGAAGGCCGTCACTTTGACAACATGTTCCAGCGATGAGCCCGCTTCCTCAAGGATTTCCTTCATATAATCAAGGACAATGGCCGTCTGCTTGGCCACATCGCCGGGTGCCAGGACCGATCCCGTCTCCAGATCGAACGGGCACGTTCCCGAGACATATACCATATTCCCCAGCTTCACGGCTTGAGCGTACGCGCCGCTTGGCTTCGGCGCCTTATCCGTGACGATGATTTGCTTGCGCATTTCGATTTCACTCCCTTTTGTCATTCGGCGGATTGAACGCCTGCCAGTGTTGCGTAAAATGCTGCCGCCTGTATCACTTCTTCAAGATCGACCCATTCGTGCTTGGAATGCGCTTGCGCAATCGAACCGGGTCCGAAGACGATGCTTGGTATGCCTCCAAGCTGCTGGAGCTTGCTTGCATCCGTGCCATAAGGTACGCCTACGGCTTCCGTGGCGAGTCGAAGCTTCCCGGCAACCTGAAGGGCTTCCCTCACGATCGCGGCCTGCGGGTCCGTATCGAGCGCCCAATCCGACAGCAGCTCGCGAACCTCGAATACGGTGTCGGAAGGAAGCTCGGCGCCGAGCGCCTGCTTAAATTGCTCCCGCACGACGTCCGGCTGCTCGCCGGGCAATATTCGCCGGTCAACTTGAATCTCGCAGCGTTCGGGCACGATATTGATCTGGCCGCCGCTCTCGATGGTGCCGACGGAGATCGATGCCCGACCGCATAGAGGATGCGATAACCCCTCAAGCCGCGGCGCCTCCCGATCGCGGATATAGGATAATACCGCCAACATCCGGTATATGGCGTTGTCTCCTTCCTCGGGCATCGAGCTGTGGGCGGCTTTGCCTCTGGTCTCGACCGCGAAGCGTGCGCAGCCTTTAGTTGCAGATACGACGCGCAGTTCGGTCGGTTCGCCGACAACCGCGCCTGCCAATC
>NZ_BDQX01000171.1:250534-276657 GCF_003112455.1 Paenibacillus agaridevorans
TGCTCCCGATCCTCCTCCAGAAATCGCAATACGCCGCGAAAGGCAGCTTCTTCGTCTACAACCGCGCATAACACCAGATCGCGCGGCAACGAATCTCGTCTTGCCGCCCAATATTCGATCGCCCATATCATCCCTGCGAGCGTCGCTTTTGTGTCGCAAGCGCCTCTGCCATACAGGCGGCCGTCCCGAATCTGCGGCTCGAACGCATTTTCCATCGAACCGGCCGGAACGGTATCCATATGGGATTCAAACAGCAGAGCGCGTTCCGGCTTGCCGACGCTCAGCTCGGCGACTACATTCCAGCGTCCCGCGAATACCTGCTGCCGACGTACGGGTATGCCGGCTCGCCTCATGCGTTCTTCCACATAACATGCAACGTCCGACTCGCCGGGAGCTCCCTCTTCGTAGTAGGGATTGACACTGTTAATGCGGACCAAATCCTCGAGTATTTCCAGCACCGGATGATTTCCCGTAAAACCAGCTACAGCCTCCGCTCCGCCAACCGCCTCTATGTTGTTGCTCATCATTCCTTCACGCTCCCAAGCGTGATGCCGGTCACGAAGTACTTTTGCAGGAAAGGATAGAGAAGCAATATGGGCAACGCGCCGAGGAAGATCTGAGCCGACTTGATCGTGCGGTCGGATATAAGCTGCATCGTCTTGAGATCCTGCTCCGTCATGTTCGAATAGTCTCGCTGGATAATAATCGTCTGCAGATAACTTTGCAGCGGGTAACGATCCGGCGAGTTCATAAAGATCAGTCCGTCGAACCAAGCGTTCCAGTGGTTTACAACCGTTAGCAGACCAATTGTCGCCAACGCCGGAAGAGATAGCGGTACGAATATCCGAAACAAAGTGGACATATGGCCCGCTCCGTCGATAAAGGCTGCTTCCTCCAGCTCCTTCGGAAGATTGCGGAAGAAATTAAGCAGCAAAATGACATTGAATACGGGCACCGCTCCCGGCAAAATAAGCGCCCAGATCGAACCCATGATTCCCGTCTCCCGGACAATCATGAACAAGGGGACGATTCCGCCGCTAAACAGAATGGTCACCAACATGAACCAGGTGTATATCGTGCGTTGCTTGAAACGTTCGCTGTCTTTGGAGAGCGGATATGCCGTAATAAGCGTCAGAAGCATATTGACGGCAACGCCGATGCCCACCCGTTCCAGAGTAACAAGCAACGACTTCAAAAATAGTCCCGAGCTGAGCACGAATTCATAAGACTTCACATTGAAATCTATCGGCCAAAATCGAACAAGACCTGCTGTGGCAGCGGCGCTTGAACTGAAGGATACGGCCAGAATATGAATAATGGGAAGTACGCACAGCAATGCGAGCAGACCAAGCAAGAACGCGTTGAACCATTGGAACACCCGCATAGGTCTTGTAGTGTAATGCATGCCGAATCCTCCCTAGAAAATTCTATACTTGGCGAATTTGTAGGCCAGATAGTAGGTTGTCGAAATAAGGACGAGCGAGATGACCGACTTAAATAGTCCGATTGCGGTCGCCGGGCCGTATTGAGCGGAAATTAAGCCCATCCGGTACACATACGTATCGATAATATCGCCGCTGTCGTATACTTGCGGGCTATAGAGATTAAAGACCTGCTCAAAACCGGCGTTAAGCACATTGCCCAAACTAAGCGTCATTAGCAGGACTACGATTGTACGGATACCGGGTAACGTGATATGCCATATTTGCTTTATTCGGCTCGCTCCATCCATCACCGCGGCTTCATACAGCGATGGGTTAATGCCGGTTAACGCCGCCAAATAAATAATGGTGCTGAATCCGAATTCCTTCCAAATGTCGGAGATGACAAGCACATAAGGAAACCAGCTGTTTTCCCCCAGGAAATAGACCGGATTGATACCGAACAAACCCAGAAACGCATTAACAATCCCGGTGGAGGGAGACAGGATATCGACCAGTATGCCGCCCAAAATAACCCATGACAAAAAGTGAGGCAAATATATAAGCGTCTGCACGCCGCGTTTGAATAACCGGTGACGGATTTCGTTCAGAAGCAGGGATACGGTCAACGGAACGACAACGCCGGCGATAATTTTCATGACGGAGATGTACACCGTATTCCACATAATCTCCCGCATGTCCGAAAGACTCAAAATATAGCGGAAGTTATCAAAGCCGATCCAGTCCGAGCCAAGAAATCCTTTGGCCGGTATAAACTTCTGAAACGCGATGACAATTCCGAACATTGGACCATAACAATAGACAAGAAGCAGGATCACAGCCGGGAGCAACAGCAGATGCAGCGGCCAATTGGATAATGTGGATCGCTTCATGAGTTCAACCTTCCTTCCGTTCCTCCCGTTGTCGGGAAGAGACGGCCGAAGCCGCTCTTCTCCGACGTGGTCGGAAACCTCTGTTACCGGATGACGCGCCATTTGTTACCGATTGGCGTACCATTCATTGACTTCTTCTGTCACCGCGTCGCCCCCGCGTTTCTTCCATTCCGTGACGAACTTGTCGAATTCGTCGATCGGCGCGGCATTAAAAATAATTTTGGTAAACGTTTCCAATTGAATTTTGTTCATATCTGCGCTTCTCTCGGACATCAAAGTCAAAGGCGATGTAATAAACTCGTCGGACAAGTAGGCATTCAACTGACGGTATTGATCCGTAACGCCCATCGAGCCGTCCTTGCCGAAGATGGCGTTCCAGCCCCACAGGGAACGGTCGCCCGCTTCGAATTTTTGGATCTTGTCATAGACGCCCATGTCGTCGCCCGTCAAATCCGAGGTGTCTCCGGAATCTAGCGCTTTTATGACTTTAATGCGCTGGTCCGTATTTTTAAACGCGCGATATGCGGCAATTTTGTTCATTTGCCAGATCTCGGTATTGCCATCGTTGACGAACTTCGAATTGATTTCCGGATCTTTATTCTCGTAGAAGATTTCCGTCCACATATCGAGCATAGAGAATAGCGCCTCGGGATTCTTCGTTCCTTTTTTGACGACCCAATAGCCGATCGTGCCGAGCGCGGCCTGGTTTTTGGCAGGCTCCGCATCGTTGGAGACGATGGGAAACGCTTTCCATTCCGCATTCGGATCCTGGTCAATGTTCTGCTGCAGCGGATACAGACCGGAGAACGGACTGTTAAAAAACATGCCTATCTTTCCGCTAACGATCGATTCTATGACTTTGGAGAAGTCCTTGGAGCCGAATTCCGGATCGATTTGTTTATTTTTGAACATTTCTTGCAAGATGCCGAGAGCCGTCTTCATCTCAGGTTGAATGCTGCTGTATGCCAGCTTGCCGTCTTGCCCCTTGATCCAGATATTGTTATACGCATGAAAGCCATTGAAGAAGCCCGTCAAAGTCGAGAAGGCGTTGTCTACCGCGAGCCCGAACGTATCGTTTTTATTGTTGCCGTCCGGATCTTGCGTAGTGAAGGCTTCGGAAATCTTCAACAAATCATCCATCGTTTTTGGCTCGGAAAGGTTTACTTTCTTTAACCAATCGGTACGAATCCATATCATCTGGGCGCCTTCCTTAGGTGTCCCGGTGAAAGGAATTGCCAGCAGCTTGCCGCCGATTTTCGCCGAATCCAGCGCGGCGCTGCCGCCTTCATTAAGCAAGGATTTGACTCGTTCGGGCGCGCTGTCATAAGCGGCGGACAGATCGTGAAGCAGATCGGCCTCGGCCAATTGCTTGAACTGAACGGGCGTAGCCTGGAAGAAGTCCGGAATATCGCCTGTCGCGATCATGAGATTCGTTTTCTGCTCCCATTGCGTAGCATCCACGCTCCACAAAGACTTGATCTTGATGCCGTACCGGTCCTCGTATTCTCGCGTCCATGGATTGTTGTCGACGGTATCTCCATCTGCATACTTGACGGTTGGGTGCGATTGGTTTACTGTAGTAAGCGTGATCGGCGGATCATACTTGCCGCCCGTGCTTCCTGTCGGGGAAGCCGGCGCGTCCGAAGTCTGAGATGGGGACGGAGATGCCTTGTCATTCGAGTTGTTGGCACATGCTGCTAGCGATAATGTGGCGATAATGGCGCCAATGAGAATACCTGTAAACTTTCTTTTCAAGAAAAGTCACTCTCCTTTGAATTAACAGCCTATTCACTCAATTTGCCGGGTAGCTCTGCAAGCTATTCGCATTCGTGCTGGCATCTCCGCCCAACTCTTGCCCATTGTTCGCGTGTTTGTCTAACTCGTAGTTCATCAAGCGCAACCTTCCAGGTTGCCCTGTTTGCTGCTTTCGGTTGGTCTCATGTTTTGTTTTCTTCACCCCTCTTTCTCACCGAAAGTCTGTTCCGATCCCCCTCTACATCGATATAATCTATTTAAACTTCTCCTTCGACGCCGCCTTTTGCTCGCTGACGTGCGGGAAGCTTAAATCGGTTTCGACCGTTTCCATTAACGGCCCAACACATTAGCCAGGCTTCTCAACTTGGCTTCCAGCATGGTTGCCGTGGACGGAAACTCTCCATCGGTACGGCGCGACAGCTCCAGCCATGGCGCCCGCGCAAGCAGCGGGACTGCCGCTTCCGCATTTTCTTTTTCCTTTGCCGCAATCTCCAGCATCAGATTTTTGTTTCCGCTCTCTTTGGCCAATAGGAACTTGTAAGTATTTAGCGTCGTCAGGAGCGTCCTATACACATATTCGATTAATGCGCATTCTTCGGCCGCCATCTTGACTTGCAGCGAATCCTCGGATGCGGGAGCCGATGCGACTGCCTGATAAGCTTGCAAAGCATGCCTGCATGCAATTTCGTATTCCCGAATCAAGATGTCTGCCGGCTCGCTGTCGTTTCGGGGCCTGATGGTGAACTCCATATGCGAATGGGGCAATGAAGTCAATACAAGGGAATGCTTTACTTCGTTTGTTGCGTTGGAGAAAGTTTCCTCATTCTCTTGCAAGTAATAGAGTAGCGCTTCATACAACTCGGGTTCATCGGGCAAGTCCCCGAATGCTAACGGGTGAGCCGGGCCGATAAATTCAGGTCCTGTAAAATAAATCGGGATATATGGCAAATGCGCGACGGCCTGATCCAGTTCTCTCCAAGCGATCATAAACGCTTCGGCGGCCGGTCCGAAATCCCGTTTGGCCATGACGGCTGCCGCTTCTCCTGCCGGCAGTTCGGGACGCCATGATGCCCACCATCCCAGTTCCTCTGCGCGGGATCCCCACATTCCGAAAAACATCCATGATTGAAGCACTCCGGCCGGTGACATGGCTGCCGTATTCCGCCATTTCTCTTCCAGTCGGCCCAGCGCGGGCATATAGGGAATATGGATGCACTCGAGACCAATCGCCGTTTCCGTCTTGATATATAACGGGATATGCTTGCCAGCCGCGTCTTCCGCTTGTTGGAGCAGATTGGTGGCAGGGCCAGTATAATCGACGGAATAATCCCAAATTTTTTTGTCGTAGCCTTCTTTGACCGCCCATTCATCTTTTTCGATTGTGCTGAGCAGCGATACGCCGTTTGACATGCCGTCGATCAGCGCCAACTGCGCCGGGTCGCTCGACCACACGAACGCGCTGTATGGCCATGCCATTATAGGCGCATCCGGCTTCACGGCATGCACGGCATCCGCTGTCGCCCGAAGAAGTCCGTTCACTGCATCTTCCGGTTGTTTGTCCCTGCAATTCGGACAATTTGTTCGGGCCTCTTCCGGCAAATCTCTCAAATCGGGTCTCATAAAGCAATGATAGTAAGACTCGCCGCCGATGATCAAAATCAAGCCGCCTAATTCGGGTACTTCCCGGAACAAATTCGCCATCGTCTCCCCGTGGAAGTCCAGACAGTCCGGATCCGACGAGCATAAATTGTATATTTCCTTGCCGTTCTGGACTAGCCCCGGATTGATGCGGGCTCCCCGCGCAGAAGGTACTCTTTGGAATAAGGGATGATTGCCGTCCAGCTTCGGGCTGACAGGTACGTAGTATAATGAAATGCCGTACTTCGCCGCGCGCCTGGCCGCATCTTGCAGCTTCTCCAGGTTTTCTTTGCGCTTCGGATGATTTAGTTCGGGAAAGATCCGACTCTCTACGTACAACAGCCAATCGCCGTATAACGTCATTCCGTTAATCCCATAGTGCGCAAGCAATCCGAAGGCTTCGTCGGAGAGATAAGCTTCATCAAGATCAGGCACGAGATAGTTGGAGAGATATGGCGCCTGACTGATCTGTACTTGCCATTGCGGAGAACGTTCGACGATTCCCGCTTCCAGGCAAGCGACTCCGCTTGCCGACAACTCTCGCTCCGTCCAGACGATGCCGGCCCAAAGTCCCTTGGCTTCCGATGCCTCTATAACAACTTCACCGGACCGAACCTCTCTTTTAAAGCATCCTTTACCGATGCTGGCGTCTTCGCGAATAACAAACCTCTGCTCCGCATGTTCGTTCACTTCAATGCCGGCGCGTGACAGATAATCGGATAAATCCTCGGCAGCCTCCGTTGCGCCAGTAAACGAAGCCTCCCGTGCAACCAGCCAACTGCCGCCAAGCCCGACTACGTTCGGACTGTCAGTATCGACTGCAGCCAGACGTCTTATGGACCGGTGAGGAGCTCGCCGCTCTATCGCGATTTCATCCTGATTCGCACGAAGGAGCCGGTCGGCAATAAGCAATGAATTGTGCATCATAATAAACGATCCTCCCTCTGGGTTAAAACCACGAATGTTCGTCGAACAATGTACCGTCTACTTCCTTCATATCCGCGAATTCTTGATAGGACCGATGAATGTGCTCGCGCATGACTCCTTCCGCATGGTCGGGATCGCGCCTTCTCATTGCATCGATCAGCTCCCAGTGCTGCTCGACTTCCTTCTGCTTGGTTGAGGCCCTTCCGAGAATCCGATTGACAAGCGCAATCTGAAACGAGATCGTTTTATACATCCGAATCAGACGTTCATGCTTGGACAGACGAATGATCGATTGGTGGATGTACAGCGATTCCTCAAGCAACGAAGGAACTTCATCGTCGTTCATCTTCCTCTTCATATCTTCGTACACGCTTTCAAGCTCTTGGATGTCCTGATCCGAAGCATTACGGATGGCCAAGCGAATCGCCAGTCCTTCGTAAACCGCCCTTAACGAATAAATCTCGAACACATCCTGCATATTAAGCTCGCGCACCATCGGCCCTTTGTTAGGAACTATGACGACAACGCCTTCTCCCGACAATTGCCTGATCGCCTCGCGCACGGGCGTTTGGCTGATCCCGAGGTCTTTGGCGAACTTCGTCTCTACGATACGATCGCCTGGATTCAGCTCTCCCTCAATGATTTGCTGCTTGATCAATTGCACAAGGTCTTCGCTTATATTCTGTTTTTCCATAATGTTTTGCTTCGTCATCTTCAAGCCGTTAGCCCCCTCTCAAAGTAGGATTATATATAATGTATAATATATAATGATTAATCAAAAGTAAATATCTTTTTTTCTTTTTTGTGAAAATAATTCACACGACACAAACGCATCAAAATTTAAAGCGATTTCATAATGAAGGTAAGCGCGATCATTTTTTTGAAGCGTTTGCACGATGTCATATACCCTATCATGAACTCGGAAGTGTGGTCCATGTTATGAAGCTTCTAGTTGTAATGTATTGCTCGCTATTATACTCGTCCTACATATAATACGTCATATATATGGTTTATGATTTATATATGACTCAATTATAGTGTTCTTATTTTATATATTGCGTATTATATAAGAATGTGATAAAAGATATATGAGTTCAATATTTCGTTTAACGCCAAAAAAGAATCAGGAGGTTCCATTGATGGAGGCGCAATCACCTACTATACGGAATGCGATCGGTTGGAGCACCGGGCCCGTCGCGAACCCGAAGGAGCAGTTTATGACGAATGTTAGTTCAATTGTACATTTCCACGAAGGTCATGCCGGAATGAAGCAATGGCTTGGCGGAAAAGGTGCGAGCCTTGCCGAGATGACCCGCGCGGGCCTCCCCGTCCCGCCCGGATTTACCGTCACGACGAATGTATGCAGAGCTTTTTACGAGAACGGCAATCAACTTCCGGAAGGTTTAATGCCGGATATCCGTAACGCGATATTGCGCATCGAGCAGCTTAAATCTCAAAGGTTCGGCGATGAGAGAAATCCGCTGCTGTTTTCGGTCAGATCCGGTTCAGTCACTTCGATGCCGGGCATGATGGATACGATCCTCAATCTTGGCTTAAATGATGCAACCGTGCTTGGACTCTCCGGCGAAACAAAAAATGCCAGGTTTGCTTTTGACTGTTACCGCCGTTTTATTCAGATGTTCGGCAATGTGGTATTCGGCGTGGAATCGATTCACTTCGAATTGCTCCTCCATAAATTGAAACAGAAATACGGCTATCAACAAGACCGGGACGTCGCAGCGGAGGCTTGGACGGAACTGATCGAATCATACAAATTAATGATTAAAAACCATACCGGCAACGTATTCCCCCAAGATGTTTACATCCAACTGCAACTGGCCGTCGAGGCGGTGTTTCGCTCATGGAATAATCCAAGGGCTATTACATATCGCAATGCCTATCGTATTCCCGACGAGCAGGGAACTGCGGTAACCATTCAATCGATGGTATTTGGCAACAAGGGCGACGATTGCGGCACCGGGGTACTATTTACACGAAATCCGTCAACGGGCGAAAAGAAGCTGTACGGGGAATATCTCATCAACGCGCAAGGCGAAGATGTAGTAGCGGGTATTCGAACACCTCTGCCTATAAACGAAATGAATAAAGAAATGCCGCACATCTATTCTCAATTAACTGATATAGCCAAACAGCTCGAGCTGCTTAACAAGGATGTTCAGGATATTGAATTTACGGTCGAACAGAATAAATTGTTTATTTTGCAGACACGAAACGGCAAACGCACAGCTCAAGCGGCGATAAAGATTGCCGTTGACTTGGTCGACGAGGGGATTATTCTCGCAGAAGAGGCCTTGAAACGCATTGAGATGGAGCACTTGGATCAGCTGCTGCACCGGGCTATCGATTCCGAGCAACAGCTGGATACCATTGCCAAGGGTCTTAACGCCTCCCCTGGAGCGGCGTCCGGCCGGGCAGTGTTCGATGCCGACACGGCAGTGGATTGGAAGCTCGCAGGCCATAAAGTCATTCTTGTATGCGCCGAGACCAGCCCGGATGATATTCATGGAGTGATCGCTTCGGAAGGCGTACTGACAAGCAGAGGCGGAATGACAAGCCACGCGGCTGTCGTTGCCAGAGGAATGGGCAAGCCGTGTGTCTGCGGGTGCGAGGAAATAAGGATCGACAAGATGAACCGCCATTTCTATGTAGCCGGCCCTGGCGGTCTGGAAGAGAATTGCAGGAAGGTACATGAGGGAGATTGGATCACATTGGACGGCTCCACCGGACGGGTCATTTTGGGAACGGTATCGCTTAAGGAACCGGAGATGACGGGAGAGCTGACAAGATTGTTGCAATTTGCGGATGGGATTCGCCGTCTAAAGGTGCTGGCGAATGCGGACAATCCGGAAGATGCACGGAAGGCCCGACAATTCGGCGCGGAAGGAATCGGATTATGCCGGACGGAACATATGTTTATGTCATCGGCACGGCTGCCTGTCGTTCAGTCGATGATACTCGCAGAACACCAGGCAGAACGTCAACACTCGCTGGATCAGCTGTTGCCTATGCAACAAGAGGATTTTGAAGGTATATTCGCCGCGATGGAGGGACTCCCCGTTAATATACGGTTGCTTGACCCGCCCTTGCACGAATTTCTTCCAAAGCTTGAACTATTGCAACAACGGCAACGGGAATCGGCAAATAAAGATGAAGAAACGAACAAGCTCATTCGTAAAGTTCAATCACTCCATGAAGTCAATCCGATGCTGGGACAGCGGGGGTGCCGATTAGGCATTGTTGTTCCGGAAATATACGAGATGCAACTCAAAGCCATCTTTAAAGCCATTTTGGCTTGCAAGGAGAAAGGGATGAAAGTCCGGCCTGAAATTATGATTCCATTGGTCGGGCATGTCAACGAATTAAAGAGGGTCCGCGAATTGGCTGATCGCGTCGCAGCCGATATCCTTGGCGAAGATCATCATGTGGATTATAAGGTCGGTACCATGATAGAAGTGCCAAGAGCCGCGCTCACAGCTGATCAAATTGCGAAGGAGGCCGACTTTTTTTCCTTTGGAACCAATGATTTGACGCAAATGACCTTCGGGTATAGCAGAGACGACGCGGAAGGAAAGTTCCTATCCTCTTATGTTGATCAACAAATCTTGCCTGACAATCCGTTTCAGGTTCTGGACGCGGAAGGCGTAGGTCAGCTAATCGAGATCGCGCTCCATAAGGGACGTAAGGCCAATCCCGCTCTAAAGACGGGCGTCTGCGGCGAACATGGAGGCGATCCGCGTTCCATTCGATTCTGCCATTCGGCCGGATTGGACTATATCAGCTGCTCGCCATACCGTGTTCCTATGGCTAGAATCGCGGCAGCTCAAGCTCTCTTAACAATCGATTAAACAAAAATCACCTGAAGGTGATTCAAAAACCAAAACGTCCAGTCACTCACTGCCTATCGGACATAAATGACGCTATTCTTCGATTTATTAGGTTTTCGAAAATCTAACGGACTTACACGACTCTATTGGCATCATCATAAAGCAAATTGACTCCATTACGACCAAATAGTGTCTTTCCTGTCTGTTAAATTTGTTCGAGGTTAAAAATCGGACAAATAACGTCGCTGGTGTCTGTTAGATTTTTTAACCTGTTGTTCACAAGTCTTGGAGTTGCATCAATTCCTGTATAATGAAAAAAAGAAAGGACGGTGGCCTCTGAGCCCCCGTCCTTCCCTTTCTCCGTACAAGATTGTCCCATTTATTGCCCGGCTCCGCCCGAAGCTCAACGTTACTCGCCTAAGCTGTGATCCGCAAGACCGAGCGGGAACGGCTCAGGACGCTGGCATGTACTCTCCATCGTGTAATGAACGCCTTGCTCCGAGGAGTCAAGGATGCCGAACATCGCTTCAAGCACATGATACGCCATCTCTCCGTTCGCGCGGTGAGCGCGGCCGGTCAAAATCGCTGTTGCCATGTCCGCTGCGCCGACTCCCCTCGCATTCTCCGCTTTGCCGTAAGTCAAAGGGATGTCGGACCACTCCTGCGCGCCTGCGCGCCGGATAAGGATCTTACCGCCGAATGTGTTGGGATCCGGCACTTCCAGAGTACCTTCGCTGCCGTACAATTCGATTCTGGGCAGCGTGGAGCCGGCCTTGACATCAAAGCTTGTCAGCAGCGTAGCGATCGGGCCGGAGGAGAATTTAAGCGTACTCGCGATATGGGTTGGCGTTTCGACTTTAATTTTTTTCCCGAACAGCTCCTTGCTTGTCGCAATCCGTTCAGGAAACGAAATCTGGGCCATGCCCGTCACCTGCTTGATCGGGCCGAGCATGGCCACAAGCGCCGTTAAGTAATAGGGTCCCATATCAAAGAGAGGGCCGCCGCCTGGCTGGTAGAAGAAATCCGGGTTCGGATGCCAGCCTTCCGGCCCTCCCCCCAGCATAAACGCAGTTGCGCCGATTGGCGTGCCGATCCAACCGTCTTCGATCAATTTGATGCAGGTTTGGAGACCGCCGCCCAGAAAAGTATCCGGCGCGCATCCAACAAGCAGCCCTCTGCTTTGGGCAACCTCAAGCACGCGTTTACCTTCTTCGCGAGTTGCCGCCAGAGGTTTCTCCGAATATACATGTTTGCCTGCCTCCAGCGCCTGAATCGAGACGGCCGCATGCACTTTGGGAACCGTCAGGTTGATGACCATCCCAATATCCGGGTCCGCAAGCAAGTCCTCAACCGTACATGCCCGAACGCCGTATTCGGCCGCCTTGGCAGCGGCGAGTTCCGCATTGAGATCCGCACAGGCAACAATCTCCATGGACTCGAATCGTTTGCCATTCTGAAAGTAAATACCGCTAATATTGCCCGTACCGATTATTCCGACTTTCAACTTATCCAACGCTGTCCGCCTCCTTCAATATGACAACAAATACACTTGTATCAGTTTATCACGAATCGGCAACGTTACATAGATAGAAGCGAGGAACGCGAGCGCCGATCAACCCGCTGCGTTCCTATTCCGCATCCACAAACCCGCGATTATCATGTCGCATCTCCACCTTCCATGTATTGCTCCTTCCCGGAAGCGGCCGATGCATAGACCGTCTCCAACACCCGGATGACGTCTCTGCCGTACTTTGGCGGACAACTGGTTTCCCCGCCAATTACTTTGTGAAAAGAAAAGATTCTTCTCCTTTAAGATGACGCTGTAGCTCTGGCAAGATGATGTCGGGGTTTTTCGTCTTTAGCTTATCTAGGAGTATTTGATGATCTGTAACGATCCGATCGTTTGCATAGTAGCGAATATTTTTAATGAAATGTAGGCGTGTTTGGTTCAGGAGACTATTCCAGCTCATTAATACGGTTCTCTCGGATGCAACTTTAATGAGCATGGCGTGAAATTGAATGTCCAGCTCAATCAACTGATCCATTTTATTATTTTTGAAGCAGATCGACATTTCGTTCACAACCTGCTGCAATTCTTCATAGAACGCATCGTCGAATTGATCCATATATTTCTTAATCACGAACCATTCGAGATATAAGCGAATCGGAATCAATATCTCCTTAACTTCGTCGGTGCCAATGTCAGCAACAACTGTTTCTCGATAGGGGTGGGTGTCGAGCAAACCTTCCCTCTCCAATTGTCGGATGGCTTCCCGAACCGGCCCACGGCTTACTCCCATTTGATCCGCTACGTCCTTTTCCTTTAACCGACTACCAGATATCAATTCCCCTTTAAGAATGGCATCCCGTAAATGGTTGGTGACCCTTTCCCTAAGGGAGATATTCGTCTGTTGATTAAAAGTAAAGCTTTTCACCTCATAACTCCCCCATTCTACTTCAACGATCTGATTTACTTTCTATCACCTTACTGAGTTGTTTATGTTTTGTCAACAAAGTTCAAATGACAATATTTCAATCAAAAGAGTAACAGAATAGTATTTGAATATTGTTGACAATATTCATTTGTCTGTGGTTTAATTTGGTTGTAATCACCTATTATATTAAATGAATTTGTAATCGCTTTAGCGACGGAGGATGACTAAATGAGAGTATTGGCTATAGGAGCACATCCCGATGATGTGGAGGGCTTGTGCGGAGGTACATTAATTAAGTGTGCCGCACGAGGTGACCATGTAACGATTATGATTGCAACAAATGGGAACGTCGGATCTCCGACGCTAGGCAGGGAAGAAATTGCAGCTATACGCAAGAAGGAAGCAGAAGCATCCGCTGCTTTAATTGGGGCAGATCTGATCTGGATGGGGTATGATGATGAGTTTCTATTCCATGATCATGAGACACGGCTAGCCTTCATTAACGCCATTCGCAAAGCAAATCCGGATTTTATGATCGTGCACGGATCGAATGATTATCATCCGGACCACCGAATTAGCGGTGAAATTGCCATTGACTGCCGCATTCCTGTAACCGTTCCGCTCATTGAAACGGAATACCCGCCAATGAGTTCTATTCCGCATGTTTTTATTATGGACAATGTTGGAAGCATTGGATTTGACCCTGAAGTTTATGTAGATGTGTCCGACAGCTTTGAGCTGAAAAGCCAGATGATAAAGTGTCATAAAAGTCAAGATGAGTGGCTGCAGCATATGTACGGAGATGATTATGTTGAATTATTGTCAAGACCGTCTGTCATCCGGGGTTCGGCGATCGGCGTGAAATATGCGGAGGCATTCCGCAATCTTCCTCTGTATCCTGTCATGGGTGGATCACATTTACTACCGTAATGACCATACATGCTTCATCATGTGAATCGTTTAGGAGGGATACATATCGAGCAGCTTAAGAAGATCTGGGAATGGATTGGCGTGAATGAAGTACAGATGCGCCATGTTCTTCGCGAACCGCCCGGCATCGGCCAAGTTGAGGTGAGAATGGAAGCGATCGGGATTTGTGGTACTGATCTACATTTGATGAGCGGTCACGCGCAATTCAGCTCTCCTCCGCTCCCTTTAGGGCATGAATTAGCTGGCAGTATCGTGCGAATCGGTAAGCAATCGGATGGTTGGTCAATCGGAGATCGCGTCTGCATCGATCCATTGATTGGCTGCGGGAGCTGTCCCCAATGCCGTTCAGGCAATAAACATCGCTGTCCTACTGCTGGCGAAATCGGCCTTCATTATCCGGGGGGCTGGCAGCAATACTTTACGGTACCTGCTTCGAATCTGTACGCATTGCCTGATTCCGTCAGCTTCGAGGAAGCATCCCAAGCGGAAACGCTGCATTGCTGCTTAGGCGGTATCGACAAACTATCGATTCAATTAGGTATGCATGCCGTGGTGATGGGCGATGGACCGACTGGTTTATATTATGTACAGCTATTGAAGGCTGCGGGAGTCCGTTGTGTAACATTGGTAGGCATGCAAGAAGCTCGGCTTGAGTTAGGACGATCATTAGGTGCGGATTATTGTGTAAATTTGAAAACAGTGGACGCTGACCTTTTACCTTTAATGAACACGCAAGATATTGCGATTGATGCAGCAGGAACGGAACAGTCGTTGCGGTCAAGTATCGAGCTGTTAAAAATAGGGGGGCAATTACTGCTGTTCGGATTGCCAGGCAAACCGATTATGGTCGATATTCAAGCTGTGGTCATGAAGGAATTGAAGCTGCTGGGCTCAACAAATGCCCCCCACGTATGGCCCCGGGTGATCGACATGTTAGCCAGCCATACGGTGAATGTTAAGCCGCTGCTTACCCATCATTATCCTTTTGATCAAATGAATGAGGCTTTGGATTACGCGAGGCTCCCCTCTAATCAAGCTATTAAAATCATTGTAACCAATAACTAGTACTCATACATGGAGGTATTCCAATGAAAATTACAGCTGTCAGAACAAAAGCCATTAAAATTCCTTTCTTTAAGGGAGAAGTATGGTCAGGTGGTACACGATACAGCGCTCCTTCTCTTATTATCCAGATCGAGACGGACGAGGGTTTAATCGGAATAGGGGAGTCCGTAGGACCTACGATCCCCGTTATTCAGACGGTCGTTGACAAAGAATTTGCACCATTCTTGATCGGTCGCGACCCCATGGAGCTGGAATCCATCCTTCATCAATTAGAGGAATATAGTGTAAATTGGAAACAAATCGGCTATTACGGAATGGCAGGTGTCGAGATGGCACTGCTTGATCTACGTGGCAAAATTCTGAATACACCTGCTTATAACCTGCTTGGCGGGAAGTGTAAATCTGAAGTTGCATTTGCCGGATATATTTTTATTGATAAGCCGGAGATTAACGCCAAAGAAGCTCGCCAATTTGTTGCGGCTGGATATACGGAGTTAAAGCTCAAAGTTGGACGTGACATTGATTTGGATGAGAAACGCGTGAAGGCCGTCCGCGAAGCAGTTGGACCTGCCGTTAAAATTCGTATAGACGCCAACCAGAACTGGAGTGTCCCTACAGCAATTAAAGCGATTCGCAGTATGGAAAAGTACGAATTGCAAATGGTCGAGCAACCGACACGGTATGATGATATCGACGGAATGGCCGCAGTAGCTCGTGCAGTCGATGTGCCGATTATCGCTGATGAAGGGTGTGCTACATTCGAAGATGCGCTGCGATTAATTGACAAAAGAGCCTGTGCTTGCTTCCTCGTGTACCCCTCTGAAGCTGGCGGCATATTGAAGGCCAAGCAAATTGTCGACTTGGCTAATGAAGCCGGCGTTTGGTGTGTTACTGGCAGCTGGGCAGAAACAGGCATTGGAACATTAGGCAACGTTCATCTTATCGCTTCATCGCGTAATTTCCCATTTGCGAATGATACCCACCTCAACTTCATGACAGGCGATCTGCTTCGTGAGCCATTAGTATTTAATCAAGGTAAAATCGCCCTGCCACACCGACCTGGCTTCGGAATTGACTTGGATCTTACAAAGCTTGACCAGTACGGAAATAACTTTGAGCGCGAGATGGTATTCTATGATCCTCAAAACCCAGAGTTTCAGCCTCGAATCGGACAGATTCTGTAGTCGGTTTCGAGAAGTGACAGTGAAAGGCCGTCATACATAGCGAGCAGCACAAGGATAAACGGCTAACGCCGTCCTTTGGACGGGCGCGTTTACCGATGAATTATAAGCCTAATTATAAAAGTGAAACTTTATAAATTCTTATAATTTGGAAAAAACCACAAGCTTCCAGGATTGAGATCCAGGTAGCTTGTGGTTTTCTTGTGCAGGAATCAACTCCGGGCTACATCGCCCGATTGCTTAACCGCAAAACAAGCGGCTGCAGCGTAGCGAAAGGCCCACGGACATGCATGACAACCTTTTCCTTTAGCACCAAATTATCGGGTTGATCGACCAACGTCCAGACGCCGTCGTCCTGTAAGCGGTAAGCGAAAGGTTTATTCCAGCTTGAATTGATTGCCTGCGTAAATTGCTCAAGCGGATCCAGGCTTAGATTGTAAGCGGCAATCAGCGCCTGCACACGTATATAAGCCCTCCTACTCACGCAACTAGATTCAACTGTTGACATCCCGTTACATTCCTTGACAACTTCTGCAACTAACTACGAAGGCCACACATTACGAATCCCGATATTCCTGGGGCGTCATGCCAAGACGGAAGCAAGCCCGTGATACACTTCAGCTTATCATTATATAAAATACGCCATGCGCATCCGAGTTACATCTATTGACATTGCATTACAGCGGCAGCTATCGTTTCGCATGACCCCCGATTTCTGGGAGCGTAATCTTCCCATTTTGCACAAATATTCGTTACAATAAAAAACCTTCGGACCCAAGTATGCTTCCAGCATACTCGGATCCGAAGGTCAGGCTACATTCCGGATGTTATTTCATTCCCTCCGTAAGCGCTCGTACATGCTCCTCTACGGCGGACTGTTGCTCCTCCGTTAAATCTTGCATTTTAAATCTCTCCCACTTTTCGTCCGGAATTAAGATGGTCGAAGGCTTGACAAGCTCTTCTCTATGTTCAAATCCCTCGTCGGTGAACGATAAATTCGATTGATAGGCTTTGCTGTAAATCGCTTCCGTTTTCATGTAATTCCCTTCTATATCAAAAATGTCCTCAATCATTCTTATTTCCGTTCGGATATGCTTTTCTCCCTCTTCGATAACCGTTACGGAATTCACCTTTTTATATCCCGACGTTTCAAAGTAACCTTCATCGTTTTTTTCCGAAGTCTCTATCACGAAAGCCTCAATATGCTTAACCTTTTCCGTACGGCCGCAAGCGCTTAACGATAGGATGAACATGGCCATGATTACAATTGTAAAGAGTTTTTTGAACTTCAATACGTTCACTTCCCTCCAACCTTTACGTTAACAAAAAACTTCTTCCTTCCAAAAATAATTCGACCTCTTCCTTTACCGGTATCGACTGCTGAGCGCCAGACTTCGTTACGGTTAACGCCGCGGCAGCGGAAGCAAAGCGCAAAGAATTCTCCACTGTCTCGCCGCTCTCCCGCATCGCAGCGAACGCGCCAATAAATGTGTCGCCGGCGGCAGTGGTGTCGACCGCCTCTACGGCAAACGCTTTGACGCGAATCATCTCCCCGGATTTGTCCGCGTAAATGGCTCCCTTGGCTCCCAGCGTGAGCACTACGCTCTGTACGCCAGCTTCAACCAGCGTCCGCGCAGACCGGATTTCGGCGGCGGTCTCGTCTCCTTCTTCTGCCGTTAACCTCCCGCCAAGCAGCGTATCAGCTTCCGTTTCGTTCAAAATCAAACAATGGATTGCCGCATAAGCATTCTCGGGCAGCTCGACAGCCGGTGCAGGATTAAAATAGACTCGTTGCCCCCTCTTCGCCGCTTCTTTCATTGCCGCCAAAGTCGTCTTAAGCGGAATTTCGTTCTGCAGCAGCACGGCGGAACAGCCTTCGATAGCCGGCCACACCTGCTCCAATTCCTCGGGGTACATTTTGCCGTTAGCGCCTGGCGACAAAATAATGCAGTTCTCTCCAGCCTCGTCTACCGTAATAAACGCAAGCCCTGACGAGCCTTCCTTGCCGGCAACGGAGCCGGTATCCACCCCGTAGCCATCTAGTGACGCCATCAGATCTCGTCCATGCCCATCCGTTCCTACCGCTCCGGCCATCTTGACTTTAATGCCGGATTTTGCCGCCGCTACAGCCTGATTGGCTCCTTTTCCTCCCGGGCTGTACATCGGCTCCGAGCCGTGTATCGTCTCTCCCGGCAGCGGATGCTGCTTCACGCTGACTACGATATCCATATTTATACTGCCCAAGACGGCAATTGCGGGTTGTTCTTTCATCGTTCCATTCATCCCTTTCGATTACTGGTCATATGTTTGTTTTCTAGTAGTTTAACCGATCAGGGGCGTCACCGTCTTGCACAATCTGGCTATTCTGTTGCAACAATTGGCTAACAAAGATAGGCGCACCCAGATTTCGTCTGCGTCGAGCGACTTATTTGTAGATCGACGGACAAATTCGACAGTATTCGACATTACATTTCCGTTATAATGACTTCATGCAAGCATACCGACTTCCCGACAAGGAGTGACGAGAAGTATGAAGGAGACGCTGCTTAAACGAAGGAAAACGATTACATTAATTATCGCCTTGTTATGGATTTCGGCCATGTTGTTCCCGGGTGCGGCCTTTTCGGCAGAAAGAACTGTCGAGGTATACGTGAACGGAAAATCATTAACGTTTGGGGATGCATCCCCTATCATTCAGGACGGCAGGACATTTGTCCCCTTCCGGGCGATCTTCGAGGCGCTGGGTTACACGGTAACATGGGATGGCGAGGAACAAATAGCCAGCGGGGAAAAGGACGGCTTCAAAATTGAATTGACGATAAACAGCTTTATCGCTAGAGTCGGGAGCGAGGAAACCGCGCTTGACGCTCCGGCAAAAATGATAGGCGGCAATACGCTAGTCCCGCTGCGGTTCGTATCGGAACATAGCGGATATGACGTCGTTTATATGTCAACGCAGAATACCTTTGCAATTGGCATTTATGATCAATATGATATGGATCCCATACCCCTGCGGGCGGAGCCACGGCAGATCGTGGGACGCGTGACGGACGAGAGAGGCTCGGCTGAGCCTGGCATTCCGGTCATCGCTGTTAACACAGGTTCTACTGACACGGAAGCCAGCGGACTATCCAGCGAATACGGCTATTATTCCATCGAGCTTCCATTAAGCACAAAAGGAGACAACTGGACGTTATCTCCTACGTACGAGATTCAATATCATGGCAAAAGTTACATCGGCGATCTCCATGCCGATCTGTCCGGGCCTGTCGATTCCCTAGAAGGCGGCATCCGCACATTGACGGCAGCTCCCATTACCGGAACCTTGTTTATGGAAGTTGACGCATCAGGTCAGTCCCTCTGGAATCCCTCCGATATCGTCATCACTTTGTCTTCGAAGGGTCCGCTGTTGGACGGCACGGAAGGCGAAACCATCGTAAAGCGCGCTTCCGAGTTGACAGGCGGGATCGGCGTACCCCTGCTGCCCATCGGGAACTATGAGGTGACCGCCCATTACATGCCGAACGGAGCCATTCCCGTTGCTCTGCAACTGCGCCTTTCGAGCAGCGACGAACTCTACGAAGGAGCTGTCACACCGCGGTTCCAGGAAAGCGCGGAAGGCGACTATTACCTTGGCATTGAAGTAAAGCTGAACGATTAATCGCTCGTTCCGTTTACGCCGCGTTCCTCGAGGTCCACTTCCTCGGGGAGCGTGCGCGATGCTCCGGGCACCTCGCGCGGCCGCGTTTCGAGCATGTCAGAGGAGAAGATCGTGACGCTCACGGAACCCGGTCCCGCGTATGCGCGAATAAGTACGGGATGATTGTATGGATTGACGAATACGAAGTCGGGGCCATACCAGCTCACCGTGGCGTCTCGGCCAGGGGGCACGTAGTGGACATTACGGCTGTGAGAGTATCGTTCGACGATCGTGAGCCCTGCCCGATCCGCCGCGTTGTACAGCGTAGAGGATACCTGGCAGATGCCGCCGCCAATATCTTCGTAAAGCTCTCCCCGAACAATAACCGGCGCCCGAAGATATCCTTTCTCCCGCGTCCGCATTCCAACTGTGCCATTAAAGGAAAATTTTTCGCCTGGGAAAATAACCGTATTATTAATCGCTTGTGCAGATAACACGATATTAGAGGAACGATTGCGATTCCGGCTGTTGAAGTACGTCGAATACGAGCCAATCGCATTGACTTTGATCGCAGAGAGAACTTCGCTGTCTACGCGAGGAAAGACAGGGCGCAGAGGCACCTCAAGCTCGACCCCGCCTTTCTCGAACATGCTCCCATATAATCGACGTCTAAACTCTGCGCCGTGCAGTTTCATGCCCGGCTTCTCCGGCACGATTCGACCGGCCCCGTCAAGCACCGCGTTGCGAGGTTCGGTCTCCACCCGCTCGGCCACATGCTTGATCAGCGCCTCGAGCTTGCGCTCGTCAATCAATGGTCCTACAGGAAGATCGTGTATATAATCCGATTGTTGGATTTGCGATAACGTATCGCCTTGGTGAACGATGTCGATCGGCTCTTGCGCCGTCTCCCGCGTTCCGATCAGCATCATCGCTGCCAATATCCAAGTCAAGCTCATCTGTCACTCAGCCCCCGCTTCCGTAGTAATCGGATTAGTATGCGGCAGTGAAAGCAGACTTATCCATGATTGGAGGCCTTCTTCAATTATTTAGCTCGTTTCCTTCCGATACGTCATTGTCCTTGATGGACAACGCTGCATGCTTCAGCTTGTTATTTTTGATTGTATAGGGAGGCGCATTCGTTCCAGCGTATAAGGTAGAGATCCCGATGGCATACAGGTTAGATGAAATGTCGTTGCCTTGGATGACCGCCTTTAAAATATCGTGTTTATCGTTCCGCTTCCAAAAATCGTTAAGCTTGATCAACTCTACATTTTCCCGAGTCAATCGATTCGCGTTTAAGGTATTATTTTCTATCAGCACGTTAGCTGCCGACTGCACGGATATCAGGGACGCATCGCCGAGTCCCTCCAAGGATGAGTTCCTTATAGTCAGATCCAGCTTGGCATTGTCTGCGATCAGTCCGTTCATCGCGGTAGAGCCGATTCGGAACGAACAGCCGTCGAACACGTATTTCCCGCCCAAGGATAAACCGATTGCTCCCGTCTTGGCACCTTCCGCGCCCTCGAAACGGCAATTGGTGTAGGTGGCTGGCGGCAGAGATAATCCATAGGTGGAATTGTAATTCAACACCTGCAAGTTGTCGATCACGCTTCCGGGCTCAACGCCGCCGGTAAAGGTACGAAGTTTGGATTCGCCGATAATCGTAATGTTGGACAGCTTTACCTTCTTCCCGAATAAGGACAGGCCGGCCTCAGCCGATTTGTTTTTGCTAGTGATCGTGACGTTTTTTGCCGTAACCCCGTATGCTTCCTTCGGGCTGATGCCCAAAATGCCGTCCGTTACTTCCATGCCGTCGATGGTAATACGAGGCCCCTCCAGCGTCGTGTACGAGTTGTTAAGCCGATTGTCCTGGAACGTGACGTCGTGGTAAGCGATAATACGCGTTCCGTCAAAATGATTCCCTCTTACAAGCGCGCCTGTAAACGGAGGCGATACGGCCAATCCGATGGCTCCTTTGGAGGCCAAATGATTCCCTTCCACGATGGCGTCTCTTCCGTCATACAGGATAACGTCATAGGAGGCGTTATTATGGAACTTATTGTCCTTGATCATAATATTGCTGTTTCGATTGCCGTTCTCGCCGAAGCCGCCTTCCACATCGATCCCGGATTGCGGCATCGTGCCTTTCATATGATGAAGCTCATTACCTACGATCAGCACGCGATCCGCGCCGCCCACCGTAATCCCCTGTCTCCTGTTGTAGGCGAATTCCGAATCCCGGACGACGACGTTAGAACTGACTACTCGGTTCCATTGCTCGATATAGGCGTCTTTGAAACCCTTTTGCGAGAACACGAGATGGGCATAGCTCGCTCCGTCCGGCAATGCGATGATGTCGCGAGCATTGACGCTTTTGCGACTGCTGATTAGCGTGTTTTTGCTGGAATAGAAGAAGATATCGAAGCTGCGGGGCAGCTTGAGGTTATTAGCCATTTCGAATTCACGCCGGTCTTTAAAAATCGCATGGTCGAACTTCAATGGGATGGATGTTCTAATTTTCGCCGGATCGGCGACCCGTTTGCCTTTGGCGTCTATGCCTCCCGACTCAAAGCTGTTCTCGTACAGATCCCGCACCATCGTTCCATGCCCGCCCAGCACTAATCCATCTCCAGTAAAATGTGTCGCGCTCACCCCATCGATCGTCACATTTTCCGCGCCGATGACGCTGATGCCGTATCCGCCTTCATGTGTGCCGGGAGTATATGGACTTTCCTTCTTGGAGTAATCATGCTGGTCCTTGTCGCCTTTATAGATTCCGCCTCTGAGCGTAACATTATTGTCGCCGTACTTCACTTGAAGCAAAAAGTAACTTTCCTTCGCGTTTGGCTCCTTCTGAATCGTCACCTTGTCGCTAAGCTCGAACAGCATATTGGCGACCATCTCGATGTTGCTGTTTTTGTCGATGGTATACGTGCCTGCAGGAAGTGTGACTGCCGTAATGCCCGAGTTATTCGCCCAAACAAGCGCTTTGTTTATTCCCCGCGTCGTTTCAACCGGCTTGCTGCCATCGTTGCGAATGCCCCATCGTTTGAGATCGATGGTATGCAGCTTTGTTTGGTAGGCCGTGGGATCTGCCCCGTCAGGCAATTCTGCCTCCTGCAAGCTTACGGCAGCGCTTCTACTCACACTATGCGTAATGTCTGCTAAAACGTTCGCTGCGGCAGGCTCAACCGTTCGCTGAAAGCCTGATAACGACGACATCGTCATTGCCACTTGGCATGCAAGGAGTGCACTAATTATAGTTAATTTCATGATATCCCCCCTTAAATTCCACTACCTTCCAACTATACCACCGCAATTGTGCGGTATACAGAACAGATAGTCCTAATTTATGAAGGGAGCCCCGAACAATCGCCGGTACGCGGCATCCATTCGGGGCTCCTGCTCAGGCATATAGCCCTAAGAGGTTGCTCAAAATATCCAATTCAGCAACGGCGCATAAATTCCGTGCAAGAAACCATAGATCAAGACGCCTACACCGGCACCGATAAAAGCGCCATTAAGTCGAATGCGCTGAAGGTCGACATCAACCTTGCTCTCGATAAAAGAGACGAGTCGCTCTTTCGTAAAACCGCCGAGCGTCTTGCGCACAATTTTTCCGATCACGGCATGCTCCGTCTCGATTACCTGTCTGACGAATTGCTGAGCGTACTCTTCCAATTGCGCCTTGGTTTCTTCGTCATTTTTGAACCATTCCCAATACGATTCTAACAGTCCTGCAAACCAAGCCTTCACATCCGCTTGGCGCAAAGCGCCTTCGTCCGTGACCACATACTTTACCTCTGCTCCTTCAGCCAGCAATCCTTGAACAGTCTTAAGCAGAGCCTCAATTGTAGGCTGCAAAGAAATTTGCTCCAGCATCTCCAGCTTCCACGTTTCGATAGACGCGGCAATGTCCTTGCTGTCGGACAACTTATCCGCCAATACATGGAGCTGCGTCTCCAGCAAGACGCGCATTTCATGGTCCGGACGTTTCAGCTCTTCCATAAACGTGAGCAGATCGCGATGAAGTGTCTGGGCCGCATCGTCAAGATTAAGCGCGTCCGCGGATTCCGCGAACTCGACGATTTTTTGTTTGAACCATCTTGCGATAGAACCGCCTTCGTTCACGAACTTGTTTTTCTCCCGGGACAGCATCTCACGTATAGCTTCTTTGACTGCATCGCCTGCTGTCAGCCTTGCAGCATAATCGACAATGTACCCTAGCCAGCTCTGAACGTTTCCGCTCTGAAGAATCCATTTCAGCCCTTTGCCGGCATACGCTGACAGATTGACTCCCCGCAGCGCATTCCTCGTATGATGATCCAAAGTTTGAGATGTGGCGGAAGTATCCATCCTCTTAATCAGGTTGCTTGCCAACGTCCAGCCCAGATCGGATATCCGTTTGCCATCCGGGCGACTGTCCGCCCACGAGATCAGCGCTTCCACAATTCGGAACTGTTTGATTTTGTCGCGGATGAGCTCCTTGTTGAGCAATTGCTCTTCGACCATATAAGCGACGCCGTCCACCAGCTTGTCGCGGTTCCTTGGGATAATCGCCGTATGAGGTATCCAGCTCCAGCCGAACGGATGGCGGAACAGTACCGTTACCGCAAACAAATCCGCCAGCGCTCCGACAAGGCCGGCTTCGGCCGTATAGAGCAAAAGCCGTGACCACCAGGCAGCGGCATAATAGTAATGACCGACCGCCGCGCCGATAAACAGCAAGGCAAGCAACAGCAGGCTGGCATTTGCCTTTTGTTTCATCGTCATGAACCGCCACCCCCTATCCAGAAGGTTGCGCAATAAAGCACGATTCCGACGAACGATCCCACGAGCATCCCGTTTAACCGGATATACTGGAGGTCCTTGCCCGCCTTATCTTGGACGAGCTCGATCAGATCCTTCTCCGAGAATGCGCCGAGCTTCTCTCTTACGAGGGAACCGATCATGGCATGTTTCTGCGTAATCCAGGATAACAATCCACGTTTCATCATAACGTCGAGAGAGGTTTGAAGGCTTCTATCCGACGCCAACCGAGCCATCCCTTTATTCAATTGCGCGCGCAGCCACATAAGCGGCTGTGAGACAGAATCGTCGTTAGACATACCTTGCGCTTCAGTCAGTTTATCTCGAATTCTCTCCAAGCGGACTGCCAGAAATTCGTCCAGCTTCAGGTTTCCGTGTGCGGCTTGCAGCAGCTGATGTTTTCCAGCCTCGACCTTTTGCCGTAATGCCTCGTCTTCGCGAAGCTTTTTTACGAGATCGATTATTTTACCGCGCAGCACCACTCTTTGCGGATGATCGGCTTGACCGAGCTCCGAGAGAAATTGAACGATCCAGGCTTGCACCTTGGAACTGATGGCATGCGCGTTCATGCCGGCCGTAAAGTCGACCAAACGTCTTCTGAACTTATCTCCTTCGTAGGATTTGATGGCAGCGGCAGCAAACTTCTCGATCAGCTCGCCAAATTGCGGCGTACCTGCCAATCTGGCCAATTGCTCGGCGCCGAACGTGATGATTCGATCATCGTATCCGTTCTTTACGCTCCACTCTGCTACGTCCGCAATAAGATCGGCAATCTGGATCGTACCCGCCCGTTCCTTGGTAAACGCTTCGATACCTAGCGCAAGCTGTTCGGCATCCACCTTGCCCAGCAAGTCAGCGACCAGCTTGACGGCAAGCTCCTTCGCATTCTCTTCCCCGCCATGTTCACGCAAATAACGAACGACGACATCGGCCAAGTTCAACTCCTCCAACGTTTCTTTGATGGCGTCGACGGTAAGCAGTTCTTTCTCTACCATATCCGATAATTCGCCAATCAGCCGCTCCCGATTTTTTGCGATAATACGCGTACCCATCCACGACGGCCACGCTACTCGCAGCGGATTGCCGAACAAGGCGCTGATCGCAAACGAATCCGCCAACCCGCCGATTGTCGCCGCGCTGAAAGCCGCGAACAGCAACCCTCCGCCGAACGTATGCTGGAACGGGAACGTGGCCAATATGCCTGCCGCCGATAGAGCAAGCAATGCATTCGCTTGGGATTTGATGTTGTTCTTACGCATGCTCCCATCACCAACTTTGTTAAAATTGCTAGAATCTTCTACTGCTAGTTTACCCTTTTTTAGTTCCGTCAACCACCTGCCCTAGTCGAATAGCTCTACTGCGTCAGTCGTATCCCCCAATGCAACCAGAGAAGGACCTGACGCCAATCGTCAGGTCCTTCATTTCCGCTTAGCGCGGAGCCGCGTTATTGCTGGCTTTTGGACTTGCTGTCCACGCCGCCCATGTTGCCTTTGCCGCCGCCTGTTCCAGCTCCGCCAGTACCGCCGCCCATGTTGCCTTTGCCGCCGCCTGTTCCGGCTCCGCCAGTGCCGCCGCCCATGTTGC
>NZ_BDQX01000171.1:276948-277215 GCF_003112455.1 Paenibacillus agaridevorans
TTTCTCGCCGCCAATACCTCCGCCGATGTTGCCTTTGCCACCGCCTGTTCCTGTGCCGCCTGTGCCTCCACCGATGTTGCCTTTGCCGCCGCCTGTTCCTGTACCGCCAGTGCCGCCGCCGATGTTGCCTTTGCCGCCGCCTGTTCCTGTGCCGCCGGCACCTCCTTCGATACCGGTTCCTGCACCACCGCCTGCGCCTGCACCGCCGCCTGCGCCACCTGCTCCGCCGCCTGCGCCACCTGCTCCGCCGCCTGCGCCACCTGCTCC
>NZ_BDQX01000171.1:277438-284952 GCF_003112455.1 Paenibacillus agaridevorans
TGCTCCGCCGCCTGCACCACCAGCTCCGCCGCCTGCACCGCCTGCTCCAACGCCTGCACCTTTGCCATTTGCTTTTCCTTTCCATTTGGCTTGCGCTTTCGTGCCAGCCTTAGCAGCGGAATAGGAATAGGTAATCGATTGTAACGTTTTTGCATCCACTGAGCCTGTTACCTGCAATCCGTGCATTTTTTGATAATACTTTACACCTTTTACGGTTTGAGGTCCGTAATAACCATCAATTGGACCTGCGTAGCTGCCGATCGACTTCAGCATGCCTTGAATGACGTATACGTCGGGACCCTTCGCCTTTTTGCCAACTGCCTGAGTCGTTTGAGGCAGACTGAACATAAGCGCTAACGTAATAACAGCCACACTTACATATTTAGCTGCACGAATTGCAGGGTGTTGCCTTCTTTTTTTTCCTGAACCATCTCTGACTTGATTTTTCACTGGATCGCACACAGCCTCTCTAAATAGGGGTTTTTATTTCCTTGCTTACTATCCCCATTTTTCGGAATTCATTACGCGCCATCCAAAAAAAATCTTTATCTATAACCCCCTTTTACTAACAGCAAGCACAATCGGCTGCTCTTGGCAACGCTTTTTTTAACGCCTACAGCTGCTCGTTCGCCTACTTTTCGGAGCTATAAGCGTTATTAACGCCTATGGCTACTAATCAGAGTTACTTTTCGATCCATCAGCGTTTTTAACGCCTACAGTTGCTCGTTTGCCTACTTTTCGGAGCCATAAGCGTTACTAACGCTTAAGCACGTTAATCAGAGTTACTTTACGATCCATCGGCGTTTTAACGCCTACAGTTGCTCATTCACCTACTTTTTGGAGCCATAAGCGTTACTAACGCCTATGGACACTAATCTGAGTTACTTTCAGATCCATCGGCGTTTTTAACGCCTACAGGTGCTCATTCACCTACTTTTTGGAGCCATAAGCGTTACTAACGCCTATGGGCGCTTTCCCATTACAGCTGAAGCTTATTACCCACAGTCTGGTATGCCGCATTATAAAGAAACAGCTCCTCCGGTCATAATCCGAAGAAGCTGTTGTACGGTTGGGTTTATACGGTTGTTTTCTCTATCTTCGCTATCTTTCCAACGCTCACGGTATTCATGCCAAGTTGAACTCTTAGCTAATCGCAACAGCCGGCTGGCCGTTGAAGTCGTACGCAAACTTGTACGTGCCGGAGCCTGCCTCCACGATTACGCCATCACCAGACTTCAGCAGCGTTAAGCCTGCCGAGCTTTCCAGCGGCTGTCCGCTCTCCGCGACGACGTCGGAGCCGGCCGCTCCCGGCAACCGGATCTCCGCGCTCGTATTCGGCGGCACGGTAACCTCCAGCTCGATGACGCCGTTTTCGCCGAGCTTCCAAGCCGAGCGGATTCTGCCGTACATCGTCTCCAGCTCGCCCTCGGCGAATGTCAGTCCGCCTCCTGGCTGCGGCGCGACGACGAAGCGCTTGTATCCTGGCGCGGACTCCTCAGGCTGTATTCCCGCGACCGTGCGGTAGAGCCAGTCTCCCACGGCGCCGTAGGCATAGTGATTGAACGAGTTCATATCCGCGCTCCAGAAGCTGCCATCCTCCTTGATGCCGTCCCAATGCTCCCAGATCGTCGTTGCTCCTTTTGTTACGGGATAGAGCCAGGACGGGTAGTCCTGTTGCAGCAGCAGCGTATACGCCTCGTCCAGCATGCCATGTTTGCTTAGCACGTGGCTGATATAAGGCGTGCCTACGAAACCCGTCGTCAGATGATGTTTGCTGGCTTCCAGCAGTTCCTTCAATCGCAGCGCCGAACGACGCTCGGAAGGTTCGTCAAGCAGCTCGAACATAAGCGCCAGCACATGTCCCGTTTGCGTCGACGAAGAGAGACGTCCGCCCGGCGTCACGAATTCCTTGCGGAACGCATCCGCGACTTGACGCTCAAGCTCCGCATAGTGCGCCGCATCCTCTTCCCGGCCAAGCACCTCCGCCGACTTCCGCACAAGCTTAACGGAATAAGCGTAGAAGGCCGATGCGATGATATCGCGATCCGTCGCTCCGATATAATCCCCGGACTTGGCGTCGAGCCCCAGCCAATCGCCGAAGTGAAAGCCCGTATTCCACAGGTAAGGTTGATCTCCTTGCGCCTCGACGTACGATACCCAGCCCTTCATGCTGTCATATTGCCGCTCCAAAATACGTTTGTCGCCATAGCTGGCATACAACGTCCACGGAATAATGACGGCCGCATCGCCCCATGCCGCCGATCCGTAAGAGTCGTCGGCCAGCACATGCGGCACGACGAACGGAACTGCTCCGTCGCTTCGTTGATCCGCTGCGAGATCGCCGAGCCACTTCGCAAAAAATGGCGCCACATTGTTCAAGTAGACGGCCGTTCCTATAAACATTTGGGCATCGCCCGTCCAGCCCAGACGTTCATCGCGCTGCGGACAATCCGTTGGCACATCGACGAAGTTCCCCTTCAGCCCCCAACGAATATTGCTCTGAAGCTGGTTAATTAGCGGATTCGAGCAAGAGAACTTTCCTGTCTCCTCCATGTCCGAATGGATAACGACAGCTTCGAACGCATCCCGCTCGAACGCTGACACCGCCCCTTCCAGCTTGACAAAACGGAATCCCTGGAACGTAAATCTCGGCTCGAACGTTTCGATGCTTTCACCCTTCAACGTATAACGGATATTTTGCTTCGCCGATCGCAGATTGTCTGTATAGAAATTGCCTTCGGCATCAAGCACTTCGGCATGTTTCAAAGATACCTCGTCGCCCGCCGTTCCCCGCACGCTGAATTTCACCCATCCGACCATGTTTTGGCCGAAATCGATAACGGTCTCGCCCCTCGGCGTCGTCAGCCATTCTACGGGCTTCAGCGTCTCCTTTTTCCGTACCGGCACGTTAATCTGCGGCGTCAGCACTTCATAGGTTTGCGAAATCTCTTCTACAGACTGCCAATCGGACGATTTGGAAAATGCAGTCGTGCTCCAGCCGGGGTGTTCCAGCGAAGCATCGTAGGTTTCCCCATGATAGATTTCCGACATCCGGATCGGGCCCGGGGCCGAAGTCCAGCTTCCATCCGTGGCAATAACCTCTTCGCCGCCATCCTCATACTGGACGTGAAGCTCAGCTAGAAGCGCCAACCGATTGCCATAAATCTCCTTCTGATGGCTCCAAGCCAGATTCCCTTTATACCAACCGTTGCCGAGCCAAGCGCCAATGGCATTGTTGCCAGCCGTCAAATGATCCGTTACGTCGTACGTCTGCGTCTGCAGCACATTGTTGTAGCTCGTCCAGCCCGGCGCGAAATACGTATCGCCAACCCGCTTTCCGTTCAACTCCAGTTCGTACAGGCCCAGCGCAGTTGCATAGATTCGAGCTTGCTTAACCTGACCGCGCAGGGTAAATGTTTTGCGAAGCAGCGGTACTTGCTCGGCATCCGCAGGCAATTGCGCCAAAGGCGCCGATATCCACTTGCCCGACCACGTCTCTCCCTTAAGCTTGCCCGTCTCCCAAAATGCGGCAGGAGACCAGTCCGATACGACTCCGTCCCCATCCCATACGCGAACGCGCCAATAATAACGTTTGCACGATTCGGAGATTAGACCTGCCGCTTCGACGAAGGTCGATTGCTCCGTGTAAATGATGCCGGATTGCCACAGAATGTCGTGGAAGCTCGCATCCGATGCGACTTCGAGCTCGTAAGCTGATTGATTGACTTTGCGTTGGCCAGAAGTCGCTTCCAGCTTCCAACTGAGCAGTGGCTGCCTCTCCCCGATGCCGATCGGATTGTGCTGGTATTCGCATTGGACACTTGTAACTTGGATCATCGTTAACCCTCCCATAATAACGGCTCCTAAGAGCTGCACGTAATATAGTTCTTATTATAAGAGAGCAATTACATTCGATTATAGGTATAATGGACATAATGAATGGGTAAAACGGACATTTTTTTTTGCAGGAAGCTGGAGGGAGTTTTCATGAAAAAAACGACAGAAACGTTACGGGGCAACTACTTCTTTAAGCAAGACGAGCTGATTTATGTAAATCGGAACGACGAAAACTTTGTTGGTCCGTTCCATGATCATGATTTTCTCGAAATCGCGTATATCGTGGAGGGCGAAGGCTTCCACCATATCGGAGAATCGGTGCAGAAGGTCCGCAAGGGGGAGCTGTTTTACTTGCCCATCGGCATCTCCCATGTCTTCCGTCCAAAATCCACCTCGGGACAGAAGCTGGTCGTCATCAATTGCCTTTTCTCCCCCAACTTGTTGCCCAAGCTTATCGCATTTGCCTCGGAGAAGCCGACAGTCGATTTCCTGTGGCGAATGAGAGATGGCCTCCTAAGCAATTACAGCGTCCGGGATCGGAACGACCGCTTCGAGCGCCTGTTCCAGTCTATGTTCGAGCAGTATTCGACACGTGCGCCAGGCTGTGAAGATATGCTGCATGCGCTGCTATTCCAGCTCATGGTCGAGCTGCACCGTTCCATGAGGGAGAGCGAGAATACGGACCAGTCGCTGCCCAAGGAAGCGGCTTTCCAGGATCTTCTGCATTATCTTCGCAATAATTGCGAGCAGGAGCTGACTTTATCGCATCTCGCTCACTTAAGCGGCTTCAGCGAGCGACACTTGCAGCGGTTATTCCACCAACACACCGGCCAAAGCTGGTTCAAATATTGGCAGTCCGTCCGGGTTCGCCGAAGCTCGGAGCTCTTGCTGCGAACGTCCGACAAGATTCAGCATATTGCCGAAGCTGTCGGCTACAAGGACATTCATTCCTTTAACGCGGTATTCAAGCGGCTGACCGGTCTTACTCCGAGCCAATACCGGAAGCGCGAATAACTTCCTTTAATGCTCCGCTTTTTCCATGTCCCGCCCTTTCTCCCTGATAAGGAACACCAATAAATATTGCAGGACGGCCATGATGAACAAGATGACCGGCATAATCGCCGACTCCAGATCAGTGGCCCACAGCACCAGCAGCGCGATCGACAGCACCCTGCCTACATTCAGGAACAACTCCCGCATAACGACGGATTCGATTCGCAGCTGTCCTTTGAGCGGAAGCGTGCCGATCAGCCTGTAGTAATAAGAAGTTAGCGTATTGATAGCAAGCGGATTGCAGATCGAGAACAGGATCATAAACAGGACGACGGACCACAATTCCACGCCGAAGAGGAGCAGCCCGGAACCTGCCACTACGCCTGTCGTGGACAGGAATACGTATTGTCTGACGTTCTCCTTCTGCGCCTTGCGCGAGATAACATACCCCGTAGCGACAGTCAGCGAGGAGAAGAAAACCCCGAGATATCCGACCCAGTCCTCCCGTCCCACCGCCTGGAACAACATAATATTGGGCAAGAACAGCATCAGCCCCTGGAACAGGCCCAGTATAAAGAAGCTGTACAGCGCCTTCAGCCAGCGTCGGTTACGGTGCATGACGAGCCCCATTAATTTTAGATAATAAACCTTGTGATGGGTTTCCACCATGGGGATTCGAAAGCTGACAACGGCGGCTATGACGAACATAACAAATGCGATCGTAAAGATCGTTATATACCCTTGCAGTCCGTCATTCCGCTGAATGACGAATCCCGCAAGCGCCGGTCCCAGCAGCCCCGCGCCATTGAACATGACCATGTTCATCGCCAAAAACCGAATCCGGTTCGCCTCCGTCGACACATCGTATTGAAGAACGAGATAACCCGTCCAATAGAAACCCGAAGCGATCCCGTTGAACAATGCGAACCAGACGTAATATTGCGGGACTTGCTCCTGCGCCAAAATAACCATCAAATAAAACAACGCGATCATCACGATGCCGACTCGATACGTCACCATCCGATCGCGTTTTTTCGCGATCAAGCCGCCCGCCGCAAAAGCAATGGGGGTAATCGCGAACACAATGAGGTTGTACAGCGCATTAACTTTGAGATCCTGGGTCAACCGCCACAGATACAAGTTCAAAAATAAACCCGACATAGAAGCCCCGAACTGAAAGCAGCTATGAATCAGCAGAGCGGTTACGGCATCCTTGCCAAGCCTTCTCTCCGGCGGTATGCCCTCTCCCTTCGCCATGTCTTTCATCGTATGCCACAAATGCCGCAATGCCATCTGACGTTCCCCCTCGTCGCTCAACACGTATCTCCGTTGTTGTTGCCAATACGATTAGTTTATCATATCGGGTCGGGATGGGAAGTCCAATTCTATCCAAAAACAGAATTCCGCCTATCTCTGATTCTACGCTCGCCACAAAGCTTCCCTTGCAGGAATCCGCTTCTGAAGGAGGGAATTCCTGCCTGATGTAGAATACATAAAGTATGTGTTCAAAAAGTTCGGTTCTCAGTACCGAGAAGATTGAAAGCAACTAGAAACGGAGGAGCGGAGCGTAGCAGAGCTACGTGAGCACCGGAAGGTTCGGTTGCGTTCAATATTCGATGTCGAGTAAGCTTCAAGACTTACTTCGTAATGGGGAGCGGACTTTTTGAACAACCTCTTAAGGTAACAAGGCGGTGATTCCAATAAAAGCAATTCAACAGCTTAGCTTTACGGTATTCGACTTCGAGACGAGCGGGCTCGACCCCAAAAACGACCGCGTCATCGAGATGGCGGCGATCCGTGTCGTAAACGGAGTCGTCGCTGGAGAGTTTAGCACGCTGGTGCAGTACGACGGCAAGCTGTCTCCCAAAATTACGGAGCTTACCGGCATTACGGACGACATGACGGCATGCGGCATGGACGAGGATACCGCGTTCCGCATCCTGAACCGGATGCTTGGCGATCATATACTTATCGCCCATAACGCCCAGTTCGACCTCAGCTTTCTTCATCATTCCCTGATGAGAATCGCGGGAAGGTCGTTCCGGAACGATTTTATCGATACGTTGACCATCAGCAGAGCAAGACATGTATACCCGCATACCCTTAAGGATATGTGCGACCGCTACGGCATTCCGCTGATCGGCGGCCATCGCGCTTTAAACGACGTCATCGCTTGCTGGGAGCTGTTCCGGACAATGCATGAAGAACAGCCGGCAATGGATTCGCTGAACGTGCTCGGATATATGAGAAAATACGGCCCTCCCAAGTGGAGTCCCCCAAACGCCAAACTTGTGCCGATCGAGCTGAAATACGCGCCTCGCGAAGCTTAATGTGCCATGCATAAACAACCAAGGCGAAACGGCTGTCGTAGTCGTTTTGCGGCGCAGTAAAGACCCGGATGGCGAATCCGGGTCTTTCTTTTAGAGTTCTTGCAGCCGCAATGCAAGCGGCATTATATCCATCAACCATTCGAAGACGTTGCCGTCTTTTCCCGATCCTTGCCTTTATCCGACTCGCCCGCATTGCGATTGGCGGATTCCCGATCCTGCTGCATCTCCTCCACTGTCTTGACCTTCAGACGGGCAGCTCCCTTGTAATCACGGGTAGGCAGCAAAGGTCCCTTCTCCAGCCGCTCGCGGGCCGCATCGATGGCGTCGCCGTATTGCGGCAGCCACTGTTCCCCC
>NZ_BDQX01000171.1:285022-287624 GCF_003112455.1 Paenibacillus agaridevorans
AGCATCTCGTCGACCATCTGCCAGATTTCTTTGGGGTTGCATACCGCACCCACCAGAGGGTCCATCATAAACGCCTGGCGCAGCAATTGATCGTCGCCGCTCACCGCCGCCTCCACAGCTAATCGCTGCACGGAGATGCTCACGTTGCAAACCGCTGCAGGGCCTAGCGGCAGCTCGCCGACATGCGGCATGGAGATGCCGTTGCGATCCACGTAACCCGGCGCCTCGATAATGGCGTCATGTGGCAGATTGGAGATGACGCCGTTGTTGACGACGTTGAAGTGGCCTCGATACACCCGCCCCGTCTCCAGGCTTTCGATGATGTAGCTGCCGTGCTCCTCGCCGCGTTTCTCGCCTTTGTACTCGTACGCGGGCTCCTTCATCCAGTTCGGGAAGTCCGTCTCGAACCAGTTGCGCCCTTCCGTGCTTACTCGCAAGTAACCGCCGGTCTCCCCGTTGATCCACGAACCGAGGTCGATCCAATCTCCGATCTCCTCCGGACGTTTCCGGTACCATGGCACGTATTCGCTCAGATGTCCATTGGATTCCGTACTGTAGTACCCGAAGCGGCGCAGCATGTCGATACGCACCTTTTCCGTTCGGCTGAAATCCTCGTGGTTCTCGAATGCTTCCAGCAGCCTGCCGGTCAAGTCCTCCCCCTTGTGCTTGATGGAGATGTACCAGGTCTGATGGTTAATGCCGGCGCAGATAATATCCACTTCCTTCTTCTGGAGCCCGAAAGCCGTCGCGATTTGCCAGTGTCCGCCCTGCACGCCGTGGCACAGGCCGATCGTGCGAACGCCGCCGTACTTGTTGCATGCCCAAGTCAGCATCGCCATGGGATTGGCGTAATTGAGCAGAAGCACGTCCTCAGACGCGCATTCCCGAATATCACGGCAGATGTCCAGCATCGCGGCAATGCCGCGTTGACCGTACATGATGCCTCCCGCGCTTAACGTATCTCCGACACATTGATCGACGCCATACTTTAGCGGGATGTCGATATCCGTCGCAAATGCCTCCAAACCGCCGGCGCGAATCGTACAGATCACGTATTTGGCCCCTTGCAGCGCTTCCCGGCGATCCGTGGTCGCCTGAATTCGGATGGACAGACCGTTTTCGTCGATATCGCGCTGGCATAATTCCGTCACCATACGCAAGTTATGTTCGTTAATGTCCGTAAACGCTACTTCCGTATTCGCGAACTCCGGCACCGACAGCAGGTCGCGCAACAACCCTCTCGTAAATCCGATCGAACCCGCACCGATGAATGTAATTTTGAAAGAAGACATAAAATCAACTCCTTCTCTAATGGTTGACAACTGGGTATGTGTTTCTCATCCCTATTGTAGCAACACAAAGAAGAAACCGTTATCAATATCCTGACGAGCTCGCGGAAGAGGTGTTAGAAATCGTCACTTATTCGATGGAATACTTATGGGTTTGCAAGGAATTCCGATAAGCGATCGGCGTCATGCCGGTATGTTTTTTGAACATGGCATGGAAGTATGGGCGGCTCCCTACCCCGACATAATCGCAAATATCGGCGACTGGAATATCCGTCTGACCCAGAAGCATTTTCGCTTTGGCCATTCGGACTTCGTTGAGGTAAGCCGTCACAGTCTCGCCCGTGCCTTCCCGAAAAATGCGGTGCAAGTATCCGGGATGCAGATTGACGGAAGCGGCGATGTCTTTTACTTGTATATCGCGATCGTAATTGTGATGAATGTAATGAACGGCCGCTTTCACATAAAGATGGATCGGATTTTCTTCGACCTTAAGCGATTCCTTGCGAATGTGGGCCAAGGTTACGAACAACTGAGCGAACAGCAGACCCGTCCGCATTTCCCGCCTCCGCTCGCCGGCATCCAACTCCAACACAAGACTTTTGAGCAGCGGATACAGCTCGTCATTGTCCCGCAGCACGAGCACCGGCGACTTCTCTTCCGTCAGCTCCGCCACGAGAGGATCCTCGTTAGCCAGCGCTCGGAGCGAGGGCAGACCTGTAGCTTTCTCCCGCATCGTAAACTCGATGTTGAGCATCCGGCACGGCCCGCGATCGTCCACAATGAGTCGGTGAGGAACGTTGGCATCCAGTACGATGAAGTCGCTTCTTCTAAGCGTGTGGGAAGATGAAGAATACGCGGGCGCCGAATCCGTCTCGATTCGGCACTCGCCAGTAATGACGTACATGATCTCGATGGAGTCATGCGTATGATAATCCATCGAGTAGTCCGACCATTGCTTGTAGTAGTACGCATAAACTAGCGGATGCAGCTCGCTGTTCATCCATTCGCGCTTGAACAGGCCGAAGCTTGGCGCCGGATCATTGCTCATAAAGCTTGCACCGCCTCGTACATCGGCAAATACATATTAATCAAACTCCTCCTTCAGCCATTCATCCTCTGGCATGTGAAATTCTTCGCTGGAGAACCGCTCTTCCTTAAAGGGATCGGCATAATTATGGAAGCCGTTCTGCTCCCAGAAGCCGGGACGGTCCTCCTTCATAAATTCGATGCCGGTAATCCACTTGGCGCTTTTCCAGAAGTAGAGATGAGGTACGACGAGCCGCATCGGCCAGCCATGTTTGTCCGTCAGCGGC
>NZ_BDQX01000171.1:287715-314922 GCF_003112455.1 Paenibacillus agaridevorans
AACGTCTTCGCGAAGCAGATCCGCAAGCGGAATATTCGTCTCGTAATCTTCGTCCGCATGGATCATGACGTAGCGGGCTTCCGGCTTCGCTCCCAGCAGCGGCAGCAATTCGGAGAACTTGATCCCTTCCCAGTCCGTATCCAGCTTCGACCAACGCGTGACGCAATGGATGTCGCAATGCACTTTGGTCTGCGGCAAAGCGAGGAGTTCGTCGAAGGAGAACGTCTTCTCCTGTTCCACTTCGCCGAACACGCGAAGCTTCCAGGATGCAAGATCGTATTCCGGCACGTCTCCTTCGTGCAGGATTGGGAACCGTTCCGTCACCGTCTGGCCCGGCGGCACGCGATGGGCAATTTCCGCAGGCGCCTGAGGCAGCTTGGGGGAAACCTTCTTCAGTCTTTCCGCTTTGTTATTCATCTTCTGCTCACACTCCTAGAGGGTAATCAACCCGAGCTTCCGCTCGCTAACGGACATACACGACATTATTGCCATCATCATAGCGCAAATTAGCTCCATTTCGACCGAATAGCGTCTTTCCTGTCTGTTAGATTTTGTTTGAGGTTTAAATCGGACAAATAGCGTCGCTGGTGTCTGTTAGATTTTTAATCTTATGTTCACAAGTCTGGGGAGTCGCATAATTTCCTATACAACAAGCAAACCAGCTGCGAGTGGCAGCCGGTTACGTAAACGATCATTCCTGTTCTATTGCGCTAACGGATTAAATACTTTGATTTTGCCCGACTTAAATTTGATAACATTCGGCGTCCACTTACTCTTGCGCTTCCGCCATGTTCACGCTCATCTGTCGAAACAGTTCGATGCCCGCGGTCATCGACTCTTCGCTCAAATTATGGAACAACTTCATCATAACCCGCTCCCGAGTTTTCATCATCTCGCCGACGACCGCCTTGCCTTGCTCGGTCAGCATAAGCTGCACTGCACGCCTGTCCCGCTCACTCCGCTCGCGCTTTACGAACCCGAGATCGATGAGTCTGTCCGCGATTCCCGTCACGCCTCCGTTGGTGATGGATAGTCTCTCGGCAAGCTCGGAAGAACGAATCGCTCCCGTCTCGGACAAAATAATGAGCATCCGGCCATGCGTCATATTAAGCCCATGCACGTTGTGCCGATTCCATTCCGCGATAATGAGCTTCCGCACCTCGCGGAATATATCGTCCAGCTCCTTCATCAGAGCATAACGTCTTCCATTGCTTTCGTTCAACGAACGCCACTCCCATCCGGATCTATACCTGTATTCATCTTGAAATCAGTATAGACTGGCCTCCCTATAGCGTCAACGTTTTCGCAGGCAATTATTCCGAAGGAGTGACGATTGTCGAAGAACGATCATGTCTCAGCGGAATTGGCGCAGTGTTAAGATCAGCCGACGCGATTACGCTTCCCGCCATTCTTCTTCCAGCCAATCCGACATGACGGCCATGGCAGCCTTGCTCCCCGAAGCCGCGGCCAAAATCAATTGAGAAGGCATAACGTAGGCCGAATCGCCGGCCGCATATACGCCTGGAGCAGCCGTCCTTCCCATCTCGTCTGTCCGAATGGCTCCCGACGAATTCATCTCATAGCCTAACGCCTCCTCGAATCGCGCATTGGGCAGTTGGGCCGGTCCGATAAAGCCGCCGCTCCTCTCGACAAACGTGCCGTCGGCGAAATAAACACGCTCCAGCTTACCTTCATGCCCTTCCAAACGGCTTACCGGCGTGTCCACGATCCGGATGCCCCGGGAAACGAGAACGCGACGCTGCTCCTCCGACAGATTGTCGCCCCCGTTCGTGCAGACAACGATATCCTTGCTCCAATTCAGCAGCAGCTTGGCCGCATGGAACGCTGCGGGCAGATCCGACAGTAGGACAAGCGGAGTATCTCTCAGCTCCCAGCCGTCGCAGAACGGACATACGAACAAGCTTTTTCCATACAACTCCTTTACCCCTTCGATCGCGGGAAGCTCCTCTCTAAGTCCCAACGCAAGTATGATTCTGCGCGCCCGCAAGGTTTCGCCCGTAACCGTACGAACGTCGAAACCATCCGTCGTTCTTTTAATATCGACCGCTTCGTCCTTCCAATGTTGAACCGATGGGTAACGGAGCACCTCTTCGTAAGCAATCCGCCTGAACTCTGCAGGCTTGATGCCGTCTCTGGTAATAAAGCCGTGGGAAGAATGAGTCACGGCGTTCCTTGGTTTGCCGTTGTCGATAAGCGCGACGCTCCTTCTGGCTCTGCCCAACACCAGAGCGGCGTTAAGCCCCGCAGGTCCTCCTCCGATAATCGCAACATCATAATACATAAGTTTCTCCTCCTCATAAGATCTATTACAGAGCTTTAATATCCGTTATTTGACCAAAAACGATACATCAACCTTATTACAAGGAAGGTTGATGCCGTTTTTGTATCATGGATTTAATGACTCTATAATAACCTTTATCATAACATTATGCAACTGCGAATTTGTTCGGATACGACGACAAAAGCAAGTCGAGTTCCTTTAACCTTGCAGCAGCCTGAGCGGAGGCATCCCGAAGAGAGCGTCCCGGGTAGTATCCCACAGCAGGCGCATCAGCTCCTGCAGCGGCCAAGCTGCCGTAGAGCAGGCGGACACGACAGCGCCATGCTTGTAGGTCAAGGATGCTGCAGCAGTCACGTTATGAGCTGCGGGGGATTCGTATCCGTCGATGGTTGCTTGAAGCTTATTGACAAGCTCGCCCCCAACCTCATCCGAGAATACGTAAAAATACGCCCAATGCGTCGCTTTCTCCCAGCTCCCCTTCGCTTGCAGCCGCTGCCGCGCAGGGTTGATCCATTGTCGCTGGGCAAAGATCAACTCCTCGCCCAGATAGACAGACAATCGATTATCGTAGTCGCGATAGACGAAACGTTCCCCCCGCAGCCCGCGGCCGGGACAAAGCACATCGGCTCCCATCCAGACGGAGCCGGCGGATAGCCGAATCGTTGTATCGCTCAGCAATGACGCCTCCTTGTACAGCATGACGGGCTCCGGCATGTTTTCCATGACGGCTCCCGCTTCCAGGTCGAAGGTCTGCGTAAGCGAAGCGGTGCCGCCTCCGTAGCAAGGATGGATCTTCATGAAGGACTGATTCGTTATCATTGTGTGCGTCCGGGAGCCCGCGGTCCACTCCATCTCGTAGACATCTCCCTCCAACATGCCTGGAGACACGTCCATGACGATCACCGCCAGCTGTTTCTGGACGGGGAAAGCTTTTGCGATTTTGACCGGCGCCGTATGGTACTTCTCTATCAGCTCCGTACCGACGCCGTTATGCCTGAAGGTGGCTCGCAATACGGAACGTTGCCCCGCCTCTTGAGGTTTCGCCGCATCAGCCATGCGAATGGGAGGAAGAGAGGGAATCGATGCGAATGATATGCGAATGATCATGGCCGCGGGCATGGGCGATCTCGTGCTCCAGCCATGCAACGATTTCGTTCAGTCCGTCTTCTCCTCTAAGGTTGGAAAACACGAACGGCCGATCGCCGCGCATGCGCAAGGAATCCTCTTCCATCACTTTGAGGCTTGCCCCGACATACGGCGCAAGATCGATTTTGTTAATAATCAGCAGATCGGAGCGCATAATGCCGGGACCGCCTTTGCGCGGAATCTTTTCCCCTTGGGCTACGTCGATAATATAGATGAACCGGTCCACAAGCTCGGGGCTAAATGCCGCCGCCAAATTGTCGCCGCCGCTCTCGATAAAGATCAGCTCCAGCGGATCAAATCTGCGCTCCAGCTCTTCGATCGCTTCGAAATTCATCGAGGCGTCCTCGCGAATGGCCGTATGCGGACAGCCGCCCGTCTCCACGCCGATAATCCGGTCCTCGGGAAGTACGCCATTGTGGAACAGAATACGCGCGTCTTCCTTGGTATAAATATCGTTCGTAATGACCGCAACGCTATATTTCTCGTGAAGCTCTCTTGTCAGTCTTTCCACCAGCGCCGTCTTGCCGGAGCCTACCGGTCCGCCGATTCCGATCCGAATCGGCCTCCCCGGTTCGATCTCCGGACTTTCCCACCCTCCATGCGCATGCGTATGTCCTTGTCCCTGGCACATTGCAGATTCCCCCTTGGTTAAAGTTGCTTGCATACGTTCGCGTTCCGACATAATGCCGCCGTCAAGACATAAACAATCTGGAGTAGAGACGCTCGTGTCCCATCATGCCGAGCTCTGCCATAGGCATATTATTGTAGGCATCCTCCGGTTCGAGACCTTGTGCAAGATCGAGCGCGTCTTCGATTAATGGCGTCAGGCGCGCGATCAGCACCTGCCCCTCCGTCTGCCCGATCGACATCAGTCTGAGCGCGCTGTTGACGCAATGAACGATGCTCGTGTACAGGAAACCGCTCATCGCCGCTTCGCAGCGAATATCCAGCCGGCAGCAGGCGTACCCGAAGACGAGCGGATGACTGCCGCAGCATCGGCCGTCTGCCACAGCCGCATGGAGCGGCGTCCAATCGAAGGAGGGAAACAGCTTTCCCCCAAGCTGCAGGAGCCGGCGCCCCATCTTCTCGATGCCGCTCCGCGTCTCGGAGGACAATCTCTGCGCATGAATCCTTCGCTCCGCAGCACAGAGCCTATCCCACTGACCATCAGAGACATCTCGATAAACGGCTTTTACAAGAAGAACATCGCTCGTTGCCCAGCTTTGCATAAGCATCGCGGAAGCGAAGTCGAACAGCTCGGCGGATGTTCGGATCCGTCCATTCTGCACCAGCGTCTCCAGACCGAAGGAATGGGAGAAGCCGCCGATCGGAAGTGCTGAATCCAGCAGCTGCTGCATCGCCATCAGACGAGTTGAATCGTTCATATAACTCCCCTTCCCGCAGCCTTCGGCTCTAGAACAAGAAGTATCGCTGAGCCATCGGCAGCACCGTCGCCGGCTCGCACGTCACATGCTCGCCGTCAACCGTAACCCGATACGTCTCCGGATCCACGGCAAGTTCCGGCGTTCCGTCATTATGGATCATGTCCTTCTTACCGATGGACCGGCAGCCTTTCACCGGCTCCACCCGCTTCTGGAGTCCCAGCTCCTCGGCAATGCCACGATCGTAAGCGGCTTGCGACACGAAGGTTACGCAGCTGGCGTGAACCGCTTTGCCGAAGGCCGCGAACATCGGCCTGCCGAATACGGGCTGCGGCGTCGGGATCGACGCGTTCGGATCCCCCATCTGCGCGTAGGCGATCGAGCCGCCCTTGAGCACCAGATCCGGTTTCACTCCGAAGAACATCGGCTGCCAGAAGACGAGATCCGCCAGCTTGCCGACTTCGATGGAGCCGACAAGATGGGAGATGCCGTGCGTAATGGCTGGATTGATGGTGTATTTGGCGATATAACGTTTGATCCGGAAGTTGTCCGCGCCTTCGATATCCGGAGCTAGCGGTCCGCGCTGTTCCTTCATCTTGTGAGCCGTCTGCCACGTACGGATGACCACCTCGCCCACGCGCCCCATCGCCTGCGAGTCGGAGCTGATCATGCTGAAGACGCCCAAGTCGTGCAGAATGTCTTCGGCCGCGATCGTCTCGGGCCGGATCCGGGAGTCCGCGAACGCTACATCCTCGGGAATGCTGCTGTCGAGATGATGGCATACCATCAGCATGTCCAGATGCTCTTCGATCGTATTGATCGTAAATGGCCGCGTCGGATTGGTCGAGGAAGGCAAGACGTTGGGATGACCGGCGGCAACGATAATATCGGGCGCATGCCCCCCGCCGGCGCCTTCGGTATGATACGTATGAATCGTTCTGCCGCCGATCGCAGCCAGCGTATCTTCCACGAAGCCGGCTTCGTTCAGCGTGTCGGTATGAATGGCAACCTGGATATCGTACATATCCGCGGCCTGCAAGCAAGCATCTATGGCCGCCGGCGTCGTTCCCCAGTCCTCGTGAAGCTTGAGACCGATCGCGCCCGCTTCGATCTGTTCCACGAGAGGCCCTGGCATCGAAGCGTTGCCTTTGCCCGTGAACCCGATGTTCATCGGGAACGCCTCCGCCGCCTCCAGCATGCGGCGCATGTGCCAAGCGCCCGGCGTCACCGTCGTGGCATTCGTCCCTGTCGCGGGTCCCGTTCCGCCTCCGATCATCGTCGTCACTCCCGACGAAAGCGCCGTCTCAATCTGCTGCGGACATATAAAATGAATATGCGCGTCTATCCCGCCGGCCGTAATGATTTTGCCTTCGCCTGCGATGACTTCCGTGCTGGCCCCGACAATCATGCCGGGATCCACGCCATCCATAATATCGGGATTGCCCCCTTTGCCGATACCGACAATCATGCCGTCCCTGAGGCCGATATCGGCCTTGACGATACCCCAATGATCAATAATGAGCGCATTCGTAATAATCGTATCCAACACGCCTTCATCACGCAGCGCCCCGCTGGACTGGCCCATTCCGTCGCGAATGACCTTGCCGCCGCCGAACTTGCACTCGTCGCCGTATACGGTATAGTCTCGCTCGACGACTGCCCATAGTTCTGTGTCAGCCAATCTAACGGCATCGCCCGTCGTAGGGCCGAACATGGCCGCGTAGCTCTTGCGATTCATTCTGCTCACGGCTTTTTCCCCTCCCATGCGGCAAGCCGTTCCTTCACTTCCCGGGGCATATCGCCTGCGATCGCGGGACCGTCGCTAAGTCCGTTCAACCCATACGACAACCTGGCTCCGCCCAGCTCTACCAGCGCGACCGGCTTCTCTTCGCCCGGTTCGAACCGGACAGCCGTACCAGCCGCTATATCGAGCCGCATACCGAAAGCTTCCTCTCGATTAAACGACAATGCACGATTGCATTCAAAAAAATGATAGTGGGATCCCACCTGCACGGGCCGATCCCCCGTATTCACGACAATAAGCGACGCCTTCCGGCGCCCTGCATTGAGCTCAATGTCGCCTTCCGCCGTTCTATATTCTCCTGGTAGCAACATCGAACCCCCTCATCGACAATCCGTCCCTACTATGAACGAACGACCACTGCCCGGCTATCCCGTTATGGGATGGTGAATCGTAACAAGCTTCGTTCCATCCGGAAACGTCGCTTCCACCTGCACCTCGTGAAGCATTTCCGCGATACCGTTCATCACCTGTTCCTTGCGCAGCACCTTTGTGCCGTAATTCATAAGCTGCGCGACCGTCATGCCGTCCCGCGCTCCTTCCAGTACCTCGGATGTTATGAGTGCTACGCTTTCGGGGTAATTCAGCTTGACTCCGCGGTTCAGCCGGCGTCTGGCCAGATCCGCTGCAATCGTTATTAATAGTTTCTCCTTCTCCCGGTCTGTCAGTTGCATGCGAGCTATCACCTCTTACCCTAAAATTACCTTAATTATAGTGTGCAATCGGAAGGAAGTAAATCTTTTTATGTTAGAATACATAACATGTTTTTCTGAAAAATAACAAAAATCCGAGTCTTCTCTTAAAAGATAGACTCGGATCGATAAATACCTTACAACCATTATCTTCCACTAGCCGCCTGGATTCCTCTACCCGAAGAACCGAAGCCCAAATCGTACAACGCAATCGTTTCCGTAAATCGTTCCTCTTTGCTCGAGGCTCCCATAACGACGGAAATGAGCCTCTTGCCATCCCGTTTCGCAGTCCCTGTAAAGCAATAACCCGCGACAGGCGTATAACCCGTCTTTAGACCGTCATTGCCGGGATAAGCGTAAGGCTGATCCTCCAGCATCCAATTCGTTGCGGCGAATGTCTGTCCCTTCGTCGGCACCTTGACGCTCCGGCGACTTGTCACCTCAAGCACCTCCGGATATTTGCCGATCAAATATCCTGCAAGTTTTGCGGTATCATGTGCCGTAAGCAGCGTATCCCTCTCAGCCGCAGCCCCCTCCAAATGCGAAATATCGGATAGGCTAAGGCCGGAGGCGTTGCCAAATACAGCTTCTTCGGACAAGCCGATTCGCGCGGCCCGATCGTTCATCAGCTCCGTAAACGCCGTTTCCGAACCGCCGACATGCTCTGCTAGTGCGACAGCGGCGTCATTTGCCGAATAGATCGTCATCGCGTCGAACAGCTCCCGAACGGTTGTGACGTCGCCGTGATTGAGCCCCAATCTCGCCCCGGGCACCTGCGCTGCATAAAGGCTTGCCGTGACGGGATCCTGCCATTTGAGCGTTCCTCCGTGAATGCCGTCCAGAACGAGGATTTCCGTCATCATCTTGGACATGCTCGCGGGCGCCATCGGCGTATCGGCGTTTTTGGCATACATCACTTCTCCTGTCGTTGCATCGATCAGGATCGCCGAAGCGGCATTTACATTCAGCTGATCCGCGCTAACCCCGCCTTGCAATTTCTGATATCCCATATATATGGCTGCAGCGATAGCGGCCATCACTGCAATCTGCCATATTCCGCCGCCGCTCCTGCGTCTCGTTTCATATCTCATGTCGGTCATCGTTCTCCCTTCGAACTTGTCTATAGATAGAAGTATAGACCGACAAACTTAAAGAGACCGAAAGCGAATCATAAAAAATTCTTAAATCCTGTTTAAATTTTGGGTAAAGTAACCCGGAATGAAGTGTATTCGGAATTGCTCACGACATCAATCATCCCGCCGTGTTTCTCTATAATGCTTTTCGAGATCGCAAGTCCGAGCCCCGAGCCGCCGGACCATTGCGTACGCGACTTGTCGCCCCGGTAAAATCGGTCGAACAGATAAGGCAGGTCCACTGCCGGAATGGCTTCCCCGTAGTTCACCACTTCGGCAACGACGGAAGGACCCGATCCGGATCGCACGACGACGTCCACGCGTTTCCCCTCCTTGCCGTACGTCATGGCGTTGGAGATCAGGTTCTCAAAGACGCGCACCAGCTTTGCCGCGTCCGCCTGAACCATGATCGTCGTCTCGGCGCTTTTCATCCCGCTCTCCATGCCCGCTTCCTGCAGCGGAACGCGATACTGTACGAGTAATTCGCCGAGCATCTCGACTAGATTGATAGGGGATGTCTTGAGCGCGATCGTGTCGTGCCGCATACGCGTGTATTCGAACAAATCGTTAATCAGCTCGTGCAGCCGCTGCGATTTGTCGTACGCGATGCTGACATAATGCCGAAGCTCCACTTCATCCCTGTAACCATCCTGCTCGATCAGACCCAGGTAGCCGACCACGGAGGTGAGCGGCGTGCGCAGGTCATGGGATACATTCGTGATAAGCTCGTTTTTCGTCTGCTCCGCGCGGCGTTCCTCGTCCAGGGCAAGCTGCAGCCGATGCGACAATCGATTGACGTTTCCCGCCAATATTCCGAACACGCCGGATCGAACCGGGATTTGGTGATTAAGATCGAGCTGTCCGTCCGCCACTCTCGTAATGGCATCGTTAACCTTGCCCAGCGGCGCGAACAGGAACCATTGCAGCGTCAAGAACCAGATCAGGAATAATACGCCCCACAAAAAAATCATGCCAATCGATCCCGTACCGTTGACAAAAGCTTCTCCGACGGCCCTTACGAAACCCAAGCCGGGCAATGTGTTGGTTAAAAACAACGTGACGGCGAACAGGAGCGACAAGCAGATCAATGCGAGCACCGCGCTCGCTATGAGATTGAGCACAGAGCGCCACATCAGGCGCGCAGCGAAATTATCCTTCAATTTTGTAGCCGACCCCCCATACCGTCACAATCAGTTTTTCGCCGAGCTCCTTCTCCAGCTTATCCCTCAGCTTGCTGATATGAACCATCACGGTGTTATTGGACTCGAAATACTTTTCCTTCCATACTTGCTGAAAAATATCCTCCGCGCTGAACACTCTTCCCGGTTGGCTGGCGAGTAGATAAAGGATGCCGAACTCGGTCGAGGTCAACTGCAGCGACCTGCCGTCCACATCCGCGGTATGGCTTAGCTTATCGATTCTGAGCTGTCCCAGGCGAAGCTCCTTGCTGACATCGCGGCCAGATCCTGCTCCCTCGGGCTTGCTGTATTGGTACGAGCGGCGCAGGAGCGAGCGTACGCGAGCAATAAGCTCCATGGGGTTAAACGGTTTCGCCATGTAGTCGTCCGCCCCTGTCATCAGCCCCATGATTTTGTCCATATCCTGCGTCTTCGCGCTCACCATAAGGATGGGTACGTTCTGATCCTTGCGCAGCTTGCGGCATAATTCGAGTCCGTCCATTTTAGGCATCATAATATCCAACACGACGAGATCGAACGGGTCGCGCTCGTACATCTCCAGCGCCTGTTCGCCATCGCATGCGATAGCAGTCTGAAAGCCTTCATTACGAAGATAAATTTCGATCAATTCCGCGATCTCGCGTTCATCGTCTACGATTAATACGCGTCTTTCCACCAGATTCATCCTCCTTGTTAATTACGAGTAGTCCCTTTGCCATTCACTATACCGCATGCCTCGGCGGAAAACTATCGGCCTCAGCGAAACTTCAGCAAGTTTAAGCCATTCTTAATGTTTTATTATGAACCTTGGGCATTCTGCCATGCTTGTAGCCAATGCTTGTCCGTTATGATAAAATAGTAGCTATTGATATTTTATAAAGGTTATCGTTTTATTTCGAGGCGCGAGCAGCGTCCTCGCCAATATTAAAGGGGGTACTCATTATTATGGCGGCCAAAAGAATGCGTTCAGACATGATTACAAAAGGCTTCGACCGCGCACCTCACCGCAGCCTGCTCCGCGCTGCAGGCGTTAAAGACGAAGATTTCGGCAAACCGTTCATCGCGGTGTGCAACTCCTATATCGACATCGTTCCAGGCCATGTCCACTTGCAGGAATTCGGCAAGCTGGTCAAGGAAGCGATCCGCGAAGCCGGCGGCGTTCCGTTCGAATTTAATACGATCGGCGTCGACGACGGCATCGCAATGGGCCATATCGGCATGCGTTACTCCCTCGCAAGCCGCGAGATCATCGCGGATTCCGTCGAGACGGTCGTAAACGCACACTGGTTCGACGGCATGGTGTGCATCCCGAACTGCGACAAGATTACTCCAGGCATGATGCTGGGCGCTCTCCGTGTCAATATCCCGACGGTTATGGTCAGCGGCGGTCCCATGAAGGCCGGCAAGACGTCTGATGGCCGTTCCATCTCCCTCTCCAGCGTATTCGAGGGCGTAGGCGCGCACCAAGCGGGCAAGATCAACGACGATCAATTGCTCGAGCTTGAGCAATACGGCTGTCCGACTTGCGGTTCCTGCTCCGGCATGTTCACGGCCAACTCCATGAACTGCCTTGCAGAAGCAATGGGTCTTGCAATGCCGGGCAACGGCACGATTCTTGCCGTATCGCCTGAGCGCAAAGAATTCGTCAAGGAATCCGCTCGCCAGCTCATGAAGCTGATCGAGATGAACCTTAAGCCTCGCGACATCGTCACGAAGGAAGCGATCGACAACATGTTCGCTGTGGACATGGCGATGGGCGGCTCTACGAATACCGTGCTTCATACGTTGGCGATCGCGCACGAAGCCGGCATCGAATACCCGATCGAGCGCATTAACGAAGTTGCCGAGCGTGTGCCCCATCTGGCCAAGATCGCGCCAGCTTCCGACTGGCACATCGAGGACGTGCACAATGCCGGCGGCGTGAGCGCCGTTCTGAACGAGCTGCTCAAAAAGGAAGGCGCGCTTCACGGCGATTGCATGACCGTAACAGGCAAAACGCTTCGCGAAAACGTAGAGGGCTGCGACATTCAGAATCACGACGTAATCCGTCCCATCGATAATCCGCATACCGAACGCGGCGGCTTGGCCGTATTGTTCGGCAACCTGGCTCCAAACGGCGCAATCATCAAAACAGGCGCGGTCGACAAGTCGGTTGGCGGCTATCACAAAGGCCCTGCCATCTGCTTCGACTCCCAGGACGATGCGCTTGCCGGTATCGCTGGCGGCAAAATCAAAGAAGGCCATGTCGTTATCATCCGTTACGAAGGACCGAAGGGCGGCCCTGGCATGCCGGAGATGCTTGCTCCTACTTCGCAGATCGTCGGCATGGGACTCGGCGCCAAAGTTGCTTTGGTTACGGACGGCCGTTTCTCCGGAGCATCCCGCGGCATCAGTATCGGCCACGCTTCTCCGGAAGCAGCTGAGGGCGGACCGATCGCTTTCGTACAAGACGGCGATATCGTCGAGATCGACATGAACAACCGGACGATGGACCTGCTGATCAGCGACGAAGAATTCGAACAGCGCCGTGCAGCATGGCCGGGCTTCGAGCTCAAAATCAAACGTGGCTACCTCGCGCGTTATGCTCACCTCGTTACATCCGCCAGCACGGGCGGCGTAATGAAAATGTAAGCTGCTTGGCAACCATAATATCGCAGACGGCCTCCATGCATTGTTTAAAACATGCGTGGAGGCTTTTTTGTCGTTCCTATTGCCTGACTCCAAACAACACAAAAAGCTGCTACCCAAGAAGAAAGCTTCTCGGATAACAGCCTTTAGTCCTTGATACCGCTATGTTCCCAGCGATGCGGCATCATCCGCCGCACTGACGATAGAGCGCTCCACAGCCTCTGACAGTCGTCCCGCTTCCTCATGCAGCTTGCCCATGCTTACCGTTGCATAAGCCTGTACGCGCTCGACCGGCATAAACAACATGCGAGGCGTAACCATCTCCGTTTTTGCCGCCTTGATCCGACCTGCCTTGTATTGTTTCGTATTGGCGAGCACCTTCATCAGCAGTCGCAAATAGACCTGTGTGGAACGTTTGAACCACCCCTCCGGCAGCTGGAACACCTCGAAGCCCAACCGATCTGCGCCACGATGGATCATCGTCACGCCATATACGGCTTTGATCGAATGCGCGGCCGCGTCTTCGGCCAGCTGATTCGCCAGTGCAGGCAGGGCGTTCTCCACTTCCCTGATAATCCTTAGACCTGTCGCAAGCGGTGATTTGGAGGTTGCGGCAATACTGGACAACAGCTTGTTGTCAAAATGAATCTCCGCAATATCGTCGCCTTTATTTACCCCATTGCCATTTGCGAAGGTCACCGGCTCTCCGGTATATTTAGTCACTCGGTAATGGAAGGCGGGAATTTCGCTTTCTCCGACCTTCTTAAGCCGAAACACCGCATGGAAGGCCTGCTCCCACATCAGCCATAACGATATGACGAAACGTTTGACGATGGAGCGATGCCTGGAGCGTTGTACATCCGTAAGCTTAATCATGCGGTCGATGCCCACGAATTGAAAACCTCTCGCTTTGGCTTCCTCCAGATACGATTCAAGCGCGATTAACATATTGCGAGGCGCATCCTGGTCGGCTCCCAACGTTCTTCCGCAATCGTGGAGCAGCAGAACCTCGCCGGGGCGAAGCTTTTTCATCATACGTTTCTTCAGCCGTTCGGCTCCCAGCCGCTTGCGCCAATCCCCGAACAGCGCCGACCACAAAATGATATGCAAGTAACCGAGATTGGAATAATCGAACACGTTTACGATTCCCCATGGCGGGCGGTAATAGATGGCGCGTTTGCCCGTTGCCTGCTCGATGATATCGTTGGTGCGTTCGATCTGACGCTTCACGGTTCGCGGCCGCATAACCCAATTCGACTTATGGACATAATTATGAATGCCGATGATATGTCCTTCCGCTTCCATTCTGCGCAGAAGTTCGGGGTGTTGCTCCGCATGCGAACCTACGACGAAAAAGGTGGCCTTCGCATCGAATCGCGCTAGAAGATCAAGCAACTGGGGCGTATATTGCGGGTCGGGACCGTCGTCAAAAGTAAGAGCGATCTCTCGCTCTGTCCTCCCGCGTTTGAACACCCGGAACCCGAATGTGCGGCTAATGAGGCCAGGGAGAAACGCATAGAACGTCATTACGTAGAATCCCCATAAGAATAAGTTTTCCATTGTGTTATCCCCACCGTTTGGATGAAATTGTCAATGAGTGCGTAGCGGTTCAGAACAATAACAATACCTCTAATTGTATCATACCTCGTCAAAAAATAGGCACAATTCAAGAAATCTATAGTACAATCTTTATGGAATGACTGCCAAATCCTAATCCGTTCAAAAGAAAGTGGGGAATACTGTGCTGCCTTTTTACAAAAAATATTGGAGAACCGCCTTTGACATCGGTCTTATCGCCTTAACCGTCTTCCTGACCATGTACGCGTTCAGTTTTTTCTACTCCATCGCGACCCCGATCATCTTCGCGTTCATTATCTTCCTGATGATCGAACCTCTCGCCCGCAAGCTGAACAAGTGGGGAATGCCCAAATCAATTGCATCGGGCATATCCATTATGCTGTTTTCCCTGCTTATCCTGGCTGCTTTTACGGGCGCCGCATACCTGATTACGAAGCAAGGCACTGCGCTTATTGAGGACTTCCCCCGCTACCAGAAAATTTTGACCGAGCAGATCGGCAAGCTGTCGGCTCAATTGGAAGGCCAGTTGGATAAGCTGCCTGCTGATTTCAACATTGAGGAGAGCTCCAAGGATCTTATCCAAGGCGCGTCGGACATGCTGAAAAACTTCGGCACGGCTTTTCTGGGAGGCCTTATCGGCTATGTTTCTTCCTTCTCGTCCTTTATCTTTAATTTCGTTGTCGGAATCATTTTAGCCTACTTCCTGAGCATCGAGATTAAATCTTGGAAGAGAACCGCTTCCGACAAGACGCCCAAGACGTTTAAAAACGCCTTCTTTTTCTTGCGCGACAATGTGTTCAAAGGAATTGCATCGTACATAAAGGCACAGGCCAAAATGATTTCGATCACCTTTATTGTCATTCTGATTGCTTTGATCGCCTTAGGCGTCAAAAACGCTTTCGTCATCGCAATCGTATCCGCAATCTTCGACGTGCTGCCGCTGCTTGGCGTAAGCACCTTGTTTATCCCATGGATCATCTACTTGTTTATCGTGGGGCAGACATCGCTTGCCATCTGGCTGACTGTATTGCTGCTTGTCGTCATTCTGACGAGGCAAATACTGGAGCCAAAAATCACTGGCGACTCTCTGGGCGTATCCGCGTTCACGATGCTGGCGTTCATGATCATTTCGCTCTCGCTGTTTGGCTTTGCAGGCGTCATCTTATCCCCGATTCTTGTTATACTGGTCAAGTCATTGTATGACCAGGGTTACTTCCATCGCTGGATTCATACGCCAGTGGACGAATACGACGACGATACCGCTGTACAAGACATAGAACCGAGCATTAGCCGCGCGAAAAGCAAGGAACCTTTCGTAGACAGATTAAAGGAGCTCGACAAATAGGCTTCGTTCGATTCATTCGGCATTTATCTTTCTCATCGCAGCCCGCCACTTGGCTTTTCCAAATGGCGGGCTGCGATATTCATGGCTCCGCCGAATAATTGCGTTGCGAGATGTCGACTGCCCACAGCCCGATTCGAAGCCAAGACGGCAATCGCATACTTCGGCGACTCTACCGGTCCATACCCCGCGAACCATTGATGATTAAGCTGTACGCCGTTCTTCGCCGTCTCCGCCGTGCCGGTTTTCCCCGCTACTTTCCAACGTCCCCCTTTGATAGACGAAGCCGTGCCATGCTCCACGACCGACTCCATGCCTTGCAGCAGCTTCCTCGCGGTCGATGGATGAATCCGTGCGCCGCCTAAATCCCGATCCCTGCGCGAAGAAAATTCGATCATTCGGCCGCCATCGGCGTAATCGATTTCGCTTACTAATCTTGGCTCCAGCACTTCTCCCCCGTGAAGCAACGTTACGATCAAGTTGGCCGCCTGAAGCGGCGTCACCCTCACATCCCTCTGTCCAATCCCGCTTTGTGCCATAATGCCTCCATCCACCATATTCAGATCCCCTGCAAACAATCTCCCCTTCTCCTCCTCTTGAAGAAGGCGGAATGCCGCAGACAACATGCCTTGGCTCTTTTCGTTATGCCAGCCTATGCGCTCCTTCACGCCCAGCGCCGCAGCCGTTCGATCAAGCTGCTCCGCTCGAAGCCGTTCTGCCAGCGTAGCGAACACGATGTTGCAGGATTGCGCCAGTCCTTCCTCCAACGTAAGATCGCCATGACCGCCGTGTTTCCAGCATGACAAGCCATATTTACCATATTCGCCGTCGCAATGAAATATCTCACCTTTGCGGACAACGCCATTCTCGAGGGCAGCTGCGGCCGTTACCAGCTTGTAGATAGAACCGGGCTCTACAGCCTTCAACGCGTGATTGATCCATTCGGACCCATCGGCACTCTGGAACCGGTCGGGAAGCTTAGGTCTGGATACCATCGCCACAATATCCGCGTTGCCTGCATCCAGCACGACGATTGCTCCTTCCTTCAAGCCTGATGCATCGGCGTAAGCTTCCAGCTCATTTTGAAGGTCCAGATCGATCGTCGTTACAGCTTTGAGCGGATAATAGCTGTTCTTTGGCCCGTGCATACGCAGATCAAGCCCATGCAGCGGCGAGTTTCTTCCGTCGATGAAATAAGAAACGGACGTCTCCCCAACGCCATGAAGGAACGAATCCAGCGATTTCTCCAGACCGGAGCCGCCTACTTGCTCCGTCAAGGTTCTTTTGCCCGCCTTCAAATCGTTGGGATGCGCCCGCATCAGCCACTCCGGATGCTGGCTCGTGAAGCCGATAATATGTTTGGCGTCGAAGCTGTCGAGATAACGATTCCGGTAGGGCAGCACCCTTACGCCGTTCGTCTGGAGCGCGACTATCTCCTTGCTTTGTTTCTCTGTAAGCCGATAAGGAGCCGAGTTCTTAGCTTGACGCCAGAAATCCGGTTCGGTCATGGCATCCCATCGAGCGATCAATTCTTTCAGTTCGACGCCAAGAGCTTTCGCCAATTTCGAAAGCTCCGCCTCTTTTCCTCTTGCTTGCGGCTGGACGGGAAATAAAGCAACCGTTTCATACGTTTCGCCTGTAATCGGGGTCCCGTACCGATCAACAAAGTCGCCTCGTCCCGTATCCAGAATTAAGTTTCTCTGCCGTTGGACGACAGCCATCCGTTTCCAGCTGTCCCGATGCATCATCCCGTGAACAGGCGCGTTTCCGTGCTGCCCAGGCATTAACTGCAGCCATGCCAATCGGCCTAACAATACGATAAACAGGACGCTCATACAGAGTCCCGTAAGAACAAGCCGCTTCAAGTGCAACATCAGCACCTCCTAGCTGACAGTGTTCCACCCCGGCCAACCTCTCAAACCTCGCACGATAACAATACCCCCGAGCGGCTGCTCGGGGGTACCTGAATCCATTTTATGAATGGATTTCTCAATCCATCTTGAACTTCGACAAGGATTCCTTGAGCTCTCGCGATACAGAATCCAGCTTGTCCGACAGGCGGACCAGGCTTTCGCTGATCGACAGTTGCTCGCTGCTCAGCGATGCTACTTCTTCCGAAGTAGCGGACGACTGCTCCGCTACGGCGCTGACGCTTGTCATCGCATCCGACATGATGTCCTGCGATTTCTCCAGCTCGCTTACCGCATTTGTGGCCTGCTCCAGCTTCCCGGAGAATTCTCCCATCTGCGCTTCCACTTGCAGGAAGATCGCATTGGCTTCCTTAACGGATGAAATCTGCTCTTGGAACAGCGGGTATGCTTCGGACAATACGGAGACCGTCTCTTCAATCTCGCCTTGAATTCTGGCTGTGATTTGCGCTACGACATCGATCGATTGACGGGATTGATCCGCAAGTTTACGAATTTCGTCCGCTACGACCATAAAACCTTTGCCGGCCGCTCCAGCTCTTGCAGCTTCAATCGTGGCGTTAAGAGACAAGATATTCGTCTGCTTCGTCAAATTGTTTAGCACATCCAAAATTTTCACGATCGAGCCTGTACTTTCCTTGAGCGCGTCCACCTTCTCGACCATGGAACGCGTCATCTCTTCCGTTGTACCGGTTTTCTCGATCAGTACGCCCATATAAGTGGTCCCTTGCTGACTTGCTTTCTCTACTTCGAGCGCCGAGCTGGACATCTCTTCATTGGCGGTAATGACTTCCTTCATCTGTCCGTTCATATGAATCGTCAGATCGCTGCCCTTCTCCGCTTCAACGGCCAGGCTCGTCGCACCGTTTGCAATCTCTTCTGTGGCAACCGCAATCTCCTTGGCGGCGATCGAGGTTTGTTTCGAGGCTTCCGTCAACTCCGAAGCGGTCGTCAACACTTCTGCGGCCGACCTCGTCGTTTGCAGGGCCAATGCTTGAATCTGCGTCATCATATCGTTAAAGCTGTTCGACAGCTCACCGATTTCGTCTTGACGATTGCCTGTTTTCGAACGTACGGTCAGGTTGCCTCTAGCGCCTTCAACCATCAAGTTGCGCAGGCGAACCAGCGGTTTGGCGACTGTCGCAATAACAACCAGACCGATCGCTACCGCAATAATCGCGCCCAACACGACCATCCAGATTGTCAGGGTTCGGATTCCTCCTGCTTGCTTGGCAAGCTCCTCTACCGGAATCGTACCGACGAGCTTCCAATTCACGTTATTGAAAGTTTGGTAGGCGGCCAGCAACTGATCGCCTTCCGTGCTCTTGAGCGTTGGACGGCCGGACTCGGAATCGGCAGGCAGCGTTACGGCTGCAGGTTGACCGATTAACGATTTATCGCTATGTGCGATGTATTCGTTCTCATTGCTCACAATAAACAGCTGGCTTCCGTTGCCCAGGTCGACGTCTCGATATCGGTTTATAATATTTTCTAATGGAATTTCAATGACAAGCACGAACATTTCGCTGGCCTGTCCAACATTTTTAATAAGGCGCGCCAAAGCTATCGACGATGCATCCTTAGCGGCAGCAATGCCAGTTGCTTGCGGAGCAATCCACATATCTCGCCCATCGAGTTCAATGACTTGCTGGAACCATTCCTTATCTCGGGCGCTTCCAAGCAGCACGCTATCCGCAAGGCCGGCCGTGATCGGGTTCAGGCCCGCATTGGCCGGAACAAGTGCCGCACCGGAAATCGTATTGTTGCCCATAATGAGAGCAGTCACCCGGTCTGCGGCCTCGCGGCCGGCCATTAACGATTCGAAATCGTCGCCCTTAGACGAGTATGCCTGCAAGTCATCCTTAATTTCCTTATCGATCAAAATTTGCATAGATAATTCGGAGTAGTTCTGCAGTACCGTGTTCAAGTTGTTCGAAACCTGCTTAATCGTCTGCAGGCTCGCTTCGGAGACGTTCTGCTCTACAAGCTGCTTCGCTTGGTTATATGACAACATGCCGACAATGGCTACGCAAGCTATTATGCTTGCGGAAATAATCAAGAGAAGTTTAAGCCCTACGGATTTAACCGGATTTTTTAGCTTTACATCCTTTAAGCCGGCTCCCCAGGATTTTGCCATTCCAGCAAGAGAACCGCCGGGAGTGTCTTTCCCGGATGCGTCCTTTAAGCGCTCATTATCTTTTTTTTGTTTGCCCGAATGATTTTTGTTCAAGTCTGACATGAAGCTTTGCACCGCCTTTGTTAGTTTTGATTCCAGGGCGTGTCTGAATACTCCGAGGGGAGCAGATTTTGCCGAATTTTCGTTCCATGCAAGGAACTTTTGTGAAGGTGTACCGGGGGTACATCAAGCAAAAGTGACGAAGCAGGGGGCGGAAAGGCGGTGAAAGACGCCCCTGAGCGGGTTTTCAGACACGACCTAGTGATATGTACCCAGCATCTTATTCCTATCTATTACTTATCGACCACTGCGGCCTAATAAATAATAGAGCAGGTTCAAAAAGTCCGCTTTTGATCATGAGTAGGCCATGGAGCCTATTCGACATCGAAGATGGAACGTAAGCGAAGTTAAAGGATTGCTTTCGAAGTTAAAAAAAAGTTTCCCGCAATTTGCGGGAAACCGGTGAGTCGATCCTGTTAAATTTTAAATTTGTTGAGCGATTCCTTTAAGCCTCTGGACACGGATTCCAGCTTCTCGGACAATTGGACAAGTCCTTCGCTGATGGATAGCTGTTCGCTGCTGAGTGAAGCAACTTCTTCTGATGTTGCCGAGGCTTCCTCCGCAACGGCGCTGACATTGGTCATCGCAATGGCCAATACCGACTGCGACTGGTTCAGTTCTTCGATGGATGACGTCACGCCATCTAATCGATGGACGAAGTTGCCCATTTGCGATTGTACAGTGAGGAAGATTTCATTGGCTTCCTTAACGGAACTGATTTGCTCCTGGAAAAGCGGGTATGCATCCGATAACACCAGGACGGTCTCTTCAATTTCTCCGGAAATTTTGGCCGTGATCTGGGCAACCACATCGATCGATTGACGAGATTGATCCGCCAGCTTGCGGATTTCGTCCGCGACGACCATAAAACCTTTCCCCGCCGCTCCTGCTCGAGCTGCCTCGATTGTCGCGTTCAACGATAAAATATTCGTTTGTTTCGTCAAATTGTTGAGCACGTCCAGAATCTTGACGATGGAACCTGTGCTTTCCTTCAGCTTGTCGACCTTCTCTACCATCGAACGGGTCATTTCTTCCGTTAGTCCCGTCTTCTCGATCAACATTCCCATATAGGCCGTGCCTTGGCCGCTGGCCTTCTCCACCAGCGCTGCAGATGCCGACATCTCCTGATTGGCCTCGATCACCTTCTGCACCTGTTCGTTCATGTTGCTCGTCAGATCGTTGCCTCGCTCCGCTTCTACGGCCAAGCTGGTTGCTCCGCCTGCGATCTCTTCCGTAGCGACAGCTATCTCGCGGGCAGATATTGAAGTTTTTTTAGACGCTCCAGTCAAGTCTGAAGCCGTTGACAGCACTTGTTCCGCGGATGCCGTCGTCTGGAGAGCAAGATCCGTAATCTGCGCCATCATGCTGTTGAAGCTGTCGCTTAAGCCGCCGATCTCATCCCGCCGCCCCTTTATCGTCGAGCGTACCGTCAGATTGCCGCCCGCGCCCTCCACCATCAGATTGCGGAGCCGCACAAGCGGGGTCGCGATCGAATAAAGGACAAGAATGCCGATAGCAATAGCGATAATAGCGGCTGCGCCTACCGTAATCCAGGTCAGCGTACGAATGGCTTTTGCATCCTTCACGAGCATTTCGACAGGAATGCTTCCTACCAGCCTCCAGTCCATTGCCTGGAATGACTTGTACACGGCCAGCACTTCCAGCCCGTCCGTTGTCGTCAACTTCCGTGCTCCGTTAGCCCCGGCCTCGCCGGATGGAAGCTGAACTTTGGAATCTTGTCCAATTAAAGCCAGATCATTTGCGATGACATATTTGCCGTTGACGTCGATAATGGAAATCTCGCTACCGTCGCCAAGCGACACGTCCTTATAACGGTTGCTGATCGTGTTGACATCCATCTCCAGCATCAAAACATAAGAGGCTTCGCTGGAAGTGCTGTCCTTAAGCAGACGGGCGATGCCAAACGTGCTCTGGTCCGTTCCCATTGATAATCCTTCGGCATTTGGCTCAATCCAGTTGACGCGGCCATTAAGCTCAATCGTCTCCTGGAACCAGCTTTGCGCCATAACGATCTCTGCACGGCTAGTCTGAGAGACGCCGGAAGTGACGGCTTGAAGCTTGTCCCTCAGCGGAAGCAGCATAATGCCCTTAATGGTGTTGTTCCCGATGGTAAAAGCCTGCAACTTTTCGCTAAGCTTGCGCGTCGCTTCGAAGCGCGAATAATCGTCTTGATTCGATGCGATCGTGCCTACAATGGTATGGAAGTCCTTGTCCACCAAAATTTGCAGCGTCAAGTCCTCGTAAGTTTTGTAGATGATGTCGAGATTTTCGGCCACCTGATTCACCGTCTGAAGGCTGGCGTCGGATACCTTCTTTTCGACGATGGAACGCGCTTCGTTATAGGCTATGAGTCCTACCGTCAGCACGCATGCAATAATGCTGATAAAAATGATCAGGAATAGCTTCATCCCTACGGATTTAACGGGATTGGATAACTTCGTTTCCTTCATCATTTCCTTAACGGATTTCGTTTTGGCCGCAGCTGCGGCAAGGCCCGTAGCTGCCTTGGCGCCTGACATTTCGCCGGAAGCGTTTACATCCTTGTTAGGTTTAGGACTGTCCTTCTGGCTTGAAGTCGCATTCTTCTCCTTCGTGTTACCGGCCATTGTCGAAGACCCCTCTTTCAAGTTGGTTGATTCGTCGATTTAAGGAAGCATCTGGCGAACCTTGAAACATTATGTATGGTATATAAGATCTATTATTTGTTATTGACCGGGCCTTGTCAATTGCCTGAACAAAAAATAACGAAGCATAATATAAAGACTACCCGAACGGGTAGTCTCAACGTCTCATTTTCTAATTTTTTTACGCATCATGTCCATCGGCTTGACCGGTTTTAACGTGCGGACCCTTACATGCTGCATGGGATGTCTCGCCGCATCCAGGGGTTGTCCATCGACGTCCGTCAACTCCGTAATCGTCTGCCGGAAAAACGTGCCGCCCGGACCTACGAATTCGACTTCCAGGCCCGGCTTGAAGTGATTACGCTGCTGGAGCGTAGCGAAGCCCGTGCGATCATCGTAATCCAGGACGATCGCCGCAAAGTCGTAAGGGGCCGCCTTCTCCTCCGGACCATAGATATGATCCTCCGCGCCCGGCGTATCCAGGAAGAAGCCCGTGTTCAGCGGACGGTTTGCAGCCTTGTTCATTTCGTCGATCCATTCCTGCTTCACCCGGAAGTTTTCCGGATCCTCGAAGTACGCGTTAATGGCTTGACGATACACATTGACGACCGTCGCAACGTAATGAATGCTTTTCATTCGGCCTTCAATTTTAAAGCTGTCCACGCCAACCTCGATAAGCTCAGGCAAATATTCGATCATGCACAGATCCTTCGATCCCATCGTGAACTGCTCTTGCCCTTCCTCGTACACCGGTTCATCGTCAACGAACAGATCGTACTTCCAGCGGCAGGATTGGCAGCAGCCTCCCCGGTTGGAATCGCGGTCCGTAAAGTGGTTGGACAGCACGCAGCGCCCCGAATACGAAGAGCACATGGCTCCGTGGATAAACGCTTCGATTTCGATATCGACATGGCTCTTGATCTCCGCGATTTCCTTAAAGCTCGTTTCTCTGGCAAGAACTACCCGCGGCAACCCCTCGTCCTTCCAGAACTTGACCGCCTGCCAGTTCATCGTCGACTGCTGCGTGCTAAGGTGCACCTCCAGCTTGGGCGCAACGCGCTGCGCCGTCTCGATAATAACGGGATCGGCTGCGATAATGGCCGCGATACCAGCCTCCTCCAGACTGCGCAAATATGACTCAAGTCCTTCGATATCTTCGTTATGGGCATAAATATTCGTCGCGACGAACACCTTGGCTCCATATCGGCTGGCAAACTCTACGCCTTCCTTCATCTCCTCGAAGCTGAAGTTGTCGGCGTTAGAGCGAAGGCCGTACTTCTGTCCACCGATATAGACTGCGTCCGCGCCGTAATGAACGGCGAACTTCAGCTTCTCCAGATTGCCTGCCGGCGCCAGAAGCTCCGGTCTGTCCAGCCGGTTCCGCTTCCCTTTGTATTTCGGCGCAGCCGCGTTTGTTGTCCCCATCTCCCGCACCTCCTGGTTGTTCACTGCTCCGATGAGCCCGGTCGTCATCAGTACACTTGCTCCTTATAGAAGAATCCGTAGCTCAATTCCCGATTGGGATCCTGCGCTTCCAGGATGGCATCCAGCCATTCCTCTTGAAAGGAGTAACCTTCCGGGTCGGCGACGTACGCGTCGATCGCCTGACGGTATGCCCGGACCACTACCGCGTTATAGGCCATCGATTTCATCATGCCCTCGATCTTGAGGCTGTCGACACCGGCGTTCAGCAGCTCATGAAGATTCTCCAGCATGCAAATGTCGTCCGAGCTCATAATATGGGTGCCGCCATCATCCTCGTAAATGGGATACCGTTCTCCGGGACGCTCGGCTTCCGTTAAATACAAGCCGCGTTCCCGCTCAACACTGTCGAGCCGTTCCCGATCGTCGTGATAGTCCAGATAGCTGTTCACCAGGGAACGTTTGGAATGATAAATATTGGTCATTCCGTGAACTTGTACTTGAATTTCCAGACTGGATTTGGCTTTGGTATCCTCGATCTGCTCCATATTGAGCTCGCGAGCCAGCACGTATCTGGTCGCTCCGCGGCGCGCCCAATATTGTGCCGTAACGATATTCGTCGAGGTCATCTCCGCATTCCAATACAGGGGAAGCCCTGGAGCCAGCTCCCGCGCCGCCACGAGCACCGCGGGATCTCCGAACACGATTCCATCGATGCCCAGACTATAGATGCCGCGAATATAGTCCGGCATCGTTTCCAGCGTATCGTTGTCGATCAGAGTATTCATAGATACATAGATGCGAACGCCCTTGGGCTTCGCCGACTTCACGGCTTCGCCAATCATGTCCAAAGTGAACTCGCCAGCCAGCCTCATGCCGTATTTACCCTCGCCGATGACAAATGCATCGGCGCCTGCGTCGATCAGCAGCTCCAGCTCCTCCATCGACGATGCTGTCGCCAGCAGCTCCGGTTTGTATGTCATATGTTTGTTCTCCTTCTCCCTGGCCTGCTGTCAATTAACTGCCTCGCTCGCTCTTGTCGATGTTGCGGAGATGTTCGTTGTACGTCTTCGCGAATAGGTGACTCTGCGAGCCGTCCTTCTTCGTGACATAAAACAAATAATCCGATTGCGCGGGATAGATCGCCGCTTCGATGGATGCAAGACTTGGACTTGCAATGGGTCCGGGCGGCAAACCGTCGTTTTTGTACGTATTGTAAGGACTGTCGATCTCCAGATCCTTCGTGAGCAGACGTTCTTTGGGCTCGTCGAGAGCATATTGCACAGCCGCGTCAATCTGGAGTCTCATAGGCTTGGCCAGCCGGTTGTAGATGACGCTGGAAACAAGCGCGCGCTCCTCGTCCACAACAACCTCGCGCTCGATCAACGAAGCGATCGTCATAATCTCGTGCAGCGTTCTTCCCGAAGCTTCCATAGCGTCCTGCCAATCTTCAGGCAACGCCGCAAGCTTGCGGTCCGTCTCCTGCAGCATTCGGGTAATGATCTGTTCCTCCGTACTGTCCTTCTTCAGCTCGTAAGTCTCCGGGAACAAGTAACCCTCAAGACGCTTGTGCAATTTATCGTCATCCGGAATGGCTTGCGCCGACTCGGCATTAGCCCACGAGCGGCCGTTCTCCGCAACATCCAGAAATTTTTCCTTGTTAATCAAGCCGTCTGCCGCCAGCTTGTCGGCGATCTGAAGCACCGTGTAGCCTTCGGGAATGGTGAACCGGATCGTCTCTTCCGCGATGGTATCGCCTGCATTAAGCTTGGCGATAATCGCCGCATTGTCCATGCCGGGAGACATCTCGTACAAGCCCGCCTGGAACCGGGAGCCTTCATCCTTGAGCTGCAAATAATAACCGAACACAAAGCTGTTCTTAATGATGCCGTTCTCCTCAAGCGTGTCCGCAACGCTATTGGCAGACATCCCGCGCGAAATCGCAACTTGCTTTACAGCTCCTGCGGGCATCGGCTGCAGATTGCTCCACACATAATACAACACGCCGCCGGCGCCTAATAACATGATCGTGAGCAAACTTAATACGACCCATAACGAAATAACCCAGGTTTTGGGACGGTTGCGAACCTTCTTCCGTTTTTTCTTTGTTGTCGTCTTCGTAGCCTTTACAGCATTCGGTTCATTTCCCGCTGCCTGCTTTTCTTCCGGCTTATCCAACCTGCTACACCCTCTTCTGTCAGTTTCCGTGAAAAAGAGCGGTTGTCAGCCGCCCTTCGTGTCAACGATATAGGAGATGCTAGGGCCTGTCGTCGCTAGCGAATTGCAGATCGTCGTACGCTTCGGAGGCTGCTTCCCACTCTTCGTCGTCTTCGATGCTTTCGAGCTGGGGTTCTTCGCCATCCTGACGAACGCGCAGAAACTCGACTTCGTCTTCGGCTTCCATCTCATCGCTTTGGAGCGCCGCATACACGGTGTCTCCCAGCTTGAACTCGGCCTTGATCCGGTAGACTTCCGCATGACCGTCCTCGGCGATCAGCTCGACATGATCGCCGAATACTTCTTTAAGGCCGTTAATCCGAACAGGCGTTTGATTGTAATCGGACATTAGTCTTGCTCCTCCAGCTCGCCCAGGAGCGTGTTAAACGTCTCTTCGACCATATTCCATTCTTCTTCGTCCTCGATCGTATACAGCTTGAGATCGTCGCCGTCCTCTTCGTAGCGGAAGGCGTACACCTCATCCTCTTCCTCGTCGTTGCCGATCAAAGGAACAACCATCATATATTTTTGATCCGAACCATCAACCTCGAATTTCATGATGACTTCGAATTCTTCCTCGTTGCCTTCTTCGTCCGGGATATAAATAATTTCCGGCTCTTCGTACTGCATCTCTTCTTTTGTCATGGTTACCCTCACCTTTTCGTTTTAGAGTCGAGAAAATTTTGCAAGATTAGCGTCGCCGCCATCTTGTCGATCACTTGCTTCCGTTTCCTCCGGCTGACGTCCGCTTCGAGAAGCGTACGCTCGGCAGCTACCGTCGTCAGCCTTTCATCCCAAAGGTGAACAGGTATACCTAGCTTCTGCCCAAGCTGTTCGGCAAACGCGATGCTGATCTCACCGCGCGGACCTACGGAGCCGTTCATGTTTTTGGGCAGACCGACTACAACTTCCGACACTTCGTGTTCCTTGGCAAGACCGGCCAGAACGTCCAGTTCTCCGCCGTCTCTCCTGCGCTCCACGACCGTTAATCCCTGCGCGGTCCAGCGGAACGCGTCGCTGACGGCCACGCCGATATTGCGGTCGCCATAATCCAATCCCATGACTCTCATTGCTTCTTGTGCTGCAAGTAGAACCGGACCAGCTCTTCGATCAGCTCGTCCCGCTCCTTCTTGCGGATCAAGCTTCGGGCGTTGTTGTGCCGCGGGATATACGCGGGATCTCCGGACAGCAAGTACCCAACGATCTGGTTAATCGGATTGTATTCCTTCTCCATCAACGCTTCGTGGACGCTGAGAAGAATATCCCCGGAAGAAGTTTCCACCCCCTCCGCCTTCACGTTAAACTTCATTGTTTGGTCCATGGAACTCACCAACAGCACCTCGCTTTCGGGAACAGCATCCGCCTAGGGACATTGTCTGATTCTATCATATCACATTCGCCCTGCCGACAACCAGTTCCTCGGCAATTTTGAGCGCTTCATCCAACTTGGAGACGTCCTTGCCGCCTGCTTGCGCCATATCCGGGCGTCCTCCGCCGTTGCCGCCGCATACGATAGCGGCTTCCTTGATGATTTTGCCGGCATGGTAGCCTTGCTTCACGAGATCGGCGGAGACGGC
>NZ_BDQX01000171.1:315042-341544 GCF_003112455.1 Paenibacillus agaridevorans
GCAGCTTGAGCTTTAGTTCGTCGACGATACCGCGCAGCGCGTCCATCGACGGCGCGCTCACTTTCGCGCATAACACCTGGATGTCGCCAACCTTGACGGCCTGCGTTTCCAGCGAACCCGCTTCGATGCGGCTCAGCTTCGCCTGAAGCGACTCGTTCTCGCGGGAGAGTTCTTTTACTTGGCTGAACAGACCTTCGATTCGCTTCGGAACGTCCGCAATGTTCGACTTGAGCAGCGCGGAGGATTGCTTAAGCAGCTCCAACTGCTCCTCGTAGTAAGCATAAGCATGTCTGCCCGTTACCGCCTCGATCCGGCGCACGCCGGAACCGATGCCGCTCTCGCCAAGCAGCTTGAAGAGGCCGATCTGCGATGTATTGCCCACATGGCAGCCGCCGCACAGCTCCAGGCTGTACTGCCCGACCTGCACGACGCGGACGACATCGCCGTACTTCTCGCCGAAGAGCGCCATCGCGCCCATCGCCTTGGCTTCGTTAAGCGATCTATTGGAGATGTCAACATTTGTTCCGATCCAGATCTGCTCGTTCACTTTGCGCTCGATAAGCGCAAGCTCCTCGGCGGTAATGCTGCCGAAGTGGGAGAAGTCGAACCGGAGACGCTCCTCTTCTACAAGCGATCCCGCTTGATTGACATGGTCGCCCAGCACTTCCTTCAGCGCCTTGTGCAGCAGATGCGTAGCCGTATGATTCTTAATAATATCCTCACGCGAGGATCTGGCGACGGCCGCTGTTACGGTTTCTCCGGAGCGAACCGTGCCGGAGACGACAACGGCATGATGCACGTTCTGGCCATGCGGAGCTTTCGTCACGTCTTCGACTTGCAGCGTGAAGCCGCCGCCCTGGATCGTGCCTTTGTCGCCGATTTGTCCGCCGCTCTCGGCATAGAACGGCGTATGGTCGAGCAGCACCGCTACGCGGCTGCCTTCGCCTGCCAAGTCGACTAACGAATCATCGAGAATAATTGCCGTAATTTGGGCTTTAGTTACCAAGTCATTATAGCCAACAAACACGCTTTTATCCGTAAAGTCGGCAAGCGGTCCGCCCTGCACCTTCATGCTGCCGGTATCCTGGCGAGCGGCGCGAGCGCGCTCCCGCTGCGCTTCCATCGCGGCGTCGAAGCCTTCGCGGTCGACGGACAATCCGTGCTCCATCGCAAAGTCTTCCGTCAGGTCGAAAGGGAATCCATACGTGTCGTACAGCTTGAAGGCGTCGGTGCCGCCGATCGCGCCGGCTCCCGCTTCCTTCGCGCCCTTTACGAGCGCTTCCAGCAAGACGAGGCCGTCCGACAGCGTCTCGTGGAACCGCTCTTCCTCCGTGCGGATGACGCGCTCGATGAACTCGCGTTTCTCGACCACTTCCGGGTAGTATACGCCCATCACTTCGCCTACGATCGGCGTCAGTTCGAACAGGAACGGACGGTCTACGCCGAGCGATTTCCCATAACGGACCGCACGGCGCAGCAAACGGCGAATAATGTAGCCGCGTCCTTCGTTCGACGGCATAACGCCATCGCCTACGGAGAAGACTACCGTGCGGACATGATCCGCGATGACCTTTAGCGCTATATCCTGATCTTCGTTGACTTTATACTTCACGCCGGCAATGTCGCAAGTCCGGTCGATGATGGGACGAAACAGGTCTGTGTCGAAGTTGGAGTCCACGTCCTGCAGGATGGACGCAAAGCGCTCCAGACCGGCGCCTGTATCGATGTTTTTGTTCGGAAGCGGCGTGTAGCTACCGTCCTTGTTATGGTTGAACTGCGAGAATACGAGATTCCACACTTCCAGAAACCGTTCGTTCTCGCCGCCGGGCCAGCATTCAGGATCGGACAGGTCGCCGTATTTGTCGCCGCGGTCGTAGAAGATTTCGGTACACGGTCCGCAAGGACCTTCTCCGATGTCCCAGAAATTCTCTTCCAGCTTGTAGATGCGCTCTGCAGGCAGGCCGATCTTCTCATTCCAGAAGCGGAACGCTTCTTCGTCCTCCGGGTACACGGTAACCGACAGACGGTTCGGGTCGAAACCGATCCACTTCTTGTCGGTCAGGAATTCCCATGCCCACGTAATGACTTCTTCCTTGAAGTAGTCGCCGATGGAGAAGTTGCCCAGCATTTCGAAAAACGTGTGGTGACGGCGCGTCTTGCCTACGTTCTCGATATCGTTTGTGCGAATGCATTTCTGCGAGTTCGCGATCCGCGGATTGTCCGGAATGATGCGGCCGTCAAAATACGGCTTGAGCGGCGCCATTCCCGCATTAATCCAGAGCAGGGACGGGTCGTTATGCGGCACGAGCGACGCGCTCGGCTCGATGTTATGGCCTTTGCTTTCGAAGAATGCAAGCCACTTGGATCTGATTTCGCTAGCTTTCATGATTTCGTTCCTCCCTGTTTGTCGATGCGGCTGCCCGCTCGCGATAAATTCGTGTTCAAAAAGTTCGGTTCTCAGTACCGAGAAGATTGAAGGCAACTAGAAACGGAGGAGCGGAGCGTAGCAGAGCTACGTGAGCACCGGATGGTTCGGTTGCGTTCAATATTCGATGTCGAGTAAGCTTCTAGGCATACCTCGTAATGGGAAGCGGACTTTTTGAACTTCCTCTGTTGTGACAAATAAAAAACGCCCCTGTCAATGACAGGGACGAATGATTATCGCGGTACCACCCTGGTTATCGCGCTGCATAAGCGCGATCGCCTTCGTGGACGATAACGGGTCCATCCGGTGAAGTTCGTTCACGCTCCGAAAACAGCTTTCGGCCATTCTCCGCAGAAGCGCTCTCTCAACCGACGTTTTCCGCCTTGCGGCAATGGAAACGAAGAAGCGCTCTCTCTGGCAGGCGGGTTATGAATAGCCTACTTATTTTCATCATAGCTTTAAGGACGTTCAAAAATCCAAGATATTGAAACCGGATTTTAGAACCTTTATTTGTATATATGCTTGCACAAATTATAGCGGTCCCTCGAATCGCTGTCAAATGATCTTTCGCCTAACATAATAGGCAAACATATGCTGGACAATCACTTTGCAGGCCGCAAAGATCGGGACGGCGAGTATCATGCCGGCGATGCCGGCGATCTGGCCTCCCGCAAGCAAGGCAAATATGATCAGCAGCGGATGCAAATGCAGCGTGCGCCCGACGACTTGCGGCGAGACGACGTTGCCCTCCAGAATTTGACACAGCGTATTCACTATGGCCACGTAAATCATCATTTTGAGAGAGATGGTGGACGCCATGAGAAGCGCGGGCGCCGCGCCGAAGAACGGTCCTAAATACGGAATGACATTGGTGATCGCAACTACGCTGGCGAGCAGGAGCGCGTACGGCATGCCGATCAGGAGATACCCTCCGTAAGCCAGCGTGCCTACGATGACGCAGACAAGGAACTGTCCTCGTATATAGCTTCCAAGTGCCTGGTCGATGTCCTTCATAAGGCGAACCGTGTTCTTCCGATGGGACTTCGGCACATACGTAATGATGGTGCGCTCGAACACATCAAAATCCTTGAGGATGTAAAACGCAAGAAAAGGGATAATGAACACGACGAACACCGCGCTCAGCATGGAGCCGATATTGTTGACCAGATGGAGCAGCGACTCCGAGATCCGCTTTTCGATACTTAGCAATGCCTTGTCCACGCCATCGCGGAAACTCTCCGGCAGGAACGATGTATTATTGAGATCCGTCACGATGCTTTGCGCGCGCATCGTCAATTCCGGAATATGATGATTGAGCTCCTGCACTTGCCCCACAAACATGGGAATCAGATTGACGAGCAGCACCGCTATGGCCGCGCAGAATACGGCATAGATGAGCAGCACCGCGATCGTTCTTGGCACCTTGCGTTCGTGAAGCATGGTCACGATAGGATTAAGCACGTAGGAGATAATCATCGCGATAATAAACGGTCCCAGCACCGCCTTGAGGAAGACGTAGATCGTGACGAACAACGGCTTCAACTGCAGCAGGAAATAAATCGCGATAAGACCGAGAATCAAGTAGACAAGCCACACGAACAGCTTGTTGTTAGTGAACCGTTCCACCCTTGCACCCCCCGTACTTGCAGCAGCGCGATCTTTGGTCAGACAGGCTGCTTTAAGCCCCGGACATCAATCGTGCGTGCATCTAGTTCAGTATATGTACAAGTTGGGGGAATCATCCTCTTTATAATCCGAGCCGGATGTCCGAACGAGGGAGGGAGTTTTTTTCGTATCGTCGAAATAAACACTAAATGACGGCCTTTCGGCCGCCTCGAGTATAGTCATGGAAATAATGGTAGTCCAAGACCTTTACTTAATTATCCGTTTAGCTGTTCATGGACGTGATTGTGAGCAGCCTCATCTTCAAAAAACAAATCGTCGAGCGAGCTAAGCGTGCCGTCCTCTTCGACCTGGTACACCGACATCTTTTCGCCGTTGACCGTCAATTCAATAAAACAGCCCCAGCAATAAAACTGGTGGGAACCGATCTTCCCGATATCTTTCGAATTGCAATTCGGACATCTCATCATAAACATTTCTCCCTATTCTCTGAAATTGGAAGCTGCGACAGGCTCCAATTCCGCTTCACTGACAGCAGGAACGATAATCGCGTCTTCCCCGAGCAATACCTCATCCGGATCACTCGGCGCTTTCAGCCATTTACGCCCTTCCATCAGATCCGAAACAAAACCGTCTGTAAGCTCATAGCCTACTATCTGTGTACCCTGAAACGGGAAAAAATAAACATCCGACACCCGTCCGAGCTGAACGCCATGCACCGTAACGACGGGCAGATCCTTCAACTTGATAATGCCGGCGTGAAACGCCCGGCTCACTTCTTTCGGTTTCATGGCAATGACCGCATCTTCTTTGGAGATGATAACGGCATCTTCCCCGCACGTCAATACATCGTCCCATGAAACTGCGCGCGCCGTTGCCGCGAACCACTTGGCGAACTCCAGGATTAAACCTTTGAGACGCCAATGTTCGTCGAACCAAGCATCCTTGACGGTGCCGACGAGTTTCCCGGAATGGATTACGATGACCGGCAGCCCGATCAGCCTTTGGAGTTTGATCACTGTGGAAGGAATCCTCCTATCCTTTGTTTCGGATACGGTCCGCGATCGCCACGACAGCCCGGGCCGCATCCTCCAGTTCCTCCAAAGTATTCCCCAATCCGAAGCTAAATCTTACGGCCGAGTCCAGCCGCTCCGGAGATAAGTTCATCGCTTTGAGCACATGTGACTTCTCCAGAGATCCCGATGTGCACGCCGAACCGCTTGCGGCTGCTATGCCGGCCATATCCAGATTCATAAGCATGCTCTCTGTCTGCAAGCCCAAGAAGCTGACATTGACAATATGCGGCAATTGAAAGGTCGGGTCAGGATGGCCGTTAATAACAATTAACTCGCTGCCAATGCCTGCCTGCAAAAGCTCTACCCATTTCTTACGAAGCTTGTCCAAATAAGGTTGCTTTTTTTCTCGTTCGTTCACACAAATGTCAAGCGCGGCGGCGAATCCCGCGATTCCGGCAACATTTTCCGTTCCGGCGCGGCGCTTCCGCTCCTGCGAACCACCGTGGATTAATGGCTCGAAAGGCGTTCCGGCAGCTATATACAATGCGCCAACGCCTTGAGGCCCGCCTATCTTGTGGGCGGAAAAGCTCATCAGATCGACAGGCATCCGGGAAAGCTCGTAGCGGATCAAACCAAGTGTCTGGACGGCGTCCACATGGAAGACCGCGCCGATAGCCTGGACCGCTTCGCCGATATCCCCAATACGTTGCAGCGTGCCTACTTCGTTATTGCCATGCATGATGCTGACAAGCGCCGTATCCGGCCGAAGCGCATCTGCAACCTGATTCGGGTCGACGCTGCCATACTCGTCCACGGGCAATATCGTAAGTTCGAAATTTTCTTCGTCTCTTAGCCATTCGCAGGTATGGAGCACGGCATGATGCTCCGCAGCCGATGTCACGATATGGCTTCTGCCCTTTTTGCGCTGAGCTGTTGCCGCTCCGATCAGGGCGGTATTGTTGCTCTCCGTACCGCCGGAGGTAAACATCAGCTCGCCTGGCTTACAGCCGATTGCCGCTGAAATAGAATCACGCGCACGGCTGATTCGGCTTTTGGCAGCCCGTCCGTACGCGTGAACGCTGGAACCGTTGCCGCCAGGGCCTTGCATCAGCTCTACCATCGTTCTCACGGCTTCTGGATGCATGGGCGTTGTGGAGGCATGGTCGAAATAATGGTTGTTCATATTCGTCACCTTAAATGTAGAACATATAGGAGTCTTTTTTGTCGGCGTCTTGGTAATTAATCAAGTTCTCGAGCGTCGTGGAATCGAGCACCTCCGCAATGCTGTCGCGGATCCGCAGCCACAGGTTGCGCTTGGCGGGGTCGTCCTCTTCCGTAAAGTCTACCGGCGAGATCGGTCCTTCGAGAATGCGGATGATATCCCCTGAAGTAATGTCGGCGGGGTCCTTGGACAATATGTATCCGCCGTATGCGCCTCGAATACTCTTGACTAACCCTGCGTTTCGAAGCGGGGCGACCAGCTGCTCCAGGTAATGCTCGGATAATCCATTGCGCTCTGCAATGCTTTTCAAGGAGATAGGGCCTTCGCCGAATTTGGCTGCAAGCTCCATCATTATGGTGAGTCCGTAACGGCCTTTTGTCGATATTTTCATTGATAGCACCTCTCTCTATAAAACACTGTATTCCCATCATCCTTATATGTTAACATATCGATTGCCAATCGTGTGCAAAAAGCTTTATTCTTTCATGAAAAACTTTTGTCGATATGGTACAATGGAGCATGCTTTAATCCATTAGGCGGTGATTATTTTGGTCAAGAACAATGCGAATACGCGCGTCGTCGTCGGCATGTCGGGCGGCGTCGACTCTTCCGTGACGGCTCTTCTGCTCAAGCAGCAAGGCTACGACGTCATCGGCATATTCATGAAAAATTGGGACGATACCGACGAGTTCGGTCATTGCACGGCGGAAGAAGATTCCGAGGATGTACGCCGCGTATGCGATCAGATCGGCATTCCTTATTATACAGTCAATTTCGAGCGGCAGTATTACGATAAAGTATTCTCTTATTTCCTCGACGAATACAAGCGCGGACGTACGCCCAATCCCGACGTAATGTGCAATCGGGAGATCAAATTCGGCGACTTTCTTAACAAAGCTCTAGAGCTTAACGCCGACTACCTCGCGACAGGCCATTACGCCCGCGTCGAACGCGATGCGGACGGCACGACTCGCCTGCTGCGGGGCGTGGACGGCAACAAGGACCAGACTTACTTCCTGAGCGCGCTGAATCAGAATCAGCTTGCGAAGGCGATGTTCCCCATCGGACATCTGCCAAAGCCCGAAGTGCGCAGAATCGCGGAAGAAGCCGGCTTGTACACGGCCAAAAAGAAGGACAGCACCGGCGTCTGCTTTATCGGCGAGCGGAACTTCAAGGAGTTCCTTAGCGGGTACTTGCCGGCCAAGTCCGGCGATATGATCGATATCCGCACCGGCGAGAAGAAGGGCCGTCATGACGGTCTCATGTATTATACGCTCGGACAGCGCCAGGGACTTGGCATCGGCGGTTCGGGGACAGGCTCCGGCGAACCTTGGTTCGTTGCGGAGAAGGATCTGGAGCGTAACATTCTGTACGTCGTTCAAGGGGAGAAACATGTCAGCCTTTATTCGGAGAGTCTGATCGCTACGGACATCAACTGGATTGTGCCGCGCGGGGGGAGCGAAGGACCGCTACGGTGCACCGCGAAGTTCCGCTATCGCCAGCCCGATCAGGGAGTTACGGTGACTCTCCGCAATGACGGATCGGCACTCGTTAACTTCGACACACCTCAAAAGGCCGTAACTCCGGGACAAGCCGTCGTCTTCTACGACGGAGAACAATGCTTGGGCGGCGGCACGATCGACGTCGTAAACAAAGTGCCTGCAGACTTGCCGGTATAATAAGAGTCCGAAAGACCACCGAACGATCTCGAGGCGAAACACTAATAATGAGTGTTCAAAAAGTTCGGTTTTCAGCACATGAGAGTACGCTTCTTGGTATACTTCGTGATCAAAAGCGGACTTTTTGAACTACCTCTAATAGGACGAACCCAACTGTAGTTATCAGCCGCAGTATCGGTTCGTCCTGTTTGGCTTATCGCTAATCGCCGAGGAAAACAATGTCGGACTGTCCGTGCCTGGCTTCAGCCTCCAAGCTGCGGACAGTAAGACGAGAAACGCGCAAATGCAATGTCTCCTCAACAAGCATTTCATATTGTCCGTCGACGGCGACATGCTGCCCGATCTTTGGCGGGAAGTCGACCCTTGCGTACATCCATCCGCCAATCGTGTCGAACTCATCCGTCTCGATCGCCGTGCCGAAGTAGCTGTTGACCTCTTCGATCAACATAAGCCCGCTGATCGAATGCGAGCCATCCTCCCGCTTTATAATCCCTGGGGTTTCGGTATCGAATTCGTCCTGAATATCGCCTACGATCTGTTCCATAATATCCTCCAGCGTGACAAGCCCGGAGGTCCCTCCGTATTCGTCGATCAAAATGGCGATCTGGCTTCGTTTCTTCTGCATCAGCTTGAGCAGAACGCTAATGGGGATATTCTCCGGAACCGTCGTTACAGGACGGATCAACGAAGACAGATCGCTGGATTGCCGCTGATCGTCCTTGAGCAGGTCTTTAATATGAACGAAACCTGTTATATTGTCTTTATCATGTTCGCAGACGGGATATCGGGTACGCATGTGCCCAATGGCGATAGCCTTGTTCGCCGAGAGAGAGAGGCCTGCTCGCAAACAAATCATGTCGATGCGGGGTATCATGATTTCGCGGGCGGTTGTGTCGGTGAATTCGAAGATATTATCGACAAGCGTAAGCTCGGTCTGGTCGATATAACCTCTCTGATGGCTTTCCTTCATAAGAGTCCGCAAGTCTGCTTCCGTATGTGCGTCTCCATAACCATTCGACGGATCGATACCCAACATCGGCATAAAGACGTTCGCAATTCGCAATTGCAGGCGCAACACGGGCAGGAGCAAGATATACGTCAGTCTGATCGGGCGGGCCATGCGAAGCAATGCAGCTTCCGTATTGCGCTCGACGGCTCTTAGCGGAATCAACTCCCCAAATACGAACAACAAGGTGACGCTGATCGTATATACGATGATACAAGACAACACCCATGACGTATCCGGAGAGCCTGCACCTAACTCTTCCAGCCATGGGGAGACGCGTCCTTCTGCTGCCCAATAAGACAACAAACCTAATCCGATCACGGCAATTGCCTTGCCCAGCCGGCATGCCGCTGCGTAGAGCCCGCGGCTTTCCAATAGTGAGCCCGCAAGCGGATGACGAGGGAATCCATCCTCCTTCCCGAGCTCTTCGACCCGGTTCATTCGGGCAAGGGTAATTGCCGCATGAGCCGCAACAAAAAAAGCGTACATTCCCATGATGGCCAATACGACGACAAACAACCAGCCTAATGATAAGGGTTCACTCAAACGTTGTCCCGCCCGACGCTGCATGCCGGTAGCATGGCTGACGGCAGGCCCACCTCCCTTGCAGACGACTGGATATCATAATTGATATATATTCATGGCGGCTTTTCCTTTATGAATGTCGTAAACGAAACGAAACATAGAAAGTTCACGACTCTGCAACGAATTCATGGGGGACGTTTCGTCAGCGGCGATTTTGTTTTGGTATAATGATAGGAGCCTTGCCCGCAGAACGCCAATAATTACCATCACATAGCAAAGAGGAGGAAAATGATTATGAAACGTATATTGTTGATCTGTCTGGCTCTTATCTGGCTGCTTCCGCAAGCGGCGCTTGCCCACTCCAAGCTGACGGAAAGCGTACCGGAGAAGGATTCCACATCGGAAGCGGCGCCTCAGGAAATCCGGCTTACTTACGACACGCAAATCGAGAAAATCAGCAACTTCAAATTGTTTGATGCAAGCGGCGCGGAGGTTGCGCTTGGCGAGACGCTGGTGGAGGGCGACACGATGTCCAATCGGCCGAACGCTCCGCTCGGCAACGGAGATTATACCGTCAAATGGACGATTGTCGGCGCAGACGGACACGCCATCGAAGGCCAATACGGTTTCTCGATAGCTACTCCGGCAGCAACGGCGACACCTGAGCCAACGGCCACTGTAGCTCCTACTGACGGGGAAGCGACGGAAGAGCCTGTCGCAACCCAGGAGCCTGCTGCGACGGAAGATAATGAATCGACACCTTCCCCATCGCCATCCACGCCGCCGGATTCGGAGGAAACCGGCAATAACGAGGACAAATCCGGCATGTCGCCTTTGATCGCGATTGGCGGTATTATCGTTATCGTAGCGGTTGCGGCGGTACTCCTTAAAAGAAGGAAACCATGATCTATATTAGCGAAGGTTTACTTTACATCTGCTTTGCCATTTTGACGGGCTCGCTGCTGCTCCGGCTCATACCGGAGCGGCTTCGGCCATCCATACATGTGCCGGATGGCGTATTGCTGGCATGCGTTGCCGCGATTCCCGTGCTTTCTTTTGTTCCGCTTCATAGTCTTGCCATGTTGTTCTCCACCCAATTCGAAATTTCGTACGGAGAGATGATGCGCAGCATTCTGATCGACGTTAATTCCGGCAAAGCATGGGTATGGACAGTCGTCGGCTCTGCCGGACTTATAGTACTGCTTGGCGTCAAGTCGTTCCGCAAGGACCGCCATTTGCCCAAGATCGCATTGTTCGTAACGCTTCTGCTAATCGTCTGGTTAGGTTATGCCAGCCATGCTTCATCGTTGAGCCCTACCAAAGGTTTGATTATACATACGGCGCATTTCTTAGGCTTCACGGTATGGATTGGCATCCTGTTCGTTGCGGGCTGGTTCGCCAAGGATGACCGGAATTGGCCGGCGTTCCTGGGCTGGTTCTCCCCTGTCGCCATAGGAGCCGTTATTTTAACACTTGCAGCCGGTTTTACGCTCATGACCTTTACTACGCAGGACTATGTCAAGTCTTGGATCTTGCCGTACGGTCAGGCGCTTTTGCTTAAGCATGCGCTAATTTTGCCTTTGCTCGTCTTTGCGTTTACCAATGGCTTTCTCTACCGAAAAATGTCTCTGAACAACGAGTCGTTCAGCCCGAGGGTCTGGCTCAAGGCAGAAGGCGTAGTTGCCCTGCTTGTCCTTGCAGCTACTGCTGTTCTCGGTCAGCAAGCGCCTCCGCACAACGTGCAGGAGACGCTGCAGGTGGAATCTCCGTCTCCGTTGTTCACGCGCATCTTCCAAGCCCCTTACAGTCCGGACATGGATTTTACGTTTAACTGGACGGGCAGCGGTCTTATGCTATTTGCCGCAGCGCTTATTATGCTTGGCGGCATCATCGCGATGTATCGTGCCAGACGCCCGGCTTTCGCGCTGGCGATGGGCATTTTCGCGGCTGTATTCGCCTATCTTGGCGCCATGTTCTCTATGGCTTGACATTTTCATTTTAGCCGTACGCGCGATAGCAATTGTTCTCTTTTGTAGATCCATGTTTCCACGTTTCTCGCAATAAACAGAACTCGCGGTAATAACCGTTCTTCTATTTAAATTATTTAATTGGCGCTGCGCTGTCCGCGGCAAACGATTGATCATTGCAGCAGCTTCGGCCCTTATTGCGGGTGCGGGTTGGCCATAATACAATTGCCGATCGTGATAACCGACCGATAATTTGCCATCGTTGATCACCCGTCGTTTTGACCCTGAGTACGAAATAGCGCTGTCCCAGAAGTGCTCGAATGATAGGGCAACGTTCCCATCTATACGTGAAAGGACCTCGATTTCCACTGTAAAGTGGTGATGAGGTCCTTTTACTTTAAAAAATCCGACTTGACTTGGGTCTCGAAAATTCACAATTTGGCGTTTTGGACAACCCCTATTGCTTCTGGAGGACGCCGATGACTCATTCAGCTTCTTCAACCAAGCGAAAAACTGACGGCGGTTGATTGGTTTGACTTTGCGCCAATGCTTCGTCATTTCGCCACTTGCTTGGACTACCTGGACTTGAGATTCCCATTTCATTCGAATCACATCTCTGTTCAAAGAAAAGACCTCCTCGGAATGGTTATTGAGAAGGAGGAGGAAGAGGAGGAGTATCCTCTTTACGATTGCTAAATTCGAAGAGCTTGATGCTTGGCAAATGAGCGAGCTCCGTCTGGCGGCTTCGAGGCTCGCGTGTATGATATTTCATACACAATAGCACCGAACTCGCCTTTTCGTGGCCCGCGAGTATGAAATTTCATACACAATAGCATCGGACTCACCTTATCAGGGCTCGCGTGTATGAAATTTCATACACAATAGCACCGAACTCACCTTATCAGGGCTCGCGAGTATGAAATTTCATACACAATAGCACCGGACCTGCCTTTTCGTGCCCGCGAGTATGAAATTTCATACACAGTAGCACCGAACTCGCCTTATCAGGGCTCGCGTGTATGAAATTTCATACATAATGGCACCGGACTCGCCTTATCAGGGCTCGCGTGTATGATATTTCATACACAATAGCACCGGACTCGCCTTTTCAGAGCCCGCGAGTATGAAATTTCATACACAATGGCACCGAACCTGCCTTTTCGTGGCTCCCGTATATACATCCTGCGCTTGGTTCGCCCGAATCATTCCTCCGCATACCTTCCGTATGTCCGGATGCCGCCATCCGCTTCCTCGAGACGTAGAAAAATGGGGCGCTCGTCAGGTGTTTGGTTCGGAGCATGAACGGCCAGCAGCCGCTCGCCGCCGAAGGTGCGGAACACCATCCCGTGACCGCCATCGTCGCGATACAAAGGATCCGGTGCTTGCTCCCAAGGCCCCAGCACATCCCCGGAACGGGAACGGGCAAGGCCCAGCGCGTACCGATTGTCGATGAAGCTCGCCCATAACATGTTCAGCACACCGTCCTCCCCATGGAACAGATAGGGACCATCCGTTACATAATTGTTCCGTCCGGGATAACGTTTATGAAGGAATGGCGTCGTCCACGGAGCCTCCGAAGCCTTGAACAGAAGCACAGACTCGCCCTCGGCCCGCTTCAAGTCGGCAGACAGTCGAACCGCCCGCACCTCTCCGTCCCCTGTCTGCTGCCATTCGTGGCAGAACGCCATCCAGGGATTTCCCTCCGAATCCAGATGCAGACTGCCGTCCAACGAGCTCCATTCCACTGGCGTTACAGGACCGTCGCTGTGCGGTACGAAGGGACCAAGCGGACTTTCGGCGACCAGTACGGCCGTGCCAAGCAAATCATTATCCTTGCGGCGGAACGTCGCGAACATATACCATCGTTCGCCGACCTGATACACCTCCGGCGCCCAGAAGTTTGTGTCGGAATAAAAGTTCTCATCCGGGCGGAACACCGGCAGCGGTCCATCCCATGTTGCCAGGTCCTCGCTAACGTACGCATCGAAGCCCGTTCCCTTTCCCCAAATGTTGCTGTCCGTGCTGCCGTACATATAATATCGGCCCTCCCGCTCCAGCGGAACGACAAAAGGGTCGCGAATTTGAATGTCCTCCAGCGTTTTCATGCATCGTGCCTCCTCTTATTCGTACGTTGGATAGACGATGCCAATATCCTGAACGCTGACGAACGTCCCATCCCTGTAAGCCAGCACTTCATTGCCATTGACTTCGAAAGTAGTCCGAGCCCCGTTCCACTCGACTTCCCCGCGGACCTTCTGTACGGACATCCCTGTCAAACCAAGCAGCTCTCCCTTGCCGTTCGTCCTCACCCTAATGCCGCCCGGGAACGTCATCCATATCGCGTTGTCCCGATACAGCACGGAGCCTTCTTTACCGTTTATCAGCTCAAACCGAATGCCGTCTACCGTTCTGCTGTATGCCGTCTCTTCGGCGATTTCTTCGCCGTGGTCCAATGGGTACGGTCTTAAGGCCGTAAACCATAGTTCGCCGTCCGGCGTAGGACGAATGCCGCACAGCCTTTCGACGAAGTCCAGCACGCATAGGATCGAAGGCGAATAAGCTTCCGTGTACCCTTCTTCCCCCGTCCACGGACTTATTGTCTGCCCGAATCTCTTCATCCGAGCGACGGCGGACAGAATCGGCTGAATAACCCAGGTCAGCTCCACATGGCGGCCGTGTAGCTCGAACGCATGAGGCGCCCTGATGATGCTTAGGAAGTTCGATGTGCCCCCCCAGGTGTTGTAAGCGGAGGACGGGTCGAATCTGGGATCATCCATGGCGATAGACGTAAAAGGATATTTGGCGAAAAACTTGCGCGTATTGAGCAAATACCGCCCAAGCATCTCGTCGAAGAAGCCGCGGTCTCCAACCTCGCAAGCCATTACCCGCAGCAGTACGTCGGACTGAATACGCACGAATCGCTCATGACGGTCGCGGTCATAAAAGAACCGATCCCGCTCGTCGAAGCAATAACCGAAAAGAGCCTCCAATGTCTGCTCTGTTTTGACGCCCCATCCCGAATCCGGAAGACCGAGCGTCTCCGCCATCTTGGCCAGATACAAACGCTGGCAATAGACGTTGGCCGTCAGATCCGGCGCGAGAAACGGGAGAACGGGCGAATTAGGATCGACAGAGGCAGGATCTCCTCCGTGCGGCGTATCCGGAACATGCCAAAACCTCGGCGATAGATCATGCCCCGTGTCAAATGTGCTAAACGCCTCGATGCAGCCGGTTCCGCGAGTATTGCGGTACTGCATCAGCCAATCATCGTAGCGCTCCATGGCGCTGTACATGCGGTTAAGAAAGGCTTCGCCGCCACCATTAAGACGGTAATGATTCCATACGGATCTCGCGAGCGGCGTCACCAGCTGAATTTGCCGGAAGGCCGGACCAAGCTCCGTAACCTTGTAGGGCATTAGCCCGTCTTTCCGCTGATGCTCGGCAAACGAGGCAAAAGTCGCTTCCGCGACGGAAGGCACGAACCTCGACAGCAGCTCCGCATTGATCGTGCCCGTGCTCTCCAGCCAGCAGCCCCGGTACACGCCTCCCTCGTGCAGGATAGGCGTCCTGCTTGCGCCGGTAGGCACGATGCAGCTCAGCAGCGATCTCATCGCGTTGCCGTGCGTCTCCTCCAACTGGCCGGAGGACGCCGCAAACGCGACGCCCCCTGCCTCCCATTCTGCCGCGACCGCTTCGTGCTCGGGACTTAGGCCGTTCGCCGAACCGAACCTTTCGCGGATAGTACGGTTTCGTAATTTTCCCAGCAATTGTTCAATCATGATGAGAGATCACCTGCCATTATTGGTTGCTATTTAAAATTTTGACCGCGTTCTGGTAGAAATCCTTGACCGCCTGCTCTACCGTCTTGCGTCCGAAACCGATTTCCTGCACCGTTGTTTTGCCCATCTTCTCGAATTCGGCGTTGCCCGGAGGATTGTAGCTGACCGCGAACGGCTCGGTTTTCGTAGCGTCGGATACCCGGCTTGTGTAATCGTATACGATTTTGTCGACGTCGCTCGCTTCCGCTTCCAGCAGACTGCGGTTCTTCGACGTTACGGGCACGCCGCGGTTGTTGCCGAGAATCTTCGCCGCTTCCGGATCATTAATAAAGAAACTGATCAGCATAGCGACTTCCTTCGGATGCTCCGTCTTCGCATAACCCGACAAGCCTTGGCTGGATTCGAACACGACGCCGGTTCCCTTCGGTCCTCTCGGCAGCTGCACCATCGTCAGAGGATCTTCCGTCAGTCCTTGATAAGCTCCGAGCTGATTGGAAGGAATGAGGTTCATCGCGGCTTTGCCGGAAGTGATCAACGATTTGCTGGGATCATCGATTGGATGCGATACCGCAAGCTCCGGCGTTACAACCCCGCCGCCTTCCGACGTCTTCGACCAGTAGCCGAACCAGTCCAGCGCGTTTTTCTCCTCGAAACCGAGCTTGCCGGCCGCCATATCGTAGAGCTGGGCGCCGTTTTGCTTGTAGGCGATGTCCATGCCCTCGAACGTGAAGTTATACGTGCCATAGTAGCCATCGCCAAGCTTGGCCGCGATTTCGTTGCTGATTCTGGCGTAATCGTCCCAATTCCAGCCGTCCTGCGGCACGGGAATGCCTGCTTGCTCGAATAACTTCGTATTTACGACGATGCCCCTTGCGTTCGCGCCAGCCGATACATGGACCAGCTTGTCGGCGAGCGTGCCATATTGAATCATCGCAGGATCCATGTCGGAGAGATCCAGTTCATTGCCGACGTACGGCGTCAGGTCCAGCAGCACATCCTTGTTCGCGTAATCGACAACGTTGCCTCCCAGGAAAAAGACGTCCGCCGCCGTTCCGGAAGCAAGCTGCGTATTCAGCTTGTCGAAGTAGCCGGATGAAGGAGCGAATTCTCCGATGACCTTGATGTTCGGATTTTTGTCCATGAACAGCTTCAGGACCTGGTTCGTAATATCGGCACGCGCCTGGTCTCCCCACCACATGACGCGCAGCTCTACCTGCTCTCCTCCGCCAGCGTTGGTGCCGCCCGCGTTGTCAGGGCTCGGTGAACTGCTTACCGCGCCTCCCGCTCCCGTTCCTCCCGAGCAAGCCGTAGCCAGCATGCTGATTGCGACAACCGCACCTACTGCTAATTGACGTTGACGTTTTAACATGTCGATCTCCCCCATTATCGTAAATGTGATGTGACTTCGCCTTACAACGTCATCTTACCGAATGACCGAAGGAAGCGGCATACCATTCCTTCGGCACTTGACTTATCATTTTTTCGGGTGCCTTCGCCCGCTTTACTTTAATCCCGTCGTCGCGATGCCTTCCAGGAAGTAACGCTGGAAGACGAGGAATACAGCCGTTATCGGAAGCAGGGACAAGGCTGACATGGCCAGCAGCGCTCCCCAGTCCGAGGAACCGCTTGGGTCGAACAACGCCCGAATCCCGAGCTGCACGGTGAACAGACGAATGTCGCTCAGATATATCATCTGGCTAAAGAAGTCGTCCCAGGTCCAGATGAATGTAAAGATCGCGGTTGTAATAAGCGCCGGCGTCAGCAATGGCAGCATGATGCGGAAATAAATTTGTTTGTAGTTGCAGCCGTCGATCGTCGCGCTTTCGTCGAGGTCCTTCGGTATCCCCCGAATAAACTGCACCATAAGCAGAATAAAAAACGAGTCGGTCGCCAGCCACTTCGGCAGGACGAGCGGGTAATACGTATTGATCCAGTGCAGCTCGTTAAAGATGACGTATTGCGGCACCAGCGTTACATGGTAAGGCAGCATGATCGTCACAAGCATAAGGGCGAACCAAAGCTTGCCGAACGAAAACTTTAGCCTGGCGAACGCGAACGCCGCAAGCGAGCAAGTTATAACGTTGCCAAGCACGCTAAGGATGGAGATGACAAACGAATTCGCGAAAAATCGGCCGAACGAAATCCCCTGAAAACCAGCCCAGCCGTTCTTGTAATTGTCCAGCGTAAACGTAGCGGGCCATAAGGAAGGGTCGGAGAAGATGAGCTGATTCGGCTTAAAGGAGCTGGCAATCAGCCATAACACGGGATATATCATCAGCAGTCCCAAAGCGATGACGGGCAGATGCTTGAGCGGCCCGGCAAGTCTGGTTTTCATAGTAGTTGCGGTAGTCATGGCCTCCTTACCTCCCTTCCTTATTATCGCCATAGAACACCCAATATTTCGAAGTGACGAAAATGACGGCCGTCAACAATCCGATAATCAGCAGCATGATCCAGGCGAGCGCCGATGCATATCCCATTTCAAAGAACGAGAACCCTTTCAGATACAGGTACAGGGTGTAGAACATTGTTGCGTCAAGCGGGCCGCCGCGGCCGTCGCCGATAACGAATGCCGGCGTGAATGCCTGGAACGAATTGATGACGCCCATAACAAGATTGAAGAAAATGACGGGCGTCAGCATGGGCAGCGTAATGCGGCTGAACCGTCGCCAGCCATTGGCGCCATCCACTTGCGCCGCTTCGTACAGATCGGAGGGAATCTGCTTGAGACCGGCAAGGAAGATAACCATTGCCGAACCGAACTGCCACACGGATAACGTCACGATCGTGTGAATAATATAGTCGGGATGGGCAATCCAGGACGGCCCTTCGATGCCAAGCCAGGCCAGAGCGCGGTTGACCGCGCCGGTTCCGTCGAAAATCTGGCGCCAGACGATCGCGATCGCCACGCTTCCTCCAAGCAGGGATGGAATGTAATACACCGTCCGATACAAGCCGATCGCGCGCAGCCCTTTATTCAGCACCATGGCGATCATTAACGCGAAGGCCAGTTTGAGCGGCACGGAGAGGAACACATATTTAAACGTCAGCCACAAGGAGCCTCTAAACGTGTCGTCCTCGGCAAAAATGCGCGCGTAGTTCTCGACTCCGATCCAGGTCGGCGGGGACAGCAGCGTGTATTTCGTAAGCGATAAGTACAGCGAGCCGGCCATCGGTCCGGCCGTCAACAGGAAAAATCCGAGCAGCCACGGCAGCAGAAACAGATACGCCGTCCGATTCTGATCGCGAGCCAAGGATTTGCGTGAAGTTCCCATGGCAAAGCCCCCTTCGAGTGATGAATGCACGATCAAACGTGCTGTACATTCATCATAAGCAAGGAGGCTTTTCGTTAACATCTTATTTCTTCGGGAGTTCGCTATCGTTTTTTTCAGATGGGCGCTGGCGGTATTCGGACGGAGACAAGCCGTACATACGTTTGAACCGGGAGCTGAAGTAGCTTGGATTGGAGAAACCCGTCAGCTCGGATATGTCCCACAGCCCGAGGGACGTCTCCGTCAGAAGCTTGGCCGCATGCCCCATTCTCACATCCGATACGTACCCAATGAACGTCTTCCCCGTCTTCGCCTTGAACAATTCCGAGAAGTAAGACGGGTTGTAGTTGAATTTCTCGGCCAGCGAGGTCAGGTTCAGCTCGTACATGTAATTTTCGTCGATGTAGGCCCGGGAAGCTTCGATGACGGAAATCTCCGCGTCTTCTCCGCGTTCGCCCAACCGGTCGACGACGGAACCCGCCAGCTTGCGGAGATGGTCGGCCGCCAGCTCCGGCGTCCGAAGCTGCAAAGCGACATCCGGACGCAGCCATAAGGAGTCTTTGCCGTCGAAGGGAGCTCCTGCTTGCTCCGCAAACGATTCTATCGCGAGATGAAGCCGGAAGATCGTTTTCACCAGCATCGTTCTGGAATATTGCTGCGCCTCCACCAACGACTCCATGACGAGCCGTCCGAACGTTTCCAGCTCTCCCTTCTTCAGCACGCGGTGAAGCAGCTGAAGCTTCTCTTCCGGCAGAAATGCCGGCTCCTCCGAGGGACGATCCGTTTGGCGGCCGTTGCCTTCCGACAGATGCCAGGACAGCAAAGCGGTGGAAAATCCTTCCCTCCACTGGGCAAATCCCGTTACGGCTTCCCCGATGCCTATCGTCGGCTCGAAGCCGAGATGGCTGCGGACGGCTCCCCTTAGCTCGTCCATATAGGCATGGGCTTGACCTTTGTCGCCGCGGACGATGGCATGTATGAGACCGGGATAATGCTCGTCCCGGAATATTAGCACGGCATCCTCCCTGCGCTCGGCCAGCTCGCGGCAGAGCAGCTCGAAGGGAAGCCGAAATTGACGCGCGGGACGGCTCTCCTCTCCTTCGGAGCGCTCCAGCAGTCCTGCGCTTACGAACCACACGGCGCCTTCGTTCCACGCTTCCAGTCCGAATCGCTTCGCCCGCTCCAGACGTCCGCCGGGCTCTTCCGCGCCTCCCCTCGCCAATTGCAAGAGGAATCCGTCCCTCAGCTCCTTATAGTACCGGGAGAGCTGCCACTCCATATCTTTGGCGCGCCGCGCGTCCTCTACTTCCTTATCGAGTTCCGTCTTGACTTTTACGAGCGCATCCGTCAGCTCGTCGCGCGCGACTGGCTTGAGCAAATAATGTCTCGCTTGGTGACGAACAGCCGCATGGGCGTATTGGAAATCCTCGTAGCCGGTCACCACGATGAGACAAATGCCGGGATCCAGCCTCCTGCAAGCCTCCAGAAACGACAAGCCGTCCATGACCGGCATATTCATATCCGTTATAACGATGTCGCAAGGCTCCTGCTCCAGCAGCTCCAGCGCTTCCTTGCCGTTGGAGGCTTCCCCCGCGATTCGCAGTCCGAGCGCCTCCCAATCCACCTTGAGCCGGATGCCTTGCCGGATCTCCTGCTCGTCATCCACGATCATCACGTTGTACATCGCTTAGTTCCTCCTGTATCGGAATGAGCAGCGCAATGGAGGCGCCGCCGAGTTCGCTTGTTCCGATATGGAACCGGAACAAGTCCCCGTAATAGAGGCCGCACCGGGCAAGCACGTTGCCGAGCCCGATCTGCTTGCTCTTGCTCACGAGCACATCCTCCATTCGGGCACTCAGCGTTTTGTCCCGCAGCTCGTTGATTGTCTCCTCGGGAATACCTGGACCATTGTCTTCCACGACTAGTCGGATATGGCCTTCCGCCCGCTCCGCCCTTACATCCACGTAGACTTCCGTGCCGTGCCTGAATCCGTATTTCACGGCGTTTTCGATCAGAGGCTGGAGTATGAACTTGATGACGGTGTGCCGTTCCAATCCTTCCATCTTGTCGATGGAAAGGTGGAGGCGGTCGCCGAAGCGCACGCGAAGGATGGAGGCGTAATCGCCTGCGTATTTGAGTTCATCCCCCAGGCTCACAATATCATCGCTCATGCGCAAGGAAAAGCGCATCATCCTTCCTAGCGATTCGATAACGTCCACATTGTCATCCGTTCGCTTCTGCATGGCCAGACTGCTCATCAGCTCCAGCGTGTTAAACAGGAAGTGCGGATTGATCTGCATAAGGAGCGCCTTGTACTCCGCCTGCTGACGGAGCAGCTTCAGCTCAAATTCCGTCTTGATGTGCTGACGAAGCTGGACGACCATCTTACGGAACGTAGATGTTGCAAAACCGACCTCATTGCGAAGCCCCACTTCCGGCGGCATTCGAAGCTCCGCCTGGGCGAAGTCGCCGCGCTGGACGTGCCGCATGGCTGCGACGAGGCGGGACAGGGGCTTGGAGATGCTGTGGGACAGCCATATCGCGAGCCCGACGGATAATAGGAGCACCAGCGTGGCGATCGCGATCATACTTTGGCGGAGGTCGAACAGCTCCGCGTACAGATCGCTCTCCGGCACGATGCCGACCAGCATCCAGTTCGTCCGCTTCAGCTTTTTAAAGACGATGATCTCCCTCTGACCGCTTGAATTGTCCGAATGGATGACGCCTTGCTTGCGTGAGTCCTGCTTAAGCGTTCGCACCAGCTCCGTCCTCTCCTCCGTCGGCTCGAAGCCTTCTTGGCCGAGCATCGGCAGCCCGTTGGAGCCAAGCAGATGGATGGAGCCCGTCACTCCCAGGTGAATTCGGTCCAGCGGCTCCAGGAAATAGTCGGTGCTTACATTGATTTTCATGAAGGCGCTTGCGTGCCTGGGCTCGAACTCGGCGATAGGCATAATCATGCTGACGACGGGATTGTCATTATTAAAACGCCGCTCGACAAGGTCGACATGCCCGGCCACCCAGCGTTCCCCCTTTCCCTTGAAATCCCGATACCAGCTCTCTCCAAGAAACGTCGCATCTTCCCCGAATTGATTTTCGCCGCTGACCCACAGACCGTCATCGCGGTACACCGTTACGCGTTGCACGCTCGTATAGCTGTTGGTCGCTTGGGTAAGGAAGGTGCTCATCTCCAGGTTGGAAAGGATCTTCTCTCCCGTAGGCAAGCCCTCCTCCCCGAGCCGATCGTCCCAATCGCGAGTCGTTTCGTTGTTGAACACGAGCGAAGCGACATCGTATACTCCCATCTGTACCATGTCTACATAGGAGCCGTACTCCTCCATCTTCTCCAGCGCGGAGGACTCCAGTTGTGAGAGGATGATCGACCGCGATTCGTTAAACAAGACGGCCGACAACGCGCCGAAGGACAACACGAACAATAAAATAAAGATTGCGATAAGCCTGCTTTTGAGCGAGTAGAACATAACCTTCCTCCCAGCCTGTTACTCATCAGAAATCGCCGAACACGGAATTTCCAGCTTGACTCGGGTTCCATGGCCTTCGCTGCTGCTGATGTCCAGCCTGTGTCCGTACAGCATCTGAAGCCGACGGTTGACGTTGCTTATGCCGATCCCTCCAGACTTCCCCTGCTCCAGCATATGCAGCTTGTCCTCGCTCATACCGACGCCGTCGTCCTCTACCACGATTTCGATCGCCGCCCCGATTCGCCGCACGGCAATATGTACAGTCCCCCCGGACGGCTTTTGTCCGATTCCGTGCCGCACAGCGTTCTCGACAATCGGCTGAAGCGTCAGGGGCGGCATCATGCAATGCAATTTTTCGTCCGCTTCATAATGGATCTGCAGCCTTTGCCCGAAACGCAGCTGCTCGATAGCCGTGTATGCTTTGACCAGCTCAAGCTCGCGGCTCAAGGCAACCATTTCGCTATCGAATACAAACGTAAATTTGGAGCGCAAGTAGGTAGTTAAATGATTGATCGTTTCGCGAAGCTTATCCGTATCCTTATAGCTTAGTCCTACCAAACTGTTTAAGGTGTTATACAAAAAATGCGGCGTAATTTGCGCCTGGAGAAAGTCCATTTCCCTGCGTATCGCGTTTTCCGAAGAGCTTTTCATCGCGAGCAGCGACTGCATCCTTGCTTTAAGTTCCGCTAGCTCGAACGGCTTCTGCACGATATCATTGGCCCCTGCGGCGAAGGAGGCAACGATGTCGCCTGTCTGTCCCGAGGCTGTCAGCATCAGCACAGGCAGCTCCGCAAGCCCCTGCGTGGACCGAATGGCTCGGCATACCTCCCGACCCGATATTCCCGTCAGCATCAAGTCGAGCAATATCAAGTCGGGATTGGGGGATCCCCGCAATGCCTCAAGCGCCTCTTCCCCGCTGTTTACCGCCGTATATCCATAACGCAAGGAAGTTACCGCATCGATTAATACTTTAATATTAGAAGGTTCGTCATCTACGATAAGAACATGAAATTGCGCCTCGAGATCCCCTTGCGAAACACCGGACATCATATCGATCGCAGACGGCTCACCCTCCATCGCTGCAGCTGCTTCTTCCGACTGTTTGTCGATCGGCAGCGTAAAGGAAAATGTAGAGCCTCGCCCTACCGTTGACTCCACATGGAGCTTGCCTCCGTGAAGCTCTACCAATTGCTTCGTAATGCCAAGCCCCATACCAAGACCGATGCCAAAACTTCTGCGGACAGGATCCTTGCCTTCGTCCTCATACTTTACAAAAGGCTGAAAAATTTCGGCGAGCGCTTGGGCCGGAATGCCAATCCCGGTATCGGTCACGGTTACGACCAGGAGATCATCCTTCCGCTTGGCTGCTATACTTACCGTTCCGCTTTCCGTAAAATTCAATCCGTTCTCCAGCAAGTTGTGCAAAATTTGCTTTAACCTGTTTTCATCGGCGATGACCAGAGGCAGCTCGTTCGGCAGCCCGTTGACGAGCCTCACTTCCTTATTGACAGGTGCAATCGACAACGTCTCCATAACGAATTGAACGGAATTTCCGAGATTGACCGAAGTAGGATGAATCAATAGCTGACCATGCTTGATCCGGTTCATGTCCAGTATATCGTGTACGATTCCGGCGAGACGCCGCCCCATCAGATGAAGCAGGCGGATGTTGTCGCGATGGTCGTCTTGCAGAGGGCGATCCCGGTTGTCAAGCAACGACTGGGACAAGTTAATGATGCCATGCAACGGCGTTCGCAGTTCATGCGATGTTTTGACCAAAAAATCGTCTTTCTGGCGGTCATAGATCAGTAGCTGCTCGGCCAGCTGCGTACTCTTGCGGAAGTTCTCCTGAAGCCGCTCCGACATAAGCAATGCCTGGGACAAGACGAGCAGCAGCGGAGTAACGATCATGTAGAAAGGGTTATCCAATGCCAGCTGATAACGCAATTGCGCAAAGAGCCAGGTCACGATCAGGAAGAAGACGCCTAGCAGCGTATAATAACTGCCATGTACGCCCCTGCTGCGACTGCGGAACACGCTGTACACGATCGTCGCGAATACGGCAAATTGAACAGGTATGGCCAGCCAAAGCGTCGATGTCAAATAACGGTTGGGCAATACGATAATAAGCGCCAAAAACACATACGCGAATCTGCTTAACCAAACAAATACGACATTTTTTTGTTGACCGAGATAGTTGTGGACATAGGTGGCAAAAAAATAAAACGCGAACAAAGATAAAATAAAAATCAGCTTTTGCAGCAACGAAAAGGGGAGTTCCGGAAAAAGAATCATCGCCAATATTTCATTGTCGATGCTGAAAAACAAACCGGTCGACAAACAAAAAAGGCAAAAATGCATTAAATATCTTTCCTTGCCCCATTGTCTAAACATGCCCGCATAATATAATCCGAATGCCAGCATGATGGTGATCAATGTCATGTCGGCCAGTCGCGCGGCATCGAGTTGAGCCTTTACATCGTTCGTAAACCCGAAATCCGGAGCCTGAACGACTCCTCCTCCCAAATAGTCGTAGCTGGCTACTTGAATGATGATTTCCGCCACGCCTTGCTCCAGCATAACCGATCCGAAGAAGGGAGCGTTGCTTGGGACAAATTGTTCAGCCGCCATGGACGGGTTGCCGTTTCCTCCAATATCGAAGCCATTTATATAAATACGGCTGGACAACCGGATTTTATTGGCGCGCAAGCTATAGATTCCCGTCTCGTTCACTTGCAGCAGCAATCGATAGGTGGCGGCGCCGTGACCGTTATTGTAACCGGAAGTGAACATCTTCTTCAAGCTGCCCGGCACTTGAACAACCTCTCTCGATGATTCGAGCCGCGCTGCGTCCGCCCGGAAATCATCCGGCCCGAGCAGCATGTTCTCGTACAGCTCCCACTCGCCTCGCAGCTCCAGTACGCCATCGTCCGCAAAACTCCAGCCTCTCGCGTCCAGGAGGCCGTCGACGGCCTCGATCTTCCGATCGGAAGGAGAAAGCCACTGGTATACGCTAAATATATTAACAAGACCGAATATGACGATCATCCCGAACAAAACAATATGTTTGTTGTACATGTATGCCATCCTGCTCCAATCCTCCAGCTCCATCCTCTACATAACATTCTGCATGAATCGACACGATCCTCCTCCCGTTCGACAACAATCCCGGTTCAGGCAAATACGTACAGCAAAACCCAGTACCTTAGGCGGTACTGGGTCACAACTACCCGGATTGCTTGTTCACGACTGGCGTGGGATCCAGAGCTTTTCGACAGCCTTTTGTTTATTTTGGACTGGCAGCCTGACTGACAACGGCATCCCAGCCTATGCTGCGGAACCAGAGCTTGTCCTGATTTTCGCTCAGGGCGACCTTGACGTATTCGATCATATTCGAAGGCAGCTCGCTCAGCGGGAACCATCTCAGTTCCTCGCATTTATGCGGCTCCATGTTCATGATCTCGCCTTTCCAGGCCCTTACGGTTAAATAAAAATCGATCCACTCCGAACCGGATCCGTTAGGATTCCTGCGATGGGCGATGCCGGTCACCTCCAGCTCGGACGGGTCAATATCGACGCCGGCCTCTTCTTTAGCCTCTCTAATCGCGGCCGCCTTCACTTCTTCATTGCCATCGATCCGTCCCGCCACCACGCTCCACTTGCCATCCTCGAAGCCCGTATTTTTCCGCTTTAGCAACAACACTTCATCTTCACGGAAAAACAGGAGATGCACCGCTCCGTAAAATACAGGCGTTCTTTTAACAACAACTTCCGCCATGCTGCTCGTTTCCCCTTCTCCATTCGTTTCTTCGCCAACCCGGCAATAAAAACCGTCAAAAACGAACCAGCAGCTTTAAGTGGACCGACGCTGCTGGTTTTGTTTGATTCGGTCCTCCGTCCCCTGCTCCGAGGCATGGTAGAACGTCTTGCTCGCGATTTGATCCGGCAAGTACTGCTGCTTGACGTAATGGCCAGGATAATCATGCGGATACTTATATCCCTCGTGGCCGAGCTCCGCGGAGCCCTTATAATGGGTATCGCGCAGATGCAGCGGAACTTCGGCATTGCCCGCCCGCTCGATCGCACTCATCACATTGCCGATCGCGACGGCCGTCGCGTTGGACTTGGGACTTTCCACAGCAAATAGAATCGCTTGTGCGATATTGTATTTGGCCTCCGGCCAGCCGATCTTGTGATAAGCGTCCATCGCCGTTACGGCTTGTATCATGGCTTGCGGATTCGCAAGACCGATGTCCTCGCTGCATGCGACGATAAGTCTGCGAATAAACGTCATGGGATCCATGCCGAGCCTCTCAACTGCGTAGAGAAACCAGAACAACGCAGCATCGCTGGAGCCGCGCACGCTCTTGTGGAAGGCAGAAAGCACGTCGTATTGCGTGGACAGATCCGCCCGGATGGTCGGCTTCCGTATGGACTCCTGCGCCACCTCCAGCGTCAGCCGGACGGTCCCATCCGGCTGCGAGGGCGTCGTCACCGCCGCCAGCTCAA
>NZ_BDQX01000171.1:341601-353169 GCF_003112455.1 Paenibacillus agaridevorans
CTCAAGCGCGTTGAGCGCCCGCCTGATATCGCCTCCGGCCATCGCCGCGATGTGGTCCAGCGCATCCTCGTCCGCCTGCAGCTGCATAAAGCCAAGCCCCCGCTCCGCATCTGCAAGCGCACGCCTCATCGCTTCCAGCGCGTGACGCTCTTCCAGCGCCTGCAGCTGGAACAATGTCGAGCGCGATAACAAGGCTCCGTTTACATGATGGAACGGATTTTCGGTCGTTGCTCCGATAAATACGATGATGCCTTGCTCCACAGCCGGCAGCAGCGCGTCTTGTCTCGACGTATTAAAACGATGGACCTCATCGAGGAACAAAATCGTTTTCTTGCCGTACAACGTCTTGTTGCTGCGAGCGCGGTCGATAACGTCGCGAACATCCTTGACGGAAGCGTCAACGGCGTTCAGCTTAACAAAGTCTCCCTTCGTTGTCAGGGAGATGATATGGGCTAACGTCGTTTTGCCGCAGCCGGGGGGGCCGTACAGCAAAATCGACGAAACTTGATCCCCTTGTATGGCTCGTCTGAGCAGCTTGCCCTCGCCCACGATATGTTCTTGTCCGATATATTCGTCCAGCGTCCGGGGTCTCATCCGGTCCGCCAGCAGCTTGGCTCGCGGTGTCTCTTCTTCCTGGTACGTAAACAAATCCATGGCACAGCTCAATCCTTCATACGAAAATGATGTAATGATAAATCAATCATAGCATATCCGTACAAACGTTCGCCACCTATACGCGGCCCCAGTACAGCTCGGTATCGTAAACAATCGTCACGAATCCCTTCTCCTGGTTGGCTTCGAAGATCGAAGCAAGTTTCTCCATCATAGGCTCATAATTGGGATGCCCCGGCAGCGGGCAATAAGAGGAAGAGAGCAGTCTTCCCTTTACGCCTTCGGCATCCAACCGCTGCTCCGACGCAAATACATCAAGAGCGGGTCCTCCATCTCGGAAAAACGAAGCGATAGTAGCGGGCGTTATATATTTATGCGCCACCTTCTCGTAATCCGTTCCGTAATCGAGGAGCAACTGCTCGAATTGGTCCAAGAATGGCGTTCCTTTTGTTCGCCTGGAATTCCAGATGAGCGCGACCTGCCCATCCGGCTTCAGAATGCGGCGGAATTCTTCTCGGGCAGCAGCTCTGTCGAACCAGTGAAACGATTGCGCGCAGACGATATAGTCTACCGACTCATCTTCCAGTTCCGTCACTTCCGCGGAAGCCGCGACGGACGTGTAACGCGAATTATCCGCATGTCTTTTTTCCGCCGCTCCCCTCATGGCTTCATTAGGCTCGATGGCCACGACTCTGCTGCCGCGGTCCAGCAACAGACCGGAGAAAATGCCAGTGCCCGCTCCAACATCGGCAATGATGCTTTCCTTGGAGAAGCCGACCTTTGAATACAGAAAGTCCAGCGCCGCGGCCGGGTAACTTGGTCGATACTTCACATAAGAATCCACGCGTTCCGTAAATCGTTCCTTGCTATTCAGGCTGCTCATCTCTTTTTTCCTCCTTCGACATGGTCGTTACTCCGTTGCTATCGTATTGCAGAAATTCCAGCCGATTGCCGAACGGATCCTCCGCGAACAATCGTTGCAGTCCTTCATCTTCCCTCAACGCATCGTCAGTGACAGGAACTCCTGCCTCGACCAGTCTGTTACGAAGCTCATCCAAACCGATCATCGCGAAGCCAGGATGCGCCTTCTTCGCAGGCCGAAAATCTGCCTGAACGCCGATATGAACCTCGTGCATTCCGCATCGGAACCAAGCTCCGCCGCGCGCCTGCAGGCTCGCCGGCTTGGGCAGCTCCTCCCATCCCAAAACGCTGCCGTAGAAACGTCTCGCTTCGGCTTCGCATCCCGCTGGGGCAGCAAGCTGCACATGGTCGATGCCCGTGAAACGAATTGTCATCCGCATTACCTCCTTTTGAGGTTCGAACGTCGATCGGTTCTTCGTCGACCGGTCCCTTTTACATGTTTACTTTTGATCCGAGACATAAACGCAGGTACATCCATCAACAGATAACGAATACTCAACAGGTTGCTCGTCGAAGTTTCGCATAGTGAAACCGTGTTTTATTTCTTTATGTGACATATTTTATCCCACTTTCGATATTCGCACAATCGCTTAACGGATTCATTTTTTTAAACTAATTCTTCAGCACCGGCGAGGGTCGTTACGGCGCTCGGTTTTTCATACACATTCGCTCGCCCCGACCCGCCTGCCCCTCATTGTACTCGCTTTTTCATACACATTCGCTCATCACCGCCTGCCGGCGCCACATTGTACTCGGTTTTTCATACACATTCGCTCGTCACCGCCTGCCAGCGCCACATTGTACTCGGTTTTTCATACACATTCGCTCGTCACCGCCTGCCAGCGCCCCACTATACTCGCTTTTTCATGCACATAGCTGACTTTTAAGCTATATTCAGCACATCCACATCAGTACCGCCCATTAAAGCATACTTTTATGCTTCTTTTCGCGGTTTTGCGTCTGAGTGCAAGGGCAGTGTGCGGTCACCTTATAGTTGACTTTCCGGACAAAGTCGGGACGGGATTGGCTCGGGAAGCAGCTTCCCCCACTTACAAAAACAACCGCCGCCGGACGAGTACTTCACTCATCCGACGGCGGTTTCTATATACCTGATACATATGTCGACGATTTCGATTTCGTCGTTGACCCAGCCAGCCAACAGCCCCGTTCACGACTTTACTTGTCCGCCGGCCGACAACCACGTTCTCGTTCTTACTTGTCCGCCGGACGGAACCGAAGGGCCGACCAAGTCTCGTTCATGGATATATTGGAGACGGCATCCATCTCGAGCGCCTTCATAAACTGCCAGCCGCTGTCCCGGTTGACGTCCGTCTTGATGCCGGAAGAGCCCTTGGGATAGCTGATCCAAAGCAGCCCGTCCCACCGGACGGCGCCGATCGCCGCCGGAGCCCTCTCCGCCAATTCGGCCATGGACGATACGAACAGATGCACATAATCGTAGCTTGCCGAATCCAGCTTGACATCCGCATCCGGACTTAAGCACGCCGTTGTCGGGAGGCCAAGCTCTCCTAACACATCGTAACCTGCCGGAGGGAATAAAACGAGGGCCTTGGCGCCATCCGTCAGGCGAAGTTTGCGGACTAGCTCGCCGTTCATGTTTAGTTGCCCCCGCTTTCGAGCAGATCCTTCACCACGACGCTCACCATGATGAGTCCCGCCACGGGCGGAACGAACGAGTTGCTCGACGGAGGCTGCTTGGCCTTCCGAATTTCAGGCGCGTTCTCCGGCACGATTTTTTGCGTCACGTCCTCGCGCGGCTTGATAGGATCTTCGTCCGAGAAGACGACCTTGACGCCGCGTTTGATGCCGTCCTTGCGCAGCTTCGTCCGCACGACCCGCGCGATCGGATCCGTGTGCGTCTTGGAGATGTCCGCCACCTTAAAGCGAGACGGGTCCATCTTGTTCGCCGCGCCCATGCTGGAGATGACGGGAATGCCCCGCTCCAGGCACTGCTTGATCAGATGCACCTTGTAGATGATCGTGTCGGACGCGTCGACGACGTAATCCAGTTCGTATTCGAATAGCTTCTCGTACGTCTCCTCCGTATAAAACATCCGAAGGGAAATAACGTCGCATTCCGGATTGATCAGCTTGATGCGGTCCTTCATCAGATCCGCCTTGGGCTGGCCGACCGTCGTCGTCAGCGCGTGAATCTGGCGATTGATGTTCGTAATGTCGACAACGTCCTTGTCGATCAAAATAATCCGGCCCACGCCGGTGCGTGCCAGCGCTTCGGCGGCAATAGCTCCAACGCCGCCGATACCGAGCACGGCCACCGTGCTGCCTTTCATAATATCGAGCCCCTCGGGGCCGATCGCAAGCTCCGTTCGCGAGAATTGATGCAGCATGTTCGCCGCCTCCTTCTTCCGTCTAAAGTCCGGACTACTGGTTGGATTCGCCGGCCGGCGCGCCTGCTGCCGCCGCAGCTACGGGCTTCGGCTTCAGAACCGTGCGAATATGCAACTGCTCGAGCTGCGAAAGTTCGACTTCGGACGGAGCATCGCAGAGCAGGTCCGTTGCGCTTGCCGTCTTAGGGAAGGCGATCGTCTCTCTAAGGTTCGTACGGCCCGCAAGCAGCATGACCAGACGGTCGAAGCCGAACGCGATGCCGCCGTGCGGAGGCGTGCCGTAGTCGAACGCGTCCAGCAGGAAGCCGAACTTCTCGTGCGCTTCTTCCATGGTAAAGCCAAGCGCCTTGAACATTTGCTCCTGCACCTCGCGTTTGTAGATCCGCATGGAGCCGCCGCCTACTTCGTAGCCGTTCAGCACGAGATCGTACGCCTGAGCGCGGATCTTGCCCGGATCGGTGTCGAAGTAATGGAGATCCTCTTCCTTCGGACGCGTAAACGGATGATGCTCCGCCACGTAACGTTTCGCTTCTTCATCCCAGCCAAGCAGCGGGAAGTCTACGACCCAGGCAAACTTGAACTTGGAATCGTCGATCAGACCGAGATCGCGGCCGAGCTTCAGACGCAGGTTGCCCAGAACGTCCGCGACAACCTTCGGTTTGTCGGCGGAGAACGTGAGTAGGTCGCCTTCTTCTACGCCTAGACGTTCCGTCAAAGCCGCGATTTCCTCTTCCTTCAGGAACTTCACGATAGGACCGCGCCATTCGCCGTCCTTTACCGTAATCCAGGCAAGGCCTTTGCCGCCGTAGCGCGCAGCAAACGGCTGCAGGTCGTCAAGCTCCTTGCGGCTCCAGCTCGCGCAGCCCTTGGCGTTGAGCGCCTTCACGACGCCGCCTCCAGCCGCCACGCTAGCGAATACCTTCACGTCGCTGCCGGAGACGATGTCCGTAATGTCTTCGATCTCCAGACCGAAGCGCAGATCCGGCTTGTCGGAGCCGTATTTGTTCATGGCGTCCGCGTAAGTGATGCGTTGGAACGGAAGCTCCAGCTCTACGCCGACCGTCTCGCGAAGCAGCCTTGCGGACAATTGCTCCATCATGCCGAGCAGCTGGTCTTGGGAGAGGAAAGAAGTCTCGATGTCGACCTGCGTGAACTCGGGCTGACGGTCCGCGCGAAGATCCTCGTCGCGGAAGCAGCGCGCGATTTGGTAGTAGCGCTCCAGGCCGCCGACCATAAGCAGCTGCTTGAAAATTTGCGGCGATTGCGGCAGAGCAAAAAATTCGCCTTCGTGCACGCGGCTCGGAACGAGGTAATCGCGAGCGCCTTCCGGCGTGCTCTTGGTCAGGATCGGCGTCTCGACTTCGATAAATCCTTCGTTGTCCAGGTAGTCGCGGAAAATCTTTGCGGACTTGGAACGAAGCAGAAGCGTCTTCTGCATTTCCGGACGGCGAAGATCCAGGTAACGATACTTTAATCGGAGCGACTCGTCGACTTCCACACCGTCCTCGATTGGGAACGGAGGCGTCTTGGCGGCGTTCATCACTTCGATTTCGGTTACGCGAATTTCGATTTCGCCGGTAGCCAGGTTCGCGTTGTACGTTTCCGGATCGCGCTCGACTACTTTGCCGGTTACCGCAAGCACGTATTCGTTGCGGGCGCGGTCGGCGATAGCCAAGGCATCTCCGGAGAAATCAGGGTTGAATACCGTTTGCACGATGCCCGTGCGGTCGCGAAGGTCGATAAATAATACTCCGCCAAGGTCGCGGCGACGCTGCACCCAGCCGTTCAAAGTAACCGTCTGGCCTACGTCCTTTTTCGTCAATGTTCCGCAGCTATGCGTCTTCAACATCATGTTCATCAAACTCCTCTTATTGGACTAAATTAGGGTCTTGCCAAATGTCTTCCAAATATCTTGCACTATCTCAAGAGCTCGTCGGCCAGAGCCGACATGGCAACCGGCCGCTGATCTCCCGTCGCCATCTCCTTAAGCATGATCTCGCCGCGGACAAGCTCGTCGTCTCCCAGAATAGCCGTGAACCTTGCGCCCAGACGGTCCGCCGACTTCATCTGCGCCTTCATCTTGCGTCCCTGGTAATCGCGCTCGGCTCGAATGCCCCGCGCGCGAAGCTGGTAGACCGTCTTCGATACTTCGCGTTCGGCGGCTTCCCCAAGGGCGACAACGTAAACGTCGATGCCGTTAAGCTCCGGCAGCTCCGTATTCTGGTGTTCCAGCAGCAACACCGTACGCTCCAGGCCGATGCCGAAGCCTACGCCCGGCTGATCGGGACCGCCGATGTCCGCGACCAGACCGTTATAACGCCCGCCGCCGCCGACCGTATCGATGGCGCCGATTCCTTCCGCTTTGAATTCGAACGCCGTGTGGGTGTAATAGTCGAGTCCCCGAACCAAACGGTGATTGATCTCGAACGGAATGTCCATATCTGTTAGGCATTGCTGCACTTTTTCGAAGTGCGTCCGACATTCGTCGTCGAGACTGTCCAGTATGGAAGGCGCATCCGTAAAATGTTTCTGATCCGTCTTGCAATCCAGCACCCGGAGCGGATTACGATCCATCCGGGATTGACAATCCTTGCAGAGAATTTCGCGCTTGGGCTCCAGAAACGCCAGCAGCCGGTCGCGGAACGCCGCGCGAATCTCCGGAGTACCCACGGAATTCACTTCGACGCGAACGCCCTTTAAGCCAACCTCCGTATAGAAGCTGTAACCCAAAGCGATAACCTCCGCATCCAGCGCGGCGTCTACTGCTCCGATCGCCTCTACGCCGAACTGGTGGAACTGGCGGTAACGTCCCGCCTGTGCCCGCTCGTACCGAAACATCGGACCGATATAGTACAGCTTCGACAAGTCCGGCTCGCCGAACAGCTTGTTCTCCACGTAGCCGCGAACGACTCCCGCCGTTCCCTCCGGCCGGAGCGTCAGACTGCGGTCGCCGCGGTCGATGAAGGTGTACATTTCTTTTTCGACGATATCCGTCGTCTCCCCGACTCCCCGCTGGAACAGCTCCGTCGATTCGAACATTGGTGTCCGGATCTCTCGGAAGTTGTAGCGTCGGCACAGCTCGCGCGCTTTGCCCTCAACGAATTGCCATCTCTCGACCGCGCCCGGCAGGATATCCTGCGTGCCCGGCGATTTCTGAAATTTCATCCCGTACTCCTCCATTCTCTGTCCATCTGAAAATCAAAAAACTCCCGCCCCTCCCGGCATAAGCTGCCGCAAGGGACGAGAGTTGTAGCTCCCGTGGTACCACCCACATTCCGAACCATGCCTTCGCGCAAGTAACCGCCAGCCATGATTCTCTCCAGGACGGGTAACGACCGTCAAACGCATGTACGGCTATTGAGGCACCATGTCCGGAGCTAGCGGCAATGCCGCATGTCGTGGGTGTCCGTTCGCCGAATGTTCTCGGGGAGGTTCTTCATACCACCGGAATAAGGACGCTTGCAGCCTTGGCGTCCCTCTCTGCGTACTCCAAAGAGGAATTACTTTGTCCCGTCATCGAATCCATATGACAATAATAGTTGTAATTTTACCTTCCCGCAGGACATAAGTCAAGAGATCGAATGAAGACGCATTACATCAACACTTGTCCATCTTTCTGCAATCGTTCGCGCAGCTTCCCGTAATCCACTGCCTGAACGGACGCATCCCCTTCCAGCGCCAGCGCCGCGGCCGTTGCCGCCGATTGGCCCAGTACCATGAATACCGGCTCCATGCGAATCGAACCGTATGCGATGTGGGAAGCGGACAGGCATACGGGCACAAGCAGGTTCGCGCATTGTTCTTCCTTCGGCATGATCGAGCGGTAGCTGATCGGATAAGGACCGCTCAGCTTGATCTGCACGTCGCCTTCGTTGACGACGTACCCATCCGCGCTCACATGCCGCTGCGTGTTGTGCGAATCCATCGTGTAGGAGCCTTTCCCGATGGGGTCCGATACGGCCTGCCGCAGGAAAATATGGTTCTCGTTCATAACAAATTCGCCGATCATCCGCCTGGATTCCCGGATATACAGCTGTGGCGACCAATGGTCATTCTCCACGAATTCGTCGAGGGGCAGTCCCCAAGGCGCATAGAACGAACGAATCTCCTGCGGCACGCGTTCATGATGCTGCAGCGTCCATATCAAGCCGCGCTGATGGCGCTCGTGCGCGGCGGCGATCGCCTCCCGCTCCGCATAAGAGGCTTCGGGATATTCGTCATTGTATCCGATGAAATCCGTCGAGAAACCTTTGTCATTATTCGAATCCGTCTTGCGATTAGGCACGCCGTTCAACTTAAAGAAAATCTTCTCGCCTTGCTCGATGGCCCGGAACAACAGCTCGTAATTCCGTTCATCGTAACCTTCCGGTTGTTCGACAAAGACACGATTGAGCGGATCATCGGTCAGACACATCCGATAGCAATAGGCCTGGATGCGATGATCGCCTTGGCCGTCATCGCCGCCGGCATCCGGGTTGACGCCCGGCAGCAAGCCGCTTGCGGGGTTGCCCTTCACGACGTAAGGGTCAATCCCTCGCGGAAGTTGGTTCTTAACGGCTATTCCCGATTGAATGCCGTTATATAACTCCCCATATACCTTATTGGATTCCCGGCCAGTCGCATACGACACGCCCGCAGCCTTCATAAGGTCGCCTTCATACCCGGTATCCATGAACATCCGGCCATTGTAGACGCGACCGGATTCCATGCGGATCGAGATCAAACGATTGCCTTTCTTCACAACCGGATCGGACGGATCAAGCCGCTCGCCTAACCTTACGTCGATGCCATATTCCTCGACCCATTCCTGGAATACGGCCAGCGCTTCCTTCGGCTCGAACAACCATGCCGCATGCTCGGAGCCATACCTGCGTCCGAGCCGCCTGTAGAAGTCGAGCGAAAGCCCGCCGATCGCGCTCTTGTCGCCGAAGTCGGTGTCGCCTAATCCGCCGCTGCTAAGCCCGCCAAGCCGATTAGTCGGCTCCAGCACGACTGCGCGCAGCCCCATCTTGCCTGCCTGCACGGCGGCAGCAAGCCCTGCGGATGTCCCGCCATAGATGACCAAATCGTAAGTCGTCATTTCCTCCCGCCTTCCGCTCTTTATTTAACGCCTTCCAGACACAATGCGATCAGATCGTCCACATGCGCCGTAGCCAGACACTCGACGGTGTCGGCGGCGCCATAATAAATTTTAACTTCACCGTATTCTTCAAGAATCATGCCGCCTGGAAAAATGACATTGTTGCGGAATCCGCCCTCCACCTCGTATGAAGCCTCCGGCGCGAGCAACGGCCCGCGATACTGCCCGATTACCTTGCGCGGATCGTCCAGGTCAAGCAGCATTAGGCCGGCGCAATACCGTTTCTTCCAAGCAGACTCCCAGCCGTTTTTGCCGCGCGACGGATCGATGTCTACCGCATGGAACGTTGTCAGCCACCCATGCTTCGTGCGTACCGGCGGCGCGCCTGGACCAACCTTGTCGTTGGCGTACTCAACGTCCTCGACACCCAGCACCAGCGACGAACGACCCCAATAGATAAGATCTGGCGACTCGGACAGCCACAGATCGAACCGGTCGCGGCCGCCCCGGCCGTACACGGGCATCGGCCTCTCCAGCCGCATATAACGGCCGCCTACCCGCTCCGGGAACAGCACCATGTTCCGATTGTCCGGCACGCTCAAACTCAATACGTCGAATTTCGCAAAATCTTCCGTCACGGCTATGCCGCCGCGCAGCCCATGCCTCGTATCCATGGCGAAGCACATATAGACTTTGCCGTCCATTACGGTCAACCGCGGGTCGTATACCCGATACACTTCCTCATCGCTCCATTGCCAGATCGGCGCGGATTGCACCTGCCAGTTAACGCCGTCGTCGCTTGTCGCCAGCCCCAGATTTGTCGTCCGTCCAGGGTACACCTCTTCTGTCTCCTCGTTGCCATAATCGTTGCGGAACACCATGACATATTTGCCTTCGTATTTCGCCACGCCGGCATTAAACACCATTGCCGGACCGTAAGGCACCTGACGGGGCGACAGCACAGGATTATGGGCATGCCGATGGATGACTGGAGCAGACTTAAGTTGTCCGATCAGAGATTCTCTTGAAGAATGAATATTCATGGGGGACGCTCCCTTCTTGTCTCGCTATCGTATCGATTCCCTGTATTTTTCAACGAATCGGGACCCCGACAGCGCCGGAGCCCCGAACTCTTGCTTATTTGTACACGTACCTTATTTGTTCACGTACCAGGCATTGATTTCTTGAACGACTTCTTCGCCGCCAGCGCTGTTCCATGCTTTCTGCAGGCTTGCGATGCCGTCATCCGTTACTCCGTCAACGATCATCTTGATCAGAGAGTCGTTAACCGTGGTGCCCAGTTTGGCGCTGGACGCCGAGTACTTCGGCAGAAACGGCGAGAACGCCAGCGGATCTTGGTGAGTCTGTTCCTTCGGAATATTGTTGACGATCTGGAAATTGTCGAACATCGGTTTGTTCTTCTGCAGGCGCGCTTGCCAGTAGGTTACGAAGTTCGCTTCATCCATGCCGATGACGAAGTTGCTCGCTTGTCCTCTCGTATTGGCGAAAGACGGTTCAATCGGAATATAATTGCCGTTCTCCACCTTGTAGTCCACGCCTTCTTCACCGATAAAGAGTCCTTTGAATACTTCCGGCTCCAGCAGCGCATTGACCATCTTCACCACGTCTTCGGCATGTTTGGACGACTTCGGCACGAAGGTGATTTTGTTGAATCCTCCTACAATGGTGAATCCGCTAAGTCCGTTAGGACCCTTCATCGGGGGAATGAACTGATACGCTGCATCAGGCACATTTTTTTTCAAGGCTTCGTCGTAGCCCGGGATCGAAGACCAGCGCGTCCACAGCACGCCTGCGCGTCCGCTGGTGAATTTTTCGGCTGAAGTCGCGGATTTATTGGTCGCGAATTCTTTATCGAGCAATCCCTGTTCGTATAGCGAGCGTATGAATACCGTATAATTTTTTAGTTCGGGATGGCTGGAGACGTTTTCGATTTTTCCATCTATCTCATTCCAATGTCCATAGATCCCGAAAGCGCCCATGATATTGTCGATCAGGCCGGAGCTGTCCATCGTAAAGGGGATGTTGTTTTTCCCGTTGCCTCCCGGATCCTTCTCCTTGAATGCTTTCAGTACATCCATAAATTCATCCAGCGTTGTCGGCATCTCCTTGCCGACCTTCTCCAGCCAGTCGGTGCGGATAAGCAATCCGCTGCTCACGTAGCTGACATTCAGCGTCGGGATCCCGTAAATTTTCCCATCCACGGTTGCGCCGGCGAGAGACTCGGGGGAGATCGCCTGCTTAATATTCGGCCCGAACTGTTCGATCAACGGCGTGAGATCCGTCAAGGCGCCGTTCTGTGCAAAGTTAAAGAAATCCTGCTTGTTCATCGCATCGATGAAGTCGTAATCCGTGCCGGAAGCCATGATCAGATTCAGCTTATCGCTAGGCTTCTCCTGCGGCAGCATGTCGTTCTTGACTTTGTAGCCTGTCTTCTCTTCCACGTACTGATTTACCGGGTACGTGTTGTAATCTTCCTGCATGTAGTTGCGTAATCCTTTGAGCGTCGGCTTCACTTCCGGAGCCGCCTCCGAACCGGCAGGCGGCGCGCCGGCGCCTGGCTTGTTT
>NZ_BDQX01000171.1:353250-375974 GCF_003112455.1 Paenibacillus agaridevorans
CGCCGCAAGCTGCCAGTACCGTCGTGAAGGATAACATCAATACGATCGTTGCCACCAGCCATTGTTTCCTTGACATGTGAACCCCTCCATTAGTTTCATTATAAATAATCCCTAAGCGCTTGCTCTATAGCGGTTGTTCAAAAAGTTCGCTACCGAACTTTTTGAACTCGAACGTATAGAAAGCACAAGAGGTTATTCCGCTTGGACCGGCGCCTGTGCTGCCGCCGTGGTCAACCTTTAACGGATCCGATCAGAATTCCCTTGATGAAATACTTCTGCAGCAGCGGATAGACGAGCAGGATCGGAATCGTCGAGACGATGATCGTCGCATTGCGTATGCCTTCGGGAGACAAGTTGAGCAACGAATCGATGTCCTGATTGAGCAGATTCTCGTCCGAGGCTTGTAAAACGATGTCACGCAAGTACAGCTGCAGCGGCTTCAGCGCCGGATCATTTAAGTACAGCATCGGAGAGAACCAGTTGCTCCAATAGGCGACCGCATAGAATAAACTGATCGTAGCAAACACGGGCGCCGAAATCGGAATGATGATGCTAAACACGATTCTCAGATTGCTCGCTCCATCAAGCTTGGCCGATTCTTCCAGGCTCTCCGGCAGACTCTCGTAATAGTTTTTCATCAGGAGCATGTTGAATACGTTGATAAGCGCGGGCAATATGAGCGAACCCAGATTGTCCATCAGATTTAGATTTTTGATGAGCAAGTAGGAAGGTACCAAGCCGCCGTTGAACAACATCGTGAAAATATAGAGCAACAAGATGAATTTGATGCCGGGCAAATGCTTCTTCGATAGCGGATATGCGGTAACGGCAGTAAATAGGACCGATCCGAGCGTGCCGACGACTGTAACATAGATCGAAACCAGGAACGCTTTCTGGAATAATTGATCGCGTATGACGAATATCATATTTTCCATCGTGAAGGCTATCGGCATCAGCCCGACTTTGCCGGATATAATCGCCCAGTTGGAGCTGAGGGACTTGGCGAGCACGTTCAGAAACGGAAACAGGCAGAGAATGGCCGAGCCGATCAGGATGATGTATACGAGCCAGATGTAAACCCGTTCGGATAATGACTGCTTTATTTTCATTGTCTTTCCCAATTTCGTCTGCCCCTTTCTACCATATGCTCTTGCCCGTAACCCGCTTGGCCAGTGCGTTGCCGCCGATGACGAGGATAAATCCGATCACCGACTCGAACAGCCCGACAGCGGTGGAGAAGCTGTATTCCATTGAGGTTAGCCCCATTCGGTAAATGTAAGTTCCAATGACATCGCCTGTCTCATAAACGGTTGGGTTGTACAGGAGCAGAATCTGTTCGGTTCCCGCTTCCAGCACACTGCCTATCCGCAATATGAGCATGAGCACGATCGTCGAAGCAATCCCGGGCAGCGTGATCGTAAAGACCTGCTGAATGCGGCTTGCGCCATCAAGTTTGGACGCCTCGTACAATTCCGGATCGAGCCCCGCGATCGCAGCGATAAAGATGATTGCGTTCCATCCCGCTTCCTTCCATCCGGCCGTGGCTACGATTATGCTGCGGAAGTAGCTGTTGTCCATAAAAAAGTTGATCGGTTCTCCGCCGAAGTAGGAGATGATTCCATTGACAATGCCGGTTTGCGGAGACATGATGTTGACGAACAAACCGGCGATGATGACCCAAGACAGAAAATGAGGCAAATAAATAATCGTCTGAATCGTACGTTTGAACCACATGCGGCCGACTTCATTCAGCAAAATCGCAATGATAATCGGAATTGGAAACAGGATGACGATCTTATATAGACTGATGAGCAGCGTGTTCGTCATGATGTTTCCGAATTCATCCGAGGCGAACAGTCTATCGAACTGCTTAAACCCTACCCATGGGCTATCGCCAATTCCTTTGAAAATGTTGAAATCCTGAAACGCGATGACCAGGCCGTAAATCGGCGTGTATTTGAATATGGCCAAAAAGACGAGTCCCGGAATCAAGAGCAGGTACAAATCGTAATTGCGCTTGATTTGCGATATCCAGTGATTACCTCTGTTCATGCTGTCCCTCCAATCCGGCGTTAGTCGTGTTTGATCATAGATTCATGATACATGTCGGGGTGCAGGGAGCGTGAGGTACAGATTTCAGAGGGAATAGTACAATCGTCAGGTTGGGTGGGGGATGGACGGCATGAGAAAAAAAGCTGCCCCGCCAGGTCATTTTGAGACCTTTGCGGGACAGCTTGACAGCCTGTTATTCATTTCGCCCATTTTCCTCCGCCGGAAACCATATGCTGACGGTCGTGCCCCGTCCCGGCTGCGATTCGATGACCAGGCGGCCGGCTCCGCCAGTGAACAAGCGCACTCGCTCCCATACGTTATACAAGCCGTAACTCGAGGGAGACGAAGAAGCGTTTAGACTTGCATACAATTGCGCAATTTGTTCCTCCGTCATGCCGATGCCGTCATCCGTCACGCGGATGACGAATGTTTGGCCTTCCGCCTCAGCCTCTACGCTGATGCTCCCATGATGACCTTCTCTATTATGAACGCCGTGCATAATGGCGTTCTCGATGATCGGTTGAATCGACAGCTTCGGAATAGAGCGGCCAGACAGCAGACCGGGAAATTTTATCGTATAATCGAAATTGTGAAACCGCTGCTTCTGAATTTCCAGATACGCCTTCGATAAGTTCATCTCATCTTCCAACGGTACGATGTCCTTGCCTTTATTCAGCGTCAAGCGGAAATATTGCGCCAGCATGTTCAACATCCGGCTGATGTCGTGCGCTCCCTTGGTAAGCGCCATCCAGTTGATCGTATCTAGCGCATTGTAAAGGAAATGAGGGTTAATTTGCGCTTGCAGCGCTCGCAGCCTCGCCTCTTTCTCCCGCTCCTTGGCTCGATAATTGTCTTCCATCAGATGCTGGAACGTCGACAGCATATGCGTCACGCTCTTCTCAAGCCGGATGACGACGCCGCTGGGGTGAGGAATGCCTTCCTCGATCATGGCGGCGCCGCGCACTCTCAGCTGTTCGGTAATATCGCGAACTCGGTTGATCGTGCCTCGCGTCAAATGCGCGAACACGAGGAAAGCGCCGACGATAAACAGCAAGGCCAATGACAGGGCCAACACTAGCGAGAACCCGACATTAAATTGATTGCTCATCCGGCTGATCTGGCCTGCTGGCAGCAGAGAAACGACTTTCCATCCTCCTTCGCTGAGCGTATCGAATATGACGAAGTACGTTTGCGTATCCATCATGATTTTCTCGATGCCGAATGGTTGATCGGCGATAAGCTTGAACGTTTCGGGCGGCAGCAGCGGATGATTCAGTTTCTCCGGTTGACCATGGGACACGATCATCCCGGTCGCATCCGCTACATACATGTTATGGCTATGGACGTCCAGTTCCGCCTGGTTCAGAATGGCGGCCAGATTGGCTTCCGCGACATCCAGCATAAGAATGCCAATAATGCGGCTATACGCATTCGGATCCCGGATAATGCGGGCGGAGGAGAATACGCGAGCTTCGCTTGGCGTACTGATGTAACGCTCCATATGCGTCGGAATCCATTGCACAGCGCCATTGCGCCCGACCACCTCGTCATACCAGGGCATACGGGCCGCCTGGTCCAGGCTGAAGAAATTGACATGTTCGCCCGCATACATCTTGTCGGCATTGACGTACAGCTTGATCTTCAAAATATCGCTGCCTTGCAAGCTGCGCAGCATATTGCCAAGCTTCTTCTCTTCCTCCACTTGGCTGAACCTGGTACCGCTTTGCGGATCACGAGCCAGAATTTCATACAAATCCGTATTCAGAATAAGGGCGTCGGAAATCTCCTGCACCTTGGCGAGCCGATAATCCAGATTAATTTTCACCTGCTGCACGGACTTGAGCATCGATTGGGTCACCTGACGCTCCAGAATGTCTGCCGATTTCTCGAAGTAATAATAGAGAAGACATCCTGCAGGCAGCAGTAGAACAAGCAGGTAGAGCAGCAGCATTTTGCGATAGGTGTGCCACATCAGTTGAAATCTGCGCAGCAGCATGCTCATGAACCGGCTGCACCTCCATATCCCGTCATTTAGATCGCTGCCAGAAACGAAGCCGCCGTCTGGGCGATTCGCCGGTACCCCTCCTGATTCGGATGAAGCCGATCATTCGTGAAGCTATCCAGCGTTAACTTGTTGAAGCCGCTAACCGCATATAAGTCCAGCACCGGCAATGCATACGCCTGTCCGATCGATTGAACGGCAGCCGCGTAATCCGCTAACAAGCAGCCTTTGTCGTTGCGCTTCTCGCTATCGTACCCGTCTTTGTCCCGTTGCAGCGGTGTCCACAGATTCATCCTGCAGAGCGGATAGCGGGTCAGCAGCTCCTCGATCAGCGACTGGTATGCGCCGAAGAACGTGTGATTATCGAACGCGGAACCGATCGACCGCAATACGCCGAGCGGCATATTCAGCCGGTAATCGTTGGTCCCGGCGAAGATGGTCAAACAATCGTATGCTTGTTCCAGGCTACTGCCCATATAGAGGGTTGCCCCGTCGTCCCGATCGCTGCCGGCCGTCATCGGGCACCCTCCTCGGCCGAAATTGTCGACCTTCGCGAACCCTAGCTTCGCTTGAACAAGCGGCTGGTACCCGCCGGCCGCGGTAATGCTGTCGCCCAGCGTTGCCCAGCTTGCGCCTTGCCATCTGTTGTTGCCCATTAATTCATCCTCCTGTGCAAGTCCCGGTAATCGCTTGGATTCATCCCCGTATACTTGCGGAATTGTTTGGTAAAGTAGCTCGGTTCGACATATCCGATCGACGAGCATATTTCCGACAGCTTCTGGTCGCTGTCGGTGAGTCTTTCTTTTGCTTTCTCCATGCGCACCCTTGTGATATATTCGTTGATCGTTTCCCCGGTTTCCTGCTTGAACAAGAGACAGATGTACGTTTTGGCCAAATACACTTGCGAGGCAATATCCGCAATCGTCAGGTTGTCCGAATATCTTTCATGAATGATTCGTATGATGGCCGTGATGACTTCCGGGATCGGTTTCTCTTGACGGCTCCCGATCCGTTCGCACACTGCCGTCAGGTAGTCCTTCAGATGGAGACACATATCGTCAATCGTCTCCAGCTTCATCAGCTGCGACCAGGCATCGGATTCCCGCTCGCCGAGATCGCCCATGCGCATGCCGAACTCGGACAGAAATTGGGATGTAACAAGCAGCAGCTGCAGACAGATACGCTGGCAATCGATAAAGCCGATGCCCGCGCTTGTGCGCAATTCCGCGAACAACTTATCAAGCTGCAGCGACACCTCGCCGATGTCGCCTGTCTTCAGGACTGACGCGAAGACGGCCATGCGCTCATTGATGAGCCGGTAATCGACATCCTTCTGCGCGGCCATTACGTCGAACGTAATCACTTGGTTTTTGCCGAGGAACAATTTGCGCTCGATCGCTTCTGCCGCCATCTTGTAACTGTCGGCCAACAATCCCATATGCTCCACCGTACCGCCGACGCCGATCGTTAAGCTAATCGCCTCCGCCATTCGGCTCAGGAATCCGTTGAGGCTCCCCATCAATTCGCTCACCAGCGGGAATATGATATCTTCCCCTTCCGCCTCCGGCAGCGCGACGAGAAGCACGTATTCGCCCCGTTGGTGCTCGAACACGTTGCCGTAGACGCGCGCGTCTACGATTTCCTGACAGATGTTCTGGATCGCAAATGAAATTAACTGCGTATTCTGTTCGGTCATCGTAGCGAATACGGTTCTTGGATTGTTGATGCGTATGATCAGGGCGCAGTAGGGAGCATCGTACGACAGCTTGAGATCAAGGAAATCTATGCGCTTCTCCATCGATAGCCGGTCCGCATGCCCGTCGCGGATTAGTTGAATGAAGAACTTCTCCCGCAGGAGCGGAATACTTTGGTTCAGCCGGGCGTTCATTTGCTGCAGCATGTCCTTGCGGTTTTCTTCCCGCTTCGTCATCGCCATGATTTTCTCGATAACCGCGTTCAATTCCTCCAGATTGACAGGCTTTAGAATATAATCCACCGCATCCATCTTCATTGCGGATTTCAAATATTCGATATCGTCATAGCCGCTGATGAATACAAATTTCGTATCGGGATGTTGGCCCTTCAGTCGATTTACCATCTCGATCCCGTCCATGCCAGGCATCTTCACATCGGTCAGCACGATGTCCGGCTGAATCCGGCCTGCCAGTTCCATGCCTTTGATCCCATTTTCGGCTTCGCCGGCAACTTCGATCCCGTATTCGAACCAGTTGATGCACAATTTCAGCCCGTTTCGGGTCGAATATTCGTCATCGACAATGATCAGCTTATACATGGTTTCCTCCCCAGTACAGATAAGCTTTTGTCTTTATTATATATTGAACCGACTAGGTCAAGTTTATGGAATGATGGTCGAATGTTATGTAATACAGCAAGCGCAACGCCTCGGAAGACAGAAAAAAACCTGCATACACCATGCAGGTCCAAAGTAATTTATATTTTAAAAAAGGGGGTCGAGTTATATTATAGGTTAACGATGTTAAGCGAAAGTTAGAATTTCGTTACAGAAATATTACAATTTCGAAAGCGTTTTTAGTGTAGGCTGGAAAGGCTCAGAAACCGAGCCCTGGCCTCCTTACAAGCGGCGAACGGCCGCCTTGCTGCTGATCTTCGTTCGCGATGTCGGTCTCCAGCTCCGCCATAACGAAAGCTTCTCTCCGCTCCGGCAGCAGCAGTCCTCTGCTTGTTCGCTCCAGCCCTTGTTCCTTACGAGATTGATGCATGCGCGGTCCCCCCGAATAAGAATTGCGGCGCGGAAGCCCGAAGGCGTCCAATCTGCACAAGCCGTCTAACCCTTATTGTTGCCACACATGCCCTTGTTTTAAGCGCCGCTCTCCAAAATTAACGTGACGGGGCCGTCATTGACAAGGGAAACATCCATCATCGCGCCGAATCGGCCCGTCTCGACCTTCAGCCCGATTTCCCGCAACAGCCCGTTAAAGTAATCGTACAGCTCTTCGGCCTGCTCCGGCCTTGCCGCAGCCATGAAGTTCGGTCTTCTTCCCTTCCGGCAATCCCCGTACAGCGTAAACTGCGACACCGATAAAATGTCTCCTCCGACGTCGAGCACGGAATGATTCATTTTCCCGCCTTCATCCTCGAAGATCCTCAGTCCCGCCACCTTGTCCGCCATCCAGCGAACTTCTTCCTTGCCGTCCTCATGCGTAAGTCCGACAAGTAGAACGAGACCGTGCCGAATCGCTCCGACGGTCTCGCCCTCCACCGACACGCTGGCTTCCTTGCTGCGTTGCACGACAACCCTCATCTGTTTCAATCTCCTCAATGCTACTGCATAATCCGCTGTACGGAGTAAATGTCCTGCACCCGCTTGATCTTCTCAACGACTGATGACAGGTGATCAATATTGCGGATCAGCACCGTCATATGAATAAGCGCCATCTTATTCTTGACGGAACGTCCCGTCACCGCGCTGATATTCGTCTTGCTCTCGGAGACGGCTTGCAATACTTCGTTCAGCAATCCTCTGCGATCGTGGCCGGTAATTTCGATGTCGACGCTGTAATTCGCTTCGACGGAATCCTCCCACTCCACTTCGATGACGCGGTCTGCTTCCTCGCCATCCTCCCCAAACGGAATATTCGTGCAGTCCATCCGATGCACGGATACGCCGCGCCCGCGCGTAATGTAGCCCACGATGGCGTCGCCGGGAACGGGATTGCAGCATCTGGCAAATCGGACAAGCAAGTTGTCGACGCCTTTGACGGTAACGCCGTGATTCGGCCTGCTTTTTTTGCTCGGCGCCGATGCTTTGATTTCCTTCATCTCGCCGGTGAGTTCGATCTGATTGGCCTCTTCCGCTTCCTTGCGCATCTTCTCCGTCATTTTGGTGCAGATCTGGGCGGCCGTAATGCCGCCGAAGCCGATCGCGGACATCATGTCCTCGATGTCGTTAAACGTATATTTGGCCGCCGCTTCCTGCAGCTTGTCGTCGACCATCCAGGCGGAAGGCTCCAGTCCTAGACGCTTTAGCTCGCGCTCCAGCATCTCGCGGCCCTTCGCCACGTTTTCTTCCCGCTTCTCTTTCTTGAACCATTGCCGGATCTTGCTGCGGGCATGGGACGATTGAGCGATCTTCACCCAGTCCTGACTCGGTCCGTATGAATGTTTCGACGTCAAAATTTCGACGATGTCGCCGGTCTTTAGCTTATGATCCAGCGGCACGATTCGCCCGTTGACCTTCGCGCCGATGGTGCGATTGCCGACTTCCGTATGAATCCGATAGGCAAAATCCAACGGCACGGAGCCTGCGGGCAGCTCGATGACTTCCCCGCTGGGCGTAAATACGAAGACGAGATCGGCGAAAAAATCCATTTTGAGCGATTCCATGAACTCCGCCGCGTCCCTGGTTTCCTGCTGCAGCTCCAGAATCTCGCGGAACCATGACATTTTGTCCTCAAAGTTTCCGTCCGGAACAATCATGCCTTCCTTGTAAGCCCAGTGAGCCGCGATTCCATATTCTGATGTACGATGCATCTCCCATGTACGAATCTGCACCTCGGTCGGCTCACCATTAGGACCGATGACGGTCGTATGCAGCGACTGGTACATATTCGCCTTCGGCATGGCCACGTAATCCTTGAACCGGCCGGGCATCGGCTTCCAGAGTGTATGAATAATCCCTAGAGTCGCGTAACAATCTTTAATATTCTCAACGATAATACGAATCGCCAGCAGGTCGTAAATTTCATTGAACTGCTTGTTTCGCGCCGTCATTTTTTTGTAAATGCTGTACAGATGTTTGGGACGTCCGGAAATATCCCCTTCGATCCCCATCTCCTCAAGCTTTTCGCGAATGCGCGAGATCACGTCATCGATAAATTGCTCGCGTTCCGCGCGCTTCTTTTTCATAAGGTTCGCGATGCGGTAATATTGCTGTGGATTAAGGTATCTAAGCGCAATGTCCTCCATCTCCCACTTGATGGCAGAGATGCCCAGCCTGTGCGCGATGGGACAAAAAATTTCCAGCGTCTCGTAAGCGATTCGCCTCTGCGATTCTTCCGATTGAAACTTCAGCGTTCGCATATTATGAAGGCGGTCGGCCAGTTTAATCAGAATGACTCGAATATCCTGGGCCATGGCGACGAACATTTTGCGATAGTTCTCGTTTTGCTGCTCTTCTTTGGACTGGAAGCGGATTTTCTCCAGCTTCGTTAATCCATCGACAAGCATGGCGCAGGTTTCGCCAAATTTCGCGCGGACCGTCTGCAGGTCTACTGTCGTATCTTCGACTACATCATGAAGCAGCGCCGCAATGATCGACAGTACATCCATCCCCATATCGACGAGTATATCCGCCACCGTTACCGGGTGCAGAATATACGGCTCTCCCGACTTCCGCACTTGTCCATGGTGGGCCTGCTCCGCAAAGTCGTAGGCTTCCTTGATGCGCACGAGATCCTGCTCTTTCATATATGCGGATGCCTTCTCAAGTAATTGCTCTATGCCCATGAAACGTCCCTTCCCAAATAGAAACGGCGAACCCACCCCTTCTGGATGTCCCGGCCGTTCCTCGAATAAGTGGTAGCCGATCGGTCAATCGCCGGCGACAAGCCTCATTAAAGGTTTTCTCATATTATGCCTGTAACTGTCCCGCCGCGTCAACTTCCAAGGAAGAAAAAACGACGATACCTCTCATCCCGCAACAAAAAAAGCGCCTTGAAGGGGTACCAGGCCGTTTGACCGGGTCCCGCTTCAAGGCGGAATTGAACCGCTGCTGCCCTTATTCGTATGTCATTAACGAGAAAATATCGACCCCGTCCAGCTTGGAACGGCCGGTAAGGTACGCAAGCTCGATCAGAAAGGCCGCGCCTGCAACCTCGCCGCCGAGCTGCTTGATGAGGTTGATGGAGGTCGCGATCGTTCCGCCCGTCGCAAGCAGATCATCTGCGATGAGAACACGTTGTCCCGGCGAGATGGAGTCCGTGTGCATGGCCAGCTGATCCTTGCCGTATTCCAGATCGTAGCTAGCCGTGATGGTCGCGCCAGGCAGCTTGCCGCTCTTGCGGATCGGCGCGAAGCCGACGCCTAATGCCAGCGCGAGTGGCGCGCCTACGACGAAGCCGCGCGCCTCCGGACCGGCCACTACGTCGATCTTGAGATGTTCGACAGCCGCGCGCATCTGTTCGATAGCTGCGCGATAGACGTCTCCGTCTTTGAGCAGCGTCGTAATATCCTTAAAGCGGATGCCGGGCTGAGGGAAGTCGGAAATGACCCGAATGTAGTCTTTGAAGTTATAAGTTGAACTTGTCATGGTGGAACTTCCTTTCTTACTTGAATAGGTCAGGCTCAGGATCAGGCCGGCGAGTTGGCGCCGCTCGCGCCTTGATAGCGGCTCAGCGCTGCCTGATAGCGGCTGGAGGAGGACAACTCCCGCTTTACGGGAGAAACGGCTACGTTGACGGTTCCTCCCCCTATCTCGATAAAGCCCAGCTCCTCGAATACGTCAAGCATAAGCCGTACCGAAGGCACCGTCAAGCTGCAGAGAGCTGCCAGCTTCTCGGCAAGCCCGCGCTCCTGCGCGCGTGAAATTTTGCGGAGCTGCTGGTACACGGCGCCAAATTGCTCGCGGGCGGGGAACACGTCCGGAAGCTCCCTTTCGTAATGGAGATCCTGCAGCATAAGCTGCGGCTTGCGCTGGCCGTTCCATTCGTTAATCGACAGCTCGCCGATCAGGTCGATAAGGCAGCCGGGCTCAAGCGTTCCCGACATGACGCCCATGCCAAAACCGATAACATCCAGGCCTGTTCTGCCGCTGCCAAGAGACATCTTGAGATGTTTGGACTCCTTGCCGATCGCCCGACGATCCGCGACGCGGGTCCCTTCGAACAGCAGGCGCGGAGACGGATTGCCGACGCCGAACGGCTCCAGCAGCGCCAGCTGGGAGATCGTCTCCAGCGTGGCGTCCTGCAAGCTGCTGCGGAGATCGATAAGCGATCTCGGAATCCAATCTTCCTCGGACAGCCAGGTCTTCGCCAGCGAGGACAACCGCTCCTCCAGATCGTCCAACTTGTCGCGATGAAGGCTCATCCCTGCCGCGGCCTGATGTCCGCCGTAATGATCCAGCAGAGACTCGCATGCCGTCAATGCCGCGTGGAGGTCAAAGCCCTCGATGGAACGCGCCGAGCCTTTGCTCATGCCGCTCTCCGCGTCAATGCCCAGCACGACGACCGGCTTGTAATAACGCTCCAGCAGCTTGGAGGCGACGATTCCGATTACGCCCACGTTCCAGCCGACGCCGGCGACCAGAATGACGGAGGGCTCCTCGGTTCCTGCAGCTTCGGCAGCCCCGCGTTTGCCGAGCCATTGCATGTCCGCTTCCTTCACCATCTCGTCGACGATTCGCTGACGTTCCTTGTTAAGGCTGTCCAGTCCGATCGCTCCCAAAATGGCGGAGTCGTAATCGGCAGCCGTAAGCAGCTCCACCGCACGTTTGGCATGATCCAGACGGCCTGCGGCATTAATGCGAGGCGCCATGCCAAACGCGATACCGGTGGAAGTGATTCCCTCCAGCTCAAGGCCAGCGGCCTCTGCAAGCGCACGGAATCCGATGGAAGGCTCCAGCCGCATACGTTCAAGCCCGCTGCGGACGAAGATCCGGTTCTCATCCTTAAGCGGCATCAGGTCCGCGACGGTACCCAGGCTGACAATATCCGTCCACTCCATTGGAGGGCGCTCCAGCAGCGCGGTTGCAAGCTTAAAGGCTACGCCAACGCCGGCCAGTCCCTTAAATGGATATGGGCATTGCTCCTGCTTCGGATTAACGACGGCCGCCGCATGCGGAATGCGCTCGGGAGGCTCGTGGTGGTCCGTAACTACGATGTCAACGCCGCAAGTTTTGGCATATTCGACCTCTTCGTAAGCGCTGATGCCCGTATCGACGGTCACGATCAGCGTTACTCCTTGATCGGCCGCAAGCTGGATTGCGGCATTGTTTAGTCCATAGCCTTCCAGCGCGCGATGCGGAATATAATAATCGTAATCAAGACCTAATGTCTGAAAAGCATGACACAACAAGGAAGTACTGGACACGCCGTCTGCGTCATAATCGCCATAGATGCGCACCTTCTCTCCTTGCTCCAGCGCAGATCTAATCCGGTTTACCGCGGCGTCCATCCCAAGAAGCAAGTAAGGATCATGCAGATCCTCCATGCCTCCATTAAGGAAGCGGCTCGCGCTGGTTATGTCCTCGTAGCCGCGCTGGACGAGCAGCTTGCCGACAAGAGGAGGCACGCCTAGCTCCTCGCAGAGCCGGCGTGCCTTATTTTCGCTGCTTTCGGTCCATTCCGCCAATAACCAGCGGGTCTTTCTTGTAATCATCAGGTTACTCTCCTTCCTGCTGTCTAGAGGCCTATTGCAGCAGTGTGGGCATCTGCTCCTGATTAGGGTCGTGATTGGATTTGTATGGATAACCCGGATCATAAGGCTCCACATAAATCATGACCTCGGAGAGATGGAGGAATCGGTGCATAAGGAGGAGCTTGACCCGTTTGGCGATGTCCTGTCCCTCCAGCACCGTAATGCGGGGGTTGACGCTGATGACAATCTCCGCCACAACGTAATGGCCCTGCTCTCTTGCCCGGATCGACTGGACCGTAACAACGCCCTCTACGCGTTGTACAACCGCCATCAGTTCCTCCGCTGATTCCTCCTGCTTCCGATCATGGCCGACTTTTCCTTTGCCACGAAACAGAATGTTCGCCACGTAATCCCATAAGCGTCTCTTGTAAACGGGCTGTCTGCCGCCCTCTCGCTCTCTGGTTGACATATGTGCCAAATACCTCCTGGATCGCAAGCGTCTATCGCTTATTCTTGTAGATTAAGGTGTCGGCTTTGCTGCCGCCTTCGGTTTCTGCTTCTCCTTGCGCTTGAACAGGAACCACAGCGGGCTTGCGATAAATACCGTAGAATACGCACCGCTGACCAGTCCGACAAGCAGAGCAAGCGAGAACATCTTGATGGAAGGGCTGCCCAGGAAGAATATACATACGGTAACGATAACGACCGTTAATACCGTATACAAGTTTCTTGCCATCGTTTGCCAAATACTAGCATTAACGAGATGGGCCAGCTGCTCTTCGTTTTTGTGCTGCGAGAACCTCAGATTTTCCCTGATTCTATCGAATATGACGATTTTATCGTTAATGGAATATCCCAGCGTCGTGAGCACGGCCGCGATAAACGGCAGATCGACCTCGAAGCGGAAGATGGAAAAGATCGCGATAACGACAAAGCTGTCATACAGGATAGAAATATTCGAAGCCAGCGCGAAACGCCACTCGAACCGGACCATCACATATAACATGATGCCAAGACTGGCAATCAGAATCGCCCAGATTGTATTAATCCCTTGCTCCTGCGCCAAATCCGGTGACACGACGTTAACCTCGGCGGAAACATCTTCCCCGTATTTCGCCTTCAACGCCTCAAGCACCTTGGCCGACTGCTCCTGATCCAGGATATCATTGAAACGGATCGTGGCGCGGTCGTTGTTGGCCCCGCCGATCGTCGGCGTCTCGTCCGGGAAACCCGCTTCATCCAGCGTTGTCTTAATGTCTTGCTGCGTCACGCTTTGTCCGATGGAGACGTCGATGTTCGTTCCCGCCTTAAAGTCGACGCCGAAGTTCAGTTGGAACAGGATAAGCGAGATGATGCCCACAAGGGTGAGCCCGATCGAGAACATAAAGTATTTGTTCCGGTTTTTGACGAAGTCGTACCGGATTTTCGTATCAAAGTTCACGGATTTCACTCTCCTTCACGCCGTAGTAGCCGGGTTTCATGAACCGGTTGCTTCGTACGAGCATATCCAGAAGGAAACGCGCGAAATAAATATTCGTAACGATGCTGACCAGAATGCTAAAGATCATCGTGAGCGCAAAACCTTTAATCGCTCCGTCGCCGATAAAGTACAGGACGGCGCTGGAGATAATACCCGTAATGTTAGCGTCCATGATGGTGCGGAACGAGCTTTTGGAGCCCGCCTTCAGGGAAGACAGCATGCTCTTGCCCGACCGGATTTCTTCCTTGATGCGCTCCGCCGTAATAATATTGGCGTCAACAGCCATCCCTACGCCGAGGACGAATGCCGCGATTCCGGGAAGCGTCAGCGTCGCGTTCATCAAATTCTGGACGAGAATAAGCAGCCATGCATAAGTGATGATCGTGATCGCCGCAACGAAGCCCGGCAAACGAAAAATAATGATCATGAAGACAAGGACGATCACCGAGCCCAGGATGCCAGCCGTTACGGTATCCTTAAGCGACTCCATGCCGAGCTTTGCCCCGATGCTATTCGTGTACTTTTCTTCAAGCTTAAGCGGCAGCGAGCCCATGTTGATCAGGTCGCGCAGCTCTCTAGCTTCTTGTGTCGAGGAGTTGCCCATCTCGATTACTGCGCTGTCGCTGGCAATAACCTGATTGACTCGCGGACTCGAAATCTCTTGTTCATCCAGATAGATCGACATCGTCTGTCCGACAAGCTTGGATGTCACTTCCTCGAATTTCTTCGCGTTTTTTAGCTTGATCGTGACGACAGGACGGTTAAGCTCATTGAACTCAAGTCCAGCCGCGTTTTCCACGAAGTCCGTTCCCGTCAGCATAATTTCGCCGTCCGGCGCGCGGAAAGTCAGGTTGATCGGCTTGGCGAGCAAATTTCTTACTTCTTCTTCGTTCTCTACGCCTGGCAGCTTGACACGAATGCGGTTGGCGCCTTCTGTCGTAATCTCAGGCTCTACCAATCCGGAAGCGTCCACACGCTTCTGCAAGCTGTTCGCCGTCTGCTTCAAGCTCTCCGGCGTGACGGCTACTCCCCCTTCATAAGGTACCGCTTCGTAAAGCACCTCGAAGCCGCCCTTTAAATCGAGGCCTAACTTGACGCCTTTCAGCAGCCAAGGGCTTGTACCGGCCATGACGGCGAACGCCACGACCACGATCGCGAGGAAGGCTACTATTCTCTTCCCGAACATACGTCTGAATCCTCCTTATGATCTCAATATTCCCATTATACAGATGCCGCAAAAACGAGTCAAAAAGAAAGAACCTCATCTTTAGAACGAGGTTCCCTTGTATGCGCTGATCGTCAGATGGTTCATGAACTGAGTGACCTTCAGCGACAAAATATCGTTCACCAATCGATGCAGCTCCGGCTGTCCGTTCTTGGCGTAACCCGCGCTAACGCATTCCCATACATCCTTGCCCGTCACATGCTCGTAGCCGATGAGCCGGAATTCTTCCGCTTTGCTGATACATAGCTCTTCGATCATCACACTAAGCTCATTATCCGCCATGGCTAACCCTCCCGTTCGCGTTCCTGCACGCTCTGCACCTCTTATGTATTCGACCTCGAAAGCCATTCTCCTGCCGGGCTTCGGTCAGAAGAAAATGGCAGACATCTAAGCGGACATGCCGCGCATACAGATAAGAGATAGACGGTACAAGCCGACAAGCGGAGCGGAGCGGAACGGGCCGGGCTGCTGCGGCAAAGGTCTAAGCTGAAGGAGTTGAAGTGTTCGACATGACGAAACAAACGTTTATCAAAGGAGCCATGATTCTGCTTGCAGCCGGCATCGTAAATCGCCTGTTGGGTTTTGTGCCGCGAATTACACTGCCTCGTATCATCGGAGCGGAAGGCGTCGGCCTCTATCAGCTCTCCTATCCGTTCCTCATCGTTATGCTAACATTAATAACGGGAGGCATCCCGCTTGCCATCGCCAAGTGGATTGCCGAAGCGGAATCCGCCGGCGATACCGACCGCGTGCGTTATATATTCCGCACCGCGATGCTGCTCACTGTAGCCGTATCCGTTGTGCTTACCCTCGGGATGCTGTTGTTCGCTCCTTCTATTATTCGTTATCTGCTGCCCGATACCCGCGTTTACCAGACCTTTATGGTGATGTCGCCGCTGCTGGTCATAATCGGCGTTTCGTCTGTATACCGTGGCTACTTCCAGGGCAAACAAAACATGATTCCCGGCGCCCTGTCTCAGACGATCGAGACGATTATCCGCATTGTTGCGTCGCTTGTCTTCGCCTATTTGCTGTTGCCATACGGGCTGGAATGGGCTGCGGCCGGGGCCATGCTGGGGGTCGTTGCCGGAGAGATCGGCGGACTGGCGGCGTTGCTTTGGCATTATCGCACGAAAAGGGGAGACAGGGGGAAAAAGGCTCATCGCGGGACGCTTGCTCCAAACGACAATTCGCCTATTTTGAAACGGCTGATCGGACTTTCCCTGCCCGTGACAGGCAGCAAGCTTGTCGGCTCCTTATCCTACCTGCTCGAATCCATCTTTACGGCGAAGAGCCTTGCTGTGGCGGGTATCGCGACGGGCATTGCCACGGCACAATACGGCGCTTTGCAAGGCATGATTATCCCGCTGGTCCTCCTGCCGACGGCTCTGACGTATTCGCTGGCCGTTTCGCTTGTCCCGTCCCTTTCGGAGGCGGCAGCGCGAGGCGATAAAGCATTAATTCAGAAGCGCATGCATCAATCCATGCGGATCGCGCTCGTCTCAGGCGCTCCGTTTGTAGTTGTCATGACTTTGTTTGCAGAGCCGCTATGTCGCATTATCTATGCTCATGAGGAATATGCGCCCATGCTCCGGCTAATTGCACCCGTCGGACTTTTTATTTACCTGCAGGCTCCCTTGCAAGCCGCGCTTCAAGCGCTAGACAGACCAGGTGCCGCCTTAACGAATACGTTTCTGGCAGCCGGGATCAAGCTGGTCCTTATTGTACAGCTCGCTTCCAAGCCGGAGCTCGGCATTTACGGCGCGCTTATTGCCATCAACGTTAACATTGTTCTCGTCACCGTACTTCATGGCATCAGCGTTCTTAAATATATCGGCTTCCGCATGCAATTCGCCGACTTCATTAAAGTCGGTGCGGCAATGGTCATTATGGGGGCAGCTGCCCAGTGGCTCATGCATCGGATGCCGATCTCGATGGAATGGATCGCGCTTGTATCAGCTTGCTTTATTAGCGTTATCCTTTACATTGTGCTCATGATCTGGATGAAAATTATAGACAGGCATGATATCTCGCGTATACCCTGGATCGGTGCATGGTTCAGGTAAATCTTTTGTGATGCACATCCACGAATAATTTACCCTTATGGTCAATCGTGCAGAGGAAAACCTCTTTGAAGTCGTGGACATTTTCCTCTTGCAGCGCGTTTTTTAGCCAGAATCGTGTTTTTTCGATTTTGGACAAATTCTCATCCTGTACTTTGCCATCCATAATTAGCGGAATTGGCAATATTTCAAAACGGTAACTTGGCGGAATGACCCCGTTTCCAGAGTTTCTGATTCGCTCACTACTGCCTTGCCGACTGTTTTTGGCCAAACTCTGGGATACCGATATGGCAGTTTGCTCTTGAGCGATTTCCTCCCCATGATCTGCATCATCCCTCGGAATAACGGACAGCTTGCCGCTAGTCTCCAGAATAGCGAATTCAACGTCTGCAACGGACGTAATTTTATTTTCGCGCAGCTGAAGCATGAGATCGTCCAGATTATAACGCTGCTTCTTCATCACATCGCGATTTATTTTCCCTTTTGCAATAACCACACTCGGCTTGCCGTCGAAGAATAGACGGATTTTACGATTGCTCATCGATAACAGCGCCATCGTCACCTGGATGACGAGCAATGCAGCCATAGGTATGATGCCGTCCCACATGGACCGGTTGACGTCTTCTATAACAATGACCGCAATCTCCGCGATCATGACCGAGATGATCAAGTCTAACACCGACAGCTTGCCGATCTCCCGCTTCCCCATCAGTCTCATGATGACGAATACGACGAAATAGATGACGGTCGTCCGGATCAACAGGCTCCACAACTCCATTGATTAGCGCCTCCTCCGATAGTTTCGCCAAGCGGCCTGCCACCGTGCAAGTGGAAGGCGTTCAAGCTCGTACAGCTATTCTGACCTTGACGACATTCCGTCATACGGCAAATCCGACACGAATATATGGCAATTGCTTCTTGGCACGCCTCGTGATCAAAAGCGGACTTTTTGAACAGCAACTTGTACTATTTCCTCCAGCTTGGCCATATGGTGTACTAATACCTTTGAACTGGAGGAGGAATAGGATGAGTTCCGTCAAGCAAGCCCCCAAAACGCCCGTAATCGGACCACCATTACTCGCGGGAGTCGTATTCTCCTTGATTTGGCTGGCAGCAGGCGCCTTGCTGCTGTCCTTTATGCTTCATTTCGGCAACATGCGGGAAAACGAGCTTGGCACATACGCTTTGCTCGTTCACGCCGCCTCGGCATTAGCCGGGGGGTTCTCTTCGGGCAAAAGATCGGAGCGAAGAGGCTGGTATAATGGCGGACTGCTTGGCGGCATCTACGGAATCCTCGTCATCATCGTCAGCTTCCTTGCCTCCAATGCGTCCATCTCTTGGAGCAGTTTGTTAATGCTAGGCGCCGTGCTTGTAGCTGGAGCGCTAGGCGGCATGGTTGGCGTCAACCTAAAACGCTAACGAAGAGCGGATGCCTCCGGCCGTAAAGTGAAATCGTTTGACACAAAAAAACGGCCTGCGGAGAAATAATCTCTGCAAGCCGTTTTTATTTTGTTCTACTACTCTGATGCAACAGCAGGTGCCGAGCTGACAACGCCGTTAATAGCGCTGCGCTCGAAAGTCATCTTTGTCGTGTCGTTGACGCGCAAGACGACCGTATCGTCGGTTAGTTCCACGATTGTACCGTGAAGACCGCCGATCGTCGTAATCTTGTCGCCCTTCTTGATCTGGCTCAACATGGAATTGCGAGCTTTCGATTTCTTCTGTTGCGGTCGAATAAGCAAGAAGTAGAAAACTGCGAACATCAGTACGAAAGGCATGATTAGCCCCCAAATGTTCTGGGTACCGCCTGCGCCTTCTGCCAATAATTGAGACATGTTATTCACCCCTTTCAGAATCCTTTGTCATTATCGTTCAGTCCGTAAGCCTCGAAGAAGGAATCGCGGAAATCCAACAGACGATCCTCCATGATGGCTTGACGGACATCGCGCATCAATTGCAGCAAGAAATGCAGATTATGATAGGTCGTAAGTCGAATGCCGAAGGTCTCGTCCGCCTTAAGCAAGTGTCGGATGTAGGCGCGCGAATAATTCCTGCAAGTATAGCAGGAGCAATTCGGGTCCAGCGGTCCGAAGTCCTCCGTGAACTTCGCGTTCTTGATGACCAGTCTTCCGCTGCTTGTCATGGTTGTCCCGTTGCGCGCAATGCGTGTAGGCAGGACGCAATCAAACATGTCGATTCCGCGGATGGAGCCTTCCAATAATGCGTCCGGCGATCCGACACCCATCAAATAACGAGGTTTGTCGGCAGGCAGCTCGGGAACGGTGTAATCCAGCACCTCGTACATCAAGTGCTTCGGCTCGCCTACGCTCAGTCCACCAATAGCATACCCCGGGAAATCCATGGAAGTCAAATCTTTGGCGCTCTGAATGCGCAAATCTTTGTGCATGCCGCCTTGTACGATAGCAAACAGGGCTTGATCCTGCGGTCTGGCATGCGCGGCAAGGCAACGTTCGGCCCAACGGGACGTCCGCTCCGTGGATTGCTTCACGTATTCGTATTCCGCCGGGTAAGGCGGACATTCGTCGAAGGCCATCATAATATCGGAGCCCAGAGCGTTCTGGATTTCCATGGCAACCTCCGGAGAAATGAACAGCTTGTCGCCGTTTAGATGGGAACGAAAGTGTACGCCCTCTTCGGTAATTTTCCTCATCTCGCTTAAGCTGAACACTTGGAAGCCGCCGCTATCCGTCAAGATAGGGCGATCCCAATTCATGAACTTGTGCAGTCCTCCTGCTTGCTTAACGATGCCATGCCCAGGACGCAGGAACAGATGATACGTGTTGCTCAATATAATATGGGCGTCCATATCCTTGAGCTCTTCGGGGCTCATCGTCTTTACGGTCGCTTGCGTGCCGACCGGCATAAAGGTAGGCGTATCGATAATGCCATGAGGAGTATGAACGCGTCCCAGCCTGGCGCCGGATTGCTTGCATTCTTTAATAAATTCGTATTTAACCGCCACTCTTCTCGCTTCCTATTCTTGCGGACGTTAATTGGTTCGTCCGTTAATTAACCTTGTTATTCGATAAACATCGCGTCTCCGAAGCTAAAGAATCGGTATTCTCTCTCCACCGCCTCGCAGTATGCGCGCATAATGTGATCTCTTCCCGCCAAAGCGCTCACGAGCATAACGAGCGTAGACTTCGGCAGGTGGAAGTTGGTGAGCAGGGCGTCGACCAGCTTGAACTCATAGCCGGGATAGATGAAGATGGAGGTCCAGCCGCTGCAAGCTTCAAGTTCCCCTACGGGGAATCTGCCGGCTACCGTCTCCAGCGTTCGGGCGGAGGTAGTGCCGACCGCTACGATTCGTCTCCCCTGAAGCTTTGCAGTACGAATTATGGCCGCATTTTCATCGTCCAGCTCATAATATTCCGAGTGCATCTCATGATCTTCCACACGCTCTGCCGTCATGGGCCGGAAGGTTCCGAGGCCCACATGGAGCGTTACGTAGGCGAGCTCTACGCCTTTAGCCTGCAGTTGCTCCAGAAAGGACTCCGTAAAGTGTAGGCCGGCCGTCGGAGCGGCTGCCGATCCCTGATGTTTGGAGTAGACGGTCTGGTAACGTTCCCTCTCCTCCAGTCGTTCCTTAATGTACGGAGGCAGAGGCATGTCTCCGAGTTTATCGAGAAGTTCCTGAAAGATGCCCGAATATCGGAATTGAACGACTCGAGCCCCCATCTCTCCCTCGGATGCCACTTCCGCCAGCAGCAGAGGCTCGCCTCCGCCATTGTCGCCGAAACCGATAACGGTTCCGACCTTCAGACGCTTGGCCGGCTTTGCCAGCGTTTCCCAACGATCTTCTCCCAGCTGCTTCAATAACAGCAGCTCCGCCTTAGCTCCGGTGTCCATCTTAGCCCCTACAAGCCTTGCAGGAAGCACTCTCGTGTTGTTGAGCACCAGAACGTCTCCGGGTCCAAGCCGCTCCGCCAGATCGGTAAAGCTTCCGTGCCGAATCTCTCCTGTAGATTTGCCCAGCATAAGCAGTCTGGAAGCGGTCCGCTCTTGGAGCGGCGTCTGGGCGATAAGCGCCTCCGGTAATTCGAAGTCAAACCAATCCGCGTTCATATCGAAGTCATCATTCCTTAGCTAACGTTATGCCTTTATAGTAGTATTGCAAAATATATTCATAGTCATACCCTTGCGCCGCGAGGCTGTAAGCCCCATATTGAGAGAGTCCGACACCGTGTCCGTAGCCCGTTCCCGAGATAGCGAAACCCGGGTTTCGGGTAGCTGCCCTTAAGTCTCCTTCTCCGTCCATTACGTACATGTAGTCTCCCGCGTAAGCGGCGGATTTGCCTTCTGCTCCCATAACATAAAGCTTTTTGGAATCATCCGACCGGGTCACCGAAGCGCCGCTCCCGCCTAGTACGACTACCTTTCCGGTCTGCTCCACTTCAAAACTCGTGCTTGGCAAAGAACCTCCGTAGCCCAGCGCGGTACGCAGAGCGGTTGGCGATGATACGCCAAGTTTTGTCCCATTGACCGAAATTTCCGTCGCTCGTCCCGAAGGTCCTCGCTTCGTCACTTCGACCGATGTGATCGGCCCCGTAATCTTGGGGTTCGCATATGTGTTCATGACCGTCAGCAGCTCGTCGCCGGTGAACGGTCCTCTCTGCCAATTCATGGGATTCGATTCGATGACTTTGTCAATTGCAATCAGACTCGTTCCGCTTTGAATTTGGGCAACGACAGGCACGGTTTCCTGGATGAGAGGATGCCGGCGAATATTTGTTGCATCCGTCGTCGATTCCAGAATGACGCTGCCCGCCTCCGTCTTCCGTCCCGTGTCGCGCACGAGATCCTCGCGAATGTAGCCTACGGCACCGCTTGGCAGCGCTACTCGATACCAGCTCTTCAGTCCGGTTTCGGATATGGAATCCGGGCTCTCAACCGGCTGCAAATAAGGAACGGAGTTGCTCCAAGCTTCCGTTGCGTCCGCCGTCATGCCGCCCGCGCTCGAGGAATAGATCGCTTCGATGACCTTTCCGTTATGCAAAGCAACTACGCCTGCTGTCGCCTCGACTGCTTCGGTGGAAGATCGAGCCTCCACGCTTGCTCCGTTGTAGACCTGACTCAGCGTTGTATCGACGACATGGGCGATCTGGAAGCCGTAACCCTTGTTAAGCGCATAGGATCTGGCTGCTACAGCCTGCGCCTTTAGCGCTTCAAGCGGCCAGGAAGTGTACATCTCTACCGCGACGACGGAATACAAATATTGCTCGAACGGCAATTCGTTGACAACGGCCATCTTGCCGTTGACGGAGCTCAGCTCGAAGCTGCCCCGATAAGTACGGTTGCTGCGTTCCGTGAGCGTAATAAACGCTTCGCCTGCCGGAGCGATCCATGTTTTCATGTCGCCCGTAACAGGGAATTGATACAGCTCGTGGCTGACGTTCGCGGCGGCGCTGACGGTATGGTCTCTGCGAATGATCAAATGCCGCGATTGGGGCGCTACAGCCTTAAGCGCCGAGCCGTTCGGAACAGACGCTGCAGCTGCCTGTACGGCAGCCAGCTTGTCCTGGGACGGCTCGCCTCCCACCCAGACGG
>NZ_BDQX01000171.1:376012-394927 GCF_003112455.1 Paenibacillus agaridevorans
GGGACGGCTCGCTTCCCACCATGACGGAATATGTCTCCTTGCCCGCGACGCTCCGTACGGCGACGAAAGCATCCAGTCCCTTGTTGCCGAATGCGGCGGCAGCGTCCTGCGCATCCTTCTTGCTGGCCAGCGGCCCAGTCTCCAGATGGAATGGACCTTGTACCCCCGGTTTGTATGCCCCGAGCAAACCAGCCAGCTTGGCGTCTGCCTTCCACTTCGCCGCTGCGGCAGCGGCTTCCGCTTCGTTTCTGTAGACGCCTTCCGTCACTTGATAACGAGCGGCGCCAGTCGTTGCGACGGAGGTCAGAAAGGCTGCGCCTCCGCTTGCCTTAACCTGTTGATAAATCGCAAGCGCCTGCCCGAATGTTGCGGATTCAAACAATTTCGCCTTGTAATCGTCGCTTCCGAATCTGGCGCTGACGCCGGCCGGTATGCCGAACCAGGTCTGTTCTCCATCCGGTTCCCTCACGCCTACGTTTAGCCCCCCTGCAGACGAAAAGGTGGCGGCGGGAGTCGTCGAATCGTATTTGCCGGGAAGACTCAGGAAAAGCGCCACCCTTATCTTATCCAGGGAAGGTACTGCCGCGCTGGAGGTTGATGCCGTCCAGGTGGAAAACAGCAGAGCCATTGCCAGCGTCAACAGCAGTGTGCGACGCCAGGCTCTCATCCCAGTTCGATAAGGTTTCTCCGCTTGCTGCGGCTGCCCTACCTTAATTGCCGTATTTTTCATGATTACTCTCCCTTCTTATGCATATCATGTTGCAGCTGTTGAATCCTGTTCTGTGTTGCCCCCTTGCCTTATGCCATACGTGCAAGCACGGCTTAGGATCTGCCCGGAATCGGCAACCCAAGATGACGGTAGGCGTTATCCGTCGCGATTCTGCCTCTAGGCGTACGCTGAAGGAAACCGATCTGCATCAGATACGGCTCGTAGACGTCTTCGATCGTCTGGCTCTCCTCGCCGATCGTCGCTGCGATCGTATCCAGCCCGACCGGTCTTCCCGAGAACGTCGTCATCATAGCATGCAGCATCTTGTGGTCGATATGATCGAGTCCCATGGGATCCACCTGCAGCAGCTCCAGTGCGGATCTCGCGATTTCATGGGTAATGACGCCGTCGCCCCGCACCTGTGCAAAGTCGCGAACGCGCTTGAGCAGCCTGTTCGCGATACGCGGCGTTCCGCGCGAACGCATCGCGATCTCGGTCGCGGACTCCCCGACAATCGATACGTTTAAAATTTCCGACGCGCGCGATACGATAAAGGCGAGCTCGTCTACCGTGTAGAACTCCAAACGGCTCACGACGCCGAACCGGTCACGCAACGGGGCGGACAACAGCCCGGCACGCGTCGTGGCGCCAATCAACGTAAACGGCGGCAGATCCAGCCTGACCGAGCGGGCGCTTGGGCCTTTGCCGATCATAATATCCAGAGCGAAGTCCTCCATCGCGGGATAGAGCACTTCCTCCACCGTCCGATGCAGCCGGTGAATCTCGTCGATAAACAAGACATCGCCTTCCTGCAGATTCGTAAGCAGCGCCGCCAGATCGCCAGGCCGTTCGATCGCCGGACCTGACGTCGTACGCAAGTTGACGCCCAGTTCGTTAGCAATAATATTGGACAAAGTCGTTTTGCCCAGTCCAGGCGGACCATAGAGCAGCACATGATCCAGCGCTTCCTTGCGCATCTTGGCCGCTTCGATATAGATTTTAAGATTTTCTTTTGCCTGATTCTGTCCGATGTATTCGGCCAAATAACGGGGTCTGAGACTCAGCTCGACCGCCTGGTCTTCCATCATAAGGTTCGCGGAGATAATTCTATCGTCCATGTCCGGCTTCGCTCCTTTCCGTTACCCCTTGAACAGCTGCTGCAGCGCCCGCTTCATTAACGAGTCGACCGTTTCCTCCGGCGTCACGCTGCTCTGCAAACCATTCCAGGCGCGGTCCAGCTCGGCAGACGTATAACCAAGCGCTGCCAGCGCGTCGCGCGCCTCTTCCCATGCCGTTCCGGCTCCTTGCCCGTTACCCGTACCGGCCAAGCCCGGCTCTGCGCCGAAGCCCGCTGCGCTAAGCAGACCTTCGTCGCCGTACCCCGTCAGCTTGTCCTTCAGATCCAGCACCATGCGCTGAGCCGTCTTTTTTCCGATGCCGGGGAGTTTCGTCAGGAACGACAAATTTTCTTGTTGAATCGCGCCCGCGATCGCTTCCGGCCGGCCGGCCGATAAAATGCCAAGCGCTACTCGCGGGCCGATGCCGGATACATCAAGCAGCTTGCGGAACATCGTCTGCTGCTCTCTCGACTCGAACCCGAACAGATGGATCGCATCCTCACGGACATGATGGTGGATATAGACGACTACCGGCTCATTCTTGCCCGCGAACGCATACGGATTCGGCATAAACACGCGATATCCCGTATCTCTGACGTCCATAACGATGTACTCCGTTTCTATATGTACGACCGGACCTCTCAAATAATCGATCATGAACGATTCACCTCGTTGATTTTGTTCGTCAGTACGGCCGAATGGGCATGGCAGATCGCTATGGCAAGCGCGTCCGCTACGTCGTCCGGCTTGGGAACCGCAGACAGCTTAAGGAACATCTTAACCATCTCCTGCACCTGCCTCTTCTCCGCCTTGCCATAGCCGACGACAGCCTGCTTCACTTGCAGAGGCGTATATTCCGCAACGGGAAGTCCCCGCTGGGCCGCCGCCAGAATAATAACGCCGCGAGCCTGTCCAACGGCAAATGCCGTCGTCACGTTGCGGTTGAAGAACAGTTTCTCCACCGCGACGGAATCGGGCTTGTACCGATCCATCAGGGCGCCTGCCGATTCATAAATCTGCACAAGCCTGGTCTCCTGAGGCGTATGAGCCTCCGTTGTAATTGCGCCATATTGCACGGGCGTCAGCTTATGCCCGTTCTTGTCCACGAATCCGAATCCCGCAATGGCTATGCCGGGGTCAATGCCTAATACGCGCAAGCCGCCAACCCCTAACTTATGTAATAACGAAAATATGAGTGCTACGGTTGCAAGCTGCCCTCGCAGCCTTCCCATGTTGCCCGCCCTTCATTATAACAAAAGATACCCGAAATGAGAACGAACGTTTGTTCATTCGCGCTCATGTGTTTCCCGATTGAGCGGGGGGAGGGCATTGTCGTATATTTCACCGCTGCCTTGGTAGAACTGCGGCAGCAAGTCTTGTCGGTTAGTCCGGTGCTCTTGCTGAAGCAAGCACAAAAAAACACTCACCGGTTCAATATCGATGAGTGTTGTTTTGCCGTTCCATTGTGGCAGCGGCCAATTACATATTGTATAAAACTCGAGTGTTTAATAACCTTGCTTCGCTTCGCCCGTTTCCATCGCATAATCGCTGTAGGTCGACAATACGCTGTTATATTCGTCGATGTCGCTAACCCGAATGCCATCCGAAAGCTGATCCAGTTGGTCCTTCGGCAAGCTGCTCTCCATAAACCGGACATCAAGCTGGAAAAATGTCCGCATCACTTTTTCGTTGCTGGGCTCTCCGTCAAACAACGAGAAATTCCCATTGCGGTCCACGCCGAAGTAAGCATTGGACTTGCATTCGGCCGACAAATCGTCAATCTGCTGCATCACGCGGAGCGTCTGCCCATCCTCATCGAGACTGGTGCGCCATTCCGGATGCTGGCTAAGCAGCTTGATGATCGTCTCGGGTTTCATCAACCCGAGCGGCTCTGTCTCCTCGCCGCAAACGTACAAACGATGCAGCATAACTTGAACCGGAGCATTTCTGTCTTGCAGCATGCGGCTGACGGAAGGTTCGTCGAGGGTTGCTTCGCTCGCGAAACTCGCCGATGCATGCTGCGGCATGACTGCCAGCGAGACGAACAAGACTAGTCCGCCTAACTTCCAGATCGGACGGCGATTTCTTCGTATACGCTTTTTGACTTGCTTCCACAGGCTGAACGTCATCATGAGGAAGCCCCCTTTGGCTGGTGATGATATTTGCCCATAGTGTGCGCCAGAAATGGTTAATTATTCAGACTCCGGAAATACATGAACAACAAAACAAGCCCCTTATCGGAGCTTGCCTGCGTTCAGCATTATGAGGGAACTGCATTTGCCTTTGTTTTAACGGTTCAGCCAAGGGCGGCTGCCGCTAGACGTTCTTTTTTTGGGTCGCGGCGCCACTGTCCGGATAACGGCTTTTTTGGCTTTTTTGCGCGGTTTTGAAGTGGCGGATTTGGACAACGACGACTTCTTTTCTTGCTGAAGCTCCAGCTCATCCTCCCGTTTGCCGCCGCAGCCGCAATCATCGTTAGCCGTCGATTGGACAGTCGGCCCGGACGAGACATTAGCATTTTGCTGCCATAACGGCGATGGAGCATATGGTGGGTAAGTCATGGGATAACCGGCTCCGCCGTAAACCGGCGCCGACATGGTGGACATCGTTTGCGGCAAACCTTTGGTAGGCATGCCTGACAATGGCGATACCATTCCAGCATGGTTCGGCATATTGGACAATGGCATCATCATATTATTCTCGCTGACTCCTGCATAACCGCCACCGGGGTATCCCCAGCCCCCCGCGCCGCCATATGGCATCATGGATGGTGCGGGATATCCCATCATGCCTGCGCCTGGCGGGCAATCGTAAGGATACATGGAAGGCTTCTCACCGTAAGGCATCTCGCCGTAAGGCATCATACCCGCATTCGGCAACACCGGAGCAACATTCGGCTGGTTCCCCATATACATGGCTTCCGTAGCAGGCATGTTGTATTGCTGGAACAAGTCCATGTCCATATATTGCATGTATTCCGATTGTGCCGGAGAAACCTTTTGCTCCGCCATCTTCTGAATCGGCAATGCCTTCTGAGCTACGTTCGTCATTGGCGCATAATTGTTCATGCTCATGGGAGATACGTTCGTCGACAACGGCGCATAGTTGTTCATGCTCATGGGCGATACGTTCGTCGACAGTGGCGCATAATTGTTCATGCTCATGGGCGATACGTTTGTCGACAGCGGCGCAACGTTGTTCGTGTTCAGCGGCGATACGTTCGTCGACATCGGTGCAACGTTGTTCGTGTTCACCGGCGATACGTTCGTCGACATCGGTGCAACGTTGTTCGTGTTCAGCGGCGATACGTTCGTCGACATCGGTGCAACGTTGTTCGTGTTCAGCGGCGATACGTTCGTTGACATCGGTGCAACGTTGTTTGTGTTCAGCGGCGATACGTTCGTCGACAGTGGCGCAACGTTGTTCATGCTCATGGGCGATACGTTCGTCGACAGTGGCGCATAATTGTTCGCCGCCATCGGAGCGACGTACGCGTTCGGCAGCGTTTTGCCAGTCGAAAGCGGTGCTACTGCGTTCGGCAATGTCTTGCCTGTCGAGAGCGGCATAATTGACTCGTTCGGCAGCGTTTTGCCAGTCGAAAGCGGTGCTACCGCGTTCGGCAATGTCTTGCCAGTCGAGAGCGGGGCGACATTGGAGGACAAAGGCTCGACTTTATGACCCGAAAGCGGCTCAACCTTCGTCGCGAGCGGTTCGACTTTACCCATAGCCATCGGCTCAACCTTCGTTGCCAGAGGCTCTACTTTGCCCGTTTCCAACGGTTCGATCTTCGTTGCCAGAGGCTCTACTTTGCCCGTTTCCAGCGGTTCGACCTTTGTTGCCAGAGGCTCTACTTTGCCCGTTTCCAGCGGTTCGACCTTTGTTGCCAGAGGCTCTACTTTGCCTTTTTCCAGCGGCTCGACCTTCGTTGCCAGAGGCTCTACCTTGCCTTTTTCCAGCGGCTCGACCTTCGCTTCCTTCTCCTTCTGCTTAGGTGCGGGGGCAGGTACCGGCGAGATCGGTGCTGTAGGAGCCTTTTCTTGCACGGGGGCCGTATTCTTCTTGCCGATAACCGGGGCTGTTGACAACTTGCCGACCATGCCCTGCACGCCCTGCATAATCGAAGTCGGATGCAGCGGATGAACGCCTCCGGTCTGCTTAACCGCCGTATTCATTTTACCCGGCATGGCCGTTGGAGGAACCACAGTGTCCGCCTTCGGAATGTTGACGATCTCGCCCGTCAGCAGGACGTTGGGGTTCTTCAAATGCGGATTCGCGTATACCATCGCCGCCAGCGGCACGCCCCAAGCTTTGGACAGCTTCCAAAGCGTATCTCCTTGCTTGACGACGTGCTGATGCATGACTTCCACGCCTCCGATGCCATTTTGTCCTTGAGCACTTGGAATTTTCAGCTTCATCCCTACTTCCAGCACATCTGGATTCGTAATGCCAGGGTTCAAGCTTAAAATTTCCTCGATCGATACATTGTATTTTTTGCCGATGAAATACAGGGTATCGCCTTTTTTCACGATATGGATTTTCACTCGCCGATGACCTCCTGTCACGTTCTGGATAACTTGGCACGGCTAATGCCTGTTATCAATCTCTACATCCTATGCAGCAAATAGGCAAGTGTCGCCATCTTCGCGCAAAAAAACCTGCCCGGAACATGTCTCCATGTCTTCCGGGCAGGTTGTCGCTAAATAAAATCTCGTTATTCGTATACTTTGACGCCGTCTACTGAAACAATCGCGCGGAATTGTTCCAGCAAATGCGTCGTGATCGGACCGGCTTGTCCGGAGCCGATCTTGCGTCCGTCGACTTCGCGCACTGCGATAACCTCGGCCGCCGTGCCCGTAAAGAACACTTCGTCGGCTACATATACGTCGTGCAGCGTAAACGGCTCTTCCTTAAGCTTGTAGCCGTGTTTGGCGCAAAGCTCCATAATCGCCGCGCGGGTAATGCCTTCCAGCGCTCCAACGTAACAAGGAGGCGTGTAGACGACGTTATTTTTGATAATAAAGATATTATCGCTGGATCCTTCCGCCACGTAGCCTTGGGAGTTCAGCATAATCGCTTCGCCTACTCCGGCAAGATTCGCCTGGATTTTGACCAGGATGTTGTTCAGGTAATTAAGCGACTTGATCTTCGGGTTAAGCGCATCCGGGATATTGCGTCGCTGCGACACGGATACGGATACCAGGCCGTTTTTGTAAGCTTCCTCCGGGTAAATCGAGAGCTGCTCCACGATAATAATGACGAATGCGGAAGGGCAGCGACGCGGATCAAGCCCCAGATTGCCGGGACCGCGGGATACGATGAGCCGAATATATCCGTCGCGCAACTCGTTGCGGCGAATCGTCTCCACGAGCGCGCCCTGCATCTCCTCCAGGGAGAGCGGGATATCGAGCATAATCGATTTCGCAGAGTCGTACAGCCTGTCCAGATGTTCCTTGCACTTAAAGATGTTGCCGTCATAGATGCGAATTCCCTCGAAGATGCCATCTCCGTATAAAAATCCGTGATCGTACACGGATACTTTCGCATCCTCTTTTGTTACGTAATCGCCGTTTAGGTAAATCCATTGCTGTGCCATCTCTGCCCTTGCACCTCCGCGAAATTGTTCATCTTGTATTTGTGTTGGTTCCTTGAAGCCTTGGGAATCGCCTGTTGTTACACCTTCGTGGCTTGAAGTTACAGCAGTTGCTCGTAAGTAAAACTCGGATAACAGCCCAATATGCGAATCTGGCATCCTATGGCTTCGATCTCTTGAAGCGCGGCCGGCAGCAGCACCGTATCCAGCGACATCTCAATCTCGATATAAAAATAATAACTGCCCAGCTTCTTCTTCGTCGGCCTTGACTCGATGCGCGTCAGATTGATGCGGCGCCAGGCGAATGCCGACAGCACCTGATGCAGCGCTCCCGGATAATCCTCCGGCAAAGTGATAAGGATGCTTGTCTTCACGCGGTCCGACTGCCTGGCGGTATACGGCTCCGTCCCTACCAGCATAAATCTCGTATAGTTGTTATCGTGATCCGTTACCTCGGTCGCGAGCAGGTCAAGGCCGTTGTTCGCCGCCGCGCTGCGGGTGCCAATCGCGGCAATTCCTTCGCCGGCATGATCGCTTACGATACGCACGGCTTCGGCCGTGCTGCCCACATGCTCTTTCTCCGCCTGCGGCATATGCTCGCGAAGAAACTGCGTACATTGCGCCATTGCCACTGGATGGCTGATCACCTTTTTGATCGTTGTCAAGTCAGGCTCGCCGGATTGTCCGGAGAACTCCTCCCGTCTTCCGATCAGATTCTGAATGGAGGGATACACCCATTCCGCCTGCATGGGAAGATCGACCTCATGGACCAGCCAATCCAAATGCAGACTGACGGACCCGTCGATCGTGTTCTCCATCGGAATAACGCTGTAGTCGCTGATCCCGTTCACCGTGGACAGGAAGACGTCGGATATAAGCCGATGGTGCTTCCAATTCAGCGTCTCTCCCGCGAACAGTTGTTTTGCCGCTTCGTCGGACACGGAGCCAGCAGGTAATAAAGCTATCGTTTTCATCATGCCCGTTCTCCTTTAATCCGTTCCAGGAAGGTCTCCCCATCATGGTCGGCATCTGCACTCTCTACCGTAACAACTGGACCGGAGACGCACGGCGCGAGCCAGAGGGTCTCCGCCTGGATGCCTTCCTTGCGCAGCGTCTCCTGCAGGAAACTCTCCAGCTCGGCCTTGGAACCGGACTCCGACTCCGCGTCCACGAACGCGATCATTGTCGGCCCCGCTCCGCTGAGCGCAGCTCCAAGCGCGCCGAAGTCCGTCGCGCGCTCCAGAATCTCCGTCATGCCGGGAATAAGAGGCGCACGATAAGGCTGGTGCAGCCGATCCTTCATGGCATGACGGATAAGCCCAAGCTCGCCGCTGGCCAGAGCCGCGACGAGCAGCGAGCTGCAGCCGACGTTAAAGACTGCGTCGGCCATCGCCAGCCCAGAAGGCAATGCATGCCTAGCCTTCTCAGTAGCCAGCTCGAACGCCGGTATGGCTACCAGCGTCTCAAGCCTTGCAGGCGGCTCAATGCGTGCGTGCTGCACGGTCTCGCCATCCCATGCAGCGACGATGATGCCGCCGAACAGCGATGCGCCGACGTTATCCGGATGCCCCTCCAGCTTTGTAGCGAGCTCGAACAGCTTGAGATCGTCCAACGGACTGCCAATCAGGGCGTTTGCCGCGACGAGCGCGGCGATAATGGCGGTCGCGCTGCTCCCAAGACCGCGTGCCAGCGGAATTTCGCTATACATTTCGATCGTAAGCTCCGGCATGCTGACGCCAGCTTCGTCGAATACGAGCTGAGCAACCTTGTAGAGCAGATTGCTTTTGTCCGTGGGCAGCCCATCCATGCCATCCCCGTGCAGCCGGAAGACCGTCTCTCCAGTTTGGGATGCCGACATTTCGATCCATGCGTACATCGAGAGCGCCATGCCGAGAGAATCGAAGCCCGGGCCCAAATTAGCCGTGCTTGCCGGCACCTTAACGGTGACGCGGCGGTTGTCCGTATATGCTTTTTTTACTGCCATTATGCTCTCCATGCTCCCCGCTCCGTTCATTGTATTACCCCTCAACGCGATAGACGCTCTTCACCTTGTAGACCACATCCAGCGATCCGAACGTGTCGATGACCTTCTGGATGGCCGCCTTGCTCGCATCATGCGTAATGATGATGATCTCGGCGTCGGGATTGTTCGGGTTCGGCTGTTGCAGCACCGACTCCAGGCTGACTTCGAATTCGGCAAAAACCTGAGTGATGCGCGCAAGAACGCCTGCACGGTCGGCAACATGCAGCAGGAGAAAATATTTGGACGAAATCTGGTCATCCGATTTCAGCTTCGTCTCCTTATAGTCCGCTACGCCGTTCTGCTTGCCGCTCACGCCGAGTTTCAGGTTCTTTACGACGGCAACCAGATCCGCGACGATGGAAGTAGCCGTTGGCAGCTCTCCGGCGCCCGCTCCGTAGAACATCGTCTCTCCAACCGCATCGCCGTAAACATATACCGCGTTAAACACGCCGTTTACGGATGCGATGGGATGCGTCTGCTTCACCATGGTCGGCTGTACGCTTATGCTGACGAGATCGTCCTGCCTCTCCGCAATGCCAAGCAGCTTCAGCTCATAGCCCAGACGTTTGGCATACAGAATATCCTCCTTGCTGACTTGCGAGATTCCCTTTGCCGATACGTTCGCAAGAGATACGTTCGTCCGGAAGCCAAGCGTCGCCAGAATCGTCATCTTGCGTGCCGCGTCCAAACCCTCCACGTCGGAGGTGGGATCCGCTTCGGCGTAACCAAGTTCCTGCGCTTCCTTCAGCACGTCGCTATAGGAGGCTCCTTCCTGGCTCATCTTCGTCAGAATATAGTTCGTCGTACCGTTAACAATGCCCATGATCTTCGTAATCCGATCGGAAGAAAAGCCGTCGACCAACGTACGCAAAATGGGAATACCGCCAGCTACGCTGGCTTCGTACAAGATGTCGCAGCCATTCTCCTTGGCTTTGGCCACAATCTCCGGTCCGTGGAGCGCCATCAAGTCCTTGTTGGCCGTCACGACATGTTTGCCCCGCGACAATGCCTCGATAATGTATTCCTTTGTTCCCGCAATGCCGCCCATGACTTCTACGACGACATCGATATCGGGATGGCGGATAATATCCCACGGATCCTCCGTCAGCTTATCCGGATCAATGGAGATCGAACGAGACTTCGTCTTATTCTGTACCAGCACCTTCTCAATGACGATCGGCAAACCAACCTGGCTTTGAAGATCCTCCTGATGCCCTTCCACAATACGTACGACGCCCGTTCCCACTGTACCCAGTCCGAGCAATCCTACCTTAATCGGCTTCATCTATATTCCTCCGCTCCATGATTTAACCTTGACCGATGACCGCTGCCTTCCTCACGCCGGATTGCCGCTTCAGCAGTTCCAATAGATCGGACAGTTCTCCTGCAAGTCCCGCGATGTCCACCGACAACACAACATTTGCGAATCCTTGCAGCGGGATGCTCTGATTCATAGTCAGCACATTGCCTTCCTGACCTGCGATCAGTCCCAGCACGCAGGAGAGAACGCCTGCCCTATGCTCCAGCTCCATCGAGATCGTCACGATCCGTTCGCGGGCAATATCGTTCAGCGCGAACACGCCATCCTTGTACTTGTAAAAGGCGCTGCGGCTGAGTCCCGCCCGCTCCACAGCTTCATGAACAGTTGCCACCGCGCCGCTGCTAAGCAGCTCCTTCACTTGAATCGTCTTCAGAATCGCTTCGGGCAATAGTTCCTCCCGGACGACATAATAGCGTTCAGCCACATCCGTCCTCCTCATAAAGACAATTGTACACCTATAGTGGACATTATATCGAAATCCAGGTGGCGCGGCAATAGGCCGATAAAAAAAAGACGACTACCGTCGTCTTTCTCCATGAGAGGCTAAACTTCCCGGTCGCGAAACGCCGGGACAGTCCAACACGAAATTTAGTTGTAAGGGTCGTAATCGGTGCCTTCAAAAAATTCGAACGCGAAATCGCCGATCCGCACCATATCTCCGTCCTTGGCGCCTTCCTTGCGCAGCTTCTCGTCGACGCCCAGCTTACGCATCGTACGTGCAAATCGCATGACGGCATCGTAGGAATTCAGGTTCATCCGCTTCATCATCCGTTCGATGCCTTCGCTCTCGACGACGAATACCTCGTCCTCGCGATGAACCGTGAACGTAATTTCGTCGCGTTTCTCGTACGTGTACACCTTGCGTTCCTCGATGTCCTTCACTTCCTCGACCTCGATCGACGCCTCCACGGTATCCAGTACATCCGCCGCCTTGTACAGCAGTTCCTGAATGCCTTCCTTCGTAAGAGAGGAGATCGGCATAACGACGTAATCCTTATCGCCCTTGACCTCATCCAGTTGCTCCTTGAAGAGGGCCAGCTGCTCCTCCGCTTCCGGCATGTCCATCTTGTTGGCCGCAATGATCTGCGGACGATCCGCCAGCTTCTCGTTATAGTGAGTCAGCTCCGCGTTGATTTTCTGCCAGTCGTCGAACGGATCGCGCCCTTCCGACGCCGCCATATCGATGACGTGAATAATAACCCGCGTTCTCTCCACGTGACGAAGGAACTCGTGGCCAAGACCAACGCCTTCATGAGCGCCTTCGATCAGACCCGGCAGATCCGCCATAACGAAGCTCCGTCCGTCGCCGACGTCGACGACGCCCAAATTCGGCGTAATGGTAGTAAAGTGATAGGCGCCGATCTTCGGCTTGGCACCGGATACGACCGATAACAGCGTAGACTTTCCGACGCTTGGGAAGCCGACCAGACCAACATCCGCCATCACCTTGAGCTCGAGAACGACCCAGCGCTCCTGGCCTTCTTCGCCATTCTCCGAAATATAAGGAGCCGGATTCGTCGGCGTTGCGAATCTGGTATTGCCGCGTCCGCCCCGTCCGCCTTTTGCGACAACAACCTGCTGACCGTGACGCGTCAAATCCGCGATGATTTCGTTTGTGTCGTCGTCAATTATGACCGTTCCCGGGGGGATGCGCACGATCGTGTCGTCGGCACTCGCGCCGTGCATGCTCTTAACCTTGCCGCGCTCGCCGCGCTCGGCCTTGAAGTGCTTTTGGTAACGGAAGTCCATCAACGTTCGAAGCCCTTCGTCTACGCGAAAGATCAGATCTCCTCCGTTGCCGCCGTCACCGCCGGCGGGACCTCCATTCTCTACATATTTTTCGCGGCGGAAGGATACGATGCCGTCCCCGCCGTTTCCGCCTTTTACGAATATTTTTGCCTTGTCGACAAACATGCCATGCCTCCGTTCAAGCGCCTATCTCGCGCAGCTCCGTCTTTAGAACCATCTCATTGTACGACTGTTCCTCGGATATTGGAGAGAGCGATGCGCCTTTCAACTGCTCTTTCATTTTGTGTTGCCATTGCCGTTCGTTGATCAATTCGCCGTCATAATAGAAGGAGGCGTACAGCATGCCGCTCTCCGCCGCCAGCCGCAACCGGAGCAGCGCCTGCTCCCCTGTGCCAGGCTTCGCGGACAACCGATAAACATTGATTGTATGTATAAGCGTTTCCGCTACACGTTCTGCATCCTGTACCATTTCCTGCAAATTAATACCGTTATCGATCTCGACCTCCAGCGCAAGAGAATTCGTCAGCGTGCGAAATGACTGAATATAGCTGATGAGCGAAGGAACGCCAAGCCGGGAGATTGCGCTTTCGGCATTCATTCTATCCCTTATTTTCTCCACGCAGCCCACCGTCTTATCCAGCTTGCCGAGTCGAATGTATCCATAAAGCACTTGAAGATCGTTCATCCAGTCATGCCGATGATGATTTAAAGTACGGACGCCGGCTGACTGCATGGCGGTAATCGTAGCCGTAATTCGAGCCCGATGCTCCATTCGTTCGCTGCGAATCCAATAGGCCGCAGCGGCCCCAATCCAGATCAAGCAACCGATTATAAGCAAGCGGCTGCCTGGCCAGACCAGAAGCGCGGCTGCCGGCGCGATCGCCGTCGCCGCGACATAATACTTTGCCTTTGTCATGGCTATCATGCCCAGAACCTGCCTTCTTAAGGGAATTGCTAGCTGCTAGCTTTCCCAGTATAACACGCTCGTCCAAAGCGGTCATTAGCAAAGGTGAAACTGCCGCGCCGTTCTTTTGGAGCGCAGTACGTTTCATAACGAGAAGTATAGAAAACGTATGCCGAATGCTTTCCTATAATTTCGAAAAGCGCGCGAAGGCGGCCACGACATCGTCTGCTAGAGGGCTTTCCCGACAATGACAAAAGCCCCGGACCAAGACATGCTGGCCGGGGCTGGTGGTTGCAAATTAAGCTTCTACTGCAGCTGCAACAGGAGCTTGATCAACAGGGTATACGCTCACTTTCTTACGATCGCGACCCAGACGCTCGAACTTGACAACGCCGTCTACTTTCGCGAACAACGTATCGTCCTTGCCGATGCCTACGTTCGTTCCCGGGTGGATCTTCGTTCCGCGTTGACGGAACAGGATGCTTCCGCCGGATACGATTTGACCGTCCGCACGTTTAGCGCCAAGGCGCTTGGATTGCGAGTCGCGTCCGTTCTTCGTGGAACCTACGCCCTTCTTGGATGCGAACAACTGAAGATTCAGTTTCAACATGGAGTACCCCTCCTTCTTGAATTGATAACGTCTCGCAGGACAGCCTTATCGGAGCTGCTCCTGGATAACGACGTGCTTGCCGTATGATGTAGCGATCGTCTCAAGCATGACAACCATGCCTTCGAGCAGCAGCTGCATGCGGCTGTCCGACTCCGCATCGGGCAGAACCGGAACATCCGAGGACAGCCAGCCGTTCTTAACCGTGGCAGGCAGCTCGATCCCCGCTAAAGTCTCAATCGCGTTAACCGTGCCGACCGATACCGCCGACACGCCGGCGCAGACGATGTCCTTGCCGGGCTTCGCATATTTGGCATGTCCTTCGACCGCAAACGATACGATGCGCCTATCCTTCGCATTCCTTACGAGAGTAACTGTAATCATAGCTCAAATCCTCATGCTTACGCTTGGATTTTCTCGATCGTTACTTTCGTGTAAGGTTGACGATGGCCTTGCTTGCGACGGTAGTTCTTTTTGGCTTTGAATTTGTAAACGATGATCTTTTGGCCTTTGCCGTGTTTCTCGACTTTGCCAGTAACGCTTGCGCCGGAAACCACCGGAGCTCCCGTTACAAGACCGTCCTTGCCGGATACGGCCAGAACGCGATCGAACGTTACGCTTTCGCCTTCGCTGCCGTTCAGTTTCTCGATGTAGATCACATCGCCTTCCTGAACTTTGTATTGCTTGCCGCCAGTTTCGATGATTGCGAACATAATAGGTGCACCTCCTTATTTTCGAAGACTCGCCTGAGTCAGGTGGCAAATCGCTGATGCGCTGCGCTTATGTAACCTGTTCGGAGCGGTACCTGTACGTCAGTTTCAATAATGATACGTAACATACACCAAAACAGTTTATCACATTACACTATACGGTTTCAAGAGGTTGTTTAAAAGGTTGTTCAAAAAATTCGCTTTTGATCACATCTTCTCCATTATGAGCGCTGAGCCAAATGATGGCTTGCGCCCATACGCGCTTTTTTGCGCGTCAACTCCATCAGTCCCAGTCGGGTCCAGCCCACAATGGACGTCTTCGTACCGTCCCGGAGTGCCTCCTCCACCAGCCTTGCAAGCACTTTGGATCGGCTCTCTTCGCGTTCCATATCTATAAAATCGATGATGACAATGCCGCCGACATCGCGCACTCGCAGCAGCCTGCCAATAAGCGAAGCCGCCTCCAAGTTGGTACGGAACACCGTATCCTCCAAATTGTCCGAGCCGGTAAACTTGCCCGTATTCACGTCAATGACGGTCAGCGCCTCCGTCTCTTCCCAGATGAGGTAGCTCCCGCTCCCCATAGGTATTCGTCTCAAGAACGCCGTCTCGATCTGCTCCGCGACCCGGAACTCCTGAAATATGCCGCGGCCGCCGCCGCCTCTGTAAAGCTTGACCCGCCCGTCGAACGCAGGCGAGATGTCTTTGAGCAGCTCCGTCGCTTCGCCGAAACGGGCCGAATGGTCGATCCAGAGCTCGTCCATATCGGAGGAAAACGTATCGCGGATTACTCGGTGCAGCAACCCTTCTTCGCAATGCAATATGGCCGGCGCGACCGCGTGTATCGCCTTGTCACCGATCGAGCGCCAGCGCTCCCTCAGCTTGGACACATCGGCCTGCAGCGACTCCAGCTCCTCGCCTTCGGCTGCGGTTCGCATAATAATGCCTTCTTCGTCGAGCTTCAACCGCTCGCCGGCTATGCGAAGGCGCTCTCGCTCCGTCTCGCTGGCCACCTTCTTGGATACGCCGACGTAATCGGCGAACGGCAGATAGACAAGCCAGCGTCCAGGCAAATTGAAGTGCGTCGTCACGCGCGCTCCCTTTCCGCCAAGCGGATCTTTGACAACCTGCACGATGATATCCTGTCCCGGCTGCGCCAGTTCCCGGATAGGAGGTTTGTTTTTAGGCTGCTTGTCCGCATGGGGATGAAGCATATCGTCAATGTACAAGAAGGCGTTTTTGCCGATGCCGATATCGACGAAGGCCGCATCCATCCCCGGCAGCACGTTTACGATTTTTCCCTTGTAAATGTTGCCCACCAGACTCGCGCCACTCGAACGTTCCATTAAAAAATCCGTCAGCTGCCCGTTCTCCAGAACGGCCGTCTGCAGCGTATCGCCATCCACGTGCATAAGCATCTGCTTCATTAAACAACCATTCCTTCTGTCGCTTTTCCTCTATTCTAGCCCAAAAGCTCCCGGACTGCACGGTTTGGATTCAAACCGGACAAGCAGCTCTCCACAATCTGGTCTTCCGCCAGCACGCGCAGCTCCTTGCCGGACGGATCCAGCACATAGATCAGATGATAACGTTCCCGATTAAGACTCTTGGCAACGGACAATATCGATTGATAGCCGTTAACGATGATCGGCGTCGCCTTTTTCCCGTTATCCAGCGCGGTCAGGGAGGAGCGGCGCCGATGGGTCAGAAATCGCACGAACAAATAAGGCACATTTCGATAGTATGTCCAGTTGCTGAGCAGCAGGAATACGCCAACGACCAGAAGATTCAGCTGTACGCCGTCCCCGTAACCAGGAATCCATAGAGGCGCCGCGGCGGCCGCGGTCATAATCATGCTAAAGCCAAGGCTGAGTCTTGCCGACCAAAGCAACGTTTGATAATAGTTCAGGAATACGCTGATCATCGAATGGGATAGCTTGCCTCCGTCGAGCGGATGAATCGGAAGCAGGTTAAATAAAGCAATCATCATATTAGCCTGTACAACATAGTCCGCCCATGGTTCGCTCCACAATCCCGTCACGCCGCAGGTCCAAGCCAGCAGCCCCATCCATACGTTCTGAAGAGGTCCTGCAAGTGCCACGAGGGCTTCTTCCCTTGCGCCGGCGCCTCCCGCCTCGACCTCTGCCACTCCTCCGAATGGAAGTAGCTTAACCTCCTTGATCCGCCATCCGAAGCTTTTGGCCGCGAATACATGTCCAAGCTCGTGTACGATGACGATGAGAAATAACACCGTTAATTCGGCAAAATATCCCGTAATGGCGGAAGCCATCATGATCATTACGAATAGAGGATGAATAGACCACGCGATCCCGCGCCACTTAATCAAGCGTGATCACATCCAGCGGGTCCATATAACGGTCGCCTTGCTTCACAGAGAAGTAGAACAAGCTTTGCCCGCTCGCATCTCCCTCCTGCAGCTTCCCGATAATATCGCCAGCCTCTACCCAGTCGTTTACCGCTACATCCGCTCGGCCAAGCTTGCCGTAGATGGTTACGCGGTTGTTGGCATGTTGAATGAGAATGCTTTCCTCCGTCACCATAATCACTCTGCCCGTCTCCGCTGCGGCAACGGGTGCCTCAGACGAACCGGACAGTTCAATTCCATTAAGCGTCTCCGCAAAGGTACGAATTAGAGAAGCATCTTCGATCGGCACGACGGCCGCCTTCCTCACAACTCCGTTTACCCCGACGGCGCCTTGATCCTCGCCGCGAAACATCGGTATGAAGGATGGCGCTCCCGCGAACGCTTGCTTGTACCACATCGCTGCCGCCGCAAAATCGATTTCTTGCGTCAACGCCTGCTTTACGTATTGCTGACCTCGCAGCGCCAAATCGTTGCTGGTTTGAAACATGGCGTAAATAACGCCAAACGCGAGAAGCGCAACAATCGTCTTCCAGCGCAGGCTGTGCAGAAAACGCCTCCAGCCGCTGCGGGGCGGGGAGGAATCGTCGTATGTGCGCGTCTGCCTGACATAACTCTGCTTGCCTCCCGGAATGACCGTTTCCTCCTCCCAGGAGACCCAAGGGTTAGGATTACGCTTCCAGGCAACTTCTGGATCATGAGGATCATCCGATATTTCCTCGCGATCCCCTCCACGTTCGCTGCTCGCTGACGGCCCTTCCGGGAACATTAAATGCATCTCGTCCTGCCCTTGTGAGCCTGGTCTCTTAGGTTCCGCTGCAACCTGCTTGCGTTTCTTGCCTGGCCATGGATGCGACTCATGCACAGACTCCTCGCGTTCGTGTTCAGGCCACGGGTGCGACCCATGCACGAACTTCTTGTCTTTGTTGCCCGGCCTCGGGGGCGACTTATGCATGGACGCCTCGCGTTCGTGGCCAGGCCACGAGTGCGACTCATACGCGGACTCCCCGCGTTCATTGCCGAGTCGCGGGTGCGACACGCGTTCTCCTTGACGTCGCTGCTCTTGCTGCCTCTGCAGCATATCCACCTTATTCTCCTGCCGTTCAGAAGCCGCATATTCCTCGAGCAGTAACTTTATTTTCTCATGCCTTCGATGCCTTACGTCATCCCTCAGTCCCATATGGACCATCCTCCCCGCTGCCTTGTCCTATCTTCATATTTATGAAGCTCCAAGGACAAGTATGCGAACAAGCCTGCAACCGTTGGGACAAGGTGAAACGGCTACGCCGTCCTTTGGCGGCACGGTGCGTTTCATTACGAGAAATATAGAAAAGGTATGAAAAAAACATATACTTTCCTATATTTGAACATTAAACATGTTGCTCTAATGGAGGTTGAAAGCAGAATTGAACGGGCCGGCAGCTGAGTTAACTGGTCTGAAGTCAGTGATAAAGGGAAATCCTCCCTTTATTTTTCCGGTTTCCCCTTCACAGGGCGAATTAGTTGGAAAAAAGCCCTCTATTTCCGAACAAATCAACTTTTCCTAACGCCACCCAGACGTTTAGTTGGACAATTTCCCTTTATTTCCCCAGAACTACCCGAAATCCAAAAAATAAAGGGACTTTTTCCCTTTATTGAATTCCCACATTAAGCGAAACGAAAGGACGCAAAGTCCGATGAACACCAGTCTTCCTAAGCCAATATGACAATAAGACAATAAGCCGCTCGGAACCTCATAACCATTTGCCACCCAAATCGGAGCGCACAACAGGCAGGCCGCCGCGGAATCGTCCGCAGCGGC
>NZ_BDQX01000171.1:395046-442421 GCF_003112455.1 Paenibacillus agaridevorans
CCAGCTCCCGTTACTCGGCGAGCTCATAGACCTCTTGATGGGCTTTGATGCTGAACACAAGACCAATCGAGATCATGTTGAGCAGCAGCGAAGTGCCACCATAACTGACGAACGGCAGCGTAATGCCTGTAATGGGCATGAGCCCTATCATCATGCCGATGTTCTGGAACACCTGAAAGACGAACATGGAGACGATTCCGATGACCATGTACGAGGCCCGCCTGTCGTAACACTTGAAGGCGACCATAATCATTCGATAGATGAGCAGGAAATAAAGCAGCAGCAGAATCGCGGCGCCCTGGAATCCGAATTCCTCGCCGATGACGACGAAGATGGAATCCGAATAGGCATAAGGGATATACCCGCCGTTCTTGAGATTGCCTTCCAGAAATCCTTCCCCGTTTAATCCGCCTGACCCGATCGCCATCTGAGCATACATGGACTGATGTTTATTATCGGAAGAAGCCAACTCGGGATTGATGAACGTATTTATTCGTTCATACCAGTGCCCTTTGGAATTGTCGACGAGATAGGTTTTGATTTCTTCGTTAAAGGCATTAAAGAGGAACATAAACAAGATGATGCCTGCTACTACGACAGCCAGTCCGATCGCTACATGCGAATACTTGACATTGCCGATCCAAAGCATCCCGATCACGATGACGATATAAATAATCGCATTTCCGAGGTCGGGCTGAATCATGACCAACAAAAAGGGCAGGAATGAGAATGCGCCAATCATCAAAATATCGCTTGAAAAATGCAATCGATCTCCTTGACGTCGACCTAACAAATATGCAATGCCTATGATCAGTATGATCTTGACCATTTCTGCCGGCTGAAACAAAAAATCTCCCGGAAGCTTAAACCATCCCTTTGCACCGTTTATTTCCACTCCAATGAAATAAACCAATATCAGCAATACAACGCCGATGCCATACAACACATGCCACAACTTCAGGATGATCCGGTAATCGAACAACACCGCGGCAATAGCCACGACAAATCCAAGACCGTAAAACGCCAGCTGTTTGATTTCGTAATTGGCATATCCCGGATGATTCGCAGTCGCGCTATGTATGGCGATAACGCTGATCGCCGCGAGACATCCGAGAATAAGGATTATGCCCCAATCCAGTTTCTTTATTTTATTAAGCACAGGTCAATCATCCTATTCCCAGAAACTTGCGGAACCGCTTGAACGCGCCTGCCTTCTCGTCGAGCACCATTAACGGCACCATATCGCCCAATATTCGGCGGCTAATATTGCGGTACGCGATGGCAGCACGGGAAGCAGGGTTCATAACCGTCGGCTCCCCATTGTTGGCCGCCGTAATGACCTTTTCGTCATCAGGAACAATACCCAGCAGATCTATGGCAAGAACCTGGCAGATTTCGTCGATATCCAGCATTTCTCCGCTCTTTACCATAGAAGGCCGAATCCGGTTAATCAGCAGCTTGGACGGAATTTTGTTTCCTTCCAGCAATCCGATGACACGATCGGCATCCCGCACGGCCGCATTCTCCGGCGTTGTGACGACAATTGCGCGGTCCGCGCCGGCAATAGCGTTGCGGAAGCCGTGTTCGATACCGGCCGGGCAATCGATAATGATATAATCATGACCCTGCTTGAGCTCCAGCACGATGTCTCGAATCTGCTCCGGCTTAACGGAGTCTTTATCTTTCGTCTGTGCGGCCGGCAGCATGTACAGCTCGTCGAAACGTTTGTCCTTGACTAACGCCTGGTTCAGGCGGCAGCGTCCTTCCGCCACATCGACCAGATCATATATAATGCGATTTTCAAGCCCCATAACGACATCCAGATTGCGCAGACCGATATCCGTGTCCACCATACACACTTTTTTGCCAAGCAACGCAAGAGCTGTTCCGATGTTCGCAGAGGTCGTCGTCTTGCCGACGCCGCCTTTGCCTGATGTAATTACGATCGCTTCTCCCATACTCTACACCCCTCTAAATAGGATAGGATTCTGCCTGATGCGGAATAGCTGCGACAACTTGTCAATCTGCATCTGACCTTCATTAAGATACGCGAATTCCATCGCGGAATCGAAAGTCAGCCATTCCTCCGGCGGCCTGCTGACGACATCGGCAATTCGCAGCTGCGTCGGCCGCATGAGCGAAGTCGCGATGATGGCATCGGTGCGTCCCGCGAAGCCCGCATGCGCCATCCCCCTAAGCGCTCCCAATACATAGATATCGCCGGTGCACAGGATGGAGCCCCCCGGATTGACATCCCCGATTAAAAGCAGGTCGCCTTCGTGCTGCAGCGTCTGCCCGGAGCGAACGATGGATGACAAAACGTGCATGTTCGCCGCTCCCCCGCCGCTCTCCGGCTTCGCCGGAGGATCGGATTCCATCGACTGAATCATCAAGTTACCCTGTGCGCCGATGATGCTTGCAAGCTGCTCCCTTTGTTCGTCCGTTATGATTCTGGAGCCCAGCTTGACATGTATATGAACGAGCGGTCCCGTCAGCAACTGCTGGTGCGTTTTCTCCAGCTTGTGCCTGAGTTCGGCAACCAGCGCATCGAACACGCATTGATCGTCGAGAAGGAACAGAAGACCTTCCTTAACGCCTTTAATCATAATATGCTGCTTTTCGGTCACATTTGTCCCTCCCCAACCTATTCAATTCTGGATGCTGGTCCCGAATTCCTGCTGCTTCCGTCCCGCTTTATTCTTCTTCTCCATTTTCTCCCGTTTCCTTGCGCGACTCGAACATACGTCTGACCGGCACATAACAAACCAGCGCGAAGGCCAGCTGGAGGAACAAGCTCGGCAATATATGATTGAGCAGCGCCCACGCATAGGATGCGCTCGTAATCCGGAATACCTGGTAAATAAAAAAGAGGGCCGTGTCGTATAAAATACATGCGAAGCCGATGACCGTAATCGCCATCATGACCGTCGCCCGCTTTCTCTCCAGCAGCACGCCCGTAAAATAGCCAATAATCCCCATCGCAAAAAAGTTAAGTCCGAGCAACTGGCCGAAATAGACGACGTCCTGCAGCAGGCCGAAACCCGCTCCCAGCAACAGTGCCATATGGCGATTGCCGTACAATGCCGAAAATAAGACGAATACGAATATAAAGTGCGGTATAATCCGGCTCCCGTATCCCTCCGGGATAATCCATGGCATGAGCGAGCCCTCGATAAAGAATAGCAACAGCATAATCGCAACGATTCGGTTCATGCTCATGGAGCGTTCTCCTCAGAGCTCGCAGCCTGAACGACGAACACCTCGGCCAGATGGTCGAAGTTGGTCGCAAGCTTGACGCTTGCCGTGTAGGTCAATCCAAAGTCGCCGACCTGCTTGGTCTCTACCGTGCCGATTCGGAGCCCTCTTGGATAAACGCCGCCAAGGCCGGAAGTGATAACGGTATCGCCAATCTCCATCTTGTCGTTCTCGCCGATTCGCGTCATCAAAATCCGGTTCGTCTCTTTGTTGAAGCTGCTCAGAATGCCGAAGGATTCGTTCTCGCGGCCTTCGATCGTCGCGGAGATGGAATTGAAAGTCGGCGACGTTTCGTTAAGCTCCGTGATCGGGGTGATCGCCGCCGTAAAAGGCGTCACGGAACTCACCAGCCCGACCAAACCGTCGACGGTCGTCACAGCCATATTTTTTTCGATGCCATGTTTCGACCCCAAATTAATCGTCATCGTCCGGTTGTTCGCGTCATTGCTGATGGAGATGACTTGGGCAATCAGATAGTTGTAATCATACATCTGTTTCTGTTGCTCGCTGAAGCCAAGCAACTCCTTGTAGCGCTCATTGTCCTTTTTAATAAAGTTGTATTCCACCTTGTCCCGCGCGTATGCGGCAACGGTACTCTTAAGCCGCTCGTTCTCTTCGTAGATCATCCGGAAATCGCGGATATCCTCAAAGAAACCCGCTATATAACCAGCGGGCTTGTAGAACCACTGCTGCACGAAACCGGAGGTGTCCTTAAGGAACTTCTCCGGCCACGTGAGCTCTTTGCGATCGCTGAGCGAGAAGCCGATGATCGCGATAAACAAAATAAATCCGATCATAAGCATAAAAACACGCTTATTTCTCATGAAATTAAACAGCCCGATCACCTGCCTGTCTCATATCCGTACATTCTATCTCGAGCGCCTAGCGCTTCGAACGATTCGAAGTGCCTCTGCTCTTGAACAAATGGATGTTATCCAACGAACGGCCCGTTCCGATCGCTACGCAGTCAAGCGGATTGTCCGCCACGATGACCGGCATGCCCGTCTCGCGCTGCAGAAGCTTGTCCATATTACGAAGCAGCGCCCCGCCGCCTGTCAATACGATACCGCGATCCATAATGTCGGCAGACAGCTCCGGAGGACACTTCTCCAGCGTAACCTTGACGGCTTCCACTATGGAATTGACCGTATCCATAAGCGCATCCGTAATTTCGTCCGATGTAATCGCCAGCGTCTTCGGCAGTCCCGACACAAGGTCTCGGCCGCGAATTTCCAATGTCTCCGGCTTGTCCAGCTGCAAGGCGGAACCGATCTCCATCTTCAGCTGCTCCGACGTTCGCTCGCCGATCATCAGATTATAGAGTCTCTTGATATATTGGATGATCGCCTCGTCCATATCGTCGCCGGCTACCCGGATCGAACGGCTCGTCACGATGCCGCCAAGAGAGATGACGGCCACCTCCGTCGTTCCGCCCCCAATATCAACGACCATGGAGCCCGTCGGCTCCCATACCGGGAGGTCGGCGCCGATCGCGGCCGCAAACGGCTCTTCGATCGTAAAAGCCTCTCTGGCGCCGGCTTGCTTCGCTGCGTCCTCGACGGCGCGCTGCTCGACAGCCGTAATGCCGGAAGGCACGCATACCATAACGTTGGGATGACGCGGAAAGAGAGACCGCTGCTTCTGAGCGGAGCGGATAAAATATTTGATCATCGTTGCCGTCGTCTCGAAGTCGGCGATTACTCCATCCTTCATAGGACGTACGGCGCGAATATTGCCGGGCGTTCTGCCGATCATCTTTTTGGCTGCCTCGCCGACTGCTTCGATCGTTTTTGTATCGGTACGCAAGGCCACCACGGAAGGCTCCCTCACGACAATTCCTTTTCCCTTAACGAATACAAGCGTATTCGCCGTACCAAGATCGATTCCTAAATCCTTGTTCAATCTACCAAACATTGTTACTGCTCCCTTCTCCATTACAACGCGATGCCGCAGATGTGTTTCCACGTATTTATTATTATATTACAGATGACCAAGCTCCTTCAAACTTACGAAGCGGCCATCGCCAACGACGATATGATCCAGTACTTCTATACCGACAAGCTGCCCTGCTTCCGCAAGCCGCTTGGTCAGCGAGATATCCTCGGGACTGGGCGCAGGATCGCCGCTGGGATGATTATGGGCGCAGATGACCGATGCGCTGTTCCTCTTGATTGCGGCCCGGAACACTTCACGGGGATGGACCAGCGAGGCATTAAGCGTTCCGACGGACAAAGTTTCCCGGGCAATAATGCCGTTCTTCGTATTCAGGAAAAGACAAACGAAGTGCTCCTTGTCCAAATATCGAAGTTCCTCCATAACCTGATCCGCCGCGTCCTTGGGCTTCCGAATCGTAATGATGTCTTCATGCCGTGTTCGAATCATCCGCCTGCCGAGCTCTATGCCGGCACGCAGCTGAAGCGCCTTCGCAGGGCCGATGCCGTTAATGGCCGTCATCTCCTCCACGCTCATGTCGAGCAGCCCTCGCAAGCTGCCGCATTGCTTAAGAATGGAGCCTGCCAGATGTACCGCAGACTGTTTCTTCGTACCCGTTCTTAACAAGATTGCAAGCAGCTCAGCATGGCTGAGCGCCTCTGCCCCATATCGCATCATGCGCTCTCTTGGACGTTCTTCATGGGGGACATCACGCAATACATTTCCATGTATTTCCATAAATATCCCATCCTCTAGTTTCCGAATTAATACGTTCGAACTCCGAATAGCTCAAGCTTGTCCGTCAGCAGCGAGATCGGCAGGCCAACAACATTGAAGTAGCATCCCTCAATCCCTTCTACCAGAGCCGCTCCAAGACCTTGAATGCCATATGCCCCGGCCTTGTCCATCGGTTCGCCGGAAGCGACATAACGACGGATCCTTTCCTCGGAGAGAGGTTTCATCGCCACTCGGGTTCGCCGACTCGCCACGATCCGCTTGTCCGATCCTGCCTCCAAAAGCGCAATGCCGCTATACACATCGTGCGAGCGGCCCTGCAGGGAGGTTAACATGGCAGCCGCCTCATCGCTGTTTGCAGGCTTGCCCAGCACTGCCCCATCCAACACAACGATCGTGTCCGCTGCCAATATCAGCGTGCCCTCGAGAGGCATTTCTTGCTTCGCCAGCATGGCTTCCGCAGCGATGCCTTTGCGAAGGCTCAATCGCTCCACGACTTCCGCCGGCGTCCAATCCTTTTCGTAAGTCTCGTCAGTGTCCGTAGACAAAATAGAAACCGGCAAGGAAAGGGCCAAAGATGCGACCAGTTCCTTCCGGCGCGGAGACGATGAAGCCAGCACAATCCGGCTTATCGTTGCTTGGTTGAGTTGGTTTTCGATCATAGGTTCATACTCCTTATGCGTGCCATAATCCCGGCTTCGCAGCTTACATTTTGCGATATAACCAGATGGCGACGGCGGCACCCGCGATGCTCAGCAGACTAATCTGAAGCGAGAGCGACAAGTTGAAGCTTAGGACATAAAGATCGACGTTTGGCGACCAAGTCGTCTGAATCGGTCTCGTCAGGAAGGATACGCCCGGCACGGAATCCAGCCATCTTGCGACCAGCGCCCCTGCAATCATCCCGAGCACAATAAACAAAAATAGTATCCATCCGTTTTTCTTCATCGTATAAATCCCCTCGCCACGAAATGACACCTATAACCATTATACGCACTATACTTTCCGTTTACAATGCGCTTGGAGACTCAAACCATTCTTTTTGCACCAGGACCGCTTCCATTAGTGCCGTTTGCACGGACCATAACTGAGCTTTGGAAGGATTTTCGTCGTATGCTTTCATCGATCCAGCAGCCGTATCCATTGCCTTCTTCAGCTTAACGAAATAAGATGAGCGGACATCCTCCGGCAGCCCAGACTCCATCTCCGCGGCATTCGCAGTCCATTGCGCCAGCTGGGCCTGCCAGCCTTCTGACGCCGCCTTGCCCAGTTTAGACAGAGAAGGCTGCTCTAACTGCGCAACGACAAGGTCAGACCAAGTCCCGATCAAGTCGTTGGTGGCGGCAAAAAAAGCTTCCGCTTTTTCCGCTCCTCCGGCGAATGTCAGCTTTTCCGGACCTTGCACAGCCACTTCCTTTTTGTACAACAGGATGTCCGGCAAACCTCCTATAACGATGGCGGCCTTCGTGCCGTCAAGCGCGATGCCTGCATAGACGCGGTAGCCCTCTGGGGTCTTCATCGACGAACCTGCCAATCCGACGTCCTTCAGCTGACCCAGCGCAGCGTCCCTTCCTTCCGTATTGCTGAATACGCCGTATTGCAGCAAGGTATACGTCCTTTGGATACCGGCAACGTTAACGGTTGCCGCATTTGCTGCTCCTGGATCGACAACCTCGCCATTTTTGCCATCCTTACCACCCTCGCCCTCTTTGCTTCCCACGGGTACTCCGGTCAGGTCGTCAAGACCGATGGTCTCCTTCGTCCCCGGCTGCACGACCGGAATTCCGGTGTCGCCTTGTGTATCCCGGTCGGGCTGAGCAAGACCTCCCGTAAACAAAGTCAGTATCAAATACCCGAATATGGCGCCGGTTGCCAGCGCCCCGCTTACAGACAGGAAGACATGTAGCCAGGATGGGCCTTTGCCGCCCGTACGACGCGTATCGCCGGCAATGATCACCGGGGATGGGCGATTGCCAAAAGGCTCGACCGATGGTTGGTAGCCGCTATCGCCTCCCCGCGAAATCCATTCGGCATCGGGATTAATGACCGGCCATTGCTTCTCGGAACTTTTTGCTTCCGAAAACGACGGTTGCTGTACAATGGCAGGCCAACGGCTGAGGTCTTCTGCATTCGGAGTTGAAGGTTCAACCGGCGGTTGAGCACCTTCTGCTTCTGCTTCTGCGTCTGCCTCGCGGATGAGCTGCTCCAGCGCGCCAATATCCTCCTGATAGGCGTTATTCCATGGCTGAACCTCGCCTATACCATTCGCAGCATTCCGTTGATATAAGGGTACAACATTATTTTTCCCATGCAGCGCTTGTCCGGAATGTTTGTCTAACTCCGCAGATATGGGCTCACCCCCGACAACTTTTTCGCGCTCCGGCTTGTCCTTCGCGGTCTGCGCTCCCTGAACGTCAAAGCGGTACGTAATTCGGTTGTTCGGTTTCATGTCGATCTCTCCCTCTACCTGGTCTATTAGTAGTCTATGAACGCTTTAAGAGAGTTATGACGAGAGACTTCGGGGCAGACGGCAAAAAGAACCGTCCCGGCGCAGTTAAACGCTCTCCGGAAACGGTTCTTTATTGGACTAAGTTCTACTTTTCGTTTAATGCTCGCGCAAGCGCGTCTGCTACTTTCCAGATATCGCCGGCACCCATCGTAATGACCAGGTCTCCCGGCGCTATGCGGGCCTTGAGCGTCTCCAGCACTTCTTCCTTTGTCGGGATATATTCGGCGCTGGCATTGCTATTGCTCCGAATTAGCTCTACGAGCTTGCCGGAGCTGACGCCTTCGATCTGCTTCTCTCCTGCCGGCGAATAGATATCCGTAATGATAACCTGATCCGCCTCGGGGAACGCTTTGCTAAATTGTTCGAACAAGAAAAACGTTCGCGAATAGCGCTGCGGCTGGAACACGGCAATAATCCGCTTGCCCGTCGCTTTCGCCGCGCTGATCGTCGCCTGAATCTCCGTAGGGTGATGCGCATAATCGTCGATCACAAGAATGTCGTTTACTTCGCCAAGCACCTGAAATCTGCGCTTCGCACCGCGGAACGACTTGATGGCTTCCTTAACCGCTTCGAACGACAGCCCCGCTTCCAGGCACGTTATGATGGTAGCCATGGCATTGTACACGTTGTGAATGCCGGGCACGGACAGCTCGACATTGCCAAGGCTTTCGCCTTGCAGGCTCATATCAAAGGAAACCTTGCGATCGCCGAGCTCGATATTCTCCGCTTTATAGGCCGAATCCCCCTCTATGCCGTAAGTAATGACGGCTGACCCCGGCAATTCGAACTCTCCCCCGCAAGCTCTTGGCAGCAACTCCCGGACGATGGGATCGTCTGAGCAGACTATCGCTTTGCCGCCTTCGCTTACCTGACTTAAAAATTGGACGTATGCCGACTTGAGCTTCTCAAAGTCGCCATCGTAATTTTCCAGATGGTCGGGCTCAATGTTCGTCACGATCGCAATGGAGGGATGATAATGCAGGAAGGAGCCGTCGCTTTCGTCCGCTTCCGCTACGACGTATTCCCCCTTGCCTGCTTTGGCATTCGTGCCAACGTTGACAATCTCGCCTCCGATGATATAAGTGGGGTCGATCCCGCAGGTTTCCATAACGAGCGCGATCATCGAGGATGTCGTCGTTTTGCCATGCGCTCCCGCTACGGCAACACCTTTGCCGGCATTCATCAGCCTGGCTAACATCTGAGAGCGGTGTAGAACGGGAATGTTTAACGCCTCGGCGGCCTTGCGCTCTACATTATCGCTTGTCAACGCGGTAGAATAGACGACGAGATCAGCACCGTTTACATGCTCAGGCTGATGGCCGATAAAGATGTCCGCCCCCTTGGCGGCCAGCTTCTCCGTTAACTCTTGGCGAGCAACGTCGGAGCCGGATACTTTATAACCCATCTCGAGCATGACCCTGGCGATCGCGCTCATCCCGTAACCGCCGATTCCGATGAAATGAACGTGTTCTGCACTGTTCAAAGACGGTTCACCACCCTTTTTCAGCAGCCGATCCGCCAATCACGCGGGAGCGTACGTCCGCTATCAAATAAAGCGTCCCCGTCACGACCCCGAGATCCTCGTTCCCGGTTATCTGCTGTAATTTGTTTAATGCTTGCTGCCAATTCTTCTCGACGATGATCTGAAACGGAGGGAGCTCGGGCATGTCTTCGCACAGCTCCTGGACAATTGCGGCCAGTTCCGCCGCGTCCATTCGCATACGGTAATCCGGTTCCGTCAATATAAGCGTATCCACTATTGGTAGTATATGCTTAATTGTATCCCGATGATTCTTATTCTCCAGCATCCCCATCATAAGATGCAGCTTATTGAATTTGTACGTGGATTTCAACGCTCCTGCGAGCATCTCCGCCCCTTCAGGATTATGCGCCCCATCCAGCAGGATACGCGGCTCCCGGGCTACCATCTCCAGTCTGCCCGGCCACGCTGCTTCCCGCAGCCCTTCGCGCAGCATATCGTCATCCAGCACGAGAGCGCTGTATTGACGCAGCACTTCCAAACCCATGACGGCTGTTGCGGCGTTGGTACGTTGATGCGCGCCGTTGAGCTTAATCGCAAGCGGCTCGATTGTTCGGAACAATCCTTCGAACCGGAAGGACTGCTCGTCCTCGCAGACTTCTAACGGCACTTCGCCAAATTGATCCCCAATACAATAAAAAGTAGACTTGCGCTCCGCTGCCGTGCGTCTGAGCACCTCGACGACCTCCGGCTGTGTCGCTGCGCTGACTACGGGCACACCCGGCTTAATAATGCCGGCCTTCTCCCGGGCTACGGCCGTCAACGTACCGCCAAGCCGGTCCATATGGTCATGGCCGATGTTCGTAATGATCGATAGAACCGGATACACGATGTTCGTGACATCAAGCCTGCCGCCGAGACCAGTCTCCCATACGACATAGTCCGGGAAAGTTACTTTCGCGTAGAACAGAATAGCCAGCGCCGTTGACACTTCGAACATCGTCGGCGAGCCCAGCTCCGTCTCCGCGATGGCCGATACATGCGGCCGAAGTTCGTTCGCGAGCGAGAGCAGCGTCTCCTCTTCGATATCGGATCCGTTATATTGAAAGCGGTTCGTGAACTTCGTAATGTACGGCGACGTAAACGTCCCGACATCGTATCCGCCTTTCATAAGCGCGCTGGTCAGATAGGCGCAGGTGGAGCCCTTGCCGTTCGTGCCCGCGACATGGATGAACTTGAGCCTGCGATGCGGGTTGCCCAGCCGTTCCATTAACAGCTCAATTCGCTCCAGGCCGGGACGGATACCGAACGGGATAAGTCCCGTAATCCAGTCTACCGCTTCCTGATAGGAGGACAGCGCCGCTGTCCCCTTGATTCCTTCTGAAGTCATGCATATCCCTTCTTCCTTGCCTTGATCGCGTCCGTTAACCGCGCAGTTCCGAGATTCGTGCAAGCACCTTATCGCGTTTCTCCGCATAATCGTTCATCTTAGCCCGTTCTTCTTCAATCACCTTCGCCGGAGCTTTCGCGACGAAACCTTCGTTGCCCAGCTTCTTCTCCACGCGTTCTACCTCGGAGATCAACGTCTTAAGTTCCTTCTCGAGGCGCGAGATCTCTTGCGCGATATCGATGAGGCCGGCAAGCGGCAAATACAGCTCCGCGCCCGTTACGATGGCAGTCATCGCTTTGTCCGGCGCGGCCAGCGCGCGGCCTATCTCAAGCAGTGACGTTCCGCAGAACCGCCGTACGAATTCTTCGTTGCGGCGAAGAATGCCTTCTTCCGCCTCGCCGGCAGGCTTGATCAAAAGCTCGACCTTCTTGCTCATCGGCACGTTAACTTCCGCGCGGATATTGCGGACGGAACGAATCATCTCCATGAGCAGCTCCATCTCTTTGACCGCATCCGGCGCCTCAAGCGCGGCATCGTATACCGGCCAGGCCGCAAGCGTAATCGTCTCGCCTTCATGAGGAAGATGCTGCCATATTTCTTCGCTGATAAACGGCATGAACGGATGAATGAGCCGCTGCGTCCGGTCCAGCACAAACGCAAGAACGGATTGCGTCGCCCGGCGCGCAGCCTGGTCTTCGCCGTTCAAGCTCAGCTTGGAGAATTCGATGTACCAGTCGCAGAGGTCATCCCAGATAAAGTTGTACAGCACGCGGCCGGTCTCGCCAAACTCGTAGCTGTCGATCAAACGCGTTACGTCGCGCGCCGTCTCGTTAAGTCGATGCAAAATCCAACGATCTGCGGTACCCAGCTTGACGTTGATGTCGATGTCGGCGGCCGTAAATCCTTCCAGATTCATCAGGGCGAAGCGCGACGCGTTCCAGATCTTGTTTGCGAAATTGCGGGCCTGCTCCACCTTCTCGAAGCGGAATCGCAGATCCTGTCCAGGCGTGCTGCCGGTAGAGATCATAAAGCGCATCGCATCGGCTCCGTATTGCTCGATGACCTCAAGCGGATCGACGCCGTTGCCGAGCGACTTGGACATCTTCTGGCCATCCTTGTCGCGCACGAGACCATGCATAAGCACGTCCTTAAACGGCATCTCGTCCGTGAATTCCAGGGCGGTAAAGATCATGCGAGCCACCCAGAAATAAATAATATCGTAACCCGTTACAAGCACGCTCGTCGGATAGAAACGTTGCAGATCGCCGGTCTGATCCGGCCACCCCAGCGTTGAGAACGGCCACAGCGCCGAGCTGAACCACGTATCCAGCACGTCGTTGTCCTGACGCAGGTGATCGCCTTCCATATCTTCGCGGGACACGTGAATTTCGCCCGTCGCGTCATCGTACCATGCCGGAATGCGGTGCCCCCACCATAGCTGACGGGAAATACACCAGTCGCGTACGTTCTCGATCCAGTTCAAGTACGTCTTCTCGAAGCGTTCCGGCACGAATTGAACGCCTTTGCCCGACTTCTGCGCTGCGATGGCTGCTTCCGCGAGCGGCTTCATCGCCACAAACCATTGCGTCGACAAGTAAGGCTCGACCACAGCGCCGCTGCGTTCGCTATGGCCAACCTGGTGCACGTGGTCCTCGATCTCGATGCAGACGCCTTGCTCCTGCAGATCCTTCACGAGCTGCTTGCGGCATTCGAAGCGATCAAGCCCTTGATAAGGACCCGCCTCCGCATTCATGACGCCGGATTCATCCATGACGATAATCTGAGGCAGACCGTGACGCTCGCCGACCTCGAAGTCGTTAGGGTCATGCGCAGGCGTGATCTTTACGGCTCCGGAGCCGAATTCCTTCTCCACATATTCGTCGGCGATGATCGGAATTTCCCTGCCAAGCACCGGCAATACGATCGTGGCGCCGATCAGATGGCTGTAACGTTCATCCGACGGATTAACCGCTACCGCGGTATCGCCGAGCATAGTCTCCGGACGCGTCGTCGCGACCGTGATAAAGCCGGAGCCGTCCTTTAGCGGATATCTCAGATGGTAGAGATGGCCGTTCAATTCCTTGTATTCGACCTCGATGTCGGATAAGGCCGTGCGGGCTGCAGGATCCCAGTTAATGATCTTTTTGCCGCGATAGATCAGGCCTTTCTCGTAGAGGCGGACGAACACCTCGCGTACAGCTTTGGACAGTCCTTCGTCCAACGTGAACCGCTCCCTGGAGTAGTCAAGCGACAGCCCCATCTTCGCCCATTGCGCGCGGATCGTGTCCGCGTATTGTCCCTTCCACTCCCAGACCTTCTCCAGAAACGCTTCGCGGCCCAGATCGTGGCGCGTCAAGCCCTGCTCGCGGAGCTTCTGCTCCACCTTCGTTTGCGTGGCGATCCCTGCATGGTCCGTACCCGGCAGCCACAAGGCGTCATAGCCCTGCATCCGCTTTGTGCGAATCAATATATCCTGCAGCGTGAAATCGAGCGCATGCCCGATATGCAGCATGCCCGTAACGTTTGGCGGCGGGATGACAATCGTGTACGGCTCTGCCTCCGGCCTCTTCCCCGCTTGAAAATAATTGCCCTCCACCCAATACGAATACCACTTCTGCTCCGCAGATTTGGGGTCGTACGTCGTGGGCATTGCCGATTTGTTCTCCATGTCAGACATCGTGTCATCTCCATTCATTCTTCTGCGCAAATTCATGCAACAAGATATAATACATAAATAATACATAAATCCAAGGTGAATCGGCTGTCGCCATTCCCTTGGCGGCGCAGCGCGTTTCATTTCGAGAAATAGAGGTCAAGTAGGAAGAAAAACTATACTTTCCTGTATCTCTTGAAAATCAAAAAAACCTTTCGTCCCGTAAAGGACGAAAGGTTAGCTTCCGTGGTACCACCTTTGTTCCGCAGCGCTTGCACGCGCGGCACTTGGAGCAGATAACGGCTGCGGCCGGCCAGGCTTGGGCGGGAACCGTGACAATTGTCTTGCCACCTTCCGCGTTGAGCGCGGCGACTCAGGGGCGACCCGTATGCAGTCCAATCCTGCAGAACCTCACAGCGTAACGGTTCTGCTCTCTGAAGGCCTACTGCGTACTACTCCCCTTCAAGGTCTCTCTTATAAAGGTTGTTCAAAAAAATCCAGCTTTTTGAACTCGCACTTATACATACATATGCTCTATCATACATTTGTTAACGGACGGAGTCAACCAGGGTGTCAAGTACACGAGTAGAATAAACGAGCTCGCACGCCTCGATACCGGCATGCAGCGGCGATAGCGTATGATTTTTCATTCACGTGCGCCTCGTTACCGCCATCTCAGGGCGATTGTGTATGATTTTTCATACACGTGCGCTTCGATACCGCCATCTCAGGGCAATTGTGTATGTTTTTTCATACACGTGCGCCTCGATACCGCCATCTCAGGGCGATTGTGTATGATTTTTCGTACACACGACAAAAGCCCCCAAATCCCGCTTCATGAGCGAGCCTGAAGGCTTTGCCTGGGCTTGGGACGGCGGACGTACTAAGGGATATAGAGCAGTTGCCCTTCCTCGATCGCCGATTCATGCAAGCCGTTATGATTCAGAATCTCCCGCGGATTCATGCTGTAGCGCATCGCGATCTGCTCCAGCGTCTCTTCCTTCTGGACGATACACATCCTGATCTTGCGGAACTCGTTGCCCTCGGCCTTGCTGAGGAATAGCTTTTTCCATTCAATCTCTTCCTCGACAGCAACCGTCCGCGAGCCTTCTTGCTGTGCCTGCTGCTCTTGATTGTATTGTTCCGCCGCCTCGCGCGCCGCTTGCTCGCGCTGACTCGATTGCAGAATTGCGCGGAAACCCACATCGGGTCGTTCTTCTCCGCTGCCCGATGGCGATTTGCTGGCGAAAGCGATCTGAACTTCTTGCTGTCTGCGCGCATCCTGCTCTTGTTGAGCTTCGCCAACATCCTCCGAAGACTCTTCAAGCTCCTGCCGTATGCCGGTATCTTCTTCGGATTCGGCGGCATACATGTCAGTTGCCGCCTCATCTTCCGAAGGAAAAACATTCTCGTCTTCGGGACGGACGACTTCTTGTTGAACGTATGAGGCGTTCGCCGCATCGGTTGTCCAAGGCTGCGCTACAGAAGCAAGCTCTTCTTGGGACTGGGCCGTTTGCTGGTTTTCTACGTTGTTCTGACCGGATCCCGCAAGAGCGCTCCATTGCAGCCAGCTGTCGCTTCCCCCTTGCTGGGACGCGATCGTAATCTCCCGCTGCCCGTCCTCCGTCCATGCTTTCGCCTGCTCGCCCGCTATGTAGCCTTGCTCGTTCTGCTCAGCCTGAAATGACGGCGGCGTAATGTCGTTCTGATTCCACTCCTGCTGCTGACGGTCTTGAAAGTTTTGCTGAGCTGTCTCTTGCTGCTGTTGCTGAGCCCAGAACTGCGCTTCTTGCTGCTCGCGAAGCTGTTCCTGATCCTGTTGCTGCTGTTGCTGAGCCCAGAGCTGCGCCTCTTGCTGCTCGCGAAGCTGCTGTTGCTGTTGTTGCTGCTGTTGCTGAGCCCAGAGCTGCGCCTCTTGCTGCTCGCGAAGCTGCTGTTGCTGCTGGAACCAGATCTGCGACGCTTCTCCGTCCGCCGTCTCATCGACGTTGCCGTACGACCCGACACCATACGTCTGAACGGTTTGTATGCCGTTGTCGTCTCCTTCTTGCTGGAAGCCTGCCTCGCGTTCATGCGACGCCGTAAAGGGTTCTTCCTCCCAAGGCTGCGCGGACTGTTCTTCGATCGGATCAACCAAGATGCCTCTGAGCGATAATACGCCAGTCACGTTAAGCGTACGCGCGGATATCAAATCCACGTCGAAGTTGTCGATCTCGATCGAGATGTCGTCAAGCCGCGACACGCGGTTCATCGGCAGCGAGATTTCCACCGGGATCCAATGCTCCAGCGTCAGCGGTCCCGCGATCGCGTTTTGTCCCCGATAGACTCCGCTTAGCAGTAATTGCCCCTTCAGGACGGCTTGGTCCCCCTGATCAATGACCTGGATGCGGGGAACCAGCTCTATCTCCTCCAACTCGTCTATCGCCGCGACGTCATCCGGCAGATGCACGCGCTCATACACGTCAAATCGTAAACCGTTGCTCTGATTCGACACGCCAAAGTCCTCCCTTCTCATACTGAATGCTTGGTCTAATGGCACATACACTACTTATCTATATGGCCTTGCAAGCGGGAGCATGACTGTCTTTTTTAATAGCCAAGAAGATTGGAAGACAGGAATCTTGGTCTGGATAAACCTGTTACCTGTTTAACAGCCTCGCGAGCCACGCCGGCCAAGGCGAATCCGCCTCAATCCGCGCACCGGTAAGGGGGTGGGGGAACAGCAGCTTCTCTCCATGAAGAGCCTGATGCCCGAGAGAGAAACCTCTCGCCTCCCTTCCCCCATACAGCGAGTCGCCGATAAGCGGATGTCCAAGATGGCTCATATGGACGCGGATCTGATGCGTCCTGCCCGTCTCGAGCTCCACCCTGGCAATAGAGATGGCGTCCGAAACGCTCAGCCGTTCATAACGCGTAACCGCCTCATCCCCGCCAGGCGTAACGATCCGCCTGGACTTATGATGGCGATCCTTGCCGATAGGCGCATCAATGATGCCGGCTGGCTTGCGCAGACGTCCGTGGACGACCGCGATATAGATCCGGTCGATCTCCTTCTCCCGCATCGCCTCGTCGAGACGATGCTGAGCGAGATCGTTTTTGGAATACAGCACGGGACCGGATGTGTCGTCGTCAAGCCGGTGAATATGGCGGACAGGGAGATTGTCGCCTTGCGCGAGCATATGCTTAGCGGCTGCTACGTCAAGCGTTCCGGCTTGCCCCGGATGCGACCCGTGCACGGACATCCCCGCCGGCTTGTCCAGCACAAGACAGAAGTCGTCTTCGTACAAAACCGGAGGCACGATCAGATCCGGTTCTTTGGCAGCCGCGACATAGAGGAGCGATTGCCGTTCATCCGCCTTTGGGAATGCCAGCAAGGCGATCCGCCCTCCTTCCGTCATTTTGATGCCCCCGACGGAGTAGAGGCGATTGATCCATTTGTCCGGGAATACGGAACAAGCCAGCAGCCACTTTCGCACCTCATGCGAGTGACTGCCGGCTTCGATCGGCCCGGCTCCGGCGGATAAGGCGAGCGTTCCGGCATCCAGCTCAAGCCATTCCCCTCTACGTACATACGCGATATCCATCCTCCGTGCCAACCTCCTCTAACCTCTATAGACGACCCAGCGCCCCGTCATGGGCCGCGATCGTCGCTTCAATATCCTCGTCGGAATGGACGGCGGATACGAACATGCCTTCGAACTGGGATGGCGGGAGACTAACTCCGAGATCCAGCATAGCCGCAAAATAAGACTTGAATCGTTCCAGATCGGATGTCTTCGCGGCATCGTAGTTGATGACCGTCTTCTCCGTAAAGAACGGACATACCATGGAGCCCACCCGGTTGATGGTTATCGGGATGCCGTGCTTTGCGGCATTGCGTTCGATGCCAAGCTGAAGCTTGACCGCCTGGCGCTCCAGCAGCTCGTACTTGTCATGCGTCATCAGCTTAAGCGTCGTGTAGCCTGCAGCCATGGCCAGCGGATTGCCCGACAGGGTGCCCGCTTGGTAGATGGGCCCGCTTGGCGCGATCATCTCCATAATTTCGCGTCTGCCGCCATAGGCGCCGACCGGCAATCCGCCGCCGATGACCTTGCCGAAGCAAGTCAGATCAGGGGTGATCCCGTAGAGTCCTTGCGCGCAGGAATATCCAACGCGGAAGCCCGTCATGACTTCATCGAAGATCAGCAGGCTGCCGTACTCCGATGTAATGGCCCGCAGACCGTCCAGGAAACCTGGCAGCGGAGGCACTACGCCCATGTTGCCGGCGATTGGTTCCACGATGACGCAAGCAATCTCCTCGCCGAACTTCTCGAACGCCAGCTTCACCGACTCGATGTCGTTGTACGGCACCGTTATCGTGTGGGAAGCGACATGCTCAGGCACGCCTGGGCTGTCCGGCAGGCCGAGCGTCGCGACGCCGGAACCCGCCTTGATGAGCAGGCTGTCGGCATGTCCATGGTAGGAGCCTTCGAACTTCATGATCTTGCTCCTCTTCGTATAGCCGCGAGCGAGCCTGAGCGCGCTCATCGTCGCTTCCGTGCCGGAGTTGACCATCCGCACGACGTCCACGGACGGCACTCGCTCGCAGACAAGCTCAGCCATGAGCGTCTCCAGCTCCGTAGGCGCGCCGAAGCTCGTCCCCTTCTCCGCAGTCTTCCGGAGCGCTTCCACAACCTCCGGATGAGCATGGCCCATAATAAGCGGGCCCCAGGAGGCAACGTAGTCGATATAAGAGTTGCCGTCGATATCGTATACACGGCTGCCTGCGCCTCGTTCCATATAAACGGGAGTCAGTCCAACGGACTTAAACGCCCGTACGGGACTGTTTACTCCGCCCGGGATCACCTTCTTCGCTCTCGCGAACGCTTCTGCGGACTTGGCATCTTGCCTAACTCTCGAATTCTCGCTCATCAGACCTCTTCTCCTCTCAGCCAGCGGGATGCGTCTTTGGCATGGTAAGTAATAATAATGTCCGCGCCGGCGCGCTTCATGCCAGTCAGCGTTTCCAGCACGATGCCGCGCTCATTGATCCAGCCGTTCGCGGCCGCCGCCTTCACCATGGAGTATTCCGCGCTGACGTTGTAAGCGACCAGCGGAAGGTCAAATTGCTCTTTGAGCAATCGCAGCACGTCGAGATAAGCAAGCGCCGGCTTTACCATTAACATATCCGCGCCTTCCGCAACGTCGGAATCGGCTTCCCGGATCGCCTCCCTAACGTTGGCGGGATCCATCTGGTACGTTTTGCGGTCGCCGAATTGCGGAGCGGAATGCGCCGCATCGCGGAACGGCCCGTAGAAGGCGGAAGCGTATTTGACGGAATATGACATAATCGCGATATCGCTGTAGCCCGCATCGTCCAGGCCGCTGCGGATCGCATGGACGAATCCGTCCATCATATTGGATGGAGCTATAATGTCCGCGCCGGCCTCTGCTTGGGATACCGCCGTACGCACGAGCAGCTCCAGCGATTGATCATTGTCTACCACTGCCGTACCCGACGCCGTATCTTGATGCACGATGCCGCAATGGCCATGATCCGTAAACTGGCAGAGGCAAGTATCGGCTACGATGACCAGCTCCGGCGCCCAACTCTTGACTGCCCGAATCGCTTGCTGCACGATTCCATCCCGGTCATAGGCGGAGCTGCCGATCGAATCTTTGTGCTCGGGAACGCCGAACAGCAGCACGGACCTTACGCCGGAAGCCACTACGTCGCGAATCTCCTCCTCCAATCGATCCATGGAGAAATGGTAGACGCCGGGCATGGACGGAATTTCTTCCTTCACGTTCGTACCATGCGTTACGAAGATGGGATATATAAAATCCTCCGCCGTCAATAACGTCTCGCGCACCATGCCGCGAATGCCCGCCGTTCTGCGAAGTCTGCGATGTCTTGTAATCGGGAATGCCATATTAATCGTCCTCCTTCGATGCTTTATCCTTATGCCGCCAATCGACGACCGCGGCCAGCAAACCATCAATTGTAGCTTCTTCCGCTTCGACCGTCACCTCAAGACCGACGCTTCGCACCGTCTCGGAAGTGATTGGGCCAATGCTAGCAATCGGGATGCCCGACAGAGCCTGCGCGGGCTCCTCGATCCCGTTTTTCCGCAGCAGGGTCATCAGGTTGGTTACGGTCGAGGAACTGGTAAACGTAATGATGCCGATAGCTCCCTCGCGCAGCCAATCCATCACGAATTCGTCTTGCGTATCGGCAATCGACGTCTCGTATACGTCCGCCTCAACCGCCTCTACGCCTCTTTCCCGCAGCAGCCTCGGCAATACATCCCTCGCAAGATCGCCTCTTGGCAGCAGCGCTCTCTCTCCCGGCTTCATCCAGCCTTCAACCCGATCCAGCAGCGACTCCGCATGGAACTTGACAGGCAGCTCCTCTGTCAGCAGCCCTCTATGCGCCAACGCCTCCGCCGTCTTGGGTCCGACAGCAGCAATGCGAGCCTTTGAGAAGGCACGTATATCCAGACCGAACCGGCGCAGCCAGCGGAAGAAATAATCGACCCCGTTCACACTCGTGAAGATCAGCCAGTCGTAGCTCCCCGCTTCCGCCAGCTTCTCCTTAAGTGCCTGAATCTCCGCTTCGCCCTCTGGCTCGCGAATATCGATGACCGGGAATTCGCAAGGCTCGCCGCCCAATTCCTCGATGGACTCCGACAGCTCGCTTGCTTGCGCGCGAGCTCTAGTCACAAGCACTCTCGTGCCGAACAACGGCTTGCGTTCGAACCAGCGCAGCTTCTCCCGTTGAAGCACGACCTCGCCGACGATAATGACGGCTGGCGGCTGGAAGTTCGCCGCCTTGACCTTCTCTTCGATATCGGCAAGCGTACCGACCAGCGTCCGCTGCTCCACGCGAGTTCCCCAGCGGACCAGCGCTACCGGAGTAGACGCGGGTTTGCCGTGCTTCATAAGCTGCTCCGCGATGTATCCAATTTTGGCTACGCCCATGAGGAACAACAGCGTGCCGGTCGCATTCGTCACCTTGTCCCAATAAATGGAACGGTCCAGCTTATCCGGGCTCTCATGCCCCGTCACGATAGACAACGAGGAAGCCAGATCGCGATGGGTGACCGGGATGCCGGCGTAAGCCGGAACGGCAATGGCCGAAGTGATGCCGGGTACGATCTCGAATTCGATGCCGTTATCGTAAAGCAGCTCCGCTTCCTCTCCCACGCGCCCGAAAATCGTCGGGTCTCCGCCTTTGAGCCGCGTTACCGTCTTTCCGGCCAGCGCCAGATCGACGAGCAACTGATTGATCGCTTCTTGCTTCATCGTATGGCGGTCCGGAAGCTTGCCGACGTAGATAAATTCCGCAGTCGGCTTGACATGCCGGAGCAGCCGCGGGCTTGCCAGACGGTCATAGACGACGACGTCGCATCGCTCCAGACATTGCAGGCCGCGCACCGTAATCAGCTTGGGATCTCCCGGACCCGCGCCGACCAAATATACTTTCCCCTTGTCCATCGTTATCCCCCGATTTCCGCCAGAATGACATCTCCGCCTGCCGCAAGCAGCGCATTCGCCACTTCCTTGCCCAGCTCGATGGGATCGGTCCCGCGTTTGATCTCTTTCAATAGCGTAACGCCGTCAGGCGAGCCGACGATGCCGGTCAATTCCAGCACCGGCACGGTACTGGCACGGTCAACGATGACGGCATGCGCCCCGATCGGCACTTGGCAGCCCCCTTGCAGCGTGCCCAGGAAGCTCCGCTCGGCCTTCACTGTCAGCTCCGTTTCGGAATCATTAAAGAGATTCAGCAGCTCCCTGACGTCGGAATCGCCTTCCCGGCATTCGATGCCAAGAGCGCCTTGCCCGACCGCCGGCGTGCAGATATCCATCGGAACATGGGCGGAGATTCGATCCTCCCAGCCCATTCTTGACAAGCCTGCTGCTGCGAGGATGATGGCATCGAAACCCTCGGTCTCCAGCTTGCGGATACGGGAATCAATGTTGCCGCGGATCGACTCCAGCTGCAGATCCGGTCTCGCATGCTTCAGCTGGCAGGAGCGTCGCAAGCTGCTTGTGCCGACCTTGGCGCCAAGCGGCAGATCCTGCAGGCTGTTCCCTTTCTTCATGATCAGACAGTCGCCGGGATGGACCCGCTTAGGCGTAGCGCCGTTAATCAGCCCTTCCGGAAGCTCGTAAGGCATGTCTTTCATGCTATGTACGGCAAGATCAATCTCTTTATCGATAAGCGCTTGTTCGATTTCCTTGACGAACAGCCCTTTGCCGCCCACCTTGGACAAAGTGACATCCAGAATCTGGTCGCCTTTGGTCAGGATTTTGCGAATTTCGAACGTATAGGGCAATCCATGCTCCTCGCATATCGCCTCGAGCTGGTCAATGACTTGTCCCGTCTGCGTCAACGCAAGCGCGCTTTGTCTCGTTCCTACCGTAATCACGCGTTCCTCTCTGCTCATTCCATCTGCCTCCCAATCGTTATCTCCAGCAACACAGCATACCACTCATCTAATCCAAGCGTTCCTGCAGCCCCGTCATCCATTAACGTGCCTTCGGCTGCAAGTCTCAACACTTCGCGTCTAACCCGTTCGTTCTTTTGCGTCTTGTATACATATTCCCTTAGCTGTCGCAGCCGCTCCACGCGTTCTATATATTGCGGACCGTACTGCCGTTCCAGCTCGGTTCTGATCAAAGCTGACAAAGAAGGGCTTGCTCCAGAAGCTGTCACGGCCAGCAGCAAATCGCCTCTGCGCACGACGGACGGCGAAATAAAGCTGCCCGACGCCGCATCGTCCGTCACGTTGCACCATATTCCGCGCCGATTCGCAGCCAGCGCAATTGCGGCATTCAACATCGCATCGTGCGTGCAAGCGAAGACCAGCCACACATTCGCCAGATCGCTCTCCTGGTAGTCACGCTGCTCTAAAATGATGTTTCCCCCGTCTGCCAGGGCGGCAATGCCTGGCGTCACCTCAGGACTTACCAATCGAACCCGATCGGCGCCCCCCTCCAGCAGTCCCTTCAGTTTCCGCTCCGCCACAATCCCTCCGCCGATAACGGCGCATAACTTGCCCTTTAAGTCCAGCGCGGCAGCGTAATACGTTGGTCTCACCTTATGTTCCCTTGCCAGTTCCACCGTGACGATGCCCCCTCTCAAGTTACTATGTCGAGCCGAACATCCCCGTCCCCGTCAATGGAAGGAAGAGAAGGCGCTTGAAGCCAAATTCAGCAGGAGCACAAGAAACGCGATCAGATAAAGCTTGGCAAGCTGCTCCCCGGTACGCCTGTTTCTGGCGCGCTGATAGATGTACACAATAAACATGACAAGCGCGGCAAACGAGGACAGCACCTTCCAATCCAGCAGCAACACGATTCGCCCCTCAACAAGCAGCGAGGTAACGGCGATAGAAAGCGACATCGCGAGCAGCGGAACTCCGATCATCACGGCGCGATCCGAGAAACGTTCGATCATACCCAGGCTGGGGTAACGCCTCACGAACTTCGACCAGCGTTTGCTCTTAAGCCGATGATGAAGAAACATGTACATCCCCGCGAGCAGGGCCCCGAAGGTCAACGCCGCATATGCGCATACAATAAGGCTGATATGTACGTATAAAAGCTCTCGAGTCGTCTGCCCTACCGCATTCTCGTTGCCTTGGGCCGCTCCGGCATATAAATTAAGGGCCAATACGGCGAATCCGACGACATTAACGAAAAAGACGATGTAATCGATGGAATAAAAGCGGCTCATCACAAGCGATACGGTCACGATCAGCCATGAAAAACATAACCAGTATTCGAATGCGGATATTTGCGATAAATCCAGATGGGAGACCAGCCTCGTAATCAGGTAGCCCGTTTGAAGCACCCATACAAAAACAAGGAGCCCTGTGCCTATCCGTTTTGCTCTCCGGCTTGCATTCATGAAGTCGGAGAAATAAAACAGAAGGCTCAGGGCGTAAACATACAGTATCGTATCGTATAACCAATTTGCTGTTCCCATAACCCCTCCGCGTTGAAACCTTCCAGCCGATCAAGTAGGGGCAAAAGCAGGTGCCCCCGCCTGTTGCTGAGCATTCTTGACCAGAGCCGTCGATGTGTTCAGCTTGGAGGCGCCCGCCGCCTTCTCGGCAGCTCCCGGATATAGTCCGGACTGCTGCTGCGATTCCGCAAGCTCCTCCAGCGCGAACAGCTTCACGAACATGTCCATCGCTTCCTCTGCCCGCTTTTCGCCGGCCATCTCTTTAATGCGCAATATGGGATCCTGTATCATTTGGTTCATCATGCTTTTGGTCAGCTTGCGAATCACCTTTAGCTCGCGTTCGCTGAGGCCAGGCAGCTTTTTCGTCAGGCTGTTCATCGTCTCGTCATGGATATCCGTCGCCTTCGTCTGCAGCGATCGGATAAGCGGCACGACGCCCAGCGTCTTGTACCATTGCTCGAAGGCAACCATTTCGTCGTCGATCATAACATCGATTTTCGCCGCTTCGCGGCGGCGCTGATCCAGATTGCTCTCCACGATGCCTTCCAGATCGTCAATATCATATAAAAAGACGTTCTCGACGGCAGCGATTGTTGGATCCAGATCACGCGGAACGGCAATATCAATCATAAACAACGGCTTGGATTTCCGGCTCTTCATGGCTTCGGCAACCTGCAGTCGATTAAGAACATAACTCTCCGAGCCCGTCGAACTAATAATTATGTCCGTTTCCGGCAGCTTCTTTAAACCTTCCTCCAGCGATAAAGGGGTGCCGCCGAACTTGTCTGCCAGCTGAGCAGCGCGCTCGAAAGTACGATTTACGACAAGAATACGCTCTGCCCCGTTCGCATACAAGTGTTTAGCTGTTAGTTCGCCTGTGTCGCCTGCCCCGATAATCATAACCGTCTTGCGGTTGAATTGTCCAAAAATCTGCTTGCCAAGCTCTACGGCCGCATAACTTACGGAAACAGCCGATTCGCCGATCGTTGTCTCCGAATGGGCGCGTTTCGCCATCGTTACCGCCTGCTTAAAGAGCATATTAAATACGGTGCCGGTCGTCTTTTTCTCCTGGGCAAGCAGGAACGCGTCCTTCACCTGACCGAGAATTTGGGTCTCCCCGATGACCATGGAATCCAAGCCGCTTGTCACCTTAAAGAGATGACGAATGGCGGCTTCGTCCTCGTACATGTAGAGATGGTTGGTAAATTGCTCTCGCGGCAAACCAAACCACTTCTCCATAAAGCTGCGAATATAATGCCCGCATAATTGATGACGGTCGACGACGGCGTACATCTCCGTTCGGTTGCAGGTCGCCACGATGACACCTTCCATGATGCTTTTCGTTCCGATCAAGGCGTTTAGCGCTTCCGGCAGCTCTTTCTCCGCGAACGTAAATTTCTCTCTAACCTCTACGGGCGCCGTCCGGTAATTCAATCCAACCGCGATGATGTGCATGCGTGGTATTCCCCCCTTCCTCCGCGAGCGCAAGCCTGTCCGTCTTCGCCACGTTCTTTTTGGTCCGATAATCCGTTGATTGGAATTATTATAGCACAGTTCGACATTCATGCAGGGTTCATTTTTGACCAATGTTTGAAGAAATCCGCGCGGATTACATAATATGTACCGTCCAGCGGTCGATGTAGCATAGTATTTCCCTTATTCCGCAAAGAAATAACCATGGATTGCCTCGTCAAGGGAGCATTCGAAAATGTGTTATAATAAATCAATCAATTCGGGATTTGGAGGTATTTTTATGACAGTAGGCTCGCAAGAAGACATGGATGGACTGAAGAAGATCGGCAAAATCGTCGCATTGACGATTCAAGAAATGAAAAGCAGCGCGCGCGTCGGAATGACGACAAAGGAATTAGACGAAATCGGAGGACTGTTTCTGGCAAAACACGGAGCCGTTTCCGCGCCTAAGTTAACTTACAATTTCCCCGGCGACACTTGCATTAGCATCAACCGCGAAGTCGCACACGGCATCCCGGGCAAACGCGTCATTAAGCCTGGCGATTTGATCAACATTGATGTTTCGGCTGAATTGGGAGGCTATTACGCGGACGCTGGACATTCCTTTGTGATCGCTCCATTCAAGCCGGCGTTAACGCGACTATGCCAATACACGCACAATACGATGATGAAAGTGATCTCGTCGCTGAAACATGGAGTGAAGTTAAACGAAGTAGGAAGGATTATCGAAAGCGAGGCCAAAAAAGGCGGCTATAACGTCATTGAGAATCTGTGCAGCCACGGCATCGGGAAAGCCCTGCACGAGGCGCCGCAGGAGATACTGCCGGTTTACAACAAGCACGATAAACGGGTATTAAAAGAAGGAATGGTCATTACGATCGAGCCCTTTTTGTCTACGGGCGCGGGGTATGTCGTCGAGCAAGCGGACGGATGGACTTTAAGCGTGCCCGACAATAGCTTCGTTGCGCAACACGAGCACACCATTATCATTACGAAGAATGAACCCATTATTTTGACCGCCGTATAGCAGCCGTTAATGCCGTTAGATCTCTGCAAGAACAAAACGTCCAGTTATCTCCGAACGGACAAAAACAATAAAAAGCGGCCGCATTTGCGCGGCCGCTTTCCCTTCGCCCCGAAGCTTCACTTATGCCTCCAGCGCAAACAGCTTATGTGTAAATGTAGGATTTCTTTACAAATCGATACAATTGCGCTGAATTCTCATCCTTATGGTAGAACATCGTTTTCTTGCTCGCTATTGTAGCCGATCGCATCCGTAATGACGTCCCAGAGCTGATCGCGGCCAAGCCCGGTCTCCGAGGAGAACAGGACGACGGAGTCGCGCGGGTCGGCTTCCAGCGCCGTCTTGATCATCTTGATATGCTTGTCCCACTTGGAACGCGGGATCTTGTCCGCTTTCGTCGCTACGATACAAGTGGGGATTTCGTAATGCTTGAGCCATTGGTACATCAGCACGTCGTCCTTGGAGGGCTCGTGGCGGACATCGATAACGAGCAATTGAAGCTTGAGCGGTTCCCGTTCCCTAAGATACGTCTCGATCATCTCGCCGAACTGCTCTCGCTGGGTTTTGGATACTTTGGCGTAACCATAGCCGGGGAAGTCGACGAAATAAACCATATCGTTGACCCGATAATAGTTAAGCTGCTGCGTTTTCCCGGGCTGCGAGCTCGTACGAGCCAGGTTTTTGCGCATGATCATCTTGTTGATCAACGAGGATTTACCCACATTGGAACGCCCTGCCAGAGCAATCTCCGGCAAGGCATCCTCGGGGTATTGATGCGGCTTAACCGCGCTGATGATGAATTGAGAATCTTTTATTTTCATGAAATTGGGGTACCCGCTTTCTCTGCTGTTCCTGCCGGAACGAGTGCTTGGAGAAGAACCTCGTCCATATGACCCACCGGCACGAAAGTCATATCTGCTTTGATGCTGTCCGGGATGTCCTTTAAATCACGTTCGTTATCCTTCGGAAGCAGTACCTTCCTTATACCCGCCCGATGCGCGGCAAGAGACTTCTCCTTTAAGCCGCCGATCGGCAGCACGCGGCCGCGGAGCGTAATCTCGCCGGTCATTGCCACTTCGCGCGAAACATACCGATTCGTCAGCGCGGAGATGAGCGCCGTCGCGATCGTAATGCCAGCGGATGGACCATCCTTCGGAATGGCTCCTTCCGGGATATGGATATGGATATCGTTTTTCTCGTGGAAGCTCGGATCAATGGATAACTCCAACGCTTTGGAACGCGTATAGCTAAATGCAGCCTGCGCGGACTCCTTCATCACGTCGCCCAGCTTGCCCGTCAGCGTCAGCTTGCCGCTGCCCGGCATGACGGTCACCTCGATGACCAGCGTATCGCCGCCGACCTCGGTCCAGGCCAGCCCCGTAACGGCGCCAATCTGATCTTCGCTTTCGGCCAAGCCGTATCGGAACTTCGGAGGTCCAAGCCATTGCTTAACGAGCTCGCTGTCCACCTTTAGCGGCTTCGTCTCCTGCTCTTCCGAACCTTCTTCAGCTGTTTTTACCTCGGATACAAAATGTTTGGCCGCCTTGCGGCAAACGGCTGCGATTTGCTGCTCCAGATTTCGTACGCCGGATTCGCGCGTATACTCGCGAATTAACAGCTGCAGCGCCTCGTCCGTCAGCTCCAGCTGCGTATCCTCAAGACCGTGGTCGCGCTTCTGCTTCGGCAGCAGGTAACGCACGCCGATCTGTTCCTTCTCCAGCTCCGTGTAACCCGGAATGTACAGCACTTCCATCCGGTCCAGCAGCGGACGCGGAATATTGTGCAGCGCATTAGCCGTCGTCACGAACATCACGTTGGAGAGGTCGAAAGGAACCTCGATGTAATGGTCGCTGAACGTGTTGTTCTGCTCGGGATCGAGCACCTCAAGTAATGCTGACGAAGGATCCCCCCGGAAGTCCGACGCCATCTTGTCGATCTCGTCGAGCAGGAACACCGGGTTAAGGCTGCCGGCCGTCTTCATCCCCTGCATGATGCGGCCCGGCATCGCGCCGACGTACGTTCTGCGATGACCGCGAATCTCGGCTTCGTCGCGCACGCCGCCCAGCGAGATGCGCACGAACTTCCGGTCGAGCGACTTCGCAATGGATCGGGCCAGCGATGTTTTGCCGACGCCGGGAGGGCCTACGAGACAGAGGATAGGTCCTTTCATCTTGCCCACGAGCTGTTGTACCGCCAAATATTCCAGCACGCGCTCCTTCGGTTTCTCCAGGCCATAATGATCATCGTTCAAAATATCCTCGGCCTTCTCGATGCTGAGATCATCATTTGTTCTCTTGTTCCACGGCAACGCGAGTAACCAATCGATATAATTGCGGATGACTCCGCCTTCTGCCGAGGAAGGCGGCATCTTCTCGAGCCGGTCGATTTCCTTGACGACCTTTTCCTTAACCGTTTCGGGAACGCCGGCTTCCTCCAACTGGCTTCTAAGCTCTTCGGCCTCGCCCGCCCGGCCTTCCTTCTCGCCGAGCTCCTTCTGGATGGCCTTCATCTGTTCGCGGAGATAATATTCCTTCTGCGTTTTCTCCATCTGCTTCTTGACGCGCTGGTTGATCTGACGCTCCAGCTCCAGCACTTCGCGTTCGTTATTCAGCAGATCCAGCAGTCTCTCCAGCCTCGCCGCCACATCGATCGTTTCGAGAATATCCTGTTTGTCCTTGATCTTGAGCGACAAATGGCTTGTAATGACGTCCGCCAGGCGGCCAGGATCGTCGATATCCGATACTGCCGCATAGGTCTCCGGAGTAACCTTTTTCGATAACGAAATATAATGCTCGAACTGGCTCAGGACGGAGCGCATCAATGCGTCCACCTCTGGATCGTCCGTATCCTCCTCCGGCAGCTCCTTCGCCATAACCTCATAGAACTCGTCATTCGTTACATAGCTCTGCACCTCTGCGCGAACGACGCCCTCCACAAGCACGCGAATGGTGCCGTTTGGCAGCTTAAGCATCTGCCTGACCTTCGCGATTGTGCCAACCTTGTAAATATCCTCCTGCGTCGGTTCTTCGATATTGACCTCCGACTGCGAACACAACAAAATCATGTGGTCTTCGACCATTGCCCGCTCCAGCGCGCGGACGGATTTATCCCTGCCCACATCAAGGTGGAGCACCATGCTTGGATAAACAAGTAATCCTCTCAGCGGAAGCAAGGGCAGCCGGCGACCTTTCGACTTGCTTGGTCCCATACCTGCACCTCCATTTCTACAGCATCTACCTTATCTTATCACTCCGCGGAATCCGCCTGCAAATAAGGAAGGCTGCTTGGCCTAAACAATTCGCTCACGGCAGGCACTTCTTTCTCCTCTCGAGCGGTCTCCAACTCTGGAAATACGTGCCTGAATACCTCTTCCACCTTATCGACAGGTATAACCTTGAGACCGTCCAAATCGGCGAAAATCGCCTGCCAATTCTCCTTGGGTATGATGACCTGCACCGCCCCGGCCTGAAATGCCGCCTCTACCTTGGCGAGCACGCCGCCGACCGGCTTCACGTTGCCATGAATGCCAACCTCGCCCGTCATGGCCAGCTTGTTGTCGATCGGCATCTCCCGAATTGCCGAAGCGATCGCCGTTGCCATCGCAATGCCCGCGGATGGCCCATCGATTGGAGTCCCGCCAGGAAAGTTGATATGCAAGTCAAAGTCCTGCGGATTCAGACCGATTCTGCGGAGCACCGTCAACACATTCTCGACAGAACCCTTCGCCATACTCTTACGCCTGAGCGTACGCGAGCCTCCTCCCAACTCTTCTTCGTCAACAACGCCAGTAATGTTGAATGTACCTTTGCCGGCATCAGCGGGAATAGCGCTCACTTCGATCTCCAGCAGCGTCCCCATATTGGGACCGTAGACGGCAAGACCGTTCACGAATCCCACCTGGGGCTCGTTTGGCACTTTGCGGTCCGGGCGAGGCGGAATTTGGCTGCTGTTGACAACCCATTCGATATCGGCTGCCGCGATGGCGTCCCGTTTCTCCGATAGAGCCACGCCTGCCGCCAGTTGAATAACGTTGACGGCTTCCCGGCCATTCGTAGCATACCGCTTCACGACGTCGATCGCCTCCGGGCACGGAGGAAATCCGATCTTCTTCACGGCATTCTCCGCCACCTGCGCGATCTCATCCGCCAGCAGCGGTCGGAAGTATACTTCCATGCAGCGGGAACGGATCGCAGGCGGGATTTCGCCGGGGGAACGTGTCGTGGCGCCTACAAGACGGAAGTCCGCAGGCAATCCGTTCTGGAAAATATCGTGTATGTATAACGGAATATTGGCATCCTCGGAATGGTAATAGGCGCTTTCGAGGAATACCTTGCGATCTTCCAGCACCTTTAACAATTTATTCATCTGCACGGGATGCAATTCCCCGATTTCGTCGATGAACAGAATCCCCCCATGCGCTTTCGTTACGGCGCCCGGCTTTGGCTGCGGAATGCCCGCCACTCCCATCGCTCCGGCCCCTTGATAGATCGGGTCATGAACCGAGCCGATGAGCGGATCCGCAATGCCGCGCTCGTCGAATCTGGCCGTCGTCGCGTCAATCTCCGTGAATTTCGCTTCGGCCAGGAACGGCGATGACGGATTTTTTTTCGCTTCTTCCAGCACGACGCGGGCTGCCGCCGTCTTGCCGACGCCGGGCGGTCCATAAATAATGACATGCTGAGGATTGGCGCTGCAAAGCGCGGCCTTCAGCGCGCGCAGACCGTCTCGCTGTCCGATAATATCGTTCATCGTCTGCGGACGCGTTTTTTCCGCGAGAGGTTTCGTAAGCGAGATGGAGCGAAGCTTTCTGAGCTTGTCCATCTCCTTCTTGGACTCTCTATCAACAGCCGATCGGTTCGTCTTCTGGTTGCGAAGCAAATTCCAGAAGTACAATCCAATTACCACGGCAAAGAACACTTGAATCAGCATTAATACCAAACTTAAACTCATAACCTTCCCGCTCCTTTCATACCAACCGTATTCTGTCAGTATTGCCGCTTGGATACAGGAATAATCGCTTGCCCCGCCAGAAAAAAAGAAGAGGCCTTCTGACAGTCGTTAGACGGTTCAGATAACCTCATTTATTGTACATTAGGCGTGGGCGTGATTTTTGCGTCCCGGAATTTCGCCGGTGGCCTCAAACACGGTCACGATGTTGTCGATTTCCTTCTTCAGCTCGTTAAGCAGCTCCGCTTCCGGCACTTTGCGAATCATCTCGCCGTAACGGAACAGCATGCCTTCACCTCGAGCGCCCGCGATGCCGATATCCGCCTCGCGTGCTTCGCCTGGACCGTTAACCGCACAACCCAGCACCGACACCTTGATGGGTACCTTGATCTTGGAGATATACTCCTCTACCTCGTTGGCGATAGAGAACAAGTCGATGTCCAATCTGCCGCATGTCGGGCAGGAGACGAGCGTAGCCGCGTTCATGATGAGACCGAAAGTCTTAAGCAGCTCGCGCGCAACCTTTACTTCTTCAACAGGATCGGCGCTGAGGCTGATCCGAACCGTATTCCCGATGCCCAGAGCCAGCAACGCTCCTATGCCCGCCGAACTCTTGATCGTGCCGGTATGCAGAGTGCCTGCTTCCGTAATGCCAAGATGCAGCGGATATTTGATCTTCTCTGCAGCCATGCTGTAGGCCGCGATCGCCATTGGCACGTCGGACGCCTTTAGCGAAACGATAATGTCGTGAAAGTCGAGCTCCTCGAGAATGCCAATGTGGAAAAGCGCGCTCTCCACCATGGCTTCCGGCGTTGGATAACCGTATTTCTCCAGCAAGTGATTCTCCAGAGAACCTGCGTTGACGCCGATCCGGATTGGAATCCCCCGTTCCTTACAAGCTTTCACAACAGCTTCCACACGCTCGCGGCGGCCGATGTTGCCGGGATTAATCCGAACCTTGTCGATGCCGTTTTCGATTGCTGCAAGGGCCAGTCTGTAGTCAAAATGAATATCCGCAACGAGCGGAATATGAATTCGTTTCTTAATTTCCTTGATCGCTTCTGCAGCTTCTTTGTTATTGACGGTTACGCGAACGATCTGGCAGCCCGCTTCCTCCAGACGAAGAATCTCGGCCACGGTCGCCTCTACGTCAGCCGTCTTCGTCGTACACATGCTCTGAATGATGACTTCATTGCTGCCGCCGATCGTCAGATCGCCGACTTTCACCGGAATCGTATCTTGGCGTTTATACATTATGATCTCTCCCATCATGCGTCCAATCTCGGGAAACGTAGTACGAAGATGGTGCCGACAATTGGACTTTGAACATGCTATAACTACTACGCCAAATCAGCGGAAAGGTGACAAAAACGTCAAAGTCCACCCCGCGGCAAGCGTGTTATCGCAGGCCACGGGGTGGAGTATCGTCCCTTATCAGGCGCTTTCTTCCTTCTTCTTGCCCTTCTTGGCGGAAAGCTCAGGCATGATCTTCTCCTGCACGGATTTCTCCGTAATCAGGCAAGTGTTCACGTCATCTCGCGTCGGAACTTCGTACATCACGTCGAGCATAATGCCTTCGATGATGGCGCGAAGACCGCGGGCGCCGGTATTGCGCTTAATGGCTTCCTTCGCGATCGCGTCGAGCGCTCCGGGCTCGAAGTCGAGCTTTACGTTGTCCATCTCGAGCAGTTTCTGGTATTGCTTGACAAGAGCATTCTTCGGTTCGGACAAAATCCGTACCAATGCCGGCTCGTCAAGCGGCTCCAGCGTCGAAATGACAGGCAAACGGCCCACAAACTCCGGAATAAGACCGAATTTCAGCAGATCCTCAGGCAATACCATGCCCAAGTATTCGCCCGGCTTCAAATCCTTTGTCGTGTCTCCCGCGGAGTTAAAGCCGATGACCTTTTTGCCGATCCGGCGTTTGATCAATTGCTCGAGGCCGTCGAATGCGCCGCCGCAGATAAACAGAATGTTCGTCGTATCGATCTGGATAAATTCTTGATGCGGATGCTTGCGTCCGCCTTGCGGCGGAACGGATGCGACCGTACCCTCCAGAATTTTCAGCAGTGCCTGCTGTACGCCTTCGCCGGATACGTCGCGCGTAATCGACGGGTTCTCGGATTTGCGGGCTACTTTGTCGATCTCGTCGATGTAGATAATGCCGCGCTCGGCTTTCTCCACATCGTAATCGGCGGCTTGAATCAGCTTGAGCAAAATATTCTCAACGTCTTCGCCTACGTAGCCGGCTTCCGTCAAGGAAGTGGCGTCGGCGATTGCAAACGGCACGTTAAGAATTTTGGCCATCGTTTGCGCCAGCAGCGTCTTGCCGGAGCCTGTAGGACCCAAAAGCAGAATATTCGACTTCTGGAGCTCGACGTCATCGATTTTGCTGCCGGAATTAATCCGCTTGTAATGGTTGTAGACGGCAACGGATAACGACTTCTTGGCGAAGTCTTGACCGATGACATAGGAATCCAGAATGGCGCGAATATCCTTCGGCTTCGGAATATCCTTCAGATCAAGCTCTTCATCGTTGCCGAGCTCCTCTTCCACGATTTCTGTGCACAACTCGATGCATTCATCGCATATATAGACGCCAGGACCGGCGACCAGCTTGCGCACCTGATCCTGCGATTTGCCGCAGAACGAACACTTCAATTGACCCTTTTCGTCATTGAATTTGAACATGTACTCACCCCTTGAATGTTTATGTTAGCCCAGCGGCGCCGTAATGACCCTGTCGATCAGACCGTAATTCAGGGCTTCTTCCGCGCTCATAAAGTAATCGCGGTCGGTGTCGCGATCAATCTTCTCATATGGCTGACCTGTACGGTCGACATAGATTTGATTCAGCTTCTGCTTCGTCTTGAGAATCCAGTCGGCATGAATCTTGATATCCGTCGCCTGGCCTCTGACGCCGCCGAGAGGCTGGTGGATCATCACTTCTGCGTTTGGCAGAGCAAAGCGTTTGCCCTTCGCACCGGCTGTAAGAAGAAGGGAGCCCATGCTTGCCGCCATACCCATGCAGATCGTGGATACTTCTGGCTTGATATACTGCATCGTATCATATATTCCCATTCCAGCGGTTACAGAGCCGCCGGGAGAGTTGATATACAGATGGATGTCCTTCTCCGGATCGTCGGCCGCCAAAAACAGCAGCTGAGCGATGATGGAGTTCGCGACATCGTCATCAATGGCACTCCCGAGAAAAATAATGCGATCTTTCAGCAATCGGGAGTAAATGTCATAGGACCGTTCTCCGCGATTCGTCTGTTCGACTACAATCGGTACCAGGTTCATGCGACCAACCTCTTTTCGTTGTGGACTTGGAATGCATCCTTATTGTAACACGTTAAGTTATGGATTGTCATTTCGCCGAATACTACAGTATACGGCGTCAGACGCCTGATATGTACGCTTCCCTGGCGGTCGAAGAGATCCGCCTATTTCATATGTAGGGTGAAAATAAGGCACGTTACATGCACGCGCCTTATCCTCGATCTAACCTATTCTTCTATGTCGCTTCCCATGCACACGCATGGAGCGTATGTCAAACGGTATTAAGAGGTTACACTTTTAGGCAGTTTTGCTGTTGTCAAGCAGAAACTTGATCGTTTTGCGAAGGAGAATATCTTCTTGAAGGTTGCTAATGTTGCCGTTCTTCTCGAAAATGTCGCGCAGTTCTTCCGCAGGACGGTTGTATTGCTTGGACAGGTTCTCCAGCTCTGCAGCCAGATCCTCTTCCGTCGCGTCGAAGCCTTCGGCTTTCGCGATCGCTTCCAGCACGAGGTTGTTGCGTACGCGCTTCTCGGCGTCGGAACGCATTTGACCGCGCAGCGCTTCTTCGTTCTGGCCGGAGAACTGGTAATACAGATCCATGTTCATGCCTTGCATGCGCAGACGGTTCTCGAAGTCCTTCACCATATAGTCGGTTTCCGTGTCGATCATCGCTTCCGGGATTTCGACTTCGGCCGCTGCCGTCGCTTTGTCGACAACCGCTACTTCACGCGCTTGCTCCGCTTCCTTCTCCTTGCTTTCCAGAAGCTTCGTTTTCAAGTCGGCTTTGTATTCTTCCAACGTGTCGAACTCGCTTACGTCTTTGGCGAATTCGTCGTCCAGGGCAGGAAGCGCTTTGCGTTTCAGCTCATGCAGCTTCACTTTGAATACGGCAGCTTTGCCAGCGAGGTGCTCTGCATGGTACGTCTCAGGGAACGTAACTTCCACGTCCTTGAAGTCGCCAAGCTGCATGCCTACTACTTGCTCCTCGAAGCCCGGGATGAAGGAGTTCGATCCAAGCTCCAGGGAATAACGCTCGCTGAAGCCGCCTTCGAACTGCTCGCCGTCCACGTATCCGTCGAAGTCGATAACGGAGATGTCGCCATTTTGGGCAGCTCCTTCTTCGACAACCGTCAATTCAGCGTGACGCTGTTGCAGACGCTCCAACTCGGCAGCCACTTCTTCTTCCGTTACTTCGGAGCTGACCGCATCGATCTCAAGGCCTTTGTATTCGCCAAGCGTTACTTCGGGCTTAACCGTTACTTTCGCGACGAACTTGAAAGATTGGCCTTTCGCGAATTGCGTAACGTCGATCTCGGGACGGTCTACAGGCTGCAGCTCGTTCTCTTGAACGGCAGTCGTATAAGCTTCTGGCAACAGAATGTCGATTGCATCCTGATAAAGGCTCTCTACTCCGAATCGGGATTCGAAGATTCCCCGCGGAACTTTGCCTTTGCGGAAACCAGGAACGTTAACCTTCGCCGCCACTTTCTTAAAGGCTTGATCCAGAGCGCCGGTCACTTTGTCCGCGTCCACCTCAACATCGATAGATACGATGTTCTTGTCTATTTTTTCCCAAGTTGCTTTCATTTTATGCCTTCCCCTCCAAAAATGCGCATGCATCCATAGTTTTCACGTTACATAAACCATTCTATTATAAACAAAGATGGACAAGTTATCAAGGCTGATGTTCATCGCCGCCCGTTTGCAGCAGCATCGCGATGCCTCTGAGCGTTCGGCAAGCCTGTTCATAACGAAATCTGAGACTGTCGGAAATGCCATATGTATCGCGTATATCGTCGTCGTTCGCCGAGCCGTACACCGTCAGATGCAGCGTAAGATGCAGCGCAGCCGCGAAACAATCCACCGTCGCATCCTCGTCTCTAAGCATCCACCCGTAAGCCGATGTCCCATAAAGGAATTGCAGGCTCTCCTTCCATAATTCCGTGGCGAAATGAGGCAGCGTCGGGTCGTCAACCTCCGCAACCGCGATCGTACGCTCCAGGATGTCGCCCACCGGAGCCGGGAATTCCTCTAGCGACAGCGGGGTCGCTTCGATTTCCAGCATGACATCCTCATCCAGCCGTCTAAGCCGTATTTCCCCTGTCGCCCCTCTCCGCTTAAGACATTGCAGCGCCTTGAATTGAAGGATGGGATGAAGGCTTTCATCCTTCAGCCATTCCAGGATGGCAGCGTCAACGCCGGGATCATCGATGTAGACGGCGCGCTCCAGCGCCAGCTGCTGCTGGTCCATCATAGGATGGTTGCGCATGATATAGAGAACTTGGCTGATATACGCTTCATCTTGAACGGGCGGCTTCAGCAGCTCGGCACGCAGCGCCTCTTCGTCCTGTCCGCTTTCCTGCGCGTTCTCTTCTGCAGCCTCGCTCCCCACCGGGAACGCCATGTCCAGCCAGCTCAGCAAATTCGCCCATTCCTCATAATGGCGTTTCTCCTGCCCCTGGCATTGCAGCAGAAATCGGAGAAGCTCCTTCGCTTCCCTGTATTGTTCGGCCTCCAGCATCCTCGTAAGCGAGATCTGGTACTGATCCAGCATGCTGGGGAATAAATAAACATTGTCCTTGCCATCGTTATGTGGCTCTTGAGGAGTCGTAATGATAACACCGCCTTAAGGCATGCTCGTAAATAGGTTCTGAATAATCCTGCGATCGATTATACCACGCATGGTCGTCCGCGCCAAACAAAGTCCTCTATCTTCAATGGCCATCGATATGTCCGTCAATCTTTTTTGAATTTCTCCATTTTTTTACTTGCAAAACCATAGGTCGGCATGATATATTATCAAACAGTGTCCCAGTAGCTCAGTCGGATAGAGCACTCGCCTTCTAAGCGAGTTGTCGGGGGTTCGAATCCCTCCTGGGACGCCATTACGTGGCATATGACTATTTTTAAAATAATGAAATCCCCGCGAGCCCTTCATTCTACTGGGCCAGCGGGGATTTTTATTTGTTCGGATTCAATGGAACTTTGTGAGCTCAATAGTAATATTTAGCTTGCAGTTGGAGATCATATAGCTAGCGTCGATTAGGCTGCAGAAATCATTGATTACGAATGGTGATGACGACAATTGAGACTTTTAAAATGCGCACTATTGCTTCCGCTTATTGTATGGATTTGGACTTTGATGCCAGAATCCGCAATGGCAATCGATAAAGACCCATTACCTATTTATGCACCAATAAGCGAATATCGAATCGAAGTTTTTCCACTCCAACATCGACTCACTGTATTTAAAGAAGACATGCTGATCAAGCAGTATAGAGTCGCTGTCGGCACCCCGTCTACGCCCACTCCCGTCGGGGTTTACATCATCACTTATAAAGGGAAGGACTGGGGACCTTCATTTGGTCCACGCTGGCTGGGACTAAATGTTCCATGGGGCAACTATGGAATTCACGGTACAAACAAGCCCCATTCTATCGGCCAACATCAAAGCCATGGCTGCATTCGCATGAATAATACGGATGTTTTGCAATTATTTGAGCTTATCCCGATTGGCACAAAGGTTATCATCCACGGCCATGTGCTTGGCTACATGAATCAAGATCCTAGAGATTTGGCCGAAGGGGATGTTGGCGGAGACGTACAATTAATCCAATCCCGATTGAAGAGCAGCGGATATTTTACAGGTGAATGTAATGGCAAGTTCCGCTCGGATACTACGGCGGCTATCAAAAAATTTCAACGCGATCGACATTTACTGCCCAACGGTGTAGTTTCGCGAACAATATATGAAGAATTGGGCCTCATCGAATAGCAAAACTTACGACATAAAGAATCGGCCGGACGAAACGCCGCCCGGCCCGATCTACTATTCACCCGCAGCAAATTAACACCTCCTGTCAATCGCCGGCGATCCCGTTATGACACATTTTTTCTTACTCGGTTAATCTAAAACTTTGATTTTATTTTTTCCGATATATATTTACCCGTTCAGACATTCCATCATGCTCCCCACGAAGAAAGAGCCGGCGGTTGAATAACCGTCGGCTTGGTTGTTGTTTTTCTATGGTAAAGCCAGCTCGTCTTCCGTCACCCATTTATGGTTTTTCACTTCTTCGCCGGTTGTCGTTGAGGTGAAATCGATCATATAGACGGTCGTCTGCTCCGCAGAATCAATGGTTGCTGCAGCACCTTCCATCCCCGTCATATGGTCAGCCTCCAAAACCACCTCATCGCCGGGCTTGAATGGTTCTTTGCCGGCATCCTTGATTTCTTCATGAACAACCCACTTATGATCCGTTACACGCTCACCGCCGTTTGCAGGAGTGTAAGACACGGTATATACCGTCGTGTCATAAGCGCCCGCAACCATAGCTGTCGCGTCTTTCATACCGTCCATATGCGCATCAGTAATGACGGCCTCGCTTCCCTCGGGAAACGTCGGGTTGGCGGCTTTTTGCATCCCTTCCGGAGCCCCGCTTGAACCGGAATGATCCATGCCGGCGTGACCGTTCTCCCCCTCTTTCTGTATTTCATTGTTACCTTTATTCGGCTCAGAAGACGTGTCATTATTGCCGTTACCGCATGCGCTAAGCACGAGTGTAGCGGCAAGACCAAATAAGATCAGCGCTTTTTTCATTTTCTTTACTCCTTTCAGTAATGTATTTCGACTTACACAACTAATCTACCTTATACTTTTGAAGAACTTGTGTAGATTCATTTAAGAGTTTGGGAAGTCGAATCGTAAAGATTGTACCCTTTTCGCTTTCTACTTTAATGCGCCCGTCGTGAGCCGCTATGAGCTGTTTTACAATGGTTAATCCGAGTCCGCTCCCTCCAATTCTGCGACTTCGCGATTTATCTGCACGGTAAAAGCGTTCAAACACGTTGGGCAGATCTTCGGGAGGAATCCCCTCGCCCGAATCCTCTACAACGATCCGGATCTCCGCTTGTTCTTCTGCTGCCGATATATTTACTTCACCATGTTCGGATGTAAATTTGAGCGCATTGCTCAGCAAATTCACCAAAACCTGAATCATCCGGTCATGATCTATGAGTGCCCGAATATCCGGATCGACCGAATAACCCAAGCGGACATGCTTCTCCCGATATGACGCATCGACTAGATTGACAGCATGTTCAATGACCTCCACAAGCCGTACTTCCTTTCGTACCAATTGAAAGCCGGGCGATTCGAGCTGGTTTAAATCCTCCAGTTCGGCTACCAGCTCTGTCAAGCGTTCAATTTCTTCGTAACAGGTATGAATGCGCGCCGGGGTCGGCTCCCAAATGCCGTCTTCCAGCGCCCGCATATGGCTTTTCAGAGTAGTCAATGGTGTTCGCAGCTCGTGAGCAATGTTCTCCGTCATCGTGACCCGAAGCTGTTCCTGATGCTGCAACTGCGCCGCCAGTGTATTGATAGACCTTCCCAATTCAGCCAGTTCGTCTGTGCCAGAAAGCGAAACCCGTGCGTGCCACTCGCCAACTGTCATCTTTTCAGCCACATGCTTCATATGGACGAGAGGGGACGAGATCCGCTTGGCCACATAAAAACCAAGCACGATCGCCAGCACAATCGACACGATGCATGTCCAAATAATCGTTTGCAACAAAGCCAGCTCCAAATGGTAATTCAGTTCAATTAAGTCATGGCCTACAACAGAAGCCTGCGATTGATACATCTGAAAATGGTAGTGTGTTGTTATAATTAGTACCGCACTAGAAACTAAAACAATGCCGACCGCAGTGCCAATAATAATGAACGCGAGCCTCGAATAGAGTCGACGATTCATACCGTTTCACCTGCGAAACGGTATCCGAAACCGTACACGGTCACTAGATAAACCGGCTTTTTCGGATCGCTTTCGATCTTGTGACGGAGATTTTTTACATGCTGATCAATGGTACGAACATCACCTTCAAAATCATGGCCCAAAACGCGCTCAATCAGCTCGTCCCTTTGAAAACATCGTTGCGGATATTTGGCGAGCAACAGCAAAATTTTGTACTCGTTCGGTGTCAGATTTACCGGCTCGCCGGAGCGAAAAACTTGCTGCTTCATCGAATCAATCATTAGTTCGCCATGATTAAACGTCAAGCGGTCGGCTAGAAGCACATCATCATCCGAACGCCGTAATATCGTTCGAACCCTCGCCACAATCTCTCTAGGGTCAAATGGTTTTAACACATAATCGTCCGCACCGACTGAAAGCCCTCGAATACGATTGTTTTGGGAAACTTTAGCTGTAAGCATGAGAATGGGAACGGAATCGATTTGACGGATGGCCTGACATACTTGCTCCCCCTCCATATCGGGCAGCATTAAATCCAGTATCACAAAATCCACCGGCAGACTGCGCACACACTGAAGGGCTTCACCCCCTGTCTCCACATCAATCGTCCGGTAACCTTCTTTTTGTAAATAAGATCGAATAACCTCGCGAATATTGTCTTCATCGTCGACAATTAAGATGGTTTTCATAACGTTCCCTGCCATTCTTTTTTTGATTGTAGTATAGTTGTCAAAAGTGATTCACATATAGTACACAGGGGTATACTATACATGAATCCAAAAAAAGGAGTGAGTACCCCATGCATGAACATTACAAACAATGTATCGAAGAATGTCTGAGATGTATGCAGGAATGTAATCACTGTTACGACGCTTGCCTAAAGGAAGATAACGTTAAGATGATGGCCGATTGCATCCGACTGGATCGCGAATGTGCTGACATTTGCGCACTGGCCGCTGCGGCCATGTCCAGAAATAGCCCCTTTTCCAAGGATATCTGCCGTTTGTGTGCCGAGGTCTGCGAGGCTTGCGGCAATGAATGCGCCAAGCACGAACACCACGAGCATTGCAAACGTTGTGCTGAAGCCTGTTTCCGTTGTGCGGAAGCATGCCGGAAGATGATTGCGTAAAAAATAATTAAAGGGGGATTGCTTTTTCTAAAGCATCCCCCTATTTGGCTTATTTTAGCAACTTATTTACCGTGATCAAAAGCTCGTCTAGAACTTCATGATCACCTTCTTCGATCCGTCCAACGACGCAACTTTTTAAATGGTGTTCCAATAGCTGCTTCCCCAATCCATTAAGAGCGGACTGAATCGAAGCAATTTGAATCAACACATCATCACAGTAAGTGTCTCGTTCGATCAGCCCCTTCACCCCGCGCACTTGCCCTTCGATCCGATTTAGACGATGCATCAAACCTCGTTTCGTTTTTTCGGAATGATGACTTTTCCGCTCTGTAGAGGAAGTATGGTCGCATGAGGTAGCCTCAAGTATTGTATTATCCAATTCAATCAACTCCTTTGTATACAATTTAACATACCCCCTAACCCTATGTAAAGAAATAGGTTCCATATATTGGATTTTACACAACTGGACTCTTTTGTTGCTACCGGCGGCTTCATCCCGCGTATTACTGATTTGTTGCATCGCGTCGATGCTTAGGAATGGACAGGAACAGGAGAGAAACGATGACCAAGCTAAACGTCTTTATACGGATATGTATCGCAGTGTTGTTGGTATTGGGTATTATTTATTTGAGTTCGCTTGTCTCCTTCATCTTCACCCCTCTTCTCTCGCTTTTCAGCATTATTCTGACGCCGCTTCTGCTCTCCGGGTTTTTCTATTATTTGATGAGGCCGCTCATCGATTATTTGGAAGGCAAGAAGCTGAACCGATCGCTCGCCATTCTGCTGCTTTACCTCGTTATTTCCTTGCTGCTCGCGGTGTTCTTCATCGGAGTCTGGCCTTCTCTGAAGAGCCAGGTGATGAACTTGGTGCATAACGCTCCAGCCATATTCGCGGGCATCAACGAACAGCTCGAGAAGTTGAGCGACAACGAGTTTATCGCGCCGTTGCTGCCTGCCAACACGGACATTTCGGGACAGGTCACCGAGTTATTGAACAAAGGTTTTAACGTGGTTAGCAGCTCTGTATCCGGTCTGTTCACCTTCTTCTCCGACTTTGCGATCGTGCTGATCACCTTCCCGATCATGCTCTTCTACATGCTGAAGGAAGGGGGCAAGTTCAAAAATCGGCTCGTGTGGTTTTTTCCTTCCCGCTATAAGGAGGATGGCCGTTCCATGCTGGGGGACATCGATCAGGCGTTAAGCAATTTTATCGTCGGAAGGGTTATCGTCAATCTGGCGCTCGGCGTTCTTATGTACATCGGCTTTCTTATTATCGGGCTGCCCTACGCGCTTCTGCTAACGGTGGTCGCGGTCATCTTGAACTTCTTCCCTGTCATCGGCGCGATCCTGTCCAGCATTCCGATCGTGATCATCGGGCTGATCGTGTCCCCGGCTACGGCCATCTGGTCGCTGGTGATCATTCTCGCGGCCCAGCAGGTTCAGGATAATCTGATCGCGCCTTACGTATTCGGCAAAAAGCTGGATATTCACCCGCTGACCACGATCATTCTCGTCCTGGTAGGCGGGGACATAGCCGGCATCGTCGGTTTCCTGCTCGTCATTCCGATCTACATGATCGTCAAGATCGTAGGAGTCAAATCGTACGAGCTGTACATCCGAACACGCAAAAACAGGGAGGAAACGCCGCCGCCCGCTTAACGGCAAGGCTCCGGTGTCCGACCAAAACAACAACCGCCCGGATCACCGGGCGGTTGTTGTTTTGAATTTAGAAGGCAAAAAGGCGGCAGTGAGGCCTGGCCGCCATTAGTGATCGGGATGATGAAGCTGGCTATAGAAGCCCCATAGAGGAAATATGTCTCCGCGTGGATTCCGTGCCGCATTCGTATAACAACCGGTAGATCCTCGTAATGATTTCATCGCTGGCGCCGTTAATCGTTTCGTCATGGTCGCTCTTAGCGACAGGCCTTGCGTAATAGCCAAGCTCCGCCTCCGCCATGCTCGACAGCTCTTCGAACAGCTCGCGAAGACGCGATACTTCCTCTTCGTTCGCAACGATATCCAACTCGTAAGCGGCCGCCTCGGGATCGGTCAATATTTGCCCCGCCTGGACGGATACATAGAGATGCTGCCGTTCTTCGTCGCTTCCGTGCAATTGCTCGCCTTGACCTTCCATTATCTGAATTCACCTCCATCGCTTGTACAGCTTGCGACAAACTTCGGGTTATGCCTTCCTTAGCTTCCCCTTGTGGACAGACATTTTATCCCTTTTTTCCGCATATAACTGTTTATTATCGCAACTGGAGTCCAGCATAGAGAGGAATGAGATAGATGTGTGGAATTACCGGCTGGATCGATTGGAACAGTGACTTGACCCGGGAAAGTGCCGATCTGGAGCGCATGACCGAAACGCTTGCGCCGCGCGGGCCGGACGCCGCCGGCACCTGGATTTCCGCGCATTGCGCGCTAGGACATCGCCGCTTGTCCGTCATCGATCCCGAGAATGGCGCCCAGCCGATGATCAGGTACACGGGCGACGATCAATACATCGTTGTCTATAATGGCGAGTTGTACAACGCGCCCGAGCTCCGCAAGGAGCTGCAAAGCAGAGGAAGAACGTTCACGACGACGTGCGACACCGAAGTGCTGCTCGTCTCTTTCATGGAATGGGGCCGCTCCTGCGTCGAGCGGTTTAACGGTATTTTCGCATTTGCAATCTGGGATGTGACAGCGCAGGAGCTGTTCCTCGCGCGCGACCGGCTTGGCGTAAAGCCCTTGTTTATATGCAAAGTCGACGGGCTTTTCCTGTTCGGATCCGAGCCGAAATGCATTCTGGAGCACTCCGCCGTGAAAGCCGAAGTTGGTGCCGAAGGACTCGCGGAGATCTTTGTCATGGGTCCCGCGCGCACGCCGGGCCATGGCGTGTATAAAAATCTCACTGAACTGAAACCCGGTCAATGCATGGTCGTTAGCCGTGCCGGAGTCAAAACGATCACTTATTGGCAGCTTCGAAGCACGCCTCACGAGCATTCCGTCGAGGAGACGGCAAAACATGTCGGAGAGTTGTTGCGTGATACAGTAGAACGTCAGCTTGTTTCTGACGTGCCTGTCTGCACGCTGCTGTCTGGAGGCCTCGATTCCAGCGCTCTAACGACGTTTGCGGTCCAATATTATGATGCTAATGGGCAAGGCAATGTGCATACCTATTCCGTTGACTATCGGGATAATGACAAACATTTTCAGGCACATGCCTTTCAGCCGAACAGCGACGCGCCCTGGATTGAACGGATGACCTCCCATCTCGGAACGGTCCATCATCCGATCCAGTTCGACACGCCCGAACTCGTCGACGCGCTTTTGGACGCTACGCTTGCCCGCGATCTGCCAGGCATGGCCGATGTTGACGCGTCGTTGCTGCTCTTCTGCCGCGAGATCAAGAAAGGCGCAACCGTGGCATTGTCAGGCGAAGCTGCGGACGAAATATTCGGCGGTTACCCTTGGTTCCACCGCGAGGAAGCGCTGAGGGCCGATACGTTCCCTTGGTCGCTAGCTACGGCTATGCGCGCAGACCTCCTGTCCCCGGAGGTGGCCGCTTGGATCAAGCCGCAGGAGTATATCAACGACCGTTACGCCGATGCCGTGGCCGAAGTTCCGAAGCTGGTCGGCGAGGATGAACTGCTAAGCCGGATGCGGCGCATGTCCTACCTCAACATAACGAGATTTATGCCGACGCTGCTGGACCGCAAGGACCGGATGAGCATGGCGGCGGGTCTCGAGGTGCGCGTCCCGTTCTGCGATCACCGGCTGATCGAATACGTGTGGAACATCCCTTGGGAGATTAAGACGGCGGGAGACCGCGAGAAGGGCATTCTTCGCAAGGCGCTGCAAGGCGTTCTGCCGGACGATGTGCTCTATCGCAAAAAAAGCCCTTACCCGAAAACGCATAACCCCAACTATTTGACCGCGGTCAAGGAGCTATTGCTCGACGTGCTAAACGATCCGAACTCCCCGATTCTTCCTTTGATCGATATAAAGAAAGTCAGGTCGTTGGCGGAATCCGATTCTGCGAAGTCCAACATTCCTTGGTTCGGCCAACTGATGTCAGGCCCGCAGATATTCGCGTATTTGTACCAGGTCAACCTGTGGCTGAAGCATTACAAGGTAAGCGTAGGCTGAGAGAATAAAAAGCGATTTTCTTCAAGAAAAAGGACCTCAACCCCCACAATAAAGTGGAATTCGAGGTCCTTTCGTTTGTAATTCAGTATGTTTTCATGTCACGCTAACACTTTAGGAGCAGCCGCTTCATTAGGAGACATCGCTCGAAATTATTGCTGCTTCATAAGTAGAGGAAGAAGCTTTCGAAGCGCATCTCCCCTATGGCTGATTGCTCCCTTCTCCTCCTTGCTCAGCTCCGCCATGCCTCTGCCAAGCTGCGGAAGCCAGAAGAGAGGATCGTAGCCGAAACCTCCGGCTCCGTGCGGTTTGTCCGTGATGACGCCGTCTACCGTGCCCTCCGCTTCCACGAATTCTCCTGTGGCAGGGTCGTACAGCGCAAGGGCGCAGACGAACTGCGCTTTGCTGAGTTGCCGAGAACCATCGTCCAGTCGCTGCTCCGAACAGCTGGCGCCGATGCTCGTAAGCTCCCGAATCAGCTTGGCGTTATTTTCTTCGTCGGCCGCTCCTTCCCCTGCATATCGGGCCGAATAGACGCCCGGCTCTCCGCCGAGCGCTTCAACGCGCAGACCCGAGTCGTCCGCAAGCGCCGGTACGCCTAATGCGTCGCCAGTCGTCTTCGCTTTAATTCGGGCATTCGCCGCAAAAGTGTCTCCATCCTCAACAATATCCGGAATTTCCGGGAAGTCGTGCAAACTAAGGACGCGTTTGTCCAGCTTACCCAACGCATGGGCGAATTCTTTTAATTTACCGTTATTTTTCGTCGCGACGACAATGGCGTCATTCCCTAATCCGTCTCGGATTCCTGCAATAATATTGCCCTCTCCCATACGGTCAACCTCTGATCCGGTCGGCGATCGGTCCCAGCACCTCGCGCTGCTTCGCGAACAGCTCGTTGATTCCGCCTTCCGCCAACGCAAGCAGCTCGTTCAGTTCTTCCCGGGAGAACGTTGCTTCCTCGCCTGTCCCCTGCACTTCAACAAATCGACCTTGCCCCGTCATAACGACGTTCATGTCGACCTTCGCCTTGGAATCCTCTTCGTAGTTCAGATCAAGCAATGCCCGCTCCCCAATGACCCCTACGCTGACCGAAGCCAGGAAGTCGCGGATCGGGAATTTGGAGAAATTGGCAGTTGCGGACAGCTTGTTTACGGCGATTGCCAATGCAACAAAGGCGCCCGTAATCGAAGTTGTTCTGGTGCCGCCGTCTGCCTGGATGACATCGCAATCCAACGTAATCGTGCGTTCGCCCAGCGCTTGCAGATCGACGACCGATCTCAAAGCCCTGCCGATCAGCCGTTGAATTTCCATCGTACGGCCCGTCAGCTTGCCCTTAGCCGCTTCCCGATGGTTGCGGGAATGGGTCGCGCGCGGCAGCATCGCATATTCCGCAGTTACCCAGCCTTTTCCTTGTCCCTTCATAAAAGGCGGGACGCGCTCCTCCACGCTTGCGGTGCAAATCACTTTTGTGTCGCCAAATTCGATCATGACCGAACCTTCCGCATGTTTATTTACGTTTGGCGTTATCGTGACCGAACGAAGTCCATTCGGTTGTCGACCGTCGTTTCTCATCTTATGTATGCCTCCTGAACTATTATCCGTCTCCGACCGACTCTTGCAGGTCGTTCCTATTTTAACAAAGTGTACCCGCAATTGCACCCTGGCATCGGAGCATAGCTAATAATTGCATCTCCGCGACCACATAGAGAAAGGGGCGAACCCCCCGC
>NZ_BDQX01000171.1:442539-448134 GCF_003112455.1 Paenibacillus agaridevorans
TTCACATGATGCGGCCGGCCGACCGGCTTGCTGTAATCGTTGTTGTTGGTGTCCACCAGATTGGACTCGCCATTGATGCGGATCTGGACTTCGGCTTCTCCCGTCGTCTCCGTCAAGGAAAGCACGACTGCTTGCAGCATTTCCGCCGGCAATTGATGACCCGATTCATAAACGGCGTCTTCCAGGTCTACAAAGACAATGCCGTCCTTCTCTTCGATGCTCGCTACTTCCACATCCGGCAAAATAACGCTGTTTAACGCCTTTTTGTTCAGCGGCCCCGCAATGAGCTCATCCATAGCCGCCAATGCCGGCGAATCTGCTCGGGAGATCAAGCGAGTGATCGGCACGTAATATTGTTCGTCGTTCATCGTATCGGCCGAGAAGTACAGCGTCACAGGCGAAGAGTTCGTAATGGCGACGCCGTCCGCCAGCTCGATGTTAATGCCGATTGCACGGGTAAGCTCGCCATTAATCGGGAATCCCGCTACTGGCATTTCTGTCAACGGTTCGCCTTGCACGGACAGTTCTACGCCTTTAATACCGCTCATGGCGGTCAGCGTCCAAGTGATGGATTCGATAATGTCACGCTCGTCCGCCGCGTTGTAGCTAATAAACGGCTCGGAGAAGTCGACTTGGGCGATCTGACGCTCCTTATCGTAGTTGTAGCTCAAAATCTGTGTGCCTTGCGGTATCAGCGCGCGGAAGTCCTCCGGCAGCGTAGACGCGTATGTGCCACCATCCACCATCAGCTCCAGCGCCTTCTGTCCCGGCATCTCTTCGGCTCCGTAAGCGATCGGAATCGAGATTGGCGCCAAGTAACCGTTTCGATCTTGCAAATACACGGTCAGGCTGGAGCCCCCCGCTTGCCCGTCCACCGGAGCCTGTCCGGTAGGGTCGTTGTTTTCCGTCGTTTCCACCTGTGACGGTGGCGGATCGATCGACTTGCTTGTTTGCTGCGAGAACAGTCCGCAGCCTGCCGTAATGACCGGCAATACGAGTACGGCGGTTAATGCGGTATGGCGAATCCATCTTTTTTGAACCATGATTACAATTCCTCCCCAATGAATATTGCCTGTCGGCTTTGTACAACTCCTTATTTGTAGTACTATGTATACGAGCCCTTCCCTGTTTTAGACCAGTTTTGTCCACAAAATCATGAGGGGGAACAAAGAAGATGAGCAATCCCGCAAAATATAGCTTAAATAGTAAAAAGGTGGCTGAAGCCACAGAAGAATGGCTGGAGAAACGCGGAGTCACCAAAATGGAAATTGCCGAGCTCGTGCATTTCCTGCAGAAGGATTATTTCCCTGAGCTGACGCTGGACGAATGTATGATTCATGTAGATGCCGTGTTGTCGAAGCGCGAGGTGCAGAACGCCGTTCTGACCGGCATTCAGCTTGATATGCTGGCGGAGGAGGGCAAGCTGCTGCCCCCATTGCAGGAGATGATTCAACATGACGAGGGCTTGTACGGCTGCGATGAAATATTGGCCTTATCGATCGTCAACGTGTATGGCAGCATCGGGTTTACGAACTTCGGCTTCATCGACAAAGTGAAACCGGGCATCCTCGTTAGGCTTAACAGCAAGACGGAAGGCGAGATCCACACTTTCCTGGACGATATCGTCGGTGCCATCGCGGCGTCCGCGGCCAGCCGCATCGCTCACCGCAAGCAGGCGGAACGCGAGGGCGTGACGACGCCTCCGCTGGACTAGTAGCGCGCGGATAGCGGCTGTAAGCCGGGATGGTCGGCATATAGTCTTGAGCAAATAGAGGGCAATCCCCAAAGTCATCCAACGGAGACTTTGAGGACTGCCCTCTTTTGCGTAAGACATATGTGCTTCTACTCCAAGTAGGAGAAAATTATTCCGATTCGCTAACGAGGTTACCACTCGTCGCCAATACAACATTCAACGCGCTGTCTGGAGGAATGTCTTGTTGGGCAAATAGTGAATGGAGCGCACGAAACGAACCGTTTTTGTTTTGGCGCGCATGACGATGGAATGGGTCTCCGCCCGTTCATCCGGGAAATATCGGACGCCGCCAAGAAATTCGCCCGGGGTGACCCCCGTAGCCGCGAAAATAACATCCTCCGTTCCGACCATATCTTCCATCGTCAGCACCTTGTAAGGCTCAGCAATGCCCATCGCGATGCAGCGGTCGTATTCCGCCGCGTCGGCGGGCATCAATCTCCCCTGCAATTCGCCTCCTAGACATTTCAGCGCAGCAGCCGCGAGCACCCCTTCCGGCGCACCGCCCGATCCCACGTACAAATCAATTCCCGCCTCCGGAAAAGCCGGCGCCATAGCCCCTGCTACGTCCCCATCGGATAAAAATTTGATGCGAACGCCAACCTTCCTTAGCACTTTGATGTTCGCCTCATGACGGGTACGGTCGAGAATCATCACCGTCAGATCAGACACCTTTTTGTTCAGTGCTTCCGCCGCTTTGGACAGAGTCTCCTCCAGGGGATCCGTTATGCTGAGCTTGCCGACCAAAGCAGGCCCGTAAGCCAACTTCTCCATATACATATCCGGCGCATGCAGCAATTGACCTTTGCCCGCGACTGCAATGACGGACAATGCGTTATTCAGCCCTTTGGCGACGATCTCGGTCCCTTCCAACGGATCCACTGCGACGTCGACCTCGGGACCGTTCAAGCTGCCCACCTCTTCGCCAATGTATAGCATGGGCGCCTCATCCATCTCGCCTTCGCCAATGACGACCGTTCCCCTTATCGACACCGAATCGAACATCGCTCTCATTGCGGAGGTTGCGGCTCCGTCTGCTCCGTTTTTGTCTCCACGGCCCATCCATGGCGCCGAAGCCAATGCCGCCAGCTCCGTAACTCTCACAATTTCTAGCGCAAGCTCTCTCTCCATACTCGCTCTCTCCTCGTAGGTTCATCTCTTTTTTTGGTTGCATTCATCTATTAGCACTCATTTTCATTATTTAATATGTATCATATATTTAATTATGACGCAATATATAAGGGTGGAATCTTCATTAAATCATCATTTTTATTTTAGGTCCGTGTTTAAGTCGGTCACATCGATCTACTCTTCCCGTTAGGCTCACTTTTCCTAATTTAAGTCGGTCACACCGATCTACTCTTTCCGTTAGGCACACTTTTCCGAATTTAAGTCGGTCACACCGATCTATTCTTCCGGTTAGGCACACTTTTCCGAATTTAAGTCGGTCACATCGATCTACTCTTACCGTTAGGCACACTTTTCCGAATTTAAGTCGGTCACACCGATCTATTCTTTCCGATAGGCACACTTATCCGTATTTAAGTCACATCGATCTACTCCTCCCGTTACGCACACTTTTTCTAATTTAAGTCGACCAAATCGATCTACTCTTACAGTTAGGCACACTTTTCCGAAAAACAAAAAAGAGCCCTTACCATGTGGTAAGAACCCTTTTCTCCATTCACTATTTGTTGCTGTCTGCACTGGGACCACTCCCTGCAGCCTTCGTCCGCACCTGGAATGTTCCAGTAGGCACGTTTCCAAGTCAGAACGAGCCGTCCCCTTCGCTTACAAGCGAGCCGTACACCTCAAGCTCCCATAGCGAATATCCCCAAGGCGTGCCGCGAACGGTGCCGTACATCCGGATATGCCTTGCCTCTTCTCCGCCAAGCGCGATTTCGTCCAGTCCTCCGTTGCCGTTTGCCTCGCTGAACAGATCGACCCAATCTCCCTCGCCCGGAACGACGGCGGTTGATGCCTGCAGCTTGTATGCCTTGGCGTAAGCTCCCTCCCATTGGAGCGTAATGCCGTCCAGCGCATAAACGCCGCCAAGATCGATGGCGAGCCACTGCGGGTCCGCTCCGGTGACGGACTCCCAACGCGTGCCGGCGTTGCCGTCGAACGCGCGAGAAGCGGCCCCGGCAGCGCCGTTTTCGCTAGACGCGCTGGCGCCGCCAGCACGAGGGAGCGCCACATTAGGCGCTGCCGTCAGCATCTTTTGCTGCACCGATGCAACGCCATAGCCCGGCGCCTCGATCGCGATGGAATAAGTCGCGATAGCAGGGAATAGCTCCGCAGCAAGCGTGATGACGCCTGCTTCCATCGTCACCTGCGCGGGCGAAGCCGCCGCGCCGTTTACAAGCACGCGAGCTACCGCCGCGCGCCACTCCGCGTCATCGTCGAAGGTCAACGCGATGGTCTGACCCAGCTTATTGTCAACCGAGTCGGCGGCAAGGACCGGGGGAGCCTTCACTTCTTTGATCGCAACGTTGTCGATAAAGACGGTATGTTCCTCGTCCGGCGTCGTTAACGCCCCGCTCACGACATTGCCAAGAAGAAATTTCAGCGACAGGTTCACATTGGACGAAGGACGCAGCGTTGTCTTGTGAACGTCGTCCGAATTCGTCGTCAAAGCATATGTCACCGACTGGTTATTGTTGTAACCGCCAAGTTCCGTAACAATAGGCCTGCTTTCCGTCGACCACGCGTTGAAGCTGAGCTCATACGTCTTGCCGGCCTCCAGCCTGATGCCGGATTGGGTGAACTGCGTCGACCACCCTATCGGCACGTTCCAGGCGGGATGCATCCCCCCGTGCCAATGGATAACGGCCTTGGCCGCGTCGTTCTCCGCTGTAACCGTAGAATCCCCGCCTTCGCCTTCCCACACTTCCCAATTCGCTAGCCCTTGCGACATACTGCCGTTCAGGACAAGGTTGCCGTCGCCGGCCAGCATCTGCTGACGTACCGCGACATCCGCATATCCCGTCGACTTCAGCACGATATCGTAAAGTCCCTCTTCCGCAAAAACTTCCGCCGCGATGACGATCTCGCCGTCGCCCTTCTCGTACAAACCGGCGTCCAGCGCCATCCCGTTCACCGCGACCTGCGTCAGCGCTTCCGCCCAACCAACCGATGGAGAATGAAGCAGCGCAACGGCTTCGCCGATGCGATTATCCGATTCGTCCGGCATGACGGTCGAGGGCTGCAGAAGCGGCGCGTATTGCACGGCTAGCTTGACGTTGTCGATCGTAACGGAGTGCGCTCCGGCCGGGCTGTTAGCCGTCTTGCCGGTCATGATTTTGAGCGCCAAAATTTCGTCCATCGGCATTCTGAAGACGAATTCGAAGCGCCGTTTCTCCCCCGTCAACGCAAGCGCTCCAGAGAAGAACCGCCTGACATAACCCGCGTTCTCCAGCGATACCTCGATGTCGCGGGCTACGCTCGCGAAAGCCTCGAAGGACAAGACGTAGGTCAGGCCGCCTTCCAGCTTCAGATTCGACTGATTCAACATAATGTTCCAACCGGCTGAGCCGACGTTCGTCACGTTAATACGTGCCTCGCCCCCCACGTTCTCGAATGTCGCCGCACCGCCCTGGACAAACGGCTCCCAACCGCTCAGACCGAAATGGAAGTCGCCGTTGCGCACGGGATACAGATCAACTCCCGAGAAATCTACATTTCGGTTCGACGTGCGAATCAGGGTCACATTGTCCAGGTAAACGTCAACCGAAGAGCCGCCAAGCGCAATGTCAAGCTCCGCCTCCGCGTCCGACACGCCGGCCGGCATATCGAACTCCGCTACGGCAATCGTTGCCCGTTCCGTGCCGAGCAGCACGCTGAAT
>NZ_BDQX01000171.1:448205-449200 GCF_003112455.1 Paenibacillus agaridevorans
TCCGGCAAAGACGGCGCCGTCCTTGCCCCGCAGCCGCACCTCGATGCTTCGCGCGCCGTCCGCCCAACCCTCCAGCGACAGCCGGTACGTATCGCTCTGCAGCAGCTCGATGCCCTTCTGACTCAGTACGATATCCGAAGGAGACGCGCCGCCTGCTTCGATACTCGCACTCAAATAACGTTCGTCGGGCTTCACTCCCAGCACCGCCGAAACCGTGCCTCCCGCATATACATGCCAATATTTCATGCGGTCCATCGTCCCCAAATCGAAGGAGCCGTTGTAGACGTGATTGCCGTTGTCCAGCGGCTTCTTGGGATCGTCCGGCGTGTTTACCATGTCGATCTCCTCGACGCGGACCTTGCCGATCCAGACATCGGCAACATTCTGCCCCACGTTGAATTCCAAGCGAGCCGCCGCGTTGGTGTCGCCAGTCATCTGGAACCGATATTCGTAGGATTTCACGACTTCCGTTAATCCCGCATCGAAGTTGTCGGAATAGATCGCCCAATTGCTGCTGGCATCCCCGCCGAACTTGATGCTCATATTCCGGGACGCCGACGCTTTCGCGTCGAAGCTAAGCTTATACGACTTGCCTTTGACCAGCGTCAAATATTGAATGAGCTGCAAAGCGTAATTCGCGTTGCCGCCCGCGGTCAGATCCAGCTTGGCGAACTTCGCTCCGTCTATCGTCTCGACGCTCGCCGTCCCGGAGCCGCCGAACTGATTATCGTGCAGGAAGTTCCAATAGACGGGATCCATGTCCGGCGCAGCATCCGTCACGCTGTTAATGCCCTCCGCAAAGCCGATGTCGTACAAGAAATTCCCGCCTACGGCTTCCTTGCCGCCTTCGGGGAATTCGTCAGCGACAAGCCGCGGCTCAACCGGCTCCAAATACGGCCGCCCCGTCAATTCGTATACGCGGACGTAATCGACCTCCATTGTGGCAGGGAAAGCACCGGGGTCCGGCAGCCGTCCGCCGTCGTAATTGCCCCCTA
>NZ_BDQX01000171.1:449268-449588 GCF_003112455.1 Paenibacillus agaridevorans
AAGATTCATAATGATGTAGAACTCCTTGTCGAACGGAGCCGGGAACGCGTATTTGTCCGGCTGACCCGCCCCCCAGCTATGCCAATCATTAATCGTCTGGTACAGATTGCCGTCCACGTACCATCTCAGCTCTCCCGGCTCCCATTCCAGCGAATACGTATGGAAATCGGTAAAATCTTCGCCTTCCGGGAACACGTAATGTGAGCCGGCCGCCTTATTATTAGGCGCTCCCTTGCCGTAATGGATAGTGCCGTCCACCGTTTCCGGCAGCCGCCCTCTCGCTTCCATAATATCGATCTCGCCGGAGGAGGCCCAGCCGC
>NZ_BDQX01000171.1:449657-467743 GCF_003112455.1 Paenibacillus agaridevorans
CGTACTCGGAATCCCTCGGCATCAACCAGAACGCCGGCCAAAGTCCCTGCCCAGCAGGGAGCTTCATGCGGGCTTCGAATTTGCCGTATGCCTTGCCGAACGTCGGGGACGTCCACAACCTTCCCGACGTATACGTCTTGCCACCGTAGGTTTCCGGTTTCGCTTCCAGTAGCAAGCTGCCATTCTCAACCTTTACGTTGTCTTTCTTGTAATATTGCAGCTCGTTGTTCCCCCAGCTGTCGAGGCCGTAATCGCTGCCCGTTCCTTGCTGGTAGGCCCATCTCGCCAGATCAAGGCCGTTGTCGTCAAGCTGCGTGCCCGTTCCGTCGAATTCGTCGTTCCAGACAAGCGTCCACATCTCTTCGGCCAGCACTTCCTGCGAGACGGAAGCAGGCTCGTAGCCGACAGCTTTGATCGTAATGGCATACATGCCCGGTTGTCCCAGCACGCCCGCCGCAAGCGTAATCGCTCCGGCGCCGATCGTATAATCGCCCAGTTCCAATGCCTCGCCGTTGACGATTACGGCATAGATGCCTTCCCGCCAGACCGCCGAGTCAGCGAACATAAGAGTCATCGGAGCATCGATCAGATTTCCCGTCGCGTCCGGGGAGACGGCTGGGGGCTTCGGCAACGTAATGTCGTTCGACGTGCGGGCTTTTTCGCCAGTCGCCTCCATGGCGCCTTTCAACTCGAATCTTACGTTATCGATAAACAGCTCATGACCGATCGTCCCGTCCTGATTCGCCATCTTGCCGAGTAGAAATTTGAGACTCGCGTTCTCGTCGCTGTTCATCGTAAATTCGTAGCTGTAGGTTTGCGTGTAATCTTCCAGCCGTGCAGGCTGATTCAAGAACCGCGTGTAAGCCGCGTTCTCTGCTGTAACTTCAATGATGCGCGGCATCGTCGAGCGGGCATCGAACTTCACGATATACGTTTTGCCCTTCTTCAGCTCCACCGCGTCCTGCGAGACCACGATGTCCCAAGGATTCAGCCCGGCGTGCCCGATATCAGCTTTAAGCGCGCCTGATTCCCCGGATACCGCAGCCGCGGACGGACCGTCATAGACGCCCTGCACATGACTGTTCCAGCCAGCCAACCCATCGTCGAAATAACCGTTCTTCGCCAGGAATGCCGCGTCACGCGCCCCTTTCAACTCCAGCTTGACATTGTCCACATATACTTCATGCGCGGACAGCGCCGCAGCGCCGTCCAGCTTGCCGAGCAGCATCTTAAAGGAAGCCGTCACGTCTGTCGTAACAGGAAGCTCGTAGCTGAACGTCTGCCACTCCGAAGTCAAGCCGACCCGCTCCGATAGCAGCCTCGTATTGCCGGAATCCACGACCAGCTCGGTTTCCCTCGCGACGGTCGAACGGGCGTCGACGGATACGACATAGGTCAGCCCTTTCGCCAGCTCGAAGTCGGTCTGCATCAACATGACATCCCAAGGATTGTTGCCCGTGCTGGACACGAAAGCATTCATGGCGCCTTCCGCAACGGAGAACGACGTAGCTCCGTCCCAACCGTCATACCGCCCCTGCACATGCTCGCTCCAGAATAACTTGCCATTGGAGAAATCGCCGTTCTTCAGCGGGAATTGCGCATTCAGATCGGGTTCTCCTACGTTATTGTTCGTCAGCCTGGTCAGACGAATATCATCCATCCGAACATCGGCATCCGCTCCGCCGAACATCAACAGCAATACCGCGTTGCGATCGGTAGCTCCATCCATGCGAAGGGATACGCTACGGCCCGTCAAATCGCCGGGCTCAAGCGCTGCTTGCTCCTCGTCGTAGACAGCGCCGTCCGTCGAAGCTAACGCAACCGTTACCGTTCTGTTGGCTGCGGCGCTTCCTTGGAACGACAGGGAATAATCATTGCCTTCAATAAGCTCGATCCCTCTCTGCGCAAGCACGATGTCCCCTGCCTCGCCCCCTGCCCGGGAGATGCTTACTTCGAGCTGCCTCTCGACCGGATCTACCGAGACAACCGCTTCCGCTCCCGCTTTCGTGGAAAGCTTCCAGTAAGTGAGTCGGTTCAAGTGTCCGAGATCGAAGTTGCCGTTAAATACGTGATTGCCGTCCGCCAGCGGCGTCTTGGGATCATTTTCCTTGTACGGATCCGCCGCAGCCACTTCTTCCAGCTTCACATTCCCGATCCAGACGGGATTTGTGGCGAGTCCCATATTAAATTCCAGCCGCGCCAGCGTATCCGTCTCCGCCGTCATCTGGAACGTCATTTCGTAACCTTGCAACGAATCGTTCAGCCTTGCCTCCAGACTGTCGGAGTAGACCGACCAGCCCCGGTTCTCCCCGCCGCCGAGCTTGACGGTCATCGTGCGGCTTGCGTTCGACTTGGCATCGAACGACAGCTTATACCATCTGCCTTTGCCCAGCGTCACGTTCTGAATAAGCTGTACCGCATGGGCCGCGTTTCCTCCGGCTTCGATATCGGCTTTGGCGAACCGCTTTCCGTCGAGTTCTTCCACAGAAACCGTTGCTTGGCCGAGAAACGTGCCTACGGTCACGAAATTCCAGAAGTCCTCGTTCAAAGACTGGCCGGCCTCCGTAACGTTCGTAAAGGTCTCCCCATACTCGCCGTCGTAGACGAAATTGCCGTTTATGGGCGCCTTATATACATCGGGATATGGCTCCGCATCAATTTGCGGTTCGAGGGGCTCGCGGTATTCCCAGCCATCCGGTTCGTACACACGTACGTAATCGACAAGCATCTGAGCGGGAAGATCGCTTTCCTTCGGCAGTCTCCCGCCGTCGTAATTGCCGCCGATCGCGAGGTTCAAAATCATGTAAAACGGCTTATCGAACGGTGCCGGATAGGCGTATTTCGCCGGCTGGTCCGCCCCCCAGCTATCCCAATTATTTAAGATTTGATACAAATTCCCGTCCACGTACCAGCGAATCTCTCCCGGCTCCCACTCCACGCCGTACGTATGGAAACCCGTAATGTCTTCTCCTTCGGGAAAATGGTACTCGTCTCCCGTCGCTTTGTTGTTCGGCCAATTGCGGCCGAAATGGATCGTTCCGCCGACCTCCTCCGGAAGCCGTCCGCGCGCCTCCATAATGTCGAGCTCGCCCGAGGCTGCCCAGACGCCGTATTCGCTGTCCTTCGGCATCATCCAGAACGCTGGCCAGACGCCTTCGCCTGCGGGCAGCTTCATGCGGGCTTCGAACTTGCCGTACGTTTGGGAGAATGTCGGTTCCGTATAAATCCGGCCGGACGTATACGGCTTGCCTTGGTGCGTCTCCTTCTTGGCGGTCACGATCAGCATATCCGTCTCTTCGTCGACGATCATGTTCTCGGATCTGTAATATTGCTGTTCGTTGTTCCCCCAGCCGTCCAGCCCGTATTGCGCGCCGGTGCCCAGCTGGTATCCCCATTTGTCCAAGTCGATTCCGTTGTCGTCCAAATTATCCCCGGAACGGTCGAATTCGTCGTTCCATACCAGCCTCCAGGCTTTCTCCGGCTCTGTCGTCGGGCTTGGACTGGGCTCGGCGGACGGTTCCGCGGTCGGACTCGCCGTCGGTCCGGTTGTTGGTCCCGTCGTTGGTCCCGTTACCGGCCGGGATGTCGGAGTCGGACTTGGCCGACTCGTACTGCTGCCTCCCTGAATCGCAATGCCGGCATCGTTCACGATCTCGCCGATGAAGCCGCCATTGTCGCGGAGCTCGCTTCCTTCCGCCCCGTTCCGGAAAACAAGGCTGTCAATACGGGCATCATTTTCAAGCTCAATGATCGCCTCGCTCTCTACCTGGAGAGTGTCAATATGCGACCCCTTGCCAACTACGATGCGCACGGACCCGCCCTTTTTATTAACAATAAGCTCGTCGGCATCGGTATCTGTCAGATAAATGCTGTTCACTCCGCCGCCGCTTACGAACAAATTCCCCAAAATCGAAGTTCCCTCGAAAAACACTTCGCCTTCTCCAACCCCTGGCACAATGTAGGCATGGCCCTTTATGGTGGAATCCATGATCCGAACACCGCTTGTGCGAATCAGAAGGTTGCCTTCATATACAGCTTCCCGAATAACGCTTGCCTTCCCAATGACTTCGCCAGCCAGCGCAGCCAGCAGGGAGACTGCTTCGGCACGCGTTACAGCACGCAGCGGCCGGATCGTGCCGTCCGGATAGCCGTTCATATAGCCCCCGGAGACGAGTCGCTCGATGGCCTTCGCCGCATAGCCGTGAACGGATGCGGCATCGGAGAAGGCCGAAAGGCCCTTGCCCGACTCCTTCTTCAAGGAAGTGAGATGAAAGGCGGTATCCAAAAGCTTTGCCGCATCCTGCCTTCGAATGGGATCGCCTGGTTTGAATAAACCGCCAGGGAAACCCGAAATTACGCCTGCAGCTGCCGCGTTTCTGACATCCGCCGCATACCATGCCCCGTTCTCCACATCGCTGAACGCAACGGAGCCGCCTTCTATGTATTGGAATAAAGTATTTAGAAGCTTCGCGAACTGTGCCCGGGTTACGGGCTCATTCGGGCGCAGCGAGCCGTCCGGATAGCCGGATAGCAGCCCTCGCGCGATCCAATCCCGCATTAACGCTTCCCCCCAGAGCTTCTCGCTCGGAACGGCTGCCTCCTTGCCGGAATCGTCTATCGAAGCGGAAGCCGGCGCCGGAATCAGGCTGCATACGATTGCCAGGATCAAGAACCAACTAAGCCATTTTTTTCGCATGAATGTATACACTCCTAACCTTTCTTTAAATAGAAGAGTTTATATTCGTTAACGCTTACATCGACATGAGAAAAGCAGCCTGCCTCCTTGGAGTTCCCACAGAGAAACGCAAAGTTGGCCGGCTGCTTTTTCAGAGGTAGTTTTAAAAAACAATTTTGATCACGAAGTATATCTAGAAGTCAATTCGACGTCGAATCTTGCATTCAGCCGAACCTTCCGGTGCTCACGTAGTTCCACTACGCTCCGCTCCTCAGTTTCTAGCTTCATCCAACCTTCTCGGTGCTGAAAATCGATTTTTCAACCCTTAATTTTTTTATAGACTTTGCATTTACTTCGCCTTGTCATACCACTCGTTGACTTCTTTGGTGATTTGCTCGCCGCCCGACTTGTTCCAGTTCTCCACCATCGTGTCGAAGGAATCCAGCGGCTGCTGGCCGTAGATGATTTTGCTGAATGTTTCGTTAAGCAGCTTGTTCAGCAGCTCGTTTTTGCTCTGCATCGTTTCGGTCAGCGGACCCATGTAATAGTTTTTCATGCGAATGTCCTTTTGGTCGACGACAACTTTCATCGCATCCGTATTTTCTTTGGTACGCGTATTGAACTCTTGTTTCTCGTAAGGCGTCTCGGCCGCCGCGCCGCTTGCCAGCTTCACATGCGTGTCGGCGTACAGGCTCGGTATTCGAGCTCCTTCGTAAGTCAGCGCGTAGAAGAGCGGCGGAGCAGCCTTATCCTTTAGTCCAGGGAATAGCTCCGGATACTTCGCGATATCCGCGGTCAGCGTGCCGTCAGGCAGCAGCGCGTAATCGTAGCCTTCCTTAAAGCCGTTGGCGAATTCGCTGTCCGGCTGCGGGTTGGCCGTGTTCTCGAAGAACCAGTTGTAGTAATGAAGCACCGCTTCCGGATGTTTGGCGTCCTTGTTAATGAAGAGATAACCGTTGGACGGAGGGTTGCCGCCCGCGGAGCCGATCTTGCCGTCGTTGCCGCCCGGTACCGGATAAGCCTTGAACGTCGCGCCAGGCACGTTCGTTTTCAGATCCGGGAACGGCCATGCCGGCAGCCAGTTCGGTCCGAACATAATGCCCGCTTCGCCTTTCGTAAACAGCTCGGATCCCGCCGTTTCGTCATACAGCGCCGCGTCCTGCGAAATATATCCTTTGTCCATCCATTCCTTCAGCTTGGCGAGCGCTTCCTTGGCAGCCGGGTTGACGGAGCCGTGCTCCAGCTTGCCCTCGGTGTTCAGGTTCCATTGGCCCGGCATGGTGCCAAAGGCGCCGAAAACGAAGCCGATGTCCGTCATCCAGTTGTTAAAGCCATTCTTGAAGCCCGTGGCGAGACCGATCGTGTTTTTCTGACCGTCCTTGTCGGGATCGCCGTTCACGAACGCGTCCATAACCGTCTCCAGCTCGGCGATAGTTGTCGGCGCTTGCAAACCTACATTTTCGAGCCAGTCCTGGCGGACCCACATGACATGGTCGCCGTTGTAGGCATAGTCGAGAATCGGCAACGCCATTTTGCTGCCATCGCGAGTGATAGGGAGCCAGATAGCAGGGTCAAGCTCGAGACCTGTTTTGTACGTTTCGTTCGCGTATTGGTCGACCAGATCGCCCACCGGCATAAACTGTCCGGAATCGATCAACATGTTGACCGTCTCCAGATCGCCGCGGTACGCCACGACATCCGGCATCTTCTCGCCGGAGGAGAGCATCAGACGCAGCTTCGTTTTGTAGGCGTCATTTGTATTCGTAACAACCCAGTTGTATTTGATTTCGATGCCGAGACGTTCTTTGATCGTCTGCGTCAAAATATTATTTTCGATCGTCTCGCCTTCCTTAAAGATCGCGCCGTTCTCATTCAAGCCCCATACCGTCGTCAATGTAATCGGAGTCGAATATTTGCCGTTTACGAAGCCGTTATCGCCGGCATCCGCCGCTTTCGTCGCCTCGCCGCCCGTGTTGTCCGGCTTGTTCGTTGCCGCACCGCCGTTGCTGCCGCCACTTTCATTGCCCGAGCAAGCCGCGATGGAAGCCGCGCAAGTCAATACCAGCAGCGTAGAAAGCCATTTCTTCTTCATCCTGCTACCCCCTATAAGTTAAATAATGTTATAGATAACGATATTTTCTAAATCGTTATAATGTAATCATAATGCCGCAGCCAAGGCCGTTAAAGACCACAATTTTGTTATTCATGCCCTTTTCTCGCCTATTCTTTGACCGCGCCCAGGATGATGCCTTTGACGAAATAACGCTGCAGGAACGGGTATACGAGCAAGATGGGAAGCGTGCCGATAAAGATCTGCGCCGACTTGACCGTCCGCTGCGAAATGTTCTTTAGTTCGTTGACATCGGGGTTGATTTTATTAAAGTCCTGCTGCACGATAATCGTCTGCAAGAAGGTAGACAATGGATACTTTCGATAATCGGAAATATACAATAATCCGTCGAACCAGGAGTTCCAATGCATGACCATCGTAAAGAGCGAGATCGTCGCGATCGCCGGCATCGAGATCGGCAGGTAAATGCTGAACAACGTTCGAAAGTGTCCCGCGCCGTCGATCAGCGACGCCTCCTCCAGTTCCTTCGGCACCGCCCGGAAGAAGTTCATGAGCAGCACCATATTAAACACGTTGATTGCTAGCGGAAGCACGAGCGCCCAGATCGTATTCATGAGATCGAGATTGCGGATCAGCATGTAAGACGGCACGATTCCGCCGCTAAACAGCATCGTAAACAGGAAGAACCACACGTAATACGAACGGCTCTTAAAGCCCGTGCCGTCTTTGGACAAGGCGTAGGCGGCAAGCAGCATAAGCGACATGCCGATGATCGTGCCCAGAACGGTACGCTCCAGCCCTTTTAACAGCGCGTGATGAAAGTTGTCGTTGTTCAACGTCTTCGTATACGCCTCGAGATTGAAGCCGATCGGCCATAATCCCACAAGATTGGAGTTCGCGGGAGCGCTTGCGCTGAAGCTGACGGCCAGAATATGCACAAGCGGCAATACGCAAGAGACGCAGATTAAAGCCAGCAAGAGATAGTTGAAAACTGAAAACGCTTTATATCCTTTGGATTTATGATACATGTTCTCTCACCCTCTTTGTCAAAAAATTCGATATCCCGCGTATTTATAGGCCATTCGGTAAGAGAACACGATCAGGATCAGGCCAATCAACGACTTGAACAACCCGACCGCCGTGCCGAAGCTGTATTGCCCGTTCAGGATCGCCGTCCGGTAGACGAAGGTGTCGATGATATCGCCCTTGTCGTACACGAGCGAATTGTACAAGTTGAATATTTGGTCGAATCCGCCGTTCAGGATGTTGCCGAGCGATAGTGTGCCTACTACGACCGCGATCGGAATCATCGCGGGAACCGTAATGTGAGTCGTCTGCTTCCAGCGGTTGGCGCCGTCCACCTCCGCGGCCTCGTAGAGTGATGGGTTCACCCCTGCCAATGCGGCGAGGAAAACGATCGTGTTGAAGCCGAAATTTTGCCAAATGTCGCTGACAACGACGGTAAATCGGAACCAGTCCCCATTTCCCAGCCAAAAGACCGAATCCAGTCCGATCGCGTTCAGCGCGGAGTTCACGATCCCTTTGCTCCCTAGCATATCCGTCAAAATAGCGCCGAGAATAACCCACGAGATGAAGTGCGGCAGGTATACCAGCGTTTGCACGACCCGTTTGAAAAACATCTTCCGGACTTCGTTCAGCAAAATCGCGAACGCGAACGGAACGATGAGGCCGAATACGATCTTCAGACTGGAAATAATCAAAGTGTTCCAAATGACCTGCTTGCTGTCCGGATATTCGAACATGAAGCGAAAGTGCTCAAGGCCGATAAACTTCGAGCCTAACATCCCGTCGTACGGCTTGAAATCCTGAAATGCCATAATTAGGCCGCCCATCGGCACATATGCGAAGATCAAAGTAATGATTGCCGCCGGCAGCAGCATGAGATGCAAGGGCCAAGTGCGACTCAGCTTCTCTTTTGCGCGCTCTTGCTGCGTGCTTCGTTTCCCCCGCCTTGTCGTTTCAAGCGGTTCGTTTATCGCACTACCCATTGAAATTGCCCCCTTTCAAAAATTTGAATTGAATTTTTTTAACTCTCCTGTATGATTTATTCTATCAGCGGACTCTCCTGTGCCGACATGCCGCAATCTTTAGAACCATGCCCTTTTCTTGGGGGATATCAAAACATAGAGAGGGATACCGATGCGATTAAGAGAAAACACGTTCGCCAAAATCATCACTCTGATCGTTCTCTTATTGATACCGATCATATTATTGTATACGCTTTCAACACAGACGAGCATGAACGTTATCCGGGACGAAATGCAGTCGCTCAAGCAGAAGGACATCACCTATTTGGCGAACGAAATCGACCGCAGCGTCACTACGCTGTCGTCGCTCGGCTTCCTGCTCAGCGAGGACATCCATATTCAGCAGTTGCAGACGATCCATCTACTGGAGAGCGCCTATGAGCGCAACAGCGAACGGCTCCGCATCATGGAACGGCTTCGCCTGCTCAACGTCTCCCAGCGCTGGGACACCCAATACAGCATCCTGTCCCCGGAGAATGGTCAGTTCGTCTCCACCAACACATACCTCCAATACGATCTCGAATCCGTAAAGAAGCTGCTTGCGCCGACATGGCAATACGAAGAGATGATTACGCAGAATTTGAAGCAAATGAGGTTCGTCCGGCACATCGTCAAGCCCGCAAGCAAAATCTCGAACGTCGATCAGGCCGGCATCATCGTGGAAATCTCATTCCCCGACGAACATATTATCAAGGATCTCGACGCGTTCAAGCAGACGGGCAAAGGCGATCCGTTCCTTATGAGCAAGGACGGCGACAGCATTCTGAACCGCAGCTCGGATCCCGAAATAATCGCCAGCATCGGAGAACTTCTCCGCAAGGAGGAGCTTTCTCTCGCCGCCGCCAGCAACGAGATCGTAAAGATGGGCGGAGGCGAATATCTCGTCACCATCGCGCCGATCCGGACGTTGAGCTGGTATCTTGTCGACTACATGCCGCTCCAGGATGTCATGAAGCCAATTGTGAAGACGCAAATTCTGTTCTACGGCTCCGTCATTCTTCTGTTGGCAATGAGCCTGCTTGCCGCCTATCTTCTTTACCGCAACGTACAGCGGCCGATCGGCCTGCTCATTCGCAACGTCAAGCGGCTGCAGGACGGCAATTACGCTACTCGGATCAACGTAAATCCGAAAAACGAATTCGGTTATTTATTCCAGCGATTCAACGATATGGCGGCTGAGACGGAACGGCTGATCGGCAAGGTATACGTCGAGGAGCTTAGGCGCAGGGAAGCCAATGTGAAACAGCTGCAATCGCAGATCAATCCGCATTTTCTGTACAATTGCTTTGCGCTCATCCGCAGCCTGTCCCGCCTGGACAAGAAGGAATCCGTCATGAAGCTGTCCATGCACCTGTCCAAGTATTACCGCTATACGACGCGCGTCGAGAAGCTCACGGCCACGCTGCGCGAAGAGCTGCAGCTGCTGGAGAGTTATCTGGAGATTCAGCGTTTCCATATCCAGCATATGTCTTACTTAATCGACGTTCCGGAGACAATGCTGGATCTTGAAGTGCCGCGCCTGCTGCTGCAGCCAGTGGTCGAGAATGCGGTGCTGCACGGCATCGAGCGCTATGACGGAGACGGGCTGATCGCCATTCTCGGCAAGACGGAGGGAGGCTGGCACGAAATCTGCGTAGAGGACAACGGGATAGGCATGACGGAGGAAGAGCTTCGAAAGCTGGAAAATAAAATTTTAGAAACGCCTGATGACAGCACGGGCTGCGCGCTTTGGAACATCAGGCAGCGCCTGCTGTTCCAATTCGGAGATAGCGCGACGCTGACATTCCGACTGAGACCCGAAGGCGGAGTCGCCGTCCATCTGAGATGGCCCGTCCAATGATCTAATGAACTCACCGAAGGAGCGATAAGCCATGTATCAATTACTTATAGTCGACGATCAGCCAGACCTGGTAGAAGACCTCGCGACGATGCTTCCCTGGGAAAGCATAGGGATCGGGTCCGTCTTCCAGGCCGGCTCCGGAGCGGAAGCTCTCGGCATCATGAAGGAGACGCCCATCGATATCGTCATTTCGGATATTCGGATGCCGGGCATATCCGGCCTTGACCTGATCGAGGCCATCCGGGCGCAATGGAGCCATGTCCGCTGCATTCTGCTCTCCGGCTACAACGATTTCGAATACGCGCAGCGCGCCCTTAAGAGCCAGGCGAGCGATTATCTCTTGAAGCCCGTTGAGGACGAGGAGCTGCTGAACGCGGTGCAATCCGCCATCGCCTCCCTGCAGAAAAGATGGATGGAGGTCAGCTCCCATCAAAGCGCGGTGGCGACGCTCAAGGACAATCTGCCTATCGTGCGAAGCCATCTGCTTGGCGCCTTGCTCAAGGGTCAACGATATGCCGAAGCGGATTGGCAAAAGAAGCTGGACATGCTGGGGCTTGGAATTCGCCCAATATCCTCTATGTGTATGATGCTGCTGCGGATGGAGGATTATTTTGTCGGTCATAAGGAAAGCGACAGCTCCCTCTTCCAATACGCCATCACGAATATTGCCGAGGAGATTTTTACGGACGACTTCAAACTCTGGCACATGAAGGATGACTACGGTTATTGCGTCTTTCTTATTCTTCCCAAAGTCGAAGGAACAGATTTGAACCTGCCCGCCATTGAGCAGAAGATGACTCATTTGCAGCATTACGTGAAGCTTTATCTAAAGGGCACCGTGTCCCTTGCCGCGAGCCGCGAAGCAAAGTTCCCCAGGGATATAGCGAGCACCTACGAAAACCTGCTGGGCAGCTTCCGCCAGCGGATCGGCGGAGAGCGCGATTTCTTCTATACGCTGGGAGAGGATCAGGAATCTTTGGAAGCCAGCTCCCTGTCGCAGCTTTATCAGCCTCCGCTCCTCCATCACCTGCTGGAAGCAGGCCAATGGAATGCCGCGGAGGAGAAGCTTGGCGCTATTTTCGCGGAGCTTGGACTGAAGTGGGGGGACAGCCATGAGCATATTCTCGAAACTTACTATTCCATCGTAAGCTCGCTTAGCTACTCCATCCATAAAAACAAGCTGTGGATGGCGGATATTATGGGAGCCGATTTCAATCAATTGTTAAACGGTCCACACTTCCATACGATTCGTCAGTTGGAATCATGGACGACCGAGGTCGTTGGAGCCTACCGCCTCAATGTGTCGGGACGCGCCCAAGACTCCCGCTCCGGCGTCATTCAGAAGGTGCAGGAATATGCCTCCTCCCATTTGGACAGCGCCTCCTTGAGCACGATTGCCGAGCATGTGTACCTGAATCCGTCTTACTTGTCCAAGGTGTACAAGCTGGAGACCGGCGAAGGGATCAGCGACTACTTGTCCCGGTTGAAAATGGAAAAAGCCGCCCATATGCTGCGCTCCTCGCAGGAAAAAATCTACGAGATCGCAGCCATGGTCGGCTATCAGAAAACCAGTTATTTCATCAAGGTGTTCAAGGAGAATTACGGCGTGACGCCGCAGGAATTCCGGGATTCCTAATACATCGTGTTAACAATGAAACCGACGAGCGGCTGCGATAAGGAGGTGTTTCGGCATGATTGCGCACACTTGCACGCCGGATTGGCCTTTATCGGCCTTTGTGGATTATTTCTGGTATATGGAAAACAAAAGCCTTGTCTGTCAGAATGAACTCTCCTTGCCCGACGGCTCCGTTGATCTCATCATTGATCTGACAACGGCGAAAAAAGTATCGATGGCCACCTCGTCCAACGAAATCCTGCAGTTGGACCCTGTATTTGTATGCGGACCTCATTCGCAGCATTTTGTGATTTGCAATTCTCATGAGACGAGAGTGATTGGCGTTCATTTTAAGCCGGGTGGCGCTTATCCTTTTTTCGGCTGCCCCATGAACCAATTGTTGAACGTCATGCAGCCTTTGGATTCGATGTGGGGGCGCATGGTAGGAGAATTGCGCAAGGAGCTGCTTGAACTAACGAGCGTAGACGCCATGTTCCGGACGCTCTCCCGAAGGCTGTTGCAATCGTCTGGCCAACGGCTCCATATCCATCCGGCGGTTCAATTCGCCATCGCTCATTTGGGAACGAACGCACGGTTGGATCACGTTCAAAGCCTGGTCGATCAAATCGGCATAAGTCATAGACGGTTTATCGAACTGTTTAAACGGGAAACCGGCTATTCCCCCAAACTTTTCAGCCGTATTCGGCGATTTCAAAGCGTGCTCAGAAGTATGAACGGCCCGCAACACGAAATAGATTGGTCGGATATCGCCTTCAATTGCGGCTATTACGATCAGTCTCATTTTATTAAAGACTTTCGCGCCTTCTCCGGATTGAGCCCGAGCGACTATGAAACCATTCCTGGAAGGCATCACAACCACGCTCGATTGTAGCGAATGGGTCAATTATTTACAATAAAGTCCGGCAATTCCTCTGTACAATGAGCTGTAAGAAAGGAGGAGACGGGAATGGGAAATGAGTGGACCCCGCAAGGGTATCCTTCGGTTGTTCCGACGATGAGGGCGGAGCAGGTCGACCGGCTGTTGGTTTTTATGCAAACCGTTTTTGACGGGGAAATCCTGCAGCGCGCGGTGGATGCCAATGAGAAAATAACGCATGCCGAAGTGCGGATCGGCCATGGGATGATCGAAGTGTCGGACGCCAATGCTGCGTGGCCGGCCAATGAAACTTCGCTGCATGTATTTGTCCCGAATGTCGATGAATGTTTTAGACGGGCCCTGGAAGAAGGGGCGGTTCCTCTGTACGAACCGGCGGACATGCCTTATGGGGAAAGAAGCGGCGGCGTCAGAGATCCTTTTGGCAACAGCTGGTTTATCGCAACGTTCCGAAGAGGCGCGGGGCGCGGCTATTACGATTGATCAACCGGGCAACAACTAAAGCGAGCCCGCCTGTATGGCTGGACTCGCTCCTTTATTCCGGCTAGAATTTCCCTAATGACGGCGTCGATAGCCGCTGAACCTCGTCGATCTGGGCATCGCGGCCGAGCGGATTGGCATTCGGCGCCATCTCTGCTTCCGCTCTCAGTACGTTGTCATACGCGACAGCCAACCGTTAAGATTTCGAAAGGCCGTACGTTTAGCACGACGTTGTCGCCTTGTTCGATGGGAACCGCAACCTCATCCGTATGCCGTTCCAGAATATCGCTAACATAGGTTTGCGCGGCTCCCTCGGGCAGCCGCAACCGCAGTGCTTCGGGCTCCCCGCCCATGTTAAACCAGCGAAGCATGAGATCGCCGGATTCCTCGGCGATCTTCATCGACGAGAACGCGAGCGCTTCGCCCGTCCAATTCAGCGGGGACGCCGCCGGCTCCAGCTTGCCGCCGTGAACGCCGGTCTGCGCGCTTTGCCACTCCGTCTGAGCCTGGTACGCTTTTGCGTAAGCCTGGAAGCGGCCGCTCTCGCCGTCATGAGGCAGCAGCGACATGGCGAAGGAATGATCGCCGAGACATTGGGCTTCCGGCGTCGGGAAGACGCCCCAATCGCCAAGTTCGCCGACGGCGCGCAGCAGCGTGACCGCGATCGTGTTGCGACCGTCGCGCAGCAGCTCGTATTCGCTTAAACCCAGGTTGGACACGACAAGTCCCGCCTCTTCCCCGCTCACGTCCACGAAAGCCTGCTGATGCTGGCAGTTGCTCGGGTTCCGCCACTCGGCGGCCGGCTCGTTGTCCCGCTTCGCGGCTTCGAACACGGAATCCGCGTAGTGATGGGAAGTCTCGATATCCGTCGGGAACAGAGCGCGAACGCGGTGATCCTTGGCTTCGTTGTTGAAGCTGACCTGGATGCCGACTTCGCGGCTGTCCCGCTCCAGCGTCACGAGAGCGCGGATGACCAGCTTGACCGTGCGCTCCTTCGTTCTTCCCCCAAGGCGATCGGGGAAATACACGGCTTCCCGCTTCTCCTTCTCGAACAAGTCGTCGCCGCAAGCCGGAATGTCCAGCTCGTGCACGATCGACAAGGACGCGCGGAATGCGTTGTTCTCCGCGACGGAGATGACGGCGGGCTTGCCTTTCGTCAGAATCGCAGACTCGCCTGCCGGCTGCCTGAACATATATTCGTTGCCGATGTCGCCTGCATCCTCGAACACGAGCAGGTCGCGGTACGTTCTGCCGTTTGCGGCGTCGAAGAGCGTCATGCTGCCGTCTTCGGCAAGCTCGACGCGCAGCAAGCCGTTATCGAGGGCGCGCTCCCCTTGCAGAATGGAGAAGTCCGGCTTGGACTCGCCGGCCCCGGACACAGTCTCATGTACCCAGGCGTAGGAACGCCATCCGAGCGCGGGAACGCCAGAAGCCCGAAACGTCAGCTTCACCTTGCGGGCCATGTACGGCTGGCGGAACTTGTCGTCCGGCAGATCGTAGCCGAACTGCAGACCCAGATCCTCCAGCTCGCAAGCCACCGGTTGGCCGAGCTCGTTCACGAGCGTGCGGCCCTCCAGGCTGATCGCCTCCATGCGCCGGTTCATCTCCGGAAGCGGCACGCCGTCGCGGAAGTACAAGCGGGTGACGTCAAGCTCCACGGTCGCGACGCCGGAGCGTTCCCAGCCGCTCGTGTTGAAGACCGCGAACGGCAGAGCATCGTCGCCGAATTCCGCGAAGCGGCTCGTGTCGATCCCGCTCACGATGGCGTCCAAGCTGTCTTGGACGATGGATTCCGCCATGTGGCGGCTCTTGTCGAAGCGGGTCACCATCTCGCGGTGCACCTCGTCGACGCTGCAGCCGCAGATGCTGTCATGCGGATGGTTCTGCATGAGCGTTTTCCAGGCGTACACGAACAGATGATGCGGATACGGCGTGCCAAGCAGATGCGCCATGGCCGCGAGCGGTTCCGCCGTCCGTTCCAGGATCGCTTGCCCGCGCTGATTCATCTGCTTCAGATAGACGCGAGCGGAAGCCGTGTTCACGAGGGTCGACCAGCCGTCCGTGCGCTGGCTGCGAAGCTCGCCGCGAACGACCGACAGGTCGCCCGAAAGCGACGAACGGACCGCGGCCAGGTATTCCTCGAAGCTCGAATGCACGAAGTCGATATCCGGATACAGCTCCTTGGCTTTCCGGATCGCGGAAGGCAGATCCGTCTGGATGGGCTGATGGTCGCAGCCGTTCATGTAGAGCAGCTCGCCCGTGGAGGCGTAGCGCTTGGCGTCGTCCAGCTTGCGCGTCCAGTAATCGCGAGCTTCCTCCTCGTCCACGGGCACCTCGTTGCCGTTGCTGTACCAATTCGCGAACAGAATGCCCAGCACGCGGGAGCCGTCCGGACCTTCCCAGATCAGCTCCGAGAACGACGATTCGTATTCGGAATCCGCCACTTGATTGTTGAAGCCGGTCGGCTTGACGCCGCGTCCGAACAGGGCGTTGTCGATGCCGGACTGCTTCATGAGCTGAGGCGCTTGCCCCACGATGCCGAACGTATCGGGGAAGTACCCCACCTTGGCGATCGTGCCGTAAGGCTTGGCGTCCCGATGTCCGATCTGCATGTTGCGCACATTGGCTTCGGAGCTGGTCAGGAACGCATCCTGCAAAATGTACCAAGGTCCGATGCCGATGCGGCCCGCGGCGATCAGAGCTTCCAGTTCCCCTCTCCGCTCCGGCCTTACTTGCAGGTAGTCTTCCATGATAATCGTCTGACCGTCCAGGAAAAAGCTCTTGTATGCCGGATCGGCAGCCATCGTATCCAACAGGGTATCCATCAACGCAATTAACCGGGCATGATGTTTCTCGTAGGGCAGATACCATTCCCGATCCCAATGGGTATGCGAGATGATGTGCGCCGTCGTGCGGTTGGTCATGTTGTTCCGCCCTCCTTCTCCATTCATCGTTCCATCTATCGTTCAGTCATGATCTTCACTTCGTTCGGCCGATACGTCGCCAGCAACTCCCCGTTTCCGTCCGCCGCGAACAAGACGGACCGTTCGCGGGGAAGCTCGAAGGCATATACGGTTCCGCTAGCGGGATCCTTCACGGTAATTCCCGCGTCGAAGCCGCACTCCGAGACGAACGTAAACAGCGTTCCGCCTCCGAACCGCAGCTTGCGTCCGTAAACGCCGGGCAGCTCACCGCTCTCCAGCCAGATCAGGTCCTCCGATACGCCGGCTTTCTCCATCGCGTGCCGGTACAGCCGCTCCACCGATTCGGAGCGCTCGTTCAGCTCCACCGGGATGGGACTCCAGAGCAAGGTTCCTGCTCCGATCGCCGCTTCAACGAGTCGATCTCCATCGGCCGGGCCGTCCTCGCGCAAGGTTGTTTCTTTCAACGTTTCGGCGATTCGACGGGCTCCGAAGGACAGCTCGACCGGCGATACCGCGTCTAAGCCGCTGCCCGCCGTCTCGTTCAGCCAGAGCCGTTCTTCCCGACGAATATTCTCGTGGCGCAGCTCGCCGAGCAATTCCGGCAGCCGCTTCGCCTGGCGCCAATACGGATCGAGGCCGATCGGTCCCGTCCAGAGCAGCGTCGCCCCCGTATCCGCCGCGATCGCGACGAGGTTCGCGAAAGCTTCATCGTCGAAGTTATGCGGACTCGGCACGATGATGAGCTTGGCCGGGCGTATCCGCAAGTCGTCGAGCCTGTATTCGCCCACTCCCCGGAACGGAGCGTTTAACCGGTAGCCCAGCACGCGCGCCGCCTTGGTCGTGGCGTCGAACGCCAGCTTCCGGTTGGAGAAGTCGTTGGAATACGGGAACACGACGGCGATCTCCTCCGCTTCCCTCTCGACGAACAGATCGCGGATTCCCTCCATGAAACGTCCGAAATCGTAGGATACGTCCGCTTCCGGCTTCTCCGTGCCGTCCGCCCGCAAGGCGCCGATATGCGACTCGTTCGCGTTGTCCATGTAGAAGTTCGTATTCCAGATCCACTGGATCGCGCCGGCTCCGCCAGCAGCGAACGCGTAAGCGTATTTGCGCTCCAAAATCGACCGCAGCTCCTCCTCCGAACGTTTCGCCCGGCCGTCCGGCGTCTCCACGTACATGATGCCCGTCTCCTGGACCAGATTCGGCTTGTTCGCCGTCTTGGCGAACACCCCGTCCCATAGCAGATGGTCGTTCAGCCACCACGAATGCACGGTCGTGTAATCCGCGGCGTCCTCGTAGAAAAACGGCGACGGCCGCTGCGCGCCGAGCGCCTCGTCCTGGCCGACCGTCACCATATGGTCCGGACAAACTTCCTTGATCGCTTCGTAAAGCTGGCTCGCCCATACATTGTGCATATCCATGGAGAACAGGACGTAATCCAGCCATTTGCCGCCTTTCTTGGCCTTGTGCATGTCCTGCACGTCGAAGTTGATCTCCTCCGGCTCCGGAGGAGCCGCGGCTTCGAACGACGGCAGCCG
>NZ_BDQX01000171.1:467841-468711 GCF_003112455.1 Paenibacillus agaridevorans
CGCTCATGCAGCGTTTCGATGGTTCCATGCCGCTCCCGCAGCCAGGCGGAGTAGGCTTCCCGCTCGAACGGGTCGCGTGCGGAACGAGGGCCGTCCGAGAAGATGCGCGGCGGGTCGAACATGGAAGGTTCGTTGATGAGATCCCAGTCCACGCCGACCGTATCCTTATGACGGCCGACGATGGAGCGGACGAACCGCTTCTGGGCCTCCACGCTGCGGGGATCCAGGTAAGGGTTCAGCCCTTCCCAGGTCTCCGGGGTGAAGGAGAAAAACGTGAACGTCACCTGGAGGCCGTGGCGCTTGGCCGTCATCAGGAACGCGTCGATGGCGCGAAGCGCCGCTTCCGACGCGTGTCCGTCGACCTCCATAATATTGCGATAGGCTGTCCAGATGCCCGTGCGGATCCAATTGATGCCCGCGGCGCGCATCTGCGCCATGTCCCGATCCCAGACGGCGGCGTTCGGCAGCGTCAGAAATTTGCGGGCGACGTCGCTTGTCATGTAAGTCATGCCCACGACAGGGAGAGGTCTTCCGTCCTGCTGGAAATAGTCGCGTCCCGCCGTCACAGGCGAACCCTCCGCCAGCAGTTCCTTATCAAAACCCCAGAAGCCCTGTCGCAGCGAACGGCGTTCGCCGCCGGCCGATATCGCGACCGCGCTTACGCTGTAATAACCCGCGACGATCTCGATCGGCAAGGACAGGCGGATCGGCTTGAAGTGTTCGCTCACGTCGAGCGATGCCGTTCCTTCCCAGAGCGTCTCGCCGTTGCCGTCCTTGCCGATGCGCCAGACGGCGATCGCCACGTTCCACGTGCCGGAAGGCGACGCCGGTCCCTTGCCGAGACGCTGCGCCTGCAGCGTCAGAAGCGGT
>NZ_BDQX01000171.1:468770-468914 GCF_003112455.1 Paenibacillus agaridevorans
CGGGCTCGTAGCTGGCGTAATCCGGCTTGAGCCACCATTCCGTCACGCCGGTCGCGACGAAAGCGATCCAACTCGCCAGCGCTTCCGTTCCGCCTCCGCTCCAGAAAGCTTCGCCCAGCGGCTGGCCGACGAACAGCCAGCTGC
>NZ_BDQX01000171.1:469060-489731 GCF_003112455.1 Paenibacillus agaridevorans
AGCCCATCTGATGCGGCAGGTCGCTGCTCATCGTCACATGGGGCACCAGGTTCCAAGTATCCGCCTTGGCGTCGAATAAACCTTCGCTGCCCGCCAACAGAGGAATATCCTCCGAAGGAACCAGGGATTCGACGGAAGCGGAAGCCACGCGCAGAGCCTCGTGAATGCCGAGCTCCTGATGGTACGCGGTCTGTTCCGTTTCGGCGACCCACTCCCCGCCGTCATTGCGGCGGACCGGCTTCTTAAAGGGAGCTCCCCCGGCGGAGATCAAGCCGCCTCCCCGCTTAAGGAACGCCGCGATTGCTCCCCAGGCATCTTTCGGGAAGAAAGGCGCATGCAGATTGACGAACGCCCCGGGCCGCGCCTCGCGCAGCGCCTCGGCCAATTCGCCGGCGGAGACGATTTTGCCTGCCCCGGAAAGTAGGGCACGGGCTTCCGGCGACGGCACGCTTCCCGCGGACGGGAAAGACGGATCGCATAAGATGATGACGTCGGTCATAACAATCCCTCTTTCATCGCCTTGTAAACGAGCTGGGAGAACAGGCTGTTGGACCAGGCGAACCAGCTCCGAGTAAAGACGGAAGGATCGTCGGAGTGGAATCCTTCGTGCATAAAGCCCGTGTCCGCGTCCGTCGATTCCAGCAGGTCGATCATCGCCAGCTTCTCTTCGGCCGTCCCGGCCGTTAGACCTTGCATGGACAACGCCATATGCCAGATGTAGCCGTCCGGCGTATGCGGGCTTCCGATTCCTTTCGCCGCCTTGCCTTCGAAGTAGAACGGATTCTCCTTGCTCAGCGCGAATCTGCGCGTGTTCTGGTAGATGGGATCATCGGCTGACACGTAGCCCAAATACGGGATCGACATCAAACCCGGCGTGCCCGCGTCGTCCATGAGGCAGTAGTTGCCGAATCCGTCCGTCTCGTAAGCGTAGATCGGCCCGAATTCCGGATGGCGGTAGATGCCGTATAACGTAATGCCGTGCGCGACGTCCTCTTCCATCCTCTTGAGCTCCGCGAGCAGGTCCATGTCGCGGAATACCCATTCCGCGAATTCCTGCATCTGGCGCAGCGCCACGACCGCGAACATGTTGGCCGGCACGTTGTAATGGAAGTCGCAGGCATCGTCGCTGGAACGGAAGCCCGACCAGATCATGCCCGTGTAATTGACCGGCATGCCCATGCCGTCGCCGCGAAGCGAATCCGTCGGAATGCCGTTGTTGCGGGTGAAGCGGTACGGCGAAAGCTCCGCATGGCGCTGCTCCGTCTTCCACATGGCCAAAATCGAGCGGATCATCGCTTTGAACCCGCTGTCGAAAATGTCGGTCAGCCCCGTCGCCTTCCAATATTCGAACGCAAGACGGATCGTAAAGCAGGCGGAATCCAGCTCGAACTTGCGCTCCCACACCCATGGCCCCATGTCCGTGACATCCGTCGCGTTCCAATGCCAGTCGTTCGCCGTTTCGTTGAACGCGTTGGCGTAAGGATCGACTGCGATGTATTGCGCATGCCGTTTGATGAGGCCGCCGATAATGCGTTGAAGCTCCGGATCGTTGGCCGCGAGCGGCACGTAATGGATAACCTGCTCGACGGAGTCGCGCAGCCAGCACGCCGGGATATCGCCGGTAATGACGAATGTCGTGCCGTCGTCCAGCAGCTTCGTCGTCGTTTCCAGCGTATTCGGGAAACAATTAAGAAATTGCTTCAGCAGCTTCGGGCGATGCGCCAGCTTCTCGCGCGCTTCGTCCAGCACCTCTTGCACCGCCGCGGGAAGCGGAAGATGCGGCATGTTTATTTTTGGAAGTCGGAATTGTTCCATGTCTACGTAATCCTCCAATTGTCGTTATGATTCGGTAATTGAGTTATCGGCCGCTCCGCCTTACTCCTTTACAGCGCCGATGGTCAGGCCTTGGATGAAGTAACGCTGGAAGAACGGATACGCAAATACGATAGGACCCGTGGCCAGCACGACCATCGCCATCCGCGACGTATCCTGCGGCATGTCCTGCAGAATGCCCATGTTGATGGAGGCGTTCTGCGAGTTCTGCAAAATAAATTGCATGCTGTTCTCGATCCGCATCAGCATCGACTGCAGCGGCACTAAATTGGGATCGTCGATATACAGAAGCGCGTTGAACCAGTCGTTCCAGTAGCCCAGCGTATTAAACAGCGCGATCGTAGCGATGCCGGGAAGCGACAGCGGAAGTACGAGCCGGGCGAAAATGCCGAACTCGCCGGCGCCGTCGATTTTGCCGGATTCGATAATGGCTCCGGGCACCATCGTCGCGAAGAACGTTCGCATGATCATGATGTAGAAGGCGTTGACGAGCAGCGGCATCACAAGCGCCCAGATGGAGTTTTTGAGGCCCAGCAGCTGCGTCGCCACGATGTAAGTCGGCACGAGACCGCCGTTGAACAGCATCGTGAAGAAAGCGTAGAACGCGAAGAAATTGCGATATTTAAACGACTTGCGCGAGATCGCATACGCGAACAAAGTCGTAATGACCAAACTGATCAGCGTGCCCAGGACGGTTACAAGAATCGTGACGCCATAGGAACGCAGTAACTGGTCGCCGGTCTGAAAGACGTATTTGTAGGCTTCCAGGCTGAGTTTTTCCGGGAACACGCTGTAGCCGTTCATGGCCAGCGTGCTTTCATCCGTAAAAGAGATGATGGTAACGAACAGGAACGGGAATACGCACAAGAAAGCAACGATTCCCGCGATGAAGTTGAAGATGATATTCCACCCTGTCGACAGTCTTGTGAAGTCGCGGGGTTTCTTGTTGGTTTTAATCACGGCGATTGCTCCTCTCCCTTAGAATAAGGCGTTGTCCTTGTCGAATCGGCGTACGATGGCGTTGGATGTAACGACGAGTATAAAGCCGATCAGCGATTGGTAAAGTCCCGCCGCCGTGCTCATGCCGATCTCCCCGGTTGCCTTGAGGCCGCGATAGACGTAAGTGTCGATAACGTTGGTCACGGAATACAGCGGTCCGGAATCGCGAGGCACTTGGTAGAACAAGCCAAAGTCTGCGTAGAAGATTTTGCCTATGGCAAGCAAAGTCAAAATAATGATCAGCGGCTTCAGCATCGGTATGGTGACGTTGCGTATCTGCTGCCACTTGTTCGCGCCGTCGATCATCGCCGCTTCGTAGAGCGACCGGTCGATGCCCATAATTGCAGCCAGGTAAACGACGCTGTTGTAGCCGACAGCTTTCCACAGGAACACCACGACAAGTATGACCGGCCACCAGGTCGGATCGGAATACCAGTTGATGGGGTCGACTCCGAAGTTCGCCAGCACTTGGTTCAACACGCCGCGGTCGAGGCTCAGGAAGCTGAACACAAAGTAACCGACGATGATCCACGACAGGAAATAAGGCAGAAACATGCCCGTTTGATATACTTTCGCCAGCCGTTTGTTCGCGATTTCCGACAAGACGATCGCGAGACCGACCGACAGGATCAATCCGACCACGATAAAGAAGACGTTGTACAGCACCGTATTTCTCGTAATGATGTAAGCGTCGTTCGTGCTGAACAAAAATTTAAAATTGGTAAAACCTACCCAGTCGCTGTTTACGATGCTCGCCCAGAAGCCGTCGCGGCTTACTCGGTACTGCTTAAAGGCGATGACGAGTCCCGCCATGGGCAAATACGAAAAAAACAGAAACCAGAGCGATGCCGGCAGCACCATCAGCAGCATGGCCTTGTTGCGGTTCAAATCCTTGAAGAAGCGTCCGATAGCTCCCATGTCCACTCACTCCTTGTCATCCATAATGTGCTCCGCCCGACGCGGAAAGAAGGACGAATGCTGCCATCCGTCCTTTCTTTTTTCGTTATGCGAATTATCGAGTCGCTTTCCACTCGTCGACTTGACGCTGAATTTCGGCCAGGACGGTATCCAAACCCGCAGCTTTAAATTTCTCTATCGCTTTCGTCAGTTGTACGTCCGGATTTACGGTGCCCGTCATAAGAGCGGACCAATATTCTTCCTTGACGTTGGATACTGCCGCCAGCTCGGTTGTTACTTTGGAAGGATCGAAGTTGAAGCCGAGCAACGGAGCTTCCTTGCCTTGTTCGTTAAAGGTTTTGAACTCTTCCCATTTGTTTTCAGGATCGGTAGGGTTCAGGTAAGTCAGCATGACGTTGCCAAGAGAGAACGTCGGCATGTCGTAGTTTTTGGACTCGTCCAGGTTCTCCATCACGTTGTCGCCTGTTTTTTTGAAGTGAACGCCTTCGATGCCGGAATCCACCATGTTGCGAAGAACGGGATCGGTATTGAGCAGGTTCAGGAACTCCATCGCTTTCTCCGGGTATTCGGAGTTGGCGGAGATCGCCTGCATGGAGCCCATAACCGACCAGTTGTAGATCAGCGATTCGCTCTGAGGCGTGGAAACGACCGGGTAGCCGTAGCTTTGCGACCAGAGATTGTCGGCGAAAGGCTGCGTCGTCGCTTTGTCCGAGAACCATTTGCCCGTCGTTTGCATATCCGTCAGGGAATCCAGCGTAGCGGCTTCCGTCGGAATAAAGCCGGCATTGTAGTACTTGTGCATCGTTGTCAGAGCTTGCTTCATCTCCGGCGTTTCCAGCACGTTGATGACTTTGTAGTCGGTCGTGTCGAGTTTCACCGCGAACGGCATGTTCTCGATGATAAAGTCGTACGGCACGTAAGGCTTGTAGTTTTTGTCCACCGCGAGCGCCGCCGTGCCCGGCTCGTTGTCCTTGATCGTTTGCAGAAGAGGCTCGAGGCTCTCGAGCGTATACACGCCGTCCATGCTCAGATTGTATTTGTCGAGCAGGTTTTTGTTGAAGCGCCAAACTTCCTGCGCCGGAAGTTCCTTGTTGGCCGGGATGCCGTAGTTTTTGCCGTCGACCTTGGAGCCTTCGAGGAAGGCCGGGTCCAGCGTGTCTTTGATGCCTTTGCCGTATTCGTCGAGCAGGCTGCCGATTTCCAGGAACGCGCCTTTACGCGCATTCTGCACGTAATCGAACGCCCACGAGGACGTGAACATAATGTCCATCGGCTCGCCCGATGCCGTCATGACTTGCAGCTTCTGGGTGTAGTCGCCCCAGTCGATCATGTTCATCTTTACGGTTACGCCGATTTTCTCCGCCGTATATTTGCTAACTTCCTCCATGACGCGGTTAACGTCCTTCTGCGGCGTTCCGATCGTGTACCAGATCAGCTCCACCGGCTTTTCGGATCCGCTAGCGCTTTCATTTCCCTCGGATTTGCCGCATGCTCCAAGCACGAGCGAAGTCGCAAGCACAACCGCGGTCATCGGAAGCATTCTCTTTTTCAAGTTCCCCATTTTCGTCATTTCCTCCCTTGAATATGTCTATCTTGTCCGGCCGGATGGCCTACTACAACAGTACCGCATGAAAACAGTTACAAATAGGCGACTTATTAAACCTATCATCTCCAAAATAAACTTGGCTATTGCAAAAACATGTCTTTAAAAAGCGAGGAATGCTTTGCCGACTAGGAGAAAACCTCTGTCAAAGTCTATCGAAGATGTGCGACCTCCAGCTTTGAAAAGTAAAGCCTCTACGGAAGTATGAGGCGGGTTTACCGCCAACAATAATTTCAGATCCAAGACACGCTCGGAAACTTATAAATTTTCATGTGGTAAATAAGGGGGAAAACCCCCTTTAGTTGACTGCCCTTTCGTTTCTACGATGTGTTAGAGGGAAATTCTACCTCTAATTCATGTAGAATGGCGGATAAAAGCCAGTTGGATTAAGATTAAAGGGAAGATTTCCCTTTAAAGTAACAAACTCCAGTAAAAAAAAGCGAAATTAGAGGGTGATTTTCCCTTTATTCTCCGCATAACGAAGCGTCTTTCTATAGATACTATCCTGCATTGTCCTTTTTAATAAAGACAATATCGTCTCGGCCAAACGTATAGAGAGCAGGAGTAAGCACATATACACTATGTCAAGGTGAAACAACTGCCGCCGTCCTTTGGCGAAGCAGCAAGTTCACAAAAGCTTAAACTATACTCAGTACAGAAAACGGTGGAGGAAGCTCGAGGGACGGTAAGGCGACAAACAACTACATTCGACGGCACCATACCAGTAGAATCAATATAGTGGATTTTCCCACTACATTAGTTAGCTAAGGACAACTTCAGCTCATTATGGTGGATTTTCCCACTATTCTGAACAATTATGGCTAATTTGGGTGAATTATAGCGGACTATTCCACTTTATCAGACTGTTGTACCCGAATTCGGCTCAATATGGTGGATTTCTCCACTAAATTGAGCGATTTGACGGCTTTGGCAGCCCAGTTTTCGGTACCACCGACAAATTTGTGGCATAAGGCAGGCTTAATCGACAATAAGAAATTCGTTCTCGAGGACCGAAATCTTATACTCTAATTGTGGCAAAAAAAAGCTCCAAGCCTTTATTAAGCCTGGAGCAATGATTTGTATTCCGTCGGCGAAACGCCGACATGCTTTTTAAATTGCTTGTAGAAGTAGCCCATCTCCCAATACCCCACCATTCGGGCGATTTCGTTTACTTTGAGGGCGGGATTGCCCAGCAGCTCCTTGGCCCGTTCGATCCGGAAGCGGTTCAAGTATTCCGAGAAGCTGTCGCCCGTCTCCTTCTGGAACAGCCGTCCGAGGTAGACGGGATGGATGTTGTATTTGGCGCTTAGTGACTTCAGCGACAGCTCTTCCGCGCAATTCTCATGAATTTTGGCCAGAATCTGACCGATGACGGGACTTTTGGTGTCGCTGACAAGCGAATCTACCGCAATCTCCCCGATCTCTTTGACGATCGCCGTCATGGCTCCCAGCGTCTCCGCTCCCATCACTCTCCTCGCCGTATCTTCGCGTATAAGCTCCGTTTCCGTCGTTTTTTTGATGGCGCCAAGCTCCAGCTTCAAATGCAGGATCAGCTCCAAAGCCGCATTCTGAAGCCGCGACGGCGTCATGCCGGGGGCTTCGGCCAGCCTGGCGAAATCTTCGTCGATCTTCGCATGCATCCGGTCCGTCTCCTTTGCGGCAAGCAGCTTGGCGTAATCGCTCCAATCCAGCGACAACGACTTATCCGCCGACAGCAGATGGTTTGCCAGCGAAACATACTCCAGCAGCTCCAGCTTAGGATGGATAAACGCGAATTCCATCGCCTTCTTCGCTTGCTCGTAGCTATGCCCGGCTTGCTCTTCTCCCGATACGACATCGCCGATGGAGATTCGTATATCCTCGCCGGGCAGCGCCGAGTGAAGCAGATCCAGCAGCTCCCGAACGATCTTCTCGCCTTGTTCCGGATGCTCAGGAAACATGACGACGCCCGCCGTTCCATCTCTGTCGGTAAAGGGAATGCCTAAGCCATCCCGCTCCGCGAGACGATGGAGTTCCAGACGCAAGTCCTCCTTATGGAAGCTTCCCTCTCCCAGGGCAACCTGAATCCATTCCTTGTCGAGGTCCAAGCCAAGCATCTCGGCGCGTTCATGCAGCTCGCCCGGACCGATCTCGCCGCGCAGCCAACGGTTCACGATATTGTCGCGCAGCACTCCGATATCTTCCTGCAGCCAGTCCTGCGAACCTTTGATTCGACTGTCCAGCTTCTCGATGATCCCTTCCAGCGTTGCCTTTAGCTCGTGAAGATTAATGGGCTTCAGCAAATAATTTTCGATCCCGAGTCTCATCCCTTGCTTTAAATAATCGAAATCATTGAACCCGCTCAAAATAATGACGTGCAAATCGCGATAGATGGATCTGGCTTCGCGAATAAGCTCCAGACCGTTCATCACCGGCATGGAAATATCGGTGATGAGAATATCCGCGCGCATCTCGCGAAGCTTTTCCAGCGCGCTCCGTCCGTTCTCCGCCGTACCTACGATCTCCAGCTCGAAGCTGGACCAATCCAGAGCGTCGCGAAGACCCTCCAAAATAAAAGGTTCGTCATCTGTCAGGAATACTTCATACATGCAGCCCTTGCTCTCCTTTCCTGAAAGGGAATGCGAGCGTTACGCGCGCGCCTCCCTCGGACCGGTTAGCAACCGTCAGCCCGCCTTCCTCTCCGTACATCAACAGAATGCGCTCCCGCACGCTCCGAAGACCGAACGAACCTCCTTCGCCCTCTTCTTCTCTCTGATTCTGATACGATTCGATGGCTTTCAGTTTATCTTCCGGTACCCCTGTGCCGTTATCGCGCACTTCAATGACAACGTTCTCTTGGTCCGTATAGGCTTCGATCTCGATCAAATTATCGAAGCTGTCGTGCCGCATGCCATGCACGATGTAGTTCTCGATGACGGGTTGCAGCAGAAGCTTCACTGTCTCCGCGCTTCCCGTCCCCGGCTTCACCTTGATTTCATAGGCGAATTTGTCCTTATATCGGATCCGGAACAGTTCCAAATACAAACGGCACATTTCGATCTCGTCCTTGACGGTGTACACGGTCTTGTCCCGGACAACGCCGCGAAACAGCGCGGATAAGCTGTAAATCATCTCCGCCACGTCATCGGCCCCTTGGGACAATGCTCTCATCCGGATGACCTCCAGCGTATTGTATAGAAAATGCGGATTCACCCTGGCTTGAAGCGCCGCAAATTCCGTCCGTTTCTGGCGGATTTCGGCCTTGTAAACCCGATCAATGTAACGGGACAGCTCGTCCAGCATCTCGTTGAAGCTCCGGGCAATTTGTCCAAGCTCATCATCCTTCTCATCCGGAATACGCGGCGTCAGCTCCCCTTGCTCCACCTTGCGCATAAAGCGGATGATGTTGCCCGTCCGTTTCGCATAATTGACAACCAGCGCGCCGGGAAGCAATACGACGAAGACGATGCTCAAGGCGGCCGCCAGCAGGATCACGAGCCGAAATCCGCCGTACGCTTCCGACACCTCCGCTTTTGGAGCAATGCCGACGACGGTGTAACCGGCTTGGCTGTTCGTCAGTTTATTGACGTAAGCCCGCTCCTTCAGCTTCTCTTCCGCATCCAGCGATTGCAGAATATCCGCGTCAGGATGCCTTGCTCCGACGTATTTGCCGGAGGAGTCATACAAGACGACCCCTTCTGCGGACAACACGAGGATGGAGCCCTTCTGTTCTCCCCCTATTCGTCGCACGGTGCGTTCGATGGCGTCGTTCCGATAGAAAACAAGCAGTTGCCCGATGTTTTTGTAAGTATTTTTATCACTGATTGGAACTCTGAAGGAGATCAGACCGCTTGCGCGGGCGCTTAATCCCAGCTCCTTGAGAAGCCAGGCATTGGGGGGACCGACGGGCTGCGCGTCCAGCGACATCGCGTCGGGGATGTAGGAACGGGCGGCATGGGCTCCGATCAGCCTGGATTGCCCTTGCTGCTTGAACGCATAGAGAAATTGCCGATCCGTGCTGTACAGCAGCAAATGCTCGGCGCTGGGATGATCGTCGATCCAATTATCGAAATACGTCAGCACGTTGACGCCCTTTCCGCTCTGTTCGTAGAAGCTGTCGAGCTTATGCCGGATATATTCGTCAAAGGAATGCTGCAGCAGGAACGACGCATGATCGGCAAGCACCTGGTCCCGGTACAAATTCTCCACGGCAGCTTGAGCGGCCTCATACGTTCTGGTCATCTCTTCGCCAACGGCATCCATCGTTTTCTTCTGGTTATCCAGCACTTCCTCCACGACGGATTGAGACATGTAAGAATAAGCCCCGTATGCCAGCGTCACGATGGAGACGACCGCGATCAAAGCGAATAACAGAATCCATTTGCCGAATAAACTGTTCCGTATGCGCTTGCGGTAGAAATTTGCGAACACGTTAGCCCGCCCCCGGGGATTCGCTATCATATAAGAAAACACCGCTCTTTGAGCGGGAACTGACGAGACCTCTGTTCTTCAGGTGGAATAAATGCGCTAGCGTCTCGGCCATGGCAAAGCGCAGATTGTGCGGGTTATCCCGCAATCGCGCCCCGAACAAGTTTTCGCACAGCTCAAAAGCCGTCAATGGCTGCCGTGCCAGACGATTTCTCATCTCGGAAAGCCTGCGCTGGTGGAAGCTCTGCAATTCCGCAATTCGTTTTCGAAAACCGGCGAATGGATCTCGGTGGCCCGGCAAAGCCAGCTCAACGTCGTACTGCTCGAGATGCGCTAAACTTTCCAGGAAATCCGCGAGCGGATCGGCTTCCTCTCCCGGGACGACACTTACGTTTGGCGTTATTTGCGGCAGCACTTGATCGCCGCATATCATCCAACGTTTCGTTTGATCGTACAAGCACAGGGCTCCATACGCATGTCCGGGAGCGTCAATCAGCAGCCAATCCCTTTTCCCCAATGTCAGTTGGCCGCCTGCTTCGATATAGGTGACTCCGGGCTGTGGAGATACTTTCTCGACGAAGCTTTCCAAATTGAGCGCGATGCTCTGCATGAGTTCTCCCGGCATGCCGTGCGAGAGGAACAGGGCGGATAGCGCTTCCGCATACTCGCTGCTTCCTCCCCACAAACGCCTTGCATATCGATGAGAACGTTCCGTCATTAGGACTGGCGCGCCGCTCTTCTCCTGGATCGTTCCCGCTAATCCGTAATGATCCGGATGCTGATGCGTCAGGACGATCCGGGCGATCTGCTCCCATCCTATTCCACATGCCTGCAGCGCCTCTTCCCAAACACGCTCCGATTGTTCCGTTCGCAATCCCGGATCGATGATCGTATAGCTTGTTCCTTCCGGCACAATGTAGCTGTTGACCCACTTCAAGGAGAAGGGGAGCGGAACCTTCACACGTTTCCAGCCATCCGGCAATTCGGTTATGGTATCAATGTCTGTCATATTTGTTCTCCCTGCCATTGTCGTTCTAGCCGATTAAATCGGCATATATAAGCATTGTTCCCACTTCCGTCAATAAGCCCGCGGCATTGTTAATTATTGCTGGAGCGGACGAGACGGTCCGTCTGCCTCAGTTCCTCCAGGCTGGCTGCCCCAATACCGAACATGGCGGCTCTTAGCTCGAATTCGATCCGTCCAAATTGAGAGATCAGCCCCTCCACGGATTGCTCTCCCGCTTTGCTAGCCGCTTGAGGCAGCAAGGCCCGGCCGAAACCCGCGAGGTCGGCTCCCAGCGCGATCGCCTTTGCCGCGTCAACGCCGTTAAACAGTCCGCCGCTCGCGATTAGCGTGACATCCGGAAGCACGGTTCTAACCTCTGCGACGGAATCTGCCGTTGGGATGCCCCAGTCGGCAAAAGCTTCCGCGGCTTGACGTTTCATGTCATCCTTGCTCCGATATTTTTCGACCTGACTCCAGGAAGTGCCTCCTGCGCCTGCCGCGTCGATAAACGTTATGCCGGCGTCCTTAAGTCTAAGGGCCGTCGTCCCGTCGATGCCCCAGCCAACTTCCTTTACGCCTACAGGCACCTGCAGCGTCCGGCAAACCTCTTCGATCTTAACCAGCAATCCTCGGAAATCCGTGTTTCCCTCCGGCTGGAACACCTCCTGCATGCTGTTAAGATGCAGCACTAGCGCATTGGCTTCCGCCATATCCACCGCTCTGCGGCATGCTTCCGCACCGAAGCCGTAATTGAGCTGAACCGCTCCCAAGTTCGCGATGATCGGCACCGTAGGCGCCTCGGAGCGAATGCGGAATGTCGCCGCAAGCTCCTCCTTCTCAATGGCGGCGCGCATGGAGCCGAGTCCTATCGCCCAGCCGCGCGCCTCGGCTGCCACGGCCAATCGCCGATTGATGGCGCCCGTCGCATCACTTCCTCCGGTCATAGAGCTGACAAGCAGCGGCGCGCGAAGCGGCGCGCCGAACAGCTCCGTTTCCAATCGGATGTCGTCCAAGCTCAGTTCCGGCAGCGCGTTATGCCGGAAGCGGTAATTCTCGAAGCCCGTCCGCACGCCCATTCCGCTCACGTCTTCCTGCAGGCAAATTCGGATGTGTTCTCCCTTGCGTGCCGAAGTCGCGTCTTGACCGCCCCGTTGTTGATCCGTCACGATGCTTTCCCCCTGTTAATCAACGATTTCACGATTTTCGCGCCTGGACAGCACAGTCCGCGCTTTCGTTTTAGCATAACATAATTTGTCCTCGTATGCTCCTGAGGGTGATCACTGTTCTTCGACAATGAAGTCCTTCAGTTCTGTTTTTTGATTTTTTCAATCATTTATTTGTTTCATGCAATCATTTTCATTGTGTTATTCTTTAGAATCATATACACTTAAATTAGTAGATTAAACAGAACAAGATCTTGACCTGGAGGGATATTTCATATGAAGATTCATGTTTTCGACACCTCGGAGCAATTGGACCGGTTCGCCGCCGACCTGTTTATCGATTTGATTAAGTCCAAGCCTGATGCCGTACTGGGATTGGCGACGGGATCGACACCTGTCGGCATTTATGCCAAAATAGTAGAACAAGCCAAACAACAAAACATAAGCTTCGGCGGAGTAACGACGTATAATCTGGACGAGTACGTCGGTCTCACTCCGGACAACGATCAAAGCTACGCTTATTATATGAATCAACATCTCTTCTCCCACATTGATATTTCGCCGGAGCGCACCCATCTGCCGAACGGCATGGCGAGCGATCCGCAAGCGGAGTGCGCGCGTTACGAAGCTATGCTCGAAGAACGCCATGCCGATATTCAACTGCTCGGTCTCGGCCATAACGGGCATATTGGATTTAACGAGCCTGACTCGGCTTTGTCCGCCGGCACGCATGTCGTGAAGCTAAAGAACGAGACGCGCGAAGCCAATGCGCGCTTCTTCGCTTCCATGGACGAAGTGCCTGCCGCTGCGTTTACAATGGGCGTTGGTTCCATATTGAAGGCGAATACGATTCTGCTGGTTGTTCGCGGCGCGGAGAAGGCAAGCATCGTCAAGGAGGCATTAACAGGCCCCGTTTCGACACAAGTGCCCGCCTCCTTGCTGCAGACTCATCCGCGCGTAATCGTGCTGCTGGATCGGGAAGCAGGAAGGATGCTGGTATAGATGACGACCGCAGACGAACGTTTCATCATTAATCATGTGACAATCGTGCTGGAGGACGAAGTGACGGAAGGTTATCTTGCCGTAGAGAACGGAGAGATCGCTGCCATCGGCAGAGAGGCGGATTGCCTTGCGGGACGCGAGGGCTGGAACGTAATCGACGGCGGAGGAGGCATACTTCTTCCGGGATTCATCGATCTTCACGTTCACGGCGGATTTGGCGGCGACTTTATGTATGCCAGCCGCGAGAGCTTCGACAAAATTACCGCCTTCCACGCAAGACATGGCACGACCGGCATGCTGGCGACGACGATGACCGCCAGCAAGGAAGCTATCGACGCCGTTCTGGAGGCCGTAGCGGAATACAGATTGCACGGCATGGCCCATACCCCTCTGATCGGCGTCCATCTCGAAGGACCGTTTATAAGCGAGAAGTGGCCTGGCGCCCAGAACCCCGCCTTCATTCGAGATCCGCAGTTGCCTTGGCTGCAGGAATGGTCGGAACGTTATCCGGGTCTCGTCAAGCTGGTGACGCTTGCCCCGGAAAAAGACGGATCGCGCGAGGCCATCGCCTGGCTGGCAAGTCAAGGGATTATTGCATCAGCGGGACATACGGATGCGCTGTATGACGATGTAATCGGCGCGGCAAACGCCGGTCTCTCGCACGCGGTGCATACCTACAATGCAATGCGGGGTCTGCATCATCGCCAGCCGGGAACGCTTGGAGCCGTGTTGACGGATGACCGTATCCACGCTGAGCTTATTGCCGACGGCGAGCATGTTCATCCCGCGGCCATCAAGCTCATGCTGGCGGCCAAGCCAAAAAATCGCGTTATCCTGATCACGGACGCGATCGAAGCGGCTGGCATGCCGGACGGCGAATACGAGCTTGGCGGCCTGGCCGTTGCCGTGCAGGGTGGAACGGCCCGCCTTATCGAAGGCGGCGCGCTCGCGGGAAGCTCGCTGACGATGATATCAGCGTTCCGCTTTATGCTAAACGGCGGCTTCGGACTCAGCCTGAGCGATGTCAGCTCCATGTCCAGCGGCAACGCTGCGCGCGAGCTCGGCATCTACGACCGCACCGGTTCCATTGCCGCAGGCAAGCAAGCCGATCTGGTGCTGCTCGACTCTTCGCTCAACGTTACGCATACTTGGGCGGCTGGCCGCACGATTTATTCGGTCTAGCAGTAATAAGAAGCTTAGATTTTATCCATACAAAAGAGCCGAAGGGAATCATTAGATTCGCTTCGGCTCTTTTGATTAAAACGTATTATATACATTTTCGCATTCTTCCGCGGTCGGCTCATAAAAGCAGTGCTTCTTCCATCGTCCTGCTAACGGCTGATTATACCAGGTTGGCGGACATGGGCCGGGATTTTCGAACGTTCCTGGACGGAAATACCATAGGGAGAATTTACCTGGCCAATTCCGTTCCCCGTTTACAGACCGTTGCGCCAGACGTCGTTCCCTATCTCTTGCGCCTTGATAGTACATACCATGTTGCAAGGCTTCGAATGCATGAGGCTGGTTGATCATTTGCGGAATTGTCCGGATTTCTTTAAAATCGGAGCAATTCGCTCTTATTCGGTTAATACCGACATTTCCAACAAGGAGCATGCCCATCTCGCCTTCGGTTTCAGCTTCGGCGCGGAGCAACCTTGCCAACATATCAATATCCTGTTTCCTGGCTTTTACGACTGCCATTGGCTCACCTCTTTGTATTTCTAGACTCATCATATTATGGGTGAAGCGGAAGTGTTACCCTATCTGCGCCACTCCAATGTAAGCTTGCAACATTTTCCCAATACCTCTAGTCTGATTATATAAATGGATTCGAAGGTGGTTATCGGATGGTTTGCTCAGGTAAAAGTCGGTTTGTACGGCTAGCGAAGGTACTTATGATCGTTTGTTTATGCTTTCTGTTTGCCGCCGAGACAGAAATTCATGCTGAGAAGTCAGGGGTGCAACTCGAAAGCGCAAGCCTCGAAAGGATCGTTAGAATGGCTTTGCAAAAGCCCGAAGGCGAACTCACCCGGGAAGATATGGCGAGCCTGCGCTCGGTGGCAGGGTACAGGGTTACGAGCTTGAAAGGACTGGAGTACGCCGTCAATTTAAAAGAGCTTCGTATTATGAACGGGGATGTCAGCGATCTGAGTCCGCTCTCGGGACTCCGCCAACTACAGAACATTTCCTTGTACGACAATAAAATATCGGATCTTAGCCCGCTACGGGAGCTTAACCATGTTGCTCACCTGGACTTATCCATGAATAAAATAACCGATATAACATCGTTACAATCCATGACGGCTCTTAAAACGTTGGACCTGTCGGTAAATTTTGTAGCCGATCCGAAGCCGTTAAACGCTTTGACGAAGCTGGTGAGTCTGGACTTGAGCGATAATTTCATTGCGGATTTTAGCGGATTGCAGGACATGACTGAACTCGAATATTTAAATGCAAACGGGAACCTGTTCACGGATTTATCCCCGTTCGGACATCTCGATGCATTGCTTACGCTTAACGTTACCAACAATAAAGTGAAGGACCTGACACCAGTACAGCAACTTAAGTTTTTAAGTGTCGAGATATCCAATACGGATATAACAGATCTTTCACCCCTGGAAATGATGAGCACATTAAAAGTCATTTACGGCGCGAATACGTTGCTCTTAAACGAACGATCGAAACAATTTATTGAAAAATTTAAAGCAGTAGGAAATTCGGTGTATCCGGATAACCCCTATACGTCGCCAAAGGTGTTCATCAATCAGGAGGTTCAAATGTTCCCGGTTCGCCCGATTCAGAATAAGGGAAGAGTTATGGTCCCGCTGCGTGCGTTATTGGAGTGGATCGGCGCTGAATTTATATGGGATGGAAAGACCAGACAGGTCGCTATGAGCTATAAGGGTTCGGAAATCATTTTAACCATCGATTCCAATGAAATGCTCGTAAATGGCAAGAAACGGAAAATGGATGCTAAACCTTACATCGAGGATGGGTACACGATGGTTCCTATTCGATTTGTAGTCGAATCGTTTGGTTTCAATCTGGAGTGGGACGGCAAACGAAGATGGGTCATGCTGTCAGTAAATTAAAGTTTGGTCGCGGCCTCCATCTTGGGCATCGTTAAAGTTACCGTTGTTCCTTCCCCCGCCGCGCTTTCGATCCGCAAGCCGTATTCGTTGCCGAAGCTGTAACGGATGCGCTCGTTTACGTTGGAGATGCCGATGTTGGACAACCTGCCTTCGGGCGACGACTCCCTCCCCTGAAGCAAATGCTCGACGGTATGCTGCGCCATTCCTTTGCCGTTATCCGCGACCGTGATGCGAAGCAGCTCGTCCTCCGACTGGCACCTGATCGTAATGAGCAAGTCGTAATCGATGCCGTCTTGGGCGTGAATGATCGCATTCTCTACAATGGGCTGAAGAATAAACTTCGGCGCCAGGCAGGTCTCCACGCCCGCTTCGACCTCCACTGCGACGTCAAAGGTCGAGCCATAGCGGATTTTTTGAATTTCGACGTAATTGTCAATATTGCGGAGTTCTTCCTGGATCGTGACGTATTCCTTTTTATCGACGATCGTGTTTCTAAGCAGCTCGGCAAGCGCGCTTAACCCGACGCTGACGCTCTCCGCCTGGCTGAGCTGAGCCGTCCATTTCAACGAATTCAGCGTGTTGAACAGAAAGTGGGGGTTAATCTGCGCCTGCAGCATCTGCAACTCGACCTCTCGCTTCTGCTGCTGTTCCAGCTTCGTCTGCTCCAGAAGCCCATTGACGGTATCCACCATAACGTTGAATTTATCCGACAAATAACCGATTTCGTCCTTGCCGGGGTCGGAGATAGACGTATTTAAATTGCCTCTGATGATCCGCGAAGTCTGCTCTACGAGCGCAGTCAGCGGCCGATAGATGGAATTGGATATCAAAAGCGCAAAGGTTAACGACACGACGACAAGCACGCCGCTGAGCAAGAGAATGTTCCGCTGGATGCTGCGCGTCTCCAAATTCAAATAAGCGTCAGGGATCGTGCTCACCAGATACCAGCCGGAATAGATGTCGAATCCATAGGCGACGAGATGAGTTCCGCCGCTAACCTCGGCTTGGAACACGCCTTCGCTTCTCGCCTCATGCTCGCGGATAAGCGGAATCAATTCGGCGTCGGGATAGGGAGCGTGCAAAAGAATTTCGGTGTTGCGGCTGGAGACGACGTTGCCGTTGCCGTCCAGTATAAACAGATCCGTGCCGGTTCCCATATCGACGTCCGCGTACAGTTGCTGCGAGTACAAAGGTTCGCTGATGCTGACGTAAATATAGCCAAGCGGCTTGTTCCAATCTTCGAGCGAATTGATTTTGCGGGCGATGACAAGGCAGGGCTCGCCCTGCTCCGTCGAAACGTAGGACCACTGATCGCTTCCGTCCGCTTGGTCGATTAGCGTGGCAAGCCTTGCGAATTCGGCTTCGCCGATGGAGCTGTAGCCCATATCGTAAATGACGGTCTCTTGTGTGGAGACGATCCTCACGTTCTTAATATTTTGGAGCAGTTCCAATTGATCGCTGAGCAATGTATTGATGTAGACGTTCATATCGCGTTTGGCGAATTCGTCGAGCGACTCGTACGACGTCGCGTATTGCTGGACGCGCGCATTAAGCATAATGGAATCGCTGAGCCCGATATACTTCCGGTTTTCGAGCTGTACGTTTTTGAGCAGTTGCTTCATGATTTCCGCCGAATAGGTGCTGATCTTCGATTCGATCGCTTCGCTGGTTTTGAGATAAGAGTAGATGCCGGACAACAAGATCGGCACCGTCGTCAGCAAAAGGAGCGCAAAGATAAGCCGCGATTTGATTTTCGTATTCCGAAGCAGTCGGTACCATCCACTTACCCATCGCATGCCGCTCATCCTCCCGGCCAGACTCTCATCCAGACTCTCGATTCCTCACTCTCCCGTTGCGCGATTCGCGGGAATGGCCTTATAGTACAAGTAAATGGCAGAACCGTCAATCATCCCATACTGGAGGTCATGCGTCGTGATACGGAAAATATCGATCGGCCTGTTCTGTGTTTTTTTCTTAGTAACATTGACAGCCTGCAAGCTGGGAGTCTCTCATGAACCTGCTCCCGAAACCGTCAAAAATGCCTCGACCGGCTTCTCGAACAAGGCGTTGACCATAGCGGTATTTGAAGGCGCTTACGGCAAATCCTATTGGGAGGAGGTCGTAAAGCGGTTCGAAGCCGACTATCCCGGCGTGCGGGTCAATATTATCGCCAACCCCAAAATCATGGACGTCATCAAGCCGATGAACATCGCCGGCAATCCCCCCGACTTCCTGTACGCGCCGTTTACGGAGAGCACCAACATGGTGCGGAGCATGATCGGCAGCCGATCGTTTTTGGATTTGACGGGACTGTTCGACAGCCCCGCGCTTGGACAAGACGTGCCGCTTAAAGGGATCATGATGGACGGCATTCTGGATTACGCCAGACCCTATGGGGATGGAAAAGTTTATATGGCCCCCAACTATGTAACGACTGAGGGATTATGGTACAACAAAGCTCTCTTTAAGGAGAAGGGGTGGTCGCCTCCCCGCACTTGGGACGAATTCTGGGCGCTGGGCGAGGCGGCGAGCAGCGAAGGCATCGCCTTGTTCACTTATCCGGGCGTCTACCCGGGGTACATCGGCTCCATGCTCTGGTCCTCCATCGCGTCGGAGAGCGGGGTTGCGGGGATCGAAGCCATTATGAACTACGAGAAAGGCTCCTTCGGCACGCCGGAGGTCAAGCGCGTCCTCGAGCTCTTCGAGAAGATGGCCGACACGGGCGCGCTGATGCCCGGCACGGTCGCCCTTAACCATACTCAGGCGCAGTCCGAATTTCTGAAAAACAAAGCGCTGTTTATCCCGAACGGCAGCTGGTTGGAGGGCGAAATGAAGGATATTTCCCGCGCGGAGGGATTCGAATTCGGCTTCCTGCTCACGCCGACCTTCGAGCCGGACGACCCGCAATTTGCCCGGATCAGCTTCGAAGCGATGTTTATCCCGGAGAAAGCCAAAAACAAGGAGCTCGCGATGGAGTTTATCAAATATCAGTATCGGGACGACATCATTCGGCTAAACGCCGAGAAATCGACTGGCGTTATCGCCGTACGGAGCGGAGCCGAGCTCGCCAAGGACTCGCTGCCCGCCTCCGTGTACGACTCCGCGACGGTGTTCGAGCGCGGCGTCCAGCCGTTTCTATTCGAATGGAGGGTGACGCCGCCGACGCCTTTTAGCATCAACGACGAGGTGTTTAACCCGATCAATACGGTGATGAAAGGAGACATGTCGGTCGACCAGTGGATCGACCACGTCGAGAAGACGTTCGCCAGGCTCAGGGATTTGTTGGACAAAGTGAAGTAACTTCGCATCGCCGATCCGGCGCCAACTTGTTGGCGTCTTTTTTATGCAATCTGTTCAAGATCGTCAAGGTACTGTTCAAGATCGTGCATGTACCGACTGCGGCGGCGGGCGATATACTTACGACAAAAGGAGGAGTCACCCATGAAAAAAACGGCAATCGCATCGCTAACGCTGGCCGCGGCCCTTACGCTCGCCGCATGCTCCGGCAACAATGCAGGAACGAACAACAACGTCAGCCCTTCCCCCGCGGGTGCGGACCCTAGCCCGGCCCCAACTGAGAATACGGACAATGGAGGGTCCAAGCTGTCCGGAGATGTCGTGTTCTGGTCCATGTGGAGCGACACGGAGCCGCAGGCCAAAGTCATCCAAACGGCAGTCAAGGCATTTGAGACGGCCAATCCAGACGTAAAGGTCAACGTCAAATTTACGGGGCGCGAAATCAATAAGCTGATTAAGCCGGCGCTGGACGGAGGCGAAGCAATCGATATTTTCGAAGGGGATCCCGCCAACGCCATAAGCAGCCTCAAGGACCACTTGCTTAAGCTGGACGAATATGTAGGCCAGCCATCGATCGGCATGGACGGCAAAACGGTGGAGCAATCCTTGCTGCCGAGCCTCATGAGCTGGACCAAGTCGTTGTCGGTTGCGGCGGGTCTCGAAGAAGGCTACTACGCCCTGCCGCAGCAGCCTTTCGCGGTGCTGTTCTTCTACAACAAAGAAGTGTTCGAGAAAGCCGGAGTAACTACGCCTCCGACGACTTGGGATGAATTTATGAGCGCGAATGAAAAAATCAAACAATCCGGCGTCGATCCCATCACCTTCGACGATGCATACCGCGACCTGTTTATCGGCGGTTACCTCAGCAGCGCTATGGGCCACGAATGGGTCGATCAACTCGTAAACGACAAAACCGGCGACATGTGGAAGGATCCCATCGTTCTCCAGTTTGCGAACGACATTGTAACGATGCGCGAGAAAGGTTACTTCTCCAAGAAGATCGCCGGCAGCAAGTACCCGGCCGGGCAGCAAGATCTGGTGCTTGGACAATCCGCCGCCTATCTCAACGGCACCTGGCTGCCGAACGAAGTGTCCGCGACCGCTGGCCCGGACTTCAAGTGGGGGGCGTTCCAATTCCCTACAATCCCTAACGGCAACGGCAAGGGCGGTCATAAGGAGCTGACCTTCGGCGCTCAGGCGTTAATGTTGAACAAAAAAAGCGGCAACAAAGAGGCGGCGATGGAGCTGATCAAATATTTGATCGGCAAATCCGCTCAAGAAGGCATGGTCCAGCAAGCGCAGGCGATTCCCGCCACGGTCGACACCGAGTGGCCGGCCGCGCTCGCAGAAG
>NZ_BDQX01000171.1:489821-508608 GCF_003112455.1 Paenibacillus agaridevorans
CGGAGTTGAATCAGCCATGGGGAGCCGGCATCAATAATAACGCCGACCTTGCCATGAGCACGATCATCCCCGTCTTTATGGAGCTTGTCTCGGGCAAGATGACCGCCGAAGAATACGTCGCCAAGATGAGCGCCGAGGCGAAGAAATTCCATAGCGCGGGCTAATCCGGGGGCAGTGCCGACCATGTGCAGCAATTCGCGAGAGTTGCTGCATACAGGTCGTCTTCGGTCCCATTTTACACCCAGGAGGGAAACGACATGCGCATCACCAGATCGACCATTGCCTTATTTCTGCTGCCGGCGGTCGTGCTGTACCTCTGCATCTTCCTATATCCGACCGTTCGCGCGCTGCTCATGAGCTTCTTCGAAATCCCGAACATCGCGAGCCGTATGTCGGACTGGTCGTTTATCGGCTTCGACAACTACTGGCAATTGCTCCACAACTCCTATTTCATCGATTCGGCCTGGAACGTGTTCAAAATATGGCTGATCGGCGGCATCATCGTCATGGTTTTCGCTTTTCTCTTCGCTGCCATTCTGTCGTCCGGCGTCAAAGGCAAAAGCTTTTGGCGGTCGCTCGTCTATTTGCCCAACACCGTCACACCGGTCGTGCTTAGCGTCGTTTGGCTGCATTACATTTTCAATTCCAGCTACGGGTTCCTGACGACCGTCTTCCGCTTCCTCGGACTGGACGGCCTCGCCGATCTGCAATGGACGAGCGACGACCACCTGTTTATGTCCATGCTGATCGCTTATTGCTTCGGCTCCATCGGCTACTTTATGCTGCTGCTGAACGCGGGCATGGAGCGTATCCCGCATGACTTCTACGAGGCGGCGCTGCTGGAGGGAGCCGGTCCATTGACCAAGTTCTTCCGCATCACTCTGCCGCTCCTGCAGGATGTTTTCCGCATGACCCTGGTGCTCTGGACGATTACAGCGATCAACTTCTTCGTCTGGTCCGCCACGTTCGGGCAGGAAAGTCCCGAGACGATGACGCCCGGCTACTACATGTACATCAAGGTATTCGGCGCCAAGTCGAGCGTCTATCAGGAGTCTGCCTTTAACGTAGGGGCGGGAGCAACCGTCGGCGTTATCATTACGGTGTCCATTCTTGTCATCTCGGCCATCATCAACTTCTTGTTCCGGCGCCAAGAGCGTCTCGAATATTAACCGGAGGACTTCGCCATGGCCAATAAAATCCGTTACGTCCCGCTTTATCTCTGGCTGATGTTCACGATCGTCCTGTTCGGCTTCGCCATCCTGGCGTCGTTTAGCACGACAAGAGGCATCTTCACGAATGAACTGTTCGAGAGCGGCCTGCATGTCTCCAATTATCTCGTTTTGTTCAAAGACATGAATATGGGCCGTTATTTCCTCAACAGCGTTATCTACACGGTGAGCGCATGCGTAGGCGTCCTCGTCGTCGCGGCGCCTGCCGCCTACATCTTGGGCAGAGTCCGCTTCCGGGGCCGAAGACTGGTGGAGACGATGTTCCTGTCCGCCCTGTCCATCCCGGCGCTGCTTATCACGATTCCGTTGTTCACCATGTTCGTTCAGCTAAAGCTGACGGGCTCCCTCCTGACGCTTGTGCTGATCTATATTTGCACCAACGTGCCGTTCAGCGTTTTCCTGTTGTCGGGCTTCTTCTCCTCCATTCCGAAGGAGCTGGAGGAGTCAGCCGCCATCGACGGCTGCGGTCCGGTCAAGTCGTTCGTCAAGGTGATGCTCCCCGTCGCCCAACCTGGCCTCATCACGGTATCGATCTTCAACTTCATCGCCATCTGGAACGACTATATTTTCGCGCTGATCTTCGCCAACAACCCAAAGACGCACACGTTGGCGCTGGCTCTGCAATCCATCGTTCAGGGTTTTACCAATTCCGGCAACTACGCCGGCATCTTCGCCGCTTCGATGGTCGTATTCGTTCCGACATTCGTACTGTACATCTTTATCTCGGGTAAAATCGTATCCGGCATAACGGTAGGCGCGGTTAAAGGATAAAGGCACTCTTCGCTCGAATTGGTTCTATATCCGCAACATAGAACGAAGGAGGGATGGCGATGCTGCGCGTTATTATCGTCGACGATGAACGGACAATCCGGGTTGCCATGCGCACCATGATCTCCTGGGAAGAAAACGGCTTGGAGTTGGTTGACACCGCCGCCGACGGCAAACAAGCGCTTCAATTAATCGATGCCTCCCCGATCGATATCGTCATTACCGATCTCAAGATGCCGAACATGAACGGCATCGAGCTGCTGCACGCCTTGGCGGAACGCGGCTTCTCCGGACGAAGCGTCGTGCTCAGCAACCATGGCGATTACGAGCTTGTCCGGGAGGCGATGAAGATCGGCGCTGTAGACTACCTGCTTAAGCTGACTTTGCGGCCCGACGATCTACTCCAGGCAATCGGCAAGGCGGGCGAGCTGTTGTCCCGGGACCGCAAGGACCGGGAGCATCGCCTGCGCCTTCAGCACGAGTTGACCGAAACGCAACTCGAGAAGCGCAATGCTGCCTGGAAGGAGCTTCTTCTGGAGGACGACGGCGGATTAAAGGACTCCATCCGCGAAGCGGAGCGATGCTCCATTCCGCTCGACCGGCTGGAGGGGCATCTGTTTTACGTCTCCATCTGCAGATACAAGGAAACGCTGGCGACCGGCAAGCTGAAGAACAGAAAGCTGCTGCACTTTTCCGTCATCAATATTATCAAAGAGATCGCGTCGAACGTGACCGACATGGAACTGGTCGACTTTGGCGACGGGCACTATGCCGCCCTGCTGTATGATACGACTTGGACCGAGGACGGCGTGGACAGCTTGCAGCTTGCTTCCCATATCGTTAGGCTAATACGCACGTATTTGAACCTGGACGTCAACGTCGCGATCAGCGGTCGGTTTGACGGACTGGGCCAGTTGCGAGAGCAATTCCGGATATGCCGCGGCGCGTCCGTCATCAGCTTCTACCGAGAGGCGGGGTTCGTGCTGACGGCTTCTTCCGTCACATTTGACGAGAGGCTGACGGGCACGCGGTTTCCCGATTGGTCCGCCGGCTTCAAGTCCGCCTTCGAAGAAGAAAACGGAGAACGGCTCGATGCACTAATGTCCGGCATGCTGGGCGAAATGTCGGATGCGTGCTGCGCGCCGGAACTCGTATGCAATGTCTTCCTGATTCTGTTTACCGATCTGGAGCACATCGTCGCCAAGTGGCGAAAGCTGAACGACCGCAGCGGCGAGTCGTCTGGCGGCGGCTCCATGACAGCGTTCAGGCAGCGCATTATGCAGGCCGAATCGCTGGGACAGGTCACGGAAGCGGCACAGGATGCTCTGCGCCATCTCTCATCCATGCTGCGGGACGCCAAGCGGCATAGTTGCCGCAAGGAAGTGCTGCAGGTCATCGCCATCCTGCACGAGCGCCTGGACGACAAGATGACGCTGGATATGCTGGCAACAAGCGTCAGCCTCAACGAAAGTTATCTCTGCCGGATCTTTAAGCAGGATACCGGCAAGAGCATTTTTCAATATATTAACGAGCTCAAAATAGACCGCGCCGTGGAGCTCCTGAAGCAACGAGACGCGCGCATCAAGGAAGTCGCATTGTCGGTCGGGATCGAGGACCCTTTCTATTTTAACCGGCTGTTTAAGAAAATGGTCGGCGTAAGCCCCTCCGAATACCGCAAAAACGTGTTGGAGGGCCATCATACCTAACGCCAGGAGGCTGAGATTCATGGCTGTGTATCCATCCATGCTTCAGTTGGACGGAGCCCCTATAGAAGGCAACAATCCGCTGCCCATGTTCATGAGCCGCAATCGGAACCGGGAAACGAACGACAACGGCACATTGACCGAACGGCAGCGCGAAAAGCTCGGATACGAGACGGGGGAGCGCTACTTGCCTTACCGAATGCAAGACCGTTACTCTCGCAAGCTCCAGCCGATGAATATCGAAACGATCGTGCTCGAGAACGAGAAGCTGCGCGCCACCTTTCTCCCCCGCTATGGCGGCAGGCTGTATTCCCTCGTCGACAAAGAGACCAATCGCGATATCTTGTATGCCAATCCCGTCTTCCGACCCGGCAATCTCGCGATTCTAAACGCTTGGTTCTCGGGGGGCATCGAATGGAACATCGGGCAGGTTGGTCATACGTTCGGCACCTGCTCCCCTATGCACGCCGCCAAGTTGGCCGACGCAAACGGCCATGAGTTCCTTCGATTGTTCGATTACGAACGCTGCAAAAACGTGTTCTGGCAAATGGACTTCCACCTGCCTCCCGGATCGGAGCAATTGCAACTCCATGTCCGGATCGTCAACGATAACGACGTTTCGGTACCCATGTACTGGTGGACGAATATCGCAGTTCCGGAGACATCGCAGGCCCGCGTATTTTCGGAAACGGACGAGGTGATCTATATCGACCATGGCGTCAAAGGGTTCGGGTTAGGCACCCTTCCCCAGCTGCCGACCGTTCCCGGCGTCGACGTGTCGTATCCGATGAACTTCCCGTTCTCGAACGAATATTTTTTCCAAACGCCGGAGACGGCCAAGGCGCCGTGGGAAGCCGTCGTCTATGAAGACGGCAGGATGTTCTACGAGCGTTCTTCTTCTTTGCTGCGTTACCGCAAGATGTTCTGCTGGGGCCATCATGCAGGCGGCAGGCGCTGGTGCGACTTCCTGTCGCGTCCCGGCGAAGGCAACTATATCGAGATTCAAGGCGGCTTCGCTCCGACGCAAATGCATGGGATGGACATGCCCCCGGACACGGAATGGTCGTTTACCCAAGTATTCGGCATGTCGGACGTGGCCGCCGATCGGGCGATCGGACCAGACTGGCACCCGGCGAACGGATATGTCCGGGATCAAGTGGAGCTGCGGATTCCGCAAGAGGAGCTGCTGAGGCTGCACGAAACGCTGGCGGAGGAAAGCTTGAAGCCGCCTGGCGAAACGCTGTTCGCGGGCTCCGGCTGGGGATCGCTCGAACAGGCTCGCCGCGAGCGGCAAGGCCGAGGATCGCTGCCGCAAGGCTTTGTATTCCCTCCGCTCGATCCGGAAGACGCGGATGCCGAATATGCGGATTGGCTCCGCTTACTCGCGGATGGTCGCATGCCGGAGCGAACACCAGAAGAGCAGCCGCGCTCCTGGATGGTACAGGACGAGTGGTTGACGCTGCTGTCCGACATTGTGTCGACAGTCCGCCATGGCAGCTGGAACGAGCATCTCCATCTCGGCGTCATGTTATACGAGCATGGCCGCGAAGAAGAAGCCATCGAGGCGTGGCGTACGTCGCTCTCCCTGCAGCCGTCCATATGGGCGTACCGCAATCTGGCGGAAGCCATGCGACGCGACGGGAAGCTGGCGGAAGCACTAGCCTATTGGGACGAGGCGCTGTCTTTGACTCCAATCTTCCCGGATCAGGCGCTCTCCGAAGAATATATCCGGCTTCTGATCGAGGCCGAACGCTACCAAGATGCTTGGAGCTTTTATAAATCTCTGCCGGGCAAGCAACAATCCGCGGACCGCATTCAGATCATCGTCGGGGCGGCTGCGCTGGAGCTGGGAGAAGAAGCATTTATCAACCGCCTGTTCCTGCAGGAATTCGCTGTCATCCGCGAAGGGGAGCTGCTGATCATCGATCTCTGGTACGGCTATCACGCGAGGAAGCTTGCGAAAGAGCTCGGAGAACCGTTCGGCGAGCAGCATATCGAGGAGGTGAAGCTGTCCTTTCCGCCGCCTAACAATATCGACTTCCGGATTGTAGGCGAGTAGAAGAATGCTAGCTCGTTCAGTCAGAGGAATTTCACAATTAGGAGGAATGAATGGTGAGTGTAAAATTCAGATTTTATTCTGTACCTGCAATCGCCTTCCTGGTCATCGCGCTATTAATGGGGATGATAGCGCTGGAGAAACCGAACTCTACGAACGCGTATCGGACAGAAGTGTTCTTCGACGATTTTGAAGGCGACGAGCTCGACACCAACAAATGGCTGAAGGCTTACAGACAATGGGGAGGCAGCGGCGCCAACGGAGGCGTTCTGCCTCAGAACGTGTCGGTTGACGACGGAAAGCTGATCATTGAGGCTTATGGAGATCAATATTCCGGTTCTGTCAAAGGCATAAACAAGGACTACTCGCAGCGCGCCGACGGCAAGCGCGTTGGCGGAGCGATCGCTACCAAAGATTATTTTGCCTCGGGCAGCTACGAGGTTCGCATGAAGGTTGCGCCTTCGCTTGGCGTTGCCTCCGCGATCTGGACGTTCAGCTATCAAGAGTTCTATCCGGGAGATCCCGCCTACAAGGAAAAGCCCGTTGGCGGGCAAGACTATTACGCCGTCAACCATGAGATCGACATGGAGTTCCCGGGCAGACCCGGTCCCGCGCACACCAATATCTCCTACGATCGCGGACTGTTCAATACGTGGATCGGAGAAAACGAAGACGAATATACGACTGAATATGTGGAGCTAGGGCAAGCGGTCAACGACGGCCAGTTCCACACGTACCGGTTCGACTGGCATACGGGCGGCGACGGCGAGCAGAAACGCGTCGAGTTCTACATCGACGACGTATTGCTTCAGACCAACTACGACCATGTGCCGACCAACGCAAGCCGCCTCTGGATCGGCGCCTGGTTCCCGAACAACTGGGCGGGCACGCCGAACTTCGACACCGAGACGCTGGATGTCGATTGGGTACGCATTACGCCATTCGAGCAGCCCGGCGACGATTGGTTTCCGGAGTCGTTCCCGAACGACGGCTGGTCCGACCGTGATCCTGCCGCCCAGACCGACGTTTTGTTCGACGACTTCACGGGCGATGCGCTGGATCCCGGCAAATGGAAGATCGCCAATAAAAACTGGGGCGGGCAGCTCGGCGGGCAGATGAGCTTTAACGGCGGCGTCGTGCCGCAGAACGTGAAGCTGCGTGACGGCAATCTGATCCTCGAAGCCCATGGCAACAAATACACCGGACCCGTCATGGGCATCAACAAGGACGGCAGCCAGCGAACCGACGGCAAGCGCGTCGGAGCCGCCGTGGCGACCAACGCCTACTACGGCTCGGGCTCGTACGAGGTGCGAATGAAGGTTGCTCCGAAGTTTGGCGTCTCGTCGGCCCTCTGGACCTTCCATTACCAGGAGTTGTATCCGGCCGATCCCGGCTTCCAATGCAAGCCGGTGGGCTGCATCGACGATGACGGCTACTACGCGATCAATCACGAGATCGACATCGAATTCCCGGGACGGCCGAACGCCGCGCACGAAAACTTCTCGTTCAGCAAGGCGCTTCTTAATACATGGGTCGGCGAGAACGAAGACGAATATACGACCAACTACACCGATCTGGGTTCGCCTCAGGACGACGGCCAGTTCCATACGTATCGCTTCGATTGGCATACGGGCGACTCCGGCCAGACGCCGCGCGTCGAATTTTACGTCGACGATCAACTGGTCAACACGACCTATACGCATGTCCCAACCAACACGGCAAGATTCTGGATTGCGGCGTGGTTCCCTCGCAACTGGGCGGGCAAAGCCAACTTCGACACGACGGAGATGGTCGTCGACTGGGTTCGCATTACGCCGTTCAACCAAGCGGGCGACGTCGCCGTTCCGGAATCGTATTTCCCTGGCACGAACGATTGGGCTTCTTTCGACCAGTATCCTAAGGCGCAATCTACCGGCGGCACGCCTTCGCCGACAGCGACGCCGAATCCAACGCCTACGATTACGCCAAGTCCCTCTCCTACGCCTACGATGAGTCCGACAACAACGCCAAGTCCGACGCCTACGCTCACGCCCACTCCGACCTCCGGCCCGAACTTGATCGTCAATGGCGGCTTCTCGAACACGACCGGCTGGACGGATATTTCGGCATCTCCCGCATCGGCGTTGATCTCGGGAGGTAAGCTGAACCTAAGCCCGTCAACCGCCTTTTCCGCCGAATCCGAGAAATACGTAGCCGTGACGCCGAACCAATCCTATACGATCAGCGCCGACATGTGGAGCTCGGATAACGCGACATACGGCTATTTGCGGGTTTACAACGGCTCAGCCGTTCATGAGGTCGGCGACTACCGCAGCTTGGTGCAGAACAAGTCGCTCACCTTTACCGCCGCCGGCTCCCAGGTACGCGTCGTGCTGCATGCTTATAAACAGCAGACCGGCACCTTCTACTTCGACAATGTCATGATGGAATAGCGGGTCTCTGCTACGGAACGCATTGGATTTGCCTTTTAAAATAAAACAGCGGCATGCCTTGGACGATAGAAAAGTCCTGGACTGCCGCTGTTTTATACTAGTCCGTTACATAAACCGTAACGCCGTGCCTCTCAAGCTCTGCGGCGAGGTCTCCCGACAGAGGCCTATCGGTAATGACAGCCTTCAGCTCTGCGACGCCCGCTACCGAGAACAACGAGTTGCGGTTGCTCTTCGTGTGGTCGAATACGGCGTACGTTTCCTGCGAGCGCTTGATAAGCGCCTTCGCGATCTGCGCCTCCTGCTCGGAGTAAGAAGAGATGCCGCCCCCTGCCGAGATGCCGTCTATGCCGATGAACATCTTGCCGATATGGAGATTCGTGATCATCCCTTCGCCCAAAGGCCCGCATAACTCGAAGCTGTTATGGCGCATAATGCCGCCCGTTACGACAACCTGGATCTGACTGCCTGCCAGTTCCATCGCGATATTGACCGCGTTTGTCACGACGGTAATGCCCTTGCGCAGCTTGAGCAGCTTCGCCAGCAGGAAGTTGGTCGTCCCGCCGGAAAGGCCGATGACGTCCCCTTCGTGAATCAGCGTCGCGGCAAGCGCCGCGATCTTCTCCTTCTCGAGGATGGAGAGTCCTTCTTTCTCCGCGAAGGGCAGCTCCCGCATTGTCCCCATGCCGTCGTACATCGCTCCGCCGATCGTGCGAATGACGGGATATACGCCTTCCATCTGCTCCAAATCTCTGCGCGCGGTCGCCTCCGAGCAGCCGAACCGCTCCACCATCTCCGTAATCGTAATGCGTCCCTGCTGCTTTAACAGCTGCAAAATCGCTTCCCTCCGTCGCTGGCCTTTGGAACCTCCGGTAAGCTCCGTCGTCATTAGCGCTCCACCCAAGCCTTCGCCGACATCCGCTGCTCCACGACGTCCCATTCCGGCAGCGCTTCCCAATCGCCGCGCATTTGAACGACGAGCGAGCCGTTAATGCTGGCGAGACGAACGGCCTCTACGGGCGACATGCCCTTCATCAGTCCCGCAAGGAAACCCGCGCAGAAGCCGTCGCCTGCGCCGACGGTATCCACAACCTGCTCCGCAGGGTAGAAAGGAATGGAAGTCTCTTCGCCTTTATTAAGCACTATCGTCGAGTCTCCCATTCCTTTAACTACGCTGATTGCCTTAAGCTCTGCAAGCTTGGCTTTGACCTCCTTGTAATCGTCGGTCTGATACAACAGCTTCAGCTCGTCCCAGCCCGGCAGGAAATAATCCGCTTCCTGTATAAGCGGCAGCAAGGTCTCGCGAGCTTCCTCGATGGACCATAACTTCAGCCTAAGGTTAGGATCGAAGCTGATCTGCACGCCCGCTTCCTTGGCGACGTCTATGGCGCGGCGGACCGTACTGCGGCAGCTATCGCTGAGCGCGGTCGTAATGCCGGTGATATGAAGCAGCTTCGCTCCGCGGATGTAGTCCTCGTCGAGATCCTCGGGACGCATGCGGCTGGCAGCCGAATGTTTGCGGAAATAATGGACGGCGAGACGGCCCGCCACATGCTCGCGGAACATCATCCCTGTCGGCGCTTCGCCGCTTAGGTTGGCGCGGGATACATCGACGCCTTCGCCGCGAAGCGTTTTCAAGATCAGCTTGCCAAACGGATCGTTGCCAAGCGCGCCGAACCAGCCTACGGAAGCACCCAGCCTTGCAAGTCCGATGGCCACGTTGCTTTCCGCGCCTCCGAACCCTTGCTCAAGCTTGGAAGCCCTCTCAATCGCCTTGTGCTCTTCCGGCATAAAGAGAGCCATTGTCTCTCCGAACGTTACAATCTGTGGTGAACCCTCACGCACGGCAACTTCCCCCTCAATGTACTAACAACTCAAATTATTATTTTAGAATCGGAATACCATAAAATAAACGATTGCTACATATAGCACGAGAATAATCAAGCTCATGATCTTTGCATTATTGACGTAAGCTGTCGTACTTTGACCCGACTGGATAGCCGATACGATTCCCTTAAGCGGCTTGGATGCGATTCCGCCGAGAGCGGCAATGCCAAGAAACAAGAGCGTTATGATAATCATCCAGGCGACGGCGTAATCGCCTTGGGACATCAGATATCCGCCCGTCAGCAGCTGCACAATGAGAAAGTATTGCGCAATGCGATTGGCGGATAATAGTCCCTTCGCCAAACCGGCTTGTCCGTTCCCGTCGCTTTTGGAGGCTCCCCCCAGCATAATCGGCAGCACGACATAAAACCCCATTCCGACTGCTCCTAACACGTGTAACAATACCATTGCTTCATACATGTCCTATTCCTCCTGTTTCAATTTACCTATAGCTAATAGTTTATCAGAATCCGCGATATTTTCAAATGTACGATAAAAAAAGAGCGCCTCAGGCGCCGTGGTTTCCCTCGGCCTCTTGAGGCGCTTCGCGCTTTACAGCGCGTATTCTTTTAATTGATTTCGAGTCAGCTGCCTTCCCTCTTCCTCCTCCCTCTTCTCTCGCTTCTCCTCCATGCAAGCCCGGCATCTGGCCTCCGTGTCGCACTCGTTCGCGTCGGGACAGGTATAGCAATGATGCAGCATGAATTGGGTCAGCTCGTTGTCGACGTCCTCGTTCTTTGCCTGTGCAGTCATGTTCAACGCCTCCGCTTCCTTGAATTGTGATCGTATTAAAGCGTATTTCCGTTCAGTTTGCCGCCCGCTCCCGCTCCTGTTCCCGTTCCCGCCGCTCCGCCTCTGCCTTTTACACGAAGCCAGCCTTTGCGAATGATCGGCAGCAGGTAGTGGTCAAGTCCGAATCTGCCGGCGTTGGTTCCTGCAAGGAGTACGATTACGCCCAGCAGTACCAGCCAAGGGTTTGTGCTTACCGTTCCCGCGAAGAGGAACATGAAGTTCATCGCGAGTCCGAAGAAAGCGGCCGCCGCCGTCAGTCCGCCGACGATCAACCCTACGCCGACCAGGAACTCACCGACGGGGATCAAGATGTTAATGAGCTTTACGTTAGGCAATGCGAAGTGCTCGATGAATTTGGTGAATGTCGGATACACCAGTTCGTTCGTTGCTTTATCCATGACAGGGTTGGCAACGGCGTTTTTCAAGTATCCTGTTGCATCAAAGCCGCCTTTTAGTTTATGGAAGCCCGCATCCAGCCAAGCCCAGCCGACAATCAACCTTACAATCGTTACGATACCAGCAGCGTACACATTTTCTCTCAGCCATTTCATCATGATTGTTCACTCCCATAGTATAGTATGTGATTTATTTCACATTATTGAGTAGAGGAATCCGTCATTTAGACGAATACGACTTCTTGCGATTTTCTGCGCCAGGATCGCCGCTTGACTCTGGCGAAGCGGATTCCTTGGCATCCGATGACGAAAGCCGTTTTGTTCATGGCCTTCAACCTCCTTCTTGATTCTTATTATAAGCTACGATTTTGAATGGGTATGTGATTTAAATCACAATGTATTAATTTTTCCGCGAATGCGGAATTCTGAGCGTAACGATCGTTCCCCTGCCAAGCTCCGACTCCACGTTAAGACTGCCTCCGGCTATCCGGGCCCGCTCTGCCATGCTAAAGCGTCCTACGCCTACAGAGACTGCAGTGGTATCGAAGCCGGCGCCATCATCGACGATCCGGACTACAACCTCTTCGCTGTCTTCAAGAATCGATACCGCGGCATCAGACACGTCTGCATACTTGGCGATATTCGTCAGCGCCTCCTGGATAACTCTATACATCACCGTCTCGACTCGGATACCGAGACGGGTCGCAAGCTTGCATTTAAAATCGATTTCGATGCCGTAATGCGACTCATAATTGCCGATATACGAGCGAATCGCCGGTTCAATGCCCATATCATCCAATACCGATGGGCGCAGCTCCCATGCAAGACCGCGGACCTCCTCGATGATGCCGGCTACATTTTCCCGCAAGAACCGCAAATCGCCGACTTCCCGATCCGGATTCGCAATGACGCGATCCAACTGGATGAGCAACGAGAACAAGCTTTGTCCGATGCCGTCGTGAAGCTCCCTGGAAAACTTCTTGCGTTCGTCCTCCTGGATCGTCAACACCTTCTCCAGAGTCTCCTTCAGCTCTTCCTCCACCTTCTTGAGACGGGTAACCTCGCTTCTGATGGCCAAATACTGATACGGTTTTCCGTTCTCGCCGACAAAAGGCACAATCGTCGTATTCACCCAATAATTCGATCCATCTTTGGCGCGGTTCTTAATATCGCCCGACCATACTTTGCCCGAACCGATCGTCGCCCAAAGCTCCCGCATAAACGACTTGGGATGATAACCTGAATTAATGATCCGATGATCTTTTCCCATCAGCTCTTCGCGCGGATACTTGGAAATTTCGCAAAATTTATCATTCACGTATACGATTTTGCCTCTCGCATCCGTAACGGCTACAATCGACGATTCATCGAGCGCAAACTTCACGTCCGCAAGTTGCTTGAGCGACTGGCGCAGCTCCTCGCGGAACCTCACGTCACTTACATGGTCTGCCAGCTGGGACAACAAAGCGTCGACCCGCCCCGCAATCATTCTGTTGCCTTGAAGGCTCTCCCCAGCATTCTCGCCTTTAGTCAAATTGCAGCAGTCCCTTCTTCATAGCGTATTGGATCAGCTCCGGCCGCGTCTTCAGTCCCAACTTCTCCATGACGTTGCTCTTATGAGACTCTACCGTCTTCACGCTAATAAAGAGAAGCTCGGCGATCTCTTTATTGCCATATCCCTTGGCCGCAAGGGACAGCACTTCCCTCTCTCTCTCCGACAAGGAGTCGAAGGCGTCGCTTGCATCCTTTTTCGCGCCAGCCACATAACGATTCATCAGCTGCCTGGTTGCCGACGGATACAAGTAGGCTGCCCCCGACGCTACGGTGCGAATCGCGTTCAGCAGCTCTTCGTGGGGAGCGCTCTTTAGCACGTACCCCGATGCCCCCGCCTCAATCGCGCGGAATAGATATTCCGAATCGTCGTGCATCGACAACATAAGAACAGCCACATCGGGCAGCAGCTTTTTGAGCTCCGACGCAGCTGTAATTCCGTCTTTCCCTTGAGGCATGCTCAGATCCATAAGGACGACGTCCGGATGATGCTCCATCGCCGCCCGAATGCCTTCGTCTCCGTCGGCGCCTTCTGCCACGACCTCGATTTCTCCCTTGCTGCTAAGCAGCATCTTCAGGCCGGAACGAACCATGGCATGGTCATCCACGATGACAATCCTAATCATCCCACTCCTCCATTCATCATGAAATTCCATTTCCCCCCATCATACCGCCAGAGTGCCGATAGTTCAATCCATAATGGCATTTTGGAGGAAATTTGCCGAATTTTAATCTCCTCAAACGAATGCGCCTCCTCCCTTCTGCCAACCACAAGAACGCTGCTTCCGTATTCGTTCGCGGGCGCAGGCAAAGGAATGGCGATCGCGGCTGCCAGCCGCTCTGCCAGCATGACGGGACATTCGCCAAGCATATGGGCATTTTTCTCTGCGCTTGCCTGATAGGGTACTCCGAGCCGTATAGCCATGCCGCCTACACCCAAGCCCGATCTCAGCTCCATTCGCGCAAGGCGTGAGCTGCTTGCTCCATAAGTGCTGATCCATCTGCCTCTTCGATCGGGTAAGACAAGCTTCGCCAATGCCGCAAAATCGCCTCCTAGCTCCCGTGCAGCATCTTCCAGCGCCGTTGCCAACCTATCGTAACCATTTAGAGCTTCCCATGACTCCACAATTGCTCCTCCTCTCAAGCCTCGCTTGTCCCCACCTGGGTATGCGCCCGGCCGCATCGTTAACGAGAAGTCCCCGCCGGCTGTCTGCGGGCGGGGACTTCTAGAGATTGGTCAAAAAGTCTTAAACCGGACTTTTGAACACGCACTCCTAACTACGTTACATTCGACATACTTCCTTCGGACAATTCTCGCAGCAGCATACTTCCTTCAAGTATTCAATCCGATTTACGGTATAGTGGCCGTCCTTGTACGTAATCACATTTTCCTTTTTAAGATCGGCAAGCATCCGATTGACGCTCTCGCGGGTTGCGCCGATCATGTCCGCCATCTCTGTGTTGCTGAGCTTCAGATCGATCCGGATACCTTCTTCGTTCTCTTCTCCGTAAGAATTGCATAGACGGATCAGCAACGAACAGAGGGCGCCGGTCTTGCCGAACAACATGAGATCACGGAATTTCGTCTGGGTCAGCCGATGCATCAGCCCCATCCACTTCATAAATTCCAAAGCCAGGTCGCCATGCTGCCAGAGCAGAGTCTCCAGATCCTTGCGCTGGATAACGCCCACCTTGGCATCCTCCGTCACCTCTGCAGAGGTGCTGTGCGTGGAATCTTTAAAAGGCTCCATCTGACCGATGAGATCTCCGTTTTGATGCAGATAGAGGGTCAAAGATCGGCCTGCGTCAGACATCTTCGTCGATTTGATTCGGCCTTCGAAAATGTAGAACAGCTTGTCGGCTGCGTCTCCCTCCCAGAATAGGCAGCTGCCCTTTTCTACGCTCTTGATGTACATGATGCCCCGCAGCCTCTCGAAGCTCTCGTCCGTCAATATCGCTCCGAATCCGCTCTGTCTTCCCGCAGTCACTGTCATGACGCCAATCCCTCCCGTACGTTTCTTCTATATTTATCATACGCTATGGACCGCAGCAGCCGCATCGGGGAATGCACTGATTAAACGGGAGGAATCTCCCTGAATATTCGACGGATGGCGAGGATCCCTGTCAAGCATGAGCCGTCCCGACTGAGCGGGCGGACTCCTCGATGATGCGACGCGCCCGCTTGACCTCTTCCTCATCGGGCGGCCGCACGCCTGCCAGCGGATAGTCCTTGCCGAGCCGCTCCCATTTGTACACGCCCATCTCGTGGTACGGCAACAGCTCGAGCCGTTCGACATTGCTTAGTTCGCCCATGAATTGTCCCAGCAGGCTCAAGTCCTCTTTGTCGTCTGTATGTCCGGGTATAAGGACGTGGCGGATCCAGACCGGCTTGCGGATTTCCGACAGCCAGCTTGCGAATTTCAAAATGCGATCATGAGGCTGCGAGGTTAACCGGATATGCTTATCCGGATTAAGCTGCTTCAGATCCAACAGCACAAGATCCGTATAACTCATCAGCTCCCCTGCATGAGTAGGGTCGCAGAAGCCGGAGCTGTCCAAAGCCGTATGAAGCCCGAACCTCTCCTTGCATGCTTTGAACAGCTTGGCGACAAACGGCGCCTGCAGGGTAGGCTCGCCTCCCGTTACCGTTATGCCTCCTCCCGAACCCTGGTAGTATGGCAAGTACGGCTCAATCTCGCTAAGAATATCCTCAACCTCCACCTGCCTTCCTCCCGCCGTGTCCCAAGTATCGGGATTGTGGCAGAAGTCGCAGCGCAAAGCGCAGCCCTGCATGAACAGGACGAAGCGAATGCCAGGTCCGTCCACCGTTCCAAAAGTGTCTATCGAATGAATTCGTCCTGACATGAGTGCCACGCTCCTATCGCATGTTTAATCTAGATTTCTCCGTGGAATGTACGGCCGATGACGTCAAGCTGTTGCTCCCTCGTCAGCTTTATGAAGTTGACCGCGTAGCCCGAGACCCGGATTGTGAGTTGAGGATACGACTCCGGATGCTCCATCGCGTCCAGAAGCTGCTCGCGATTGAAGACGTTGATGTTCAGATGATGGCCGCCGCTTGCGGCATAACCGTCTAGCAGCGCGGACAGGTTGCGATGGCGAACCTCCTCTTCCTTCCCGAGCGCCTTGGGAATAATCGAGAACGTATTCGATATGCCGTCCAGGCTGTGCTCGTAAGGCAGCTTGGCCACGGAAGCCAGCGAAGCGAGGGCGCCCTTGCGGTCCCGGCCATGCATCGGATTCGCCCCTGGCGCGAACGGCTCTCCGGCTTTGCGGCCGTCAGGCGTCGTTCCCGTCTTTTTGCCGTAGACGACGTTCGACGTAATTGTCAGCACGCTCAGCGTCGGAATCGCATCGCGATACGCCCTGTGACCGCGCAGCCGATTCATGAAACCTTCTACAAGCGAAACCGCTATGTCGTCTACGCGATCATCGTTATTGCCGTATTGCGGATAGTCGCCGATAATCTCGAAGTCGACGGCAATGCCGCGCTCGTCTCTAATTGGCCGCACTTTTGCGTGTTTGATTGCGCTGAGCGAATCCGCCACAACGGACAAGCCCGCGATGCCGCAAGCCATCGTCCGGACGATATCCCGGTCGTGCAACGCCATCTCGATGCGCTCGTAGCCGTATTTGTCATGCATGTAGTGGATGACGTTCAGCGTATTCATGTACAGCTTGGACAGCCAATCCATTACGAGATCAAAGTTGGCCATCACTTCGCTGTAATCCAGCACCTCCGATATGATCGGCGCCATGACCGGCCCCACTTGAATGCCAAGCTTCTCGTCCTTGCCTCCGTTGATCGCGTATAGCAGCGCCTTCGCCAGATTCGCGCGGGCGCCAAAAAATTGCATTTGCTTGCCGATCCGCATGGCCGATACGCAACAAGCGATGCCATAATCGTCGCCGAATTGCGGACGCATCAGATCGTCGTTTTCGTATTGGATCGAGCTGGTCTCGGCCGAGACGCGCGCACAGTACGTCTTAAAGGCTTCGGGCAGGCTCTTGGACCATAAGACGGTCAAGTTCGGCTCGGGAGCCGGTCCCAGGTTGTACAAGGTGTGCAGAAAGCGGAACGAGTTCTTGGTTACCCGCGTACGGCCATCCAGCCCCATGCCGCCGATGGACTCAGTCACCCAAGTGGGATCGCCGCTAAACAGTTCGTTGTAATCCGGCGTGCGAAGAAATTTTACAAGTCTCAGCTTCATGACGAAGTGATCGACCAGTTCTTGTGCGCCCGCTTCCGTTAGCGTGCCCTCTTGCAGATCCCGCTCGATATAGATATCGAGGAAACTCGATACGCGGCCCAGACTCATCGCCGCGCCGTTTTGCTCCTTGATGGCGGCAAGATAAGCGAAGTAAAGCCATTGCACGGCCTCGCCTGCATTGCGGGCCGGCTTCGAAATGTCGTACCCGTAAGCGGCCGCCATCTCTTTAAGCTCCGACAGCGCCCGAATCTGCTCCGACAGCTCTTCCCTGAGACGTATGACATCCTCGCTCATCACATCCGGCTCAAGCGCCAGCTGATCGGCTTTCTTCGCCTCAATGAGCGCATCCACGCCATAAAGCGCGGCTCTCCGGTAATCGCCAATGATGCGGCCGCGGCCGTAAGCGTCGGGCAGCCCCGTGACGATACCCGCCTTCCTGGCAAGCCTCATCTCAGTCGTGTAAGCATCGAATACGCCTTGATTATGCGTCTTGCGAATATCGCGGAATATAGCTTCGATCTCGGGATCCAGCTTATAGCCGTACGCCTCGCATGCGTCAATCGCCATCCGAATGCCGCAGAACGGCTGAATCGAACGTTTGAGCGGCGCGTCGGTTTGCAGCCCGACGATGGTCTCCTTCTCCTTGTCGATATAACCGGGACCATGCGAGGTAATCGTCGATATGGTATGAACATCAATGTCGTGCACGCCGCCGCGCTCGCGTTCTTCCTTAAGCAGGATGCTGACTTGATCCCACAAAGAAGTCGTACGGTCGGTCGGTCCGGCCAGGAAGCGCTCGTCCCCTTCGTAGGACGTCAAATTTTTCTCGATAAAGGAGTTAACGTCGATTCCCTTCGTCCATTCGCCGAACGCAAACCCCCGCCAAGCTTCGTTCACAGTAGTTCTGATCGCTCTATCCTTCTCCGTCGTTGCCATTCTATTCGCCTCCACTTCAGATTCACGCTTTCACTATTCGAGCTTCGCTTTCCGCAACAATCGCCTGATACTCTTCATCCGTCCTAACGGATCTTGCGAACTTGCCGTTTACTCCTTCGCTCTCGAATGAATAGGCTTCAACCTTGACAACGTCAATGGCCGCAAGCAGCTCGGAAAACTCCGTCCGCCCGCGATCCAGCAGCTTGCCGCTAATCTCGGACACGGATCTATCGTAAATCCCGTGCAACGGAATCGCCGCCCCTCTAATAAACGGAATTGCCGCCAGGCCTCCCCCCTGCATCATTCGCGAGTAGAGAAGCATAGCTGCTTGTGATGAGGGGAACGGCATATGACAGCCCAGCACCCACACTTCCTCATTTCCAGACAAGGCAATGCCTGCATGGAACCCGCTAAGCAACCCCTCGCCGCCGAAGTAATCGCTGATAATACGGACATCCCGGTCCACCGAACGGCGCAATAAATCCGGCTCGCCTGTCACGATCGTTATTTCGTCGCAGCAGGTTCTCATTTCACGAATTTGCCTCTCCAGCAGAGTCTCTCCCCCGATTGTGAGGAATGCGCGATTTTTTCCGTTCGTTCCGCGGTGTGCGCCGCCAGCCAGAATAACGCCGGATAACAATGAGATCACTCCTCCCGCTATTGCTTTGATCATCTCTATTTCACCATAAAGGAGCATATTGGCGCTGTGAAAAAAATCACGATTTTAGGTTTATGTCGGTAATTGGATCGCTCGAACTTATAGGGGGCATTCACAAACAAACCCGCCGGTAGGATCCGGCGGGCGGACTAGA
>NZ_BDQX01000171.1:508698-510432 GCF_003112455.1 Paenibacillus agaridevorans
TTGCACAGCACGCCATGAATGGCAAAGTAGGAAACATCCGGCGGCAGCTCGTCCTTGATGGGACGCAGCTTATCCGCGCCAACCTTCTCGATGGCCGCAAGGATGAGCGGCTCTTGCCCTGGAGGAACGATACGATCCCAGTCTACCTCGTAGCCTTCTCCCGCCGCGCGAATGATGTGTCCTTCCACAGTGACTTGACCCAGTCCCCGCTCCTTGGCGATGTCCCCCGTCGTAATCCCTTCGTTGAACATCTCCAGCGAGAGCAGATGGCTCGGCTGTTCATCTCCTGAGGCAGTTCGCGTCACTTGGGATGAAGTTCCCTGCTTACCTACGGATCCGGCTCCTCCGACATGTCCGGTCAACCGATTCGCAGCACCGGTCCCGCCCGATCCGGCGTCCCCTTGGGATATTTCGCCCCCTAACTCCGCTACGATTCGCGCGATGTCCTCGCCGTACTTGCTCACCTTGGCCGCGCCGATCCCCTTAATGGACATGAGCTCCTCCGCATGCCTCGGCCGTGCGCCTGCAATATCCTTCAACGTAGAGTCGAAAAAAATCATGAACGGAGGCACGCTCTCCCGGGCTGCCGCTTCTCTCCGCCATTGCTTCAACGCTTCGAACAACGGCGATGATTCTGCTGCCGTCATGCCGCCGCTGGATTGCCGCACAGAAGCTCGTACGCGCTGCGTGATCACTTGCTTGCCTTCCAGCACCGGCAAGGCGTTCGCTGTCAAAGATACCGTGGGATACTGCCCTTCGCTGAGCCGCATATACCCTTCCGCCACGAGCCAGTACAGCCAGTCCGCGATTTCCTTCTCGGGCAAGCGACTCATGAGGCCGTAGGTAGATAGCCTGTCCAGTCCGAACTCCAGCAGACGTTTGTCGCGGGAGCCCTTAAGCACCTTGGCGGCCATCGTAACGCCGAAGCGGCCTTTCATCCGGCCGACGCAGGACAACGCCATCTTCGCTTCCTCCGTCCGGTCGACCGCTTCGCTCTTGTCGAGACAGCTGCTGCACTTGCCGCACGGCTGCACGTCCGTTTCGCCGAAGTAATCGACGATGAACTGCTGCAGACAGCGCTGCGTCCGACTGTAGTTCATCATCTGATGGAGCTTGGACAGCTGGATCGACTTGCGATCCGTGTCGCCGGAGCCTTGCTCAATGAGAAATCTCTGTACCTGCATGTCGGCAGGCTCGAACAACAGGACACAGTCGCTTTCCTCGCCATCCCGGCCAGCCCTGCCCGCTTCCTGGTAATAAGACTCCAGATCGCCGGGCATTTGCCAGTGCAGTACGAAACGAACGTTGGGTTTGTCGATGCCCATGCCAAAAGCATTTGTCGCAACCATTACACGGCTGCGATCGAAGCGGAACGACTCTTGCGCCTCCGCGCGCTCGGCATCGCCGAGGCCGCCATGATATTTGTCCGCCGCAATCCCGTTCTTCTGCAGCATGGCGCATACCTCTTCCGTCTCTTTGCGGGTCGCCGCGTAGATAATGCCGGATTCGCCCTCCCGCTCCTTTATAAACTTCGCGAGGAACCGCTTCTTGTCGACGCCCGTCACAACGGAGAGCGACAGGTTCGGGCGGGCGAACCCCGTCACGTAACGGCGCGGTTCGTTCAGGCGGAGCATAGCTTCGATATCCTCGGCCACCTCCGGCGTCGCTGTCGCGGTAAAGGCCGCTACAAGCGGACGATTCTGCATGCGGCCGATCCAGCCGGCCAGCTGCCGG
>NZ_BDQX01000171.1:510495-511046 GCF_003112455.1 Paenibacillus agaridevorans
TCGGCCGGAAGTCATGCCCCCACTGCGAGACGCAATGCGCCTCGTCAATGGCGATTAGCGGGATTTGAAGCTGCTCCGACAACGACTGGAACATAGCGGAGTCCAGACGCTCCGGCGCGACGTAGAGCAGCTTATAGTCGCCTTGCATCGCTCCTCGCAGCACCTCCCTGTATTCGGCTGCGCCTAGCGAGCTGTTCAAGAATGCCGCCGACACGCCGAGTCGACGCAAACTGTCTACTTGATCCTTCATCAGCGAGATCAGCGGCGAGATGACGAGCGTCGTGCCGGGCAGCAGCAGGGCTGGCAGCTGGTAACAGATCGATTTGCCCCCGCCCGTCGGCAGAATGGCCAGCGTGTCATGCCCGTCCACGATTCCGGCGATAATGTCCTCCTGCCCTTTGCGGAAGCTGTCATAGCCATACACTTGCTTTAATAACGATAATGCTTGCTCCATTCCTCTCCCCCTCCTTCAATGGCTCCCAAAAAACAAAAGGACCCTGGCAGCATCTGTCAGGGTCCTCCTGTACCGGCCGCGTTATACGGCCGTCAAC
>NZ_BDQX01000171.1:511139-533492 GCF_003112455.1 Paenibacillus agaridevorans
ACCTGCCTCGACGACATTTATAACGTTCCGTACGGATTGCGCCGAACGGTCCAGCGCCGCCTTCTCTTCGTCCGTCAGCTCCAGCTCGATCACCTTTTCGATGCCGTCGCCGCCAAGCACCGCAGGCACGCCCATAAACAAGTTATTGTAGCCGTACTCTCCTTGCAGATAAGCGATAACCGGGATAATCCGTTTCTTGTCCTTCAGCACCGCTTCCGTCATCTGCACGAGCGAAGCCGCCGGTGCGTAATACGCGCTGCCGTTGCCCAGCAAACCTACGATTTCGCCGCCGCCGACGCGTGCCCGTTGCACAATGGCTTCGATGCGGTCAGCCGGGATCAGCTTCTCGATCGGGATGCCTGCAACGTTGGAGTAGCGCACGAGCGGTACCATGTCGTCGCCATGGCCGCCCAGCACGAAGCCGCGCACGTCTTCTACGGATACGTTCAGCTCTTGCGCGATAAACGTGCAATAACGAGCCGTGTCGAGGACGCCGGATTGACCGATAACTCTGTTTTTCGGGAAACCGAGGCTCTGGAAAGCCACGTACGTCATCGCGTCAACCGGGTTGCTCAATATAATGACGTAGGCGTTCGGGCTTGTTTCTTTTACGCTCTCGCAAACGGAACGGACGATGCCCGCATTCGTGTTTACAAGGTCGTCCCGGCTCATGCCGGGCTTTCGCGCGATGCCTGCCGTAATAATTACGACATCGGAATCTTTGGCGTCTTCGTAACTCGCCGTGCCGACGATATTCGCGTCCACGCCAAGAACCGGAGTTGCCTCCAGCATATCGAGCGCCTTCCCTTTGGTCGGGTTCTCCAGCGGCGCGATATCAAGCAATACGACGTCTCCAAGTTCCTTTTGCGCCAGCATAAGCGCCGTTGTTGCGCCTGTAAAGCCCGCTCCGACTACCGTAATCTTTTTGCGTTTGATTGCCATGAGAGTGATCCCCTTCCATTTCCATTACAAAGACGCCGAAGCCCCCGGCCAGAAGGCGACCGAGGGTATGCTGCGACTTTGATTACATATTTTCGATGATTTGATCGGCGAACGCGGAGCATTTAACTTCCGTTGCGCCTTCCATCAGACGTGCAAAGTCGTAAGTAACCGTTTTGTTGTTGATGGATGTTTCCATGCCTTTGTAGATCAGGTCGGCAGCTTCCTGCCAGCCCAGATGCTCAAGCATCATAACGCCGGACAGAATGACGGAGCCAGGGTTCACGACGTCTTTGTCCGCGTATTTCGGAGCCGTGCCGTGCGTAGCTTCGAAGATCGCATGACCAGTCAGGTAGTTGATGTTCGCGCCCGGCGCGATGCCGATGCCGCCGACTTGAGCAGCCAGGGCGTCGGACAGGTAGTCGCCGTTCAGGTTCAACGTAGCGATCACGTCGAAGTCTGTTGGACGAGTCAGTACTTGCTGCAGCGCGATGTCCGCGATAGCGTCCTTCACGATGATTTTGCCGGCTGCTTCAGCATCGGCTTGTGCTTTGTTAGCCGCGTCAACGCCGTCAGCGTCCTTGATGCGGTCATATTGTCCCCAAGTGAAGGTTTGTTCAGCGAACTCTTGCTCGGCCACTTCGTAGCCCCAGTTCTTGAACGCGCCTTCCGTGAATTTCATGATGTTGCCTTTGTGTACCAGCGTAACGGACTTGCGGCCGTGTTTGATCGCGTATTCGATCGCGGCGCGAGCCAGACGCTTCGAACCTTCAGCGGATACCGGCTTGATGCCGATGCCGGACGTTTCAGGGAAACGGATTTTGTTAACGCCCATTTCCTTCTGCAGGAACTCGATCACTTTCTTAACTTCCGCAGAACCTTCCGCGTACTCGATGCCCGCATAGATATCCTCTGTATTTTCACGGAAAATAACCATGTTAACCAGCTCCGGACGTTTCACCGGGGAAGGCACGCCGTCGAAGTAACGGACGGGACGAAGGCAAGTGTACAGATCCAGCTCTTGACGAAGAGCTACGTTAAGGGAACGAATGCCGCCGCCGATTGGCGTCGTCAATGGACCTTTGATGGCAACGATGTACTCGCGGATAGCCGTCAGCGTGTCGGCAGGGAGCCACTCGCCATATTCGTTGAACGCTTTTTCGCCGGCGAATACTTCATACCAAGCGATCTTTTTCTCGCCGTTGTATGCTTTCTCTACAGCTGCGTCAAGAACACGTTTGGATGCGCGCCAGATGTCGCGGCCCGTGCCGTCGCCTTCGATAAACGGGATGATCGGCTGGTTAGGAACTTGAAGTTTGCCGTTATCAATTGTAATTTGCTCGCCTTCGGTTGGAAGCGCGTATTTCTCGAACTGTGCCATGAATGAATTCCTCCTAAAATGGGTTGTATCTTATGATCTTGAACAGGAGAACAAGCTTCCGCTTGCTCTCTCTTCTCTGGTTGTTGTAAATTAGCGTTGCTCGATCGGGACGTACTTGGCGTTTACCGGACCGACATAGTCGGCACGCGGACGGATCAAACGATTGTCCTGGTACTGTTCCAGAATGTGTGCGCTCCAGCCGGACAGACGGCTGATGGCGAAGATCGGCGTAAACAGATCGCGCGGAATCTCGAGCGCCGTATAGACGGATGCGGAGTAGAAGTCGACGTTTGGCTTCAGACCCTTTTGGCCCGTTACCAGCTCCTCGATCTTAACCGACATCTCGTAAAGCTCCATGTTGCCTCTCAGCTTGCCAAGCTCGCGGGACATCTTTTGCAGATGCTTCGCGCGCGGGTCGCCGTTTTTGTAGACGCGGTGACCGAAGCCCATGATTTTCTGTTTGTTCGCAAGCGCATTGTTTATGTAGCCCTCAACGTTCGCGAACGAACCAATCTCCTCCAGCATGACCATAACGGCTTCGTTTGCGCCGCCGTGCAGCGGGCCTTTGAGAGCGCCGATAGCGGAAGTAATGCCGGAATAGATGTCGGAAAGGGTAGCTACCGTTACGCGAGCGGCGAACGTTGATGCGTTAAGCTCATGGTCGGCATGAAGGACCAGCGCTTGATCCAGCGCTTTTACAGCCACGTCGGATGGCTCGTTGCCCGACAGCATGTACAGGAAGTTATGGGCGATGGATACGCCTTTTTTGGGAGCGACTGGTTCTTTGCCCTCGCGAATGCGGGAGAATGCCGCTACGACCGCAGGCAACTGAGCTTGCAATTTAATCGCTTTCAGCTGATTGGCTTCAGGCGACATGTCGTTAGCAGCTTGATCGTACAAAGCAAGACTGGAGATAGCCGTGCGAAGAGCCGCCATGGAATTCGTATTCTTCGGATACAGCTTCATGCCCTCAAGCACTTCATTCGGTACAACCGCGTACTCGTCCAATTGCTTCTGAAGCGTTTCAATCTCGGAACGATTCGGGAGCTTGCCGTACCATAGCAGGTAAGCGACTTCTTCGAAAGAGGCGTTCTCTGCGAGATCGTCCATGTTAATGCCGCGGTAAGTCAGAACGCCATCAATGATCGAACTGATGGACGAAGCCGCAGCGACGATGCCCTCAAGACCTTTAGTTGCTGTCATCGTTCTCTCTCCTTTATACTCAAAAATATTAATCAAATGATTAATGGGATTCCATTTTTGCTCATCGTAATCAATCATAAATGATTTTTGGGATGAAGCCAACAAAATGGGACATAAAAATGCTTTATCGGCATCATTCATAAAATAAATCGGCAAGCCGGACAACATCTTGGCTAAGGAAGGCATCCCCAGCCTCGACAAGTAATTATTCCACAGCCGCATATGGATTATACTTCGAATTGCCGCCCATTGTGTGATAAAATGTCCAGAAGACTTACAGCATACCACAATAACATGCCGGAATGAAACGGAGGATTCGCCTTTGATAGGACAATGTATCGGCATTATCGACATTGGCTCGGGCTCCGTGCGCCTTGTCGTGTACGAGAGAACGGATAACGGCGGGCATCGCGTCGTCGACGGCAGCAAGCGCTCCACGCGATTAAGCGGGAGAATGGATGAGAGCGGGGCTTTGCCCCTTGGCGATATCGCCGAACTTATAGACACGCTTCAGCACTTCAAGCTGATCTGTTCCCACCACGGAATTACCCAAATACGCACGGTCGCTACGGCGGCCATCCGCAACGCCGCGAACCGGGATCAAATACTGGATGAGATCCACCGCGAGACCGGCCTGTTCATCGAGCTGCTGTCCGGTGAGGACGAAGCCGCATACGGCTTTCTCGGCATGATCAACTCCCTGCAAGCTGACAATGGATATCTCATCGACATAGGCGGCGGAAGTACGGAGGTATCGCTTTTTATGGATCGTGAGCTGGTACACTCCGTCTCCTTTCCGTTCGGATGCGTCAGCTTGAACAAAAAATTCGATTCCAAGGATGGTTTGATGGACGACGCGCTGAAATCGATCGAGAGCATCGTGATGGCGGCCGTGAAGGAGAATCTCTGGATCGGCGAGCTTCCCGGACTGCCGCTCGTGGGAGTTGGGGGCACGGTGCGCGCCCTCGGCAAGGTGCATCAGGCGGCTGTCGATTATCCGTTCCGCCAGACGCACAATTACATCATCGAGAAGAACGGCGTCGACGAGTTGTATCATGCCATGCGCGCCATGCCGCTGGATCGCCGGCGCAAGCTGCCCGGGCTGTCCAAGGATCGTGCCGACGTCATCATACCCGGCGTCGCGATTCTTAGAGCCGTTTTCCGCGCTGCGCGTGCGAAACATTACCGCATATGCGGTGCCGGGCTTCGAGACGGCTTGTTCCACTCGACGCGATTTCCTGATCAGCCCAAGCTCGCTGATCCGCTTGCGTTCAGCTTAAAAAACATCAGTTCTCTGCACAACGAAGCGCCCACTCAGCATGTCATGCAAGTGAACCGGCTGGCGCTGAATCTGCTGGAAGCGCTGGAAGCGACGATCGAGCTGCCTCCTGAGGCGCGAACCATTCTGCATGTCGCGTCGCTGCTTCATCGAATAGGGGCATCGATCGATTATTATGATTACGCTCCCCATTCTTTCTATCTCATCGTGCACTCTCAGTTGAACGGATTGACGCACCGCGAGATCGTAATGACGGCCGCCATCGCCTCATTCCGAGGCAAAGGCAAGGCCAGAACGCAGACGGCTCCATACCGCGTACTCGTCTCCGAAGCCGATTTGGATCTGGTAGGCAAGCTAGGCTTGCTGTTGCAGCTGGCCGCGGCCCTGGATCGCAGCGAGACGCAGAGAATCGGCGACCTTCTGATTACGATAGACGGCACACGTCTCCTGTTGGCTCCGCTGGCTCCCCTCGGTTCGCTTGCCGTCGAGCGGCGCGAGGTGGGAGAACTTGCCGCCGAATTCAGGAAACATTGGTTACTGGAGCCGGTTCTGGAGGGGTAGCATCCACGATTTCTACAGCAACGCTCGTCATGCAAACGCGGAAGGGGCCGTCCCGCTTGGGACAGCCCCTTCCGTGTTTCCGTCTTTCCTTCTTTCCTTCTTTCCTCTTTGCCGGTACTACCCCCGGCGCTCGCGCTCATTGTGTATGATTTTTCATTTTCGCGTGCCTCAAACCCACTTGTTTGCGCTCATTGTGTATGATTTTTCATACACGCAAGCCCCAAACCCACCAGTTCGCGCGCATTGTGTATGATTTTTCGTACACATGAGCCTCGAATCTACTGTTCCGGCGCCATTGTGTATGATTTTTCATACTCATGTGCCTCGAATCTACTATTCCAGCGCCATTGTGTATGATTTTTCATACTCATGTGCCTCGAATCTACTGTTCCGGTGCCATTGTGTATGATTTTTCATACACGCTGGCCCCAAACCCACCAGTTCGCGCCCTGCCTATCACCCTGGGACCAACCATCCCACCATCGCCAAATACAGCAGCATCAGGAGCGCCATCCAGCTTGCGAACCTGTAATTGTCGGATGCCATCTGGAACGGCGTCCGCCCCGTCAGGCCGGCCAGCAGATTGTTGACCGCCGTAGCCGGCGAGATCGGATTGGACAAACCCCAGCTGCCAAGCAGGAGCACCGCGAAATAAACGCCGCTGATGCCTACGCTCTCCGGCACGATTCCGCCCGCCAGAATCGTCACGGGCACGATGGGATGCAGCCCGATCAGGGAAGTGCCCGCGATAAGCAGCACGGTGAACGCCGAGAACGTCAGCGAGACAGGGAGCGGAATATGTCCGAGCCATGCGGGCAGCTCCGCGCCGAACCCCGTCGCCCCGATCGCGCCGCTAAAAAATCCCGCGGCCAAAAACAGCGTAATCTCCTTCTGCAGCGCGGGAAAGGTAACGCTGAGATGATGTTTAAGTCCATCCGCGTATACGCCGGCCGAACGTCTGAACACGCACCATAACAATGGCAGTACAACGGCGGAGAAACAAATCAGCATCACCATGGGAAGCGGAACCATCCGCTCCAGGAGCAGAATCGCCGCCATGGTCAGCGCCAAATAAAGCACGAGCCCCTTCGGGAACGCCGCCGCGCTCGCTTCATCCGTCTTCCTGCCATCTTGCCCGGCGAACGGAACAGTCTCGCCTCCTTGCTCCTCCGCCTCCATCGAAGCGCTGCCCGCCAATTCCTTCAATTCCCGCCGATTCGCCAGCATGCTCACTAACAGACTTAGCACCGCGAGTCCCAGCGCGTACGGCAATATCGACGACCATGACAACCCCAGCATCGTCGTAATAATCGTCATGGCCGCGAAATACGGCGACCAAAAGATCGCCCCCGCGAAGCCTCGATTAAGTGCTCCGGCAAGCAGCCGGGACAGAACCGGCTGCGGCCTGACGAACACCATCCCATAAACGACGGGAATGGCGCCGACGTTGAGGAAGACGCCGAGCACCTGAGTCAACAGCTGCGTGCCCGTCAACAAGGCCGTCCGGCTTCTCGCGCTGGCGTCGATCAATCGTTTCAGCCCCGCCACGTATTCCGGCAGCCGCACGGGTATGCCGAACAACGGCGCAAACAGGAACAATGTCACGATCGTGACGTTGATGCCCGCGGCTTGGAACCATTCCGCGGCGTCCGCGCCTCGAACGAACATCAGAATAGCGCCTATGAGTAGAAAAGATGACGACAGCCACAAAGTCATGCCTTTCAACTTCGGCAACAGCAGCCCGATCGCTGCAAAAACAAGAACGCCAAGCAGCGCCTGAAGCCCCTTGAGCCCCGTTAATTGCTGCACCGTATAAACAGCGGCAATGGAGAGGACCACGGTCCTCTCCATTGCGGTTTTCGTAGCTTGCGACATGGACGCCTTTCCCTTCCACTCTTATAGAGGTTGTTCAAAAAAATTGTTAATTAAATTGCCAGCAGCTCAGGCTCAGATTGCCGTATTGATAGCTGCGGTGAAGCAGCTTCGCTTGACGAGTCGCGTCTCCGGCCCCCATAGCAAGCAAAAGCGGAATAAAATGCTCGCTCGTCGGAACGGCATCCTTGGCATGGGGTGCAAGCTCCATGTACCGGAACAGCGCTTCCGTGTCCCATGCCTCGAGCTTCTCTTGCAGCCAATTGTCGAACTGCTCGGCCCAAGGCTCCGCGCCTTCCGCCCGCCAATTCAACCTTCTCAGATTGTGAACCGTGCCTCCGCTGCCAATGATAAGAATATCCCGTTCCCTGAGCGATGACAACGCTTGACCGATTCCATACTGCTCCGCTTCCGTAAGATGGCGGTTGACGGACAGCGCGACGACGGGAATATCAGCCTCCGGGAATAACATCTTCAGCACTGCCCAGGCTCCATGGTCGAGGCCCCGCTTGTCGTTGGACACGCTTTTGATGCCCTTCTCCGCGAACAACCGCAGGACTTCGTCGCCAAGCGCGCGGTCGCCATGAGCTGGATACGTCATGCTGTAGAGCTCTTCTTGAAAACCTCCGAAGTCGTAAATTGTCTCGAAGGTATCCGCAACGCCGACGCTCTGAACCGACTCCTCCCAATGGGCCGAGAACAAGACGATGCCCTTCGGTCGGGCATGACCGCGCGCGAAATCTCGCAGAAGCTCCGTGTATGCATTGTTTTCCAATACGATGGAAGGGGCGCCATGCGCAAAAAAGCAACTTGGCATCATCGTGCTTCGCCCTCCTCGCCGAGATCCAGACCGGCATCCCGTCTTATCCAATTCAACACGTCCCTCGCATTCTCCTCCGTGACGCCGTGGTCGGCGGGATAGACCTTAAACGTGAGCAGCGGAGCACGCTCTTCGAGATAAGCTTTCGTCTCATGGCCGATCCGGATCGGGAAGACGGAATCGAACTCTCCGTGCGAGGCGAATACGGACACCTTATCCAGATTCCGCAGCGGATATTCTTCCTTCACAAAGCCGGGTACGTACCCGTTTAAGGCCACGATCCCCTTGAGCGCGTCTCCCATCGTCAGCGCCAGCGTCATCGCCAGTATGGCGCCTTGGCTGAACCCGAGTACATAACGTTTCTCCGGATCGATGGGATATTGTTCGGTGGCGTCATCGATAAACGCCCGAAGCCCTTTAACCGAATCGTCGAACACGCTCCGTACCGGGTTGCCCAAGCTCACCAGCTCGTAATATTGATACCCGGCCCCCAGCGGCAGATTGCCGCGTATGCCGATAATGATGGCTTGCTCGGATAAGGGGGACACCAGCCCGAACATGTTTTTTTCGTTGGAGCCTTTGCCGTGCAGCGTGAACACCACCGGATATTTCCTGCCTTGCTCCATATTGGCCGGGAGATGTATATCGTAATGATACAACGAATTCATGGGAAGCTCTCCTTTTCTAAAAATATTATAAATACAAATAAATATTATGTATAAGTAATTTAACTTGAGAAGGCTAGAAAGTCAACCTCTTTTTTGTTAGTATGTATTTAAAGTTGCTATTACTAATATTATTCCGAAAGAAGGTAGCTTCTCATGGATATCGGATCCGCGATCAGATCCATTCGCAAACGCAAAAACATGACGATCGCCCAAATATGCGAAGAAACCGGCCTGTCGCAAGGGTTCATGAGCCAGGTCGAAACCAATAAAACGTCTCCGTCCATCTCTACGCTCGAAAATATCGCCACGGCCTTGAAAGTGCCTTTGGCTTACTTGCTGCTCAAAAAAGAAGATCGCATGGGTCAGGTTCGCGCTCGCGAGCGCAGAACGACGACGAGCGGCACCGACCGCTTGAAGGTCGAGCATCTAAGCAGCACCAAAAACATGAGGATGATGCTGGTCGAATTTCCCCCGGGCGCCTCTACAGGCGAAACGCCGCATGCGCATGAAGGCGAGGAGGTGCATCTGGTCATTCGGGGCAAGATTTTCGCCCAGCAAGGAGAAGACGCCGAGGAGTTCGCGGAAGGCGATTCTTTCAGTTGGAATGCATGTACCCCGCATTGGGTCAAGAACGTCGGGGAAGATACGGCCATCGTGCTGATTTCCATCTATACGGAAGGCGAGCAAAGCCAGGATTTGCTGTAAATGTCCCTGAACGGTCGCCTCCAACGCCAAATAGCCTACTCCATGTAACGGAATAGGCTTAAAGATTATGAAAGGATGGATCGGGATGGGAATTCCGCTCAACCGTGACCCTTCCACATCGAAATCCGTTTCGCCTCGAACTGGCTGCGAAAAGGTTTTGCGTCCGGGTTGCCGGCGAGAGATTCGTATAGACCGTTCTGCTTTAATTCCCTCGCCTTGACGTTATCCTCCAGATTCATCTTCAGCATCTTGATCATAATGGCGCGCAGCTCAGGCTGGTACACCGGACACATCAGCTCGATTCGCTTCGTCAGATTGCGGGTCATCCAGTCCGCGCTGGACAAATAAACTTCTTCCGAACCCCCGTTATGGAAATACATAACTCTGGAGTGTTCCAGGAATCGGTCGACAATACTGATCACTTTAATATTCTCGCTTCTTCCCGGGACGCCTGGCCGCAAGCAGCATACGCCGCGAATGATCAGCTCGATCTTGACTCCCGCTTGAGACGCCTCGTACAGCTTGTCGATGACCTCCTGATTGGACAGAGAGTTCATCTTCGCAATGATGTGAGCACGTTTTCCGGCCAGCGCATTCGCCTTTTCCCGGTCGATGAGGCGATATAACTTCTCTTTAAGATCGGATGGCGCAACACCAAATGCCTTCCATTCGTATGGCGAAGAATAACCCGTCACTTCGTTAAATAGCGCCGACGCGTCGCCGCCGATAACAGGATGGGAGGAAAACAGTCCGATATCCGTATACAGCGTAGCCGTGCTGTCATTATAGTTTCCCGTGCCTACATGGACGTAACGACGCAGCGTGCCTTGCTCTCTGCGGACGACAAGCAGGATTTTGGCATGCGTCTTGAGTCCGACGAGTCCGTAAACCACATGGCAGCCCGCCTTCTCCAATTGCCGCGCCCAAGCGATGTTGCGTTCTTCGTCGAAGCGCGCCTTCAACTCCACGACGACGGTCACTTGTTTGCCGGATTCCGCCGCCTTCGCAAGCGCCTGAACAAGTGCGGATTGACCGCTCACCCGGTACAGCGTCATCTTGATCGCAAGCACGTTGGGATCATACGCCGCTTGCTCAACGAAGTCATTGACGGCCTCGAACGACTCGTAGGGATGGTACATCAGCACGTCGCGCTGGCGGATAACCTCAAACATATCGTCCGTGTCGTCGAATTCTCTTGGATATACGGGCTCCAGTTTCTCATAACGCAGATTGTCGTAACCCGGCAAGCTGCCCGCGAATCGCATTAGGAAGCTTAGATCAAGCGGTCCGTCTATCTCGAACAAATTATCTTCGATCTCTAATTCGTCACGCAGCATCTCCAAGGCATAGGGATCCATCCCCTTCACGACTTCCAGGCGAACCGGAATGCCCCAGCGGCGTCTCCGAAGCTCCTTCTCGATCTCCTCGAGGAGATCCTCCGCCCCTTCCTCGTTAAGCGTCAGATCGGCATTGCGCGTAATACGGAATGGATTAACGGAATAGGGCGTATAACCGTTGAACAGCGTATTGATGAACCGCTCGATCAATTCCTCCAGCAGCACGAACTCCAGCTTTTTGCTGTTAATTCTGCCTGGTACGGGAACGAATCGCGTCAGGATGGACGGAACCTGTACGATAGCGAATAACGGCTCTTCCTCCGGCGCCGCACCGTCGCGCTGCAGCAGCACGGCCAAATACAGCTCCTTGGAATGAACAAGCGGGAATGGCCGGCTCTGATCCACCGCCATTGGCGTCAAGACAGGAAATACAATTTCATGGAAATAGTCGGATACCGCTTTTGTCTGGGCGATGTTCAGCTCATCGATACTTCTTATGCAGATGCCTTCCTTGCCTAGTGAACGGAAGATCTCGCGGTACGTTTTGTATTGCTCGAAGACCATTGCGGTTGTACGTTTAATTAGCCGCTTCCATAGTCCAGCCGGCGTATAACCCGTGAAGTCCATTTTCGTCAAGCCGGCTCTCATCTGATCCTGAATGCCCGCCACACGGACGCTCATGAATTCGTCCAAATTGCTGGATACGATGGATAGGAACTTCGCTCTCTCCAAGAGCGGATTGCTCAAATCCTGCGCTTCCTCCAGCACCCTGCGGTTAAATTCAATCCAGCTCAAATCCCGGTTGACATAATGCGATACCTGCTTGGTCATCTTCTTCCTCCTACAGGATTCATGCTAATGACGATCTTTTCCATTGTGGCGGACGACTATTATTGGCAGATTAACGTTTTGTAAAATATCCGTTAACTCCATGGATTTCTCCAATCCCGCTAAAATCTTCGGATCGTGAACTGACCGTTCCTCATCCGTTTCTCCAGCCACTGCAAAATGATTCGGCGGAAGATGGGTCTCGTGACGGGGAGCAGCAGGACGATACCAAACAGATCGGAGATAAAACCGGGCAGAAGCAGCAGCAAGCCGCCAAGCAGCACGCAAATGCCGTCAATCAACGAACGTCCGGGCATAATGCCGCTCTCTAACTGACGCTGAGCATCGAGCCACACTTTGCGGCCTTCCAGCTTCGCGAAATACGCTCCGGCAATCCCCATCCCTACAAGGACAAGGAACGTCGTCCACCCGCCAAGCCATTCGCCAATCTGAAGAATCCCCCAAAGCTCAATGATGGGCACAAGCAAGAGGAGCGCGAGCAGCCATTTATACATCCTATTCCACCCCTTCGCCAAAAATTGATTCCATCCGCCTATTATTTGCCTGAATGTGCAAGTAACTTATACAGTTCCGGCATGATTCTGTTCATGCGCACGGGCTGCCAGTCTGAGCCAACCCATACATGTTTGGTTCCGCCTTCCGCAAGCAGCTCGCCAGGCAATGCTTCGCCCTGAGGTATCGTCATAACACGCCACTGCTCATCCGACTCCACTCGCCTAACTTGCGACGCAAAAGTCACTCGAAGCGCCGTACTCTCCTCAACCCGGGTGCATACTAACACGCGGTCGTCATAGCGGGCAGGCGCGACATATTTGCATTGCAGATCCACAACAGGCAATAACAGACCTCTGCTTTCGATCGTTTTATAATCGTAGCCAGCACTTCGTATCCATTCAGTACGTCCGATCTCGAACCAGGTTACATAATTGCCATGGAATACGACGCTCATCTGATCCGTCTCTTGGTAACGAACGCGAAGAGGGTGCAGATGCCAAGCTTGTTCCGACATCAAGCCTTGCTCCTTTCATCGGTATAATTCCTTAGAATTGGAGAAAGAAGCGACGGTGAGTTCACCATCGCTTCTTCAATACTTCAATATGTTATTGCTTCCAAGGTTACAGTACTTTGGATTGACCGGAGTAGACGACGCCCGTCTCCGCATAAACGGTTACTTCCATGCCATCATGCAGATTGTCCGTTGCGTTCGCAACGCCAAGGATGACAGGGATGCTAAGATTAAGTCCGCATACTGCTGCATGACTCGTAATGCCGCCTTGCTCTGTGATGACCGCGCCGGCTTTCTCGAATGCAGGCATATATTCTTTGTCTGTGGAGACAGCTACCAGGATGTCGCCAACGTTCATCTTGGAGATAGCTTCTTCAGCCGTGCGAGCAACGACAAGTTTGCCGGTTACCGTTTGGCTGCCGATGCCTTGGCCATGAGCCAGCAACTCGCCAATATGATGGATCTTGATCAAGTTCGTCGTGCCGGCGCGACCTACAGGTACGCCTGCCGTAATGACGATCGTGTCTCCCAGACTAAGCAGACCCGTGCTCATTGCGCCTTTAACGGCAGTCTCGAACATTTCGTCCGTTGTAGACGCCTCTGCGCCTTTTACGGGAAAAACGCCCCAGCCTAGTGCCAAGCGGCGCATAATGCGCTCGTCCGTCGTTACCGCGATGATTGGCGATTTCGGACGGTATTTCGATACCATACGCGCTGTAAAGCCGCTTTGGGTCGACGTCACAATCGCTTTGGCGTTAAGGTCAAGCGCAGAGTTGGCAACGGATTGGCTCACCGCTTCCGTTACCGATACTTGCTGCGCGTTTGCTTGCTTGAGGAAGATTTCGCGGTATTCCAGAGCGCTCTCGGCGCGCTCGGCGATACGGGACATCGTCTGTACGGATTCTACCGGATATTTGCCCGCAGCCGTCTCGCCGGACAACATGATCGCATCCGTGCCGTCGAAGATCGCGTTCGCCACGTCGCTTGCCTCGGCGCGAGTCGGACGTGGATTGCGTTGCATGGAATCCAGCATCTGGGTTGCCGTAATAACCGGCTTGCCTGCGCGATTGCATTTTTTGATCATCATCTTCTGTACAAGCGGCACTTCCTCCGCAGGAATCTCTACGCCGAGATCGCCGCGCGCAACCATAAGGCCGTCGGACACTTCAAGAATTTCGTCGAGATTGTCGACGCCTTCCTGGTTCTCGATTTTGGAGATGATCTGGATATGGCTTGCATCATGTTTCTCCAGCAATTCCCGGATTTCCAGAACGTCGCTCGCTTTGCGCACGAAGGAAGCCGCGATGAAGTCGACGCCTTGCTCGATACCGAAGACGATATCGCCTGCGTCTTTCTCCGTAATGCCAGGTAACGAAATTTTGACGCCTGGTACGTTAACGCCCTTTTTGCCTTTGATAGGACCGCTGTTAACGATGCGGCAATGAATTTCAGTGCCTTCGACAGACTCGACCGTCAGACCGATCAGACCATCGTCGATGAGAACGGTGGAACCAACTGAAATATCGTTGGGAAGATTGGTGTACGTTACCGGAATACGAGTGCGATCACCCAGAATTTCCTCGGTAGTCAGCGTGATGGCATCCCCTTGAATCAGCTCGATCGGCTCTTCCTTCAGCTTGCCGAGACGAATCTCAGGTCCTTTGGTATCCAGCAGAATCGCGACGGAAGTGCCAAGCTCGGCGTTCGCCTTGCGAATGTTCTTGATTCGGTTGCCATGCTCCTCGAAGTCTCCGTGGGAGAAGTTGAGACGGCCGACGTTCATGCCCGACTGAATCAGTTTTTTTGTGTTTTCCAACGATTCGCTGGAAGGCCCGATTGTACAAACGATCTTTGTTTTACGCATTGTTAAGTTCCTCCGTTTATTGCCTGAATGTCTTTGTCTTTGTTTTTGTTCCAATATACATGCACGCCCGGTCCAGGCTTGTCCTTCGCGCGGGCGGTTGTAACGATTGTGCGGATTGTTAGTTCGTCGCAGGAGCCGCTTCCTGGTTTAGCTCGGCTGCGGCTGCCGTAGGCGCATCAGATGATTCGTCATTAACCGGCTCCTCTGCCTGCTTTACCTGCGCCATCTGGAAGTACCCGATCTTGCGGAATTTTTGGTACCGATCCTCGATAAGTTCCTCCCGCGATAAGTCGAGGAGTTCCTTTAGATGAGCAATCAGCTCGCGCTTGATCGCAGCGGACTGGCATTCGAGGTCGCGATGCGCGCCGCCTTGCGGCTCCTCGATGATGCCTTCGATAATACCGAATTCCAGCAGATCCTTGGCGGTAATCCTCATCGCTGCGGCTGCCTCGTCGGCTCTTGAGGCATCCTTCCACAGGATGGAAGCCGCTCCGTTAGGCGATATGGCGGAATAGATCGCGTTTTCGAGCATCAGTACACGGTTGCCAACGCCAAGCGCTAACGCGCCGCCGCTGCCCCCCTCGCCGATAACCACGCAAATAATAGGGACGCCGAATCCGGCCATCTCCCTCAAATTGCGGGCAATCGCCTCCGACTGACCCCGTTCTTCGGCAGTGTTGCCAGGATAAGCGCCCTTTGTATCAATGAATGTAATAATCGGGCGACCAAATTTATTCGCTTGCTGCATCAGACGCAACGCCTTGCGGAAACCTTCGGGATGAGGACTGCCGAAGAAACGGGCGATATTGTCTCTTGTGTCTTTGCCGCGCTGATGGCCGATCACGGTCACGGGCAAGCCGCCAAGCTTGGCAAGGCCGCCCACGATCGCAAGATCGTCCGCGAACAGGCGGTCGCCGTGAAGCTCCATGAAGTCGGTAAAAATGGCTCCGATGAAATCCAGCGACGTCGGACGTCCGTGATGGCGCGCCAGATGCATCTTCTGCGCGGGGGACAGCTCGTTGTACAGCTCTTCTTCGAGCTGCCTGCAGCGCTCCTCCAGACGGAGAATTTCTTCGGTGAAGTCGATCCCCTTATCAACGCTAAGGCTCTTGAGTTCCGTAATCTTTTGACGCAACTCGACGATCGGCTTCTCGAAAGGCAGCTCATTCGCCATCGAACGACACCTCCTTCACGGTATGCATGTCCAGCAATTGCGTTAATGTTTGTTTCATGTCCTTGCGATGAACGACCTTGTCGAGCTGGCCATGCTGCAGATTAAATTCCGCAGTCTGGAAGTTCTCCGGCAGCTTCTGGCGAATCGTCTGTTCGATAACGATCCGTCCGGCGAAGCCGATCAACGCGCCGGGCTCGGCCAAATTGTAATCGCCAAGGCTCGCGAAGCTGGCGGATACGCCGCCTGTCGTAGGATCCGTGAATACGGAAATGTACAAACCGCCGTCTCCCTGAAACTTCGAGAGCGCCGCGCTGGTCTTCGCCATCTGCATGAGACTCAAGATACTCTCCTGCATGCGAGCTCCGCTGGAGGTGGAGAAGATAATAAGCGGAAGGCGCTTCTCATGAGCAGCTTCTATCGCTCTAGTAATCTTCTCCCCAGCCACGGAGCCCATGCTGCCCGTAAAGAAGTCGAAACTCATAACCGCTACGACAACAGGGAATCCGCTAATGCTGCCTTCGCCCGTAACAACGGAGTCGCGCAGATTGGACTTTGCCTTCTGCTGCTCCAGCTTGATCTTGTAACCCGGGAAATTAAGCGGATCGACGGACTCCATCTCGGCGTCGTACTCAAACAAACGCCCGTCATCGAGCGTCATTCCGATCCGCTCCCACGCGCTAAGCCGGTAATGATGCCCACATGACGAGCACACCTTCAAGTTTTTCTCCAATTCCTTGCTGTAATGAATCGTGCCGCACTTGGCGCACTTGTTCATCAGACCTTCCGGAATATCGCGTTTGGGACGCTCCGTGGTCGCCGAAGGAATGGTTGCGTATTTTTTTTTCGAGAATAAGTCCTTAATTTGCACGTATGCGACACCTCTCAAGGCGCAATATTAATAATTCTGCACGTTATGGGCGGATGATGGAATTGAATACTTCCTGTACTTCCTCCAGCTCACCGGACGGTACCAGAATCTCATATTGCTGTTTGGACAGATTGACGGGCCGGATTTTGACCAAAAAACTTTCTTCCGTAAGCCGTTTTCTGATGTTTTCTGCCATTTTTGCTGTTGGTGCAATGTAAATAACCGTCCACATCATGGTACCTCCTGAAGCTTGACGCCAATGTCGAGCGGCAGTTGCCGCCACCTGGCATCTCAAGCCTAACGTTTCGCGAACGAATGACAGGCCGTATAGCACCGATTCGCATGGCAGGAAACCTCTCCTAGCCAGCATCGCGCTTCGAGTCATTGTCTTTTCTTTAGCCCCACCAAAGGCCATATGATGTCATAATGATAACATAGTCACTGCGATTCGGGCAAATGATATTGGTTCGCATTGGGGTCTCCATGCGCGATCCTCGCTGATGCGGCAGCGGCAAGGCCAGCCACCAAATCGTCCAGAAACACATGGATTTTTTCGCCCTTGATATTCAATTGGCGTATGATGCCCGGCTTCACCTTGTCCAGATAACCAAAGCTGGTGAGGCCGATCATTCCATAAACGTTCGTAATGCCCAGCGCCAGCGTTTCGTCGACGCCGTACAGAGATTCGTCCCGCTCCATGATGGCCTGCAGCGGCTCCGGCAGCAGCCTTCGCTCCGCTAACTCGTCGAGAGCTATGCCTGTGTACAGCACATATTGCACTTCGCGCTTCTCCAGCACCACACGAACGCTGACCTGACATTCTTCCATCGTCAAATCCGGATTATAGGGTCGCTGCAGCGTGTAAACGATCTCTGCGATGTCGTCGACACTTACTCCGCGTTTTGCCAGCCACTTCTCGATACCGTTCATTGGCTTCATCTCCTCGCATCCTCTTGGCTTGTATCTCTATGCATATGCTCGTACAGGCCATAATGTGCATGAGAATTGCAAGTAATGGACGCAGGACGTATCGGAAACCGGCATTTGCTGCTTCTACTTAATAACGACAGTGTCCGGTCCCAGCAGCCTCTCGATCGACGCCTTCAACTCCTGTGACGGGGAGACCCGGTGACTGTCGTTTAAGGCGATAACCTTGCCTTCGCCTTCGTAAAACAACGCCGTATCAAGCTGGCCGGGATGCGAGACAAGCAACCGTTGAAGCTTATTCAGCACATCCGATCGTTCTTTCTCCACCGTGATCTTAATGTACATACGCTGCTTCTTAGGCGGCTTAGCGTTGGCGGGCAGAGGTGACGAATCTTTGCTTGACGATTGGGGCACCGCGGGTCGACCAGATCCGTTTCCGTAGCCGGAGCTCCGCGCAGCTCGGTTGCGGGCCTGCTGGCGAAGGCGACCCACTTGAGCCGCGAGCGACTCTGTCGTCAGCTCTGGACCGATCGGCACGACTTCCTCGACGAGCAGCTTGTAGTCCTCGTCCTGCTGCTGGACGGTAGCCTGCACGATGTACAGTCCTTCCCGCTCCAGCTTGTCCCCGCTTCGCTTCCACACGTTCGGGAACACGACGGCTTCGACGCGCATGATGCGGTCCTCAAGCTCCAGAAAGCCCATCGCGTTGCCCTTCTTGTTCGTAAACGGCTTCAGCCCCGCCACCATCACGCCTACGCAGGCGACATAACCGTCAGGCACGTCCGAAAGCTCAACGAGACGGTCCAGTTCCACTCCCTCCAACTGCTCGGCAGCATGGTCCAGCGGATGCCCCGACAGATACAATCCCAGCAGCTCCCGCTCAAAATCAAGCTGCTGCGACGTCGTAAACGGCCGTACTTCCGGCAGCTCCACATCCCAGTTCTGCACTTCCTCGAAGCCGAACAGCTCGATCTGCAGCTCTTCCCTTTCCTTGCGCCACTTTTGCGCGGTCTCTACCGTCTCGTCGAGAGCCGCCAGCAACTGGGCGCGATGCCCCGGGAACGCGTCGCAAGCGCCCGCCTGGATAAGCGACTCGAGCACGCGCTTGTTCACGACGCGCAAATCGACCCGCTTGCACAGGTCGAGCAGGCTGTCGTAAGGGCCGCTTTCCCGCTCTCTGACAATCGCTTCAATCGCCTGCGTGCCTACGTTTTTGACAGAAGCCAGGCCGAAGCGGACGGAGCCGCCAACCGGCGTGAACGAAGCTCCGCTTTCGTTCACATCCGGCGGCAGCACGGGAATGCCCATGCGCCTGCACTCGTCCACGTATTCCGCCGTCTTGCGCATGTTGCCCGTGACGGACGCCAGCATCGAGGCCATAAACGGCACGGGATAATGCGCCTTCAGCCATGCCGTCTGAAACGCCAGCACTCCGTAAGCCGCTGCATGCGCGCGCGGAAATCCATAGTCCGCGAAGCGAACGATCATATCATAAACGCGGTTAGCGTCCTCCCCGGAATAACCTTGTCCCAGGCTTCCCTTGACGAAGTGGCTCCGCTCCTCATCCAGCACCTCGCGTTTCTTCTTGGATACCGCGCGGCGCAGCAAGTCGGCTTCCCCCAGCGAGAAACCTGCCATTGCGGAAGCAATCTGCATGATCTGCTCCTGATACACGATAATGCCGTAAGTATCGGCAAGAATCGGCCGAAGCGAAGGATGGGGGTAGTGCACGGCCTCCTTGCCGTGTTTGCCCGCAATATATTGCGGGATGAACTCCATCGGACCCGGACGATACAGCGCCAGCACCGAGATAATGTCCTCGAAATCCGTCGGCTTCATCTCGCGCAGCACCCGCCTCATGCCGGAAGACTCCAGCTGAAAGATGCCCGTCGTGTCGCCTCGCCCAAGCATGGCGTATGTCTCGGGGTCGGCATCGTTAACCAGTCTGAAGTCGATATCTTTGCCTTCCAGCTCCTTGATCCAGACCAGCGACCGCTCCAAAATGGACAGTGTACGCAGACCCAGGAAGTCCATTTTGAGCAGTCCCACCGCTTCCAGATGCTCCATGGAATATTGCGTCAGCGGAATCGACTCTCCGCCTTGCTGCAACGGCACGTAATCCGTCAGCGGTTCGCGGGAGATGACGACGCCGGCGGCATGCGTGGAAACATGCCGCGGCATCCCTTCCACCTTCATCGCCATGTTCAGCAACAATCCGGTCTTCGGTTGCCGCTCAGCGGCTTCTCGCAGTTCGGCGCTCGTCCGGATCGCTTCGGCAAGCGTAATGCCCAGCTGGCCCGGAATGAGCTTCGCCGCGCGGTCCACCTCCTGGAACGGCACGTTAAGCGCGCGGCCGACGTCGCGAACGGCGGCTCTTGCCGCCATCGTGCCGAACGTGATGATCTGCGCGACATGCTCCTCGCCATACTTGGCCGCGACATAGGCGATCACTTCGTCCCGGCGCTCGTCGTTGAAGTCGATATCGATATCCGGCATCGAAATCCGCTCCGGATTAAGGAATCTCTCGAAGAGCAGCTTGTACTTTAGCGGATCGACATCCGTAATCCGCAGCGTGTAAGCGACAAGACTCCCCGCCGACGATCCTCTGCCAGGTCCGGTTCGGATCCCCCGTTCGTGCGAGAACCGAATGAAGTCCCACACGATGAGAAAATAATCGCTGAATCCCATCTTTTCGATCACGGACAGTTCGTAAGCGAGACGATCCTCGGCTTCCCTGCGGAAATCCTCATTTTCCGTCCAGGCCGGAAGCGCCGCATACCGGCTCTCCAAGCCGTCCCGGCACAGCTCCGCCAGATACGACGAGGAATCCCTGCCCTCCGGCACGGGTCGGAACACCGGCAGCGCGGCACGGCCAAGCGTAAGCTCCAGATTGCACTTATCCGCGATCTCCACCGTATTCGCGATCGCCTCCGGCACATGGCGGAACAGCGATTCCATCTCGGAGGCGCTCTTCATATAAAGCTGATTTGTGCCAATGCGCAGCCGATCGCTATCCTCCACCGTCTTGCCGGTGCCGATGCAGATAAGCACATCCTGCACATCGGCATCTTCCGGCTGCAAATAATGCACATCGTTGGTAGCGGCGAGCGGGATTCCGAGCTCCTGCGCCAATCCGATCATCTCGCCCGCCACCTTCTTTTGCTCCAGCATGCCATGATCCTGCAGCTCCAGATAGAAGTCATCGCCGAATATGTCCCTATAGCGCAGCGCAGCCGCCTTCGCTTCTTCGCGTCGATCATGGAGCAGATGCTGGGACACCTCCCCCTTCAAGCACGAGCTGAGACAGACCACTCCCTCGGAGTGGGCCGCGAGGGATTCCATGTCGACCCGAGGTTTATAATGAAATCCTTCCAGGTGAGCGATCGAGCTAAGTCTCATTAAATTCCGGTAACCGGTCTCGTTTTTCGCCAGAACGATTAGATGATAGGTTGGATTGTCCTTGCGCGCCCCCTTCTCGAAGCGCGAGCCCGCTGTCAAATAAAGCTCGCAGCCGATAATGGGCTTAATCCCCTGCGCCAGACAAGCCCGATAAAACGGAATCGCTCCATACATGACGCCATGGTCAGTCAGAGCGAGCGCCTTCATCCCGAGCTCCGCCGCCCTGGCGGTGAGATCGCGAATGCGCGCCGCCCCGTCCAACAAGCTGAATTCGCTATGCGCATGCAAGTGAACGAATGATGCCTCTCTTGTTGCCGTCATCCCGATCTCTCCTCTCGCAATCCGAACATGGATTCGTATTCTTCTATTTTATCATAATTGTGCGGGACACGCCCATAGAATGATAGAAGAGGTTGTTGCATGCAGAGGAGGGGAAACATTTGTCCTATTTTTTGTCCAAGGCGGGACTCGATTTTTTTATTGCGTTCGGCATCGTGCTAGGAGGCTCCATGCTTGCGGGGGGCGGCTCCGTCTTTATGGCGTTGCCGCCGGCCACTGTCATGCTGGATACCGCGCTCCGGCTGAAAATATGGGCGATCGTTGCCGCGATCGGCGGCTCGGTCGATCCCGTCAGAGTCATCGAAAGCAACTTTACGGCCGGCCAACTGTCGCCGGTGGCCCAACAGATTGCGTTTATTATTTTCGCTTTCCTGGGGGCGCATATGGCAACGGAGCTTGTAAAGCTGGTTTGCAAAGGGGCGTCTTAACGCATGAGGGTGCCTTCCTTCTACCGATACGCAGATGCGCTGCGATTGCTGGGTGTATTCCTTGTAGGTTGCATCGTCGGGGGCGTTGTGCTGCACTCCCTGTTCGTGGCGAAGTTCGAGGCGATGTACAACACGGTGTACGGACTGGAGGCCAGGCTGGGGCAATACGAAGCGGATATCGCGAAGCTCAAGCAATACAAGAACCAGCACACGGTGATCAAGAGCATTCAGATCCGCGTACTGGAAGAGTCCACGCGTTCCGCCCGCCTGGACCGGATGACGGAGACGGAGCTGGTGAAGCGGGTCAAGGAGGATCTATCCATCCTGCTCGGGCGCAGCATCTATGATATCGACGCCGATGCCAATCTTGTTCGAAAGCTGCTGGAATCCAAAACATACGACGACGTAAGCGGCAAAGATTATGCAATCGAGCTCAAAACAGTGCTGCTGGCAGACAACGTGCTGCAGGTTTGGATGACGGTCCGCGTCAAGGCGAAACCTCCAGCGTGATAAGGCAAACTTCGCCGGAACATGGTACAATAGACGACGATAAGTTTCATTAGGCATACTAGTTCGTGTTCAAAAAGTTCGGTTTTCAGCACCGAGAAGATTGAAAGAAGGTAGAAACTGAGGAGCGGAGCGTAGTGACAGCTACGTGAGCACCGGAAGGTTCGCCTGAATTCAATATTCGATGTCGAGTAAGCTTCTTGGCATACTTCGTGATCAAAAGCGGA
>NZ_BDQX01000171.1:533502-543582 GCF_003112455.1 Paenibacillus agaridevorans
AACCTCTACAAAGGAGTCGTCACAACATATGGGACAATTGGAAATGCTGCAATGGGTGCTGTTCCCTGTAATACTGATCTCGCTAGTGCTGTCCGTCGTGTTCAGTTACAAGTCGAGACGTTCCTCTGATGGGAGGAAACGCGGCATCAATGCCGCACGAATGAACATCAGCATGGGCATCATGATGATGTTCATCTCCTTCATTCAGCTGTTCATGTCAAATGAATCGACGCTTAAGGTCGTCATCGGCGCCATCTTCCTGGTGGTCGGCCTGTTCAACCTCTTCGCCGGACTGCGCAATTTAAGCGCCTACCGGGCGACGGAGCGGGGATAATCCCCGCTCTTTTTTTTGAATTAATACGGATCGATCATCTGCGCGGTAAGCATCGCCTTCGCCGCAAGCCCCTTCGCGTCCAGCACCTCGATCTCCAGCTTGGAGAACTTCCTCGACAGCTCCATCGCCTTGGGCTTGATCGTCACCTCGCTGTCGATCTGCACCGGCCTTACATAATAGGAGGTCATGCTTTCCAGCAGGAAATCCCGCTTGCCCGTCTCCCGAATCATTTGCCTCGCGGCTTGCATCATAAGCGTCGAGACGAGTCCTTCCGAAGCCATCCCGAGCGCGCCTGACATCTGCGGGGTAATGGCGCCGCGATAGCTGATGCTAGCTTCCTCCGTGCCATTCGACTCCGATTGAATGAAGCCGGACCACATCAAATCCTCGAAGGTCTCGCCGGATTCCGGCTGCTTGCCCGCGAACCGCATCGCGTCCAGCACCTCGCGCCGCGTCACGACGCCGAGAAGCTTGCGGTTGCGATCGACGATAGGCAATAGATCGATCCCCTCCGCCGCCATCGTATGGGCTGCGGACGTCACTGTAATATTCGGCGCCGCCGTAATGGGATGCCGAGTCATCACGCGGTCAACGGCCGCATCATCGGCTGAGCCCATCGCATCCATCGCCGTAATCATGCCGATAACTCTGCCTCTGTCGTCTAAAACCGGGAAGCGGAAGTTGCCTGTCTCGCGCGACAAACGGTGAAAATCCGACAGATTGCTGCCGGATTTGATAACATCGGCCGGTTTGCTGAACGTCACGATGTCTTCGAGAAGCATGATTTTGCGCTTGATGAGCCGGTCGAACATCGCCCTGTTAATCATGGACGCGACGGTGAACGTGTCATGTCTCGACGACAAAACGGGAAGCCCCTGCTCGTCCGCTAACCGAACGATCTCCGCGCTTGGCTCGAATCCGCCGGTAATCAGTACGCCGGCTCCCTGCTCCAAGGCGCAGCGATGCGCGCTGACGCGATTGCCGACGATCAGCAGGCTGCCGCTATCGATATAGCTCATCATCGCTTCCAGCTCCATTGCGCCGATCACAAACTTGTGAAGCGACTTGTCCAGTCCGTCTCCTCCGCCGAATAAACGGGCCTCGACGATCTCCGCCACTTCTCCGAAAGTCAGCTGATCCAGCGCTTCGCGCCGCTTGCGATCGATGCGGACGGTACCAATTCGTTCCTTCGTGCTGACAAGTCCGGAAGACTCCGCCTCCTTGAACGCCTTATAAACGGTGCCTTCGCTGACACCAAGATGTTTGGCGACGGCCCGCACCGATATTTTGGTGCCTACCTTAAGTCCTTGGATATGCTGCATAATCTGCTCGTGCTTCGTGCTCGTCACATTGCTTGGGGTGGAAGCCATCCATCGATCACTCCTCGTCTGCTACCATTATAGGAGATTGCAATGGAAATATCGACTACCAGTCGAATTGCAGCTTTGTCACCTTGAGAATGGCGTCGATAGGCTCATCGTCGGTCCCGTGCAATGTCCACTTGCGCAACAAAGCCTGGATCGAGATCGCATTAATGCCAGACTTGGCTCCGCTCCGCACGCAATCATGCCAATCGTATGTAATGGGAACGCGGTAACGCTGCTTATGAATGGGATAATTCTCGTATTCTATCACTTGAGAAGGAATTTCCTTGTATACGCTGGAGAACAAGAAGGTCCCGCTCTCGCTATAGGGTCTCTGAATCGGCTCCGTCTTCAAGTTTAGAGTATATTCCAACGTCTGTGTATGGGCGTTAACCCCGCAGCTGAATGAACCATGGGCAACGGCCGTCTTGTTATGCCGATGCGACAACCTGTAAGTGAACAAAACCTTGAAAGCCACATTGCAATAATTTGCTCTCACCTTGCGATAAAACTCGAACTCTTCTACCATCATTGCTGACTCACCCGGCTTCACCCATTTTCGCCACCAGTCTATCACTTTTGGTATTTTTATGATAATTATAATAAATCATCCACTTAAAAGTCAATGACTATAGACGGTATTTAAATCAAATACTATAGAACGTTGATCGAAAACCTGCCAAAACCCTATCGTTAGGCTGAGGTGACACGGATGAGCGACATTGGGCGCCAGATTGGCGAAAACATTCGGCTCGTGCGCAAATCCAAGGGATTAAGCCAGGAGCAGCTGGCTTTGCGCGCCGAGATCAACGCATCTTATATGGGACAAGTCGAACGGGGCGAAAAAAATCCGACCATCGATGTACTGGGCAAAATTGCTGCCGCGCTGCAGACGCCGTTGGAGCAGCTCGTGCAGGTTGGAAACTCAAACCGCATCGACGGCGGCGAAGCCGAAAGCTATTCAGACAAAATCATCAGTCAGATGACAGGACTGAGTGTCAAAGAGCAAGAAGTCGTCTATCGCTTCGTCAAGCAGCTCGTCCAGTTCCGGGAGATGGAGTAGCGAACGCCGCACCGGCGTCATTGGCTATGCCACGTTGCCGGAAACGAACGAACTTAGGTGAAATCCGTAAAAACAGCTGCATCCAAGGCATGCGATCCACGACAATCAAGGTGAAACGGCTGTCGCTGTCATTTGGCGGCGCAGTGCGTTTTATTCCGAGAATTATAGGTCAAGTATGGAGAAAACTTATACTTTCTTATAATTTCAAAAAGCGCCGGTCCGTCAAAAACGGAGCGGCGCTTTCCATTTCAAGAAGGAAATGCAATTTGTCGGTAGTCAATGCAAGCTGTCCGTAACGAAATAAACACACATCCCCACAAGCGCGCTCGCGCTTTCGAAAGTCGAGGAATCCGCAAATCAATTGTGCAATTATACACATTCCCCGGTCCAAAAGTGACTGAATCATACAATTTTGTTCAAATATACACAATTTTTGTCTGAATCAGACCCATTCCGTATTCACATGAATATCATTTGAGTACAATTGTACAATTTAATTTATTTTAGAAAGCCGGACAATGAAATTTGTACATATTCGCATAATTTCCTAAGCCGACAGCCGAGCCAACAGTTTCATCTAAGGGCTGGGACTGCCAGCCCCTCCTCATCGAACCGTACGTGCGGTTTTCCCGCATACGGCTTTCCGACGTTCTTCACCTTGCGCAGTACGTACTCGGCCAGATTGTGACGATAGGTTTGCTCGTTACGGCCCCTTGCTGCCGTGTGGGTGAGGGTCTCCCTAGTTCCGAGCATAACTGTCTCCACATGCCGATCCCTAACTACCTGCGGGTTCTTCCGTGCTGCTCCAAGTTCTTTGTACGTTCCATGACCTTCGCCCTTCCGCTCAGGGCCCGGCTCCCTCTTGTCCCTTGCGGGTTCCTTTTGACGATGCGGCAGGATTTACTCGGATGTTACGGCCTGCGGGCTTGCTTCGTATGGTCTTTTCCATGCTTTTCGTAGGGCTTCAACCCATGGATTTCTCCATGACCTGCCTACTAGCTACGGGGCAGCTTGGCCTTTACCCCGGCTGAACTTTCATCAGCTAGTTATACCCAGCTTGGCTAGGCGCACAACGGAAATGAGGGCCCTTATATGGATCTTTTGGCGTGATTTTAAAATCTAACGGAACACTGCGACGTTGTTCGTGAGAAATCCAGGCAAACCGTGGACTTTTGCCTATCATAAGGGCTGTCAGTTCCATTAGATTTGCGAAGTGCTGCTTTTTGCCGAAATAACGCCTTTCAGTTCCGTTACACTTGCTCCCGTTCATTTCTTACCGGACATTTGCCCGCAATTTCTCCTTTGCACATTTAATAGACCGCCTCATACATGACCTTATTGGCATCACCATAGCGCAAATTGGCTCCATTACGCCCCAACAGTGCCTTTTCCTGTCCGGTAGATTTGTTTAAGGTTAAAATCGGCCAAATAGCGTCGCTGGTGTCAGTTAGATTTTCCAGTCTTTTGTTCACAATCTTGGAGTTGTATCATTTCCTATACTACGAGAAGGACCTCATCCCCACTTTACAGTGGAATTCGAGGTCCTTTCACGTATAAATTGGGACGTACTCCTATCATGCGAACACTTTTGGGAAAGCCCCGTCTATTTTCGGCTGCGCTATTGGATTCGCATTAACGAGCCTTCTTCCCGACTTTGGCTACGCTATCGCACTGCACTTTGCAGCCTTCTTCCCCGCTTGTAAGCCGCGTCAATGGCCGCGTATTTTGCGCGCCTTCTTCTCGACCTGGCGATTCACGAAGTTTATGGCGGCCTGCTCTCTGCGCAGCACCTTGGCTCGCTTGACGTGGGACAGCGCCTCCCGCTTCTCCTCCGTCAGCAGCAGCATATTCGCGTTAGCCGCGATAATGACGATCGCGAACGCCAGCCACATGAACCAGAATACGCCGCCTGCCCCTCCCCATTCCGCAGAATCGACTGCCGCGAAAGCATAAAACAGCATACCTGCCGCAATGAGAATATACATGAAATGCTTCAGCTTCCCTTTGCCCTTTTTCTTCACCTTGCCCATTCCCCCTCGCATGAAAGTTCTTCAAGCCATAGGTTCGTCTAACAACACCCCAGCGCTTCCATCCTTCACGTACTTGTCCGCGTTTCCTTGCAGTAAGCAGTATATGCCGGCATCTCGTTCCTTATGACTGGGGCAATCACACACAAGACGCACGGTTCATATGATGAATTAGTTCGTGCATTCACCCATAGGCCCACGCCTCTAATCGCAATTGCTCCTGGTTTGGAAGGAGAATCGAAATGATTAAAACGAAAGTTGCCATACAGGTGACGAGCTCCGGCACGCTTCCGGAGGATACGATCATGTTAGGCGATGCCTATGTGAAGCTATGGAAAATACCGGTCGGGCAGCATGTGCCGCTGAAATTCGGCGCGTTCCGCCAATCGCTCAAAATCATCCCGTCCGCGAAAACGGACGGAATACGTATCAGTCCAGCGCTTGCCGAACGAATGGGACTTCCCCCTGCCGGACGAACGCAGCTCAGGTTCAACTACCGCTCCGGCACGATCTCCATCGGACCTCTGATCGGCGTGCTTATCAGCCGCGACTTCCCAAGTACGCAGGATAAGCCGTTCGGCACGATAACCATGTTCTGCCGAGAGCTCGTCGAAGCGTGCAAGGCGCAAGGCGCCCACGTCTACTTCTTCACGCCAGGCGCGCTGTCCGGCGGCTCGGCAAGCTCTGTCGAGGGCTGGACGTATGCCGGGGGCTGGAGACAGACCCGCATGCCGGCACCGGATATCGTGAACAACAGGCTTACCTCAAGGAAGCTGGAGAACGCCACCAACGTGCAGCATTTTCTAAGCGAGGCGAAACGGCTGTACGGAACCGCGGTATTCAATGAAAAGTTTCTCGACAAACCCGAGGTGTTCGACGCGCTCCAGAAGGATGCCGATCTTCACCGCTACTTGCCGGAATCCTATCTGCTGCGCAATTACGCCACCTTCAAAAAAATGTGCGAGCGGTACAGCCACGTCTTCCTGAAGCCTGCCCGCGGCAGCCTGGGAAAGGGCATTATCCGCGTCTCCCATCTGGAAGGCGAGAGCTACCAAGCCCTCCATGCGATGAGCGCCGGCTCCAAGCGGGCGGTCTATCCCTCCTTGCCTAAGCTGTATGCCTCCATCTCCGCCAAGATGAAGACAGCCCGCTACCAGATTCAACAAGGCCTGCAATTGATCGAGTTTCAGAAGCGCCCCGTCGACTTCCGCGCGCTCGTCCAAAAAAACGCCGCCGGCAAGTGGATCATTACCTCCATCGTCGCCCGTACGGCAGGAAACCAGCAATTCGTCTCCAATCTTGCGCGCGGCGGCTCGCTCAGCACCGTCAGCGCGGCCGTGACCAAAAGCAACCTGAGCACCAGCGTCAGCCGGCTGGAATCCGCCAAGCGGCTCCGACTCGCGGCTCTGCATATCGCGCAAGGAATCGACACCCATATTCCCGCCCATTTCGGAGAGCTGGGTATCGACCTGGCGCTGGACACCAGCGGCAAAGTATGGCTGTTGGAAGTCAATTCCAAGCCGTCCAAAAACGACAACACCCCGCTAAACGAAGGCAAGATTCGGCCTTCCGTCCGAATGATGATTCAATATGCCCGGCATCTGTCGGGATTCTAGACAAAGGAGGTAGCAGCCATGCCGCACAGCAAGATCGTATTGGGCATTATGGCAGCCTCGCTCAAAGGGGCGCGGCCGGATTCGCCTGGCACCTTGCTCCCTCCGGAGCCCCGGCTTAGCCGCAGCTTAAGCGTCGCCTCGCAAACGCTCGACATCGACGTATACGTATTCTCTCCCGAAGGCTTCGATCCCGCCTCGGGATCGCTCTTCGGCTGCCGGTATGCAGACGGAGCCTGGAAACCGGAACTCGTCCCGCTGCCTGATGTCGTCTATGACCGAAGCTTCCCCAAAACGGCGGAGAGCCGGAGACGCTGCTCGGCCGTACTCAGCGCCATGAGCGAGCGGAAACACCATGAACGCTTGAACGGCTCGCTACCCTCGAAGCTGCGCGTTTACGAAAGTCTTCGCGATAACTCCGCGATCGCTCCTTATTTGCCGGCAACGGCACCTTATCGATCGATCGCCCAGCTCGAACGTCTTCTGCCGGATCTTCCGCGCGGCGTCGTGCTGAAGCCAGCCGCAGGCATGCAGGGCAGAGGTTTCCTGCATATCGAAGCCCCGCCGCTAAAGCCGGATGCGCTGATCGTGCGGGGCAGGACACGGAACAACATGCCGTTCAAGGAAAGCTTCAAGGACTTCCAGAAGCTCGGCGCCTGGCTCCAATCCTTTATGGGAAGCTCGCCTTTCCTGCTCCAGCCCTATCTCCCGCTCCGAACGTTCGACGATCGTCCTTACGATATTCGAGTTTTGCTGCAGAAGGATGCCTCCGGAGAATGGCAAGTATCCGGTTCCGCAGCCAGACTGGGCCGTCGCGACTCCATGACCTCCAACCTGCACGGAGGCGGCATCGCGGTTACGGCAGCCGATACGCTTGGAGCCAACTTCACGCCTTCCAAAGCGGAGCATCTGCTTCGCAAAATCCATGCCTTGAGCGGGCAAGTCGCGCTCCGGCTGGAAGAGAGCTTCGGCCGGTTTGGAGAGCTTGCCTTCGACTTCGGCCTCGAGCCGAGCGGCAAGCTTTGGCTGCTGGAGACGAACGCCAAGCCGGGCAGAGAAGCCTTCCGGCAAGCCGGCGACAAGCAAGCCGCCAGGCTTGCAGTGACCAGACTGCTGCAGTATGCGCGTTACTTGACAAGCCGCAACGCCCCTGCCTTGACGACAGCCGGCGGATCCGCCAAGGACCGCCTTTCCCGCCCGCAATCGAAATCTCGGCCATGAGGCAATGGTCTTGAAAAGTTCAGGAGGTTCATCCATGAGTTTGACAACTTGCAACGTCCACTTCTCTCAAGCATCCGATAAGATCGTTTACGTCTCCAGACCGCTCATGGGGCAGCTCAAGCTGTCCGGCAAGAAGTCGATTCTTCTCCGGCTGGGAGGCGAGACGATCGCCGCCGCGATCAAGCCGCTGAAGCGAGCCGGCAACCACTTGTATCTATCCGCAGGGGTACGTCAATCGATCCGGATTCCGAAGCCCGGCAATGTCTTCGTGCAAGCAAACGGCGACAACGAAATCCAGCTGGGGCCGCTGGTCGGCATTCTGACGGATATGATCCACTCTTCGGAGGGTTATCCATTCGGCACCCGCTCCGGCTTCATCAAACAGGTTATTCGCTCCGGCGACCGCAAGGCATTCATGTTCGGCTTTACGCCCGGCGACATCAACTGGCAGCAGGAGACGGTCAACGGCTACTTCCTGAACCCCCAGGGGGGCTGGTACCGCCGCATCGTGCCGCTGCCCGACGTCATCTATAACCGGCTGCCCAATCGCAAGGCGGAGACTTCCGCTTATATCAGCGCTGTCCGGGAGCGGTTCGTAAAGCGCCAGATTCCGATTTTTAACTGGAGCTTTCTTAATAAAGCCGATGTCTACAAGCTGCTCGACAACGATCCCGAGGCGCTTGCCCATCTGCCGGAGTCCGTCCCTAATCCCTCTTCCGCCAAGATAAAGGAGCTGCTCGACAAACATAAATTTCTGTATTACAAACCGACCGGCGGCAGTCTGGGCATCGGCATCTACAGATTGACGTACCATCCGCGCAGAGGCTACTTCGTCCGTTATCGCCGCGGCAGCGAGAATGTGCTTGTCCGCTACAGCAGCTTCCAGACGATGATGCGGATGCTGCAGGCGCGGCTCGGCAGCCGAATGAGCAGCTATGTCGCCCAGCAGGGCATTCGGCTCATCGAGCTGGACCGCTGCCCGATCGACTTCCGCTTCCATATGCACAAGAACGGGAGCAACCGCTGGATCGCGGCAGGCATAGGCGCCAAGAAGGCGGGCCGGGGCAGCGTCACGACCCACGTGAAGAACGGCGGCTCGCTCATGACGCCGAGCCAAGCGCTGGGACGGACGTTTGGCGACAATGCCGACATTATTCTCGACAAGGCCAGACGGGTCGCCGTCAAGCTGTCCGAAGCGATCGAACGCAACTATCCGCATCGGCTGGGAGAGCTGGGACTCGATATCGGCATCGACAAGTCGGGAGAGGTATGGATGTTCGAGGCAAACGCAAAGCCGGGACGCTCCATCTTTAAACTGCCCGCGCTGCGCTCCGAAGGGAAAGCCTCTGTTTCCTACATCGTTGACCACTGTCTATACTTGAGCCGCTTCCAGGGGGGAACAGGCCAATGAATATGCTGCCGCAAGAGGAGAATGAGCACAAGGCCGCCGTACTGGGCAGGCCCGTGCCGGTGCTCGCGATCCTGACCGTCGACGAGCCGGGCGGCGGCTTTCGGGGCAACCGGAGCAACTTTGCCGATCTCATTCGTACCGGTCAAGCGATGGGATTTGTTGTGTATGTTTTAACGGTCAATGAGCTTCTGCTCCATCGCAATAAACTGAGAGGATTCGTATTTCACAAGGAGATCGGGCAGTGGCAGAAGGCGCTGCTCCCGTTTCCCGACATTATCTATAACCGGATTCCGCAGCGCGAGGACGAGATGCAGCCTGCCGTCCGGCAGAAAATTCTGGACTGCCGCCGACATTCGCGGGTGACGCTGTTTAACCCTTCCTTCTTTAACAAATGGCAATTGTTCGAATGGCTTCGCAAATCCAGCCGAACAAGACCCTTCATCCCGACGACCAGACGCCTCGTTCAAGTCGGCGGACTGGGCAGACTGCTGCGCAAGCACGGCTATCTCTATCTGAAGCCCGAGAGCGGCAAGGCAGGCAAAGGCATTATGACCGTCCGGGTCCATCATGAGAAACCGTTGCCGTACCGGCTCAAAATACAGGAAAACAAACGGAGCACCACCTATAACTGCTCCACGTTAGGAAAGCTGTGGACCCGCATCCAGAAACAAAGCGGCGGCGAGGCCTACATCGCCCAGCAAGGCATTGCGCTCGCTTCCTTTAAGGACCGCCGCTTCGATCTGCGCGCGCTCGTGCAGAAGAACCGGCTTGGCGTATGGGAGATGACAGGAATTGGCGCACGGCTTGCTGGAGTCTCCAGTATTACGACCCATGTCCCCCGCGGTGGTCAAATCGAGGATCCGGAGAAGCTGCTGACCTATTCATTCGATGCAGAGCGGGCTCATATGCTTTTACAGAAGGTAAGGCGCACGACGGTACTGATCGCTCGTCAGATCGAGCGGGCTTCGGGTCTGCGGCTCGGGGAGATGTCCATGGATCTGGGAGTGGACGGCGACGGCCACCTCTGGTTTTTCGAGGCGAATTCCA
>NZ_BDQX01000171.1:543678-543984 GCF_003112455.1 Paenibacillus agaridevorans
AGAAGTCGCTGGAGCGTATTTTCCAATACAGCGCTTATCTGGCTCGCAAAAAATCGAACAAAGCGGGAGGCGCTTAGCATGGAACTGCAGCTTCTGACACCGGAAATATGGCGTGCGGAAAGGAGGAGGCTGCTTGGCTTCGTTTTGCGCCATGGAGAGAAACGGATTACGGCCGCTTCACTTCGCGCGCTAAGAGATATGGAGCCCGATTGGCTGGAGACGGACGGCAGCGGTCACGGCCAGGCTGTCATTGCCATAACGAAGCATGAAGGCCGGTTAACCGGCCTCGGCTTCGCGGCGGGCGGC
>NZ_BDQX01000171.1:544088-547510 GCF_003112455.1 Paenibacillus agaridevorans
GGGCGAGAAGGCTTGGCGCGGGGACCGTGCTGATGAAGGCGATGATCGGCAGACTGGGGAGGCTGGCCTGCCATGTGGCCGCCGATAATGTGCCCAGCATGGCGTTATGCTTCCGGATCGGCATGAAAGCCGTGTCCATTCACAAGGGACCGACAGGCAAATCGACGCTCAGGTTCGAAAGGGGAATGCTGCATGACGCAGCCCGTACTGGGCATATTGACACTCTACCTCAATGATGCGGGCTCGCTCGAAGAACGGCGCTATTACGAACGGATGACGACGGAAGGACGGAAACTTGGCTTGCATGTATTTGTCTTCACGCCTCAGGACGTAAGCCTCTCCGGAGACCGAATTCGAGGTTTATTTTATCACCCCGGAACGGGACGGTGGACGAGGCGCTGGACCGGCTTCCCGACTCTCGTCTTCGATCGCTGCCGCATTCAGCATTCGCATCGGTACGACCAACTGTTGAAATTCCGATCGCGCTACGACGGCCTGACCTACTTGAACAAGCCGCTCCGCAACAAGTGGCAAATTCATAACCTGCTGTCGAAGGACAGCCGCTTCGGCGCCTACTTGCCCAAGACACGTTATATCAACTCCGTGAACGATGTCCGGGAAATGCTGCGGTCGCATCCGCTGCTATACTTAAAGCCGATTAACGGAACCGGCGGACGAGGCATTCTCAGGGTCGAACGGTTAAAGGACGGTTCGCTGACCGTGCAAGGCCGCGATAAAAATCGTAGAATCGTGTCTCCCCAGCGCATGAGCAGCGACAAGCTCGGGAGCTATCTCTCCAAATGGAATCTGAAGGAGGTTCGGTACATCGCGCAGCAAGGCCTCCAGCTTAAGCTGCCGAGCGGCTGCGTCCATGATTACCGGCTGCTCGTCCAGAAGGACGGCGAAGGCAAGTGGACCGTGACCGGCTGCGCAGGTCGCATAGGCGCGCCAGGCAGCATTACGGCCAATCTGCATGGCGGAGGTCGCGCGGCGAAGATGGATGGGCTGCTGGAGCAATGGATCACGGACGCTGCCAAGCGAGAGGCCGTAAAACGGGAGGTCGCGGAATTCGGTGTCGGAATCGCCTCCTATCTGGAACTGGTCTGCGGTGCCTTGTGCGAGCTGGCGATCGATCTGGCCATCGACAAGAGCGGGCGTATCTGGCTGATCGAGGTGAACCCGAAGCCAGCGCGGGAGGTATTCTTCCGCGCAGGCGAGACCGAAGTCTATCGGCAAGCCATCGTCAAGCCGCTGGAATACGCCCTCTGGCGGTTCAAGCAAAAGAAACGCAAAACGGCCTCCGCCGCTGCGGCTCGCGAAGCCGGCGATGATGCGGATTCCTCTCCCGTCACCCCGGATCCGCCGCATGTAGACGAATTGCCGTTGCTTCCGGAAAAGCCGGGCAAATCCGCGAAAAAAAAACGCCGTCGCCTTTAGGGCGTGTCTGAATACTCCGAGGGGAGCAGATTTTCAGACACGACCTAGAGTACGAAGCCCGCCAATCCCGATAATCGGGGGTGGCGGGCTGTTCCATGGTCCGGCTATTATTGCGGTTTGATGGCAAGCAGTTCCGGGAAGCTGCCGATGCGTTTGTCGGCGTCCGATAGCTCGGCGGCTTTGCCGTAGATGGCATAGGCGCATCCAACGGTGGTTAAGCCGTTCTTGCTTCCCGCTTCTACGTCAGAAGAACGATCCCCTACCATCCAGATATCCCTTGAGGAAGCAAGCCCATGATCCCGGAGCAGTTTCGCTACCAAATCCACTTTGCTTGCCGTGCCGTATTCGCCCGCGCTGTACAAGCCGTCGAACAAATGCGCGATTCCTTTGTGCTTGGCAATTTCCTTCACGTACGCTTCCAATCCGTTGCTGGCGACGAACAGCTTGCTGCCGCCTGCTTTGAGCGCCTCCAGTGTCTCTTTGACACCGGCGTACAGCCGGCCTTCACCCGCCGCAAGCCCCTCAAGCTCGTACTGAAGCAGAAGTACGTCGGCCCTGGCGCGCGCCTCCTCGCTTGAATCCGGCATCAGCCTTCGCCATATATCCTCAAGCAGCATGCCGAGGCAGGCGAGCAACTCTTCCACCGGCGGCGCTTCTCCCTCGTACAGTCCTTCCTCCCGAAGCGTTTGGAACACGCGGCGATGTACGGAGACGAGCAGCGTATCCGTCTCGAACAGCGTTCCATCCATATCGAAGATTACGGCAACGGGGTTGCCGGAATTATTTTCCGTCAAGCTTTCCACACTCCTTTGTCTATTTATCAGCCTATCATACCGGATACTCCGATCAAACCGCAAGAACACTTAAGGCGTTCCGAGGTTAAACCTGTCGCTTCCGAAGTTGCCCTGAAGGTCTCCCGCTATTGATAAAATAGCCTGTTTATGTCACACTGTTTGGTGGACGGAAGGCCCGGGGCCTTGCCGCCATAGAAGGAAAGGACGTGACGTGACTGTTATGACCAAGTGGCTCTTTAAGGCCATGACCGAGCTCTATTCGCGCAAGTGGATTTCCCGCATGACGGGCACGTTCGCGCAATCGTCCGCCAGCCGAGTCTTTATCCCCCGCTTCGCCAAGCTGTACGGCATAGCCGTGCACGAAGCCGAGAAGGAACTCGGGCAATACCGGACGCTCAATGAGTTTTTCACCCGCCGGCTGAAGCCAGGCTCCCGCGCCATTCATCATGGCGATCGCAGCCTCGTCAGTCCGGTTGATGCTTTAATTACCGGAGCAGGCTCCATTAATCAAGGAACCATGCTAAGCGTCAAGGGACAAGATTACACCATCGAAGAATTGCTGGGCCGCACCCCTCGCGCGGCTAGTTATATGAACGGATATTATTACGTCCTATATTTGAGTCCTACCGATTACCATCGCATTCATTCCCCGATCGAAGGGGACGTCATGGAGCGCGAGCACCTGAAAGGCAAGGTTTATCCCGTCAACGATTTCGGACTAACGGTCATGACGCGAGTGCTTAGCCGCAACGAAAGGCTGGTTACATATATCAAGCACGGTGGCGGAGAAGTTGCCGTCGTAAAGGTAGGCGCCATGAACGTAAGCAGCATTCGATACGTCGAACCTCAGCGTAATCGTCTGGCCAAGGGCGACGAGCTTGCTTACTTCGAATTCGGCTCCACCGTTGTACTCCTGATGGAGGACGGCACCTATTCCCCTGACGGCGCGATTGGCGTAGGCGCCAAAGTCAGGATGGGGCAGCGATTAGGGGATCTGGCCAAAAAGTAAACACTTGTGGATAAAAAAATAAAAGCGAGAGCAGTCAAGGACGATCCCCTTGCCATGCTATCGCTTTTTTTGCTGCTCCAGGGTCAGACAGCTTGCTAGCATCCCGACTTCAGTTCAGTAGAGCGCGCTTCTTGCTTGCGGCTGCCATTGGGCTGCGCGATATCGGCAGCGGGCCGCGGTCC
>NZ_BDQX01000171.1:547619-556137 GCF_003112455.1 Paenibacillus agaridevorans
GAGCTGATGTACAGCCAGACCAGCAGGACGATAATGCCGCCGATGCTTCCATACGTTTTGGAATAGTTGCCGAAATTGTTAATGTAGAATTGGAACAGCAACGAGGTTGCAATCCAGCCAAAGGTCGCGAATAGAGCCCCCGGAACGGCAGCTTTGAACCGAATTTCGCGGTTGGGCACAATCCAGTAGATCAGCGAGAATATAACAACCATGAACGAGATGGGAACGACGTATTTCAATATTCCCCAGATGAGTCCGAAGCCGATCGGGGAAGCGAACCAATCAAACAGAAATTCACCGATTACCTCTCCGAAAATAAGCAATACAATCGCCAGAATTATGACAAGGGCTAGCACAAGCGTCGCCGCAAGCGAGATCGCTCTCAACTTCCAGAACGGCCGGCTTTCTTCGACATCATAGGCTTTATTAACACCCTTTATGAGCGCATTCACGCCATTGGAGGCCGACCAGAGCGTCGCGATCATACCGATCGATAGAAGAGCCCCCCTGCTATTGTTCGTTACCTCCTGCAGAATGCTTTCAACAGCTTCGCCCGTCTGCTCCGGCAGCAGGCGAATCAGCTCAGCGACGACACTGTCTCCGGACAACTGGACAAAACTCATCAGGCTCACCACAAAAATAAGAAACGGAAAAAATGACAAAATAAAATAATACGTAAGCTGCGCGCCTATCGCAGGCACATCATCATCACGGAATCGGCAGTACAAATCTTCGAAAAATTTAAGCAGCTTTGAATCCTGTTTCATTGGCCTCACTCCTCTTATTTAGAAGTAAACAAGAGAAGCCCCGCCTTAAACAGAAGACATCCAGAACACTTATCGAATCTCCGAAGGACTTTTGCCCGTATATTGTTTGAATTGCCGGCTGAAGAAAAAAATATCGCGATAACCCAACGCGTCCGCCACCTCGGTTACGTTCATCCCGGCGTGCATAAGCAGATGCTTTGCCCGTTCGATGCGCATACGAATCATGTAGGACTGCACCGACATGCCGATCATCTCCTTGAACTTCATGGAGAAGTATCTCGGCGACAGCTGGGCTCTTGTCGACAGATCCTCCACGCGGTGCGCGATGCCGGGATTTTGCCGGATGTAGTTGGCAATCTCGTGAATGGCTTCCGTCAGCTGATTACTCGCCTTTTTCTCCACCGGCACCTGGGTATCTGCGCGAAGCAGCTGGATCAGCAGCGACTTCAGCACCAGCCGCGCTTCCGTCTCGGCGGCGTACGTGCTTACGAGAAAGAGGCGGACATAACGAGATAACATATATTCGAAGTCGACCGTATCATACAGCATGCGATACCGTTTGGGAGTTTGACGGATTTCGTCCTCCACCGCAAAGTGGATATAGGTGAGCACCAACGGCCGCTGCGGATGATGCGTGGCGCTCGTATAGTCGCCGGGACGAAACAGGAAGCAGCTTCCCTTGCCAACCTGATAATGGACTCCGTTCACCTCCACTTCGCCTTCGCCGCTCCACACATAAAACAGATCGAAGTTGGCCATCGGCTTCTCGCGCCTCGCCCAGCGCCAGCCAGGTTCGCATACGATCTTTGCAAAGGCCGGCAGCAGCTTGATCGAATCCGGCGAAATTTCAAGCATAATGATTCTCCTTCCCTAAAGCGGACAGCAATTATTTTCATTATAAAACAAGTTCGCCTGCAAGCAACGAAAAAAAAGCAGCATCTCATGGTTTAGCAATCGTAAAGATGGTATAATATCACGAACATTAGAATGTAACATAACTTAAATATTTTTTCGGAAGGATGGAATTCAAGCCATGAACCCACTGGCCCAGCAGTTAAATGAGACCTTGCAGAGAGAAATTCCGAACGTTTATGCGATGTTGTCCAATCTAGGCAAAAACATCTACTTTCCCAAAGAAGGCATTTTGAGCCAATCCGCCGAAGCCAAGTCGAAGGCAACCAAGTTCAACGCCACGATCGGCATTGCAACCGAAGGCGGACAGCCCATGCATCTCAAGCTCATTCAAGACACGCTTAGCGCCTACAATCCGAAAGATATATATGAATATGCGCCTCCTGCCGGCAAGCCGGAGCTGCGAACCGCCTGGCGCGCCAAAATGATAAAGGACAATCCGTCGCTGGAATCGAAGAGCTTCGGCAATCCCGTCGTGACGAACGCGCTCACGCACGGCCTCAGCATCATAGCCGATTTATTTGCAGATCCCGACGACGCCGTCATCATCCCGAATAAAAATTGGGAAAATTACGAGCTGACGTTCGGCGTCCGCCGCGGAGCGGCAATCGTGGAATACCCTTTGTACAATGAGGATATGCAATTTAACAGCGAAGGACTCCGGGAGGCGCTTCTCGCGCAGAAGGATAAAGGCAAAGCCATCGTGCTGCTTAACTTCCCTAATAACCCAACCGGTTATACGCCCGGGCCAAAAGAAGGCGATGCGATCGTGGCCGCAATCCTTGATGCCGCGGAAGCAGGCATCAACGTAGTTGCCGTTACAGACGATGCGTATTTCGGCCTGTTCTTCGAGGATTCGCTTCAAGAGTCGCTGTTCCCTAAGCTCGCCGGACTGCATGAACGCGTGCTGGCCGTCAAGGTCGACGGCGCAACGAAAGAAGAATTTGTGTGGGGATTCCGCGTCGGTTTCATTACGTTCGCTTCGGAATCCGCGGCCGCGCTTGCCGCCCTGGAGCAGAAGACACTCGGAATCATTCGCGCGACGATTTCCAGCGGCCCGCATCCTTCCCAGACGTTCGTGCTTCGCGCGCTGCAATCGCCTGAATACGAGACGCAAAAAGCCGAGAAGTTCGAAATTATGAAACGCCGCGCCAACCGCGTCAAGTCGTTGCTCGACAGCGACCGCTATGGCGATACGCTCCAGTACTATCCGTTCAACTCCGGCTACTTTATGTGCCTTAAGCTTGCCGGCGTTACGGCCGAAGCCGTTCGCTCGCATCTGCTTAACGAATACGGCATCGGCGCCATCGCGCTCGGGGAGACCGACCTTCGCGTCGCCTTCTCCTGCATCGAGGAAGAACATCTAGAAGAGCTGTTCGACATCATTTACAAGGCGGTTACGGAAGTCGCCGCGCACTAAATCGCATATTCATCATTCTCGCATTTGATAGAACAAAGAAAGCGCAGGCTCAGGGGCCGAATTGGCCCTCAAGCTTGCGCTTTTTTTCGATGAACCTGTCCCGGCGCTTGCGATCACAAGCGGGTCCTTTACAGATGGCGGTTGCGGAATTCCGTCGGCGTCACGCCGTACTGTTTTTTGAAGCTTTCGCGGAAGTGATCCTGGTCGGCATAACCGATCCGGTCGCATATCTCGTAAATTTTGATCATCGGATCTTCGAGCAGCCGGGCCGCTTCCTCCATGCGCAGACGAATCATCCAATGATTAATCGTAAAGCCGGTTACTTCCTTAACGATCGCGTTTAAATATTTGTCGCTTAAGCCCACCGCCGCCGCCGTGTCCGCCAGAGACAGCTCTCTGTGTCCAAAATGTTCTCCCACATATTGAAGCGCCCGCTCCACCAGCTTCTTTTTCTTTAAATTGCCGGCCCATCCATCGGGCGGCAATTCTTCGAGCAGCGTAGGCAGCTTCTCCTTGGCGGCTTGAATGGCGAACTCAGCTTCTTCCTTACGGGCCCTCTCCAGACGCAGCTGCTCGATCGCCCGCAGGCATACTCTCTCAATTTCGGACGGATCGATCGGCTTTAGCACGTAATCCATTACCTGCAGCTTGAGCGCTTGCCTCGCATGCTCGAATTCGCTCAGACCGGACAGAATCAGGCATCGAATGTCCGGGTATCGGGATTGAGCGGCCTCGATCAATTCCAGCCCGTTCATTTTCGGCATGCCAATGTCGGTCAGCAGCAGATCGGCCGGCTCCCGCGCAAGCCACGCCAGCGCTTCCTCGCCGTTCTCCGCCGCTCCAAGCAGCTCGATGCCAAGCTTCTCCCATTCGATCGAGCGGCACAGCGTATCGCGCACCATTTTGACATCCTCCGCGATCAACAGCTTGAACATCCTTCCGCTCTCCTCTCTTTATCCCGTCACTCCGGCGAATAAGGCAGCACCGCTTCGACGCAGGTGCCTTCGGCAACCTTTACGTAACGCAGACCGTACGCCTTGCCGCAATGCAATTGGATTCTGCGATGCACGTTCATTGTACCGTAGCCGTCTCCCCCGTCGCCCGCCCGCTCGGCCGAATCGCCGCCCGGCTGCTCTCCGAGTCTCGCGTTCATCGCATCGGAATCGCTGCCGCATCCGTTGTCCGTCACGCGCAGCACGAGCCTGCTTCCTTCGAGATAGGCGGCAACGGCAATACGGCAATCCGTATGCTGATCGTAATCGGCGAAGCCGTGCACGATGGCGTTCTCCGCCAGCGGCTGCAGCACCAAATGGACGATACGCGCGGACAGAAGCGCTTCCGGCGCTTCGATATCGACGTGCAGCCTCTCGCGCATCATTTGCTGAATATGAAGATACGCTTCTACCTGCGCAAGTTCCTTTTCAAGCGAAATCCAGGTCTGCCCGCGGTTCAGGCCGTACCGGAAGACGTTCGCAAGCGACCGGACGATGTTGCTGGTCTCTCTGTCGCCTGCCATAATCGCCCTGCAATTGATGAGGTCCAGCGTATTGTACAGAAAATGCGGATTGATCTGGGCATGCAGCAGCTCTAGCTGCAGCGCCTGCCGTTCCATCTCTTCCTTAAACGAATTTTCGATGAGGCCGTGCAAGGTGACGAGCATGGAGGCAAACTTCTGATTTAGCTCATCAACCTCGTAGATGCCGCTGTTCGGATGCGGCAGCGGTTCCTTGAACTCCGCGACCTCCGGCCGCTGGATGGCGGCGACGAGCCTTGTAATCGGCACGGTAACGCGTACGACGATCCGGCGCAGCCAGAACGCCGCGACGAGCAAAGCCGCGACCGCGGTAGCTGCCCCAATGGCCGATATCGCGAACGTATATTGGCCAAAGTGGCTCTCCGGCACCACCGTCAGCAGCTTCCACCCGTTCGCAAGCGTGTCGAACATAATCCGATGCTGCTCGCCGTCGAGACGGGCGACGATCGTCCCTTGCGGGGCGGAGGCAGCAGCTTTCACATAAGGCAGCTCCCCCGCCTCCTCGAGAAACGAATATCGTTCGCTAAAAATGACCCGCCCCCGTTCGTCCAGCAGCAGATGGAAACCGTTCGCAAGCGGCGCGTTCTCGAACACGCTCCGGACGCTGCCGATATTGGCGCCGATCATGATCGTGCCGATGCTTCGCCCGTCCTTGATGCTCGACTTCCGCCTGGCGGAGTAGATCATCGCGGTATCGGGCCTGCCCGTCCGCTGTCCCCACCATACCGTCATTTGCCGGCCTTCGCCAAGAGCCCGGAACCATTCTTCGTCATGCAAATCCTCGGACTTGAAAATGCCCGTTATCGGCTCAAAATGTTCCGTCGCCATGCCGTACAGGCCGCTCTCCGGCTCCAGCGCCAGCGATACCACATATGACTGCCGGGTTACCGCGGGCGAGCCAAAATCGTTGAGCAGCGACAGCAGCGATAAATTTTCCAGATTGCTCTGCAGCGCGAAGTAGTCGTCCACCGCCTCGAACGGCTGTTGATACGCTCCTTCAAGCAAATTGTCGATCGACTGGTTGCTGATCAGGAAAGCCGATACGTTGTTCATCGTATCGAATTGATACCAAAGATTGCGATACACAAATTTCATCGATTGCTCCGCGATTTCGCGGGTATGGGCATTCTGGACGCGGATCAGGATGTAACTTGCCGCCGTTGCGAAAAAAGCGATAATAGCCACGATCAGCACAAATATCGGCAAGTTCAGCCGGGACAGCAGTCCCGACCCTTTCCTTCGCTTCCATAGTCGCATGCCCATTCCCCGCCCTTCGTTATCAGAACAATAAATTATAAATCGCTTGCGCCGCTTCCGCGCGGCTGGCGACGCCCTTCGGCGCGAACATGCCTTCCCCGCGGCCGCGCATCAACCCGAGCTGCGCCGCTTCGCCCACGAGAGGACGCGCCCATTCGGCGATATCCGCTTCGTCGCGGAAGGATACTGTCTGCCCCGTCGGCGCCTCTGCGCCAAGCAATCTTGCTCCCTTAAGCAACATGGCCGCCATCTCTTGCCTTGTTATGACGCCGTCCGGATCAAATTCGGACGCGCTTTTGCCGCTGACGAGCCCCGCCTGGTAAGCGATGGCGATCGATTGCGCGTACCAACGGTCCGAAGATACGTCCGCAAACGGCGTTTCGCCCGCTTTCGTCAGACGCAGCGCCTTCACCAGCAGCTCCGCGAACTCGGCTCGCGTGACGGAACGGCTTGGATCGAACGTCGACACGCCGGTTCCCTGAATGATTTGTTTCGCATACAGCTCCCCGACCGTTTCGTAAGCCCAGTGGCCGCTGCCAAGATCGGCAAACGTCTTGTCGACGGTCAGCAGCGCGTAGGTGCCGGAGCGATGCAGTTCGGCGGCGACGCCAAACGTTCCTTGCTCGCCGCCGGCATAATTTAGCTTGCCGTCGGCGTCGATGCGGTAGATGCCCGAACGTTTCGCATCCGGCAGCAGGTCCGGCTTCATCCTTACGGCAATCGGCGGCTCGTATGCCGTCAGTTCCCGGGCATCGCCATCCTTGGCCGTCAGCGACAGCGACAGCGACAGCTCGAACGCGCCGCCCCATTGTTTGATGTCGGCTTTCGTCAATCTTTTGCTTTTGCCAACCAGACCGGCTGCCGCGGAAGGCGCCAACTCATCGATCCGAAGCGTGATCCGGGCGTCTTTCAACTGCTCCGGCGTCAGCTCCTTGGTCAAAGCCGCCAGCAAGTCCGCAGGCAGCTCGACCGACAAGCTCTTCCCTGCCAGCACAAGCGTATTCCCCGCGAGCAGCTCGCCGGCGTTGGCCGGAATAATGATCGTGTCGGCTTCGCTCGGCCATTCGACCACGCTCCTGCCGCCGTCGCCGCCCAGCTGACCGGCTGTGACAACAAGCTCGCCGGACGGAGGATCGGTTGGAGGGACGTTCGGCTGCGGACCGGGATTCGAAGGACCTTGCGGTTCTTCCTCCTCCTCTTCCGGAAGCGGCTGCTCGTAATTCACGTATACAAACGAATCGTAATACGACGTGTTTTTGGAATCCGCCGTTCCCTTCGTCCATTGAATAAAGTTGTCGCGTCCGTTCTGGAAGTCCGCGTCGTTAACCGCGACGTTGAAGCCCAGCGAGCCGCCGGACGCGGGACGCAGATCCTTGACGTATTCGGTCGGAATGAGCAGCTCGTAATAAGTTGTCTTCGCCGCTTCGTCGCGAACCGCCGCGAACGGAGTCTGGCCGCTGATATCTCCGTTCGGGTTAGGCAGGCTCGAGCTGAACACATTGACGAGAAGCCCGCCGGTATCGGTCAGCGCGAAACCCCATTCCACATCGTCGGAGCCATAGGGCGACTGCCGGTTCCCGAGCGGATCGAGCGTAATTTGCACGGAATCGTTTTTCCACAGGTTCGCCGCATTCTCCGATTGTTTGTGAATATTATCCATCACGGCTACGGCAACATACAACCCTTGATTGCTCCATTTGGCGTACGCCGTCGCTTCGAGATTGGCCGGATCGTGGAATTCGTTCGCGTTTTGCGACTTTCGCCGCAGATGAACCGGGAAGGCGTCCGCCCATTCGTCGAGCTTTCCGTCGATGACGATATCCCCCACGGCGTTGACCAGGTTGAAATCCAGCGGCATGGCCGCATCGCGGAAAATCGTTTTGCCGTTAACGGTATCCTCGACCGACAGATCGACCTCGTAGACGTTGTAAGGTTTAGGTTCGTGATACGTCCAGCGGAAGTCGAGCCGCAGCGCGTCTCCCTTGCGAAGCCCGGAAAACTCGCCGGATTCGATCGGAACAAGCGGCTTGCCGTCCGGTCCCTTCACCGTCACGGCGCCCGTCTTCTCGAAAGAGGATGTGCCGGTCAGCTCGACCGTCAAAATGTCCAACTCCTCGATCGTCTTCCGCGCGGGAACGATGCGGGCGTCGATGCCGTCCTCGACGGTCAGCTGTATCTTCTTCGTATCGAACGCAACGCCGTCGTGCTCCATCTCGACCTCGATTTCGTATCTTCCCTTGAGCGCGCGCTCCGGCACCTGGATTTTAAAGGAACGTTCTTCCGATCCCAGGGCGGAGATAGACACCGTTTCCGTCAGCGTATCGGATTGTACCGCTTCCCAGCCGGCCGGCACCTTTAAGCCGAGCTTTACATCCTGCGGAGAGGAGGTGTCGTTAACGAGCGACACCCGGATCGTATTCGGATATCCCGCTTCGCCGTTTGTTTGCGTCGGCACGACATTGCCGATAACGCCGATGAATTTAGGCGGCTCGGAGTCGGCGATGGCTGCAGCCGCCCCCGCGAATTCGCGCGCCAGCACGTTGTACGCATAGCTGTCGGCATAGCTGCCCCGCTCGTAGGCGGCATCCGCGATGCGGCCGTAGCGGTTCAACCGGTACACGGCCGACG
>NZ_BDQX01000171.1:556212-559128 GCF_003112455.1 Paenibacillus agaridevorans
GGCATGACGCTGAACTCGCCTTTTTTCTCCGCATACAGCTCATTCGCCGATTCGGCGGCCTCAGCGTAATCCGGCGCGTTTCCACCGCTGCCCGCGCTCATATAAGCGAGCGGCACAGACGCGCTCTCCGCCAGATTGTACAGCGCCTCAAGCGCGACGTACCCAGGAGCGGATACAACTTCTTCCTGCTTGATCCGGCCTGCGACAACCGTCATCAATTCATATACGTCCCCGATGACCGCCTCCCAATCGGATGCAATGCCGGAAGCGCCCGCTGCGTCTTCGATGGAAGCCGCAATGGCTGCGAGTTCGGCCAGATCGGCATCCAGCGCCGCCGAATTGTCCAGTGTCCGCAGCGCTTCCAGACGGGCCGCGACCTCGTTAATCTTGGCGGCGAGCAGTTGACCGGCGGCAAGCCTTACGAACGAATCCGGCGCGCCCTCGATGTAGAGCGGCGAACCCGACACTTCGAGCCGGGTTTGTCCGCCTGCTTCTGTCGCAGTCAGCGTCTTGCCGTTAATGTCTTGCAACTTCAAGCCCGCCGCTCCGAAAGGCAGCGAGATGGTGCTGACCGGCGGCTTCACGGCCGGATTGTCTTTGTGATCCGTTTTTTTCCAGGCCACTACGATCGGTTCCCCGTCGTTGAGAAACACGTGTACGGCAACATCCGGATTGCCGCTGTCCCAAGCGCCGAAGTAACGCGCCTGGTCGAGCGTCGTCATGAGCTGGTTGACAGCCGCGTAAGCCAGCTTCGGCCTGCCGTCGTTGTCCGTGATGCCCCAGAAAATATCGTAGTAACGATCGTCCGTGCCGTCGTTTTTGTAATTGTAATATTCGTAAGCTTTGATCTGATCCGTAATCATGTAATTCAGGAACGCCCGTACGATGTAATCGCGCTGCACCGCTTCGGAGACGGACGGATAACCGGCATTGGCCGTCGGCCAGCCGCCTTCCGTCAAATAATAGTCCTTCCAGCCGCCGTAAGCGTTGACCAGATCCTTCACGCCGTTCATCAGCCGCTGGAGATTGCCGTCCGGCATCGAATTATAGACGTACGGATGGTAGGAGTAAGCGTCCGCGTAATCGTAAGAGCCCAGCTCCAGCTCGCCCGGCAGGACGCTCAGCACGCTGGAGGTATGGTCTCCCGCCAGCAGCATCGCGTTCGGATCCGCTTTTTTCATATTTAAATAAGCGATTTTTTGGATTTGTACATATTCCGCCGGAATATAGGGTTTGGCGAACAGCTCCGGCTCGTTCGGCATCTCCCATTGACGAACGATATCCTTGTAGCGGTCGACCGTTTCATAGACAAAATCGCCCATCGACTTGAGTCCAGAGGTCGTATTGACGGTCCCTTCCTGGTAATACGGGTTTTTGTCGATGCCGAGCACCGTAATCTGGTTGAACCCCAGCCCGGCAAGCTTGTTCATTCTGACGTCGACGTCGCTGTAGTCGTAGACGGGATCACCTTCGCCGTCCTTGGCGTTGCGGTCCGCTTCCTCCCACGTAATGCCGGAGCGGTGATGGCGGGCGCCCAGCTTGCGCGCTCCGTCGATGATATCGTCGCGCCAGTTCAACTTGTAATGCGTATTGAGTCCGAATTTGCTTTCGTTGTCCAGATCAAGCTCGCGCACGGGAGCCGCTTCGCCGACAACCGCCAGTCGCATGCGCTTGGTCAGTTCCGGCGCAGGCCGACCGTCAATCGTTAGCTCGACTGACGTTTCGTACGTCCCGATGCCGCCGAGTCCGGCGTCGAACCACAACGTATCGTTTAGTTGCTCGTAGCGGCCCAGACTGTACGTCTTCGTTCCTTCGGCGACTAACGCCTGATCGCCGTCCGCCCGGCGCACCTTGTAGCTCAACCCGATCTCGCGCGCTTCCGCCCCGGCGTCGAACGCCGCGGACAGCCCCGCCGTTTCGCCGATTGCGTAGATGCCCGCGAAGTTGCCCGCCGGCTGCAGATCGACGACGTATGGGGCCGAGATCGGCTCGATGGAGAAGTCATCCACCATCAGGTTGATGCCGCCGACGACGTTCCAGTGGAAATAACCTTTCGTCGGCGCGAGAACGTCGGAATCCTCGCCGCGCGCCACTTCTTGGCCGTCGATGACAAGCCGATGCGTGATACCGCTTACATGTAACTCATACGAATGCCATTCGTCCAGCAGCGATTGCACGTAGTTTGCGGTATAGTAGTTGCCGCCGACCGTCGTTTTGCGCATAATAAAATATTTGGAGTTGTGCGTCGCCCACTCCATCGCGTTGTTGTTGGCGTCGTCCAGCGCGCGGTATCGGATGCGCCATGTATTTTGCACCGCCGTACTGGTTCGCTCGTATTTGGCGCGGAACTTGATCACGAAGTTGTCCGCGTTCTGGTACATCGGCAGATTCAGCTTCGCGCTGCCCGATCCGTTCAGGTTCAGCACCTGGTTGCCGTCCGGCAGCTCGATGACTCTCGTATTGCCGCCCGTTGTCCAGCCGCTCGGGATGCTTCCCGCGAGATCGGCTTCGAAGTCGTTCAGATACGGCACGATCTCCCCTATCGGCACCAAAATCTCCCCGTTCTCCGGATAACGGGCCGACCGGCCGCCATCCTCGGCCGTGAGGAAGTAACGAATGTCCGCCGCCTTGCCCGATCCCGGTATCGCAAGCGAATACGCGCCGCCTCCGATGGACTGCGCCGGAGCTTCGACAACGGCCCCCTCTTCGCCATAACGGTAATGAACCGATGCAGCCGTTGCGGCGCTGCCGTCCGCCACCGTGAACATCAGCGGCAGATCCGCATTATAAGGCAGCTCGGAGAGCGGGCTATGCGAAATCGTAAAGGTAGATGGCGCCGCTGCAGGAGGTTTGATCGCGACATGCTCCACGCTCAGATTGGCGGGCGTGCTCGCGTTCAATGCGCGCAGCGAGAAG
>NZ_BDQX01000171.1:559221-561374 GCF_003112455.1 Paenibacillus agaridevorans
GCGAATACCGAGATCAGGCTGCCGTCGATATACAGCTTGAACTCCGATCCGGCAACTTCCAGCTTGTAGTCATGCCAGTCCGCCATGTTGAAGCCGGGAGCGACGGAAGCGATGTCTACCGGCGCGCCGACGATGACGCTGGCCGACGAATTAGGGTATTTCCACAATTCAACCATGCTCGCATTTTTGAATTCCAGAAAATAATAGCTGGTTCCCGACGTATAGCGGAACATCAACCGGTACCGGTCCGCTTGCGCCTTGAATTCGACGCTGTAATCTTTGGTGCTGTAAGGAAAAGCCGATTGTTTTAATACGGCGCGCTGCGGCGAAGTCGCCGTCGTCGTCCCGGTCAGCAAAGCGTCCGCTCCGCTGCCCTGCACCTGCCAGGCCGTACTCCCGAACAAATCCCAATTGACGAGTCCGCCCGCAAAGTTCTCTTCGATGATGGGTTCCTGCTCCGCCGCTTCTGCAGGAGCAGGCAGAAACGGCAGCAATAATGCAACGATCAGCAGCAGCGCGATGCCGCGACTTGTTGTTCTCACTTGCTTTCCTCCTTCTTTTTGCAGAGCCAAAGACGCCCGCTCCCGCTCCGCCGATTGCGCGGCGAAGCGGGAGGGATGACGGCTTATTGGCCCGTTTTTGTTTTGAACGAAGCTTCAAGCTCTTCCAAAATTTTGGTTCCGCCCTGCGATTTCCACTTCTCTACGAATTCGTCGAACTTGGCGATGTCCGCGCCCATAATAATTTGGGTAAAGACAGAATCGCGCATCGTGTTCAGCTCGACAAGCTTGGCGATCTTCGTCGGCGAGTCCAGGTAGTTGGAGGCGTCCGTAATTTGATAAGGGTTGTTGATCGCCACGTCCAGCGCTTCCGACGCCCGAAGCGGCAGCGATTCCAGGTAACGCGGCCAGCCGTTAAGACCCGGCGCGAACAGATAGCTCTGGATGCCGCGGTAGTTGCCGTCCGGATCCTGCTGGGTTTGCGGATCGACAAGATCCGTAATGGCTTTCATCTTGTCGTTCTCGAATTTGTAGTCTTTGCCTTCGATGCCCCAGACGGTCAACATTTGATTTTCCGGAGACAGCGACTCCTCGATAATGGCTAATACTTGTTTCGGGTCTTTTGTTTTGACGCTAATCGCGTTCATTTGGGAGAAAGGCGCTCCCGCAGGCGCTACCGCCTTGCCGTCCGCTCCGGTGAGCGAAGCGGTCAGCGTCAAATATTTGTACGGCTGGTCGTTCTGGTCGGGCAGGCTGCCGTCGGCCGCAAGCTCGCCTTTTTTGATCAGTTCGCCCGTCTCCACCATCGTGTCGTAGCCGTTGGCCGTCGACCACCAGCCCATCCACGAGAACATTTGGCCGTTATACAGCTTTGTGCGAAGCTGCTCTTCCTTGATTGTCGCGAACTCTTTGTCGATAAGTCCTTCCTTGTACATTTGCTGCAGGAACAACAGCGCATCCTTCATTCGCGGATCGATGTCGTAATTGCCGAACTTGCCGTTCTCTTCTGTAAAGAAACCCGGAGTAACGCCAAACGCGCCGAAAATATGGTCAAACGAGTTGTTGGCGAATTTCGGCTCGCCAATCTGGGCCGTGTAACCGCCGAGCGGAATAACCTTCGGATTCTCCGCCTTGATTTGTTTCAGCGCGTTGTAATATTCATCCAGCGTCGTCGGTGTTTTCGCTCCGATCGATTCCAGATAATCTTTGCGCATGACCAGATTCCAGCGATAACCTGCGCCCGGCCCTCCTTGGTACGGAATGCCGTATATTTTGCCGCCTACCTTCGCTTGCTCCAACACTTCGGCCGGAACCTCTCGCATAATGTTAGGCGTGTTCTGCTCGTTGATCAGATCCGTCAGGTCGACGAACGCGCCTTGCTGCGCATACTTCTGGAAGTCGTCGACGAAATCGATCCGGACCACATCTGGAAAATCTCCGCTCGACATCTTTAGATTCAGCTTCGTTTTGTACTGCTGGACATCGACCATCTCCGGCACGATGCGGATATTGAGTTTCTCTTCAACGGCTTGTTTGACAACGTCCTTGGCCGGGTCGTAAGGCTTCGAGATGTCTTGCGCCTTCAGCCATTTCAGCTCATACGGCTCGGCAGGAGCCGGCGATGCCGTTGCGACCGTTCCTTCGGTCGGGGCC
>NZ_BDQX01000171.1:561518-568123 GCF_003112455.1 Paenibacillus agaridevorans
TGGCCAAACTTTCTTTTTCTTCGACATGGTTCATAGACCTCCTCAAATGTCCTATCTTATAAAACTATATTTACCCCGCAGGGGATAAACCGGGTTGACGGCGCTTCACCCTTTGACCGAGCCGATCAGCATGCCTTGCTCAAAATAACGCTGCACGAACGGATAAATGATCAACATGGGCAAAGCGACAATGACGATGGCGGCCATCTGTATCCCTATTGTGGGCGGCGGCGCGGTTCCCGCTTGCTCGAGCAGCTCCGGAGGCAGGCTGGAGCTCGCAATAATCGAGCGAAGCACGAGCTGGACCGGCGCTTTGTCCCAATCGGTGACGTACAGCATGGCGTTAAAGAAATCGTTCCAATAAACGACCAGGTAAAGCAGTCCAACCGTGGCGATGACCGGCAGCGACAGAGGCAACACAATTTGCCACAATATTCTAAATTCCGATGCCCCGTCAATGGCCGCCGATTCCTTCAGACTTTCCGGAATGCCTTCGAAAAACGATTTCATAATAATCATGTTGAAGGCGCTGAACGCCATGACGAGAATCAGGACGTAATCGGTATTGAGCAGCCCGAGCCCTTTGATTGTAATGTAGGTCGGGATCATGCCGCCCCGGAACAACATCGTGAATACGAAATACAGAATGATGATTTTGCGTCCCGGCAGCCGTTTATCCGCCAGCGCGTAAGCCGCCGTTACGGTCAGGAACAACGCCAGCGCGACGCCTCCCGCCGTATTGCGGATCGTGTTTCCGTAGGAGGCGTAGATCATCGATCCTTTTTTCAGCAAATATTCGTAATAATCGAAGCTGATCGACGTCGGCATCAAAATCATGCCGTTCCGTTCGCTGAAAATGGAGTATGGCGTCAGGGATACGGAGATCACGTACCAGAACGGAAGGACGATGATGATCGTAACAAGCGTCAGGACGACATAGTTGGAGACGACGAAGGTCGTCTCGCCTCGCGTAAGCTTCATGCGTTCTCTTCCCTTTCCTCAAAAAATACCGGAGTCGTTGATTCGTTTGGCGATATGATTGGCGACCAGCACCAGCACAAGTCCGATCGCGCCTTTGATGACATCGGCCGCGGCCGCAAGGCTGAGGCTGAACTGCTCGATGCCGACCCGGTAAATGTACGTATCCAGAATATCCCCGACCTCGAAAACCATCGGGTTGTACAGATTGATGACCTGATCCAGTCCCGCGCTCATGACGTAGCCGACCCGCAGGATAAAAATAACGACGATCGTGCTCGCTATGCCCGGCAGCGTAATGTGTACGATTCGTTTGAACCGCGTCGCGCCGTCCATAATGGCGGCTTCGTACACTTCCGGATTCAAGCCGGCAATTGCCGCGATATAGATGATCGCCGCCCAGCCCATCTCCTTCATCGCATCCGTAACGACCAGAATCGTCCGAAAGTAGGCGGGGTCGACGAGCAAGTAGACCGGATCGCCGCCGAAAAATTCGATTACCTTGTTGATGATGCCGGTCTCCGGCGACAGGAGCAGCGTAATGATGCCCCCGTACACGACCCACGATACGAATCTCGGCAAATAGACCGCCGTCTGCAACGTTTTTTTGAACCACGCCGAACGGATTTCGTTAAGTGCAAGCGCTAACAGGATGGGGCATATAAAACCGCTTATCATTTTGTATAAGCTGATGATCAGCGTGTTCACGAAGGCGTTCATGAACATCTCCGATTCGAACAGCATCCGGAAGTAGTTCAGTCCGGCCCACGGGCTTGCTGATAATCCCTGAATCGCGTTGTAATCGACGAACGCGATGCTGATTCCGTACAGCGGCAAATAATCGAACAAAAATACCCAGACGAACGCGGGAATCAGCAGCACGTACAGCAGCTTGTATTTCCATAACCTCCTTAACCCTGTTGTCCGCCGCTCAGGCGGCGTTTCTCTCCGACCGGCAACCTTGACAGCCGCCTCTCCCATCCGGCTTTCCTCCCATCCTCTCTCTGACCGCATCCCCCGAAGAAAATGCTTACATGATTAAGCTTAGCGGCAATCGGCGCCTTGGAAAACCGGAGCGAAGGACGAAAAAACGGGGGAAAAGTCCGATTTCTTTTTCCCGGCAGACACAAGCCTCCAGCACCGCGGCAAACGGCTAAGGAGGCTTGTCTGATCGGCTCCTAAGTCAACGCAAGCAGCCTGTGCAGCACCTGCGCCGCTTCGGCTCGGGTCGTTCCGTTTTTAGGCGCGAACCGGCCCTCGCCTCTGCCTAGCAACAGTCCAAGCTCGGACGCCTCCTTTACATAAGCGACAGCCCATGGAGACAGTTCCGATTCGTCGTTATAGGCGGCAGCCGCACCGACAGATGCGGTTTCTCCGCGCAGGCGGATCGCCCTCATCGCCATAACCGCCATCTCCTCGCGGGTCACAAGACCGTTCGGATCAAAGTTCGCTGCGCCTTTCCCGGCAACGATGCCCGCTTGGTATGCGATTGCCACGGGCTCCGCGAACCAGGCGTTCGCAGGCACGTCGGCGAACGGCAGATCGCCCCGTTCCGTCAGCCCCAGCGCGTTTACCAGCATCGCCGCGAATTCGGCGCGCGTCACGGTCCGCTCCGGCGCAAATGTCGAAGCTCCGGTGCCTTGGACGATTCCCTTGGCATATAACCCGCGGACTACGTTGTACGCCCAATGCGCGGCCGGCAGATCGTCGAACGATTTCGCTACTTCTAACACGGCATATCTGCTGAAGCGACGCACTTCCGCCGTCCACCAGCCATTTGCATAGTCGCCTCCGACATATTCCGGCTGCCCTTCTTCTGGCAAATAATAGACGCCGGCAAGTTCGCTGCGAATCGCCGAATCAGCCTTTAGACGGATCGTGACCGGATCCGGGAATTGAGTCAACGAAGCGGAAGCCGTTCCGGCGATGGACAGACCAAGCTCATAGATGGCGCTGCCGAGCCGGATACCCGCTCCGGTCGCACGTTCTCCAGCGGCGCGGACCTTCTGCGCTTCGGCGGAAGGCAACGGCGCAAGCGTGAGCTTAACGGTTCCTTTCGCACGTTCCGCTTCCGGCAGCAGGGCCGTCAACTCGCGGATCACGGCGGATGGAATCACGATAGACAGCTCCTCCGAACGTATTTCGATGGCGTTGTCGCCCAGCAGCTCGCTCGTTCCGGCCGGAAGCCGGACTTCCGTTACGCCTGCAGGAGCTTCGATGACGATGGTGCCGTCCGCATTTCCCTGCAGATTGTCGGCTTCCACGATGAGCGTGTGGTCGGTTTCCGTTGCGCTTCCATTGCCGGTGCTGCTTCCGTTACCGGTGCCGTTTCCGGCAGGAGGACCTTCGTTGCCGCCGCCCGCAGGCGGATTGTCATCGTCGTCGTCGCCGCCTCCGGCAGCCGGCTCTTCGATCAGCGGCATCACCCTGATCCGATCGACGGCCAGCTTCGCTTCGGATCCGACGCTCTTCACCGAGAAGCCGACGCCTCCTGCCGCCAGTGAGTCGTCTTCGAAGGTCGCCACCCTCGTACCGTCGATGAACACGCGGAACTCGCCGCCTTCGGCTTCAATGACGTAATCATGGGAATCCGTGAGCGCAAAACCCGGTATAACATCCCCGATCTGGACGATCGAGCCGACTTGCTCCGGCGTGGACGTACCGGGATATTTCCACAACTCTGCCGCGCTTCCGTCCTTAAATTCCAGGAAATAATAGCTCGTTCCGGACGAATAGCGGAACATCGCCCGGAACCGGTTGCCCGTTCCCGTAAAGCTCATGCTGTAATCCGTCGAGGCGTATGGGAGCAGCGACGATTTTACGATGGCTCGCTGAGGTCCCATCTGCAGCGTCGAGCCGGTCAGCTTCGCTTCGGCTCCGCTGCCCTCGATGCGCCAGTCCGCGCTTCCAAACAGATCCCACGCCGCGATGCCGTTCTCGAAGCCGTCCTCGAACAACGGCTCGATCACAACCGTCACGTCCGTCTCCGCCGTAAAGGAGCCGTCCTCTGTCGTTACCGTAATAACGGCGGTTCCCGGCGCAACGCCCGTCACCGTGCCGTTACCGCTCACTGCGGCGACGGACGGACGGCTCGAGCTCCAGACGACGTTCCGGTTTGTCGCGTCTGCCGGCTCGAACTCGGCATGCAGCCGGAACGACTTGCCCGCACCCAGCGTCAGCTCGGTTTCGCTGACCGCGACGCCGGTCACGGCTACCGTCTCGTTCGGATTGCGGCTCGTCACCGTCCAGTTGCCGAAATTGTAGGTCAGCGACTCTTCTCCGTATGTCGCCGCGAATAGCTCCGACCCTCTCTCCTGCTGCAGCCACGGCGTGTCGAACAGCTTGAAGCTGTCGTAATCGATCGGCTCGCCGTTGATTCGATGAGTGTCTGCGTAAGAGCCGGAAGCTCTGTCGAACGTAATGTCCATCTCGTTGCCGCTCAGATTGGTGTACACAAGACGCGGACTGGCCGCATTAATCCCGTCGGCGTTTAGCTCCGTCTCGGTGAGAATCGCGTTTTTGAAGGCGTCAAGATCGTCGTAGTCGCCAATCTCCGCCGTATCCAGCACCCAGCCGTTCGTATCCGCCTTGCTGCGCAGAATGTTGTAGTTATAATGCAGTTGCTTCGTCGGGTGAGGCGTCATCGGCTTCACCTTGTCGGCAGGATCCGTCGGCGTCTGGTAATGCCAGGTATATGGCTTGATCATCTTGAAGGCGAAATACATCTGCTCCGTCCGGTTAAATACCCAGCCGTCCTGCTCCTCCCATTCGAGAATGGAGCCCGTGTCCGGGAACATGGCGGTCAAATAGCTATCGGCGGCTCCGGGCTCCTTAAGCGACTTGTACACGCCGAGCGCCGCTTTGGCGTCCTGCATGATGCGATGGTTCTCCGGCTGATTATAGTTGCCAATCGCCGCGTCCGGCTGGTCCGCGTTGACACGGAAGAGCGGATTAGGCGCGTCGGATTGCCAGCGCAGCGCGACCGGGATTTCTTCAATCCAGTTGTCTTGGCGATTGTAAGTGACCTCCGTCGATAAGCCCCAGGTCGGCTTCACATAAGCCTGACGATAGGTATTGAGCAGTCGGCCGCTGGAATTTTGCATATTCGTTTTGCGCGACATGTAGTCTTTATTCTTCAGTTGTCCAAGCTCGACGGCCATCGCCGGCGGCTCGTATTCCATTCCCTCGTAAACGGCCATGCCCAAATATTCCAGGAACGGACGGTAGGAAGCGGGAACGCCTGCATCCGATTCGCCGATCTTCTGCTGGGCGCGGTGCGAGCCGAAATACATCCACGACAGCGCCGTATGGTCGGCCCCTCTCCAGGACGGATCGTTGGCCGAGACGGCGTCTCCTTTAGCGCGGTTCGAGGTCGAGATAAAAATACCGTCGATCCAGTCGTTCGCCCATTCGAACCACATGACGTCCATCGCCATCTTCACCTTCTGCTTGAAATCCGGCTCATCCGTGAACTGGTACAGGGCGTTGAGGCAGAGGTACGTCATAAACGTATACTCAGGGCTTTCGTATTCCGCCCAGCCGAAGCGGACGCCCGCATCCAGCATCTCCTCGACGTTGGCGCGGTTCGAGCTCTTGAGCGCCGCGCCCGATACGCCGTTTAAATCCTCAAGATCGGGGAAATATTGGCCGACCAGATAACCGGCTGCATAATTGCTCATCCGCAGGTTCTCCGTCTGAGGCAGCTTCGCATAGGCGTAGCTTGCGAAATAATCCCGCACATGCTCCGTCAAGGCGCTGTCGAATTTGTCGCCCACGAGCAGATACGCATACATCTTCGCAACCGTCTTGTATTGCTCCCAGTCGTACGACTGGAACATCGTGTTCAGCTTCTGCAGATTGACGGTTTCGTTCTGTCCGTCCAGCAGTTGGGCTACGATCTGCGAAATATTAAGCTGTCCGCCGACTTCCGACATGGATTTTGTTTTGTTCCATAACCATTCGCGGCGGGTCTCGAGCGTCCCCGGCTGCGGCGCGTAAGAGCTTTCCTCCGCCGGCACCGGCCCTACGCTGACGTTGTCGAACACAACGCTGCTCAGCTTGTTGTTGTCATGGCTCGTAACCGCAAGCCCGAAGTAGGCCGTTTCGCCAAGGGCGATCCCCTCCCGCTTGACCAACGTCCAGTTCTCTCCGTCGATGGAATGATAGGAGCTGATCATGGAGCCTTCCCGCGTAAGCTTAAGCCAATAAGGCGCCGTCACGCCTGCCGCTCCGGCCTGTTGCGTCGTCGTGCCGCCCGTTTGGAGACGGCTCTGGTAGCTCGTGCCGTACGATCCGGTCAGCATCATCAACGCGTTCGGCGAACCGGCTGCGATGCCGCCGCGGATCATGACGCCCGCCTTGGTCCACGCCACCGTATTCGACATGCCGGAGATGCGCGCCACGATCTGGCCATCCCCCTTCCACGGCCGGTAGACATAATGGAATGCATCCGCATTGCCCCAAATATCCGCTCCGGAGCCTCGAACCGTGAAGGCATCCGTCTCTTCGTCGTATACGGCGTCGCCCGCCAGTCTCGCGTCGCCGATGTCGCCGTTGCCAAACGGCTCCGGCAGTGCGCCCGGAGACGGCTCCGTCGTCGCCGTCGCTTCGTTGCTCGCAGCAGAGAC
>NZ_BDQX01000171.1:568197-580000 GCF_003112455.1 Paenibacillus agaridevorans
CTCCGCCGTCGCCGGCGTTCACGGTGAACCGGTAAGTCGTGTTCGGCGACAGTCCGGCAACCTTATGCGTCAGCGTGGAGCCGCTTACGGATTCCAACAGCGCGCCGTTGCGATAAATGTCGTATTTGGTTACGCCCGTATTGTCCGTTGCCGCCGTCCAGGCCAGCTTGACGCTCGTATCGGTGATGTCCGCGACGATTAGACCGGATGGCGCGCTTGGCGCTTCGTCGTCGCCAGGGACGCCGCCCCCTGCTTCATAGATGGCCAGATCGTCGATGACGTAAGCTTCGTCCGTTGCGCCCGTATCTACGCGAATGCTGAATGCGATCTTGAAGCTGGTAATGAGCTTCTGTCCCCCGTTCGGCACGATGCTGAACCGGTAGCTTGGGAGATCCTCGTCGTTAACCGTCTTCAGCTCGTCTGGAGTCGTATTGGTGTAAGCCGCCGTTCCCGTTATGCTCGGATAACCCGCTGGAAATCTCGGAACGCTCACGTTGTCGTACGGCGCCATCTGCAGTTGGGCGTATGTATTGCCCGGCACCGGCTTGGTGCTCGCCGCGCTGCGGAGCAGCTTGTATTCGAATACAAATTCCGTTGGCGTCGTCCCGACCGGCATTCGGTAAATGTCATTGATCCGGGACAGCAAAGCTCCGCTTGTCAGCTCGTAAAAGAAATAGCTGTTTGCATTCGCGCCAAGCGATGCGTCGCGAAATTCCAGCGCGTTATTGCCGCCGATCTGCACAATCTGCTGCGAACCGCCGGACGTCGGAATCTCGAGCGTAAACGGACTTGTACCGCCGTCGAACCCCGTATCCATATCCGCAGCGAGCAGATTGGTTCTCGTCTCTTGCGGTTCCGCAGCCGCGGCAGGCGCGGGCGGCCATAACCCGATGGCAAGCAAAAAGGCAAGAAGCAGATGAATCCCTTTTTTTCCAGCAGCTGTTCTCATATCATTCGTAACCTCCTATTTTGAAAGCGTTTTCACTCTTGGTTAAAGCCGGCCGATTTCGGATGGATTCCGATACGGCCAGGCGAGAGCAGGTTATTCCCGATTCTGCTCGCGGTATTGATTAGGCGTAAGCCCGGTATATTTTTTGAACGAGGTAAAAAACGTCGTTTTGGATTGAAAACCCGACCGCTCCGCAATGTCGAGCACCGGCCAGTCCGTGGACAGCAGCAGCTGCTTCGCCTGCTCCAGACGTTCTTGATGAATGAAGCCGGAAAGCGTGATGTGATATGTCTCCTTGAATACCAGACGGACATAACTCCCTGACAGCATCATATAGTCCGCGATGCTTTCGAGCGTCAGCATGGGATCGTGCAAATGCTGCTTCACGTAATCGAATATTTCGGAGGCGAGCTCTTCTCTGCGCGTGGATGACGAATGTTGAAGCGCCGCGCTGTCGATGAGCGCTTCGAGCTGCCTGTAGAGCCAATCTTTGACGTCCATCAACGTGTCGAATTGCCGAAGCAGTTGATCCGCGCCTTGTTCCCGCTCGCCTATCGCCTTGCTGAACGCCTTGAAGACGTGGAACAACAGCAGCTTAAGCCGGAATTGGCATTCCGCGTACGTCAGCTTCTGGAGCTCTTCGAACATGACGTCGAGCTGCTCGCGAACCGCTTCCTTCTGCGCCTTCCTCGTCGACTCGATCAATTGATGGATGGCGCCTTCGTCCAGATCCGACTGCCGCTCGGGCAAATAATGTGCGAGATCGGCTTCCACGTAAACCTTGTCGTCCGCGTCAAAAAACCGCAGCAGCGTCAAATCGCTGATTCTTTCATACAGGGCGCGCATATTCGCCCTTATCGGGGTTCGATCGCTGATCGCCGAGGTGACATTCAGATTCAGCCACTGCCCGATCGCCGCGTCCGATTCTTTGAGCGCAAGCACCGGATCGGCGTCTTCCGCGCCTCCCCCGACCAGCAAAACGAGCTGATCGCTGCCGAGATCCACGCTCTCTGCCGCGAAGCCGTGCCAGCTCAATATTTCGCCCGCGATATTGCCCATGGCGTACAGCAGGAGTTTCCTGGAGGCGTACGAATACCGTTCCGAAAACGATTGGAACCGGTTGATCCGAATGACCGCCAGCCGAATGTCCGAAACCAGAAGCGGCCTCAGCGCTTCATTTTCTTCCATTTCCTTGCTGTAGCCGCCCTGCAGCAGCCATTGCCGCAGAAGCTCGTTTTTGACCACGTCGCGATGATTGCGAATGATGTTGTTCATCTCATCCATCGTTTTTACCATATGGTCGAGTCCCGTTTTAATAACGGCGAACTCCGAATAATTGCGTTGTTCGGCCATCTGCGCATCCGGCGCAACCGTCTTCCTGATCTGCCTTGCGAGCTGGCTGAACGGCTTGAATTGGCGACGCGAGTTCCAGTAGGACAGGACGGACAATACGATCAGCAGAAACAGGCACATGCCGAATAAGCGGAACTGGATCCGATCGATATTTTTGCTGATGTCCTTTACCCGCACGGTAGAATGGAGCGTCCATTCCTCGGCCTTGAACGCGTAAGAGTGAACCAAATAAATTTGATCGCCCGACTTCGTTTCATGGGTAGCCGGATCGCGTCGGATAATCTGTTCGGCGTCGATATCCGGAGAACCGCCGAGAATGACGGCTCCGGATTCGTCCACAACCATGATATTGGTGGATGCCTCGTTCAAATTTTGCAGCAAATACGTCTCAAGCAGCTCTTTGTCCAGCAAAATCACGACATAACCTTGGCTGCTGATCCCGCTTTTGTACGCCGGCGCGATCAGGGCGAGGCGGGCATTCCCGTCCGGGCTTTCGTGATTGTAAAACCGCAGCGTAGACGGAGGCTGCTCGAGAATGCGATCCAGTACCCCCCGATCGGCAAAATTGTCGAATGTATGAATGCCGTCGCCGGAGTCGATCACCTGCCGCGTCTTCATATTGATCAAATAGGTCGTATCGATAAAGGACTGCAAGCTCAAAAATTTCGATATCGACTTCAGCGCGGAAGACGCAACCAACGGCTCGCCGCGATCCGCCATCAGCCAATGGAAAATATCCGGGTCCTGGTACATGTTGAGCGCGTACGCTCGCAGCTGATCCAACTGGTATTCCAGTCCCTGGCTGACGCTCGAGGTTTTGGCGCTCATCAGCCGATTCACGTCGCCATAAGCTTGCTCGGCATATTCCCGTCTCAGGAAAAAGGAGAAGATCAGAATAATAATCGCGAACCCAATTCCGATTTTCAAAAAATTCCGAAGGTATGTCTGTTCAGGCAACAGTCGCAATCGTAACTCCCCTTCATCTGTTCTTATTCCCGCTCCCGAAAGTCGACTACCGGCTGCTTATTGGAGAAAAACCGCTGACTGCCTGCTGCGTTTTCTCTATCGCCGTTAGCGGGAAACGAGAAAAGCGTCGATCTGACTCTGCAATTCCGTCTGGATTTTTTTGGCCAGCGGCGCCGCTTCCGCCTTAAAACGGTTCCAATAATCGTCCGGATCGACAACGCCGTTAAAGATGGCCGTATAATATTTGGCTTCGATGCTGACGTATTGCGAAATTTCATTGACGACCGGCGCGCTGTCGAACGTAAACCCGGCAAGCACGTCCATCGTAAAGTTGCCGACGTCCGCGCTCCACGCGTCGAGCCGCGACGTCTCTTCGTCCTGGGCGGCATCCTGGCGGTCCAGCGTCGGATTCCAGATCCACGCGTACGGGAACCAGGCGTAGCCGTCGCCCAGCACTTTGTATTGGTTATCGCCGACCGCTTCCCAGTTGGTGCCTTCGATGCCGTAGGCGAGCAGATCGTAATTTTCTTTTTGATTCGCCCAATCCAGGAACTGGATCGCGCGCTCCTTGTTTTTGCTGACGGCCGGCACGCTTATAAAATTGTACTGTAGCGCATTCGTCAAGATGGCGCCTTTCTCCTCGTTCATAAACGTAACCGCCTCGAATTCGGCTTCGGGATTGACGCTCTTGAGCGCTTGCTGCGTATCGGTGCCTACGCCAAATTCGTTGCTTGGAATGATCGCCACTCTTCCTTGTTTGGCAGGCTCAAGCAGTTCTTTGATGGCCAGAACGTCCTGGCTAATAATTTGATCCTGATAGAGCTTGCGCGAGTTTTCGATCCAGGACCATACCGACGGTTCCATCTCTTCGAAAAGGTTGTAAATTTTTCCGTCGTTGTTTTTCGTATACAGCACCAGCGATTCCGGCAGCACCGGACTTGGCATCACATTGTCGACGTTTTCCTTCCAATAGCGGCGGTAGGCGCCTTCCGACAACCCTTTGCTGACATCCTGACCCGACGGAAGCAGCGGCACGATGTCCGGCATGTTCTCCTTGACCGCATAAGCGAACTTGATAAGATCATCATACGTCTCGATCGGCGCAATGCCAAGCTGCTCGCGCAGATCCTTCCTTACATAGTAGACGCGGCCCTGGACGAACGTAACGCCGTTCGGGATGGCCATAATTTTGTCGTCGAACTTGTTCGCGTCCCACATTTCCTGCGGCCGGTTCTTCAAAATGTTCGGGCCGTATTGCTGCAGCAGATCATCCAGCTGCGCATAGCTGCCAGCGGCGATCTGTTGGGTAATATGGAGCCACGGCGCATCGAAAATAAGATCGATCGGTTCGCCGGAAGACAACGTCACCTGAGTCTTCTGGGCGAGATCCGCAAACGGGACGAACACGACGTCCAGCTTCACGTTCAGGGAGTCCGCCATCCGTTTCTCCGCTTCCGCGATGACGGCGTCGAAGTCTCGCGGCCTGTCGCCCGGAATCATAATTTTCAGCGTGACGGGATCCAGCTTGCCTTCTTGCGTAGCCGCCGTGGAGCCGGGACTCGCGGCGGGAGCGTCCGTGCCGCCGTTCGAAGAACACGCGGCAAGCATGCTCGTCGTCAGCAGCAGAGCCAGCGTCCCCGCCATTCCTTTTCGAATATTCATTGTTACGACCTCCTGAGTGTATATTGTATATTTAACCGAGATTTCCGGCTAAATCAAGTTTGGCGTCAGCCCTTGACGGCGCCGATCGTAATGCCTTTGACAAAATATTTCTGTAAAAACGGGTAGAGCAGCACGATTGGACCGATGGTCAAACAGACTGTCGCGAGCTGGATCGAGCTGGCCGGAGCCGCCACCCGGTAGCTCGCGCCGCCGCCGACATAAGCGGACATGTTCAGATTCGAGATCAATTGCCGGATCATGAGCTGCAGCGGATGCAGCTTGTAATCGTCGATGAACAGCAGCGACAAATACCAGTCGTTCCAGAATTGAATGGCGTAGAACAACGATACCGTGGCGATAACCGGCGTGGAGACAGGGATGATGATGCTCCAGAACAGCCGCATATCGCCCGCTCCGTCGATCGTTGCCGCTTCGTTGATCTCGTAAGGCAGCGACTTGTAAAAGGCGACCAGAATAAAAGCGTAAAACGGATTCAATACATAAGGCAGGATGAGCGCCCACAGGCTGTCCTTAAGATGAAGCCAATTGGCGACCATAATATAGAAGCCGACCAGCCCGCCGCCAAGCACCATGGCGAGGTAAGTCAGAAATGCCATAATGTTGCGGTATTTCACCTTCGGATGCGCAATTACATAAGCGAACATCGACGTAATCGTCACCGCGATGACCGTGCCCGCGACGGCAACCATCAGCGAGTTGCGGTAGCTGAGCAGCAGTTGCTTGCCTTTCAGCAGGAACGAATAGGCGTCAAGGCTCCAGGCCTCCGGCAGCATTTGATAGCCGTTCGCCAGAAAGCTGCCCTCCGTCGCAAAAGAATTCGCAAGCACGAGCCAGAAAGGCACGACGCACACGACGCCGAATAAAACAATGACCGCGTACACGACGGTTAAAAAGATGGATTCGCCCGCGCTCCTTCCAGCGGATTGACGAGTTTGCCCGGAAGGCGACGGAACGGTAGATTGCTGCGGCTGATTGCCCATAAACATCATCCTCCTAGAACAGTTTCGAATCGGGATCGATGCGCCGCGCAAGCCGGTTAAACAGCAAAATCGTCGCCAAACCCATAATGGATTGATACACCACGACGGCCGAAGACATGCCGAAGTTGCCTAATTGACGCAAAGCCCGGAACGAATACGTATCGATAACGTCGGTCGTCGGATACAAGATCGAATTGTCGCCGATAATGCCGTAGATCATGCCGAAGTCACCAAAGAAAATTCGGCCGACGCCGAGCAGCGTCAACACGACGATGACGGAGCGGATCGACGGAATCGTAATGTAAACGATCTGCTGCAGCCGTGTCGCTCCGTCGATTCGCGCCGATTCGTAATAGTCATTCGAAATGCCGACAATGGCGGCCATAAAAATAATCGAATAATAACCGGAAAACTTCCAGACATAGACGACAGTCAGAATGAACGGCCATAACTTGGCGTTCTGATACCAGTTCACCCCTTCCAAACCCAATCGGCCGAGCCAATCGTTAAGCAGCCCGTCCGAGCTCATAAACGCAAGCATCATCAAGCTGACGACCAGCCACGAAATAAAGTAAGGAAGAAAGATGAGCGACTGGCTAAGCTTTCGCAGCAGGACCGAACCCGCCTCGTTTATGAAGATTGCCAGCAGCAGCGCCGCCCCGATGCCGAACACCAGAAACAACGCGTTCAAATAAACAGTGTTGAAGGTAACTCGCAGCCAATCCTGTCCTCCGAAAAAAAACTCGAAATTGGCAAGTCCGCTCCAATCGCTACCCCAAATTCCTTTGACAGGCTGAAAACGCTGAAACGCTATCAGATGCCCGACCATGGGGATGTAAGAGAACAGTGCCAAAAAAATAATACCCGGAATAGCCAACGCGTAAAGCTGGCGATTCTTCGTTAGTTCCCTGATGAATCCCATCCGTATTCTGCTCCTTCCTCATGTCCAGTGACGTTTCACGGGCTGACTCCTACAATAGGCCAGCAGAGCCGCCTCTGAACAGTCCGAAATGTGCTAATCGCCTGTTAGAAGCGCAAATAGAACACAAACGAACGGTACGGAGCGCCTTCCGGGACGCCGCTTCTTTTGCTGACTCCGGGTCCTTTGCAATCGTTTTTCATGTGTTTCTTATGCTCCATTAGCGCTTTTCGAACTCGAATCGGATTCCGAACCTGCCAGCGAGCCCACTCTCCGGTCGGATTATCGCCGTAGCGCGAGTCCGACCGTTTTAAGTCCGTTGCCCGCAAAAAAACAGACCTGGCCGGCGAGCCGCGGTTCCGTATGGAACTGGCGGGGTTGCGGGCCAAGTCTGTGAATGGTTGTTCGAGCTTTTTTTGTTCGTTAATCCTCCTCCGCCTCAAGCATGAGCTTTCTCCGCAAGCGCGCCGGACGGATCGCAAGAACATAGATCAGCATCGCTGCGGCAATGGAGATCGGCGCAACGTAATAACCGCCGAGAAGCAGCGGCAACGACGCGGGCAACCACAGGATGGAGAGTCCCGTCAGCAATGCTGCCCTATCCAATCTGGCGAATTGCTCTCGCTGGCCATCCAAAGGGAGCGGATAAATGTTTTTCCAAACCGTGTAACGGTTCACATAACGCAGACCTCCAAGCTGGAGCGTCATAACGAATGCGAAGATGGCATAGGAGATCGCAGCTCCCCATCCTTCGAGGGTCGCGGCGTCTGCAGCCCAATAGGATACCAGTCCGCCAAGCAGCAATAGACGGATCAGGATGCCTCCGATCTCCGTGCGTATAAGCGATGCCGCGTACAGATACACATATGCATGGTTCTGCCCGTAGCGGATCCGCGGCAATAGCCAGGACAGATAAGGCCTGCGGGCGATGCTAGCCGAGACGACAGGCACATCGATAAACATGCCGAAGGCCGAATAATACCGCTTCCGCGTCCTTTCTTCCTCCTGGATGAGCCGCTCCCAAGGGAACCGCTGATTGCGCGGCAGACGATATGCGGCAGCGAGCAGCGCCATGCAAATAAACATAAACAAGGCAGCCTGCCATTCCGGATAGAGGAGCCAAGCTCCGATGACGCCTGCCGTCAGCAGCCAACGGCCAAGCCGAAAGAAAATCCGGGCAGCCCCCCATGACATTCGCCGCTCGCGCCAAGCTCCGTAATGTCCGGCTCCTTTCAAGAGCAGCAGAGCCACGGCCAACAGCCAGACATCGTTCTCGCCGCCTCCGCGCTGGTAGACCGGCACATAAAGCAAAAATACGGCCGCGGCCAGAATACTGCTCCAGATGACCGAATAGCGCAATGATCGATTTAGATATACATTCATCTCATGCTCTCTCGGCATCAAATAAACAACATCCGCCGGGGCAAGCCAAGTACGAAGAGGACTCCAGCAGAGTACGGGCGTCAGGAAGACGACGCCAACTTCTATTAAGGGGAAGTCTGGCGGTACGTCCCGAATCAGACCAAAATATCCGATGGCGGAAGCAATGAACAATAATGATAGGAAAGCGGGAAAACCGCTCTGCGCCATATAACGCAAATAAGGAAAAATCTCCTTGCGGAACGCGCGGGCACGTTCGCTCCAAGTCACCGCAAGCCGGGCTCCAGCCTCCGCCATCAGCTCTCCCCTCCTGCAACGAGCCGGTAGAACGCATCCTCCAGCGACCCCGTCCCTTCTTGAAAGCCCGCAGCGGACCGAATATTCTCCAGCTTGCCTTGTGCGGCGATACGTCCCTGATGCATGACGATAAAGGAATCGCAATAGGCTTCCACCGTGGACAGAATATGCGAGCTCATCAAAATGGCAGCCCCGCTGCGCTTTACCTCAACCAGTCTGTCTAGCAGCGAACGAATGCCAAGCGGGTCCAATCCCAAAAAGGGTTCGTCGATAATATACAAAGGCGGCGAAGCCAGCAGCGCGCTCATGATCATCACCTTCTGCCGCATTCCCTTGGAGAGATGAGCGGCGAATGCACGGCGCTTCGGCACCATCTGGAACTCGATAAGCAGCTCCTCGGCGCGTGTCTCATAGTCTTGTCCGGGTACGCCGTAAGCCATCCCGGCGAGTCGGAGATGTTCCTCCACCGTCAGTTCGTCAAACAGCACCGGGGATTCCGGCACGTATGCGAACGCCGATCGATATTTCTCGGGATGCTGCGCCAGCCTCACACCCGCCACCTCCACCTCGCCCTGCTGCGGGGTGAGCAGCCCCAGAATATGTTTGATCGTCGTGCTTTTGCCCGCTCCGTTGAGACCGATCAGCCCCACCATCTCGCCCGGTCTGATGCTGAATTCAATTTCATGCAGCACTGGCCTCTTTGGACTATATCCGCCGGTCAAGCCGCTTACTTGCAGCACTTTGTCCATTTTGTTCATAACATCCAGCATCCTCTCCACGGTTTTCCTTAATTACCCTGCATGTTTACTATCTATCAGCATACCGAAGTTGGAGGCAAATTTCAAAAATAGAAAAGAGGCTGCCCGATTGGACAGCCTCAGCTTATGACCGGCGTATTGCCGGACAATGATTGCATTATTATTTGATCGTTATCGTTTTGACGGTGCCGTTTTCGCCCTTGACTTCGACCAGTTGGCCGATCTTCAGCTTGGTGGCGTCGCCTACGACGGATACGTTGGCATCCACGTTATAGATGAGCGTAGTCGTCGAATTGTTGGACTCCGTGCGAGTAACCGTAATCGTAGCCAGCTTCGCCTGAGCGTTGAAATTCAGCGTGTTGATGACGCCAAGCTCCGTAAACGCTGTCGATACCGGCGCCTTCTCTGTAACTTCGATAAACACGACCTTGTTCTGGTAAGTACGGATGAACAGCTTGTCACCGGCTTTCAGATCGGCGATCGTCGCTTTTTTGTCATCGCGGAAGATAAAGACCGTAGGATCAACGGCAAGCGCCAATTCGGTATTATCGGATTGAACGATCGTCAGAGCACCATTGGCTGCAGTCTTCAGCGTACCTTGAATGGCGCGTGCGTCGTGATCCGGCATCTCGTTGTCTGTACGGTCGAGCAGGGCCGCCAGCTCGGCGCGCGTTACTGGCTGGTTCGGACGGAACGTCTTATTGCCATGTTTGTCCTCATAACCCGTAATGATGCCCTTCTGCAAGGCAAGCGCTACATAGCCGACAGAGCCTGCCGGAATTTCCTTCGCGTCTTTGAAGTCCAGCTTCGTGTTGTTCAAAGCTTTTGCTTCTTCCTCCAGCTTAAGCGATTTGATCAACAAGATCGTCGACCATAACCGTGTAGCGTTTTGCTCCGGTTTAATCTCTGTCTCCGTTTCGGCGAACAAATCATTTTCCAGTGCTACGGATACGTAACCGACTGCCCAAGGATATTTTTTCTTCAGCTTGTCTGCATCCTTGAAGTTCAGCTCCGTACCCATTTCCTCTGCGGATTCCGCTTGTGCGCGCAGCCCCATCAGCCTGACGGCAGCCGTCAGCGTCTCAATGCGGGAGATATGCTGCTTCGGCTTGAACGTGCCATCCTCGTAACCCGTGAACACGCCTTTCGCCGCGAGACGCATAATGTATTCAAGCGCCCACTCCAGTTGGTCTTCATCCTCGAAGTTCCACTTGACCTTATATTTGTTGTCGTTGTCGCCCCAACCTTTGTTTTTGTCCCACTTGTCATCGTCGTCTCTGTCATCGTCCTTGTCGTTTTTGTTCTTCTTATCGTGCTGATCCCAGTTTTTACCTTTACCATTCTTGCCATTATCGTAATCGTTCGAGTGCGCGAATGCGGACGTCGCGCCGCTTGCCAGCATCAGTACCGCAGTCGCGGTAACCGCCGTCTTTTTCCATAAAGTCTTTTTCGTCATAATAGCCACTCTCCTTTAAACGTTAGCGGGACATGCCGCTTTATTCCTTCGCCCATACCTTTCGCATGGGGAAGTCCGTTTAAGGGGGGTGGCTATTAAAATAATTTTATGTCGGGTACGCTTGGCAACCTGCTTTGTGATCAAAAGCGGTCTTTTGGGACAATCTCCTTATGCAATTTCAACCCGCTGTTCACTGCCTATTCGCACCTGAGATTCGCATCCGTTTGATTAGACGACGACGCCAAACACGCTCCATTCTTCTATTTCTTTCCTCCACCAATCGTTTGCGTTGTCTACAGCTGCTCGTTCGCCTACTTTTTGGAGCCATAGACGCTACTAACGCCTATGGGCGCTAATCAGAGTTACTTTCCGGTCCATCGGCGTTTTTAACGCCTACAGCTGCTCGTTCGCCTACTTTTGGGAGCCATAGGCGCTACTAACGCCTATGGGTGCTAATCAGAGTTACTTTCCAGTCCATCGGCGTTTTTAACGCCTATAGCTGCTCGTTCGCCTACTTTATTGGTACGGATACAGTACCAGATCTGCTCATTGAAACATACTTTTATGCTTCATTCGAAGATTTTGCACCAGTTCGGCTCATTGAAGCATACTTTAATGCTTTAATTTGCTTGCCCTGCCGAAAGCAAAATAGAGGTGGGAGCCCCCACCTCTAATATTTCAGAACATTTATGTGATTGTTCCCAAACTGGTAAAATCACGCACTCTTTTTATTGCTTTTTCGCCGAATCCCGTTTCTCTTTTAACCATTTCGGAGCGCCTTTATTTTTGCCCTCGCGTTTCTTCTGCTCCTTGGCTTGAGCCTTCGTGACAGGCTTGGCAGCGGGCTTCTCAGCCGGATTCGTCGCAGATTTTTCTGCTTTTTTTCCGGGGGATTGAGTCCTGCTTGGTGCCGGCTTGGAACTCGTCCGCGAACTTGCGGCCTCGCGGCTTGAACCTCCAGGCCGATCGGACCGCCCGCCCGTTTCGGACCGTCCCGATTGTTTACCTGCGGCAGCCGAGATTGCCGCACGACTGCCATTGACGTTGACGTTGCCCCGCTCT
>NZ_BDQX01000171.1:580085-584930 GCF_003112455.1 Paenibacillus agaridevorans
GGCTCGCTTCCCGCGCTGTCTTGCTTGCTCCCGTTCCGGAGCGATCTTGGTCGAGTCGCTTCACGGAGCTGCTCATCAGACAGCAGCTTACCCCTGTACATCGATCGCTCCGAGAGATCGATCCCCAGCGACTTGCGGAACTTCTCCATGATGAACAACTCCTGCGGCGTCACGATCGTAATGACCGTCCCCCGCCTGCCCATTCTTCCCGTACGTCCTGCGCGATGCACATAATGATCCGCATCCACGGCGGGATCCAGTTGCAGCACAAGCGGAAGTCCCTCGATGTCGAGACCCCTCGCGGCGACATCCGTTGCAAGCAGCAACTGGCATGTCCCTTCCCGGAACCTGGCCAGCGTTGCCGCGCGGCGCTGCTTGTCGGAGTCGCCATACAATGTTTCTACGGCGAAACCCTCGTATTTCAGCTTGGATTCCCAGTTCCCGATCTCATTCGTGTCATTTAGGAACAGCAGCGCGGAAGCTGGATTTAGCAATCGGATAAGACGCCGCGTTGTGTCTGTTTTATCTCGACGGTCGCTCACGACGTACAAGTTCTCGATTGTCGACGATACGCGATGCTCCATGGCGAGCTGGAAGCGGACAGGCTCCTTCATCCAGCGCCCCTCGTATCTGGCCATCTCTTCGGGATACGTAGCAGAGAAAAATGCAATCTGACGATTCTTGCCCATGGCAAACAGCACCGTTTCCAGATCCTTCTCGGAGCCCAGCTGAAAGGATTGATCCGCTTCGTCAACGACGGCGAGACGGATCTCGTTCAGCTTCAGCTTCTTGTTCTTCAGCAGCTCGTGAATACGTCCCGGCGTTCCGACGACAAGCTGGGGACGCAACTTAAGCTTTTCCACCTGGCGCTTCATCGCGGCTCCTCCAATAAGCTGTTGAACGCGAATGCCAAGCGGCTCAGCATATACTTCCGCTACGCGGACGATCTGCATCGCCAGTTCCTGAGTCGGCGAGATAACGATGCCTTGAATATGGCCCAGTTCCGCATCGATTCGCTGCAGCATCGGAAGCAGGAACGCCAGCGTCTTGCCCGTTCCCGTCTGCGAGCGGGCAGATACATCCCTCCCCTGAAGCAGGGCCGGAATCGTATCCGCCTGCACGTCAGTAGGCGCCGCCATTCCGCGTTCCGCCAACAGCTTTGTCAGCTTTTCGTTTAAGCCAAGTTCTACCCATGTTTTGCCGTTTTCCATTTCTTGTTAGCCCCTCTTGTAGCTTCCTTTATTTTCGATTAAGCAGTCCGCCGAACAGCCGATCCGCGACCCGCGGCATTAATCCATACAGTTTGATTCCAACCGAAGCGGCATGCGGCAGGTCCAGCTCCGCCTTCCGTCTCTCCATGACACGGACGATTGCCTTGGCCACATAAGCCGGCTTCATCATGAACCAGCCAATATTTTTAGTATAGGAGCCGGATGGATCAGCAATAGCAAAAAATTCCGTGTCGATAGGTCCCGGATTCACGGCCGACACGACAATCCCTTCGCTACGCAGCTCCATCCGCAGCGAATTTGTAAAACCAAGCAAGGCATGTTTCGTCGCGGTGTAGCTCGTCGACTTCGCCGATCCGATCTTGCCCGCCATGGAAGCGATATTAACGATATGTCCTCCGCCCTGCTTGCGCATGTGAGGAAGCACGGCTTTTGTGCATCGAACAACGCCCATATAATTCGTATCCATCATCGATTCGAAGCTCTCCACGGACATATCCTCGAATCTCTCGAATTGACCATAGCCGGCGTTGTTCAGCAGAATATCAATTCTACCGTATTGGCGGATGACTTTCTCTACTACATCCTCCACTTGCTTCATATCGGTCACATCCATGACAAAGTAGGAGCTCTGGCCTCCGATTGTCCCAGCCGTCCTGGCCAACCTGGCTTCATTACGCCCTGTCAGTACAGGAATGCCTCCTCTGCGTTCGATTAAGCCGGCAGTAAGGGCCCCGATACCGCTGGATGCTCCCGATATAAGAACGATTTTCCCCTTCAGCATCTCACATCACCACTCCGAATTGGTTGCGATTCACTTCTTGAATAACCTCTATTATCCATAAGTTTACTTCACTCTCACCCCGGAAGCAAAAAAAAGCTCCCTAAGGAGCTTTCTTGCGATTATGAAGCGATGAGGACTTGAATGTCCAGCTCGCCGATTCCTTCCATTATTAGCGGAATCGTCAGTGCCTGCTTGGCGTTAAAGCCGGCTGTCTGTGCGGAATGGATGACCTTGGGCGGCGTAATGTCAACCTTAACACCCTGATTGTACAACATCGTACTGGCGTTGCCGCTGATCATGTTGCCCAGCTCGGAGATTGCGCTGCGGGATATCTCGTCAAGCTCAGCAATCACAAAGCCTCCCATCATAGCCGACACCATCTTGAGTGCTACCTGTTCGCTTAGTCCGAATACAATATCGCCCTTCATCTGCCCATTGAGACCGATCTGAATCCAGATATAATTCTCAACAAACTTAATGTCCTTGAGACCTAGCTGTCCTGTCGCAGGCCGAATTTGCACGACTTGCTCGATTACGATTTTTGCAGATTCAAGAAACGGGTTTATATACTCTGCCTTCATAACAGGGAAGCGCTCCTTTTTTCTCGACAAAATTCGCAGTTTGTCTTTTTGAGACTTATTATACTCGAATCACTAGGACAAGTATACTATTAAATGGCGATACGCTCCTTAAGACCTAAGCCCGTTGGTCCTGCACTGTGAGGTTGATTATTTCAAACAGCCTTGCTGCCGGCTTGTCGGCGATAACGAATTCGCATCAGACGAAGACGTTCGTAGAGCTGCTCGACCTGACGACCGGACTTCCCTTCCTCCTGCTGTCCGTATACTTGCTCAAGCACGGGCTTAAGATAACGGTCGCCCATTGCAGACATCGCTTCCCAAATCATCTGCCTCTCGGATTCAGGCACTTCGCTAAGCTCGCGTTCCACAAACGGCTCGACATCGTACCCTTCCGCCTCCAATCCTTCGATTCGAATGAGCAGCTCCCGTCTGGACAGCGATAATTGTTCTTCCAACTGGCTTAGTTGTCCGCCTTGCTGAAGAACGCTCAATATTTGTTTCTTCTCTTGCTGGCGGTCCATCAGCAGCTTATATTTGTTTTCCTTCTGCTTGCATTGCCATGTGGCGAACACGTCAGGATCCAGCCGTTCCGCCACCCAATCCAGAGGGAAGGTCGTCGTGCGCGAAGCGCCCGCTGTAACGGCTAACACATCTGCTCCGTATGCGGCATGCTTGACCTGGCCCCAGCCCGGAATTTGACGCAGCTCCTCGTCCGATTGAGGCACGAATGCGCTGATCATCCACAGCATCCGGTTCGTCGCCACAAGGTAGGCAGACTTTTTCTCCGCCCCCGCCGCCTTTCTGCGCCATTCGCGAAGGCTTTGGAACAGCTCCTGGTCGGCATGCAGCTCTCCATAACATTGCAGCATCGTCAAGTACCCGCCGTTACCCGCGCGAGGGCTCTCCAGCATGCCGTCAATAATGGGCATAAAACCAGCTCCCATCATCCGGGCGATGCCAAGCCGGAAAGCAATCATCATCTCTTCCCATGACGTGCCCTCGAACCAGACCGCCATCCGTTCCCCTTCTTCCGCATCCTCCCGCCATTCGACGGACCACCTGCCTTGATCCTCCCCAATGTACAGCTTTGCGCTTTCGATCCCCGCATCCCCCGCCGATTTCTCAAATGTGTTCATGAATACGATTTGCATACGTCACTCACCTTTCACCTCATCATTGGTAGCGAATAACGACAACGTACCGTGGAGAACAAGGTGAAACGGCTACGCCGTCCTTTGGCGGCGCGGCGCGTTTCATTCCGAGAAATATAGAGAAAGTATGGCGAAATCATATACTTTCCTATATTTGAACAAAAAAAAGCACCTCTTCCGCCATTATGGCAAAAGAGGTGCTTCCTCGTTATCACACAGTCCGTTCGTCTATTCGATTGGTTACATGCTACCATATCATCAAGAGATTTACAAGCAGAAACTGAACGGACATCCATGCACACTTTAAATGCGTGTTCAAAAATTTCGGTTATCAGTACCCTCTTTAAATTCGCACTGCCGGCTTTCCGAGGAGTAGGGTATAATGACTACCAGCATCCATTAACGGAGGGATTTTTATGCAGCTGCCCAATTATGATTTTTTGTCGGATTCCTTGGAGGATACGTCCACCAGATTCGTCACTTTTATTACGCCCGGCCTAAAGCGGTTCGACCTCGCCATCTTGACGACCAATCGCTTTTATGGCAAGAAGCTTGTAACGGATCTGCAGTTCGGCAAAACGGCCATCATCGGTCCTGACGATCTCGAAGAGGAAGGTTATTTGGAACATGTCTTCAATCTGACGGAGGAAGAAGGCGATGAGCTGAGGCAATTTTTATATTTTGTCGTTGGCACGGTGAATTTTACCGATTAATCGGGGTACGTTATTAATGTACAACCATGACTATTTATTCAGGGAGGAAACAGCCAGTGTTTCACGGTGATTATGACGACCGCGATTATCACGATAAGCTATTGACCGAACAATCTCATGAGAATGATCTGATCGCGGAGGAGTTTCCCGAAGGACCCTACGGCTCGGACTTGCTTAGAGAATCCCTTGGCAAAAGCTCGCCTTGGCGGATGGGGCAGCATAAACAGAGCGCTTACGGCTATGAGAACAAGTCGCTGCACAAGGATCTGCCGCGGGAGTATCCCGGCGAGGACGATTATCGAGCTGGCGTTCCCGAGGTGCATGACGAGCCGTAAGCCCTATTCTCATTAAAGAGCGCCCGTAATGGCAGCCGGCATGAGCCGGCAG
>NZ_BDQX01000171.1:584996-591888 GCF_003112455.1 Paenibacillus agaridevorans
GCCCCCGGGCGCCGATTTTCAAAGTTCGTGAACCGTCACCTCGCTCCGTACCATAAACCTTGCGTTTACGCCGGCCTGACCGATTCCCTTCGAAATATAATAAGCTCCTTGTTCGCTTCTATGAAGGCCACGATAGATTCCCCGCTGAGACAACGGACCCTTCGGCTTCAACTTAAAGAAAAAAGGAATATTGAACTGCTTGCCATGGAAATGTCCTGCCATCAAATAATCATAATTTTGATTAATTTTTAATACGACATTAGGGTCATGGGTAATGACGATCGCGGGTTTGCTCCGCTCGATGTTCAGGAACGCCTCCGATATTCGGCTATGCCCTGTACTGTAATTGTCAATGCCAATCAATGTAAACTCGGGAAGCGACACGCTGCCGTTCCTTAATATCGCAATGCCTTGCTCCCGGAACAGCGTCAACATCTCCCGAGGGCGCGGCTGCTGGTAATCATGATTGCCGAGCACGGCATAGACAGGGACCCCGACCGCAGTAATGGCTTTCAAATATAGAGCCAGCCTGGGCAAATACTCCCGTCTGTACGTATAATCACCTGTAAGCACGATATAATCCGGCTTCTCCGCCCGGACGACGGCTTCCATCTTATCAGGTCCAATTCGAAGCATATCGACGTGAAGATCGCTGATCTGCAAAAAACGTTTTCCCAGGCCAATAGGATGAGCGACGCGTTCGATTTTGAGCCATTGCGTCGGCATTATCAATAATAAGTAGAAGAGCGCCGACATGCCTATTAAGGCAATCAGCACGATTATAAGATCACTCAGCCGCTTGAGCACCTCCCTGCGTCCTAGAAGGATAAGCCGAATTGAATCAAGCGCTCCCCGGACAGCTTAGCGAGAAAGCCGAATACTTCGGACTCGCATGTCGTTCGATCAATATCATACTCAATCAGAAGCGCGTTGACAACTTCGCCGACCGTGACCGATTCCCTTAAGAGTCCCCAGATGCGGCTCCCCGTTTCGTTAAAGTAAAAAGCCAGGCTCCGATCCGGCCACAACACGGACAACGCTCCTTCGGCGTTCCCTCCCTCGACGCACCTCCCGCTTTCCAGCCTTACAATAGGCAGGAATAAGGAAAGCGAGAACGCGGGTTCCCCCGGCATAAACAATTCCGAAGCTGTATGCAATGCAAACACCTCTATTTCCATTCGTTCTTTATAAAGAACAATCGTAAAAATTCTATCATTCGATCTTCCAGACTGTCAATGTCCTTCTCGGTTCCAAGTTTTCCCCTCAAAATCTGCTTGGAACTGTTGACAACGAATAACGTTGATGATAACCTTATCTCGAGTTCTTAATAAAGAACAAAACGTACTTTATACGATTTTCAGAACGAATTAATTTGAAATAAACAATTGATATATCCTTATATTTACGGGATGTTCACTTATTCGTCTGACTGTTCTATAACAAGAACAACTTGGAGGCCTTATGAGCGCAATCAGTAGCATTTGCAGTTTGAACGGGCAGCCCTTGGCTGTTGAATACGGTCCCCGCGTGATGGATGGCTTCGCGAAATTTCCGGCCGATTATGTCGGCATGTGGCAGCAAAATGATGTCTTCCTTGGCTGCCACGGCCAATGGATTACTCCGGAATCGCTGTCGGAGCGGCTTCCTTCTTGGGATGAAGCATCCGGCCTCGCTATTACGGCTGACGCAATTATCGATAACCGCACGGAATTGTTTGATCTTCTGCATATTCATGCTTCGGATCGGGCTGCCATGACAGACAGCCGCCTGTTGCTGCTTGCTTATGAGAAGTGGGGCAACGAAAGTCCCGCGCACCTTGTCGGCGATTTCGCGTTTATGATCTGGGATGCCAGAAAACGTACTTTGTTCGGCGCGCGAGACTTCTCCGGCAATCGTACGCTTTATTACACGACTACGGGTGAATTCGCGGCATTTAGCACGACGATTGCGCCGCTGCTGTCGCTGCCTGGCGTAGAGCGCGGACTGAACGAACTATGGTTATCCGAGTTTCTGGCAATTCCGATCTCTACGGAATCGGTCGATGTATTCTCTACTGTATATAAATCGATCCGACAGCTGCCTCCCGCCCATAGCTTCCTTCTCCGGGACGGCCGCCTCACCTTCGCCAGATACTGTACGATTACGTCGAAAAAGAAGCTGATTTTGCGTTCCAACGAGGAATATGTCGAGGCGTTTCGCGACGTTTTCCGGAGTGCCGTTTCCTCCAAGGTTCGCACCTTCAAAAAGGCCGGCTCCAAGTTAAGCGGCGGCCTGGATTCCGGATCGGTCGCGAGCTTTGCTGCCCGTGAATTGCTGAATCACAATAAATTGCTGTACACGTTCAGCTACGTGCCGCTCGAAGGTTTCACGGACTGGACGCCGAAAAGCCGGATTGCGAACGAGCGGGACAACATTAAAGCAACCGTAGATTATGTAGGCAATATTCAGGACAGTTATTATGACTTTCCGAACTATGATCCGCTCTCGGCAATCGACGACTGGCTGGATATTCTGGAGTCGCCGTATAAATTTTACGAAAATTCATTTTGGACGAAGGGCATTTACGAAAAAGCAAGCGAAGCGGGCATGGGCGTATTGCTCAGTGGCAGCCGCGGCAATTGGACGATCTCCTGGGGACCCGTCCAAGATTATCATGTGGAGCTGCTGCGCAAATTCAAGCTGATTACGCTGTATCAAGAATTTAATTCCTTCTGCGAGAACATCGGAGTCAGCAGGAAAAAGATGTCGCGCGTCATTACTCGCAAGGCGTTCCCTCGCCTTTCCCGCCGGAGCGACTCTCAGCAAAGAGATGGTTTGCCCGAATGGATTCACCCGGAGTTCGCCGAACGAACCCACGTTTATGAACGCTTAAGGGAGCATGGCTACGACTTCTGGGGCGATCCTTCACAGAACGTGTACGATGTCAGACGCAAGCAATTCGAGAAGCCCTATTACTGGACGGTAACCGGCAAAGTCGGCTGCATGCAATCCTTGCGCCACTCGTTGTGGGACCGCGATCCTACTAATGACCTTAGAGTTATACGGTTCTGCTTGTCATTGCCGGAGAACCAGTATGTGCAAAACGGTTACGGCCGCTCGTTGATACGGAGGGCAACTTCCGGTTATTTGCCCGACTCCGTTCGCCTGAATCAGCAAGTGAGAGGCATTCAGGGAGCTGACGGCTTATATCGTATGCTTCCGGCATGGAATGAGCTTGTGCAGGAATTCAGGGATACGATCGATGATCCCCGTATCGCAGGTTATTTGGACGTGAAGGGGCTAAACCACGCTTGGCATGCCGTTAAAGCCTCGCCGCGACCGGAGATCGTATTCGATAACGAGTTCCGCATTCTAATGCGGTCCGTTATATTGCGTCGATTCCTGCAGCGTTGCGGTTAAAGCCCGCAAGTCATATTCAGCGCTTGAGAGGAGGTGATTATATGGAAAAACAAACGAAAAAGTCGTGGCAGCAACCGCAGTTGGAGGTGCTAAATGTCAATATGACAATGGCCGGACCCGGTGTCAGATTGCCGGATGATATTCAACCGGATCCGACGGAAGTCATCCACTACAGTTAGTCCGTCGTCATTTGCATTCGTTCTGCCGCAACTGTACGGGCCGCCCTTGTACATCATCGTACAAGGGCGGCCCGCCTGACGGGCTGCGACCCATTAACGACAACAGGGAGTGATTACGATGAATATACCGGAGAAGACGGCACGTTATCGCTCGTTCGGCCTGATCATCGAGAGCGAGTTCCGCTTGCCTGAGCTTCGCTTAATCGACAGTGCCGACAGCGGTATGAATGGAAACATGCCTGATGTGGTTATAACTCGCCAGCCTCTCGAGAAGCTGTGGCAGGAGCTTACGAAAGTAAACGAATTTCTTGCCGTAGGAGAAAACAGTGTTCTTATTCGCGTGCCGGATACGGCCATCTTCGGTATCAAGGACGGCCGTACGATAGAGGTCTCGTCTTCCCCCACGGCCGATGAGGACAAAATCAGGCTTTATTTGCTTGGCAGCTGTATGGGCATTCTGCTGATGCAGAAGCGGATTCTCCCGCTGCATGGCAGCGCGGTCGCCATTGACGGCCAGGCTTACGCCATTGTCGGCGCATCCGGGGCAGGCAAGTCGACGCTCTCCTCCTACCTCATGGAGCAAGGCCACGAGCTGCTTAGCGACGATCTTATCGCCGTTCATATTGGCGAAGGAGGCAACCCCATCGTCATGCCTGCCTATCCGCAGCAAAAAATATGGCAGGAGTCCATGCAATTGCTAGGCAAATCCACCGCAGGCTTAAAACCCATCTACAAGCGGGAAACGAAGTTCGCCGTCCCGGTCGAAGGCGCATTTCTGGATACGCCGCTGCCGTTAGCGGGCGTATTCGAACTCACCAAACACGATAAAAATGCTGAGATCGTTTCTATCGCAGGGCTGGAACGTTTTCACGCGATGCTCCGGCATACCTTTCGAGGTTTTCTTTTGGAACCGCTCGGACTTATGGAGTGGCACTTCCGGACATTGTCCAGATTCGCAGGGCGAATCGACATGTTCCGGCTATCCCGTCCGTTTGACGGCGACAGTCTCGCCTGCCTGTACCGACTCATGATTCAATCGACAAAAAAGGAGATGTTGTTATGATGTCAATCATGCCTTTGACTTTAACCGATGTTGTATCCTCCTGCAAACAAAATATAGTGAGCGATATGGGCGGAGAAAAAGTTATGCTCAACGTGAAGAGCGGCAATTATTATAATCTGGGCCAAATCGGCGGCCGAATATGGGACTGCATCCATGACCCCGTGTCTGTAGGAGCGTTGGTAGACAGATTGACAGAAGAATTCGACGTGGACGACTCGGCATGCGCGGAGCAAGTTTTCTCGTTCCTGGAGCAGCTTCGAGGGGAAGGGTTGCTCCTTGTTAACGAAGAGAATAAGAACGCTGCTAACGTTTGATCGGCTTACCGTCCTCTTATTAATAGAGGCTTTTCTTTTTTTGGGATGGGCCAAGCTGAAGTTTCGCCGCAAATTCGCCAAGATTGCGCCGGGACTTGGGGCTAAAAGCGAAGAAACCTCTCTCGACTCCGATGAGCGACATGTCAAGACGCTTAAACATATCCGATCCGCCATTGCCGTCATTAGCCGAAATACGCCATGGGAGAGCAAATGTATGGTGCAAGCGATGGCCGGCATGCAAATGCTTGAGCGCCGCGGCATCTCAAGCACCTTGTATCTCGGAACCGCTCGTGATGAGCACGGCAAGCTGATCGCGCACGCTTGGCTGCGCAGCGGATCTATGTATGTAAGCGGGCACGAGGTTATGAATCAGTTCGTCGTCGTCGAGAAATTCGCCAAACACGCCCGCAGGGCCGGTTAGAGAGGTGCCCCATGCACGAGGTATGGAAATATATGAAACAAATGTTGTCTTATTCTGGAGCCGCGATATATGTGAATCTGTTCGGCATGGTCGCATCCAGCATGCTGGAGAGTGTCGGCATCCTTCTCCTCGTCCCTCTATTAGGTCTCATCGGCCTGGTCAGCCTGGACGTCGGCGGAGGATATTTTGCATGGATAGGCCAGCTATTAAGCGGCTTCTCCACGGTTACAGCCTTATGTATCGTCCTCTTTATTTATACCGCGACGACCATAGCCCAAAGCTTTATTTACCGCAGCGTCATGATTCAGAATGTCGAGCTGCAGCATCGTTATGTCCGCGAGCTTCGCCAAGACACCTACCGCGATCTGCTCGGAGCGGGATGGCCTTACTTCTTGCGCAAGCGCGGTTCGGATCTCATCAACGTCCTTACAATCGAATTAGCTCGTGTTCTTGGCGCGCTTAATACGTCTTTTCAACTGGCCGCTTCCGTGATCTTTACGGGGATCCAGATCGGCGTAGCATTTTGGATCTCTCCCATGCTGACGGCGTTCGTCCTGATCTGCGGCGCGCTGCTGGGCCTGCTTTCCCGCAGCTTCATCCGCAGAGCGAAGCAGCTTGGCAGCCAGACCTCCCAACTGGCTCAGCGATATATGGCTGGCATTACCGACGGAATTACTGGCATCAAAGATATTAAGAGCAATTCTTTGGAACGGTCCCGGCTGGCGTGGATGCATGAGCTTACAGGCGCCATGCTGCGCGAGCAAGTGTCCTATATTACATTGCGAATGAACTCCCAACTGGTCTATAAGCTGGCTTCCACGCTCCTGGTTGCAGGCTTCATTTTAGCTGCGTTCCTTCTCTTCAAGACACAAGGCATTCAACTGCTTACGATTACCGTTATCTTCGCCCGGCTTTGGCCGAGATTCACGGCCATCCAAGCCAATCTGGAATCGATTGCGTCCATGGCTCCGGCTTGCAGGGCCGTCACATCGCTGCGCAAGGAATGCGAAGAAGCCGCGGAACGGATTGCTCCGGCTGCCGGGGAACATCCCCCCCTGACGGTCAAACTGGGCATCCAGTGCCGCAATATCCATTTTCAATACAGTCCCGATTCCCCTTATTCGCTCCAAGGCGTCGATATAACCTTACCTGCCGGCTCTATGACCGCAATCGCCGGACCATCCGGAGCAGGCAAAAGCACGCTGATCGACGTCATTATGGGACTAATGGACCCGAGCGCGGGCGAAATCGTCGTAGACGGCACGCCGCTAGTCGGCGACACGCTGGCCGCTTATCGCAGGTCGATCGGTTATGTCCCCCAGGACCCGTTCCTGTTCAACGCAACGATCAGGGAAAACATGACGCTGGTCCTGCCGGACGCAAGTGATGAACAGATTTGGGAAGCGCTTCGATTCGCATCCTGCGCGGACTTCGTAGCCAGGCTGCCGGAAGGACTAAATACCGTCATCGGCGATCGGGGCGTCCGCTTATCCGGCGGCGAACGGCAGCGGCTTGT
>NZ_BDQX01000171.1:591935-597596 GCF_003112455.1 Paenibacillus agaridevorans
ACGGCAGCGGCTTGTCCTGGCGAGAGCCATTATCCGCAAGCCCTCCGTGCTAGTGCTGGACGAGGCGACCAGCGCCCTCGATACGGAAAATGAGAGCAATATTCAAGAAGCCATCGACCGTCTTAAAGGGTCCATGACGATTATCGTTATCGCGCATCGCTTGACCACGCTGAGAGGCGCCGACCGGGTCTATGTGCTCCAGGGAGGCCGGATCGTAGAGGAAGGAGATTTTGCAAATCTGGCCGCCGATCGTGACAGTTACTTAGGCAAATCGTTTGACAAGATGTCTTCCGCCCATGTTTCATCGTTTTAAATTTACTTATAATTCCAATTAGTCCTGTTCCTTTGCATCAAATGAACCAAACTCCATTCATTTGCTTTCGTAATTGCAACATATTCGTTATAATAGAATTCATATTGTTGCTATTGCGCTGGCCAAGGAGGCATCTGCTATGATTGGAGAAAGAATTCAAATGTTTCGCAAACGGAAAGGTTTTTCGTTAACTGAGCTCTCCCAAAGAGCAGGGGTTGCGAAATCGTATTTGAGCTCCATCGAAAGAGGGCTTCAGCAGAACCCTTCCATTCAGTTTCTTGAGAAGATCGGGGAAGTGCTTGGCGTGCCTGTCGAGGAGTTTGTAGGACAGGAACAAGCGGAAGGCAGCGCCGTCCACTTAGACCGGGAATGGGAGAATTTAGTTCGGGAAGCGATGGCTTCCGGCGTAAGCAAGGAACAATTCAAGGAATTTCTGGAATTTAATAAGTGGAAATTTAACCGCGAATAACGCTGTATTTTTATACAGCGTTTTCTTTAATAATGGATTGCCCCTGCTCCTGAAGGATACGCAGTACCTTGCTCACTTCTTCCGTCGTGAGTCCCTTCGAACGCGCGCTTAACATAAGCTCTACCCACTCCGCATCCAAATCCTGCTGGTTGTCCGATATAAATCGTGTCATCCTAAAATCCCCCACTTCGTTGGGGCGGTTGCACCACTGACTCCATGCGTTGTAAGGTGCCCAGATACTAAACGCACTTCTTCGTCTCCCATATAATATGTATCCAAATTGTCCACAAACCAAATAATAGCTTATCTGGAACGAAGATGCTGTCGCTTTCTGTCTCCGGATTTTGAGAGATTGCTTCTCAATTTGTCGAATTTCTTGGAATCAAATGAAGAAAAAGGGGCAAGTATCCATTTTCCGAAGCGCTGTGAGGCTGACGGCTCATGGTTGACACAATGTCGGCATCGGGACGCTGTATGACCTCCATAAACCTCTAGATGGGCTCTGCGTATACGACGCTGCCCGCGTAACCTCTCGGATTAGCTAGCTGCCACCTCCAGGCGTCCGCACACATCTCCGCGATGCCTCGCGTCGCCTGCCAACCCAGCTCCGCATTCGCTTTGTTCGGATTGGCGTAGCAGGCACCAATATCGCCTGGCCGTCTTGCCGCTACTCGGTATGGAATCGTTTTACCCGACGCCCGTTCGAAAGCCCGAATCATCTCCAATACGCTATAGCCGCATCCCGTGCCTAGATTATAAACATGGATGCCTGCGGCGGAAGCCAGCTTATCGATGGCCCTAAGATGCCCCTGCGCCAGATCGACGACGTGGATATAATCTCTGACGCCCGTACCGTCGGGCGTATCGTAATCGTCGCCGAATACGGCAACTTCCTTGAGCTTGCCCACCGCGACCTGCGCGATATAAGGCATCAGATTGCCCGGCACTCCGCTCGGGTCCTCGCCGATCCGGCCGCTCTCATGTGCGCCGACGGGATTAAAGTAACGAAGAATGCCAATGCTCCAACGCGGATCGGAGCATACGAGATCATCCAGCATTTGCTCGATCATTTGTTTCGTTCGGCCATATGGATTAATGGCCCCCACGGGGGCTTCCTCGGAAATCGGCACCTGCTTGGGCATGCCGTATACGGTAGCAGACGAGCTAAAGAGCAGCCGGCGGACGCCGAACTCCTCCATCACACTGCATAACGTCATCGTACTCATCAGATTTTGATGGTAATACTTAAGCGGCAGCTGCACCGATTCTCCAACGGCCTTTAGTCCGGCAAAGTGGATAACCGCCTCGATGTCGTGATTGCGGAATACCGTCCGCAGCGCCTCCCTGTCCACCAAGTCCTGGATATAGACCGGGAAAGACCTGTTTGCGATTTCGGCTACCCGACGAAGTGCTTCTCCGTGGCTATTGGACAGATTATCAATAACGACGATGTCATTCCCTTGACTCAATAACTCGACGCAGGTGTGGCTTCCGATATATCCCGCTCCGCCTGTTACTAATATGGCCATTGCAGAACTCCTCCGATCAGCTTGAATTCCTTACAAAGAACTTTTTATAGTTTCGTTGTTCTTAATTAAGAACATTGTAACATACGTTTGTTCTTTTGTCTGCTATAACATGATACAGTTCGTATAACAAGGTGAAACGGCTGTCGCCGTTCTTTGGCGGCGCAGCGCGTTTCATTCCGAGAATTATAGGTCAAGTATGGAGAAACTTATACTTTCCTATAATTTAAACAAAAGCCCTCCCGCCGCCTTTAGAAGCGGCAAGAGGGCATTAGACATACGGCTCGCAATCCTTAAGATCCTGTCCGGGCTGCCTTTAATAACAAGTCTTGCGGATCGTCCTTCATAATCCCGTTTGCCCAACGTTCGATCAATATCTTCATTCCATTTAAAGAGACATGCCTAGCAGAAGTCCCCCGTTGAGTGTCCGCGTTGATCTCGCCTGGCTCGATATCGCTCCCGGACCGACATGACCGCAATTTCTCCCGCGCGCGGAATAACAGGGAGCGGACGGCGGACATCGTGTATCCCAGACCTTGGGCAATCTCGTTCATCGTATAGCCGAAATAATCGGCGAGCAGCCAGACTTTCAATTGATTGGCGGGCAGCTTGGCGGCCAGCCATTCTATCCAACCTTTGATCTCAAAATAGCAGCTGTCCCGGCGCCCCTCTTCCAGTGCCAAATCGCCAGACGTCTCGCGTATCCTTCGTTTCCTGTACCCGTCGATCCGCTTGTTCCTTGCGACCTTCATCAGGAAAGGCCGTATCTCCTTGATCTCTCCCCGCCGCTTATAGTAACGAAATGCCAGCGCCACCGTCTCCTGCAACAGATCCTCTCCATCCCAGGTCGAGCCCGTCAAATAGACGCAATATTGCCGAAGCTCCCGCAGTAAGGGCTTAACGGCTTCTTCGAATGCGTTTCCGCTCGTCATGACGAGTCTCTCCTTTCCGTTGCGTCCCCCGCCGCTTGAGGCTCCAGCCGAATTCCGGTATCGTCTATGATCAACTTGACTTTATCTCTGATGGCAAGCCGTTCCCTGTACTCAGCCGGGATTTGCAGCCTCCCGAACCTGTCCACGACAGCGTATTCCTCGTAATCGCGAAACGCTCCGGCGGATACTTCAGCTGCTTCGTTGGCTGAGTCTTCCGCAGCTTTCCCTTCTTGCCCTCTTTCGGCTTCCCGCTTAATCAGCTCGGAGCTGGTCATCCCGTCGCGAATCGCTACGACGCGATCTACCTTGCCCGCAAGACCCATGTCGTGCGTGACGATGACGATCGTGACGCCGGTCTCTTCGTTTAGCTTGCGGAAGATGCCCATAATGGTATCCGCGGTCCCCGCGTCGACAGATCCGGTAGGTTCGTCCGCCAGCAACAGCGACGGGCGGTTCGCGAGGGAGATGGCAATGGCCGTGCGCTGCTGCTCGCCTCCCGACAGCTGAACCAGCTTATTGCCGCTGCGATGCGTCAGCCCTACCCATTCGATAAGCTGTTTGGCATACATCTCGTCGATGCGCCCCGCAACCATCATCGCCGTCTCCACATTCTCCAGCACGGTCAGATAGGGAAGCAGGTTGCGCGAATTATTTTGCCAGATGAAGCCGACCGTACGCTGCTTATAGAATACTCGCTCCTTTTCGGTCATCTGCAGAAGATCCCAATCGCCGATCAAGGCCTTGCCGGCAGTAGGGACGTCAAGGCCGCCAAGCACGTTAAGGAGCGTCGACTTGCCGCTTCCGCTATTGCCGATGATCGCAATCATTTCGCCTGCATTCACTTGAAGATTAAGCCCCTGCAGAGCAACGACCTCCACATCGTCCGACTTGAATATTTTCACTAATCCTTCGCACTGGATCATCCTTATCTCTCCTCCCCCAGCTTAACCGCTTGATGAACGCGAAGCTTCAAGATTTGCGCGATCAGCAGACTCCCCCCAACAGTAATCATGGCCACGACGATGATAAGAAGATGCATCGTATCCTTTAGATCAAACACGATAACGAAGGGCGGTACTTGACCGCTCGCTCCCGATTGAAGGAACGGGATAAAGAGCCGGCTCGCCGCTCGGCCGATGCCGAGTCCCAGAACGATCGCGAGTCCTGTCGTGAGCAGCTGCTCCAGCAGCAGCATGAGCGTCAACTGGCCGCGCATCAACCCCGTCGCCCGCAGGATGCCGAGCTGCACCGTACGCCTTGCCAGGCTGAATACCCAGAAAAGCAAATAACCGATAAAGGAAATCGCCACCGAGACGATAAATCCCAGCGACAGGATGCCGTAGGTACCTTCCCGCTCGGGCAGGAGCTTTCTCAGCTTCCATTCGTTGCGCGCGTCGCTAAGCGCGGACGTCTCTATGCCTTGGGCCCGCAAATGTTCAACGATCGGCATTGCCTTGGCGTCATCCTTCATGTCAAGCCACAACGCGTAAGGGGTCAGCGGGATATGCTCGTACAAGTAATCCAAATGCGCCACGACGAAAGGCGTGTCGGGGTCCAGCGACGGCCAATAATCGGAAATGCCCGCGATCACTAATTCGATAGGGGTGCCTTGCACCGTCATTTGGAGAAGGTCGCCTTGCTTTAAGCCGTGTTTCTCCGCAAACATGCCGGAAATAATCGCGCCTTGCTCGTATTCGCCCATCCAGCGAAGCAAGGTGAAAGGATGGGCGCTCTCGTAGAGGTCGATACGCCACCAAGAGCTCCGGGCAAAATCGGCATTATCGATGCCCATCAGCTTGCCCTTGCCAAGTCCCTTGCCCGCGATCGACAGTTCGCCTTCCAATTGCAGGACGCGAGCCGACGATCTCACCCCCGGCATATTCTCGAACGGTGTCTGGGGAGGCTCCGTGTAGACGGTATCCCGCGGCTGATCCTCCGGAATATAGTTGCCCTCCTCGTCAAACAGTTGGACCTCCCCTTCCCATACGGGCTGCAGCACGACATCGGCGCCGTTGCCGTACAGGAGCCTTTCGCTTTCATTGCGATCCATCGTTCTAGCGGCGGAAGCGTGGAAGATGCCGAGACCCAGCGTCATGATCAGGAGAAGCATCAGCGGATAATACGAGCGCTGCGAGCGCGACAGCTGAACGAAAACCAGATGGAGCGAAACCGGCAGCAAGCGTCGGAACAACGAATGCAACAGTTGCAGCGCTAGCGGGAACAACCTTAAGGCGACAAGTCCTGCTGCGAACATGGCTGCCGCGGGAATGAGAAAAAATAGCGGCTGCACCTGCATTGCGCCTCCTTCTCCTGCGCCCCCGGTCAATACTCGTCCGCTTTCGAAGCCGTACCAACCTAACCCAGCCAGCGCCAGCAGAGCCGCATCGAGATACCATCGCTGCCACAGCGGCGGCCGGGCGC
>NZ_BDQX01000172.1 GCF_003112455.1 Paenibacillus agaridevorans
GGTATACAAACAGAAGAGGTGTGGAGCGTTATGGAAATTTCCTTATCGGCCATGGAGTGGCAGGGAAAAGGGGTTTGGCCTTGGGTGCCGATGCTGCGAAACAGTGCGGAAACCGGCATGGAGCTCATGGGAGTAAC
>NZ_BDQX01000173.1 GCF_003112455.1 Paenibacillus agaridevorans
AACGCCTATGGCTCCAAAAAGTAGGCGAACGAGCAGCTGTAGGCGTTAAAAACGCCGATGGTCCGTAAAGTAACTCCGATAAAGTAGCCATAGGCTCTCCATACTTGACCTATAAATCTCGGAATGAAACGCACTGCACCGCCAAAGGACGCCAACAGCCGTTTCACCTTGTTTTACAAGCAACTAGCTTTTATTCTTACGAATGTTTATCGTATATTTTAAAACCATTTACAACTTTTCATCCACCCATTCCGTTCTATTAGCCGAGGTGATCCTATTGCCGACTGACGAGCAGTTGATACAGGAAATTAATAATGGCAGCCAGGCTGCGATGGAGGTGCTGACCAAGCGTTACTACAAGCAGATCTACGCCTACATCTATCGTAAAACAAGCAACACCCATATGGCCTACGATTTGACGCAAGATGTATTTATTAAAATGATTCGGAACATTTCAACGTATGCAAACGAAGGCAATTTCAGCAGCTGGCTGTATACGATTGCCGTAAACATTTGCCGCGATTATTACCGATCGGCCGCCTATCGCCGGACCGCTGCCACCTCGGTGTTTGAGGACCATGCGTCTCAGCTCACAAGCAACGCGGAAGGGATAGCCTATATTTTCGAAAACAAGGAAACGAGAAAACAACTGAAAGAAGCGATCGGTCAGCTGCCGGAGACGCAAAGCGAAGCGATTTTGCTGAAGTATTATCATGACTTGAAAATACGCGAAATCGCCTCTGTAACGGGGGCGAACGAAAATACGGTCAAAGCCAGGCTCAGGCAAGGGCTTGGCAAGCTCAAAACCATGTTAGGGAGAGATCGGCATGAGCAAAAAGAAAGCAACTAGCTCACTCAGAGCTCGCAATCACGATGATGAGCTGATCGAGCTGGATAAGGAGTTTCAGCAGTTTAAGCTGGAGGAGTTCACGGTAGAATATCCAAGCGAGGACGCAATTACACGCACAATTGACGCCATGCGTCCTTATGTGACTCAGGCAGCTGCGCCAAGGGTCAAATATTCCTTTCTCAGGCAACTGCAAGTTATGCAGATTCAGCCGTTATTTTGGCTGGCCAACCTGTTGTTTTTTTGTATGGGGTTGCTCGTATGGTACGTCTGGGAGGGAGATCCTTACAAAATCATGCTGCTGCTTTCGCCGATTCCTTTTTTGCTCGGATTGCTTGAAGTGTTTCGAGGACGTAATGAGGGGCTGCTGGAGCTTGAAATCTCCTGCAAATATTCGGCTCAGCAACTGTTGTTAATGAAGCTGATCGTTATTTGCGCCTATAATATTCTGTTATGTCTGGCGTTGATCGGCATATTCGGTATATTCGGCGAGCCGCTGCTGCTATCGAAACTCATCATGTATTGGACAGCGCCATTTGCGGTTGCGGTAAGCGTTGGACTGGCCGTTGCCAGCCGTGTTAGAAATGTACTGTCCGTTCCGATTGCGCTCGTTATTTGGCTGTTTATTGCCTATGGTTTTCTTATTGGGCTCGAACATTATGAACAAGCATCGGAGCTTCCTTATATAGCCGGACTTGCAACCGTTTTTGTGGCAGCTTGTATCGCCAAGCAAATACAACGATTAAAGAAAGGGTTTGCCTATTATGAAGCTGTCCATTGAACGAGTAAGCAAGCAGTATGGCGCAAAGCGCGCGCTGGATAACGTATCCTTCGAAATGACGGAGGGAGTATACGCTTTTCTTGGCGCTAATGGCTCCGGCAAAACAACGCTAATGCGCATACTGGCGTCTGTAGCCAGACCAAGCTCGGGCAGAGTGCTGCTGGATGACGTTGATATCGAGTTGCTGGACGAGAAGTACCGCGATCTGCTCGGCTATTTGCCGCAGCACATGGGTTATTATAAAAATTTCACCGTCGAAAAGTTTCTTTTTTATATTGCCGCGCTTAAGGGAATTGAGAAGGGGCGAGCTAAAGCCAAGATAGACGAGCTTCTGCAGGCCGTATCCTTGCAAGAGGAGCGGCGCACGAAGGTAGGCAAGCTGTCGGGCGGCATGAAGCAACGCGTAGGCATTGCCCAAGCGTTGTTAAACGATCCGAAAATCATCATTGTCGACGAGCCGACGGCAGGCCTCGATCCTAAGGAACGGATCAGATTCCGGAATCTGATGTCTACGATCTCGGCCGATCGAATCGTATTATTGTCTACGCATATCGTATCCGACATCGAGTATATAGCCAAGGAACTGCTTATTTTGAAACGGGGCATGCTGATTCAAAAGGCAGAGCCGCAGCATCTGCTGGACGCCCTTAGCGGCAAAGTCTGGACCGTTACGGCAAGTCCGAATGAACTGGCGGCATGGCAAGCCAGCCACAAGGTGAGCAGCATGCTGGTAAGAGAAAACGGCACGGAGCTCCGTATCCTTTCGGAGAACAAGCCCGCGCCTCATGCAGAAGAGGCGATACCTAACCTCGAGGATCTTTATTTGCATTATTTTGATGAGGAGGCTGCGAAGTAAGATGAAATCCTTGTTGGCCTTTGAGCTGAACAAAATTTTTCGGCAAAAAAGCATCTACGTCGTTTACGTCGTACTTCTTGGACTTGTAATGATCAGTCTCAATGCCCAGTATGTAGTAGGGAAATCTGCTTACTATAAAGATTGGGAGGGGGAGCTGACCCACGAAAAATACAAACAAGCTGAAGCAGCGCATGCTGAACTAACGAAAAATTCGAATGAGAATACCGTCTGGACAGAAGAGATGAGGGAGAAGGCAGGCGTATATGAGGAAATAGCTGTTGCGAAACGGCTCGATGAAACGAACGATATGAGCATTCAATATTTTCAAAGTAATCTGCCTCAATTAAATGAGAAAACCTTTGAATACAGAAAAGAAGCGTTGCATTTGGGGATGCTGGAAGACGTAAATGTCAATAAGCTATATTATCATAAGGCACCGGCTGAAATGATCGACTTTGTTAGAACCTTTGGTACCATGCTTACGGGAGCGCTGCTATTGATTGGCCTCGCCCCCATATTCTCGAATGAATATATGACGGGAATGGATCAATTGCAGTTAAGCACCAGGCATGGCAGGCGGAAGGGGATTCATGCCAAAATCGCAGCCTCGCTCATTTATACCGCATTTGTCATTGTAGTTTGGGGCGCGTTCAATCTCGTCCAGCGAATCTTTGTATACGGGGATGGAGGTTGGAGCGCGCCGCTTCAACAGTTGTTCCAGTATCGTTACTCGCCGTATGACTATGATATGCTGACTTATATTTTCGTACAGCTGGGCATACATGCATTAGGAGCAGTTGGTTTCGCACTGCTTGTGCTGCTGATTTCCGCATGGTGCAGGCATACCATCCTTTCGATTCTTATATCTGGAGCCATTTTTTCTTTGCCGATTGCGATCGTTGTTTTTTTCAAAATAGACCTGGGCATGTATGAGAATATACTTGACTTCACCTATACGAATGTAATGAGAGTAAGCGATTTGTACGATAGATTTGAAGTGCTCAATCTGTTTGGATACCCGGTGTTATATTCGTATGCCGCGATTGTCGTGATGGCGGTTTTGTCGATAGCGGCGACGAAGCTTCTGTTGTATACGATGAAACGGAGGGAGGTTGCTTAGTTTAGAGCAATATTTCCTGCTTGATAGTCCAGAATTAATTGTTTAAATGAGTTCCGCTCCAGCCGCGAATGAACATTTGCGAATGGAGCGGCTCTTTTTGTTACTGCTTCTCCGCCCAATTGATATGCGCTTGGAAGCGGAATTGTTTTAGTTGAAGAGGGGTTAGTTTCGGATTTGCTTTATCCGTATTGACTAACACGAGTCTCGAATCGTTGTCCCAATCGACTTTGGCTCCGAACGTCTCCAGAACAATTCGTGCGGGTATAAACGTATGCCCCTTTTGAATAATGGCAGGTGTTCCAAGCTGGCGAGCTTTGCCGTTAATGTAAGCAGTCGATGATCCGATTGTTAATTCGATAGATATGCCGTCTTTGCTAGCCGTTACTTTGCGCTTCTCCGGGTCCCACCCGATTTTGGCATTCAACTTGTTCAATAGCTCTCGAAACGGCACTAGCGTCGAGCCATTATGAATCAACGGTTCGTTCTTCAAAGCTAATAATTCATTGTTCCAGATAACGGCAGCCTTGTAACCCGTCTTGCCGACAGGAACGGCTTGATCGACGAGCCATTCGCTTGCGGGAGGAATGGGTTGGTTTATGGAGCTTCCCAGGAAATCAACCCATTCGCCAGTGTTGGCATCAATCGCTGGGACCACGCCGCTGTAAAACAGCGGGACATCTTGTTTTATGACGAAATCGTATTTTGCGGTAGCATTCCCTTTGAAGTCTGGCGTAAACACCATCTCTAGCTCATACAGGGCGAGTAGTCTCTTCTTGGCAAGATTTTGGTTATATTTCGGACTCCAATTGTTTTTTTCGCTCTCTGTCAGATAACCGGTAAGAGCATCCAATGAATAGGCAAGCCTCTTATTGTTTGTTTCCGTCCAGTCCAGCACAGGCTGAAATTGTTTGTATTTTGCAGTTGCGGCCTGGGAAGCGCTGATGTCTCCCGGAATAATAAAGTGGGTTTTACTCCAGTGAACTTCGTGTCCCATCACTTCTCCAGTTTTACGATCGACATAAACGTCAAATTTATCGGCAAGGTACCTTCCGCCTTTATAAGCGCGATCAAGCGAAACGGCATGCAGATCTCTTTTTACGGCTCTGAGCGAATACTCGGATTGGGGAATAACCGTATCTTTCCATTGATGCTCGATTGGCCATGATTGGTCGATTGCATAATCATGAGCGATCCTCACAGCTTCGGTGAAACTGACCTTTTCTTCAGCGGGATCAAACGGCGGCGCCATCATATCTCCAAAAAGTCGTTCATAATTGAATCTCTCAGTAAAATACAACAAGTCTCCGTTTGAATCGTTCAACTCTAAAGTTCCATCGCGAAAGTTGCCTGCTGTATCTAAATGAGCATAAACGATGACCCATCTACTTCTGGCTGCGTCAAGACGGGTTGAGCGAATTTCAGCATCCTGAGGAATTAAGCGCGTATCTCTGGCAGCTTTTACCGCCTCTTCCGAAGTCAATAGATTGACCGCTGCTGCCGAGTGTATGACATGATGATAAGCTAGGTTTGGTGCCAAACTGGTACTGCCTAGTACGATGGCGACACCGAATACAACCTTCGCGACAAAAAGTGTCGGTCGATTCATTTTAAAAGGATGAATGATGGATCACCTCTACTATAAAGTGAATTTTTTCTACATCCATTAGACGTATTCCAGTTGAATAGGTTGCGGTTCCAATTCGACATTTGGACCATCCCTCGTTATAGATGTTTATCATTAAAGAACTGGAAGATTAGTGGCAGGAATCAGGCGCGACATTGTCGAATGATAGTTCTAAAGATATAGTCTTGATGAAAATACAGATAGGAGCAAGATGCATGCTAACAGGAGAAGTGCGTAATAAGGTTGATAAAATATGGTCTGATATTTGGGCGGGTGGCATTACCAATCCATTAACGGTTATAGAGCAGCTAACATATTTAATGTTTATTCGTTCTCTAGATGAAAAGGAGCTGGAAAGTGAGAGCTTCGAGGCATTGAGCGATGAAGCCATGCCTAAGATTTTCCCGCAAGATGAAGTTGGCCAGTCCATGCGCTGGAGCAAATTTAAGACCAAAGATTCTCGAATCATTTATGATATTGTCGGCACAAAAGTATTCCCGTTTATTAAAGAAATGAATGGGGAGAACACTTCGGCGTTCTCGCGTTATATGCAAGATGCCATGTTTCTCGTGCCAACCCCTCAAGTGTTGCAGAAGATGATCACGGGGCTAGATGAGTTGTATGAACACGATATTAAAAATTTAGATATGCAGGGCGATCTGTATGAGTACATGCTGGGCAAACTGGCTTCTGCCGGACAGAACGGTCAGTTCAGAACGCCTAAGCATATCCGCGATATGATGGTTCGCCTGCTGGCGCCAACGCCAAACGACAAAATATGCGACCCAGCATGCGGCACGGCGGGATTCCTGGTATCTGCATCCGAATATGTAAGGGGGAAATTCGAGGCTGAAATGACAAGTGAGCAGTGGGAGCATTTTGCCGGTGAGATGTTCTCGGGCTTCGATACAGACCGGACGATGCTGCGGCTTTCCGCGATGAATCTGATGCTTCATTCGATCACGCACCCGCAGATCGACTATGTGGACAGTGTCTCCAAACAAAATCAAACGGCTTCCGCTTATGACATCGTGCTTGCCAATCCTCCATTCACGGGAACGGTCGATTCGGAAAGCATTCACGATAATTTGAGAACCGTCTGCGATACCAAGAAGACGGAGCTTCTATTTGTGGCGCTGTTCTTGCGTATTCTTCGCAAAGGTGGCCGCTGTGCATGTATTGTGCCGGACGGCGTATTGTTCGGTTCGACAAAGGCGCATAAATCGCTGCGCAAAGAATTAGTTGAGAACCATCAGCTTCAAGCAGTTATTTCCATGCCAAGCGGAGTGTTCAAGCCGTATGCTGGCGTCAGCACGGCAATTCTGATCTTCACGAAAACAGGCGCTGGCGGAACGGGGAAAGTATGGTTCTACGATATGAAAGCCGACGGCTTCTCACTCGATGACAAACGTGCTGCTGTGGATGCCAATGATATTCCTGATATTCTTGCTCGTTTCCATAACCCTGAAGGTGAAGCGGATCGCAAGCCAACCGAGCCAAGTTTCTTGGTGGACAAGTCGGCTATTGAAGCGAACGGCTACGATTTGTCTATTAGTCGTTACAAAGAAGTCGTATACGAGAAGGTTGAATATGAGACCCCTGCTGTAATTATGAAGCGCCTTGACCAGTTGAACCTTGATATTGCCTCCAAAACGGGGGAGTTGAGGGGGATGTTGGGTGAGTAAGTGGGAGAAGGTTATGTTGGGTGAGAAATTCAAAATATCTTCAGGTGGAACACCTTCAACAAGTAAGCTTGAGTACTATAAAAATGGGACAATTAATTGGGTGAGAACTGGTGATTTGAAAAGTAAATATATAACTCAAGTAGATGGTTTAATTACTGAAGAAGCACTAAAAAAAAGCTCAGCAAAGCTATTTCCTGTTGATACAGTTCTTATTGCAATGTACGGAGCTACTATTGGCGCTTGTTCGATTTTATCTATTGAAGCAGCTACTAATCAAGCTTGTGCAGCCTTTTTGCCTAATAAAGATGTAGATAGCTCCTACTTGTATTTTTTTCTTAGCAGCAAAAAAAAAGAATTTATTAAATTGGGAGTAGGAGGAGCGCAGCCCAATATCTCGGCTACAATTCTCAAAGGTGTTGAGATCCCGCTCCCGCCACTCGAAATACAAAAGCAAATTGCCAAAACGTTAGACACCGCCGCAGAACTGCTTGCCATGCACAAACAGCAGCTTGTAGAGCTGGATAACCTTATCAAATCGACTTTTTATGATATGTTTGGTGATCCTGTTGCAAATGTAAAGGGGTGGGCAACAAAACCTTTGCTCGGTGTTGGTAAATTTATCAGCGGGGGTACCCCCAGTAAAGATCGAAATGACTATTGGTCAGGTAATTTCCCTTGGGTTAGTCCAAAGGACATGAAGGTAGCCTATATATCAAACCCCAAAAACTTTATATCTAATAAAGTTTTTGAAGAGACATCTTTGAAAAAGATTTCTCCTAACCACTTGCTCATTGTGGTACGGGGGATGATCCTGGTTCACTCTTTTCCGACAGCAATTAATACCGTAGAAGTTTCAATAAATCAAGACATGAAAGCAATTCTACCAATCAAAGAAATAGACGTTGTATATCTGAAACATTGCTTTGATAATATGACACATCAGATATTGAAAATAATAACAACTGCAGGACATGGAACTAAAAAGTTTGATGCTGATTCTATGGGCAAAGTAATAATACCGGTCCCATCCCTCCACCTTCAAAACCAATTCGCTGACATCGTCACCAAGATCGAGGAACAAAAGGCTCTCGTCAAAAAGGTGATCGATGAGACGCAGCTTCTGTTTGACACTCTAATGAGTGAGTATTTTGAGTAGGTGATGATGTGTCAGAAGATATTACTAAAGTTTACGAAGAATACTCAGAACAAATTCTGTTCTGTAAATATTTTATTGCTGAACATTTAAAGCATAACGCTGAGATGGGACGTTGTGGGGAAAAAATCTTGCTCAAGGAATTGAGCAAGAGATTTGGTATGCTCGAATTTGTTAGCGGGTTTGTAGTCTGCAAAGGAAATCTAAGTCCTCAGAGTGACATATTAGTTTGCAGATCCAATATGTATAAAAGGCCACTGGATGGAGGTCTTTATATAGTTAATCCAATAGATTGTTTGATGATAATTGAAGTGAAAGGTAACTTAACCTTGGCTGATATTTCTGAAACTAATAGAAAAAATCAGTATTTTAAAGATCATGACGAAACAAAACACATACAACTTGCTTTGTTTGCTTATAAAACTCGTATTGGTAAGAAATCATTGTTGAATAGTTTCGGATATAAGTATCAAAAAGAAATTATGTCTTTCTATCAAAAACGATTAGACACGGAGATGTGGATTGATTTATTTATTTGCTTGCATAGAGAGAGTATGAACACTTCAGTATCTCGCGATAAGCAACTTTTTGTCATAAAAGATCGACAAAACGGTAGGCAATATTTTTTAGATAACAACTACCCTGTTATTCAGAGTTTCTTTAGATACATGCAGAGCTTACAAGAATGACAAAATGTATCTGTTTATACGTTATGTTGTTAGATCACTTGCGGAGAGCTTTGCATTAATTTTAAAAGAAAAAATAGAGGTGAACCGAATGTCTGCAAACTTCGAATTTTTACAGGGGCAAGCCGAATACAAGCTGTTTGCGATTGCCGCCATCGAAGCGGAGCGGGTGCTTGCCACCTCTCCCGCCATGTCGGCGGTTGGCAGCCGCAAAGCCTTTGAGCTGGCGGTTAAGTGGGTGTACGCTGCGGATAATACGATCACGATGCCCTATAAGGATAATTTGCAGGCATTGGTTCACGAACCCTCGTTTAAATTCGCGATGGAAAACCAGACTTGGGGCAAGCTGCAATATATCATTAAGCTTGGCAACCTGGCTGTGCATACGAATCAATCCGTTAGCCGAAGCGACGCGATTCTGTCGTTGTCGGCTTTGTTTGAGTTCATCCAGTGGCTGGATTATTGCTACGGGGCTAATTACGAAGAACGCCAATTCGCGGAAGCGAATATTCCTGTCGAGAAGGTTGTGCTTGACGAATCCAAGATCAAGGAAAAAGACAGCTTAATCGAGCAAAAGGATTCCGAAATCGAGACGCTTCGCGCTAAAATCGAGGCGATGAGCGCCAGGCTTACGGCGGATAAAGCTCAACATAAGGAAGAACGGGAGTTCAAGCCGGCGGACCTATCCGAATTCCGAACGCGGAAAAAATATATCGATGTAGATTTGAAGCTGCTAGGCTGGACATTCGGCGATGACGTGAAGGAAGAAGTCGAGCTATACGGCATGCCTAATCATGAAGAGAAAGGGTATGCCGACTATGTGCTTTACGGCAGGGATGGATTGCCTCTCGCTATTATTGAAGCGAAGCGGACATCCAAAGATTCGAAGATCGGCACTCAACAAGCCAAGTTATATGCGGACTGTTTGGAGATCATGACCGGCAGACGACCTATTATGTTTACGACGAACGGTTTTGAGACCAATCTTTGGGACGACGTAACCTCGCCGCAGCGCAAGGTAAGCGGCATATTCTCCAAGGCTGATCTGGAGAAGCTGATGAACCGACGCCACGAGCGCAAAGCTTTGGATGGAGTCATCATCGATGATCAAATTACTGATCGCTACTACCAGAAGGAAGCGATCCGTTCTGTTTGCGAAAGCGTGACGACAGGACATAGGCGCTCCTTGCTAGTTATGGCGACCGGAACAGGGAAGACGAGAACGGCGTCGAGCCTAACCGATGTATTGTCCCGAGGCGGCTATGTGACAAATGTCTTATTCCTGGCGGACAGAACAGCCCTGGTCAAGCAGGCAAAGGATGACTTTAAAAACTATTTGCCGGATATGTCTCTATGCAATCTGCTCAGCAGCAAGGATAATAAATCGGCTCGCATCGTCTTTTCTACTTATCCTACGATGTTGAACGCGATTGACAGCGCTAAAAACGATGACGGGAAACGGCTGTTTACGCCTGCCCATTTTGATCTCATTATTGTGGATGAGGCCCACCGAAGTATATTCAAGAAATATCGTGCAATATTTCAATATTTCGATAGCATTATCGTAGGGTTGACCGCTACCCCGAAGACGGAGGTTGACCGTAATACATACGAGTTCTTCGAGATGGAGAGCGGCGTGCCGACTTATGCATACGCGTATGAAACGGCTGTCGAGGTAGACCATGTGCTCGTCCCTTATCATAATATCGAGATTACGATGAAGTTCCTGGAGAAAGGCATTACGTACGATGATTTGTCCTCTAAGGATAAGGAGCGATACGAAGAGGATTTCACCGATGAGGATGGCGATATGCCGGACTTTATCCCGTCGCCCGCGGTCAACGAATTTATTTTCAATCAAGCTACGGTTGATCATGTGCTGGAGAATCTGATGACGAAGGGCTTGAAGGTGGCTGGAGGCGACAAATTGGGGAAAACGATCATTTTCGCCCAAAACAAAAAACACGCGCAATACATCGTAGAACGATTCGACAAGCTGTACCCACAATTGAAGGGGAGCTTTGCCAAACGCATTATTTCCGATGACAATTATGCCCAAAGCATCATTGATGACTTTAAAGTGGCCAGTAAGGGACCGCATATTGCAGTTTCGGTAGACATGCTGGATACCGGGATTGATGTGCCGGAAATTATTAACCTCGTTTTCTTCAAACGCATTCGTTCGAAGACGAAGTTTTGGCAGATGATCGGACGCGGGACGAGACTGTGCGGAGATTTATTCGGGGAAGGCGAGGATAAAACTCGGTTTGTGATCTTCGATTATTTGGGCAACTTTGAGTTTTTCCGCCAACATCAAGAGGGCTTGCAAGGCAACGAACCCCAAAGTCTATCCGAAGCGATCTTCGCCAAGCGGGTACGATTGATTCATCATCTGCAACAGGCCGATTATATAGACGATTCGCATCAAGCGGTTCGTGCAGGGCTTATCGGTACTGTGTTGCATCAGGTGAAGGCACTGAATACAGAGCTGGTGTCGGTGAAGATGCAGCTGCAATATATCGAGAGGTATAAATCGGGGGATGTTTATGTCTGTCTAACGGAACAGGATAAACATCAATTGATTACCTTTCTTGCGCCTATTGTATATATGGATGACACGGATGAATACGCAAAACGATTCGATAACTTTATGTATGGACTCATGCTCTCCCATATCGAAGGATTGCCGCAATTCAAAAGAAGCAAGAAACAATTGATTGAAGTCGCTAATAGCCTGTTAAGGCGTGCTACGATTCCGCAAATCAAAGAAAAGCTGCCGCTTATAAGCAGTATCGGCACAGATGATTTCTGGGAGAGCGCTGACCTGTTGCACTTTGAGAAAGTTCGTGTAGAACTGCGCGGTTTGGTCAAGTTTATTGTGGATGAGGGCGGGAAAAGCTCTATTTATACGAATTTGGCTGATGAGATTCTCGCTGTCCATGAGGGCAAAGAGATGTACCAGGCGTACGACTTCGAAGATTATAAGCTGAAGGTTAATCGTTATATCGAGCAGAACCGGGAAACGCTTGCGATTCATAAGCTTCGCAATAATATACCTTTAACAGCTCTCGACTATGAGAGCTTGGAGAACATCCTTACAGGGGAGCTTGGGACGGTAGAGGATTATCAACGGGAATTCCAAGACACGCCTTTCGGCTTGCTGGTGCGTAAAGTGGCGAAGCTCGAGTATGAAGCTGCGACAGCAGCTTTCTCGGAATTCATCAACGATGAGTCGCTAAGTCAGATGCAGATCGTATTTGTTAAAAAGGTGATCGATTATATTGTGCAGAACGGCTATATCGAAAATGTAGCTGAGCTAACCAAGCCGCCATTTGATAAGCCCCAAAGTTTTATCAAGCTGTTTGACGGCTCTAAGCAGAAGCGGCTTGTTGATACCGTCAATCAGATTAAAGAGAATGCGATGAAGGTATTAGAAAGGTAAAGGTGAACATTTTGGAAGATCAGATGAAATTACGTAAGAAAGCATATACGGACTGGTTGAGACGCAAGAAAAAATCAAACGGACAGCCTTACTCCGAAAATACGATAAGCTCTTACGTCTCTGCCTTAACGACGGCTCCTGCCAGATTGAGTGGCATTCATCTTGAGACAACCAATGTTTTTGAGATCAGTGATGCTAATCAGTATCGAGATATGAGATTAGTGATGAAGCGTTCGGAGAACTTTGATGAAGTTAATGAAAAGGCCGGCAATAAAGCTTTTCAATATTCACTTGACTACTATGAAGATTTTCTAAGGGAGAAAGATAGCCTCGCTATGTCAGCTCCTGCATCAGATGAAGGCAACGAGAACAGTGCTTCCCATACCAGCGTATCCAATGTGCCAGATCAACTACTTCTCGATAAAAATATCATATTATACGGCCCTCCAGGAACAGGGAAGACTTACCATACCGTGCTATATGCAGTTGCAATTATCGAGAAGAAGCCGCTAAATCTTTTACTGCAAGAAGCTGAAGCTGACGGATACGATCAAATCAAGGGACGGTACGAGATCTACAAGGCGAACGGACAGATTGCGTTTACTACTTTCCATCAGTCCTACGGTTACGAAGAGTTTATTGAAGGCATCAAGCCAAAAATGTTATCGGGAGAAGATGAGGAATCCGGGTCCGGCGACGTAGCCTATGAAATATCGACCGGTATTTTCAAGAAGTTTTGCGAAACGGCCCAACAGCCGATTGTAAAGGCTAGCAACGATTATGGGATTCGAAAGGATCCTACGATCTGGAAGGTTTCCTTGGGAGGAGCGAGGGGAAATCAGGTTAAGAGAGATTGTTTCGACAATGGAAGAATTCGCATCGGATGGGATTCCTATGGCGAGATCGTGAACGACCAGATGGACTACAGCAGACATGGTGGGGAGAAAATTCTGGCCCGATTTATCGATGAAATGAGGCACGGAGATATCGTGCTTGTTCTGTATGATGAAGAAACGATCGATGCAGTAGGCGTTGTAACCGGAGATTACGAATGGCTGAAGGAGATGACAGAGTATAAACGTGCCCGACAAGTACGTTGGCTGGTTAAGGATATCAGGGAAAATATTCTGGAACTTAACGGCAATAAAGTTATGACGCTTGGATCTGTGTATCGGCTGAATCGGATTGTGTTGTCAGACGTTCTGTCCCTTCTGCAAAGACAAGAAGCCAGTAATATTAATGGAATCATCGAGAAGAATAATAACAACTATGTTTTTATTATCGACGAAATAAACAGAGGAAATATCTCCAAAATTTTTGGCGAACTGATTACGTTGATAGAACCTTCGAAGCGCATCGGCATGGCGGAACAATTAATGTTAAGACTGCCTTACTCACCGGAGCTTTTTGGTGTTCCCAATAATGTATATATTCTGGCTACCATGAACACGGCAGACCGTTCGATTGCACGGCTCGATACGGCACTTCGCCGACGATTTTCGTTCGCTGAGATGATGCCGGACCATGGTGCTTTGGCTTCTCATTTTTTTCAAGGGGAATTGTTGAATCTGTCTAAGATGCTGGAAACGATCAATCGGCGAATCGAGGTGTTGTATGACCGTGAACACATGATTGGCCATGCCTATTTTATGAATGTGAACAGCAAGCCGTCTTTAGACAAGCTGGGGCATCTGTTCGAGCACACTATTATCCCGCTGCTGCAAGAATATTTTTATGATGATTATGAGAAAGTTCGACTTGTCCTTGGCGATAATAACAAGCCGGAGGCTGAACAGTTTATCGTTGTAGATAGGGTGGATGTCGGCGAATTGTTCGGCGATGTTAGCGAAGAGGATCTAGAAGGCAGTACTTCGTACACGCTCAATCATAAAGCACTAGGCCAGATCGCTTCCTATCTCAAAATATATGACTTCAACCGGATTAAATAGGTGTGCCAATGAATAAAAAGCATTTTAAATCGGGACGAATGAATGCCTTGGTAACAGTGAAGGAGTACGGTTTACTATGTAAAAATCCGGCAGGATCGCAATTAGGTTGTGCATGGATAAGCGAAGAGGCCTTTGATCGATTAGAGCGACTAGTCCTGGAGAGCTACAGGGCTGGTAAGGACACTGACGCTCTCGAACTGATGACGGTGTCAAGCCGAAAGGGGATCGGTAAAGTCATCTGTGCAAAGAACTATGTGGGAATAATGGCTATGCCGGATGGCACTCAAATTGAAATATTGCCGAAATTGTATAACCGGGAGGACGAAAGCTCCGTTGCAAAGACTCAAAGAATTTTCATTCATATGTTGAAGGTCATTAAAGACATTCCCAATAAACCATTTAGCCAAACTGGTCTTGGCTCAGATAAGAGCCATTTGCTGGAGGTTTTCATCCGAATGTTTATTGCTGAGGCGGCAGGTTTGGTCAAGCGCGGGTTGAAATCGGATTATCGGCAGCATCGGGACAATGAGTTTGTTTATAAAGGCAAGCTTCAAGTAGCCCAGCATATTAAGTTTAACGCTGCACATAAGGAACGCTTTTATATGGAGTTTGACGAATTTAGCTTGAACCGACCGGAAAATCGGTTAATGAAGATGACGATTGAGTGGCTGATGAGAATCAGCTCAAACGCAAATAATCGAAAAGAGCTGTATAGATTATTGGCGTTGTTCGATCAGATTGAAAGCTCCATTGATCCGGATCAGGACTGGGCAAGCGTTTCTGTCGACCGAAGCATGAGAGATTATGAGACGATTATGAAGTGGTGTCGTTTATTTTTGTCGGGACAAAGTTTCACTCCATTCAAAGGGGATTTTCAAGCGTATGCGCTGCTTTTTCCAATGGAAAAGGTGTATGAACGTTATGTAGCGACATTGTTGAAAAAAGGGCTTTCTCATTTGCAGGTTCAGGTCAAGACGCAAGATCGGACATATCAGCTGTTCCACAAGCCAGCCAGATTTCATTTGAAGCCGGATATTGTTGTGCAATGGAGGAACGGTGTTGTCGTGTTAGATACAAAGTGGAAGCTGTTGTCTTCCCGGCCGGATTACGGCATATCGCAATCGGACATGTATCAGGCTTATGCTTATGGCAAAAAGTACGAGGCTAGTCATGTGTACTTACTATATCCATGGATTCCCACAGCATCTGAAATAGATCAGCCTGTTGTCTTCGAAAGTGGGGATGGCGTAAAAGTTAAAATCATATTTTTGGATTTAAATCAAGGAGAACTATGTATCCGTGCGTTATCAGAGGAATTAATAAGCATGATAGAAGTTTGATGAGCAAGGGGGGCGATCCGTTGTATAATGAATTGTGGTAAAAAAGGAAACCGGTGGAGATATTGTTAGCAAGCCATAGGAACAGCAGCTTTCAGAATTATGAAGAAAATAACCCGCAAGCAGGCAGCCGGCCTGAGCGGGTTATTTTTGTTTAACAAGTCATGCAGCTTCGAATGACTGTAGTCCTCTCAACCAATTTCCCGGACGGCAGCTTGTATACTGGAATAGAAGTTGCCCCACTCCGGGGCGGCTTCTTTCAGGACGGCTGGCGACTTGGCACGTTCAACGATTTTGGGCTTCACGATGCTTAGCAACTCGGAATTTGGACTGCGTTCCAACAATTTGATTCGTCAACTTGACCGATGCGGAAAGCGCGGTCCTTTGCCTGGTTTTCTACAGCCGGGTTCCACCAGCGGTCGTAATGAAACAGATGATTGGCGGCGGTCAGATTTAATCCCGTACCGCCGGCTTTGAGCGATAAATGGAACGCCTTGTTATCGGCCTCTCAAAAATCCAGTAGACATCCATGTTCTTTTTGTATATCATAATGTTATAAACGAACATAATACTTTACAAACGAAAAGGAGAGGTTATCGACATGTCTACAAAAGCAAGATTAAACCGGATGTTTAGCGAGCAAGGAAAATGTTTTGATGTAGCGATTGACCATGGTTTTTTTAACGAGTTCTCATTCCTATCGGGCATTGAAAATATGAAAAACGCCGTTGCGACGGTTGTTCAGGCGGGGCCGGATTGCATTCAGTTAAGCGCAGGCCAGGCGAGGCATTTGCAAGATATTCCAGGCAAACATAAGCCAGGGCTTGTCCTGAGAACGGATGCGGCGAACATCTACGGAAACGTGCTTCCGCGGTTTCTGTTCAGCGAGCTGATCGATCGCGCGATCGAACAAGCCGTTCGGCTCGACGCCGTCGCCGTGTGCGTGAATTTGCTGCTGCTTCCGGGACAGCCGGAGCTGCATCATCAATGCGTGCGCAATGTCACGCTCCTGAAGACGGAATGCGAGAAGTATGGCATGCCGCTGATGGTGGAGCCGCTTGTGATGCTGCCAAACGAAGAGAAAGGCGGCTATATGGTGGACGGCGACATTAAAAAGATCATGCCTTTGGTCCGCCAAGGCGTGGAGCTTGGCGCCGATGTCATCAAGGCGGATCCTTGCGATAACGTGGAGGAGTATCACCGCGTGATCGAGATCGCCTCCGGCATTCCGGTATTGGTTCGAGGCGGCGGACGGGCAAGCGACGAAGAGATTATCAATCGTACGGTCGAATTGATGAAGCAAGGCGCTTCCGGCATCGTGTACGGGCGCAATGTCGTTCAGCATCCGGATCCTGCAGGCATGACAGCCGCTCTGATGAGCATTGTGCATGAAGGCGCAGCGGCGGAGCAAGCGCTGGCTATTCTGAAGGGAGCAAACAACAAATGAGTAAAACGATCATTTCGTTCGGCGTCATCGGCTGCGGGCTGATGGGCAAGGAATTCGCAAGCGCGGCGGCGCGCTGGTGCCATCTGACGGACGTGGATTTCGAGCCCCGCATTGTGGCGGTATGCGATGCGAATCCGGCTGCAACGCAGTGGTTCCAGGACAATGTTCCTACTGTGGAGCAAGCGTATACCGATTATAAGGAGCTGTTGGCGAATCCAAAAGTTGAAGCGATATACTGCGCCGTGCCTCATAATCTTCATAAGCAAATCTATATCGATATTATTCGTGCCGGGAAACATCTGCTTGGCGAGAAACCGTTTGGCATCGACCGCAGCGCGAACGAAGAGATTATGGCGGCGATCCGGGACAATCCGCAGGTCGTTGTGCGGAGCTCGTCCGAATTTCCGTTTTACCCGGGAGCTCAGCAGATTGTACAATGGGTCAATGAAGGCAAATTCGGCCAAATAATCGAGGTGGAGGCCGGCTTCTGGCATTCGAGCGATCTGGATCCGAACAAGCCGATCAACTGGAAGCGACGGATTGCAACGAACGGCGAATATGGCTGCATGGGCGATTTGGGGCTTCATGTGCTTCACTTGCCGCTTCGATTCGGCTGGAAGCCGGAGAGCGTGCGGGCATTGCTGTCCAAGATCGTCGAGGAACGTCCGGACGGAAAAGGCGGAAGCGCTCCTTGCGAAACTTGGGACAATGCGATTTTGGCTTGCGAGGTGAAGTCGGACAAGGGGCAGTTCCCGATGGTTCTGTCTACCAAACGGATTGCGCCGGGTCATGCCAACACATGGTTTATTCGCATCCAGGGAACGGAGCTGTCAGCCGAGTTTACGACCAAAAATCCGAAGCAGGTCGCTTCCCTTCCTTACAAACCGGGCGGACAGCAGGCCTGGCATATCGTCGATGCGCCATACAATTCCGCGTATGGCACAATTACGGGCGGGATCTTCGAATTCGGATTTACGGACTCCATTCTGCAGATGTGGGCGGCCTTCTGCGACGAGGTCGTTCATGGCGAACAAGGCATTTCGCAGCCCTTCCGTTGCGCGACGCCGGAGGAAGCGGCGGGTAGTCATTGCCTGTTTACTGCGGCTTTGGAATCCGGGCGGACAGGCGGAACGGCTGTTGTCGACTGGGGGACGCTGGCGTGAGCAGCCGAGGCGCCGCAAATCCGGATATTGTCGTAGCCGGACATATTTGCCTGGATGTCATCCCCGCGATTCATGGCGGAAACAAAAATGCTCCAGGCGGACATCAGGGTCATGGGCGAATCGGGGATCTGCTTGCACCCGGCAAGCTGGTTGACATTGGGCCGGCTCAGCTGTCGACAGGGGGAGCCGTCTCCAATACGGGGCTGGCTTTGCATCGCCTTGGCATCCCCGTCAAGCTCATGGGCAAGATAGGGGAAGATCTGTTCGGCGATGCTATACGGAGTATACTTGGCGAATATGGGGACGATCTTGCCGAAGGCATGATTGTCGCTCCGAACGAACATAGCTCCTATACGCTTGTCATCAGTCCGCCCGATGTAGACCGGATCTTCCTGCATTGTACGGGAGCTAACGATACGTTTACGGCGGAGGATGTCGCGATGGAGTCGCTGCGAGGGGCAAAGCTGTTCCATTTCGGCTATCCCCCGCTTATGCGACGGATGTACGAACGGCAGGGAGCAGAGCTAAAGACGCTGTTGTCTGGCGTGAAGGAGGAAGGACTGACGGTATCGCTCGACCTCGCCAGACCGGATCCCGACTCTCCGGCGGGGCAAGCCGATTGGGCGGCCATTCTCGCCGAAGCATTGCCGTTTGTGGACGTGTTCCTGCCGAGCTTCGAAGAGATCTTGTATATGCTGCGGCCGGACAAATACAATGAGCTGAGCGAGCGGCACGGCACGACGGAGCTGCTGGCTTGGGCGGAAGGGCCTTTGCTGGGTTCGCTCTCGCAGCAGCTGCTGGATATGGGAGCTGCGATTGTTGGCATCAAGCTTGGCGAACACGGCTTGTATGTGCGGACGACGGCAAGCGCCGAGCGATTGCGCGGCTTGGGCAAGTGCGCGCCCGATGCGGAACGGCTGGGTAATTGGCTGGACAAGGAGCTGCTGGCTCCCTGTTATGCCGTCAATGTCGTCGGTACGACTGGAGCGGGCGATTGTACGATTGCCGGATTCCTGACCGGTCTGGTTAAAGGTTTGTCGATCGAAGAAATGCTGTTAGGTGCGGTAGGCGTCGGGGCTTGCAATGTGGAGAGAGCGGATGCGGTCAGCGGCATTCCGGACTGGGAAACTGTGCAGGGGCGGATTGCATCGGGCTGGAAGCAGCGCGAGGCGACGTTGCCGCTGCCCGGCTGGACATACCGCCAATCGTATGGCATTTGGGAAAACGTTCTAAGCTGAACATGGAGGAGGCGGCGACAAGATGACGTTACGCAGAAGCGAAGTGAGGAAGGCGCAAACCCGCGCAGCGGAGATGCTTGCGGCAGCGGGAATCGTATTGACCGATGAGGAGCGCGCGGGGATCGAGGTGGCGGGCTTCGGACTTGGCAATCTGGAGGAGCAAGGACTGGAACTGATTACTTACGTGAACACGGATCGGTATTGCGCGAAGGATCTTGTGTTATTTCCGGGGCAGACATGTCCGGAGCATCTTCATCCGGACGTGGACGGCTTGCCGGGCAAGATGGAGACGTTCCGCTGCCGCTCTGGGAAAGTGTTTCTGTATGTAGAAGGAGAAGCGACTCCGCACACTCAGGCGAATGTACCTGCGGCAAGTGAGCCGCATTATACGGTATTTCATGAAATCGTTCTCCATCCGGGCGAGCAGTATACGATTGCGCCCGGGACGAAACACTGGTTCCAGGGAGGACCTGAGGGCGCGGTCGTATCGGAATTTTCCAGCACCAGCCGGGACGAGCTGGACATCTTTACAGATCCTGCGATTGTAAGAATGCCCGTGACGATTGAGGACGAGTAGAATCGGGTTGTCCGGGGAGCCTGTCATCGAAGAAGCGCAAGGGCAAAGGAGCGAACGGCATGCAGCTATACGGAGAAAAACGGAGTCGCCGCGAGGTAGAAGCCAGAGTAGGCCAGCTGGGGCAAATAGGCGGAGTAAGGCGGATGACGTTGACGGAAGGTAAATCTGCGGGAGTGGAAATCATAGAGGTGCGTACAGGCGCCGGTCTTGCGTTTGAGGTGACTCCGTCTAAAGGGATGGACATCTCTTTGGCACAGCTTTGGGGAGTTCCTTTGTCCTGGCAATCGCCGAACGGCGACGTTCATCCCGGGCATTACGACGCTGACGGCACGAATTGGCTTCGCACGGCTTCCGGCGGCCTGCTGATGACTTGCGGGTTATCCCATGCGGGTTCTCCGTCCGTCGACGA
>NZ_BDQX01000174.1 GCF_003112455.1 Paenibacillus agaridevorans
CCGGCTCTTGCCGGTCTCGCTGCTTCGACAAACGAACTATACGGTTCTTGCTAGCGCAGCAGGCTTTCCGCTTATTTCGTCGGAACGGTAATTTCGCCGCTAACGATCTTGCCCTTGAACTCTTCGACTTGCTTCAATACTTCCTCAGGGACGTTAGCCTTCGAGGTCTCCGGCAACCCAACCGCGTCGTCCTTCAGACCAAGCTCCTGCACCGAGCCGCCTTGCCAGTTGCCTGCGATCAGATCTCTCGACACCTTGTGCACAGCCGTCTCTACGCCTTTCATCATAGATGTCAGCGTAACGTCATCGCCGAATTCCAGCGACTGGTCCTTGTCTACCCCGATTACCCATACATCCTTGCCGTTTTTCTTACGGTCCTTGGCTTCGTTAAATACGCCATTGCCCGTACCGCCGGACGCGTGGAAAATGATGTCGATGCCGCTATTGTACATCGTAGCTGCGGCGCTCTTGCCAAGATCCGGCTTATCGAACGCGCCCGTGTATACCACGTTGACTTTAATGTCAGGCTTCACGGCCTTTACGCCGGCCAGGAAGCCGGCTTCGAAACGTTTGATAACGGGAATTTCAAGTCCGCCCACGAAGCCGATCTTGTCCGTCTTCGTCATCAAGCCTGCCACAACGCCCACCAGGAACGAACCTTCATGTTCGGCAAAAGTGATGGACGTCACGTTCGACGCATCAACGACCGTATCGATAACGGCCAACTTCGCATCCGGGTTCTCCTTGGCTACTTTCGCGACCGCGTCCGTAAACAAAAAACCGATTCCCCAAGTTAGATCAAAGCCTTCCCGTACGAAGTTGTTAAGGTTCGGCTCCATGTCGGCCTCGCCCTTGGACTCCAGGAACTTCGTCTGAGCGCTGGTCTCTGCAGTTACGCGTTTCAGAGCCTCCCACGCGCTTTGGTTGAAGGACTTATCGTTAACGCCGCCTACGTCCGTTACCATGCCGATCCGGAAGTCCTTGCCTGTTTCGTCGGACTGTACTTTATCTCCGCCGGTGCCTGCTCCCGGGTTGACGGTGTTATTCTTGCCCGCCCCGCAGCCGGACAGTACCAGCGTAATTGCGAGTAGCAGCGAAAACATCATGCTGTACGTTTTTTTCATTGCCGCAATCTCCCCTTTTTGTACAATGTACAAGTGATGTGATATGGTGTGGCAGCTCGTATGTAGTATTGCTAATTCCTGCCGCTATTATTTCAATGTGGTTGCAAAACATTTACTCCCCTTACTCTCCATAAGCTCCGTACCTGTGCGTCGAACACCGCCAATGGCTTGGACCCCGCTCCACCTATATCCGACTGCTTTCATAGCCGCGCAGCGATCGCTGCGGAATTAGTGCGTGCGCCCGGGCGATTCGGCAATACTGATCGTGCACAGGCCGTGTTGGTGCGATATCGTGGATTTCTACGCTACATTTGCTCACCTCTGCCTGCATCGACACAATATAGTGGATTTGTCCGCTACATTTGCTCACCTCTGCCTTCAACGACGCAATATAGTGGATTTCTCCGCTACATTCCCTCTCCTCTGCCTACATCGACGCAATATAGTGGATTTCTCC
>NZ_BDQX01000175.1 GCF_003112455.1 Paenibacillus agaridevorans
CCTGCCTATGCAAGCAGTAAACCCGTCATTATATATGGAACTTCGATTACGCAAGGGGGATGCGCCTCCCGGCCGGGTATGGCTTATACCAATATTCTCAGCCGTATGATTCCGATGGAGTTCGTAAATCTTGGCTTCTCGGGGAATGGAAAGGGCGAACCGGAGCTCGCGCATATTATTTCGGAAATCGATGATCCGGCGCTTATTATTCTTGATTATGAAGGGAATACGGGCGAGGCCGGCAACATCGCACGAACGCTGCCTGCTTTTATCCAAATATTAAGAGAGCGTCATCCCGAGGTCCCTATACTTGTAGTCTCCAGGATCAGCACTGCCGAAGACCAGTTCTATATGAAGAGAAGGGAGCTTAATGATCGCCGCAGGCTGATTCAGATCGAGAATGTGGAACAGAGGCGGAAAGAAGGTGACCATAATATCCATTTCGTTGACGGCCTTAAGCTGCTGGGCAATGATTCCGCCGAAGAATGTACGGTTGACGGAACACATCCAACTGACCTCGGATTTTTGCGCATAGCACAATCGCTTGCACCTGTCATTAAGTCATTGTTGCGACTGTGATTAACAAGATAGATGAGATGAACAGCCGAAAAAGGAGAGGATTTGAGTGAAGTCTCAAAGAAGAAGACTGCCTTTTATTATGCTGGCTTGTATCATTGCGGGGGTTGTAAGTCTTAGTTACGGAATTTTGGTATTCGCGTCTTCAGAGAAAGAAGGTGTTGATTCTACTAAAGAGAGAGCCGAGTACTTAGGAGCTTCCCTGTTTAAAGGTCACATGCATACCCATACATCTCTTAGCGATGGGATATTGCTGCCTAACGATGCTTACAATTTTGTGAAAGCAAATACGGATTTTGATTTTTATGCTGTGACTGAACACGACGTCACTTATGACATCAGTACGGGCAGTGATTTTATTACGAATGTACAGGACTCTTATTCAGAAGAATACAAGCTGCTGCATGAGCAATCAGATGCTCACAATCGTGATAACGAATTTATTACGCTGCCTGGTACAGAAGTGACTTGGTATGATGAATCGGGCCATATTAACGTATTTAATGCCCCATGGTTTGCAAGAACACATGGAGTAGGTGCGGATGGCACTTGGGGCTGGAGCGACATCAAATACGATTTGCCAACCTTTTACGCAAGACTTGCCCAAGATCCTAACGCGATTGCTCAGTTTAATCATCCACGTTCGTCGGGAAATTGGAGCTTTAATGAATTTAAACACTATAACCGGGATGTTGACAGAAACCTGAACATGATGGAATACAAATCCTCCAATGATTTTGCGATCTATACCAAGGCGTTAGATCGAGGCTGGCATGTATCCCCTGTGTTTGGCGGAGACGAGCACAAAGGAAACTGGGGGATGGTACAGCCCCATGTGACCGGAATGTGGGGGGATAATCTCACAAGAGAAGGTCTTTACGAGGCGATGCGAAATCATCGCACCTATGTATCATTTGATCGTAATTTAGAAATGGCGGTTTCGGCAAACGGTCAGATGATGGGGGCGATCCTTCCAGCCGATACAAATGAAATTAGTCTTCATATACGAATAAACGACCCTGATGCCACTGATCATTTGGATAAAGTCGTTGTGTACAAAAACAGCGGCGAAATCGTCAAGGAGTACAGCAATATTGCCAGCAATCCATTTGAAATGCAAGAAACCTTTGCAAGTACGGATGGGGACTATTTCCTCGTTAGAGCTTTCCAAGGGGACGGCGAAGAAGCTATAAGTGCTCCAATCTGGATTGGCGAGGAAACGAGGGGCACGGTGCATGCGCCTGAAATTACGGTGCAAGGACAATATCCGGCTACGATTAAGCTTGGGGATCAAGTAGAAGTGCTTAGCGCTTCGGCGACGGATAATCGCGGTCAATCTTTATCGGTGGAAGCGATCGTTCTTAATGATAAAGGAGAAGTAGCTGTTGCAAATCGGCAATTCAAGGTCGAGATGTACGGGGAATATTTCATTAAGTATGTAGCAACCGACTCTCAAGGAGATACGCGTGTTGAACTTATTCGCTTGCTTGTTGATCAACAAACGCTGGATGCCGATAAAATATTAAATGAATTTCAACCTATTGTTAATGTAGGTGCAAACGAACATGAAGTTGGCATCAATTTGGTGACGGATAAGGCATTAGAAACGTCGTATGTTCAGTTTAAGCCGGAGTCAGAGGCGACGTGGGACAATGCTGAAGCGGTCCAAGCGGAAGTTTCGTATTTTCAAGTCGCCTATGGCGATACGTTTGCCAAGAGCAACTATCGCGTGCTTGCAGCTCATGAAGCGAACTTAACAGATCTCGATTTAGGGACAACCTATGACTATCGATATGGGGCTTCGCCGACTGGACCTTGGAGCAGCAGTTATAGCTTCAGGACCGCGCCAGCTACAGAAGAAGCCGTCATGTATGTGATGGGGGATCTTGAAGTTCCCGATCGCAATCCGGAAAGCTTCCAACTCTTTACGGATATGTTGGACGTTCTGCGGGAGAAAAACGCAAACGGACAGACTGTGATTCAAGTCGGCGACTTGGCCTGGCTAGGCGGCAATCATTATGCTTGGAATGATGTGTTTACCAACATTTACAACAACGATTTGGCTCTTGTTTCTGCTCCTATTGTCGGGGATCGCGAACATGCGACGGAGCGGAAATTCGGGCCGTACTCCGGATTTTTTAACCTGCCGAAGAATGGCGGAGGCAGTTATCGGGAAACGAATTATTCATTTGACAATGGCGATATGCATATCGCTGTTCTGAATTCTATGGTGGATTTCGACAAGCAGCTGTCATGGCTGGAAAAAGATATGCGGGCAACCGATAAAAAGTGGAAAATCGTCATGGGGCATTATCCTTATTATGGCGGTCAATCCGGCGATGAGACCGGGATGGATATGATGAGAGCGAAATTGTCTCAAGCATTCGAACGGCTTGGCGTGAGCTTGTACATTGGCGGTCATGATCATGTCTACAAACGGACAACTATACGTAACGGTGAAAAGGATGTATCGGAAGAAGCGATGAATCTAGGTACAACTTTTGTGACGGTTGGTTCATCAGGTCCAACATTCCATGATAATAAATCATTTGACTGGGATCATATCGTTTACGATGAAAAGAAGCAGACAGGCGTTATTTTAGAGTCAAACGATCAATCCCTCACTTTGAAAGCTTACAATAGCGACGGGTTAGAAATTGATTCATTTACGATGAAACAACCTGAAAATTATTTGAACTTAACGAGCGCCATTATAGAAAATAATGTCTTGAAGGGCGTTGGGGTTTTGAATTACCCGAGCGGGGTTGAACGTGTCACCGTTATCGGGGAGAAACGTGATCATACAGGCGAACAGCTGTTGGAAACGGTTATTCAAGAAGCGACACTAGAACATCTCGGACGTGAACAAATCATCCTATTGGACAACCCTCTTGCATTTGGCGATGAACATACGATCGTCGTAAGACTGGTTAATAATCCAATCGATAGAGAACCGTTAACGGACCCGTTAATCGCTAAAGAAGGAATGCTGGGCGATGGTTCGGAAGACAACCCATATCAAATCAAAAGTGCCAGCGGACTTCATAAAATGCGTGAGTTTCCGGACAAACATTTTATTTTAGATCGGGACATTGATGGCAAGGGTCTGTTTTTTGAAGCAATTGGCGCGAATGACACGCCATTTACCGGGCAGTTTGATGGGAGGGGACATACGATTACAGGCGTTGTTGTCTCCTCGGGCGGCGCGGGTCTCTTTGCTATTAATGAAGGGACGATTCGAAATGTTGGAATAATCAATGCCGACATTGATGTACGCCGAAGCAATATTGGGATCCTGGTCGATCAGAATGACGGAATCGTGGAATATGCTTACAGCACCGGATCTATTAGAGGCAATTCTACGGTTGGCGGGCTTGCGGGTTTCTCGAGCGGTATCGTAAAAAACAGTTATTCTACTGCTCGCGTCAGTGCACGAGGCAAGCAAGCCGGCGGTATCATTGGGATTACCAATCGGGGCAGTGTAACGGAACAGGTCTATGCCATGGGAGCAGTTATAGCAGAAGAGTCAAATGCCGGCGGTATCAGCGGATACGGATATAACAATACGGTCATTCGAAATAGTATGGCATTAAATCCGTCAGTTGTTACAGGTACGGCATCCAATCGAATTGTCGGCAGAGTGTTAGCCGGGGATACAGCCACTTTAGTCAATAATTACGCCGATGAAAATATGTTCGTTAGCAGCGAGAATGTTACAGTGAATGATCCGAACAATGAAAAGGGTCAAGGGGTCGGTTCACTCGTATTCGCGAAGCCATCCTTTTTCATAGAGACCCTCGGTTGGGATTTCGATTCGATCTGGACCTGGAGTGAAGAGGCCAAACGTCCATTGCTGCAAAGCAATTTGGAACAAATTAACGAAGACAATATGCCTAAGCCGAAGCTTGATCAGAACGAAGACGGATATTATATCATCCGTTCAATTAGCGACTTGGGGATTATTTCTGAATTTCCGAATGAAAATTATAGACTGGAAAACGATCTTGATTTTGAAGGGAAGCTTTTTGAACCCTTATTTAAGGGGACGCCTTTCCTTGGCATTTTTGATGGAAATCATAAATCGTTATACAACTTTAAATCAGAAAATGGCGGCTTGTTCCATCTAAATGGCGGGACGATTAAAAACATAGCTATGGTAGATGCAAGCGTAACTGGCGGGAGTAATATAGGCATACTCGTTAACACGAACAACGGAACGGTAGAAAATAGTTATGCAACGGGTTCGATCGAAGGCTCCAGCACTGTGGGCGGTCTAGCGGGCTATTCCAATGGCATCGTGAGAAACAGCTATTCGACTGCAGATGTAACGGCACAGCTGAACCAGGCTGGCGGTCTGATCGGAATTACAAACTCAGGCAGCTTGACGGAAAACGTGTATGCATCCGGAGCCGTTCAGGCGCTTAGAAGCAATGCAGGCGGAGTGACTGGCTACGGCTATAATGATACGGTCGTCAGAAACGTTATGGCTCTTAACCCTTCAGTCGTGACTCCAACTATGGCGAACCGTGTGGTGGGACGAGTTCTTGCCGGGCATACCGCAACGCTTGAGAATAATTATGCGTTCGATGGCATGATCGTGGATAAAGAAGGAGAAAGTATCGCCGCTGCCAATAATAGAAAGGGTTTAGGGCTATCAAAGCAGCAAGTCGAAGACCCTATTACGTATACCGATAGACTGAATTGGGATTTTGAGTCGGTCTGGATGTGGAGCGATACGTTAAAGCGTCCGGTATTAAGCAGTAATCCTGAAGAGGCGAAAGAGCCTGTCGTGCCATTGGAAAGAAATGAAGCAGGTTATTACAAAATCAAATCCATAGCTGATCTGAACGTGATGGAAAGCTTCCCGGCGGAAAAATATATTTTGGATCAAGATTTGGATTATTCCGGACAACCGGCCGAATCACTATTTAAAGTGGTTTCCTTCACCGGCGTTTTCGATGGCGACGGGAAAAAAATAGTTAACTTTAATTCCGCGAGCGGCGGCTTATTCCATCTAAATGGCGGAGTGATTAAAAATATCGCTATGATAGATGCCAGCGTCACTGGCGGGAGCAGAATAGGCATACTCGTCAACACGAACAATGGCGAGGTAGAGAATAGTCTTTCAACAGGCTCCATTACGGGCTCCAGCACAGTGGGCGGGCTAGCAGGCTATTCCAACGGTATCGTTAGGAACAGCTACTCTACCGCGGATGTAACCGCCCAGGTAAGTCAGGCCGGCGGAATAATCGGAATAACGAACGCGGGCAGCTTAACGGAAAACGTGTATGCGTCCGGAACCGTTCGGGCGATTACGAGCAATGCGGGCGGAGTGACTGGCTATGGATACAATGATACGGTCGTCAGAAATGTCATTGCTATAGGTCCTTCGGTTACAGCGCCAACGATGGCGAACCGTGTAATGGGACGGGTTCTTACGGGGCACACCGCCACTCTCGAAAATAATTATGCATTTGACGGCATGATTGTAAATAAAGAAGGTGTTGCTGAAGGAGCATTAACAACGCTTAAAGGATTAGGTCTATCTGAAACGGAGATAGAGACTCCATCCACCTATACAGACAGATTAGGTTGGGACTTTAACGCGATCTGGAAATGGGATGATGTTGCTAAACGTCCTGTTTTACAATCGGTATCGGAAGGCGACGAAGAAGAGCCCGTTACCCTGATTGAGCTTGAGCTCGAAGGAGCGGCTGTACTGATCGCTGGAGAGAGCGATCAAACGACGACCATTGCAGTATACAGCGATGGAAGCCGTGAAAAGGTAGAGACGGACGTCACCTATACAAGCAGTGATCCAAGTATTGCGGAGATCAGCGCTGGCGGCGTAGTAACGGCGAAATCGGAAGGGACCGTGCTTATCGCGGCGGAGTATGAGGGCTTGATTTCATCCTATGAGCTAGTTATTGTTAAAAAGGACGTTCCGCCTGAGCCTGAATTGATTCGGCTTGAGCTTAGCGGATTGGATCCGCGTATGCAGGCGCATTCTACCTTAAGTTTAGTCCTTACTGCAATCTACGAAGATGGAACAAGGCAAACGATAAGCGAAGGCGCAACGTACACAAGCGGCAAGCCGCGGACGGCATCTGTATCTGAATCTGGCGTTGTAACCGCTCACCGTCCAGGTGCGGTCACGATTACCGCATCCTATCAAGGAAAAACGGCTAGCTATAAGGTGAGAATTAACGCAGCGGGCGGTATTTCCTTTACTCCGTAGTTATGCCCCATTATTTCTATTTAAAATGGAGGAAACAGAATGAAAGCGGCAAAGCCACTTGTAATCGCGCATCGCGGTGCTTCGGCGGAGGCTCCCGAAAATTCTTTAGCGGCATTTATGCTAGGTGTCAGGCAGGGATGCGGTATGATCGAGCTGGATGTTCATCTTACCAAGGATAAGCAGGTCGTCGTTATTCATGACCACACATTAGATCGCACGACTAATGGCGCAGGCGACATCGCTAATCTAAATTACAAAGATATTAAGGGTTATGATTGCGGCAAGTGGTTTAGCGATCAATATGCCGGGGAATATGTTCCTCTGCTAGAAGAAGTGTTGACGAAGGTACCTGCAAATGTACAGTTTAATGTGGAAATAAAAGCTGCCGAAACGCCCGGGATGTTAGATCGCTTAATTGACGTATTAAAAAAAACGGACCGGATCGGAGGTACAGTCGTATCATCGTTCCATTATGGATGCTTGGCAGAGCTAAAAGTATTATTGCCTGAAATTCGAATTGGCTTGCTTTACGATCTCGAGGCTGCAGATTTCAAAAAGTTCGAGAACGAATCGGGAGTCGAGGTGTTTTCGCTGCATCCGCACCACTCGCTTGTAACAGAAGCCTTTATGGACATTGCAAATCATGCGGGCAAAACCGTTTATACGTGGACTGTTGATGAAGAAGCGGATTTGAAAAGACTTATTGAATTGGATGTAGCAGGCATTATTACAAATAAGCCCGAGCTATTAAGAAGGGTGCTGGAACAATAATCGAGCATTAGAAGAAAGGGCCATCTCATGGCCCTTTTCTACTGAATAAATCCCCATTTCCGTGTAGGCAATGGCGAAAGGGTGATAGTCGATGTTAATGGAGATGGAAAGCGTGTGGGAAATATCCTGGCTGGATTTAACAATCCGTATGGTTTTATCGGCGCTGCTGGGCGGCCTGATCGGCATAGAACGCGAATGGAGCAACCATGCGGCGGGCTTCCGTACGCATATTTTGGTCTGTCTCGGCTCTACAACCATCATGCTCATGTCTAGCTACGGCTTTGGTCAATTTATCGACGAAGCCAATGTCCGAGTCGATCCTGCAAGGCTGGCGGCGCAAGTGATTAGCGGCATCGGTTTTCTGGGGGCCGGCGCGATATTGCGCAATGGCAATGTGATTAAAGGATTGACGACGGCGGCATCGATCTGGACGGTGGCTGCGATCGGTCTCTGCGTAGGCGCAGGCTTCTATACAGGCGCGCTGGTGTGTACACTGATGGTGCTGATCAGCTTGTATGTTCTTAACAAGTGGGAGAAGGTGTTGCTGCGCAATCGTCGGTACCAGTCAATCGAACTGAAGGTGATGGACAGCCCCGGATTGTGGGGGCGAATTGCCATGGTGTTCGAAGAGAATAACATTCGAATATCGAATCTGATGATCAAGCAGGAACGGATAGAGTTCCGGCGCAGCGACGAAACATCGGATGCCGATGGGGATTGCACAACGCTTCAGTTCAAATTGAAAGGCTTCAAGGCCAGCGATTTTCTGAAGGCGATGGAAGAGATCATGAAGCTCGAAGGCGTTCTGGAGATCGATTCTGAAAGCGTGCTCTTTGTGGACAAGCAGGCTGCCAAGCTCCGGGGCAAGGGCAAAAAGATCCCGGTTTCTTCGTAGCGATATCCGCAAAGACTCCCACCCGTTCAGCCCCCAGGCGCCGATTGTGATACAATAGTGCAACAAGCAAGTCTGAGGGCGGAAAGAGGGCAAGGGGAGCATGAAGGGGAACAACGATTTTCTGTCGCGCAAAAAAAGGGAGCTCGGCGTCGAGCTAAACGAAGTGCAGCGGAAAGCCGTCCTGCAGACGGAGGGACCGCTGCTTCTGCTTGCTTCGCCCGGATCCGGCAAAACGACGACGATGATTATGCGCATCGGCTACATCATCGAAGAGAAGGGCGCGGACCCTTCGCGGATCAAGGCCGTGACGTTCAGCCGGGCGTCGGCGAGGGATATGAGGGACCGGTTCGCCCGGTTTTTCCCCGCGCTGCCTCCCGTCGATTTCTCTACCATTCATAGTCTCGCGTTCGAGATCGCGAGAGAACGGCTGTGGAGAGACGGCACGTCGTATCAGATTATCGAGGGCAGGACCGAAGAAGAAGAGGACGGGGAGGCGCTCGGCGAAGAAGGGCTTCCGCTGCACAAGCGGATCATTCTGCGCAACCTGTTCAAGCGCGTAAACGGCGAGAATATAACGGATGATCAGCTGGAGGAGCTTACGACCTTTATCAGCTACGCTAAAAATCGAATGATTCCCGAGGCCGATTGGGACTCCGTTAAGACGGATGTCGCGAATGCCGGCGATATTGCGAGGGAATATGAGAATTTCAAGCGGACTGGTCATGCAAAGAGGCTCATCGACTTCGACGACATGCTTACGATCGCCGAGGAGTCGCTGGAGCGGGACGCCGCCATGCTGGCGAAGTACCAACGGCGCTACGACTACGTGCTGACGGACGAAAGCCAGGATACGTCCATGGTGCAGCATGCGATCGTCGAGAAGCTGGTCCGGGGTCATCGGAATCTGTGCGTCGTGGCCGACGACGATCAGTCGATCTATAGCTGGCGGGGGGCGGAGCCGTCCTATTTGCTTAACTTCAAGGAGAGCTACCCCAAGGCCGCGATCCTGTTTATGGAGCAGAATTACCGGTCGGACGGGGGGATCGTGGAGGCGGCGAACCAGTTTATCAAGCGGAACAAGAACCGTTATCCCAAAAATATGTTCACGAAGAACGGGGCGGGGGACAAGCCAAAGTTCAAGCGATTCTCGGACTACCGCAAGCAGGCCAAATATCTCGTGAAACGGCTGCAGCGGGAAGAGAAGCTGTCCGAGACTGCGGTGCTGTTTCGCAACAACGCTTCGTCCATCGTGCTGATGAACGAATTCGACCGCGCGGGCATTCCCTTCTATATGAAGGATGCGGACAACCGCTTTTTCTCCCACTGGGTGGTGGAGGACGTGCTCAACTTTATGCGGATGACGTTTACGGATCGGCGCGCGGATCTGCTGGAGCGCATTCATCTGAAGCTGAACGGTTACATCAGCAAACATCAGATGGCGGTGCTCAAGGAAATTGACAACAACGAGTCGGTGTTCGACAATCTGCTGCAGTTCGTCAAGCTGCATGACTACCAGACGAAGCCGATTGCGGATGCCAAAGAGACGTTCCAGGGCATGCGGGGCATGCCGCCGAAACAGGCGATCGCGGTCATTCGCGGACGGCTGGGATACGAGAAGGCGCTGGAGAAAATGTGCGAGCGACTGGGCTTCCGCAAAGAGTATTTGATCGGCATTCTAAACACGCTGGAGGAAATCGCCGACGGGCTGGAGAGCATGGAGGACTTCGCGGCCAGGCTCAAATATTTGGAGACGTTGCTCCGTACCGCCAAGGGCAGGCGGGGGCAAAATGCCGTCACCTTCTCCACGTTTCATAGCGCCAAGGGGCTGGAGTTCGACCGCGTCTATATGGTGGATCTCATCGACGGCATCATCCCTTCGTCGGAAGATGCCAAGTATGCCGGACCGCATAAGAAGGACGGCGGCACGGGCGAGCAGCCTCTAATGGAAGAAGCGGTACGGCTGTTCTATGTAGGCATGACGCGGGCGCGCTATCATCTGGAGCTGATCTCGTACAGCAAGCGGGACGGCGAAGAGACGGCGGAATCCTCCTTCATGGAGGCGATGCGCGATATCGTGGAGCCGGAGAAGCGTGCGGCGGAGGCGAAAGCCGTCGTGGCCAAGCGGCTGGCGGCGGGCGGGGAATTTGCC
>NZ_BDQX01000176.1 GCF_003112455.1 Paenibacillus agaridevorans
TACCCAGTCACGATGATGACTGGATAGGAAGCTAAGCTTCCATAGCAGTAACTCTCAGGCAGGATTGTTGCTCGCTCGTTGTCAGTTTTGAAAGACTAATCCTCTTTCACAAGCGTAATCATACCCAAGG
>NZ_BDQX01000177.1 GCF_003112455.1 Paenibacillus agaridevorans
GCCCATGGTGAGTGTCGCACCCGCTGCGTAATCGGTACCGCCGCCGTCAGAAGCTGTGTTCCAGACTGCAAATGTATGGCCTGTTTTTACCAAAGTGCCTTTATCCAATACGTTGACTGTTTCGCCTGCTTCGTATGCTTCGCTGTCCACCG
>NZ_BDQX01000178.1 GCF_003112455.1 Paenibacillus agaridevorans
GATAGAGCGTTTGACTACGAATCAAAAGGTCAGGAGTTCGAATCTCTTAGGCCGCGCCATTTTTTCTAATGTTTGCTTACTTATCGGGACGTAGCTCAGCTTGGTAGAGCACCTGGTTTGGGACCAGGGGGTCGCATGTTCAAATCGTGTCGTCCCGACCATCTTTTTATAATGCGGGTGTAGTTCAATGGTAGAACTTTAGCCTTCCAAGCTAATAGCGTGGGTTCGATTCCCATCACCCGCTCCAGTATCTTAAGAACCCAGAAGCCTTGCACAGCAAGGCTTCTTTTGTTTTGAGAAGGCGCATACGCCCATGCTTTACCGTATCAGCTTTTCTTACTTTGGGGCTGACCTAATAAGCAGAACGTGATCTCCTCCACCCCAACCTTCATGCCGATGAAGGTTATTTGTGTTGTCCTCAAAAAGTTATCCCCATTAACAATCCAATCGACGGCAAGGTATTTCGTAAAAGTACGACGTTAGCGGAAGAGACGTCAAAATCGTAAGTTACGCCATACGGAGTTGGGATTATGACATGTGTTTCGTTTGGGCGTTAACTTATAATAAAGCGGAACGTATCCTGAAAATCAGAACAAGGCTTTCGCAATGATCGAATAAAGAGAAAGCGGTGAGTGTCATAAGCGCATTCCCTCCGGAGCTAAAAGCGGGTATTTTTTTTGATGGAGAGACGCAATCCATCCATTTGTATAACTCGGAAGTCAGTTACATCATGCAAGTGATTAATGGCAAGCACTTGAGCCACGTGTATTGGGGGGCAAAGGTTCGAGGGACGAATCTGTCCGGCTTATTAGCGCGAAGAAGCCGCTGTTCCTTCTCGCCTTCTACGGATCCGAATGATCCCAGCCTATCGCTGGATACGCTTCCGCAGGAGTTCCCGTCATTCGGAAGCAGTGATTTTCGTGTGCCGGCATTCGAGCTTCAACTGGAAAATGGGACAACGGTAAGCGAATTGGAATATGATTCCCATCGAATTTACTCCGGAAAGCAAAGTCTGAGCGGTTTGCCTGCCACTTATGTGGAGAAAGAGTCGGAATCGGAATCGTTAGATATCGTCTTGAGGGATAAACGGATCGGTTTGAAAGTGATTCTAACCTATACCGTATTTCGGGATTATGCCGCCATAACCCGATCCGTTCTGTTCGTGAACGAGGGAACTGGCAAGTTCAGGCTTAATCGCGCATTAAGCATGAGTATCGATTTGCCTCATTCCGATTACGATTTGCTTCATCTAGATGGAACATGGGCAAGGGAACGACATATTGCCAGAAGAAGCCTTGCTCCAGGCGGCGCTGTAATCGAAAGCAGACGAGGAGCAAGCAGTCATTCTCATAATCCCTTTATCGCTCTTCTATCCAAGGATGCCGGAGAGCATCTAGGGCAAGTGTATGGATTTAGCTTCGTATACAGCGGCAATTTTTTGGCTCAGGCGGAAGTTGACCCTTATGATACGACCCGAGTCGTAATGGGGATAAACCCGTTTGATTTCTCATGGTTGTTGGAGAAGGGAGAATCGTTTCAAACGCCGGAGGTTGTGCTTGTTCACTCATCTGCGGGGCTTGGCGGAATGTCTCGTACTTTCCACAGCTTGTACCGTAATCGGTTATGTCGCGGCGAATACCGGGATCGTGTCAGACCTGTACTTGTAAACAACTGGGAGGCAACCTATTTTAATTTTAACGCCGGCAAGATTGAAGAGATAGCAATGGATGCCAGAGACATGGGAATTGAATTGTTAGTTTTGGATGATGGATGGTTCGGCAAACGAGACGACGACCGCGGCTCGTTAGGCGACTGGTTTGTCGATCGCAACAAGTTGCCGAATGGATTGGAGGACCTAGCGGAACGAATCAACAAGCTGGGGATGCAATTCGGCCTTTGGTTCGAGCCGGAGATGGTCTCTCCCGACAGTGAACTTTACCGGTGTCATCCGGAATGGTGCATACACGTGCCGGATCGGCGCCGAACATTGGCCAGACATCAACTTGTTTTGGACTTTACCAGAGAAGATGTGCGAAAGTACATTGTTAATGTTATGTCAGACATATTGTCCAGTTGTCCAATTGCCTATGTGAAATGGGATATGAACCGCAATATGACGGAAGTAGGTTCGGCCGCGCTGTCTTCGGAACGTCAGAGGGAAACCGCGCATCGCTATATGCTTGGGTTGTATGAGGTGATGGAACGTTTGACAACGGCATTTCCACATATCCTGTTTGAAAGCTGCTCGGGAGGCGGCGGGCGATTCGATCCGGGTATGCTGTATTATATGCCGCAAACATGGACGAGCGATAATACGGATGCTGTTGAAAGGCTTAAGATTCAATATGGTACAAGTCTTGTTTACCCGATTAGCTCGATCGGAGCCCATGTATCGGCTGTGCCTAATCATCAAGTTCATCGCATAACCTCGATAGACTCGCGAGGACATGTGGCAATGTCTGGCAATCTGGGTTATGAGCTCGATCTTACTCGGCTTACCGAACAGGATAAAGAAGCAGTAAAACGTCAGATTGCCGCTTATAAGGAGTCCCGTTCGGTTATTCAATTTGGAGATTTCTATCGGCTGCTGAGTCCGTTTGAAGGAAATGAAACGGCGTGGATGTTCGTGTCCAAAGATAAAGCCGAAGCGGTGCTTGTCTATTTCCAGGTGCTCTCCAAGCCAAACCCGCCTCTGCGCAAGCTTCATTTGCACGGACTGGATGCCGCAAAAGACTATCGAATCACGGAGTTGAGCGATGGAGAAGCGGAAGCAGTGTTTGGCGGCGATGAACTCATGAACATTGGACTAAACCTCCCTCAATGGAAGGGCGACTTTCGAAGCCGCATGTATCGACTGCATGCGCTAGAGGAGTGACAATAAATGAAAAGGATTCGTTTGCAGGAACTGCATGATGTGACGGAAGGTCATATTCTGCAAGATGTATTGCCAGGAAAATTTATATCTTCGGGGGGCCTTTCCTTTAGCAAGCCAGGCGGGCGCAGCCATACGAACGATGGACCGGACGGGAGAGACTATCATATTCATAGTGATTGCGAAGCTTTCGTTATTTTGCAAGGTAAAGGTTCGGTTGAGATCAATGGACAATGCCATCCCATTGCAACCGGAGATGTAATCATCGTAGAACCGGAGGAGGACCATCATCTGATTTCGAGTATCGAAGATCCGATCGTTACCTTGTGGTGTCACGCATCGTCGACAAGAAATAAGAATCAGTGACAGACCAACCTTAAACGAGGGGAATGAATGTTTGATGCAGCAGGTTTCTACAAGCACCCATACGTTCGTATTAACAGGAGAGGGCGATCGATTCTCGTCTATAATGACCTGCTCCCATATAGCGGATGGGCTGGCGCTCATTGGTATCAAAATAAACGCAGCACTAAAAGAAATCCCCCCTGTATTTGCGCTGGAATGGACGCATCCGATCTCGGATATTCAAGCGAGTTGGCACCCGGCTGCCGACCGCAACAAAAGCTATAAAGCGGATTGGATGCGAAACCTGAAATCGAATGCTGCCGCTTCAGCTCCCGTGTTGTCTTTATTCAATAGCAACGGGCGCAATCGGCTGACGTTTGCGTTCTCCGATGCGCTCAATACCGTCGAATATTTTGCTGGCGTCCATGAGGAAGGGGCTGTTTTCAATTGCGGCATCAAGCTCTTTACGGAAGTTACGGCGCCCTTGGACGCCTACGAAGCTTATTTGCTTGTAGATACAAGGGAGATTGCTTATTACGACAGCTTAAATGATGTCCAGGAATGGTGGAGCGGGATGCCCGAATATCGACCGGCTCGCGTCCCCGAAGCGGCTAAAACCCCAATGTATTCGACTTGGTACAGCATGCATCAAAATATGACTGCCCAGCATGTCGAAGAGCAATGCGCGATAGCCAAGGCATTAGGCATGGATGCCGTTATTGTCGACGACGGTTGGCAAACGAGCGACAATCGTAGAGGCTATGCCTATTGCGGCGATTGGGATGTATACGAAGGCAAGTTTCCCGATTTCGCCAATCACGTTAATTCGATCCATAAGCTCGGGATGAAATTTATATTATGGTATTCCGTTCCCTATGTAGGGAAATTCAGCAGAGCATGGGATCAATTCAAAGACCGATTTATTGACTATAATGAGCGAATTGGAGCGGGGATTCTGGATCCGCGCTATCCAGAAGTCAGAGAATATATTATTTCAACTTATGAGAATGCGGTATTACGCTGGAATTTGGACGGGTTCAAGCTGGATTTTATCGACCGGTTTTATATGCCGGAAGTGGAGGGGGATCAAAATCGCGAGGGCAAGGACATCGACTCTCTGCCTGCCGCGGTGGATCGGCTGCTTACCGACATCATCGCGCGGCTGAGAGAGTTGAAGCCCGATATTATGATCGAATTCCGGCAACCGTATATCGGTCCTGCCATGCGCAAATACGGAAATATGTTTAGAGCGGGAGACTGCCCTAATGACAGTATTCAAAATAGAACTCGCACCATTGATATTCGATTGATAGGCGGATCAACGGCAACCCATGCCGACATGATCATGTGGAATCCCCAGGAGCCAGTAGAGAGCGCTGCGCTGCAGCTAATCGGCTTGTTGTTTTCGGTACCCCAGGTTTCTGTGCTGCTGGATCAGATTCCGATCGAGCATCAACGTATGCTTCGCCACTGGTTAAGCGTCTGGAAGCAGAATCGCGATGTTTTATTGGAAGGCCGTATTATGCCGATGAATCCGGAACTGTTGTATCCTGTTGTCGAAGCAAGGAAGGAAAATAAATCGATTATTGTTTCCTATCACGATGCAATGATTTCCATAGACGCCGGAATAGAAGTGACGCAATACATAGTCGTTAATGGACGACTGAAGGAAGACATTTACCTGAATCTGGAGCAATCGATGGGAGAGGCCAAGGTGGAAATGACAGACTGCTGCGGGAATGTAACGGGACGCTTTAGCTGCGATTTTTATGCTGGCATTCATAAGTTGCCGATTCCTCCAGCAGGGCTGGCTGCGATCAAATTCAAGCAAAAAGGGGAATAAAGAAATGACTGAACAACAAGCGGTACGCACCAATCTGAACATTGCTTATATCGGAGGCGGGTCGCGTGGTTGGGCGTGGGGGCTGATGAGCGACTTGGCCAGTGAGCCGACAATGTCTGGAATCGTAAAACTGTACGATATCAATCAACAAGCTGCCGAAGACAATGCCGCCATTGGCAATAGCATTTACGATCGTGATGAAGTGAAGGGCAAGTGGAAATATGAAGCGGTGCCCTCGTTAGAGCAGGCATTGCAAGATGCCGATTTTATTATTATTTCTATTTTGCCGGGTTCATTTGCAGAAATGTACTCGGACGTACATCTTCCGGAAGAATACGGCATCTATCAGTCGGTCGGAGATACGGTGGGGCCGGGAGGCCATGTACGAGCTCTAAGGACAATCCCAATCTATGCGGAACTTGCCGAACATATTAAACAACATGCGCCTCACGCATGGGTAATCAATTTTACAAATCCGATGACGCTTTGTGTAAGGACATTATACGAAGTATTCCCTGGCATTAAGGCGATCGGCTGTTGTCATGAGGTATTCGGCACGCAAAAGCTGCTTGCTCAAATGCTTAAAGAAATGAAGGGAATTGAAGACGTACAGCATCGTACGGAGATCAATGTCAATGTCATGGGCATTAACCACTTTACCTGGATCGATAAAGCCAGCTACAAAGGAATCGATTTATTGCCGCTTTATGCAGAGTTCGCAGACAAATATTATCGGGAGGGTTACGAAGAGCACCACTATGGACCATGGCATGAAAATGTATTCCGGTCGGCACACCGCATTCATTTTGATTTATTCAAGAAGTTTGGCGTTATTGCCGCCGCCGGAGATCGCCATTTAGCTGAATTTATGCCCGGATACTGGTATCTGAAGGATCGGGAAACAATTGCCCGTTGGAAGTTCAGCATAACGCCGGTCGATCTTCGCATTGAAAAAGGAGAGAAGCTATTTCAGCAGAGCAAGCGGTTGGTAACCGGGGAAGAAGCGTTTAATCTAAAGAAAACAGGCGAAGAAACGATTGCGATCATGAAGGCGCTGCTGGGCATTAAAGAATTTGTTACAAATGTGAATATACCGAACCAAGGTCAGCTTGGTAATGTTAAGCATGGAGCGGTAGTTGAAACAAACGCTTATTTGTCTCTTAATTCGGTCCGTCCGGTTATGGCAGGAGAATTGCCGTCGCAAGTAAACTCCATGGTGAATCGTCATGTATATAATCAGGAAACGATACTCCGAGCAGCATTAACGAAAGATCGGGAACTCGGTTTTGCGGCATTCGCCAACGATCCGTTAGTTACGATTGCTCCGGAACAGGCTAAAGATTTATACAATAAAATGTTAGATAATACGAAGAAATACGCGCCATATGGATAGTATTGAGCGGAGGCGATAACCAGCCATTTCAAATTATGCTACCAGCGACGAATGTTTAAGACGTTCATCGCTGGTAGTTTTTTGCTTATCGTATAAAAAAACATACAGCCTTAAAATACCACATTCAACTTGCATATGCGGCGCGGATATAATTGAAAGCGACTACATTAAGGGAGGTTGGAGTATTGAAACTATTGGAGAAGGTCATTGTGCAGGCGGCAGGACTGTTATTATTTGTACTTATCGTTCCGGCGATCGTATTTGCAGACACGGTAACAACGATTGAACCGGATGGGGTCGATGTCGGTTTTACGGCTTATCAGATCTTTCAAAATAGCAAATTGGGCGGGGGGCCGGTGGACGGACCAAATGATATCGAGCACTTATTCGAAACGAATGTAAGCGGGCTGGGGCCCGTATTCCAATTTCATGCAAATAAGTACGGAGATTACGATGGCGGCAATCTGGATAGACAACGGGTAGAATTGAAAGCGTATAACAGTTCCAATGCCGACGTAAAAGGATTTGAAAATGAAATATTGACGTATCATTGGCAATTCCGGGTTATGCCGAATTTCCAAATGCCGCCCGCGGGCGCGTTTAATCATATTTTTCAATTGAAAGCGCAAGGCGGCGATGACGGAGCGCCAATTCTGACCTTCACCGTCGCGGATGATAAATTATATTTCCGTCATAGCCCTATAGGACCGACGATGGACGAAGTCGAGGTGTTGACTTCCACAGCCTGGTCTAATGTTAGCAATACATGGGTCGATGCGACAGTAACCGTGGAAAATGCGGAAGACGGTTTAGTGGCTATGACGCTTAAAGATTTATCAAATGGTCAAACGCTGATGTCCTATAGCGGCAACAAAGATAACTGGAGAGATAATGCGGATATTAATCGCCCGAAGTGGGGGATATACAGGAAAATATTCAGCGGGATGAACGATGCGGATATTCAGTTCGCTAAATTTGAGATTACGAAGCACAGCGATACGAGCGGCCTTGTACATCCTGTCAACCTAAGCGTGGACAATCATATTGAAGCCGAACATTATTTCGGCAAGCAAGGTTTGTCGTTCCGCCAGACAAGGGATACGAGCCGATTCAACGATGCCATAATGGGGATCCCCGATGCATGGAATGTATCCCAAGAAAACAATGCATTAACATACAAGCTTAATGCGTCGAATTCATCTGGATCTGCCTACATTCACTTATTGGGTAAAGCGCCGGATTTAGAGGCGAGCCAGTTGAAAATAGTAGCTGGCGAAACATCGATCGACGCTAACGTTGAGGTTGGCTCGTGGGGATGGACGACGGTAGAGATCCCGCTAACGAACGGGGAACAGTCCATTTCGATTCAAGCTTTGGCAGCTGGAGCGCAGTTGGATAAATTCGTATTGAATCAATCAGCGACGGCACCTGCATCGGCAACCCTTCTCAAGCTGAATCAAATTACATTGGACGGGCAGCCGCTTCCGGGGTTTTCACCCAGTGTGTTTGATTATAAAGTAAATTTGCCGCCGGGTGTTTCCGAGGCTCCTGCGGTGCACGGAGAGGCTTCGTCTGAACTTGTCGTTGCAGTTGGAGAAGAAGTGGCGGATGCCAATAATAATCCTGCGGGTACAGTGGCAATTACCGTTGCTGACCCCGATGACAGTTCATTAACCGCTACTTACTCGATAACATTCAACTATATGAGATACGTATCTCCGCCGCCGCAGATGGTGGCATACCCGGTTATTCGGGCCGAAGGCCCAAGCGTGCCGACAAGAGTGTACGATGGTGATATAACCTCCATGTGGGATAACAAGCCGGTTGGCGGGGACGACAATAACGCTAACGATAAATATACCGATATAATATTGGATTTAGGTGAGGTGCAGCCGCTTAAACATGCCTTTATCGGATTTGGCAGCGGCAACAACCGAGTTTCGTTTAAGTTCGATTTATTGGTTTCGACGGACGGAGAAGCCTATACATCCGTGTTCGAGGATATTGCTCAATGGAGTAATGGGAACGCTTCCGATCTGCAGCAATTTACATTCGAAGAGGTACCGGCACGTTATGTCAAATTTAGAGGCTTTGCGGGCAAAAAAAATAACGGCGCCGGCAGCTTGGAGAAATACAATAAAATAAGAGAAATAATCTTTGCGGGAGATTCGAAGTTGACGTATGACAGTGAGTTGTACGAGATGGATTTGACAACCAATAACTCTCACCCCATTTCACTCGCTTTAACCCATGCAGATGGCAGCACGCTAGATGTAACGTCTCTTGCCGTCTATCAATCCATGGATGAAACGGTGGCAAGGGTCGACGAGAATGGAGTCATTACCGCTATTGCCAATGGCAGCACGGTCATTGAAGCGACATACGGCTATCATAAGAAACCGATTAACGTTATTGTAGGCGATGCCGTAATCATCGAGCCTCCGTCTTGGCCAAGCGGTTCCAAAACCCAGGCCGTTGAAATATACAAGGACGGAGTATTTTTAACCTGGACGGCTGCAGCAAGCCATTCGGGTATTGATAAATACATCATTTATAATGCGGACAGCGGAAATATATTAGCGGAAGCGGGCAATGTTCTCAACACAACGATAAGCGGATTAAGGGAGGCAACTCAGTACAACATTGTTATACAGGCTGTAGATGTCGGCGGAACGGCAAGCGAGTTAGAGCAAGGACCAAAAGTTATGTTCACTACAAGAGGGGAAGCGCCGCAGCCGGGAGAGCCGGATCCCGAAGGGACAATTATTTTTGAAGCAGAGGATCTCGCTGAGGCTGGGCAATATGTACTGAATCCAAGCGATTTGCCGACCAAGTCCAACTCGGAAGCCGGCGCATCTGCCGGGGGGAACTTCCAAATTGATTTTAGCGAGGAAACAGGGCAATCCGTTGCCTTTACGGTCCACATCTCTACTGCGGGTACGTACGAAGTGCACTACGGCTACAAGAAAAAAACATCCAGAGGGATCTTCCAGCTGTCGATCAACGATGAACCACTCGGCGAGGCGGTAGATCATTATGGACCGGATGGATACGGATCGAACAATTCGGGCAGCTACACATTCGGGGCAGAAGGAGATTACATCTTCAAGTTCGAGATTATAGGGAAGAATGTGGATTCCAGCGGACTTGGTTTCGTATTCGACTACATGAAGCTGATCCCGGATACAAGCGAGGAACCAGGCAGCGAAAACCCGGGCAGCGAAGGACCGGGAGACAATGGTTCGGGGCCATACACCGGCCCGGCGATGCCATCCCCATCCAATGATTATGAAATCATGACAGGAAAAGATGGAAGCGCAGTCATCAAGCCGGAAGTGAAAAAAAATCAATCGACTGCAACTGCCAGTGTTTCCTCGGCGATGCTCAATGAAGCAGCAGAGCTTGCGACAGCCGACGCCAAGGGAATAAAAACCATTGTTCTGGAATTGCCGTTAGCAGATGGCGTCAATGAATACGCTGTCGAGCTGCCGGCCCAAAGCCTGATGTCCAACGGCAACGAATACAAGTTGATGTTGAAGACTCCCGCAGGAAGCATACAGCTACCGAACCATATGTTGGGTACAGCCGGATTGGCAGCCGCGGATATAGTGACAGTTAAGATCGCTATAGCGGACAAATCCTCTATCGACGCATCGTTGCTTGACCAGATTGGAGATCGTCCCGTTATCGATATAGCCATAGTTGCAGGGGGCAAAACAATCAATTGGAGTAACCCGGATGCGCCTGTAACCGTCATTATTGATTATGAGCCTACTGTCGAAGAACTGCAAAATCATGAACATATTGTTGTTTGGTATCTTGACGGTAAAGGCAAGGCAATAGCGGTGCCAAGCGGCAAATATAATCCTGATACCGGCAAAGTTGCTTTTGTAACCACTCATGTCAGCCAATACGCAATATCCTATGTCCATAAAACGTTTGCGGACATCGGATCTTTCCCTTGGGCCCAAAAGCAGATTGAAGTGTTAGCCTCCAAAGGAGTTATTAACGGGGTAACGGAGAGTTCCTATTCGCCTTCAGCCTATATCACCCGAGCAGATTTTATCACCTTGCTGGTTAGAGGACTGGGGCTCAGCGCAACCGTACAATCCAATTTCGAAGATATTCAACGGTCTGCGTACTATTACGAACCTATCGGCATCGCTAAAAGGTTAGGGATCGCAAACGGTACAGGCAACAATCGTTTTAACCCGAACGAACCAATCACTCGTGAAGATATGATGGTGCTCATCGCCAGAGCTTTGGAGATTGCCGATCATATTTCGAGCGAAGAGCATTCAGATGTATTGTCCGGATACAGCGATGCGAGCCAAATGGCCGATTATGCTCGAGAAGGAATAGCCGCTCTAATCCAGTCGGGAATCGTGCAAGGCAATCAGGGCAGGATTAACCCGAAAGATAACGCAACAAGAGCAGAGACGGCGGTCATGATTTATCGAATTTATAATACTGAGAGGGGATGACTAGCATGAACGTAGTGAAAAAGCTAAGGAAAGTGTTCACGGGTTGTATGGCATTTGTCATGCTTGCGGGCATGGCCATCACGGATGCAGCGGTCGTGTCAGCGGCAAGTTCGGCAGTTGATGTGCTTGATCCCGACTTTATCAATAGTCATGGCGGCAAATCCATTTCGATTTACGCAGATTCGAACAAGTCGCCGTATGAAGCTTTCGGAGAAGCCTTCGGTACGGACAATCCTGTTGAAGGCGCCACCAAAACGGCGAGATCAAGCCCGAGGTGGGGGAATGAGGTTGCCAAACATGTCGAGAATATGTACGACGAAAAATTGGGCAAAGATGTTTTTAAGGTTGAGGTAAATGGAAATGACTGCTTCACATGTTATCTGCATAATACATCCTATGACAGTGCCACCGATACATTTACCGGCGGAAACGACGACAGACAAAGAATCGAAATCAGACCGGGAGAAGACAGCGATCTGATAGGCTTGGAGAATGATATTACGGCTTACAACTGGAAGCTGAAGCTGGATAAAAATCTCTCGAGACCGGATGGATTTTTTCATATCTTTCAATACAAGGCAGTAAACGCGAGCGGCCAAGTTAGCGGTTTTGACACCGATCAGCTGCATGATTCCGTTAACTATCCTAATTTCGGAAGCGATGAAGATGGCAACCCGATTCTTACGCTGACCGTGTCTTCATCGGCCACGCAGAGACTCGAGTTCCGTTATGCAAGCATTGGATCCGAGGCGGGACAAGAAACGCTCGCGAGTATCCCGGTTAACGACATTAAGGATAGATGGGTGGAAGTTACCGTCAAGATTCTTAACTCTGAATATGGTTGGGTTACGATGACCATGAAGGACGTTGAGACTGGCGAAATCTTGATGGAATATAATGATCCCGACAGAATCCTGGATATTTGGAGACGTCCTGAGCTCAAATATAATGGACAGACTTTCGAGGGCCCCTATCCCTCCGTCTATAATATGCTTAACCGTCCAAAGTGGGGGATTTACCGCAGAGCGGATAAATCCAATGACAACGTCCAAGACGCAATTATTTATCTGGCGGATATGACGCTTTACAAGTCTGCGGTAGGCGTATCCTCGGTCAACCTAGCCTATGGCAAACAGGCATACAATACAGGCGCCGCAAGCGGAAATGCTTATCAATTAGCCAATGCTGTACCTAAGAGACTAACGGATGGGGTACAGGCAGACCCTGTTGAATATGCAGGCATGACAATTCCGCAGGACAACTCCGCTCTCGGCCATTTGAACTGGGTAGGCACAGAGGGCGGCAAAAAAGGAAATGTCATCCTCGATTTAGGGCAAAAAATGGACTTTAATCAAGTGAAGCTTTTTGCTTCCGAACGAATTAAAAATGTTGATGTATGGGTGTCGGATGACGCGAACGAGTATCCAGAATCCGAATTAAGCCAAGTGGTCTTTACAAAAGTGGATGATTTGTACACGGATGATAAAGGAGACGGGAGGAGCTACTATAACGCTGCCTCGGGCGCAAGCAATATAAAAAACAAAGAGTTTCTTATCGACCTCGGGAAAACGTATTCGTCGAGATACGTAAAGTTTTTCTTCGAAAACGGTGGCGGCAACAACACAACCAACGGAACAGAAAGCTACTCGATGTCGGGTCCGCCGCGCGTGTCCGAGCTTGAAATTTACAATGCGCCGCAAACACCGAAAAATGTAACGATAGATTACGCGAACGGTTCGGAAGCAACGATTTCCTGGGATAACGTCCCTGCCGATTATTTTGTTATTTATGACGAAGGAAAGCCGCTAGTAGATGCCGTTGCTTCTAATGTTTATCAGCTTGTCGATCTGGATCCCGGCGCGCTTTATAATCTTTCTGTGAGGACCGTATATACGGATCCTTATTCATTCAAGCCGATGCTTTCAGCAGAAAGCGAGGTGATCCAACTGCAAACCGATGGAGATCCGATTATTCCGGACGCTCCCGCATCTGTGACGGCGACTGCGGCATCGGATAAATCCATTGTCGTTAACTGGGAGTCGGTGCCGGATGCGCAGAGTTACCGGGTAGCATTGGCAACCGATGCTTATGAACGGATCGTGGCCGATGAATACAAGGGTACATCTTATACCATTCAGGATCTTTCTCCTGGACAGTCCTATACGGCGAAGGTCTATTCGATAAGAAGGGGCACTCCTTCTGCTGTAGCTGCAGAGGATCAAGTTACCACCTCGGGGATTAAACACGGTTCCGATAATCTGTTATTTAATAAGGAAGTTCGGTATACAAGAGTTTGGAATGATGATACAAGCAGCTATGGCGCTCAAAAGGCGCTTGACAACGATGCTGCCGGTTCCAGATGGGTTGCTCTTAAAGGATCCACCTCCGCATGGATGATGGTTGATATTGGAGAAATAACGGCTGTAAGCACGCTTGAATATTATAGCTTTCAGAATAAGTTGAAGAGGTCGTCTTTCTATTATGCAACGGATGGCGAAGCATTTACGAATCCGGATAGCGACAAGTGGATCAAGATTTTGACGGACGACCGTGTAGAACAGGGGAAGTTTGGCGATCCGACGATCAATGCGATTGCAGAGAGCATTGCCCTGGATACGCCAGTACATGCAAGATTCATTAAATTTACAATCGATGAAGTTGACGGCGATATTAATGTGAACGAAGTCAAGGCGTTTGGCCCTATGTCCTTTACGGAGGGATCTGCCTTGACGGCTGCCCGGACAACTGCAACTACTGTTGAGCTTAGCTGGGCGAATGCCAATACGACCCTTCCTGTTGCCAATTATGAAGTGTACAACGGCGAGGCCAAGATAACAACGGTAACATCCGATCTTGATGCTTTTACGGCAACAGGCTTGACGCCAAACACAGAATATACGTTTAGAGTAAGGGCGTTAAGCGAAGCCGTTGCCGATTCGGTGTATTCGACACTCGGCGGATTGGCGCTGAAAGTTACAACTCTGCCGAATACACAGGAACCAACGGATCCAGGGCCATCCAACCCTGGCCCTTCGAATCCCGGTCCTTCCGATCCTGATTCGGATTCTCAAGACGGTGAAGTCGTAACTGTTATCACGCAAGAGACTGCATCTGACGGAAAGAGAATAACGAGGGTGACCGTCGACAGGGATAGTCTAAAAGCGGCTGCAGCAGGAAAAGAGGTTTTGGAATTGATACTCGATGCGGAAGGTCGGCATTTTATCGTCGATCTTCCTGGCGACGCATTGCATGACGCTGCCAGCTTGACTGCTGTAAAAATGGAGATCGCCGGAATATCGTATGAGCTGCCGCTTAGCGTGCTGGGTCAGTTTGAGAGAGACGATATCGTCAGCGTCTATATCGGTTTTGTAAGCGGCCGACAGCTTGAGGCATTCAATCGAGCGGTTGCAGACATCCAGGCGGAATCATTGCTGCCAAGTCCAATTGAGTTCCGATTATTTGTAGCGGGAGAAGAAATAACCGATTTTGAAGGGATATACGTGGAACGAAAGGTGAGGCTGGATCAGCCTGTGAGTCCGGACCAAACAACGGCAGTATGGATGGATGCGAATAACGAGCTTCATTTTGTTCCCGCAATTGTTAACCGCGTTAAAGGCAACAGCGAGATTGTCATTCGTTCGCCGCATAATAGTATGTATACCGTTATCGGCAATGAACAAAGCTTTGATGATCTTAAGGGTCATTGGGCGCAGGAGGATGTAGAACTGCTGGCTAATAAGTTGATTGTGAAAGGACAATCGGAGAGTATCTACAATCCGGAGAAAGCCGTTACGCGGGCGGAGTTTGCGGCATTGCTCGTTCGGTCATTAGGATTGCTAGAGCAACCGGCATCCTCTTTTGTTGATGTGCCTTCTGACGCATGGTTTGCCGGCGCGGTTGGAAGCGCCGAGAAATATGGATTGATCCGAGGTTTTGAGGATGGAACCTTTAAGCCGGGCAACAGGATCACGCGGGAAGAAATGGCGGTAATGGTGACCAGAGCACTGAAAGCGGGAGGCCGGGAACTGCAACCGCTATTGGATAGGCCTGTTGCATTTGTGGATAGCGATGAGATCGGCGACTGGTCGCGTCAGTCGGTCAACCAACTGGTGTCTGCGAACCTGCTCCATGGCAAGCCCGACGGCTCCTTTGCGCCGCGTCAGGATACGACGCGGGCCGAGGCCGCTGCGATCGCGAAGAGAATCCTGCAGCATCTCCGTTTTATCAATTAACACGAACAAGAATCAAGGGCTGTCCTCAAGCTGATTGCGGCTAAGGGACAGCCCTTCTTCGGAATACGTACATGTTTCACCTTGGCTAGCGGCAAACGTAAAAATCTCCACAAGGAAAAGAAATTATCACATAGGTAGCGCAAGTTTGCTGGCATATAATGAACGCTGAAGGAGGAGACAACAATGGCAAAAAGACACAATCTGATGGATGAAGTGATGGAGCTCGAGGTCTTTGATACACACACGCATTTAATAGGCGAGCAATTAAGCGCAAGAGATTTTTGGGAAATCGCGGATTATTTCTGGTTATCCAGAGAACTGCAAGCAGGCGGTTATCCGTCGAATGCCGACAAGTTGCCGGAACAGAGCAGAATAAGCGCATTTCTTGATGCGTATGACGCGACCAGAAACACCTTGATGAACATTGCATTTACACGCATATTTAAAGATCTGTATGGGATCGAAATAAAGGATGAGGCTTCCGTGAGGGAGGCTGACAACGCGGTGCGTGAAACTTGCAGGCGGCACGATTGGGCTCAGCAGGTGGCGGATAAGCTGAAGGTGCGCCGTTATGTCGTCAACTACCCGCATCATGTTTCCTTCGCAGGAATGAGGGATGATGCTGTACTTATTCCGCGCATAGACGGCCAGCTGAACGATTGGGTAAAGCGAATTGCCGACTCTTCCGAACGATCCCGTACGTTCGCCGAGGCGCAGGACGAGCTTGCGCAGCTCATCGACACGTACCATGTCATGAAGTGTCCTGGTGTGATGACGACTTTGCCCCGATACGAAGCGGGTTCAACCGAAAATTATGCTATAACGGATGCCGCGTCCCGGGACCAGATCATGATGAGGCTTCTCCACTGCGTTTGTGAGCGCGTTGAACGTCGTGGCATGTTGCTTCAGATCTTCTTGGGAGTCGAACGCACCTGGAGCAAGACAGCCGCGGCTCCGGCGAACGATACCGAGCGAATTCTGAAATTGTACGGGTTATTTGAACGGTATTCGTTACCCTTCGAGCTTGTTGTGGCTTCCGAGTTGAATAATATGGACGTGGTTCAAGCGGCTTGGAACTTCCCGAATGTTCATGTAGGCGGGATGTGGTGGTACAACTTTCGGACAAGTACGTACCGGGATTCTATGCAGTACCGGTTGGAGGCTCTGCCAGCGCATAAAAATTCTTTGATCGTGTCCGATGCCCGTTGCATCGAATGGACATACGGGAAAATTGTTTTGGTAAAAAAAATGGTCGCGGAATTTCTTGAGGATCAGCTGGACAAAGGATGGATCGATCGGGAGACGGCAATCAAGGTCGCGAAAAGCTGGTTATACGAAAGCGCTCTTAAACGATATGGAATCGGCGGCTCTCACTGACCATTGTCGAATCATAAAAAAACACAGGATGCTTCTAACTTACTCCATGTACGCCGCAATAGAGTCATAGTATCATCAATTCATTATTACAACCTAACATAGAAATCGAGCAGGAAGGAGTGTATACATGGCTAGTAAACTTGAAAAAGCTAGTGTTTATGAGCAATTTTCATCACAGCGCCAGTTATGGCAGTTTGTAAAGAAGTTTTGGCTGCTTTATGCGCTTTCGATTCCCGGGATACTGTATTTTATTATCTTCAAGTATATTCCAATGTCGGGTTCGGTCATCGCATTCCAAAATTACAGTATTTTTAAGGGGATAGGCGGGAGCGAGTGGGTCGGGGTTGATCACTTCGTCAGAATGTTCAAATATCCGGAGTTTCTTGAAATACTCAGAAACACGTTATTGATTGGGCTGTACGACCTCATATTTGTGTTTCCCGTTCCTATTTTATTAGCGATACTAATTAACGAGCTTCGGATGCTGGTGCTCAAAAAGCTTGTCCAAACGGCGGTTTATCTACCGCATTTCTTGTCGTGGGTCATCGTAGCCGGGATTACAATGGGAATACTGTCTCCTTCAACCGGTATCGTCAATCATGTTCTAGGATTTTTTGGGATAGAGCCAATTTACTTTCTGGGCGAGAACAGCTTTATTCGTACGATCTTAATTGGCACGGGCATATGGAAAGAAAGCGGTTGGGGAACGATTATTTATTTGGCGGCCATTGCCGGGGTCAATCCGGATCTATACGAGTCGGCGGAAATGGATGGGGCCGGCAGAATTAGGCAAACGTTTGCCATAACGCTTCCAACGATATTGCCAACGATCGTCATTATGTTTTTGTTGAATATCGGCAATTTTCTCGATTTTGGATTTGAACGCGTATTCGTATTCCTGAATCCGTTGAACAAAGCAAATGGCGAGATCATCGATACTTTCGTTTACCAGGCCGGCCTGGTTGACAAACAGTACAGCTATACGACCGCGATCGGTCTCTTCAAGTCAGTTGTCGGCTTGCTGTTAATTATGATCGGCAATCGATTGAGCAAAAAAGCGACCGGCGAAAGTTTGTATTAAATAACAACCAGATCAGGAGGTGAAGCGAATCGTATGAGAAAAATGACGAAGGGCCAGCGAATATTTAACTATATGAATTCTATATTTCTTTCCTTATTAGGACTGAGCATGGTGCTTCCCCTTATCAATATCATAGCCCAATCGTTCAGCAGCAGCGCAGCGATTAATACGGGAGCCGTGTCGCTATGGCCCGTTGATGCTACGTTGTCGAACTATAAAGTGATAGTAGGAGACAGCTTGATTTGGAGGTCGTTCCTAAACAGCGTTATCATCACTGTTGTTGGAACGCTCATCAATCTGGCGGCAACGGCTACGTTGGCTTACCCCTTGTCCAGGCAGGAATATTTGTTCAGAAAACCGGTATTGATTATGGTGCTGTGCACGATGATATTCAGTGCGCCGTTAATTCCTAATTTCTTGGTTATTAGAGAATTAGGGTTGCTCGACAGCCTGTGGGCATTGATGCTGCCCATGTCAATCGGCGCCTTCCACTTATTTATTATGCGCTCCTTCTTCATGAGTTTGCCGAGTGAGCTGATCGACTCTTCCAGAATAGACGGTTGTGGCGAACTAGGAATACTGTGGAAAATCGTTCTTCCTTTGTCGAAGCCCGCCTTGGCAACCTTGGCGATTATGTATTCGGTAGCGCACTGGAATCGATATGCGGAGGCCATCTATTTTATTCGCGACCGCAATCTTATTCCATTGCAGGTGCGCCTGAGAGAAGTTGTGTTTCAGAACCAATTCGAAGACCCGACCAACTATATGATGCTTCAAACCATATCTCCAGAAGGCGTAAAGATGGCTGTTATAGTCGTTGGCACCATCCCCATTATTTTGGTTTACCCCTTTTTGCAGAAGTATTTTGTTAAGGGCATGCTGCTAGGGTCTGTTAAATCTTAGGTCGCAAGAAGATTAAGTTCAAGCAAATGGCGGTGCAGAATTCAACTGCACCGCCATTTGCTTGCTTTCACACTCCGTTAATATTCGATGTATTCCCAAGAATTTGATCAATGATGTCAAGCTCTTCTTGCGTAAATTCGGAATGTCCAAGAGCGGCGACATTGTCTTCGATTTGCTCCGGCTTGCTTGCCCCGATTAATGCCGAAGTGACGCGTCCATGCCGCAGCGTCCATGCCAGCGCCATCTGTGCAAGACTTTGCCCGCGTTGCCGGGCCAATGAGTACAGAGATCTCGATTTATTGATTTTCTCTTCCGTTATATCATCCGGTTTTAGAAACACGCTGCCGCTTGCCGCGCGCGAATCGGCCGGGATATTGTGCAAATAACGGTCGGTCAGCAATCCTCTTGCCAGCGGACTGTAAGCGATTGAACCGACTCCTCCCTCCTCGAGCACCTGTTGCAGACCATGTTCCAGCCTTCTCTCAAACATCGAATAATGGGCCTGGTGAATGAGACAAGGCGTGCCGAGGCGACGGAGGATATTCAGCGCTTCTTTCGTCTTGTCCGCATTATAATTGGAGATTCCGACATATAGCGCTTTCCCTTGCCGAACGGCTTGATCGAGTGCCGCCATGGTTTCCTCCAGCGGAGTATCCGCGTCGTAACGATGCGAATAGAAGATATCTACATAATCGAGTCCCAGGCGCTTCAGGCTCTGATCCAGGCTGGCCAGCATGCTCTTACGTGAGCCGCGCTCGCCATAAGGCCCCTCCCACATGCGATAGCCCGCCTTGGTGGCAATAATTAATTCGTCGCGGTAAGGCATGAAATCGCTGCGCATTAATTGCCCGAAAGTCTCTTCCGCGCTTCCTGGCGGAGGTCCGTAATTGTTGGCAAGATCAAAATGCGTAATACCCAGATCGAAAGCTCTGCGGGCAAGCGCGCGGCTATTTTCGAGCGTATCCACGCCTCCGAAATTATGCCATAATCCGAGAGACAATTTCGGCAGCCTAAGCCCGCTTGCTCCGCTACGGGCGTACTCCATCTTTTCATACCTGGCCTCGCTTGGCGTATAAACCATAATAGAACCCTCCTTAAAATAAAAAACATAGACGGAGTCCCGCTCGTTCGAGCGGGACTCCGGGAATAATACGGACAGACTATCTATACAGCTCGATGACCCCGTCTTTATTGTTAAAACGTTCCGTAGCTTCGGCGATAATTTCGTTGCCGCCTCTTTCCCTGTATTCCTCGAGAACCTTCGGCCATTCTGCGATTGGTCTTTGACCATAAATCATGCGGACCATATTATCGATAATGAAGGAAGGTCCCACGTCCTGCGAAGGAAATCCAAGCTCCGGAAATTTCGCCGACGATGATAATTCAGGATAGAACCCGATGCCGCCTCTGCCTTCGTTTGCGAGGATATTATCAAAGCCGTTGATGACGATTGCTCCGTACTTCTCGTCAAGCTCCGTTCTCAGTCGGCTCAATGTGGCGTCTTTTATCATATTGATTTGGCCGCTGCGCCAGCCTTCCTCTTCTTTTTCCTGATCGGTTTCAGGGGCTTTATAATTGATTTTGCCGTCAGCGCCAATCGTATAAGTGTCGCCTTCAATACCGAATTCGAAGAAGATTTGTGCTTCTTCAGACAATTGCCATTCCATGAACTTCAGAATTTCAATCGCTCTTGCTTCCTCGACATCCTTATTAATGTAATAAGAAGAGAGAACCGGCGAGTAGAACAAATATCCTCCTTCTCCATCAGGACCTGTCGGGGAAGGGATCATTTCTATTTTGGCATCCGGGACGGCTGCGCTGATCGTAGTGGCCAAGCTAGGAAGACCTACTGCATTTTGCGACCACATGCCTGCGTTCCCGCCCTCAATATTCGAGAAGAAATCGCCTACTGTAATGGAAGCGAAATCTTTCGGAATTAATCCTTCGTCCAGCAACTGTTTGTGTATGGTGAGCGCTTCCATCATCGCGTCAGCCTGGAAAAACTTCGGAACGACCTCATCGTCCATTACCATAAATTGGTCTCTGTAAGGCAGTACGTCATAGGCCCCGAAGATGACATCCGCATATTTGAAGTTTTCCCTCATGGCATAAGGATGTTTGACGCCAATATCTTTGAACGCTCTCATAACGTCGATAAACTCTTCAACGGTTTTTGGCACTTCCTTGCCGGTTTTCTCTAACAAATCCATCCGAATATAAGTCGCCCGTCTGGAAGGATTGCTTAGATACGAGGGCACGCCGTAAATTTCGCCATCAACGGAAACGGCATCCCATGCGGCTTGAGGGATCGTTTCATACAGAGTTGGCGTATGTTCTTTGATCCAGTTCGTAAGCGGATGGAATACGCCGGCTTCAACGGAACCTGCCATGGAGCCGCTGGAAGGCGTTCCAAGCACTCCTACTACATCCGGGATCTTGCCGCCTGCAAACATAAGCCCCATTTGAGTGGTGTGAACCATCTCGGCGTGAATTTCTGTGTTGGTAAGATCCTCGAGCGCTTCGATCCACTTCTCGTTCTTGAGATCGACCCGACTGGTGTAGCCGGTTCCATCTCCGGTCGTTTCGAAGGAAATAGAGAATTCCGTTGGTCCTTTGGGCTTGTCCGGAGTTTGGCTCTCCCCGTTGCTCGGCGTGCTGCTCGGCGTGTTGACGGGACCCGGGTTATTGTTGTTGGAGCAAGCAACAACCGTACCGGCCAGCAACACGATGGACAAAAGGCTGAACATACTTTTTTTCATTGTCTCCCCTTCTTTCTGATGGATTGGATTCACAGCAAGTGTACTATGATCCTATTGTGCTTGACATGGCGAAATTTAATAGTGCGCTGTGTTTTTTTACGGAATCCGAAAGATGGCGCGGTAGAATCCGGGAAACGTAAAAAAACACATGCAGCCTCGAATTAAACCCATGGTTATAGGGGATAAGCCGTAGTAAGATCAAGGTTAATATTAATCGGGGGGAGATACGAAATGCAAAAGGGACTATCCGATCGGTTGCTTCCCGCGCCCAGGGCGGGCGGGTTTTATATGAAGGATTATTGGATTTGGTGCGGTTCGGTCGTCAAGGGAGAGGATGGCAGGTTTCATATGTTTGCTTCCCGCTGGCCCAAGAGTCTGCCCATGCATCCCGGATGGCTGGTGAAATCGGAAATCGTTCGCGCCGTATCCGATACACCCGAAGGCCCGTATACGTTTCAAGAGGTTGTGTTGCCTGCAAGAGGCGCACAATACTGGGACGGCCGAAGCACTCATAATCCGCATATTATCCGGGTGGATCATACTTATCTCTTATATTATATGGGCACTACGCATCCTTTCTCCGATCCTGCGCCCGAAGAACCGTACGGACTGGAAGATCCGCGCTGCATTGTCGCCAGAGCGAACAAGCGTGTCGGTCTAGCCGTTTCCTCCAGCGTATTCGGGCCATGGGAAAGGAAGGACGTCCCGATCTTGCCGACGCGTCCCGGGAAGTTTGACAGCTTTTTAACTTCAAATCCCGCTCCATGCGTGCAAGATAAAGGATCTATATTACTTATGTATAAGGCAAGACGATACGAAGAAGGACATCTTCATGGCAATATGACAATCGGTCTGGCATGTGCCGACCATTATAATAATGCATATAAGGTTATTGCGGATGAGCCTGTATTTCCCCCGGATCAATTCCATATCGAGGATCCCTTTATATGGAGAACGGATGGCGGGTATGAAATGATCGCAAAGGATATGGAAGGAACGTTATGCGGCGAAAAACATGGCGGGATAAGAGCGTTGTCAGAAGACGGGAAGACATGGAGACTGGCCGACAACCCCAAGGCTTATTCCAGAACGGTAACTTGGGATGATGGAACGATTCAAGAAATGGGAAGCTTCGAGCGGCCGTTTCTGTTGTTTCAGGACGGCGTTCCAACGCATCTGTTTGCGGCTGTCGCCGATGGTCCGGGAGGGTTTCGTCATGCAACGAACACCTGGAATATGGTCATCCCCATTCAGGTTTAGAAAGGAGAACGCATGAAAGCGATATTAGTCGGATTAGGAAATGCCGGATTCAGTTGGTACAAACGGCTCAGAGAACGGGGTCTGCTGGCTGCTGTCGTGGAATCCGATGAAGGAATGAGGAGCAAAATGGCGGGAGAAGCCTTTCCGTTTTATACCTCCCTTCGGGAAGCTCTCGATAAGGAACAAGCGGATTTTCTCGTCAATGTGACCCCGCCCGCGGTTCATACGGCGGTTAATCATGCCGCCTTCGATTATCGATTGCCCGTCTTGTGCGAGAAACCCATTTCGTTTCAATATGCGGAGTCGACCGCGATTGTTGAACGAGCGTTTCGAGAAAATATTCCTTTTATGATTGCTGAAAATTACCGCCGCTGGCCGTTTGTTCGTAAAATGAAGCAATTGCTTGAGCAAGGTGTTATTGGGGAGATTTCAACAATCGATATTCGATTTTACCGCTATCATCATGTTCGGCGCAATTATACGGTCAGCTTGCTGCGTGACATCGGCGTCCATCATTTCGACATGATCCGTTACCTCAGCGGAATGGAGGGACGGTCCATTATGGCGCAGCTCTACAACCCGATCGGCGGCTGGAATGAAGAAGGAGCGGTGTTGAATGCGAATGCGTTCATGGAGATGGAAGACGGTATACGAGTCGGCTATGCCGCATCTATCGCAGCCAGGGGAGAGGAGACGCCATGGTCGGGTAATTGGCGGATTGAAGGGACCGAGGGCGCCCTGGAACTGGTAAATAAAGAAATCATCGTTATGCGAAACGGCATCGCCAATCGTATCGTTGATTTTCCAGATGCGCAGGCTTCGGATACGTTGGATGCCTTCTTGATCGCTCTCGGCGACGGACTAGAGTTCGAGACGAGCGGCCGCGATTATTTGCATACGGAAGCATTGGTGCATTATGCCGACGAATCCAGCAAGCAGGGGCGGAGCGTAGAAATTGTATTGCCGCAAATTGGATTGGAGGCTTCCCGATGAATCAGGCGGATTGGATGGAAACGGCTCCAGGCGTATGGAAGACAACAATCGGCAACCCAATCGGATTAACCCCTCTGACCTGGATGAACCGAGTTCCAAAATTAGAAGCAATGCAGCGAATGAAGTCAGGCCTTCCTTTGAAATGGGAAGATATTCGTTTGGAGAAAGGCGACCGCACCGTCTTGTCTTTCCCGCTTGAACATGCAGAGGCGGTCTACGGAATGGGGCTGCAATTTATGAAAATGGATCAGCGGGGGCGGACGCGATATTTGCGAGTCAACAGCGATCCGAAACAAGATACGGGCGAGACGCATGCCCCGGTTCCGTTTTTCGTAAGCGACCGAGGTTACGGAGTGCTCATCGACTCGGCCAGTATCGTAACGATATATTGCGGATCCGCTGTCCGATTGGAGGACGCGGGCAGAGGGGCGGCTCGCGACCGCAATATTGACCGAGAATGGAAAGCGACTCCGGTCTCGTCCCGTATCGAAATTCGAATTCCGAACGATGGAGTCCACGCCTATTTGATTGCGGGACCAACGTTGGCGGATGCGGTGCGAAGATATAATTTGTTTTGCGGAGGGGGCGCGTTGCCGCCAAAGTGGGGACTTGGGTTCTGGCATCGGGTTCCGACACTGTTCGATCAACAGGAAGTATTGGAGGAAGCGCTGGCGTTCAGGCGCAGAAATTTTCCTTGCGACGTCATCGGCTTGGAGCCGGGATGGCATTCGAGAAGTTATCCGGTTACGAACGAGTGGGACCAGGAGCGTTATCCTAAGCCTGCTTCCATGCTTCAAACACTAAGCGCGCAAGGTTTTCGAGTCAATCTATGGGAACAGCCCTATTTATCGCCTGATTCCGAACTTTACGAAGGTCTGAAACCCTTGTCCGGCTCGCATACGGTATGGGGAGGACTTGCCCCGGATTATACGCTTCCCCAGGCACAAGAGATGTACAAGCGCCAACATAAAAAAAGGCATGTCGATATTGGCGTATCGGGTTATAAGCTTGACGAATGCGATGGAAGCGAGTTGACCAGGCATTCATGGATGTTTCCGGCCCATGCCCATTTTCCATCTGGACATGATGGCGAACAGATAAGACAATTATATGGACTATTGTTTCAGAAGATGACCGATGACATGTTTCGCGAGCAGAACCTGAGAACCTACGGACTTGTACGCGCCTCCGGCACAGGAGCAAGTTCAATGCCCTATGTTTTGTATTCCGACTTGTATGATCACCGGCAATTCGTCAGAGCGCTTTGCAATGCCTCATTCAGCGGTTTATTGTGGACACCGGAAGTACGCAAGGCCGACAATGCCGAAGATTGGGTTAGACGGATGCAAACGGTGTGTTTCTCTCCAATGGCGCTGTTGAATGGTTGGGGCGACGGCACGAAACCCTGGTCTTTCCCGGAAGTCGAGCACATCATTCGACATTACCTCAGACTTCGCATGAGATTGCTCCCCTATCTTTATACGGCGTTTGCGCAATATCATTTTGAAGGGATTCCGCCATTTCGAGCGATGCCGTTCGAGGGGAATTCCGGCGAGAGAGAGAAGTCCGTCTTCGATGATCATCATCGGGTAACGGATACGACCGACGGAGCTTATGGACGAAGAGGGGGAAGAGAATGGGATGACCAGTATATGGTAGGCGACGCGTTGCTGGTAGCTCCTTTATTTGCAGGGGAGTCCGAACGCGAAGTCCTGCTGCCGCCTGGCATATGGTATGGACTTGAAACAGGAGAACGTTACGACGGCGGCGGTACAATTGCTGTTCGGGCAGAGCTGGAGCGTATCCCGGTATTTGTTCGGGAAGGCTCGGTAATTCCAATGATGCCTGCAACGGCCCATGTACCGAAATATGGCGAGAAAGTGCCTTTGCAGATGGTTCATTTCGGCAATTCCGACGGAGCAGGGCTGTTGTACGACGATGACGGAGAGACCTTCGAATACGAACATGATCAGAAATATCAATGGTGGAAGACACTCGTGCGCAAAACGTCCGAGGGCGAATTTCACGGTGAATTAGTTGGTTCTGAGAAATCGATGGTTTCATACTCCAAGGTCGAATGGTGTTTAGGTCAAAGCAAACTGCCCAATTGACAATCCATTTCCATTGAACAAGGGAAGACGATGAAGGTATGATCTAATGGAGCAAACAATCAGGCATTAGGCGGGAGGTGCAGAGGTTCGTGCGTTTGATAATCGTGGATGATGAACCTGTAATTCGCCAAGGCTTATTGAAAATGGCACAATTGTATTCACCTTCAATCACCGAACTACTTACAGCGGAGAACGGGCTGGATGCGCTGCAAAAAATCAAAATCGCTCAGCCTGGGATTGTGATCACGGACATACGAATGCCCAAAATGGACGGATTGGAACTATGCCGGGTCCTGCATCAAGAGTTTCCCCATATTCACATCGTGGTCATTTCCGGACACAATGATTTTGAATACGCACGGAAATGTATGCAGTACGGCGTCAAAAATTATTTGTTAAAACCGGTTACAAAAGACGATGTGCACGATGTGCTGGATAAATTGCTGAACCTGTCGACGCCAGGGTACATCCCCGTCTCCTTTTATGTTCAATGGATCGAGCGAATGGAGCAATCGATCTGGTTTATGCAGATGGATGAATTGAATATGCTGAAAGAACAATGGAGAAAACACTGTCTGGGCGCCAAGCTGACTCTGGAACAATTGGAAGAGCTGTTGAAAGACGGCGTCGAGGAATTGGAAAAGCGTTTGCGCGCACGAAATTATGAGCCCGGTTCGGACAATGATCGCGAATATCGTCAGCAAGCCAAAAACATTAATGAAGCGTTGGATCGATTCGATCAAACGCTGACGAAAATGTCAGACGACCTTCTGGCGGCCAGAAACGGGAATTTCAAGGATCCTATGGAAGAGGCCAAGCTTTTTATCGACAGTCAGCTTTCCAAGGATATTACCCTCGAGCAGGTGGCGGCCATGGTTGGATTAACGCCCAATTACTTCAGCGCTATGTTCAAAAAAGTCACGAAGGAGACGTTCGTGCAATATCGGATCAGAAGACGAATGGAGAAGGCCAAAACATTGCTGACGATTCCTCATTATCGTATTGTGGATATTGCGACCGAAGTCGGATACGATGATTATCCGCACTTTACCAAGACATTCAAAAAAATGATCGGCATCTCGCCTTCGGAATATCGCAGTCAATTGGGGATCAAATGAAAAGGGGCACTTTGTACAGGAAATTGCTTTTATATTTCCTTATTGTCATCGTATTGTCTTTGGCGAGTGTCGGCGTGTTTTCGTATGTGATTTCTTCTAAAGAACTGGATGTTCTGGCAAAGGACCAAATGGTTCAAATCGTAAACAATTCGGCTCATCACACGGATCTGTACTTGAAGGCGTACGAGCGGGCTACGGTTTCCTTATTAACGAATATGGACGTCAAAAGATTTATCGATTTGCCGCAAGATCGTGGTGAATACGAATTTTATGATTACCGTAACCAAATTAGGGATTACAGCGCCGAACCCGTTTTTATCCGCAGTCCGGAAATCGCGGCCATCTATATTATCAGTTTCAACGGAAATGCCGTTTATTATTTTAGAGACTTTAGTCCGGCAACATTTAGCAAGGAAGAGGTTAACGATCAACTAACTTATTTTCGGGAAAATACGTTTCGTAAAGGCACGCTTAGCATTCTAAACTACAGTTTGTATAACAAAGTGAGAATTAACAATAGAATTCAAGAAGAAAATATGCTGACCATTGCCAGACAGATTCGAGGTCTTAAATCAGTGGATCCTCAAGGCGTTCTTGCAATCGAGTTTCGGGCTTCGGATTTATCCGCGTTATGGCAAGGGATCGATCTGGGGGAAAACGGATATTTTTTTATTGTAGATGATAAAGGGGAAATGATATACCATCCGCAGAGCGAAAAGATAGGTGCGGTTGTTTCCGATTCGCTTATGGAGAAGATCAAGGAATCGGATCTTCATTCTTTCGAAGACAATGAAGACGGCACGGACAGAATGTACATGTCTCGGAAATCCGACTTCTCTGGCTGGCATCTTGTAGTGTCCAAGCCTGTAGCCGAACTAAGGAAACCGATCTCGAATATTCGTACGACTACAATTATAGTAGGGGGCTTCACACTCGTTGTCGCTTTATGGTTTGCGTTCCGATTTAGCAAATCGATTACGGGCCCCATCCGAATTTTGAAGAACGGGATGCGAAAAACGGAAAAGGGGAATTGGGAAATGATTCCTCTTCCTCCTCGGAGAGACGAGATCACCGAGTTGATGATGAGATATAATATAATGGTCAACCGATTATCGGAGCTGATTGAAGAGGTTTATCAAGTCCAGTTGAAAAATAAGGAAATTCAGATCGAACGGCAGAAAGCCGAGTTCCAATCCCTACAACTGCAGATCAATCCTCATTTTTTATATAACTCTATGGAAACGATCATATGTTATGCCGTTATTCAAGATTCTGAAGAAATATCCGAGATTGTCCAGTCTTTGGCTTATATGCTGCGATATTCTTCTCAGACGAATCTTGAAGAAATTACGGTCGTTAATGAATTAAAGCATGTCATGTACTTCCTTGTTGTATTGCGTCACCGTATCGGGCATCCGTTCGAAATCGATATTGCCCTGGATTCCCAATATCTCTTGTACCATATGGTTCGATTAACCTTGCAGCCGTTAGTTGAAAATGTATTTCAACATGCATTTCCGAACGGGGTAGAGAATTACCACTATGTTCGAATAGCCGGCGGCGAAAAGGACGACACTTTCTGGATCAGCGTGGAAGATAACGGAGCGGGAATGCCGGAAGAGACGCTTGCAGAATTGAATGCTAAATTGAACAAGAACAGACTCGTCGATGAGGAAGTGGATGAGAACGGGAAAAGGAACGGCATTGGCATTCTGAACGTCCACAGGAGAATTCAAATGGTGTTTGGGGATCAATACGGACTGCGAATTGAAAGCCAACTTGATCATGGAACAAAAATGCTGATGATCATGCCATTGTCCGTAAAAACAGTCAACAAGAGTGCAGAGCGTTCCAATTGAGGACCAGAAAATAACCCGCAGGCCTTGGAGCCTGGGCGGGTTATTTTCTTTTAAGAATTGTCTAAGGCAATTCAAAGCGCCGGCCATCGCTCAGCACCACAAATCCTTCTTCTTCAAAGCTAATTCTCCCGGCCTCAGAACTCGGCATAATCTCTACCGCTGTCCATTCTCCAGAACTCCACTGCTCCGGATCCACGGAGGCCATCCATAGCCGTGCGGTATTGGTGGGCACATGATGAGTCCAGATGGCCATCGCTCCTAGTGTTTTAGAGAGCTGGATATCTCGAAATTGTTCTTCGTATACAGGCTGCTCCCATAATAGATGAAACGCGCCATCCTTGGTCAAAGCGGCAATACGAATGCTGACTTCCAACCCATCGCGTTCTTCAAAGGAAATGTTCGAGTGCAATAATACGATTCTTGTTTGGTTATCTTCCAGGTATTGGTACATTTGGCCTGATTCGAGCTGTTCGCCAGTTTTTCCATCGAAAACGGAAAAGGAGGTACCTCCAGCATAGGCGGCAGGGTATTCGTTCCATTGCACATAAACATGATTGCCCAGCCAGCCAAAGGAGTGACAAGGCTCCGCTTGATCATTACGGGAAAGAGAAGTTTCTTGCCCCGATTCCAAGTCTAACAGCGTTAGCTCGCAGGAAGTTTGGGCAGAAGTTCCCTTATGCTCCACACGATTATAGAGTATGCGGCCGCCGTCCTCCGAGAGTACAGCGTTGAACTTATCCGAATCGAGGCCGCCAATCTCCGTCAAGACTCCTTCTTGGTTTTTCGCAAATAACTTATTCTCCCATGCGTAGATCTTGCCAATATCGGATTCGCCGATCAGCAATTTATCCACAAGTGTGATCGCAGCCGTTCGAGAAGGCTCGGAAGATACGCTTTCCACGACTGTGTCTGTAGTGTTTGTATGGAGCGTGGATTCGGGAGTCGGCGTACTCAACGTCGTTGCCTCGCTTCCGTTAGCCGTACAACCTGCCAACAAGAATGCCATAAACAGAACATATTCAGCTTTCTTAAACCTGAAATTTGCCTTCATACGCGTCCTCCGTTCCGGGTACCCTCTATGCGGAAGCTAGCCAATTGTATAACGTTTAAATTAAGGTAATTGTTTCTAGTCCATAAAACAAAAACCAAATTTGGCGGCGGGAAATGGCCCGGGATAGCGCAATATAGCCGCACTAAAGCGGAAAAGCAGAAAAAAATCCGCTCCTAGAGCGGGATAGCGGCTCCTTGTCATGATTGGATTGTGGTTCAGGGCTTCAATGGCAGGGTATTTTGTAGTATGATGGTAGGAGTGATTACGCCATATTAACTGAGAGTAACCTTACGATAGAATTAGGCATGTGCGCGTAGCAGGGCTGATGCTTTCGGAGTGGGTTTGCTGCACAGACTTGTAGGAGGAACGGTATGTCGGAACAATCTGTATCAACGACGTCGGCTAGTCGAACGAGCACAAACAATTTGCTCAGACGGGACGTGCGCTTCCTGGGCAATATTCTTGGCGAGGTGCTAGTGCATCAAGGCGGCCGCGAACTGCTGGACATCGTCGAACAAATTCGGGAACAGAGCAAGGCGCTTCGCGCGGAATTCGTGCCGGAGCTGTTCGAACAATTCAAAACGAAGGTTTCTTCGTTAAGTCCGGAGATTCGCCACCAGGTTATCCGGGCCTTCGCGATTTATTTCCAGCTGGTTAACATCGCGGAGCAAAACCACCGGATTAGACGGAAGCGGGATTATGAAGTGTCCGCTGGCGAAGCGGTTCAGCGCGGTTCCATCGAGAGCGCTATCCAGGATTTAAAGGAACGCAACATTGCGGTTGGCGACGTACAGGACATTCTGAGCGGCATTTCCCTGGAGCTTGTCATGACAGCTCACCCTACGGAAGCGACTCGCAGAGTGGTGCTGGACATCCACAAGCGTATTGCCGAAGACGTGATGCAGCTCGACAATCCGACGCTGACGTATCGCGAGCGCGAGAAGCTCAAGGAGAAGCTGCTTAACGAAGTGCTTATCCTTTGGCAGACCGACGAGCTGCGCGACCGCAAGCCTACCGTTATTGACGAGGTGCGTAACGGACTGTATTACTTCGACGAAACCTTGTTCGAGGTGCTGCCAAGCGTATACGAGGAGCTTGAGCGCTGCCTGACCAAGTACTACCCGGAGGAGCATTGGCATGTGCCAGCTTATCTCCGTTTCGGATCCTGGATCGGCGGCGACCGCGACGGCAATCCGTCCGTCAAAGCCAAGGTGACCTGGGAGACGCTTCAGCTGCATCGCCAGCTGGCAATCAGCAAGTACGAAGAGAAGATTCATAGTCTGATGGATCTGCTCAGCTTCAGCACGAATCTGGTCGAGGTGTCGGAGGAGCTCAAGGATTCCATCCGCAGCGACCGCGAACATGTAGAGCTCAAGTGCGTCGATCTGTGGCGCAACGCGAAGGAGCCTTACCGCATCAAGTTAGGCTTTATGCTGGAGAAGCTTGCGAATACGCGAGACGAATCGCTTAAGGGCACGCCTATGCGTTACAACCATCCGGAAGAGCTGCGGGAGGACCTGCTGGTTATTGACCGCAGCTTGCGCAACCACTATGCGGATTACGTCGCCGATACGGATCTGGCTACGCTTCTGCGCCAAGTGGAGCTGTTCGGCTTCCACCTGATGGCGCTGGACGTTCGTCAGCACAGCAAGGAACATGAGAACGCGATGTCCGAGATTTTGTCCAAGATGCATATCGTATCGGACTACGCATCGCTTTCCGAGGCTGAGAAGACAGAGCTGCTGCATAAGCTGCTTAACGATCCTCGTCCGCTGACTTCCGGTCATTTGGATTATTCGGAGTCGACGCAAGAATGCCTGGATGTCTACCATACCATCTACCGCGCTCAACAGGAGTTTGGCGAAGGCTGCATCTCCAGCTACTTGATCAGTATGACAGAGGCTGCCAGCGATATTCTGGAGGTTGCGGTATTCGCGAAGGAAGTCGGCCTGTTCCGTCAGGAAGCCGACGGCACGGTTCGCTGCACGCTGCAGTCCGTCCCGCTCTTCGAGACGATCGACGATCTCAATGCTGCCCCAGCTATTATGAAGGAACTGTTCGAGCTTCCGATATACCGCAAGGCGATCGAAGCAAGAGACAACGTGCATGAGATCATGCTGGGCTACTCCGATAGCAACAAGGACGGCGGAGTCGTGACGGCGAACTGGGAGCTGCGCGTGGCGCTTAAGGAAATTACAGCCGCGGGCAAAGCTTATGGCGTCAAGCTGAAGTTTTTCCACGGCCGCGGAGGCGCGCTTGGCCGCGGAGGCATGCCGCTGAACCGCAGCATTTTGGCTCAGCCGCCGCATACGATCGGCGGAGGCATCAAGATAACGGAGCAAGGCGAGGTGCTGTCTTCCCGCTACTTCATGAAGGGCATCGCTTACCGCAGCCTGGAGCAAGCGACATGGGCGCTTGTTACGGCGGCGCGTCTGGCGAAGTATCCGCAACAGGAAGCAGAGGCGGAAGCCG
>NZ_BDQX01000179.1 GCF_003112455.1 Paenibacillus agaridevorans
GGAAAATACGGCCGCTTTTAATCCAGCTAAAGGATGTTTCAGCAGAAGATTTTCATCTTCTTTTACTTTCGTTATCCAGTTTTCAAGGTGCAAAGCCCCATCTCGTTCGACAGGAATTTCATCTTATCACAGCCAATCGACAATATCAACCATGAGTTCCTGGTAATTTTATCGATTTTCCGCAAAAAAATACGGTGCTTTCGCACCTGCTTGGCGTTGACTATTCATTACCGGATGAATCATGACTTCAGGATCAGGATCGGCATCGGAAACTACATTCATCTTCGCTTTGCATGTTGTGCTTTTGCTTCATTGAGTATTCATCGATCAAGTTTCGGATACTCTCCCAAGGGACAATAACGACGCTTCATCTAAGAGTTACCCGCTTGGCGACGTCCTACTCTCCCAGGACCCTGCGGTCCAAGTACCATCGGCGCTGGAGGGCTTAACGGTCGTGTTCGGTATGGGAACGCGTGGTTCCCCTCCGCCATCGCCACCAAACGGATAGCTTTGCGAAAGATCATTGATCTTTCAAAACTGACAACGAGCGAGCAACTTCCTGCCTGAGAGTTACTGCTATGGAAGCTTAGCTTCCTATCCAGTCATCATCGTGACTGGGTA
>NZ_BDQX01000180.1:0-1220 GCF_003112455.1 Paenibacillus agaridevorans
CAGCTCCCTCGGGAGCTGGAAAATGGCTCAAAACAATGTTCAAGAAATACTATACGAGGAGGGACCATCATGACCATTATGCGCAAATTCGCTCTGAGGCTGCCCGTCTGGACGCTGCTCGTCCTTGTGTCCGCAGCGATGTTGTTCCCCGTCGCCGTCGCGATCCTCGGTTCGTTCAAATCCAATCTGGAGCTGACGACGGGCGCCACGTTTTTCCCGGAATCCTGGCAATTCCGCAACTACCTGCAGGCTTGGACGGGCGCGGACTTCGCGAGCTTCACGTTCAATAGCGTTTTCGTGGCGGTGTTCGTGACGATCGGCACGCTGCTCGTGGCCTCCATGGCCGCCTATGCGGTGGACCGGGTGGCGTTCAAAGGCAAGAAGATCTTCATCTTCCTGCAATCGTTCACGCTGTTCATCTCCATCGGCGCGGTCGTGCTGCGCCCGCAGTTCGACCTGATGGTGGGTATCGGTTTGCAGAAATCATTATGGGGTGTCATAATCATTCTCATTAGCGCCCACGCCACCGCGTTCTTCATGATTATCGGCTTCTTCCGAGGCATCCCGAAGGATCTGGACGAGGCGGCGCTGATCGACGGCTGCAACTTCTACTCCATCTTCTGGCGCATCATCTTGCCGTTGCTGAGACCGGCGCTTGCCGTCGTGACGCTGTTCACCTTCCGCGGAGCATGGAACGAATACATTTTGCCGTTAGTGTTCTCCTTGTCCCGCCCGGACATGCAGACGCTGCCGGTGGGTCTCGCCAATCTCCGGTACGGCGCCGGAGCCGCGGTCGAGAACCAGCTGATGCTGGCCGGAGCGTGCATCTCGCTGCTGCCTCTGCTGATCGTGTATTTGTTCGCCAACCGTTCCTTCATGCAGGTTACGGTGGGCTCCGTCAAAGGTTAATCCTTTCTGGAATGAGGCGATGTGCAAGATGAAACAATTGTTTCGCCGAATATCGTTGAAGAGAAGACTGTGGGTATCCTTCGTGATGCTCACAGTCGTTTGCATATCCGTCACGGGAGCTTACGTTTCCGTGTTTTTTGCATCCGAGATGAAGACGCAGGCGACGACGACGAGCCAGAACACGCTGAACAAGACGGCGCAGGTGTTCGACGAACGTCTGCGCAATATCGTCGTATCCATCTCCACGCTCATGATGGGCGAGCCGTTCCAGCGCACGATGCGGGACGTGCAGGCGGGGGACGGCGCGGAGT
>NZ_BDQX01000180.1:1293-2952 GCF_003112455.1 Paenibacillus agaridevorans
AACCGGCTGTCCCAGTTGCAGACGCCGTTCGCCCAGATGATGCTGGCGGAGCAATCCATCGATTCCGTGCTCATCCACACGCCGATCGGCGAATTCTATCCCACCGAGAATTGGCGCGTAGGGGAGATGCCGTTCGAAGACACGACCGTGGCCAAAGCGATCGGAGATTATGAAGGACGGCCCTGGAACACGATATGGGTGCGCGGCCATTCCGACGAGCTGTTCTCCCGCGGCAGGGAGGTGATCTCGCTTGTCATCAAGCCGTTGTTCGATACGCTGCTTTCGGGCGTGTACGTCGTGGTGAACATTCGCGAGGACCATCTGCTGGATCTAATCAAGGCCAATCTGCAGGAAGGCAGCCTGAAGCAGAAGCTGATCGACCGCGGGGGCACGGGCATATTCTCCTCTACGGAGACGGAAGGCGGACAAGCGCGACCGCTGCAAGATTATATCGGAAGCAGCGATCGGGGACACTTTGAATACGAAACCGCTTCGGACGGCGTCTACCTGGTCAACTACGCCGGGCTCGGGATGAATCCCGACTGGGTGCTGATCGGCTATCAATCCAAGAAGCAGCTGCTTGCGCCCGTCGCCCAGATGCGCTGGACGATCCTGACGATTATGGGCGTCTGCGTCCTGCTCGCGCTCGTCCTCTCCAGCATGCTGTCGGAGCTTCTGCTGAAGCCGTTGTTCAAGCTGCGCAATCTGATGTTCAAGGTCGAGCAGAGCAAGCTGGACGTGCGTTTCGAGAGTCCTTTCGAGGACGAGATCAGCCAGGTTGGGTATAAGTTCAACCGCATGATGGACCAGATCGGCGAGCTGATCGAGGAGGTCAAAACGTCGGAGCAGGAGAAGCGGTATTCCGAGATCAAGGCGCTGCAGGCGCAGATCGATCCGCATTTTCTCTACAACACGCTGAACACGATCTATTGGAAAAGCGAGATGGAGGAGCAGCAGGCCGTCAGCGAGATGATCGTGTCCTTGTCGCTGCTGTTCCGGCTAGGGCTGAATAACGGCAAGGAAATCACGACGCTCCGCCAGGAGCTGAACCACGTCGAGCAGTACCTGAAGCTGCAGACGATGTGTTATCCCGAGCTATTCACTTACGAGTTCCATTGCGAGGACGAAGGCCTTCTGGAGGTGCCCGTGCTGAAAATCATGCTGCAACCGCTGGTCGAGAACAGCATTCTTCACGCTTTCCAGGAGCTGGACCGGCCGGGTCGCCTCGATATTACGGCCGCCGCGAACGGGGGCATGCTGACGCTTGCCGTCGCCGACAACGGGAGCGGCATGAGCCCCGAAGTATTGGAGCGGCTCCGGGCGGGCATGGACGGCGGCGGCTCCTCCGGTGGCTACGCTTTGTCCAACATCAGGGCCAGATTGTCGCTTTATTACGGCCATCTGGCCGACATGCAGCTGGAGAGCTCGCCGGGCGAGGGAACCACAGTGAAGCTAGTCATTCCGATGCAAGAGGTGAGAGAATCATGAGCAACATGAGCATGTGCATTATAGACGACGTGAGAACGGTCATCGACGGCATTCTGAAGAAGGTGGATTGGGCGGCGCACGGCATCGACATCGCCGGAACGGCCGTGAACGGCAAGGAAGGGCTGCAGCTCATTCGGGAGCGGCAGCCGGACATCATATTGACGGACATCA
>NZ_BDQX01000180.1:3036-19698 GCF_003112455.1 Paenibacillus agaridevorans
CGATATGGTGCGGGAGCTGCAAGAGAGCGGCACGACCGCCAAGGTCATCTTCTTCAGCGGGTATTCGGAATTCGAATACGCGCGGGAATCGATGAGGCTCGGCGCCTTCGACTACGTGCTGAAGCCGTTCACGGTAAAGCAGATCGAGGAAGTGGTGCTTCGCGCCAAAGCGCAGATCGAGGAGGAGCGGGCGAAGAAGCTGGACCGCCTGGCGCTGGAGCGGAAGCTGCGGGAGAGCCTGCCCTATCTGCGGCAGGAATACTTCCGGCTGCTTATCCGCCACGAGGAGCAGCCTGCGCGGGCGGCGGACAAGTGGGAGTTCCTCGGCATCGACATGGAGCCGCGGGGCTTTATCGCGATGGCGGTCCAGATCGACGGGCTGCCGGAGGAGAACTCGCCGATGCCGGTGCGCGAGGTGGAGCTCAGCCGTTTCGCGGTGCAGAATATTTTGGAGGAGACGCTGAAGAAACACGTCAAAGGCGTGTTGTTCCGCGAGCAATCGGGCCCGTTCGTCATCCTGGTCAACGACGGCGACGACCCCGACGTGCTGGCGCTGGCGGAGGCTTGCCGCAATAACGTCAGCCTGTACGCGAAGCGGGACATCTCGATCGGCATCGGGGGCCACGCGGACACGATCGGCGAGATCGCCATGTCCTACGCGCAGGCGAGGACGGCGCTGAGCTATCAGTTTTATTTTGGCAGCGGGAGCATGATCGCATATAAGGATATCGAACGCCAGGTCGGCATGACGCCGCAATATTCGCCGGAGAAGGAGACGGAGCTGCTCTATTGCCTTCGGTCCGGCAACCGCGAAGGAACGGAGCGCCTTCTGGGGGATATGTTCGAGGAATGTCTGCGTTACCCGGCCCCGCCCGATCCCGATAATCTGACCAACCTGTTCTACGGGCTCGCGTTCGCGATGTACCGGGTGCTTGCAGAGAAGGCCGATCCGGAGCAGAGAAGATGGCTGGACGAACGTCTAGTGGCGCTCAAGAAAGGAAAGTACGCCTCGACGTCGGAGCTGATGGACGGGGTGCGGGAGCTTGGGCTGACGGGCTGCGACTGGATGCAGAAGCGGCAGAAGAACGACGCCGGCCAGTTGATCCACCAGGCCATTCAGTACGCGAGCGAACGTCTTGGAACGGACCTGTCGGTGCAGGAATGCGCGGCCGCCGTTCATTTGAGTCCCAGCTATTTCTCCAACTTGTTCAAGAAGGAGACGGGCATGACCTTCATGCAGCACGTCACGGGCGCGAGGATGGAGAAGGCCAAGAAGCTGCTGCTGGAGGGCATGCAGGTGCAGGACGTGACGTTCGAGCTGGGCTATCGGGACCGTCCGTACTTCAGCGAGCTGTTCAAGAAACACGCGGGCATGACGCCTACGGAATTCAGGAGCAAATATGAAGGCGGAGGGACGGAGTAAGCTCGGACAGGGGGAACAGGAGAGTCATTTTACCCTACATGAATCGTTATTTTGCCCTTCTTGGAGGAGGAGCCGGAGGTGCTACAATCAGGACAGGCAAGCAAGTTGCCGGTCGAAGCGCTTCGGGCGGCCCGCGAGCCAGATAAAGGGGAGGTAAGGCAGATGAAGAGAGTATTCGGTGGAAAGTATGCGCTTACGTTAAGCGGTTTGACGATTCTTGCCCTGCTTGCGTCGGCTTGTTCTTCGGGGACAGGCGGCAACGCGAACTTGAACGGGGGCAACCAAGGCGAGCAAGGCGGAGCCTCCGGAGAGAAGACGAAGATTACCTACTGGACGATGGATCGCCATGATATGGATTACATGCAGACGAAGGTAGATGAATATAACGCGACCAACACGGACAATATCGTGGTCGAGATGAAAGTCATGGCGGACAACTACAACCAGGCGGTCGACGTGGCATTCTCCAGCAACCAGGCGCCGGACGTGCTGAAGGTCAACGACTTCCCGACCTACGTGAACAAAGGATATCTGGCTCCGCTGGGAGAGCTGCTCGGTGCGGAATTCCTGGCGCAATTCGACGGCTTGCTGGTCGACAACGTCTATCAGATGGACGGAGTCGTCTATACGCTTCCGAACACCGGCCAGTTCTGGAGACTGCTCTACAACGTGGATCTGATGGAGCAAGCGGGTTATTCCGAGCCTCCGAAGACGCTGGACGAGATGGTCGACGCCGCCAAAAAAATCACGGAAGCCGGCAAATCGCAAGGCATCTACGGCTTCGCGAGCAACTTCAAGAGCGGCTCCGGCTTCACTCGCCCGGCTTACGCGTCGGGCACGCTGGACTCCGCGACGAGCCACGAGGGTTACAACTACCAGACGGGCGAGTTCGACTTCGAAATGTACCGCGACGTCGTCGAAGCGCTTCGCCAGATCAAGGTGGATGGCAGCATGATCCCGGGCGCGGAATCGCTCGACATCGATCCGCTTCGCGCGCAATTCGCCCAAGGCAAGATCGGCATGTACGTCAATCATTCCGGCGAGCCTGCGGTATACACCTCCCAATTCCCGACGGACATTAAATGGGCGGCCGCGGAAGTGCCGACTTCGGACGGCGTCGTAGACGGCGTGTCGTGGGTCAATGCGGGCGGTTACCTCGGCATCAGCTCCAAGTCTCCGAACAAGGAAGCCGCGGCCAAGTTCGTGGAATACGTGTACGGCAAAGAGCTGCGCGTCGAGTATCAGGAGAAGGGACTCGGACTATCCGTTCTGCCGTTCGTCAACGAAGCTTCGGGACAACCCGAGCTGAAGGGCATCGACGGCTTCCTGCCTACCAAATACGACGGCATCTACCCGGCTACGCCGAGCTCCATCACGGAAACGAAGCTGGAAGGCAAGAAGGCGGCGGACGTCTTCACGGAATATATTTTGACGGGCAATTCGTCGCTCGACAGCATCATCGCCGACTTGAACGAACGTTACAAGAAGGCGCTCGCAACGACGCGCGCCGACGGTTTGACCAATATTCAGGCGGATCCTTCGTTTAACGCAAGCAGCCTGCAAGGTTCTCTGGCGAAGTAAGGCAAGGACTGATGAACGATCGAATGCCGGAAGGCCGCCTGGGGCGGTCTTCTTGGTTATAGGAGGCCGTAGGCGTTAAAAACGCCGATGGATCTTCCAGCATTAACAAAGCATGGTCGCACGATGGAATGGGAAGGGAAGCCAATCGTACGCCTAATCCGGAAATAACGGGAAAAGCTCCCTCTAATCTTAACGAATCGAGTTGTTTGTTTGACTTAAAGGGAAAAGCGCCCTCTAATCATATAGGATTTGCATAAATGCAGCGATTCGGCCGGAATTAATGGGAGGAAATCCCTCTAAAGCTCGGGGGATGGTGAGGATGGGTTTAATAGAGGGAGGAAATCCCTCTAAATTCCAGGGGATCGCGAGCAGGGGTAAGGTTCGGCACGGAGAGGAGTGAGTAGCGGTGGAAAGTTATCTTTATTACGCCCCCAAACAAAGAAGTGAATGGGGCAACCGGTTCCGGGAATTATTTCCGGAGAAAACCGAAGAGGCGATGAGAGAAGCCGACGACAGGGTCAAGGATAACGTGATCTCATGGAAAGGCATGTCGATCGACATGGGCGATTCCATCGATTGGCTGCATAATCCTACCGGCGACAAGGAGTTCACCTGGGGCATTAACCGCTTCAAGCATCTACGCTCGCTTGGCATCGCGTACGCCTGCACGGGAGACGAGACCTACGCCTCGAAGGCGTGGGAGCACGTCTCCGGCTGGATCGCGACGCAGCCTTGCCCGTGGGGACTTCCGCCGGAGGAAGCGACGTACTTTCAGCGTCCAGGCCCGTGGAGGCTCTTGGAGACAGGGCTTCGCCTGCGGCAATGGATATACGCGTACCACTTCTTCCGCGGCTCGGACAGCTGGTCGGGAAATGCGGAGAAGTTGTTTCTGGAGTCGGTGAAAGAGCACGCGCGGTTCCTGACAACATATCCGGCGAGCATCGAGATCAATCATTCCATTATGCACATGATCGGGCTGCTTAGCGTCGGCTTATCGTTCCCGTCCTGGGAGGAGAGCGAGGCCTGGACGGCCTTCGCTGTCGGACGGCTCGAGGAATGTCTCCGGGAGCAGGTGCTGCCGGACGGCGTTCATGCCGAGTTGACGCCGCATTATCACATGGTGTCGCTGGAGCTCTTCGTCGACTGCGCGGTCATGCTGCGCAAGCGTGGACTGACGTTCTCCGAAGAGTACGAGCGCGTGCTGGCCGGCATGGCGGACTTCTCGCGCCGGATGACGCGGCAGGACGGCAACATGGCACCGTTCGCGGATTCCTACGCGAACCAGCCGCCGGATCTGAATGCGGCGGCGCTGTATTACGACCGTCCAGAGTGGCTGCTGCGCGCTCAGCTACACGAGCAATTCTGGACGGTGGGGCCGGAGGCGATCGAGCGGCTGCTTGCAAGAGCGGAGGAAGCTGCGCCTGGTGGTGATAAGCGGGGAAGACCGGGAGGAGAAGCCGGGCCTGAAGGAGAGTTTCGGAGAAGAATGGGAGCGGTAGTCGGACCCGGAGGAGAGTTGCAGGGAAGAGCGGGGGAAGGAGCCTCGTCAGCAGTAGGGCCGAGAGTCGGGCTGGGGGCGGAATCTGCCGATCTGCCCTTCGCGTTCCCGTCGGCCGGTTATTACGGCCTGGGCAACGGCGAGCAGCAGCTGATCTTCGACGCTGCGGCGCTAGGCGGCCCGCATGGCCACGCCGACGCCTTATCCTTCGAATGGTGTGCATTCGGCGAGGCGCTGATGGTGGATCCCGGCACTTACACGTATGTAGAGAATCCATGGCGCCGCCATTTCAAGAGCACCGCGGCGCATAATACGGTGCTTGTGGATGGACAGGATCAAACGCCGTATTTGCGCACCCAGCGCTGGGGAACGCCGGAAGCTTCCGTTAGGTTGATCCATTGGGAAGCGGAGAGGCAGTCGATCTGCGCCGAGCATGACGGATATGCAGGTCGCGGAGTTACGCATCGGCGCGCCGTCTGGTTCCTTGATAGCGGGGAATGGATCATCATCGACCGTCTGTCCGGCACGGGCGAGCATGTGTACCAGCATCGCCTTCATAGCCGTCTGCAGCAATGGAGCATAGAGAAAACAGGAGGCGCCGGGGAGCGAGAATCGGGCTCGGCAAGCTTCTCGCTTCGCGGCAGTTGCTTAGTTGGCCGGGCGGACATCGACCTTGCCTGCGATCTGCTCCTGTTCGGCCCCGCCTCCATGGAGGTGGACGTCGAGGATGGCTGGGAGTCGATCCGACCGCTGGAGCTGGAGCCGCTTAAGGTGGTTCAGGCGCTTCTGACGTCGGATCACGGAGGCTGGTTCGCGACGGTGATGAAACCGAGATTAGGCGATGCCGACGGCAAATCGCTTGGGATCGACGCGAGATCGAATTCGGAGGGCGGCTGGAGCGCGGAGCTGGATGAGGAAGGCCGTCCCGTCGTTACACTGATGCGGAACGGACGGTTGTCGAGCTTCAGGCTGCCGGAGTAAGATGAATAGGTGGAACGATTAATCGGAGGAGGGAGCAAGCGTGGTCAATACCAAAGTATGGGAGCCTGCCGAGCCAGGCGTGAAACGGCATATTTTCGAGCCTGGGCAGGACATCATGATGATGGAGGTACACTTCGAGGAAGGCGCGGAGGGTTATTTGCACCGCCATGTGCACGAGCAGTTCTCTTACTGTCTTGAAGGACAGCTGGAATTTACGATCGACGGGGAAAAGACGGTGATCGCGGCCGGAGAGACGATCCGGATCCCGAGCAACGCCGAGCATGGGTGCCGGGCGCTCAAGCCGAGCAAGCTTTTGGACGCGTTTACGCCGCTTCGGCTGGATTTGCTGGGAAGGCAATCATAACGGTTTATTCCGAAACATAGAAGAGTTGGAAGAGCGGCTCCAGACCAGCATGGGTCAGGGTGCCGCTCTATTTTCGTTACGCTTCTAAATAGATCAAGCGATGTGGGGTAATGAGGATTAACTTACATAAATTAGTCATTCATGCTATTCTTTATTGAGAACGTTATTTTAACTAATTTATGTGAAGGAGAGGGTTTGACATGTTTCGTGCAACTGAATCAAGAGGGGGAAAGTCAATCATTATTTGGGCCATGATGGTCTCGCTTATCGTCATGTCCTGGAATGTTGGAAGCGCGCAAGCAACAGATGATAATGTTGTAACGCGTTCGCTGCAAGGAACAATTGTAGATGAAGCCGGTGTGCCGATCGAAGGAGCGACATTGCAGATCGGAATCTATAACGCTTCGCAAGGCTTCCAATTCGTCGGATCGGGCAGCACGGATACGCAAGGCAAATACAGCATCGACTACGAAAAGACGCTCGGCGATGCCGTATCCGCGATACTAAAGGTTCGCGGCTTCGTCGTTGTATACGAAGTGCTCGCCGACACGCTCGACGTCGAATTGCCGGAGGAGTCGTCGACGATTACGGGCACGATCACGTTTGGAGACGAATACGCGACGCCGGTCGGCAACTACCCCGTCAATCTCGGCGTCTATCTGGGCCGGGGCGAGGGGCGAATCAACATCGGCGACGCGTTGACGGACGCGGATGGACGTTATGCATTCTCGTTCATTCCGGGCAACTTCAACTCTATGCGAGGAGAAAATTACTTCGTCATCACGTACAACGGGAATCAGGAAGAAACGCTGCAGTTGCATCAAGGCGGCCATGCCGTAAGGGATCGCATGGTGTACGATCAACCCCCAAGCTATTTCAATGGAAGACTTGAAGTGGACGTCACGGATGCGGCTACGAACGAACCTATTGAAGACGCCGTGGTTGAACTTGTAGGCACGAATATTCCGTTGGTTCAATCGGGCCATTATTTCTTCTCCAATGTGCTTCGGGGCGGCCCGTATACCGTTCGCGCCTCTGCCCCGGGGTACGAGACGACGGAGGAGCCGATCGAGATCAACGGGTTTGTGTATCGGCTATCGGTCAAGATGACCGCAAGCAGCGTAGGCAACCCGCCGGTCGTCACGGCCGTTGCCGAGAGGGAGCCGGATCGGAACGGCTGGTATAATCGGGACGTGCTTGTCTCGTTCCACGCGGCAGACGAGGAGGGGGAGGTAACGGTTGATCCGCCGATACTCGTAACCGCCGAAGGAAGCAGCCAGACGATTACGGGCACGGCGACCAATGCAGCCGGATTGACGGGAACAGGCTCCATTATCATCAGCCTGGATAAATCGGCTCCTTCGACGGATGCTCTGACGAGCGGCGACACGAGCGGCGGACAATGGTTCAGAAGCGATGTGGAAGTGTCGTTGTCCGCTATCGATTCTTTGTCCGGGGTGGAAGGGACGGAGTACAGCCTGAATCATGGACGTACTTGGAAAGCTTATCAAGGGCCGATCACGTTTACGAATGAAGGCGAGCATCGTCTGCAATATCGCAGTACGGACTTGGCCGGCAACAAGGAAGCCATCAAGCAGCTTGTCGTAAAGATCGACCGGACGCCGCCCGTCCTGCTGGTTGTGTCCAATCCGCCTTTGTTAACGAACGCGAACGGCAGAATGGTGCCCGTCCGTACAGTTGTGATGGGCGCGGATTTCTACTCGGGCGTGGAGTCCATCGAACTTACGTCCATTAAGATTCATGAGAATGGCGGCAATGGAACGCTCCCTACGCCGGACGATATCCAGAAGGCGGAATACGGTACGTTCGATACCTCCTTCGAGCTTCGCGCCGAGGCTCCCGCGCCAGGATTGACCCGCCATTATACGATTACTTATACCGCCACCGACAGAGCGGGCAATGAGACAACCGCGAAGACGGTCGTGAGCGTGGCGAAGCTGTGGTCGTTGCCGTGGCAGTAAGAAGCAGCCGGAACAGAGCAACGAGGTCGAACGAGGCTGATCCAACCTCCTTGCAACTTCTAAGCGTTCGCATGGGCAGATCAGAGGTGAATCGGCCCGAAGCCCCCTTTGGGCGGCAAGTCATATTTTTATCCGAATGAAGAAAAGGCGCCCTCGTCCCTGCCAAGGCAGAGATAAGGGCGCCTTATACGTTCTAACGTGCCGGAGCTTAGTTCACAGCTTCCTTGGTCAGACGAACGCCTTTCGCGCCAGGCTCGGGAGCCGGAGTAGTCCGCTTGATGAAGAAGGACAGCAGCAGCCCGACGACTCCAATGCCGATAATGACGAGGTAAGCATCGTTGATGCCCTCGATGGCGGCAGCCGTAGCCAGATTTTCCGGCGACATGCCCGATGCGGCGAGCTCGCCGGCATGCGTCTTCGCGCGATCCGACATGATCGTCACAAGCAAAGCCGTGCCGACTGCGCCGGCGACCTGTCTCACGGTATTGGAGATGGCCGTGCCGTGCGCGTTCAAGCTTCTCGGCAGCTGGTTGAGGCCGGCGGTTTGGATCGGCATCAGCAGAAGAGCCATGCCGATGCGTCGGCCCGTAGACATCAGGACAAGATAAGAGTAGCTGGTGTGATCCGTCAAATTGATGAAGCCGATCGTGGTCGCGATCGTAATGACAAGGCCGATGACGGATAGCCACTTGGCTCCGAACCGGTCGAACAGCTTGCCGGTAATCGGCATCAGGAAACCCATCACCAGCGCGCCGGGAAGGAGCAGCAAACCCGACTCCAGCGCGGTATAGCCGCGCGCGCTCTGCAGGTACAAGGGCAGCAGCATCATGTCGGCATACATAACCATCGTAACGGCGATACCGATAATGGTGGTCAAAGAGAACATTTTGTACTTGAAGGCACGCAGATCCAGCAGCGGATTGCCGGAGACCAATTGTCGCCATATAAATAACGCAAGCGCGATCAGGCCGGCAACAATCGTAAGGATGACTTCCGCGCTCGACCAGCCCTTGCTCCCCGCGCTGCTGAAGCCGTACAGGATGCCGCCGAAGCCGACGGTGGAGAGGAGGACGCTGACCATATCGAAGCGGGTCGCCATTCTCTCCGAGACGTTGGTGAGATAGAAGTAACCGCACGCGATTACGATAAGCGCTAGAGGAATCATGCCATAGAACATCGTCTCCCAAGCGAAATGCTCCATAATATAGCCGGCTGTCGTCGGTCCGACGGCTGGCGCGAAGATGATGGCGAATCCGACCATGCCCATGGCCGCGCCGCGTCTCTCCGGCGGGAAGAGCGTCAGAATAACGTTCATCAGGAGCGGCATAATGATACCGGCGCCTGCCGCCTGAATCATGCGTCCCGCCAGCAGCACTTCAAAGCCGGGGGCCAGAGCGGATACGACCGTACCGATCAGGAAGATGATCATGGATGTCTGGAATAATTGCCTTGTCGTAAATCGCTGCATGAAGTAGGCCGTGATGGGAATCAATACGCCGTTGACCAGCAAGTAACCTGTGGTCAGCCATTGAGCGGTTGCCGCGGTTATGTCGAAGTCGATCATGAGCTCTGGCGTTGCCACGCTCATAATGGTTTGATTAAGAGTAGCCAGAAAGGCGCCTAATATCATGACGAACAGTATGGGACCCTTCTTGACGGCGGTGCCGCCGCTTTCCATATTTTTGCTCACCTTTCTCCATCCTCTCATCTCTTTGTCTCTTTATAGACTAAATTTACAATGTGTTGTATAGTTTACATTGCATAAAATAGATTATAGTCCCCGGTCAATCCAAAGAGCAACCGACAGCTTGAGACGACAGTGTAGTTTAATTGACACATAACCCCAATCTGTCGCCGACCTCCGAAATATTAGACGAAGACAAGCGTAATTGTAGTTTTAAAGATGGCAATGCAAAAGGAGGGGCAAAAATGGAACGAAAGCAGACCAAAGCGGATCCCCGAATTCTTCGGACTCGGCAATTGATTCGGAACGCGTTCGTGGAGCTCCTGCAGGAGATGGAGATCGAAAAACTGTCGGTTAATAAGATCGCCGAACGCGCTACCATAAATCGTGTAACCTTCTACCTGCATTATCGCGACATTCCGGATATGATGGAGAAGATCGCGGATGAGATGGTTCAGGAGATCGAGGGGATTCTGGACAAACCGTCGGTGTGCGACCCGGAGGCCCAATCGGACTCGGACAGCACGGTCCTGCTCAGTTTGCTGGAGCATATCGCGAGCAATGCCGACTTCTACAAAATCGTGCTCGCCTCCAAACGGACGACGATCTTCTCCGATCGTTTGCTTAAGCTGCTGAAGGAGTTAATTACCGTTATCGCGGAGAGAAGGGGCAACGAGCATTACCGAACAAAGGTGGGCATACAGAAGGACATCGCCATCTGGTACAACTCCTCCGCCTTAATCGGCACGATCGTGTCCTGGCTTCGCAACGATATGCCTTATACGCCGCATTATCTCGCGGAACAATTCGCTCTGCTGAGAAGGCATCCCTATCCGAGCGGCAATTAGAGCAAATCATGCCATACTCAATCAGACCCCAACGGGTTCCCGCCGCAGCGGAAATCAGTTGGGGTCTCTCGTTCTATTCTGAGCGAGTCGGACGAGCCGCGTTGAAAGCGGTCACATCCGTCATGCGAAGGATAAGAAAGATCATCGACACGAATTCAGGTCCATTTTATACTGATCCTTATAAGGAAGGAGTGATCCCTGTGTACAAGATTCTAGTCGTTGACGACGAGCCGAACGTGAGCATCGGAATCCAGGATTTCCTGTTGGCATCGGATCTTCGCATCTTGAGCGTGGAGACGGCCCTGAACGGGTTCGAGGCAGTCGATTATTTGCGAATGGACCAATTCGACTTGGTCTTGACCGATATTCAGATGAGCAGGATGAGCGGAATCGAGCTCATGGAGACGATTTATCTGGAGCAGCCCAATCTGCCCGTCATCGTGATCTCCGCGCACGAAGAGTTCGACTTCGCGAAGAAATCGCTTCGACTGGGAGCAAGGGATTATCTGGTGAAGCCTGTAGAGGAGGAGGAACTTCTTCGCGTCGTGCAAAGCGTGCTGAGCGAGAAGGAGGAAATCGGCAGGCAATCGCTGGAACGATCCATTCAGGAACATGGGCAACACTCATCCGAGCTGGCGCGGCGTCGCGAAATATTAATGGAGCTGTTAACAGAGAGAGGTTTGTCGAAGCAAGAGCATGATGAGCTTGTAACCGAGCTGGGGAAAGAGCTAAAGGGACCTTATTTTGGCGTGATCTCCGTGCGCCTCGACTTTAGCCAGGGAGGCTTCAGCAAACGGGAGGTCACTTATCAGGAGCGGAAGCTCCTCAAGTTCGCGGCATTAAATCTATTCGAAGAGAGCTTGATGGAATGGAACGGATTGACGTTAAACGGCTTCGGCAATGAGCTGATCGGCATTATTCAATTAAGCGAACAGCCTTTGAATGGACAATACCACGCCTTGCAATCCCAGCTTCATCTCATCGGGCAATTGGTTTCGGTGAATTTCAAACAATATTTGAACGTCGATGCGACGATCGGCATGAGCAGCTTGCGTGCCGACAAGACCCTTCTGTCCCGGTTAATGGAAGAAGCGCAGATGACGGCGGAGTGGAGGAAGCTTCATCCCGAGCAGCAAGTTTTCTATTATGAGGATGTTGCCGCCCAGGACAGCCTGAATATGGTGGGATGGATGGAGAAGGTGGAGGATTGCGCGCAACTGCTGAAGGGCGGCGATGAGGCACAACTGGAGGGACATGTTCGGGAACTGGTTTCCGTGCTTAAGGAGCTTGGACATACAGATGAATTAAAGGCCAGCTACTTCGGCATGCTGGTCTATCGGATCTATGGCCTGCTGCTGGAATATGGACGCGGCAACGGCGCGTCGCAGCGCCGGTTCGATCCCGATGTCTATTTCAGGGAAATGCCGGCTGAAGCCAAGGTCGATGAGCTTGCCTCTTATATCGAAGCGGCCTGCCGTTCGCTCCGCGATCTGGCGCGTGAGAGGGATCGGACCATTCTGGACCAAATCATGTCCTATATTCAAAAGCAATTTCGCAATCCCGCGCTCAAGATTCAGGATATCGCCGGAGAGATCCACTTCAGCGCGGCGTATCTTCGTTATTTGTTCAAGAGGGAAACCAAAAGGAGCGTGTGGGATTATGTAACGGAGCTTCGCATCGAGGAAGCCAAATTTTTGCTTGCAACGACGGATAAGAAGCGGTACGAGATTGCAAGCGAAGTCGGCTATGAGTCGCCGGAGCACTTCAGCCGAATATTCAAGCGTTACACGGGCGTCAGTCCGGCGGAATATCGCAAAGGATAGGGAGTGATCGGACTGAAGCTGAAATTTAAAGTAACGTTGGCGTTTGCCCTGTTTATCATCGGCCCCTTTCTAATCGTCGGGTGGATCTCCGCTTATAAGGCGGAGGAATCGATGCAGGATGAGCTGGGACGAACCATGCTGCAATTGGCGAAGCAGAATCATACGACGATAACCAAATCGATGTCCGCAGTAAATGACAAGACGATTACGTTCCTCGGCAACCATCTGTTCAATCGCACCGTACTTAACCCGTTCTGGCTAAATATCGAGACGTTTAGCCAGATCAATCAGGCGGACGAAATTTTGGAGCGCTGGTCCTCGGACGGGACGAGCTATACCCTGTACATGATGAATAGGGAAGAAAAGCGTACCCATGTCGACCTGTCGGACAAAAACAGCGGTTTTAAATATTTCGATTTCGATCATTCCGACCGGCCCGAATGGGTCCAGCATGCCGACAATAAGCGCGGAGCAGGCGTGTTTCGGTTGATTCCATCCTCGGAAGGAACTGCGACGGTGAGTTTTATCCGAAGCATTTTAAATGCCCAGAATTACAATGATGTCATCGGATATCTGGTCGTCTCCCATTTGGAGGTGCATTTCACCAGGGATCTTTTATCTGTCCAGCTTCCGGAGAACTCCGGTATTTTTTTATTTAACGACGCGAACGAATTGCTCATGCAAGCCGGATCGGCGGCGTTTCCCGAGGCTGGCATAACGGAACTGGCAAGCAGGGAGACTTCGGGATACCGATTCGTTAATCAGGGAGGGGAGCGTTGGCTGTCCGCGTACGCCTATGAACCGGATTTCCATACCCGGCTTGTTTATCACGTTCCGCTAAATTCGTTATCCAGCAGCTGGAAGGGGTTTCAGTGGTTTATTATGATCGTATCCGCGATCTATTTGGTTCTTGTGCTGTTATTCGTTTTGTATTTGCTTCGGATGATCGTGAGGCCTCTGCATCGCCTGGTTACAATTACGAAGATCTATGAGCCCGGCGTCCCGCTAGCCTCGGACAATAGCCGGGATCTGCTGCGTTCGGACGAGTTCGGCATATTGTACGGCTCGTTCTTGAGGATGACCAGGAGATTGGATCATTCCTTCGAGGAGAACTATGCCATGAAGATCAAGCAGAAGGAAACCGAGCTGGCGACGCTTCATTCGCAGATTACGCCGCACTTGTTATACAATACCCTCGACTCCATCTATTGGTATGCGCTTCGCAAGGGGAACAAGGATGTAGGCGGCATGATCAAAGACTTGTCCAAGTTATTGCGGATCGGCCTTAGCAAAGGAAGAACGATGATTCCGATCGGAGAGGAGATCGAGCATGTGCAGGCGTATTGCCGTCTTCAGATGAAGCGGTATCCGGACAACTTCGAGGTGCATTGGGATATAGACGAAGACGCCAAGAAGTATACGACGCCTAAGGTCATCCTCCAGCCGCTTGTCGAAAATGCGATCTTCCACGCCGTCAGCAGCATGGATGGCGAAGGCGAGATCCGGATTGCGATACGATGCGCGGATTCCGAGATCGAGATGACGGTGGAGGATAACGGCTTTCTTCCCGTAGACATGGAGAGATTGGAGCAGATTACGAGAGGCGAGATCACGGATAAAGGTTATGGCATCCGGAATGTTCATCAACGCATTCAGCTCCATTTTGGCGAGGCGTTCGGTTTAAGGTACATCCGCGGCGAGGGAGGCGGCGTCAAGGCGCTAATCACTCTGCCGCGGCAAGAGTATATAAAGGTCATTCCCGACTCTTGACCAATCGATCCGCCACGCTAAAGAATCCATTGTCGGAGCCAATGTATAGCGTTCCGTCCAGAACGGTCAGTTGCGCTCTTGTCCTCCAATGCTCCATTGCGTCATAGCCGCCGTGGCGTGTTCCTGCGATCCGGTACAACGCCTCTCCATTGTGCGGATCGAACACCAGGACGCCCGCGTCGCTCGCGGCGAGCAGTTGCCCATCGAACCATTGCAGCCAGACTCTAGAAGTCGGCTTGCTTAACCAGTATTGGTGTCCGTCGCTGAGGCGCAGGCGCCGAAGCGTGCCTTCACTCCAGGCATAGACTGCGTCGCCGACGACAATTGCCCGTTCGAGCGTGCCGTCCATCGTCCATAACGTTTTGCTGGATCCCAGATCGAGCCATTCCGAGGTGACATCGCTGTTATAGCCAAGCGGGGCACCATCTTTGGTTGATAGACGAATGGCATATCGATCGTTTACGATCTCGTAGCCGATATCGTCTCTTCTTGGCAGCGTGCTTAGCGGATCCCCTGTATTCGTATCCACCAAAGTCCAGGCTAAGGGGCTCTTTACCCATAGTTGATCCATGCGGTCGTCCAGCGCTCTCGCCTCGTAGTAGAAATGATCCGCCCATTCCGACAACGGTGCTGCCATGCCTTCCATCCGCCAAACCTCTTTGCCATTCTTCGGCTCATAGGCTGCAATCTCGTTGCCAACCGGCACTCCGCTATCCATGCCGTACTCAATGATCAGCTTGCCGCCTGCGATCAGTGACGGTATGAATCGGCCTGGGTGATTGAGCTCCCGGCTCCACAGCTTGCGGCCGTCCCGCAGCGCGTACGCTTCAATAAACGATCGGTACGTGTTCGGACTATAGAAATCTCCGGTTGTATAAATCATTGCCACGACTTTGCCGGCCATGCCATAACTGACATCAAACGTATCGTCGGGGAGGTTGTGCTTCAGTGTCCACTTATTGCTTCCGTTGGAAGTGTCCAGTACATCGAGACGTCCCAGCCGCTCCTGTTCGGCGTTATTCTCTGGCGGCATATGAACAGCCATATAGCGGCGATCCGAGGAGAGGATAAAGCGGTCCGTATGGAAACCAAGATCCCGTTGCCAAAGCTTGCGTCCGGTAGCAGGATCAAGCGCAAATAAATTGGAGTCGTAATGCATGCCGCTGAATCCGCCGTCCTCCCCCGAAATTAGCAATGCCCGATCCGTTCGCCCGATGAAAAAATTATAGGCAAGATCGCTCGTTGTCCGCCATCGCAGCGACTGTTCCTTCGTAAACGGCTGGCCTTCCTCGCGGGGCGAGAATGTATAATCGACGACCTTGCCCTGCGGTGACCAGTCGATGAGCAGTTCGGCGGTTTCGGATTCGTAACGCCAGCGCTCCAGCGTCTCCATGGGTTCGCCCGTCGATTTTACGTTCCCGGAACGCTCTACCGCTTGAGGCAAGCCAAGAAGCTTCTCCAGTTCGGCTTGCGGAGCGCCTTCCCGAACAAAATAGTAGGCTACAGTTCGGGCAGACAGATAGGACGCTTGAGTCGAATCGAACAAGTCGTTTACCTGGCCTTCATGAATATATGTTCCTTCATCCTTTATCCAAAGAACGCGCGGCTCCGCCTTAAGATCCTTTTCTTCGACAATAACGGCACGCCAATTGCCGCTGCTGCCGACAACAAGCAGTCGTTCTCCGGCATCCATCCGCCGAGCCACGGCATCGTCTGCAGGCTGCCAATAAATCGGCGTACCATCGGCAGCTACACTCCATTGCTCAGGCGCCTGTTGACTTAGTGACGACGCCTCCGCCGTAAGCATCCATACCGGTACCCAGGCATCATACCAGCCCTCTCCCTCCCGGATATCTACAAGCTGGGCAAAATGCTCCGTCAGCGCGGTCAACTGATAGTTATGCCCCGGAACTGCTCGATAGACGACGGTATTGTCAGCCCCTTGGGGCAGACGGGTCGCATCGATTTCCGCATGCACTTGTACCGTATCGCCAATCCGAAATCCTTGCTCGCGGGCAATTCGGTTATCGGTTGAGCTGGATGGATACTCCAGTTGCGCAGCGGTCAACAAAGTTTGCAAGTTGCCGTCGCTGTCATGATAATGATAGGTTGCATCCAAAAGTTTGCCTTGCTCGTCCCAATACAATAGCAGTTGCCCGTTTACTTTGCCGCTGAGCAACCCGCGCAGGTCGAGATAGCCCTGGCTGTCATCCCAACTATAGGTATAGCCATGGGGCGCTTGATCGTACCGCCACACCTCCACATCCACCAGATCATTGCCAATCCAGTAGACTCCCTTGCCGATATAGGAGGGCTGGCCGTAAGCTGAGCGCGCCTGGCTTTTTGTTGTCGTTCCGTCCAGATGTTCGCGGATTGAGGCATCCGTAATCTCGAGTGTAGATGCGGAAGCAAGTGAAATGGCTTTTTGATTTGTCGCGGCAGGCGTTACTGATGGGCTAGGGGCTTGCGTTGCCGAATTTTCGCAACCGGCCAGCAGCCATATGAGGGCGATCACGCTTAATAGAGTGGCTTTTTTCTTTGGGAAAGTCATCTTCCGGACATCCTTTCTCCGATTCCTTTACATACTAATATTACCAAATAGAACGTGCAGGAGCTTAGAAAGGTTGCGTATTGACAGAATATTTCGATTATCTTACCATATAAGAATTTAACTCCGCCCCTCAGGGGGGGGGGGGGGGTTGCCCCGG
>NZ_BDQX01000181.1 GCF_003112455.1 Paenibacillus agaridevorans
GACCGATCGGGCCGGCCTGGCCTGGCGTGGCCGTTATCCGTGGGATTGGCATGCGAATGTCGGGGTTTCGATCGGGTATACGCCGGATGAGCGCGTACTGTTGGCGGACTTGTTCATGGAGGAGTTCCA
>NZ_BDQX01000182.1 GCF_003112455.1 Paenibacillus agaridevorans
GAATAGCGGATTCGAGGCACGCGAGTATGAAAAATCATACACAATGGCGTCGGAATAGTGGATTAGAGGCTCGCGAGTATGAAAAATCATACACAATGGCGCCGGAATAGTGGATTCGAGGCATGCGAGTATGAAAAATCATACACAATGGCGTCGGAATAGTGGATTCGAGGCACGTGAGTATGATAAATCATACACAATGGCGTCGGAATGGCGGATTCGAGGCACGCGAGTATGATAAATCATACACAATGGCGTCGGAACAGTAGATTCGAGGCATGCGAGTATGCATCCGAAACTTTAAATCACCCGTAAGGGTGATTTTTTATCTTTATAGAGATTAGAGATTCAATTTTTGTCCGAATCATACGATTTTGTCGTTGCTGTCGTACGGGTTTGAATATAGGATGGGAAACGAGAATCAAGTGTAACTTCAAGTGGAACTTCAGCTTGATGAGTTTGCAAATAAATCATACATAAAAGGAGCAATGAAATGATGCATGAAGTACCGCAGCCCTTGCCTTATATCCGATCATTCGAAAATATGGCTTTTGGCATGTTTATTCATTGGGGACTTTATTCTGCGCTCGGGCAAGGCGAATGGGTCATGGATGCGCAAAAAATCCCTTCATCCGAGTATGCAAAACTCGCGGATTCTTTTACGGCCAAGGACTTTGACGCGAGACGCATCGCCGAATTGGCGAGAGATGCAGGGATGAAATACATTGTCCTTACCATGCGTCATCATGATGGCTTCTCGCTATATGATACCTCTGGACTTGGAGAGTATGACTCGGTACATAGCCTGGCGGGAAGAGATCTCGCGCATGAATTCGTTGAAGGCTGTAGAGAGTTCGGCATTATGCCGTTTTTCTACCATACGACTCTGGACTGGCATCGAGAGGAATATGTTACGGATTTTCCAGCCTATTTGCGTTATTTGCGAGCGTCCATTGAGAGGCTGTGCACCCGTTACGGACCGATCGGGGGCTTCTGGTTCGACGGGAATTGGGATAAACCGGATGCAGATTGGGAAGAGGGGGCATTGTACGAGTTGATTCGCAAGCATCAGCCCAATGCCATCATCGTCAACAATTCCGGTTTGGGCGCGCAAGGCGCGTACGGTCATCCCGAGATTGACTGCGTGACCTTCGAGCAGGGCAGGCCGTCAGCGATGGACAGACGAGGAATGCCCAAATATGTTGCGGGCGAGATGTGCCAGACAATCAACAGTCATTGGGGAGTCGGCCTGCGGGATTTTAATTATAAATCACTGGGACAACTGATAGAATTTTTTTGTTCCTGTCGCAAAGTAGGGGCAAATTACTTGCTGAATATCGGGCTGCAAGGGGACGGTGCTGTCGGTGCCATGGAGTATGGATTGCTCCGCGCGATCGGAAATTGGTCGGCGATCCATGAAGAGGCTCTTTACGAGACTCGCCCTACGAGCATTTCAGGAGGTGAACAAGATTTTGCTCTTGAGAATTCGGCAGGCAAACTTTATTTCTTTGTTCATCGGCTGGCCATTGCAGGCAGCTCTCACGTCGTCGCTGGCGGAAACTTTACAGGTCCGCGCTCGTTCGAAGGTGTTGGAAAAGCAATAACGGGCGTTCGCTGGTTGGACAATCAGGAGGAGGTCCCCTTCGTTCACGATCGACAGTCCGGGTTATTTTGTCTCCAAGCCAGCGGATATCCCTATGGCACGGATCTCGTCGTTAGAGTGGCTGTAGCCGAAACGAAAGAATAGAGATATAGAAGCAGGCGGTATACTTCAGACAATGAAGTAGCCGCCTTTTTTGAGCCAACAGAGGCGGATAATCGACGATGGTTCGCAAGTCATTTTATTGTCCGAGCGATATAGCACGGAATCTGAACTTTTCTTGTGTATTTATCGTTGGTATTGATCGTTGAGCGCACTATGATAAGGGGTATAGCCGAGACCAGACGGACGAGCGGCTAAATAAGGAATGGTGAAGGTGATTGTAGGATGTTGGAATCGCTTCGAAGAAGATGGAGGAAGGATGGCGCGTTATTGGGGATGACGCTTCCGGGACTGGTGTATCTTGTGCTGTTTGCCTATGTACCGATGTTTGGTCTTGTTATTGCTTTCAAAAATTACAACTATAGCACAGGGTTATGGAACAGCCCTTGGGTCGGATTTAAAAATTTCGATTTTTTATTTGCTTCGCAGGACGCGTGGCGAATTACGTACAATACATTGTTTCTCAATTTTCTGTTTATCTTTTTCGGCACGATCGCCTCGATTGGTTTTGCGTTGCTTCTCAATGAAATTCGCATAAAAGTGCTCAGCAGGTTCGTGCAGTCGACGATGCTGCTGCCTCATTTGCTTTCATGGGTTATCGTAGGTTATTTCGTCTATGCTTTATTAACCTACAACGGCTTGGTCAACAATATTCTGGGTTATTTCGGCATCGAGGCTATCGAATGGTATAACTCGCCAGAGTATTGGCCAGCCATTTTGACAATTACGGCAATATGGAAAATGTTAGGTTACAACAGTGTCATTTATTTGGCAAGCATACTAGGCATTTCTTCTGATTATTACGAAGCGGCAGTGATCGATGGAGCCGGGAAAATGCAGCAAATTCGCTACATTACACTTCCGCTGCTTTCGCCAATTATTATCATTTTGGTGCTTTTGTCCATCGGCAAAATTTTTTATGCGGATTTTGGACTGTTTTACAACGTAACACGCGATATGGGGATGCTTTATTCTACAACCGATGTTATCGATACTTATGTGTTCCGGATGCTTAGGACCGTCGGAGATGTGGGAATGTCTTCCGCAGCGGGTTTTTATCAATCCATTGTTGGTTTAATTCTGATCGTAACGGCCAATTTCGTCGTTAGAAAAATAGATAGAGAACAATCGTTGTTCTAGCACAGGAGGAATAGAGACATGCATGCATCGATCAAAGGAAGTCGTATTTCTACAGTCATTGTAAGCGGGGTGACGATCCTTAGTGCTCTTATCTTTCTGCTTCCTGTCGTCCTGGTCGTGTCGGCTTCTTTTACGGACGAAAACACGTTAACCCTGCAGGGCTACTCACTGCTTCCCGGGAAATGGAGCCTTGAAGCCTATCGCTATATTCTAGTTAACGCCACTCAGCTTTATATGTCCTATAGAATCACCATTATCGTAACTCTAGTGGGTACGCTGGCGAGTTTATTCGTTACCTCCCTGTTAGCCTATCCTCTGTCGCGACGATCGTTTACGCTTCGCTCGAAAATAACCTTTTTCGTTTTGTTTACGATGTTATTCAATGGCGGACTGGTTCCAACTTATATTTGGATTCAGCAATATTTGGAGTTAAAAAACACCTTTGGCATACTGATCCTGACCGGCTTGCTCAGCCCCTTCTATGTCTTTATTATGCGAACGTTTTTTAAAACGATTCCTGATTCGATTGTAGAGTCGGCCTATATGGAAGGCGCGGGAGAATGGAGAATTTTTGCAACCATCATACTTCCATTATCACTTCCTTCACTAGCGACAATCGGCATGTTGACATCTTTGAATTACTGGAACGATTGGTTTACTACGTTATTGTACATTGAAGACAAAAACAAAATATCGTTGCAATATTTGCTGGTTATGATGATGAGCAATATCCAGGCGGCGGCCTTGAACCCCAATAGCATTACAACTGCAGCCAAAATGCCGGCGGAAACGGCGCGTATGGCTCTGGCCGTATTGTCGATTGCTCCGATAACGATCGTTTTCCTCTTTTTTCAACGTTTTTTGGTTAAGGGACTTACGGTAGGAGCAGTCAAGGAGTAGACTATTCTCAATAAACGTTGAGGGTGATAAGGATTGTTGCGAAGAATATTTCCTCGAAGGCTTCTGATTAAATTAATTGTATCGTTTACGGCCTTGCTGGTCCTTCTTACAGTTACTTTGTCTATTTTGCTGTATCGTAATTTCGAGAAAAACACATTGGAGTCTGTGGCGGTCACCCATTTGAATTACTTGCAGCAAATTAGCTACAGCGTGGATTATATGAACGAAAATGCGATTAATTTGTTATTTCATATTTTTCTGGACCCCAAGACGATAGCGCTTATGTATCAAGATAATAATGATTTTGATGAGTTGCAAAGAGAGTCTATCCGGCTGAAGCAATTGGTCGAGGTCAATCCATTTGTACACTCTATTTATGTTTACAACAAAAAAAGGGAGAGGTATTTGGGAAGCTGGGGGGAAATGCTGACGCTGGATAAACCTTTTTTCGATACAGCTATTACGGAAATGCTCAATCGGCAAGCTCCGACCTTGCTTCCTGTAGCTCGCGAAATCGTTAACCCTTATAATCGGAGTGTCAAAGAACAGGTTTTTACTTATATTTTTTATGAATTCCGATCCTCCGATGGCGGGGTGGACGGGGCTGTTATTCTTAATGTTAAAAGTGAATATTTAAGCAATATGACCGACAGGTTAAAGCAGAGGAGCAGTCAGAACCAGAGTGAAGCTATCGTACTGAATACAGAGGGAGAGCTCATCGCAAGCTCAAGCGGCAATGAGCACAAGGGGGATGAAAAAGCCCGCCGCTCTATTCTGGATGCAATTGGAGAAGCGGATATGGGTCATCTCAAGCTGGATTTGGATGGAGAAGATTATTTAATCATCTTCAGCCGCTCGCAGCCAACGAACTGGTATTATGTGATGCTTCAACCGTACTCGCAGGTTTTGTCGAATTTGCATCAGATCAAAACGATTACGATTCAGGTCGCCGCTCTTGTCTTGATTATGGGTATTGCTGTCGCTGTTTTCATGTCATTTCGAATCCATTCTCCATTTAAGCAATTAAGGAACAAAATCATAAATGTACAAGGTTATCAAGCCGTTGAGCATACGAGCCAGGATGAAATTGCTCTTCTTGACGGGATGATATCGGAATCGTATCGCAATCGGCGCATGACAAAAAAGAAAGAGATGCTGCGGCATTTTGTTCGAACTGGCGTCCTATCACGACACGTGGAAAACGATGATTTACTTATTCAAATTGATAGTACCCAACCGATCCTTATCGTCTTGTGCAGAATTGATGACTTTCATCAATTCTCGCAGCGCTTTAGTGCCAAGGAACGCGAACTGATGCGCTTTGCGCTTGCCAATGTCGTCCAAGGGCATCTGGCGAAACATTTTTCATGTGAAAGCGTTGAGGTTAGCGAGGAACAGATCATTTCCATTGTGCAAGTTTCGCAGGATACATGGGAAAGTGACGAGCGCGAGATGACGGGGCTGCTTGCTGAAGCACAGGCTTGGTGTCAGACCCATTTGAATTTCTCCTTTACTTGCGTGGTCAGCGATGTAGTGACCGATACTGGCGAGGTTCCTGCTCTGATTAACCACCTGCAGCAGCTATCGCAATATCGATTTGTCTACGGACGCGGCTCCCTGCTGACAGAAAAAATAGCGGAGAACCATCGCTCGGTTGATAAAATCCTGGCGAACGAGGAAACAGAGCTGATGGATGCGCTCACGAACGGTCAGCTTGAAGAGGCGAAACGAATTTTGGATGAGATTCTGAAGCGTCAAAAGCAGCTTAAATACGAATCGGCTATTGCCAACGTGCTGCAGCTTGCCTATAGCGTCTATAATCGTTTATCGGATCTTGAAGATTACGGCGGCGGAGACGGAAGCCATGTTGATTGGAGCATTTCTTTAAAGGAATTGCTCAATATAGAAACGCTCGATGAGATTCAAGTTAGATTGGAGGAGGTGTTCTCCAGAATTACATGGCTGGTATGGGAACGCAAGGAAAGGAGATCGTCGGCTTTGGCCGATTCTGTTATTTCCTATATCTATCAGAATTACAAAGATCCGTCCTTATGTCTGGAGTCGATTGCTGACTATTTGAAATATTCCAAGGTGTATCTAAGTAAAATTTTCAGGGACATTCATGGGGTATCCGTTTCGGAATTCATTACAGATTACCGGATTGCCAGGATCATGGAACGGATTGGGGATGCATCGAATATGGACGCTCTACTCGAAGAGCAGGGCATCACCAATAAAAAGTATTTTTATACGATATTCAAAAGAAAGATGGGAGTATCGCTCCGGGAATACCGCAATAAGTTGGTTGTTCAGCCTCTTCTCGAAGACAATAATTCAACAAAATAGGGCATAGTCGGATCATCGATTTTTAACATCTAAAATCTGCATTTTGTATCTAAAAACATACTTTTTATCCTTCACTTGAGCTTAAAAACTCCAATACAATGGCCTCATCCACGGAGACATCCGGGATAAACGAATCAGCATAAAAAGGGAGGAAGAAGTATGGGCAAGAAGTATGGAATGAAATTCTGGGCAACAGCGATGGCGATGTTCCTTGCAGTCGCGCTTGTAGGAGCATGCAGTACCAAGAATGCAAACAACGGCAATACCCCCGCGACAGTCAAGCCTGAAAATTCTTCGGTGACAGCACCGCAAGAAGAGACAGCAAATGCAACGGAGGAGCATGTCACGTTGACGTGGTATTTCCCCGGTAATGTACAGAAGATGACGGACAAGGCGACGGTTGAGGCGGAAATGAATAAAATATTGAATGAAAAAATCAATGCTTCTATTGAATTGATGCCAATAGATTGGGGCGCCTACGATCAGAAAATGAATATTATGAGCGCCGGCGGCGAGGCGTTTGATTTGATGTTCACGGCTCCATGGTCCAACGATTATTACAAAAATGCAGCAAAAGGCGCATTGTTGCCGCTAAACGACTTGTTGGACCAATATGCTCCTAATCTAAAAAGTGTAGTACCGGAGAAGGTATGGGAGGCTACAAAAATAAAAGGAAACATATATGGCGCAATTAACTGGCAGATCGTCGCTATGCCATATGGTGCTCAGATCGCCAAAAAGTACGTGGATAAGTACGATATCGATGTTGCTTCGCTCAAAACGTTTAAGGATTTTGAGCCCTATTATGAGAAGTGGGATGAAGACTACCCGGCATTTTTCGGCGGCGATCAATTTACGAATGCCCCGCCTTATTACGGGTTTGACAGTGTCGGAGGCGATAACAGCGTAGGATGGGTCAAGCTGGATGATCCCAATCTTACCGTCGTCAACCAGTATGCGTCGGATGAATTCAGAAATATAGTTGAAACCTACTATAGCTGGAGAGAGAAGGGCTTTATCCCGCGCGATGCCGCGATGAATACGGATGAGCGGAAAGCGGCGCTGAACAATGCCGGACAATTCGAATTGCCAGGCACCTTCTCCTTGCCGCTCAAGCCGGGTTCCGATCTGGAGACGAAAGCGGCATATGGCGAAGAGTTCGTCAATATTACCATTACTGAGCCGTTAATTACGACCAATCGTGCGATCGCTACGATGACGGGAATTAGCAGAACGTCCAAAAACCCTGAGCGGGCCGCGATGTTCCTTGATCTGATGAGCTCCGACAAGGAATTATACCGTCTGATGGCGAGCGGCGTTGAAGGTAAACATTATACAAAAATTTCGGAGAACCTGATTGAGTATATCGCGGACAGCAGCTATCAACCGAACTCGGACTGGATGTTCGGCAATCAGTTCCTGGGTTATTATACAACGCCAGAAGCTGCCGAGGCCGATATTTGGGCGGTGACGGAGAAGCTTAACAATGAAGCCAAAGCATCTCCGCTTCTCGGATTTGTGTTTGATGCGGAGCCGGTTAAGTCGGAGTTGGCGCAATTAGATTCTGTTTACTCCGAATATAGTAAAGGTCTTCTGACCGGTACGATGAATCCTGCAGACAAGCTGCCGGAATTTCTGGATAAGCTAAACCGTGCGGGCGCCGACAAAGTGATAGCCGAGAAGCAAAGACAGATTGATGAGTGGAAGAAAAGCAAATAGTGCAAAGACTTATTCGTTGTTGAAAACATACCCTCGCTTCGTTAGAGAAACGAGGGTATTACAATGTTGACGCCTAATTTCAGTATATAACGGGAGGTAATCTGTAATGAAAACTAAGCGCATTTTTTTAGCGTATGTGCTCGTGATAGGCCTGCTTATACAAGGGGCGGTAGGCTACTTGTCTACACCTGTCTTTGCAAACGCTACCATAGATGAGATTTTTATTGATCCGGACGGGAGCGGGACCTTGTGCTCCATAGCGGCTCCTTGTTCACTTGAGGGAGGACGGGATAAAGTCAGAACGATCAATGACGACATGGACTCAGATATTATTGTTTATTTGCGCGGGGGCACTTATGTGTTGGACGAGACGTTTCAATTGACTTCGGAGGATTCCGGTCGTAACGGTTTCGATGTCTATTACAAGGCTTATCCCGACGAAACTCCGGTACTTAGCGGAGGGATTTCGATTGAAGATTGGGCTCTATATGATAACACAGCCCATATTTATCGGGCCGAAGTATCAGAGGAGCTTGAAACCCGTCAGCTCTATGTAAACGGTGTGCGCGCAGAGCGCGCCAGAGGCGGAGAACTTCCGGGAGCCGTGCAGACGACAGCGGGTTATACGACGACAGATCTGTCCATGGCGGAGTGGAGGAACGCGGATGATATTGAATTTGTGTTTCGAAAGCTGTGGATGGAGACCCGATGCGGCGTATCCTCCATATCAGGCGCCGACATTACGATGGATGAACCCTGTTATATAGCTGCTACAGGCCGAGGAGTTGCTGTGGACAATCCGACCTGGATTGAGAATGCCTATGAGTTGCTGGACGAAGAAGGGGAATGGTATCTGGACAGAACCGAGCGTTACCTCTATTACAAGCCCCGTCTGGGTGAGGATCTAAGTACGGCCCAAGTCATTGCCCCTGTTTTGGAAACGCTTGTACAAGCCGAGGGTACTTTGGACGCCCCCATTAAGAACATTGTTTTTGAAGGGTTAACGTTCTCCTATGCAACATGGCTTCAGCCGAATGGACCTCATGGTTACCGGGAAATTCAGGCCAATATTATGCCGCCGCTTGATTATCGGATGAGCTTTCATTCTTACGATGACCGCAAGGTTCCCGCCAATGTAACGGTTAGCGGAGGACATCAAATCCGTTTCGAGCGCAACACATTCGAGCATCTCGGAGCAGTTGGCCTGAATGTGGATTATGGCGCCAAAAACAATGTCGTGCGGGGCAATATATTCCAGGACATTTCCGGCAATGCAATTATGTTAGGCGATATCAAAGAGGATGACTATCTTCCCCGTGACGAAAGAAGACATGTGGACGGCAATGAAATCAGCAACAATTTTATTACACAGGCAGGTGTGGAATACCATGGCTCGGTTGGCATTTGGGTCGGATATACGAAAAACACGGTCGTAGCGCATAACGAGCTTACTGACCTCCCGTATTCGGGAATATCCATCGGATGGGGATGGGGAGAAGTCGACGAGGGCGGTTATTATAATTATCCCACTCCAACCATCGTTGACGGCAATCAGATTATTCATAATAAAATCTGGAATGTCATGCACACCGTTATTGACGGTGCGGGCATCTATTCTTTGTCCGCCAGCCCCAATCAACTTATTGCAGGCAATGTGATTTATGACGTTCATACACACGGGGCTATCTATTTGGATAACAAAAGCCGCTATAATACGGTGCTGAATAATGTGTCATTTGACATCCTTGGCAGTTTTCATTTGTTTCTAAACGACAATCGAGGGAATTCACTGTTTTCCTACAACTTCTGGGACGAAACGACTTCTTTGTACGATAATACCGTATACACGGGCAATCGCAATGCCCGCTACGTCGGCAATCAATTCGCGGATCAGGTTTCGTACCTTCCGGCAAGTCTTATTAATCAGGCCGGGTTGGAGGCGGAGTACCGCAATCTAAATCCTCTGCCTGCCAAGACGGATCAGGAACCGCCATCTGCGCCGACAGGGTTGCAGGCTACGGTTGTCGACGATCATAGCGTGACTTTGCAGTGGATGCCTGCGCAGGATAATGTGAAAGTAACGGGGTATGAAATCTGGCGCGACGGCATGGTAGTCGGCATTACAGAGGATACCTCGTTTAGAGTAGCCCATTTGCATCCGGGCAAGACCTATTCGTTGTCCGTCCGAGCAAGGGACGCAGAATTAAATGTTTCCTCTTCATCAAGCCCTTTGTCGGTAACGACGAAGGAAGACACCTGGTTGGACAACCTGGCGTTGAACAAAAAAGTAATCGTTTCTTACCTGTTGCCGGAGGGGCGGGAAGCAGATATGCATGCAGGACATGCTGCTTCCAGGGCGGTCGATGGCAATCGGGTGACTACAGCGGTATCCATGGGAGAATTTGCTTGGCAACTGCAGGTGGATCTGGAGTCCGTTCAATCGATTGATCGAATTGTAGTTGATATGCATGAGCAGTTATATGCTACAGAGTATAACGTTCTGATTTCCGACAATGGCATTCATTTCTCCAAGCTTATAGAGGCAACGAACGGACACGGAGGAATAAATGAGCATGTTCTGGACACGGCCGCTCAAGCCAGATACGTCAGGGTTGAGGCGGTAAAGCCGGATGGACCGGGACAGCCGGGCATACAAATGCAAATTCAGGAATTGGAAATCTATAATAATCAATCTTTGACTAATTTGGCCTATAAGAAGCCGGCGAGAGCATTTTATATCGGCGGCGGAACGATACGACCAGGCACCAATCGGCCGGCTGTCCTGCATAATGGGCATGGGCCGGAAAAGGCGATCGACGGTGATGACGAGACAACAACCGCTGCGACAGGAGAGTTTGCCTGGCAATATCATCTGGATCTAGGCTCTGTGCAGAATGTGGATCGAATGGTACTGGATATGCCTAGTACGCTCTATGCGACCGAATATGATATTTGGGTTGCCAAAGAAGCAGGAAGCTTTAAGAAACTGAAATCGGTTGTTGGGGCAAGCGGCGGGCCGAATGAGCATATTTTCGCCAATACGATTGAAGCCCGTTATATAGCCATTGTAGCGATCAAGCCCGATGGACCAAGTCAGCCGGGGGTCCAAATGCAAATTCAGGAGCTTGAAGTATACAATAATCAGTCGTTGGATAATTTGGCCTTATCCGGAACCGGAGCAGCTTATTACAACGATTCTCTGTCCTTTCCTACCTACAAATCATTTGGTTACGAAGCGATAGTGGACAATAACGCAGCATCGATAGCACAGGCGCCGTCGTTAAGCGACTGGACCGCAACGGTTGATTTGGGTGAGATTACGGCTTTTAATCAGGTCAATGTTACGATGCCGGTGTCGGCTTATGCGAGTGAATTTACGATAGAGACTTCCACAGATGACGAGAGCTATACATCAATTGCCGATGTGACAGGTTTTGATGGTGGGCTTTATGTGCTTACTAGTGTGCAGAATGCCCGTTATGTTCGAATCGTTCCCGCCGACGGGCAGCAAATGGCTATAGCGGAAATTAGTATTTACAATTCATCGAATCGTGCACTGGGTCAATTGGCTGGCGCAGTTGCGTATGATGACACGTCTGCCGATTTGGTGATGGGTCATGAAGCGGAGAAAGCCAATGACGGCAATCCATATACCAGTGCCAGAACCTCTGAAACCGATCCGTGGAGATGGAGCCTGGATTTGGGGTCGGTTCAGCAACTCAACAAACTCCGTTTGTTGATGGGACATGCGACGGAAAACGCTGGACATCAAGCAGAAGCGACTTTATTAACGTCGCTAGACGGGGAAATCTACCAAGTTGCTCTCGAAGAGACGGTAACTTCCGGGCAATGGGAAACTCTGCGCTTTGACGATCAGCAAGCGCGATACGTACAGCTATCGTTGACATGGTCGAATGCCGGCTTGTCAAGCGAAGCTTTGTCGATCTATGAGGTCGAATTGTATGACGAGAGAGAGGCCGTCTTAATCGGAACAACGACGGATTCCGAGGATACAGACCGCTTTCTCTATCAGCCTGTATCGACCAAGTCGTATATACTTCAAGCTGGGGATCGGATCGAATATGAAGTGATGCTGCTGGATGCGAAGGCTGGCATCGGCGGAATTGATCTGCTGACGACAGACGGCAAGAAGCTAAAGGATCAGATCGGCTTGTTGGATCAATGGGGAATATCGGCGAGTCCTTCTTCCGATTTGAGCAGCAAAGGCGTCGGAGTATGGCTGAAGCGGGAAATTGTCGTGCCTCCGTTGCTGATGGGACGAACGGTATCTCAGTGGCTGCTTGGCCTGGAACATGATCAGCCGGAGACAACCGTAGGGGCCAAATACAAAAACCTGAATGTTCGGGACGCTTACGGAAACGTTGCCTTGCGGGTCGATTTGGAGACCGATCTCGTCATCGAAGCCGAAATGGCGCAAGGCTATGAAGTGGATCGGTCGGTTAGATCTGTCCGCATTGAGCCAGAGCAGTTGAAATTGGTAAGCGGCGACCGGGAAATGCTTATAGCCCATGTTGTTCCTTCCTATGCAACGAATACCGGGGTGAGCTGGCACTCCAGCAATCCGCTGATTGCAAGCGTGGATCAACAGGGGCAAGTCATTGCAAAACAGCAGGGGCATGCTGTCATTACGGTGACGACCGCTGAGGGAGCATATACGGATAGCGTAGAGATCGAAGTCTCGAATCTCATGGTCCTGTCCGATAATTATGCGCTTAACAAGCCTGCCACGGCCTATTATATCGATACGAATACAAACCAGAGAGTGATCAGTCATACACATCAGGGTCATGGTCCGAATCTTGCAAATGATGGCGATGATGAAACGGCAGCGGTTTCCAATCAATCTTTTGCCTGGAGCTGGGAAGTGGATCTGGGCGAGGTTGTCACAGTGAATCTAGTGAAGGGCTCCATGCATGATATTAACTATGCGACAGCATTCGAGATTGCCGGTTCCGAGGACGGTGTCAGCTATCAAGTATTGGGGAGTGTCGAGCAGTTCACAGGCGGACACTACGCAGTAAGCTTCGCAGATCACGATGTACGTTATCTGGAAGTAAGAGCGCTGAAACCCGACGGACCCGGACAGGCAGGCAATCAGATGCACTTGAATGAGGTCGGCGTATACAGGGAAACGTTGCATGATGCCTGGGTCTTGGAGACGCAAGCCCAATTCGATAGAAACCCTGCAATGGCGGCGGATATCGAGATGGTCTTGCTGTTAAATGGACATGCCTTGACAGGGGTCTATAACGGCATGTTCCAACTGACAGAAGGGCAGGAATACAGCATAAACAATAATGTATTACTGCTCAAGAAAAGTTATCTGGCTAGTTTAAACGGTTCGGAGGTTGTATTTAAACTGGAGTATGACGCTGGCGCAGCCTCGCAATTTACAGTTAGCTTTGTCGATACGACACCTTCGCCAAGCCCAAGTCCTGCCGAGGAACCAAGCCCGACTCCAAACCTTACACCAAGCCCGACACCAAGCGCGAGCCCTAGCGAGGTTCCCAGCGCAACACCAAGTCCGTCATCAAACACAACTCCGGGTCCGAAGCCGGGGCTAAAATTTGTGGATGTCCCTGCGTCTCACTGGGCAAAGTCATCCATTAACAGAGCCATTGAGCTTGGCATCGTTAACGGATACGGAGACGGAACATTCCGCCCCGACAGCAAGTTATCGCGTATGGAATTTGCAGCTATTCTTGCGCGTGCGTTAAAGCTGGAGGATGGACCGGAGAAATTGACTTTTGGCGACGCAGACAGCATCCCGGCATGGGCTTCGCCTTTTATCAGGAAAGCGGTCCATGCAGGGATTATCAATGGTTATGAAGACGGAATGCTTCACCCTCAACGTCAGGTCACCCGCGCAGAAATGGCTGTTATGATGGCAAGGGCGCTGAAGCTGGCTCCGGTGGAGAGCAGCCTTGATTTCGCCGACGCGGAACAGATTCCTGCATGGGCTCGTCCCTACGTTGCTGCGGTTTATGATGCAGGATTTATTAAGGGCAGAGGCAATCGTCAGTTTGCTCCCTTGGTACAGGCGACCAGAGCAGAGGTTATTCATTTAATCGTAACGATCCACGACTATTACGAATTTTAATAGCAGCTGCAGACGCCTGCAGCTACAAAACTTTGTGTATTCAAGTTTTGTAGCTCGCAGGCGTTGTCATTAATCCGGATTCTCCGTTTATATTGCAAATTTGGCGCAATGATATGTTTTTGTCGTTGATGTCGAAGGTAGAGGGGTATACATTGATGGTGTGCTAACTGAAAAGGAACTTCAAATGTAAGGAGAATTCTAATGAGAATAGGTGTAATTGGTTACGGAGCGAGAATAGAAATGGTTGTCGAGCAACTGCTGAATTTGCACATGGGCGTTGAACTTACTGCCATTACGGATATTAACATCGACAAAGTAAGAAGGCAGCTAGCGGATAAAGGAAGAAATTTTGCAGGCATTCCTATATACGCCGACGCGGATGAAATGCTGGACAAGGAGAAATTGGATGGCGTCATGATTGGAACGCGATGCTCCTTGCACACATTTATGGCCAAGAAGGTGTTTCGAAGAAATTTGCCCCTGTTTCTGGAGAAGCCGGTGGCGACAACAATGGAGGACCTTCAATCATTAAAGGCAGCCGGAGCCGCTTCCAGCAGTGAAGTGGTAGTTTCTTTCCCTCTTAGGAACACGCCTCTTGTAAAGCTTGTGAAGGAAATCATAGATTCGGGGAAGCTTGGCCGCATTGAACATGTGCAAGCGGTCAACAATGTGCCGTATGGCAGCATTTATTTTCATGACTGGTACAGGAACGAGAAGGAAACCGGTGGCATGTTTCTTCAGAAGGCGACCCATGATTTCGACTATATTAATTATTTGATTGGCTTAAAGCCTGTATCTGTCTGTGCAGTGAAGTCGAAGCAAATTTTCAAGGGGGATAAGCCTAACGGGCTCTATTGTAAGGATTGTGAGGAATATCATACTTGTCCTGAAAGCCCCTTTGTTCTGAAAAATTTCAAATCAGAGCAGTCCCATGGGGAGATGTGCTCATTTGCGGAGGATACTGGCAATGAGGACTCAGGCAGTGCCATTGTTATCTATGAGTCGGGTATGCATGTCGCCTATTCGCAAAACTTTTTCGTCAGGAAGGGCGCGGCAAAACGAGGAGCAAGGCTGATCGGCTACGAGGGCACAGTCGAATTTGATTGGGGAACAGATGAAGTTCATGTCTATATGCACAGCACGCCCCGAGTTGAAACTTATAAAGTGGATTCCTCGCAGCTTTCGCATAGTGGCGGTGATATTGCTTTAGCTATCAATTTTCTGAAGGTGATGCAAGGGAAGGAACGTTCAAACACGCCGCTGGATGCGGGTTTGTTAAGCGCTCTTATTTGCTTGAAAGCTAAGGAGTCGGCAGAAACGCATACTTTTAAGGACATTGCCTGGTAAGGCGGATGGACCTGTCTTCGGAAGAGGTGAACCATTTACATGCATCTCAAGGATTGTATTTCATCATCCATCTATAAGCTTCAGCAGAACTTTATGGGGAATTGGTTTGTCGCCGGCTCCGAGATGGATAAGCGCAAGCTAGAACAGGGATGGATGGGGGAGGATCGATATGAGGCTGTTTTCGAGCCCCATAAGCACGGATCTCCTGAGCTATACATTTGTTTACAAGGACATTGTGCGATGAAATACGGGGATGAAATGTTGGCTTTGAAAGAAGGAGATGTATGTCTCCTTCCGCCCGGCGTTTGGCATGATGAGCTGCCGGGAAGAAGCACTCCTTACCAAGCGCTCTGGATTCGATTCGACTACCATCAAATATTGCCCATTTTATTTTATAGGGACTGTGCAAACAACATTTTGTTAATCGAGGGCAACGAATTTCAATGTGAGTTCGAAGATCACTTTATTCAGCATCAGTTGAAGAATGAGCTTGAACATCAGTCTTCGCTGCAGATCGAATTAATTAAAATCTATATTCTGCAAGTGTTAATTTATTTGCTACGGAAAATGGAAAACAAAAAAGAATCGAACTCCAGCGAGAAATGGAAGAAGTCTGTCGTTAAGAGGGTTCAGCAATACATTGATCAAAACCATAATCGCGTATTGCGATTGTCTGAAATTTCCCAAGAAGTAAGTATAAGTGCAAATTATTTAAACTCCATTTTCAAATCGGAGACAGGGCACACAATCATGCAATATATCGAAGATTACAAAATAGATAAGGCCAAACATTATTTGAGTGAAACGGATCAAAGTATGAATGCCGTGGCATCTTCTCTCGGTTATTATGATCAATATCATTTCAGCAAAATATTTAAAAAAGAAACGGGGCTTACGCCTACGCAATATCGGAAATCTAGAGCTTAAACACAGGAATTCACAGCTTTGCGGTGCATAGTTGGAATATACATTATTCGAGTTATTCCTTACATTTCAACCTACTGCCGACGCCTCTAGAATAGGGTTATAGACGACTAGGAGGTAGTAGAGATGAACAAATTAGCAATTTTAGGCGGCAAACCGGTCGGGAAATTCGAAATGCCAAGTTTTCCTTATTACGATGAAAGCGATGTAGACGCAGTGGCGGATACGATGAGAAGCGGCGTATGGGGACTTGGCGGAGCCAAGCAGAAGGAATTGGAAGAGAAGTTTGCGGCGTTCTGCGGGGTTCCCTATAGCGTGTCGGCATCCAATGGTACGGTTACATTGCGTATGGCGATGGAAGCGCTGGAGATTGGTCCCGGGGATGAAGTTATCGTTCCAGGCTTGACTTGGCAGGCTACCGCGGCAACTGTTCTGGATGTCAATGCGGTTCCTATTCTGGTAGATGTCGACCCGGAGACGTATACGATTGACCCCAAAGCAATAGAGGCGGCAATTACCGAGAGAACCAAATGTATCATTCCTGTTCACTTGTACGGCCGAATGGCGAATATGGATGAACTGCTGGCCATTGCCGATAAGCACAACTTGTATATCATCGAAGACTGTGCGCATCAACAAGGCGCTAGATGGGATGGAAAGGCGGCAGGCTCGCTTGGAACCATTGGTTCGTTCAGTCTGCAATCCTCGAAAATATTGAATTCCGGCGAAGGCGGTTTATTAACCACGAAGGACAGCAGGCTGTCGGATTTACTCCATTCGCTGCGATTCTGCGGTCGGGCAGTGCGTGAGGGCGCGGAGGCCATGCAAAGCGGCAATTTCAGATTGTCTGAGTTACAAGCGGCGCTTGCGATTGTACAGCTTTCGCGACTCGAGGAGCAGAATGCGCATCGGGAAATCAACGCCACGTATATCGAAAACCAGGTAAGCGATATTGAAGGCATCAAACCGATGTATCGTCATCCGAAAATAACAAGGCAAGCCTTCTATAATTTGACGCTGCGTTATGACGCAAGCGCATGGGAAGGCGTTCCCAAGCTAAAGTTTCTGGAAGCGCTCAAGGCTGAACTGGATAATGAGTCCTTCCATTATGGAACAACCTACGAGCCTTTGCATATGAGCCCGTTGTACCGTCCGCACAGCAAAAAGACGCATCGATTGTCCGAAACGTATTGGCAGCAGATCGATCCTCGAAGATTCGATCTTCCCGTATGCAAGAAGGCCTACGAGGAAGAATCGCTCAACTTTATGCATATGATGCTGATGACCAATCGCGAGGGCTGCGATATTTTTGTAGAGGCGATCAAAAAATTGAGAGCGAATGTCGGCGAGCTTGCCGAATTTGCCCGCAAGTAATGGGACAAGGTGAAGATGCCATGTTAACAGGAACGCAGCAGGTCAAAAGAGGAATGGCGGAGATGCAAAAAGGCGGCGTCATCATGGATGTGATGAATGCCGAGCAAGCGAGAATCGCGGAGGCCTCGGGTGCGACTGCCGTAATGGCGCTGGAACGAGTGCCCGCTGATATTCGGGCTGCCGGCGGTGTAGCCAGGTCGGCCGATCCCGCCTTGGTCGAGCAAATCATGTTGGCTGTATCCATCCCGGTTATGGCCAAGGCCAGAATCGGCCATTACACAGAGGCTAAAATTTTGGAATGCATCGGGGTCGATTATATTGATGAAAGTGAAGTACTGACTCCTGCTGATGATGTGTTCCATATTGACAAGAGGGAGTTTGCTATTCCATTCGTGTGCGGAGCGCGTGATCTGGGAGAAGCCTTGCGTCGAGTCGGAGAAGGAGCGTCCATGATACGTACCAAGGGCGAGCCTGGAACCGGCAATATCGTGGAAGCGGTTCGTCATATGCGTATGATCCAGGCACAGATTCGCAAGGTTCGGACGATGTCCAGGGACGAACTCATGGTGGAAAGCAAAACATCAGGCGCGCCTTACGAGCTCCTGCTGGACGTTCATGAGAAAGGCAAGCTGCCGGTCGTTAATTTTGCGGCAGGCGGAGTCGCGACGCCGGCAGATGCCGCTTTGATGATGCATTTGGGAGCAGATGGCGTGTTTGTTGGTTCGGGCGTGTTTAAATCCGATAATCCGGAGTCATTTGCCAGAGCCATCGTGGAGGCCACTACCCACTATTCGGATTATGATTTGATAGCCAAAGTGTCCAAAAATCTGGGGACTCCGATGAAAGGCATTGAAATCTTTAGGCTGGAGCCAGACGAACGTATGCAGGATCGGGGACGATAAAGACAAGAGGCATAAAGTGAAGAAGACAGGGTGAAGGCGAGGGAGCGTTATGCTACGGAATATTAGAGCGGGTTTCAGTTCAACGGATATTACACCTCCAGTCGGGGTTGAGCTATGCGGCTTTGGATGGCATATCAATCGGAAATCAACGGCTGTGTTAGAACCTTTATACGCTCATGCATTTGCGTGGCAGACAGAGGACGTGAAAGGGGTCATCATCTCTTGCGATTTGCTGGGCATTAGCAAGGAGATTACCGAACAAGTCAGGAGTTTGATCCAAGCGGAATGCCAGATTCCGTTCGATCATATTCTGGTTAGCGCAACGCATTCCCACTCTGGACCGACAACTGTCGATCTGATCGGATGGGGTGAGAAGGACTCCGACTATTTGGCGGGTATGCCAGAACGTATAGCTCAAGCTGCCGTTGCCGCATTGGCCGGCATGGTGGACGTAACGTTCGAATACGGGGAAACCCATGTAGAAGGGATAGCCTACAATCGGGTAAGCCATTCGAAAGAAAGCCCTGGCGGATTGTCCGATCATACGCTGAAATTATTGAAGGTCGTGCATGAGGGCAAGATGATCGGATTCCTCTCTCACTACTCCGTCCACCCTGTCGTTATGTGCGCGGATACTTCCTTCATCTGCGGAGATTTTATCGGGATTGCGATCAATAAGCTTAGTTCCCAATATGGGGTTACAGGCATGTTCTTGCAGGGTTCGCTGGGAGATCAAAACTCCATTTACAATTTCGAAAATCAAGAGCAGTCCGTTAAAAATGTATATGAGTTGTCGGCCAGGTTTGCTGGATTCGTTGAAGAGGCGATATCGTCGGCACTGCCGCTGGAAATTGATGCTATCGTGATGAAGAGGGTTTCAATCTCATTGCCGCTAAATGTTCTGGAGCGCTCGATGATCCTGCGCAATTTGGAGATGGTTGAGCATCTATATGAGGATTTCGATGAGCTGCCTGCGAAGACGCAAAGACGCATTCGATTTGAACGCGATGTTTGTAAGGCGGTATGGGACAAGTATGATGAGCCAGAACCCGCAGTGCTAAAGACGGAGCTGCAAGCGCTTAAACTGGGGAATATATTGTTGATCGCTCATCCGACGGAGCTTTTTTATGCCTATCATGTCGAGATTGAGCGCGAGCTTGCTCCTTATAAGACGTTCATTGTCGGGCAAGCCAATGATTCTATCGGCTATATCCCGACTCCAGATCAATACGAGGTGTCACAAGGAGCGTATTCTTACCCGGCGTGGTTCACTTCGTTTATGTATGGACAGCTCCCGTTTGTCCGGAATATTGGGGAAGTCATCACCAAACAGATGATTGAATTAGGACAAAGTCTCGTTAAATCATAGAATTTTGAAATCGAGGAGGAGCAGACTATGAAGTTAGGCGTGTTCGCTGTTTTATTGGCCCAGAAGCCGTTAGAGGAAGCACTGGATTACATTGCATCGAAGGGACTAGAGGCCGTCGAGCTTGGCAGCGGCGGTTATCCTGGCAACAGCCATTGCAATCCGGACGAATTGTTAAACGATAGCGGGAAGCTGAAGGCATTTAAGAAAGCGATTGATTCTCGCGGGCTAATCATTTCGGCTTTAAGCTGTCATGGTAATCCGCTGCATCCGCAGCAACAGATTGCCGGGCCGTTTCATGAAACGTTTATCAAGACCGTCCAGCTTGCCGAAAGGCTGGAAGTACCAGTCGTAAACACATTCTCTGGCTGTCCTGGCGATCATGATGGCGCCAAATATCCGAACTGGCCGGTTTCTACTTGGCCAAATGATTACCAGGAAGTTCTATCATGGCAATGGGAGAACAAAGTGATTCCGTATTGGGCGGAAGCGGGGAAGTATGCCGAGAACCATCATGTTCGAATCGGTCTCGAGCTGCATGGCGGCTTCTCTGTACATACGCCTGGGACGCTGCTGCGCTTGCGTGAAGCAGTTGGGGAAGTGATCGGAGCCAATCTCGATCCAAGTCATATGTGGTGGCAGGGCATCGATCCGGTGCAGGCGGTTCGCCTATTGGGCGAAGCGGGGGCCATTCACCATTTTCACGCCAAGGATACATCGATTGATCCCAATAACGTCAATAAGCATGGCGTAACCGATATGCAGCTGTTCACTCGGTTAAATGATCGCGCTTGGCAGTTCCGCACGGTCGGCTTCGGACATGATCTGAAGACATGGGGCGAAATGATGAGCGCATTGCGACTCGTTGGGTATGACTATGTGGTGAGTATTGAGCATGAAGATGGTCTCATGTCCGTCAATGAAGGTTTCACCAAAGCAATCGGCAACCTGCAGCAGGTTTTGCACAAAGAACCGCTAGGGGAAATGTGGTGGGCATAAATCGATTCGGGGAGTGATCGGATATGGGTAAGAAGAAAGTCCGTATAGGGATGGTCGGGTATAAGTTTATGGGCAAAGCACACAGCCTCGCTTATAGAAATTTGCCTTTCTTCTTCGATCTGGATGCAGAGCCCGTGATGCAGGCGATTGCTGGACGGGATGAAGCCGGCGTTAAAGCCGCGGCAGAAAAATGGGGCTGGGCTTCTTATGAAACGGATTGGCGCCGTCTATTAGAACGGGATGACATCGATGCGATCGACATCGGAACACCGAATCATATGCATGCCGAAATCGCAATTGCCGCGGCGCAAGCAGGTAAGCATGTTATTTGTGAAAAGCCGCTCAGCATGAACGTGAAAGAATCCTTGCAAATGCTGGATGCCGTCCGCCATGCAGGCGTTGTTCATATGATAGGTCACATTTATCGTTTTGCCCCAGCCATCCAATATGCCAAAAAGTTAATTCGTAATGGGGAACTGGGACAAATCTATCATGTGCGTGCCGTTTACTTGCAAGATTGGATTATGGATCCGAACTTTCCATTAGTTTGGCGTTTGCGCAAGGATGTAGCCGGTTCGGGGGCGCATGGCGATCTCGCGGCGCATATTATCGATCTGGCACGGTTTCTCGTCGGAGAGATCAAGGAAGTCACGGGGATGATGGAAACCTTTATTAAGAAGCGCCCCATCGGAGAAATGACTGGAGGCTTGGGAGCGGCGATGACCTCTAATCAGTTTGGCGAAGTGGATGTGGACGACGCCGTTGCCTTTCTTGCCCGGTTCGAGGACGGAGCCATGGGCACCTTCGAAGCAACACGTTTTGCCAAGGGAAATCGGAACGGCAATCGGATTGAGATCAATGGTTCCAAAGGTTCGATACGCTGGGATTTGGAAAACATGAACAATTTGCAGGTGTATTTGGATTCAGATGAGCCGGGAATGCAGGGATTTCGGACGATCAACTGTACGGAATCAGAGCATCCGTATGCTTCAGCCTATTGGCCGGCCGGGCATATTATCGGTTATGAGCATACGTTTATTAACATGATGAGCGAGTTTATCAAGGGGATCGCGGAAGGTAGAAGCCCTGCTCCTAACTTCGAAGACGGAGCACGTAACCAGTGTGTGCTCGAAGCAGTGGAAAGATCCTCGGCTTCAAGACAATGGGTAAATATTCAGGCGGAAATCTAGCATGTAATCTAAGGGAGATGACGAATTGAAATCGTTCCGCTATTCAGTTGGCCCATGGAATATTCATACGGGGATGGACCCGTTCGGCCCTCCTGTTCGCAAGGAGGTTCCTTTTGAGCATAAGCTTGCGAGGCTTAAGGAGATCGGCTTTGATGCTATACAATTACATGATGATGACGCCATACCGAATGTAAATGATTTTGAAGGCTCCGTGCTGCGGAGCAAAGCCAAGGAATTGAAGCAGCAGCTGCGCAATGTTGGATTGGTGCCTGAATTCATCGCTCCGAGATTGTGGGAGGATGAGCGAACGCGGGATGGAGCTTACACGGCTAATTCGCAACAGCTTCGGAATTATGCGAAGGAACGTAGTCTAAAGGCGCTTGAGATTGCTGAAGAGTTAGGCACGAACAATATTGTTCTGTGGTTAGCTCGTGAAGGGACGTTCGTTCCAGAAAGCAAATGTGGCGTTCGCGCGGTCGAATACTTGGTGGAAGCGATCAATTACATGCTCGAGGCAAATAAAAATATTCGTATCTTAATTGAGCCGAAACCGAACGAACCCGTGGACAAATCCTTTATTCCCACGGCAGGTCATGCGCTTGCCCTTTCGTATTTAACGTCAGCGCCTGACCGGGTAGGCGTCCTCATCGAATCGGCGCATTCATTATTGGCGGGTCTGGATCCGGCGGATGATATGACGTTTGCTTTAGCGCATAACAAATTATGGGGAGTCCACTTGAACGACCAGAACGGATTGAAATTTGATCAGGATCGTTCCTTCGGATCTGTCAACCTGAGACAAGCATTTAATCAAGTTCGGGTGCTGCTCGATCATCAATATGGTCAAGAGGGACAGTTTGTCGGCCTGGATGTCAAAGCGCTGCGGACACAAAATGATGATCTTGCCTACAAGCATTTATCCAATTCCTTGTTTGTAGTCGAGCGTTTAGTTCAGAAAGCGAAGTCATTGCAAACCGAACACATTTCTGCCAGACAAGAGGATACGGACTATGAGGAGCTTGATCGACTGATCGTCGATCATTTGCTGGGATCTTAAAAATGAAGTGCTCCCCCTGGAGAAGATAGGCGAAAGTTTAAAACAGGCGTTTGGAAGTCATCCCCCACAGGGATTGCTCCTGAACGCCTGTGCTCGCATCAGAATAAGAATTTGGCCAAATCCTATGTTTTTGTCGTTGATTTGAGAGGTGAACAGGATTACATTTGGGGTGGCTATCGCAGCATGCTCTAAAGTTATGCATAAACGGAGGCTGCACCGAAATCAAATCGCGAGGGGATCCAAACGATGGTGTCGAGAATCGCTTTATTATTGAAGAATGGTATTGCAGAAGGTTCATTGTCAGTCAAGAATGGTCATTTGGAGCAAGGCAGCCTGAGCTATGGGAACGGCGACTACGATAAAAATAGGCATGTTTTCAAGTCAGATGATCCAGCACGAATAGAGTTGGAAATAAGCCAAACGTGCAATCGGGAAGGCGCTTATGCCACTGTGGTCTATGTCCGGGCAGACCAACATGCGTTTAGTTTTTTCCTGCGCGATGTATCTGCAGATTTCCCGATTTATGTAAGGGAATACGGCGCTATCGTAACAACAGCCGAGTGTCAAGAAACCTATGAGCAGTTGGTAGAGACCATTGAAGGAAAGAGGCGGCGGACCGATCTGCAGCGGATCGAGGGGGAAGCGGAAGAATCCTACGAAGCGGCAGCGCAAGCTACAAGGGCTATGATTAGCCCGGTATGGCTTGGCTTGTCGCGGGATGTTCGCATTTTTGAAGCCCACTTTCGCGGCATCGGCAATACCGACAATGAGCGGATGTGGGATTCCGTCCGACCGAGGATGGGCGCTCATGGCGTATCCCGTTCGGAATCGGATTCTACCCCGGTTCATTACAACTATTTGCTGGGCAGGGGGCTCGGCTGCGAATATCGGATTTCCCGCCGATTGGAGGAAGGAATCTTCCCCATTGTTCATGCTGTCATTGAGGATGGCGAGGTGGAATACGCCAATACCGCTTTTGCTTCACTGGAGTCGAGCTCCTTATTAACGCTGAAAGGCACTCATTATTTGGTTGCGGATCAGACCAGCGCCAGCTACATGTTTACGCCGGAACAACGCGCCCAATACGAGGAGTTGCCGGAAGAATGGCGCCATCCCCGTGAAGAGACGGTGTATTACTCGAGAACGATTGCGACGAACAAGGCCGAGGTTCCTCGTTATGCCTGGTTCAAGAGCCCGATGCCGGCAGGCTGCGTAGCGGAATTCGACGGTTCTACAGGATTTGGACAATATGCTGCGGGCAAGGTGTTTGCCGTATCCAAGCTGGATGGACAACCGTTATGGCAAGAGGAGATTGCCGTATTGCTGAAGCCGGGTCAGTCGGTCGTGTTCGAGTTTTATATTCCGCATCATCCAATCGTACAAGAGCGGGCGACCAGACTGCGCGAACAGCATTTCGAAGCGCGGCATCTCGAGTGTCTGTCCTTCTGGAAGTCCAAGCTGTCGTCTGCAGCCGAAATCCGTCTTCCGGAGCCGCGCATTCAAGAGATGATGCAAGCGGGGTTTATGCATCTGGATCTGGTCAGCTACGGGTTGGAGCCTGACGGTACGTTATTGCCGGCCGTTGGCGTCTATCCCGGCATTGGCTCCGAGAGCTCTCCCATTATCCAATATATGGACTCGATAGGGGCAGCTCAGAATGCGGAAAGGTCGCTGCAGTTCTTCCTCGATAAGCAGCATGAGAGCGGATTGATTCAGAATTATGATGGTTACATGCTGGAGACAGGAGCCGTATTGTGGAGCATCGGGGAGCATTACCGCTATACGCGCGACGAAGAGTGGCTCCGGCGGATCAAACCCAAGCTGCTTAAGAGTTATACATTTATCATGCAATGGCGTGAGCGCAATTTGCGCGAGGATCTGCGCGGGGGCGGATATGGCATGCTGGAGGGGAAAACGGCCGATCCCGAAGACCATTTTCGCTCGTATATGCTCAACGGATACGCCTATCTTGGCTTGAAGCGGCTGGCAGAAACGCTGGCATTTAGCGACAGCGAGCTCTCCTTGCAAATGGCGCGGGAAGCTCGGGCGTTGAGAGCGGATATCAGACGTTCCTTGCGTGAAACGATGGCAAGATCCCCGGTTGTGCCGCTCGGTGACGGAAGCTGGGCTCCTTCTTGTGCGCCATGGGCCGAATACAGCGGACCCTTGTCCCTCTACGCGGATGGCGGCAAGTGGGGAACGCACGGCTCGATGGTTGCGCGCGATTCGATGCTTGGTCCGTTATATCTTGTGTTCCAGGAGGTGTTGGAGCCGGTGGAGCCGGAGGCGGCATTTTTATTGCATGTTCACAGCGAACTGATGTGCATACGCAATGTAGCCCTTAGTCAGCCGTATTACAGCATTCATCCTTGGGTTCACCTCAAGCGAGGGGAAGTCAAGCCATTCTTGAAGGCATTTTATAATGGATTGGCCGGGCTTGCGGATCGCGACATCTACACGTTCTGGGAGCACTATTGGCATGCCAGCCCGCATAAGACGCACGAGGAAGGCTGGTTCCTTATGCAATGCCGTTGGATGCTCTATATGGAAGAAGGGGAGACGCTCAAGCTGCTGAGGGGCGTTCCGCGAGTATGGCTGGAGCAAGGAAAACAAATTTCATTAGGTCATGCCGTCAGTTACTTCGGCCCCATCTCCATGCGTATCGAATCGGACACGGATAACGGGCGTATCATTGCTGAAGTCCAGTTCCACGATGACCTTCGCAGAGCTGAGAAGGTGGAGATTCGTTTGCCCCATCCGCAGGGAAAACGCGCCATCCGCACCAGCCAAGGGGACTACCATGAGGAGACCGAAACGGTTGTATTAACGGTGAATGCGAGCGGAACGATACAGGTGATCCTGGATTTCGAATGATCGGGCATCATGCATGAAACGACATAAACGCGCGGCTTGCTCAGTAGAGGCAGGCTGCGCGTTCCTTTGTTTACAGGCTTTCTCCGGCCGTTGTATTGGAATTTATCCGGAATGTTTAAATTTGTCCGCATGATTGCTAAAGCGCTGCACTTGGCGCCTCTTGGAGATGAAAATCCGAAATTTAAAGATACGGATCAATTGCGGGATGGGCCCGGCCTTATGTGGAAGTCGCGTTTCAAGAAGGGCTTATCCAGGGAAGAGGAAATCATCTATTCGCTCCAAATCAAACTGCAACGAGAGCGGAAGTGATTGTTTTAATTTTGACCATGCTGGAGTATCAAAGCTAAAACAGGGATAAGGGGCTGTCCGATAAGTCTCAAAAATAAAATGTTGGGCGGAAAAACGCAATGTTTTTCCGTCCAACTTTTGTGTTCCTGCTTTTTCAGGAAAGTGGCGAGCTGGATGCCTGCCACTTAACATTCTACCAAAACGGGGCGTCCAGCATTCCGTTTTCACTGACTTTGGATAGCCATTTTGCCAGGTGCGGCCTGTTTGGTGAATTGTATATGAATTATCATACACGTTTGGCCAGGTGCCGGCCTATTTGGTGGTTTGTGTATGAATTATCATACACGTTTGGCCAGACGCCGGCCTATTTGGTGGTTTGTGTATGAATTATCATACACGTTTGGCCAGACGCCGGCCTGTCTGGTGGATTGTGTATGAAT
>NZ_BDQX01000183.1 GCF_003112455.1 Paenibacillus agaridevorans
TGCGGCTGGATCACCTCCTTTCTAAGGATATACCCGATCTCGATGAAGATCGGATAGGAAGCATCGCTTCCAACTGTGCGGATAATCGTGCGAAAGCACCAGACGTGAACCCCATTTGTTCAGCTTTGATGGAATTTGTAAGGGGCCATAGCTCAGCTGGGAGAGCGCCTGCCTTGCAAGCAGGAGGTCAGCGGTTCGATCCCGC
>NZ_BDQX01000184.1 GCF_003112455.1 Paenibacillus agaridevorans
TTCACTTCTTTTTCCAATTGTGTTATCATACCTATAAAGAAGCCGAGTGCGGCAAACACTCGGCGAACAATCGGCTTGGATGGGGTATCCCTTCTTAGTTGAATAGGATTAAAAACCCGCCTGGACGCTAACCTTAGGGTGGGTTTTTACTTTCTCTTGTTGTTTGAGTTGATGTATGTAGTAGTGCAAGGATAAACGATCCAAACAGAAATATGATCGTTAGGACATCCTTATCCTCCATGGCCTTACCTCCTTTCGAAGGGAAACCATGCCCACCCAAGATTCAATTGACTTTCCCTATTGTACCATCATGTACCAATTTAGTGAAGAACGTTCGTTCGTTACTATTGATAACGAACTCGTTAATTTCGTCTAACGTCTGTGTATTTACGAACCTTCACTGCCTTAAGTGACCGGAGGGAACGGCCGCGGAGCGATAGTGACGAAGCGTTCAATTCTGTAGCTAATGGCTGAACTGTTTGTATTGCCCTTTCATACGGGCTTGATATTATGTAGTCGATATCTTGGTTTATTAGAATGTTTTTAACCTCAATGGCATGTAGTATTCCATTCTCAGATAATCCTCTTGATCTTTCCATGCCAGCAATATATGGCGATTCTGCATGTCTTACGAAGTATATTATGGTTTCCACTTCTTTGAGTCACCTTCTTAGTAGCTTTGCACTGGTTTCAGCTAACGTTTCATATATTTACGACGCCTAGCGAATGCAGGGTGTGTCCATAGCAACCACTTCTTGGAAGCCGCTTCTGGGACCGAGGGGCGAATGCCCCGATGCGTGAATATGGTGGCTCTTACTTCTTTGAAAAACAAAAACATAAGACTTCATTGTCTATTTTCAAATTCATCTAAGCTTAATCCATTTTTCAGTTTCCATTCCTTCCTCCCATTCATTGAACTATTTCTGACAATAGCTGCTGCTGCAGAAGGAGATTTAAAATCAATATCTTTACATAATTTAAAATGGCTCTCACTTTCTGAGGATTCGAAAAAACCTTCTTCTTCGAGTTGCCTTCTTAACTTTGCATAATTGTGACTTGCGAAGCTACTAACATGATCTTTTCGAATGAATGAGCCTGTTAATAATCTGTATGTTCCTTCTGTAATCATAAGCTTTGCTTCTTTAACACTCTCGCCTTTAGCTCCAGGAACACTCAAATAAAAAACTTCCCTTTCCTTCCCAGTGTTATCCATGTTTTGACTATTCGTTTGAGTCTTAGTAAAATCAATAATTCCTAAGTTGTTGAGCACGAAGATAATGTTATCATTAAAATCACTCATGTCGTCGCATTCAGAAACAGGCATTTTCGAACCTGGTGGTGTGTTTCCATTGATTGTCTCAATAGTCGTCTTGTTTTTAAGAGCAACTTCATAAAGCTCTCTTTCAAGATATCTAACATGTGACTTTGTTAGATTAGTATCTTTACTGATAAATATTACAAAATCATTCCACCAATCTTTTTGCTTGAAATGTTCTGCTATTCGTTTATTTACTTCATCCGCTTCCCCAATGTAAACCTTCTTTTGATAAGAGTCTTCTATTTCAGAAATCAGTATGTAAATACCTGGGGTGGCCAGTTCTTCTATATTTTGAAGCATTTGAACATGTTTCCTCTGACCTATGTATGCTTTACCTGTCCAATTGCTAAGCTCGGCCGTTTTTAAACTCTTATACTTTTCTCCCATAATATAAAGCTTGATTGATTTTCCTCTCATCTTTTAATCTCCTTAGCCTTCAAAAGTGTTCTATAGTTTTTAATATCTTGAGAGTTTCATCTAACGTTTCGTCGATTCACGACGTCCGAAGAATGTCGGATGTGTCCGGCTGCTACAACTCCCCTGACAATATCATCTGTCCGGACCGAGGGCGAATGCCCGATGCGTGAATATGGTGTTATATGATGCCACATGACTTCAAAGCAAGCCTAAGAATTACCTATCTCTTTTAAATATTTCAGATCGATATAAATCCATATACTCAAATAAGAGTTTAAAAATATCCCGATCTTGATATAGATATAAATTAGTTTCTTCATTCAATATCTCTTCAAAATGCAAATCATGTACTTTTAGGCTATTCAATATTTCATATTGACTACCACTATTTACATTTTCTCTAAGTACTTTTATTTCAATACCATTCGCTGTTAATATCTCTTTTATATTTTTCATTGTTATATAATCATCTATCGCATCGATTCGTTTTAAAGTCTCTATTGTTTCATCTAACATTAATCCTGTTGAGTTCTCTAAAAAACCTAATATTCCATTCATATTCAACTCAGTGTCATAATCTATTAGTAAAATAATATCTTGCAACCAAGTTGGTAAAAAACAAAAATTCGTTCTAACCATAACTCCATGTTCCGAATAAAGATTTAAACAAACTTCGCTAACTATATCTTCCGAAAAGCCTTTTTTTAAAGTTTGGGGAGAAATCAGATTACCGATTAAATTAACTAAATCCATGTTATCACCCTCAAATATATATGTCTTTCGTGGGGTTTCATATAATGTTTCGTTTAATCACGACGCCCGGCGAACGCCGGGTGTGTCCGGCTGCATCAGCTCCCCCTGCCAATATCAACTGCCGGACCGAGGGCGAATGCCCGATACGTGTATATGGTGTTATGGGATGTTGCCGACTCCCCCTGAATTGCAATCAAATGTGTATTCATTCTTTCATATTATTTGTTCTTATTATTC
>NZ_BDQX01000185.1 GCF_003112455.1 Paenibacillus agaridevorans
TGGCGATGTCCATTCCGCACCGGAGATGAGTCGGCTTCGAAGCTTGTTCATCCCGGTCGGCGTCCGAACCTACCTCTAAGGCCGGGCCAACATCACCGAATTGCTTCGATCAGGGGTCTCGGACACTCTCCCAAAGGGGAGAGGAACGTCGCCCATGAGCTTTGGGATGAAGGCTATCGCCAATCCCAAAGTTCCCGAACGCACAAAAAAACCACCGTTATCAATACGGTGGGTTATTCGTGCTTGGCGACGTCCTACTCTCCCAGGACCCTGCGGTCCAAGTACCATCGGCGCT
>NZ_BDQX01000186.1 GCF_003112455.1 Paenibacillus agaridevorans
CGATTATTACCCTCCCGGACGATCCTTCCATTGTATCGTTAAGGGTTGAAAGCTTCTTCGAGCAGGGGACGGGGACAGCCTGGTTTGACGATACGTCGTTAGTTGGGGTACCTCAAGCTCATCTGGAGAATCTGTTGGCGAACGGCAGTTATGAGCAGGTGAACGACAACGGCTGGGCCAAATCATGGGTCAGCTATAT
>NZ_BDQX01000187.1:0-23166 GCF_003112455.1 Paenibacillus agaridevorans
GACGCAATACTACGACTACCTAAGCAAGCATTAGCATGTCTCCGGATTTAGGGGGTCTAACCGAGAATCGCTTATAGCTCCTAAAAGTAGGCGAACGAGCCACTGTAGGCGTTAAAAACGTCGATGGACCGTAAAGTAACTCTGATTAGTGTCCATAGGCGTTAGTAACGCTTATGGCTCCAGAAAGTAGGCGAACGAGCCGCTGTAGGCGTTAAAAACGCCTATGGACCGTAAAGTAACTCTGATTAGCGTCCATAGGCGTTAGAATCGCTTATAGCTCCAAAAAGTAGGCGAACGAGCCGCTGTAGGCGTTAAAAACGCCGATGGACCGTTAAGTAACTCTGATTAGTGTCCATAGGCGTTAGTAACGCTTATGGCTCTAAAAAGTAGGCGAACGAGCCGCTGTAGGCGTTAAAAACGTCGATGGACCGTAAAGTAACTCTGATTAGTGTCCATAGGCGTTAGTAACGCTTATGGCTCCAGAAAGTAGGCGAACGAGCATCTGTAGGCGTTAAAAACGCCGATGGACCTTAAAGTAACTCTGATTAGCGTCCATAGGCGTTAGTAACGCCTATGTCTCCTAGAAGTAGGCGAACGGGCCGCTGTAGGCGTTAAAAATGCCGATGGACCGAAAAGTAACTCTGATTAGTGCCCATAGGCGTTAGTAACGCTTATGGCTCCAAAAAATAGGCGAACGAGCAACTGCCGGTGGGATCGACTTACAGGTTCACAGATGCGCACATCGCGAGGAATAAGCCGACGAGACCGGTTTATGAGCTTTCAGATACGCATATCGAGAGGATTAAGTCGATGAGACCGACTTACAGGCTAACAGTACCGACAAGCGAGGGTAATAAGTCGGCGTGGCCGACCTATTGGCTAGTAGTAGCGCACATTGCGAGGAATAAGCCGGCGAGAGCGACTTACAGGCTCACAGATGCGAAATGCGAGGATAATAAGTCGGCGAGGCCGACCTATTGGCTAATAGTAATGCATATCGCGTGGAATAAGTCGGCGAGACCGACTTACAGGCTCACAGATGCGAAATTTGAGTGTAATAAGTCGGCTAGACCGACTTACCAGGCGTAAAGATGGTTACTTTCGAGCCCCATACTTTAACGTGTCTATAAGCAACCTTTGGGCGATGAGATGCCACTTCGTATGACTGAGAAAGAGCTGCCCGGAGTCGAACATTCGACTTCGGGCAGCTCTTTTCGTTGATGTGTATTGGCTTGGCGTACGATGGTCAATCAGGCTTCGGGCACCAGCTGGTTGAGTTCCATACGGACAATCGTATCCTTGTTGAAAGTAAAGGTGTACAGAATCCCTCCCGATACGAAACGCACGTTAGTCCTGCCAGTCGGCAACGTCTCCTTGACAGAAACGACCTTGGCATCAACAAGCCGTTTGTAAGCAGGGTCCATGACAGCTTTATTCCAAGTTGACAATTTGGTTACTGTAAACAGCTCCGGATTGTCCTCATCGGCCGTCAGTACGAACGACATGCCCATGGAAGCATAAGTCAGTGTCTGCGTCGCAGGCAAATCCGGCAAAAGATCGTCAATCTCAGGATCGGATGCGCCGGAAGCAGAGCTTGCTGCTGAATTGCCAGTTCCGGCTGTGCTGCCGCCGATTGCCCCTGTGTTACTCCCGGCAGTTGAACCGCCGCTTGATGCCGCATTACCGCTCCCGGCAGTTGAACCGCTACTCGATGCCGCATTACCGCTCCCGGCAGTTGAACCATTGCTCGATGCCGCATTACCGTTCCCGGCAGTCGAACCGCTGCTCGAGTCCGTGGTATTGCTGCCCGACAACGTGCTTACATTTCCGCTGGTGCCAGAGGGGGCGTCGCTTGCGTCAGCAGGATCGGCACCCGGGCCAACGCCGTTGCTCACGCTTGCAGCCTCGCCGCCTTCTCCTGCGGAGTTCCCGCCGTTGCCACTTGAATTCGCATCGGCACTGCCGCCTGTCGTTGCATCTTCAGCGCCTTCCCCAGTCGAAGCTTCTTCGGCGGAAGCTTCTCCCAAATCGGTAGAGTCATCCCCAAGAGGAAGCTCCGAAGGAAGAGGCGTCTCCGAAGCAGGAGGAGGATCGGCTGCGCCGAGCGTCTCCTGGAGTTTCGCCAGCGTTATGCCGTGGAAGCCATCTGCCCAAGGGCTGCCGGCGCGGAAGAAGCCTTTGTACAGGACGGCTCCGTCCGCATCGTACAAACTGCCTATGCCTTGATAGACACCTTCGGCGAATTGTCCTCCATATCGAAGTATGCCTGCATCGTCATAAGCTTCGCCGGTGCCGCTCTTTGCGCCTCCGAGGAATGTGCCGACATACAGCGGTTTGCCCGATTCGCTGTACAGCGTGCCAGCCCCATGGTAAGACCCTAGCAGGAACTCGCCTTCGTACTTGACGAAGCCGGAAGAATATAATTCTTTGCCCGTCCCGGAAGCCTTGCCGCCGGCGAAGCTGCCTTCGTAGCTGATATTGCCAGCAGCATCGTACTGCTTGCCTGCTCCTTCATAGACGCCGGCGACGAAATCTCCTTCATAGACAGGCTTGCCTTCAGAATTCGAGAGCTTGCCCTCGCCTTCGTACATCCCTTGCAAGTAGCTGCCGGCATATAGAATGCTGCCGTCTGCGTTGTAAGCGACCCCGGCTCCCTCGAACTTGCCGGAGAGGAAGGAGCCTTCGTAGCTCGGAGAACCATCAGCGTTGTAGAGTGTTCCCGTGCCGCTGTATACGTCATTAAGGAATTGACCGCGGTACAGGAGCAATCCATCCTCGGTGTACAGCTCTCCGTCTCCCGTCATCATTCCCTTGTCGAAAGCGCCTCTGTAGCGCAGGACGCCGCTCGGATAATAAAGCTTGCCTTCGCCGGAATATAGTCCGTCGACCAGAGCGCCCTCATAAAGCAGATTTCCGTCTCCGTCCCGCACGGCCGCCGTTCCGTTGAAGCCGCTCCCTGCAAGCGCCGTTGCCTCCAATTGAGGGGTCTTGCCCATCCACTTGTTTAGGAAGGCGGGCGGATTGATAAAGCCGAAGTATACAATGACGAGAGAGATGATCACAATCAAAGCGATCATCTTCTTGGCGATGTAATAACTCCCAAGCCGCAAGTAATTGTCCAGCGAGCGAAGCGGCCCGAACAAGGCAGTGACAAGAAATCTGCGAAGCATGGCGAACAGCCGCTTGGGAAGCGTCTTGGCTCGTTTGATGGGACGAATGATGATCCGTTGAATAGGTTTGAATATGGGCTTGAGTATCGCTTCTATCATGTCAAGGCACCTGTATCGTCATTTGGCCCGGATTCGTTATCGAAATAACGCCGCCCCAATTGCACATGCACTTGGATGAGTTGTTTAATGCGGGCATGTTGCCAATCAGCACGGTCGGAGAGCCGGGCGCCCATGGAGCGGCGGTTACTGGTATGCATGGCATAGGAGTCAACGCGCCCAGTGCGGCTGCCGTGGCAGAAGCAACGGTTGGGTTGGCAAGAGATTGGCACATGCCGAAAGGCAATATGTTGACCATTGGTTTGTTATCCATAATATTGGCTGCGGGCATAACATTAAGAACTCCGTTGGCTGGCAGCGTGACAAAGCTGCTTGGCGCTACTCCGAAGCTGCATTGAAGCATGGCGCCGCCGCATACTAATTGACCCATGACGATCCTTTCCGTGAGCAGGAGGACCTTGAGGTCTTCCTCTCTCTGTTTTCAATATTCGATGTCGAGTAGGAAAGCAGGCTTTTTGAACAATCTCTATTAATAATAGTACTATAAGCCTCTTTCTTTCATCAACATAAACCTGCACAATCGGCTCTCATTCGTCACAAAAATGAAAGGAAAGGGATGTCAATCTATCAAACATATAGTACTATAGAAATAGAAAATTCAAGCAATCGGAAAGCGATGGTGTTCATGCGAAAGTCCCCGGTCATTATTTTGCTGCTCCTGATCGCAATTGGTCTCTCCTGGCTCGTATACGCGAATCGGTCACAAATGGCAAATCTGCCGTTCGAAGGAGAACGTTCGCTTTCGTATCTATCCAAAACTTCGATAGGTCAGGGCGGTCTTGTTCACGTCATCGCGGATTCCCGCAAAGAGCTAATCCAGCTGGACGGAGAACGTGTCATTCTTCAAGATGTGAAGCTTGGAGATGAGGACGGCAAAAGCCACGGCTTCACGGAGGTTGAATCGGCGGCAGACGGGAGCATGATTGCCCTCGACACGGTGCTGGACGAATACGGACTGTACGTGCACGAAGAAAGACTCATGCGTTATGAGCCGGGTTCCAAGGAGGGTACGATACTCTATACCTACGATGGCGCGGTCGGCAATAAACGTCTCGGCAAGATCAAAGGCGTTCAGACGCAAGGCGATCATGTTTACTTCTATATCGACGAAGCCGAAGCCGGAATCGGGTTAATGCGCCTTCCGTTGACGGGCGGAGCACCCGAAGAGATATACAGGTTCACGCTGCCTGGCGAACGTTATTTGTCGGAGGTCGCAGGTACCCAGCAAGGCGAGATTTATTACTCCACGAGGAGAGGCGCCATCTACCATGTGACGGCAGGAGGCGAAAGCTCCAAAATTTATCCGTTGCCGGAGACGGAGCGGACAAGCCGCAACTTCCCGGAATCTCTACAGCTGCATGACGGGCGCTTGTACTTTATCGACAGGCTTGTAAATGCAGTCTCAAGCATCAGCTTGTCGAAACCGGGCGAAATTCGTACGGAGCTGTCCGAAGAAGAGCTTGCGGTGCGTTCAGGCGGAGCCGAATTTCTGGAAATCATGGATGTTGAGGTCGATGACCAAGGCGGCTTGCAGCTGGCGATGGACGATCGCATCGTCTATATTGCCGCAAACAAACAAGACTCGAGCGTCATAACGTCGCTGGCACACGGCAAGTCGGAGATTCGCCAAACATGGATCTTTTGGACTGCAGCAGCTTTGCTCGCTCTGGCAGTCGTGGCACTGCTCCGAATGGTCTATATTCATTGGCTTAATCGCCGGGTATCGTTATTTTTCAAGCAAGTATTCGCCATTGTTCCGATTTTGGTCGTTTCGATGTTCATGCTCTCCAACTTTATCTATGACAGCTTCTCGACTCGAATGGAGGATGAGATGCAGCGCCAGCTGTCGCTATTGGCACGCAACGGGCAAACCCTCATTGACGGCGACCAGCTAAGCCGCCTCGCTTCTCCGAGCGATTACGGCAATGCCGATTATGTGGCGCTCCGCGACAAGATGGGTTTCCTGTATGAGAACGAAGACCCATCCATTCGTCAAGGCTTGTACAGCACGTTGTACAAATACGAGAACGGCCAATTTTTTGTCATCATGGACGATGACGACGGCGTGAACATGTTCAAGCCGTTTGCGGTGACAGAGACAAACAAGCCTGTCGTCGAGAGCGGTGCCATCGTCTCCGAACGCTGGGAGGACGCAACGGGCAAGTTTATGTATGCCATAGGTCCCGTCTACGACTCGTCGGGCAATATCGTCGGCGTCTATGAGACGGGCAGCGACCTGAACGTGCTCTATCAATCCAACACTACCATCTACCAGAGCATTCTGCGCAACATCGGCTTAAGCAGTCTCGTTCTTATCGCGATGGTGCTTGGCGTTACATATTGGCTGCTTCGTTCTCTCCGCAAGCTTCGCAAGAGCGTGATGGAGATGGCGAGCGGCAACTGGGACGTTCATGTGAATATCCGTTCGCAAGACGAAGTTGGCGATCTCGGCGAGCAATTCAACCGGATGGCCCAGCATATTCGAACTTATATTAAGGACATTACGACCTTCAGTGAGGCTTCGCATCGATTCGTTCCTCAGCAGATCTTTAAATATTTGGGCAAGAAGGGGATTACGGAGGTCCACCTCGGCGATCAGGTACAAGGCAACATGTCGGTGATGGTAGCCAATATACGCTCCTTCAATCAGTTGTCCAAGCAGTTGTCTCCGAAGCAGAACTTCGACTTCATGAATGGTTTCCTCAAGCGCTTCAGCCCGTTCGTTCGACAGGAGGAAGGACTAATCAGCAAATATCTCGGAGCCGGCTTTATGGCACTGTTCCCTGGAAGGTCGGAGGATGCGATTCGCGCAGCGATTGCGATCCGACGGGAGCTTGCGGCGTACAATGATAGCCTGATCGCATCCGGTTACCGTCCTGTCGATATGGGGATAGCCATCCATAAGGGACCGCTGATGCTCGGCATTGTCGGCGAGGAGCAGCGTATGGAGGGCAATGTCATCTCCGATGACGTTAACGTGACGACGGCGCTGGAGCGGTTGTCCGATACGATGGGCTCATCCTTGCTAGTGACAAAGACGTTCTTCGATCAGCTGCGCGCACCGGAACGTATCCGTTGCCGTTATCTGGGGCGAATCGGCATGGAAGGCAAGGACGAATCCGTGGAGCTGTTCGATGTTTACGAAGGCGACTCCGACAAGGAGCGTCAGCTTAAGGATCGGACCAAAACGACATTCGAAAAGGGCATTCGCCTCTGCCAAGAGGGACGTTTCTATGACGCGCGCGAGACGTTCGTCGAGGTCATTAAGTTGAACCGGTTCGACAAGGCGGCCAAACTTTATTTCTACCTGTGCGACGAATATTACCAGAAGGGCTCGTCCGAAGGCTGGAACGGTACGTTAGCCGTATAAACCACTGAGAATATGATAGAGACTTATGGGGGCGGGAATCATGCTGGTTCAATCTAGTCGGATTGAAAGGGTTGGCGACAAGCAGACGGCGGATGATATCAGTTCATTCCTGCTGTCTGACAGTTCGTTCGACGACACCAATTATACGCCGGGCGAACTAAAACATTTTCGCGAGCTTCCTTATCGGGCGTTGCTAGGAGACAGCATTTTCTGGTACGCCCGCAGCGAGGATGGAAGCATAGCAGGCATTAATTGCATGGCGCCGAATGAACAGGGAACTGGCGGATATAACTGGGATTATCTCGTCGTACACAGGGATTATCGTAGAAGCGGACTGGCCGCGAGCTTTATCGAAGAAATGTTTCGTTACCTGCGTGAACAGAACGCCCGATATCTATTGGCCTATACCTGTGATTTGCCGCAATATGATGCGATCAAGCTGATGTTCGCAAAGCTGAATTTTAATCTGATCGGACGTTGCCCCGATTATTATTACGAGGGCGAGGATCGCCTCGTCTATCATATCAAGATAGATTAGAGACAGTAGGAGTAGTGGAATATGAACGGAATATTGCGAGCCGTCGGCGCCCGTCCGGAGGATCAGCGCAAGCTGCTTCTGATGGCGCCTGTTTTTTTTATTTGCGGCATCGCGGAGATGCTGAACTACAATAGTTTCATGACGCTTTTTAACCAGCGATTCGGCAGTGAGTTTTTGCCGTACGTGTACGCAGCGGAAGCCTTCATATTGCCTCTCGAAGCCTGGCTGCTCTCCTGGCTGGCATCCAGACTACCGAAGCCGAAGCTGATGCGGGTCATGTATGCCATGATGGTTGGCATCGTTGGCGTAAATGCCGCAATCTTGATCACGTTAGAGGGGCTCGGCATGGATGCCCGCTGGTTCTATCCGGTGCTCTTTATCGCGTCGAGCTTCGTCGTGCGCCAGCAAACGCTGCTTCTTTGGAGTCTGGCGATCGATCTCTGTTCGACGCAGCAAGCGAAGCGGCTTATGCCGGTTTTCGTAGGCTCCGCTACGCTTGGCGGTGCGACGGCCGGCTTGCTGGCGCAGCTTATTAGTCTCGCATTTGGGCCCGTAGTTATCTATACGGTCGGGGGTCTGTTGCTGCTGCTTGTTTGGAGAAGATACCGTAAAGTGATCTCGGACTTCCTTGTGCCGATATCGCTCCGGATGGAAGCCGCCTCGGTTGAAGAAGAGACGATCGGAGCAGGTGCGGTATTCAAGCACGCACTCCGGTCGCCGTTCTTGCTAATGGTTATCTTATTGATGACGATGATGCCGGCTTTGTATTTCCTAATGGAATATGAGTTCCTGAGCATTGCCCGAATGTCCTATGTCAATGAACAAGCATTTAGCCAGTTTTTTGGCATGATTACGATGATTTTGTTCGTTCTTGCTTTCTTGCTTCAGCTTGTCTCTGGCAGGTTGATGGAGAAGCTTGGCGCGAGTCAAATGTTGACAATAATCGCGGGAGTGTACGTGCTCTCGTTCGCCGGAGCTGTAATCTTTGGAGGCGGAGCAGCGGCGATGCCCGTTATTTCTTTAGGCTACATGCTGCTTTATTTGCTGCTCTACTATTCGGCGGAGCCGTCTTATCAGCTGTTTTTCAAGACGCTTCCGCTGGCGCAGCGCGACAGCTATCGATTCGCCGCACAAGGAATAGCAGCCTCTGCCGGCATCCTGCTGGGCGCTGGCATGCAATTCCTTCATGCTGGTTTAGGTCTTTCGTGGCAGCTGCTGTCCGTGATCGGTCTGGCAGGTTCGGCGCTGCTGCTTGTGTTAGCTTGGTATGGACGAAAACTGTACATGCGCGAGCTTGTCCGGAGCGTTAGCTCCATGAGCGCCGCCGATATCGCGGATTCTTTTGACGAGATCAGCATGAACCCTGCGGCAATGGAGGAAGCAAGGCGGCTCTTGGATCATCCGTCGGATACGGCTCGCGAGATCGGCATTCAACTCATCGGCAGGCTGCATGACCCCAAGGATCTGCCGCTGCTGTTAGGACTGCTGGAGGATGGGAACGACCGGATTCGCATTGCGGCAATCAGGGCGATGTCGCTCGCAGGTGCCGATCTGCCGGCCATGGCGCAAATCGCCAAGCTGCTGGAGGATCCGGACGACGCTCTTAGGACGGAGGGGGTACGCGCGATTGCCCGCATGAAGCAACTGAAAGAGCAAGCGTTTTTCTTTCTGCGGCAAAAGCTGCTGGATCGCCATCCTTCCGTCGTGGCGGAGGCCGTCAAAGCAATGTATTCGCTTGGCAAGGAACAGAGTTACGAAGCTTGCCGAGAGGTTATCGACCGCATACTGGAAGAGGGCGGCGAAGCTTCCGTATATATGTGCGGCGCGATCGCGGACTTGGAGCTTACCGCATTTATACCCGCGATCATCAAGTTGACGGAGGATCCGCATCCCGCTGCCAGAGTGTCCGCTATTCGCGCGTTAGGAAAGCTTCGCAGCGAGGATCTTATCCCGCTGCTCTTGCCCAAGCTGTCGCGGATGGATGAAGAGATGTTGTCCGCATCCACCAAAGCATTCGTCGACATTGGCCAGCCTTCGGTGAAGCCTCTGCTGGCAAGCTTGCCGGATGCGCCTGCCAAACACTGGAGCTCGGCCGTAATGGCCTTGTCGGAGCTGCTAGGCGAAGAAGACATGCGCGGCGGATTGACGCAAGAGGCGTTAGGCCGGCTCTCGGAGCTTGGCAAAGCGGCGGACTATGGTGCCGCGCTGAGAGTATGCGGCAAGGAAAAACTGGCCAGTCTCGCGGATATGCGTTGGCATGAGGTGCGGTTGCTCGTGTTCAAAGGAATTTGGGCCATGCTCGCCAAGCTGACGGATGAACGCGCCGTTGAAGTTATCCGTACAGGCGTCACACATGCCGAGGAGGAGTACCGCAGCAATGCGCTGGAGGTGCTGTCGGAAGGCTTCGGCGATCGAAGAATTTCGCAAGCAATGATCATCTCATTGGAGCTGGAAACGATGTCCCGGCCCAAAATGGAGCGGGATGAGGCGATGACATTGCTAGAAGCGGCATTGCACGAATCTGACGATTGGTGGAGGGAAATGGCGAACGAGGCGCTGGCCGAACGGAAAGGGGATATGGCTGTGACAAACGAAGGTCAAATAATGAACCGCTTGAACAAAGTCGTATTCCTCAAGCAGGTTCCTTATTTCTCCGACCTGTCGCTCGAGGAATTGGGACTTATCGCGGGCGTAGCCGAAGAGGAGACGATCTCCGACGAAGACATCCTGCTTAAGAGGGGGGAACCCCAGTCGGCTATGTATGTCATCGTCGAAGGCAATATCGAATTAACAAGCGTGTCCGCGGCGGGCTGGGAAGGCACCATCGGTGTGCTTGGACCGGGTGACGTGTGCGGCGTTACGTCGGCGCTTGACGGATCGCCCTCCACCGTGACGGCGCAGTCGCTGCTGGGCGATGCTCGCGTCCTTAAGCTCTCCGGCGACGATGTCTCGCGTCTGGTACGTTTGTATCCCGAGATCGGCATCGGTTTGCTGCGAGCTTCGTTCGCCCGGATCAGGCTACTGGAAGAGATGATGATGCGGATTGATTCGTAATCATAAATGAATCAAATTAACTATTTACAAAATACAATATTTATGATATAATAAAATATTTAATATTGATTAATACCTCCTCGTTTACTATGATAAGAATCCATAGGGACTATCATAATTGTATGAGGAGGTTTTTTATATGCATATGCCGCATGAAATACGTGTTCTCGAATTGACCGCGATCATTATGGGAGAAACCAATCGCATTTATCCGTCGCTTCTTGTGCTTGAAGATGGTTTGACGCTTGTCGATTGCGGTTACCCCGGGCAATTGCCGCTTATTTTGCAGGCTATCGAGAAAGAGGGGTTCTCCATAGCCGATCTAAAACGAATCGTACTTACTCATCATGACATCGATCATATTGGAAGTTTACCTGACGTATTGGCGCTGTGTGCCGGGGAAATCGAGGTTTGCGCGCATCGGCTGGAACGCCCGCATATTGAAGGCGAGCTTCCGTTAGCCAAGGTGACTCCGGAATCGCTTGCCCGATTGGATCTGCTGCCAGAGCCGCATCGTTCAGCCTTAAAACGGGTATTGGAGCATCCCCCTAGCGCTCCAGTCGGACGTCTCGTCGGGAACAATGATATTCTCGATTCCAAGGGCAATGTCGAAATTATCGAGACGGCGGGACATACGATGGGTCATATCAGCTTGTACCATCGTCCCAGCCGCACGTTAATAGCAGGAGACTCGCTGATTATAGCAAATGGCATGTTGAATGGGCCTATCCCCGAGCAATCAATAGATTCGCAGCTTGCTCTGCGTTCGCTTGAGCTTTTGCTGACATACGATATCGAACGGGTCGTCTGTTATCACGGAGGAATATACAGTGATACCGCCGAAGCGATTCGCGATCGCATCTCATTTATCGCTTCCCAAAGAGATGATCGTGCAACAAGGAAAGAATCTGACAAATGAAGGTTGCAACCCGACGTATCCTTGCATATAATATAGATTAATGTTTGGAAATGTTGGATATGAAGCTGCTTTGATGGAGAAGAGTACGCAGTGCCTCCGCACAGGGAGAGGACGCCATGGATTGAGAGCGTCCTTATGGAACAGGCTGCCGAAGTTCGCTCCGGAGCATGCGCTTGAACGGCCGGATATTGTTCCGCGTCAGTAGGGCTGCACGGTTCCCGCCGTTAACGGGACTAGAGCAATCACGAACAGCGGTTTTGTATGCAACGTGGTTGGAATTAGGGTGGTACCACGGTTCTTCCGTCCCTTCGGGGAGGAGGGACCTTTTTTTGTTGGAAAGGAACAGAGTTTCACACCGCTTGATGCAGTCGAGTGCTTTTGGAGTCACAATGCTGGCTGGCCTGTTCGCTCTTGGAGTAACGATGTTAGGCTAACGGACATCAGGAACCTTATTTCCATGAAAACGATGTGTTTTCAAACGTAAGGGACATAGGAAGCGCTATTAGGTGCGACAGGTGGCTGAAAGGCTCTCCGGAGGACGAATAAGGTTTCTTGTGTCCGTTAGATTCTCGAAAGCCGCTGTATGGGCGAAATAACGTCGCTGGTGTCCGTTAGGTTAGCGAAAACGGAGAAGCAAACAAACGACGACGCTCGCTGCGGAGTCCGGTCCATAATTCCAGTGTAGCTTTGGGACGCAGCGGCAAGCAGTTGATGTTGCCCGCCAAGACGGGCGAAGGCAGAGGGTTACAAACTTTTGGAGGCGATGAAGGATGAAGGCAAGGCTGGAGGAGCTGCGCGCCGAGGCGCTCGGCGAGCTGCAGGCCGTGGCGTCGCAAGGCGCCCTGAACGATCTGCGGGTTAAATATTTGGGCAAAAAAGGCGCTTTGACGGAAATATTGCGCGGCATGGGCGCGCTTAGCGCGGAAGAACGTCCCGTCATCGGCGGCGTGGCCAATGAGGTGCGCGGCGCGATCGAAGCCGTCATCGAAGAGAAGCAGATTGCATTCCAACGCGAGGAGACGGAGGGACGCCTGCGCGAGGAAACAATCGATGTGACGCTGCCGGGCCGGAAGCTGCCGACGGGCTCCGTACATCCGCTGAACAAAGTGGCGCAGGAGATCGAGGACGTGTTTATCGGTCTCGGCTATACGATCGCGGAAGGTCCTGAAGTGGAGACAGACTACTACAACTTCGAGGCGCTAAATCTGCCGAAAAATCACCCCGCGCGGGATATGCAGGATTCGTTTTATGTGACGGACGAGATCCTGATGCGTACGCACACTTCGCCGGTTCAGGTGCGCACCATGAAGGCGAGCGCCGGCATGACGCCGGTAAAAGTCATCTGCCCGGGCAAGGTATACCGCCGCGATGATGACGATGCTACGCATTCGTTCCAGTTCAATCAAATCGAAGGTCTTGTTATTGGCAAAGGCATTCGGATGAGCGATCTCAAAGGAACGCTGCTGCAATTCGTTCAGCAAATGTTCGGTTCGCAAGCGCAGATTCGCCTCCGCCCAAGCTTCTTCCCGTTCACGGAGCCAAGCGCCGAGGTAGACGTGACTTGCGTGCAATGCGCCGGAGACGGCTGCCGGATGTGCAAGCAGACGGGCTGGCTCGAAATACTGGGCTGCGGCATGGTTCATCCGCGCGTACTGGAGATGGGCGGTTACGATCCCGAGGAAGTGACCGGTTTCGCCTTCGGTATGGGCGTGGAGCGGATTGCGCTGCTGAAATACGGCATCGACGACATTCGCCATTTCTACAGCAACGATCTGCGGTTCTTGGGCCAATTCGCCCGCATGTGACGAGAGAAGGGACGGTATCTAAATGAAAGTATCCTATCAATGGTTAAATGAATATATCGATCTTTCCGGCCTAAGCGCCGAAGAGCTTGCTGAACGCATGACGCGCGGCGGCATTGAGATCGACGGCGTGGAATCCCGCAACAAAGGCGTCACGGGTGTCGTTGTCGGCCATGTCGTGTCCAAGGAGAAACACCCCGACGCCGATAAGCTTAACGTGTGCAAGGTGGACGTGGGCACGGGCGAGGAACTGCAGATTGTATGCGGCGCCAAAAACGTTGACGCGGGACAGCTTGTGCCCGTTGCCGTAATCGGCGCGGTGTTGCCGGGCGACTTCAAAATCAAACGCGCGAAGCTGCGCGGCGTAGAATCGCAAGGCATGATCTGCTCCGCGAAGGAGCTGGGTCTGAATGACAAGCTGCTGCCGAAGGAGCAGCAGGAAGGCATTCTGGTGCTGCCGGAATCGACTCGCATCGGCGCGTCAATCGCAAGCGTGCTTGGCATCGACGACGAGGTGCTGGAGCTCGATCTGACGCCGAACCGCTCCGACTGCCTCAGCATGCTGGGCGTTGCTTACGAGGTCGGCGCATTGACCGGACGGGAGGTAAAGCTTCCGGACAACGCCGTGCATGATGCCGCCGCGAAGACGGAAGGGCTCGTATCGGTAGCTGTCGAAGCCGAGGAGCAATGTCCGCACTATACCGCGAGATACATTCAAGGCGTAACGATCGGGTCGTCGCCGTCCTGGCTGCAGAACCGTCTGATGGCTGCCGGCATTCGTCCTATCAACAATGTCGTGGACGTAACGAACTTCGTCATGCTGGAATACGGCCAGCCGCTTCATGCTTTCGACGCCGACAAAGTGCCGGGGGGCCGAATCGTAGTGCGGATGGCTCGCGAAGGCGAGACGCTGGTCACGCTTGACGATCAAGAGCGCCGTCTGGAGCCGCATATGCTGGTCATTACCGACGGCAATGAGCCGATCGCGCTTGCGGGCGTTATGGGCGGCGCAAGCACGGAGGTTACGGCGGGCACGACGAATATTTTGCTGGAATCGGCCAGATTCGACGGGGGCATTGTTCGCAAGACGTCGCGCCAGCTCGGTCTTCGCTCGGAATCCAGCATCCGCTTCGAGAAGGAAGTGGATCCGGCCAGCGTCATTCCGGCATTGGATCGCGCCGCATCGCTGATCGCGCAGCTGGCTTCCGGTCTCGTAACGGACGGCATCGTGCAAGCTGCTGCCAAGGCGCCGGAGAAAGCTGTAGTCGAAGTAACTCTCGCGCGGATCAACGGTTATCTGGGCACGGAGCTGTCGAGCCTCGAAGTCCGCTCCATCTTGGGCCGCCTGCGGTTCGACTATGATTTCGGCGCGGACGACGCGTTCCGGATTCAGGTGCCAACACGCCGCGGCGATATTACGAGAGCGGTCGACATCATTGAGGAAGTCGCCCGTCTGCACGGCTACGATAATATCCCGACTACGCCGATTCACGGCGACGTGATTCCGGGCTCGTTGACGAAGCCGCAGGCCATTCGGCGCGAACTGCGCAAACGTCTGGCGGATTCCGGTCTAAACGAGGTCACCAGCTATTCGTTCACGAGCCCGGCCCGCACGGAGATGTTCCCGGCATTGTCGGAAGGGGCGCGTCCGGTGCGTCTGTCGATGCCGATGAGCGAAGAGCGCAGCGTGCTGCGTACATCGCTGTTGGCACAGTTGGTAGAGACAGCCGTCTACAACCGCAATCGCAAGAACGAATCCGCCGCGTTGTTCGAGATCGGCAGCGTGTTCCATACGGACGAGGAGACGTTGACCCGTCTGCCTCGCGAAAAACATCGGTTCGCCGCGCTTCTGACAGGCAATCGGGTCCAAAGCAGCTGGAACGGCAAAGCGGAGGCTTACGACTTCTATGATGCCAAAGGCATTGTGGAGACCATTGCTTCCGTGCTTGGCATCGCCGGCAAGCTGACTTACGCGCCGGCACAGCCGGAGCACTTCCATCCAGGCCGTACGGCCGCGATTGTGCTGGATACGGAATCCGGACCTTCGATAATCGGCTACGTCGGGCAGCTTCATCCGGCAGGCCAGCTGGAGTGGGAGCTCGCGGATACGTACGTTGTAGAGCTTGAGCTTGAGCCCGTCTACGAATATGCGGACTTCGACATCGTCTATCGCACGCTGCCGCGTTATCCGGCGATGGAACGCGACATTGCTGTCGTTGTAAACGCGGACGTCGCTGCAGGCGATCTGACAGCCGCCGCGACACGCACGGCAGGCGCTTTGCTGGAGTCCATCTCCGTGTTCGACGTCTTTACGGGCGAGCGTCTGGGCGCCGGCAAAAAGAGCGTTGCCTTGTCGCTTGTATACCGTCATGCGGAGCGCACGCTCACGGACGAAGAGGTAACTGCGCTGCATGCAGAGGTCGTCGGACACCTCGCACAATCTTTTGGCGCAGAATTGCGGAAGTAGGCAGGAAACCACCTCAGCCGCATCGAATTAGTTCAAGCATGAACTTCGATGCGGCTTTCTTGCGCGCATCTGCGACATGGAGACGATAGGAGGATACGACACAGTGGATGCAGACCAAACCGTTGTAACCGTTGATATATATGGTGTTCAGTACAAGCTTAAAGGCCATTCCAATGTAGAATATATGAAGAGGGTTGCAAGCTCGATTGACGACAGCATGAAGAAGCTGGCGAAGACGTATCCTCGTTTAGATATGCAAAAGCTTGCCGTGCTCTGCGCCATGCAGATTACGGAGGATGTATTTCGGCTGCGGAAAGACAATGCGCGGCTGCAGGAGGAAGAAGCCAGGCTTGGCGTTATCAGCAAGCAACTGGAAGCGGAGACGCGCAAAACCTCCGAGCTGGAAGCTGGACTATCCGAGCTGAAGCAGGCTTCGGAAGCGAAGCTGCGGCAGGCGCAGGAGAAGGCGGAACAAGAGCTGGCGGAGCTGCTTGCGCTTGCGGACGAGCAAAAGCAGGCTGACGAGGCTGCCCACAGCGAAGCGTTGCGTTTGGCGGAGGAACGCTTGAAGCAGCTGCGGGAGGAGCATGAGGCCGAGCTGCAGCGTGTCAGCGACAGTCTGATTGCGGAGAGCAAAGCGGAGCTGCTGCAGCTTAAGAGTCGGCTGGAGACGGAGCTGGCCAAGCTGGAGGCGGACCGTGACGGAAAGATTGCCTCTTTGACATTGGAAAAGGAGCAAACGGTTGCAGGCTTGATGCAGGAGAAGGAGCAAGCGATCGTCGAACTGAAGACGGAGCAGGAGCAGCTGCTGGCTGCCTTTATGCAGGATCATGAGCAGCTTGTGGAGGAGCTCAAGAACGAGCAGGCACGAGCGATCGAACAGGTACAGAGGGACAAGGCTGCCATTGTCGCCAAGCTGGTGGGCGAGAAGGATGCCGTCATGCTGGAGCTGGCCGACATCTCTGCAGCCAAGGAACGCGCGGCTATCGAGCTGGCGCAGCAACGGGAGCAGGCGCTTGCCGAACTCTCCATGGAAAAGGACGAGGAGCGGGAAAAGCTTCTGGCGGAATGGCAGCGGAAATGGGAACTTCGTGAAGCCGAATGGACGTCGTCAGCCGATGCCGCCGTCGCAGAACATAATCGGCAAGCGGAGGAACGCGAGACGTTTTGGAGAGCGGAGCTGGAGAAGGTCGAGCAGGAACGGCGTTCGGAGCTGGAGCGCAGGCGAAGCGGCTGGCTGGAGGATCGCGATAAGCTGCTGACCCGGATTGCCGAGCTGGAACAACAAAGCCTTGCGGATAAGGAAGCCGCTGAACAGCGCATACAGGCTGCGGACGAAGGAATAATGGCCGCGATGGAGCAGGAGGAAATTCTGCGTTCATCCCTATCGCAGCTCCAGCAGGAGCGGGAAGAATGGATAGAGCAAATGGAGGTTGCCGAGGAGCGGCTGGCAGAGCTTGCGTCTGAGAAGGCAGCCAGCGCGTCCGGCTACGAGGAGCAGTTGTCTTCCTTGAAGCTGGATTACGAGAGCAAGCTGGCGGCATTGTCCCAAGAGCATGAGAGCAAACTTTCTATCGCACAGCAGAAAAGAGAAGCCGAGTTATTGGCGGAAAACCAAAGGAACGCGGAAATCGCGGGGCAGTTGGAGCGTAAATCCGCAGAAGAGCAAATGCTGTTGACGATGGTCGAGGAGCTCGAAGCGAATGCGGCGGAACTGGCGGAACAGCTGGAACGCAAGACTGCCAATGAGCAAGCGCTGGCGGAGCAGTTGGAACGCAAAACTGCCAATGAACAAGCGCTGGCGGAGCAGTTGGCTTCAAAATCCGCCGGGGAGCAAGCGGTCGCGTCCAAGCTGGAGCAAGCGGAGCTTGAAGCATTGGAACTGCTGGAGCAGATGACGCAGCTGGAATCCAAGGAGCAGTCGCTGACGGAGCAACTCCAGCAGTTGCAGTCGCGCGAGCGCTCGTTGACTGAACAGGTCGAACAGCTGACGGCGAGAGGGCATTCGTTAGCGGAGGAGATCGAGCGGTCGCGTTCGCAGGAGCAACTGCTAGCAGCGCAGATCGAGCAGTCGCGTTCGCAGGAGCAATTGTTGACGGCGCAGATCGAGGAACTGTCGGCGAACGAGCAGCTGCTGACGGAGCGTATCGAGCAATTGACGGCGAAGGAGCAATCGTTATCGGAGTCGATCCAGCAGTCGCGTTCGCAGGAGCAGTTCCTTGCGGAGCAAGTGGATGAGCTGACGATCAGGGAGCAGGCGCTAAGCGCGCGGATCGAGGAGATGTCGGCAAAAGAACAATCGCTCGTCGGGCAGTTGGCCGAGCTGACCGAGCAAGGGAACGCACTGTCCCTGCAGGTAAACGAGCTGGAAAACAGCGGACAATCGTTGAGCCAGCACAAAGCCGAGCTGGAAGCCGCCAGACATGCGCTGTCCGAGCAATTGCTGGAAGCCGGTTCGAAGGTCAAGGAGCAAGCCGAGCTTTTGGCGCAATTGGCGGAGAAGGAGCTTACCCTAACGGGCCAGCTCCGCGAAGCGGAAGCCAAAGCCGATGCGTTGTCCCAGCAGCTGTCGCAGAAATCGGCAGACGAGAGCGAGCTCGCCGCGAAGCTGGATCAAGCGGAGTTCGAAGCGCTGGAGCTGTCGGAGCAAGTGGCGCAGCTGGAGGCAGCCGAACGGGCGTTGTCCGGCCAGCTGAGCGAAACGGATTCGGAGAAAAACGAGCTGTCCGAGAAACTTGCCCAATTGACGGCGGGCGAACAATCTTTGCAGGAGCGGATCCTTGCTTTTATAGCGCTAGAAGAGTCCTTGTCGGAGCAGCTTCAGCAAGCTGCCGCCGGGGAGCAAGCGTTAAAAGAGCAGCTTGATCAGGTGACTGGAAAAGAACGATCGCTGACCGCTCGGCTTCAGGATGCGGAGACAAAAGCGGCTGAGCTGTCGCAGCAGCTTGCCCTTAAAGCCAAGGAAGAAACAGAGCGCACGGCCAGATTGGACCAAGCGGAATTCGAAGCGCTGGAGCTGTCGGAGCTCGTCACGCAACTGGAAACCAATGAGCAATCTTTGTCCGTTCAGCTTGCTCAATTGACTTCGCAGGAGCATACGCTGTCCGAGAGGCTGCAAGAGGCGGAGTCCAGATGGATCGAATTGTCGGAGCAGCTGGCGCGTCAGCAGAAGGAAGAACAGGTCTGGATGGATGAGCGGGATGCGCGCGAGCATGAGCTCAACGCCGAGCTGGCTGCCCGTTCCGCAAGCGAGCGGAAGCTGTCGGAGCAATTGTCCGCGCTGACTTCGCGGGAGCGGGAGCTTTCCGATCAATTGGCGGAGTTGAAGTCGAACGAGCAGGAGCAGCAACGGCAGCTGGCCGAACTTCAATCTCATGTTCGAGAGCTATCGGCGCAATTGGCTCAACGCGAGGAGCGCGAACAGGAATTGGTCGATCAATTGGCCCGGCGCGGCCTTGCCGAACGCGAGCTCTCCGAGCGGCTTGCCGCAAGCGGCGAACGAATGGCCGAACTTGAGCGTCAGCTTGCGGAGCAACAAGGCCGCAACGAGTCGGAAGCCATGGAGCTTGCCGCGGAGCTGGAAGAGCAATGGAAGGCGGCGTCGGCCGAATCCAAGCGGTTAAGCCGGCAATTGTCGGAGAACGAGACCGAGCTTGGACGATTGACAGCCGAAGCCGCGGATCGCGATCACAAAGAGCAGGAACTGATCGCTCAGTTGGAATTGCTGGCGGCTAGGGAGCGTATCGCTAGCGGTCAGCTGGAAGCGGCAATGGAGCGTTCCGAGCAAGCCGAGAAGCAGTTGGCCGAGCAAGAGCAGTCGATTCGCGAGCTTGAGGCGGAGCTGACTCGCCTGGACAAGGCAGGCAAGGATTATGCCGCGATGGAAGAAGAGCTGCGCGAGCGGATGGAGCTCGCCATGCGCGAAGCCGCCGCCTCCGTCGACGTGCAGGAGGATTGGCAGGATCGCCTGAACGAGCTTCAGCAGGAGCGCGATCAAGCGGCTCAAACCGCGGAAGCATTGCTGAACGAACATTCCGCTTTGCTCGACGATCACAACAAGCTCAGCCGTGAATACTCGAAGCTGCAGTCGGAATTCAACGAATGGATCGAGATGATCGAGCAAAGCTGACGGCAGCGTTCGAATCTATGAGGCGCAAAACATTTTGAGCATCCTCTTAAAGGACGACTATTCCAGCTCGGTGCAGGTTGCATCGGGAGGGAATAGGCGTCTTTTTGCGCCCACAACCAGCCACTAAGAAGGAGCATTGGGACAATGAGCCAATATGAAGCTGCAGAAATGTTACAAGCGGTTGCCAATCGATTGATTCCGAAAGACGAGTGGCCATCGGCGGCCGAAGCGGGAGTCCTTGCCTATCTGGAACGTTTCGCCGGGCAAGAACCCGTTGTCTGGACAGACGTCATCGAGCCGGGACTTCACGCGTTGAACGAGGAAGCATTAAAGCGGCACAAAGCCCCCTTTGTCAAGCTGACTGAGGATGAACAAGATGAGCTGCTGCGCGGCGCGGAGAGCGGTTCCTACCCGGGGTGGCCGGCTTCGGCCGAGCCGCGCTTATTGTTCTCCACCGTGCTGGAGCTGGTCGTCGACGGTTATTATGGAAGTCCGGAGGCGGGCGGAAATCTTGGAGGAAAGTCCTGGGAAATGATAGGATTCCGTTCCGGTACGGCTTCGGCGACGCGGACACCTCCCGATGAGCCCGAGTTCATCCTGACGCCGCTGGACCAGTTGAAAAACAGATACGACGCCGTAGTCGTCGGGGCGGGAGCGGGCGGTTCCGTGGCGGCGGCACTATTGGCCGAGGCCGGGCTTCAGGTGCTGGTCGTGGAGCGGGGAAGCTGGCTTCGTTACGAAGAGGTCGGCAGGGACCATTTGCGCAATCATCGGTTTAGCAAATACGGGCATAATACGGGACCGAATTCCGTCAGCTATCCGCGCACCTTTGCAACGACTAGCGGGGCAGAGCGCATAACGGTGCCGTACGAAGGGGATTACCACAACAACGCGATGACGCTCGGGGGAGGCACGCGCGTCTATGGCGCGCAGGCGTGGCGGTTCCATCCCGAGGACTTTCGAATGGCGAGCCGGTATGGCATACCGGAGGGGAGCTCGCTCAGCGACTGGCCGATTACTTACGAGGATCTAGAGCCTTACTATAATCGGGCAGAGTGGGAAGTAGGCGTCTCTGGCGACGGTAATGCTCATCCGGGACGAGGCAAGCGTACGCGCGATTATCCCATGCCCGCGCTGCCATTTACGACGGAGGCGAAAGCGCTCGCTCGGGGAGCGAACAAGCTGGGATGGGCAACCGGGTCGGTGCCGCTTCTGATTAACTCGGTTGAACGGGACGGCCGGCAACCATGCGGACGCTGCGGGGAATGCGTAGGCTTTGCCTGTCCGACCAACAGCAAAAATGGCGGGCATAATACGATGCTGGCAAGGGCGATGGCCACCGGCAACTGCGATCTCGTTTGTGACACGTTGGCGGAGCGCATCGATACGGAGGGAGGAAAACATGCGACGGGAGTTCGTCTTGCGCGTCTCGAGAATGGCATCATCCAGCGAAGACAGGTGCGAGCGGGCCAGGTTGTCGTTGCGGCAGGGGCTATCGAAAGCGCGCGTCTCCTGCTCAATTCCGGCAGCGATTCCGAGCCAGAAGGAATCGGCAATCGGAACGGGCAAGTGGGAAGACATTTGCAAGGTCATGTCTACTCCGGCGCATACGGCTTGTTCGACGAACCTTTGCAGGACGGATTAGGCCCGGGTGTCAGTATCGCAACTTTGCGATTCGACCATCATCCGGAGAATGGAATTATCGGAGGAGGGCTGCTGGCTAACGACTTCACCCGGCTGCCGCTTGTTCATTGGTATCGAGCCTTGTCTCCGAACGCGATCCGATGGGGAAGGGCAGGTAAAGAACATATGCGGGAAGGCTATTCTCGCACCAGCCAGATCCAGGGGCCGATTCAGGAGATTCCGAGCGCCGAATCCAGAGTACGTCTATCGCGGACGGTCAGAGATGCGTTTGGTCTTCCGGTAGCCGCGCTCTCAGGAGGCGTGCATCCCGAATCGTTGCGGGCAGCGGAAATGCTGGGCGCGCAAGCGGAGAAATGGCTGTGGGCATCGGGCGCGAGAGAGGTATGGAGAACCCGGCCGGGAGGCGGACTAAGCGGGGGGCAGCATCAAGCGGGCACGCTGCGGATGGGTAACGACCCTCTGACATCGGTCACCGATCCAACGGGACGCGTACACGGCTATGACAATCTGTGGGTGAGCGACGGCTCGCTGCATGTTACGAACGGGGGCGTTAACCCGGTGCTGACGATTATGGCGCTGGCCTTCCGTACGGCAGACCATATTATTAAAGAGGGATGATCCGGGGCGATTATGTTTGGAAACGGCCACCCTCTTCAGCCCGGGAACAACCCTGATCCTCGCGTTCCATATTCCCAAGCTGAATCGGTTATTATTCTACCGGCCGTTGGGAAGGGCAGACGCTTGCGATCACCCGTAGGAATGGATCGTTCCCGTTGGTCCTCCGAAGGAGAGGCTCGCAAGACGGACGATATCGGGCGTCACGATGGCTGGATCCTTGCCCGTGGCGTGCATCTCCGTGCGGAGCGTGCCGGGGTTGTAAAGGTTGACCAGAATGCCGTGCTCATGCTCCTCGTCGGCGATGGAGCGCGTCAATGACTCCAGTCCGGCCTTTGCGGCGCTGTAAGCGGCATAACCGCCTGCGCCATTTCTAGACAAGCTGGATGTTATATTAATGATGCGTCCGTACTTCTGCTTGCGCATGGCCGGCAAAACGGCTTTCGTGAGCAGGAACGGCGCCGTCAGATTCGTGTCGATCTGCTTCTGCCAATCGTCTGCGGACAACTCGGCAACGGAGCCCGACTCCAGGATAGCGGCATTGTTAAGCAACACGTCGATGCGATCGTAACGCTTAAGAGTTGTGCGAATAGCATCCGTGACTTGCGATTCTTCCGTGACATCCGTCTTTAACACGAGCGCCGTTTTACCCGTGCGGTCCTGCACGAGGGCGGCCGTCTCCTCCAGCTTATCGCGGCGGCGTCCCAACAGCACGACCTCCGCTCCTTCCGCAGCGAAGGCGATTGCCGTCGCGCGCCCCAATCCCGTTCCGGCCCCGCTGATCAAGGCAATTCGAGTATTCATAGCTCCCACAAGCATTCCTCCCGTTCACTGGTAATGTGTCCATCTTATCAAAGCGGCAAGCCCAATGGAAGGCAAGGGGCTATCAGACTTTTTGACCGTGAAGCCAAATATTCCTGATAAATCTTATGTATAAAATAATAGACCCGGAGCACTGCGGCAGGAATCGAAAGCTGCGCGCGGCTCCGGGTAAATGGTGTTTAGTGCTGTTAGGTAACGACCAGCTTCGCTTTCATCTTGGCATGTCCGCCGCCGCATGGCACGTTGCAAATGATATCGTAAGTACCTGGCTTGTCGAATTGAAGCGTAACGGATTCGTTGTTGCCAATCGTATGTTTGGTCTTCAAAATTTGCACGCCGTGAACGCCGCCAACGGACTTCAGTGTCAGAGCAACCGGCTCCCCAGCCTTGATCTGATACTCCTGCTGATCAAATTTCCAATCGGTTGCGGTCAAAACGACTTCGGAAGCCGGCTCTACGGCAGCTTCGACGGCAACCACATCCCCGCTATTTCCGCCGTTGCTTCCCCCGCTATTGGCT
>NZ_BDQX01000187.1:23275-30101 GCF_003112455.1 Paenibacillus agaridevorans
TCCATTTTTTCATCAATGATATCCCCTTTCGCCTTTAATGGTTATAAATATTCTTACCCTTTCATTGTATCCTAATATTGGACATGATAAAGGAGAACAGGTGACAACTCCTTGACAAAGGATTGACAAAATTGTTAGCAAGGTGAAACGGCTCCGCGTCCTCTTGTCCTATATAATAAAAAAAGAAAACAAACCTTTGCCCCTTCTTCAGGCAGGCAAAGGTTTGTCATCCGGCAGCGATCTTGCTGTCCATTGCGTTGCGGCGATCATCGCGATCGGCGCGGGCGAAACGCTGATTAATCGTGGCGATTGCGACCGGCTTCATAAGGCGTGCTTACCGGGATAAACAAATCGATAATCCCGATAACAAGCGCGGCCAGAATCGCGCCGAGCCAAGTGACAGTGACGCCTCCGACGATGAACTGGGCAAGCCAGATGACGACCGCGCTGGCAATGAAGCCGACGATGCCGCGACCGAAAGGCGTAACCTTTTTGCCGAAGATGCCTTCGATAATCCAGCCCAATGCTGCGATGACAAGCGCCAGGAAGAAGGCGCTCCAGAAGCCTCCCACGCTGAACTGCGGCACGATAAACCCTACGAGCATCAAGACAAGCGCGGAAACGATAAACCTAACGACATGGCCTAGAAAAGTCACATGTATTACCTCCTTCGTGGAATGGTGAAGCTGCAGGCGAAGCCATATAAAGTCTGCCCTGAAACAGGAGATGGAACGGTTGCTGCTGTACTTAGTATGGTCATAATTTCATCAATTCATGTGAAGGCGGCAATACCCGTATTCAAAGATGCGCCGAATCGTGCATCGCGTTCAAGGTTCGGCTATAATAAAAGGGCGAGAGGAGTGTTATTTGTTGGATTCCAAAATATTGACAACGCTTGAGTATCCCAAAATTATAGATAAATTAACGAAGCATGCCAGCACGTCGCTGGGCAAAAGCATCGCGGAGGCGCTGCAGCCGGAAACGAAGCTCGAGTCCGTGAAGGCGCTGCTGCAGGTAACGGACGAAGCTTATGCGGCCGACAGACTTAAGGGCAGCGCGCCGTTCGGCGGCATCGTCGATATCCGTCCGTCCTTGCTTCGCGCTAGAATCGGAGGCACCTTAAATCCCGGAGAGCTGCTCGATATCGCCTCGACTGCACGCGGCGGCCGCAGGGTGAAACGCCATATCGAGAGCATTCACGACGAGCATCCGCTTCCGATGTTGTCCACGACGGCATCCGGCCTTGCGGAGCATAAGCCGCTGGAAGACGCCATCCTAGATTGCATCGACGAGAACGGGGAGGTGCTGGATCATGCCAGCCCGGAGCTTGCTTCAATCCGCAGGGAGCTGCGGAGCGGCGAAGGGCGCATTCGCGAGAAACTCGAGAATATGATCCGCTCGTCGAGCGTGCAGAAGATGCTGCAGGACACGCTGATTACGCTGCGCAACGACCGTTATGTTATTCCCGTAAAGCAGGAATACCGCGGCAGCTTTGGAGGGATCGTTCACGATCAATCCGGATCAGGCGCCACTCTCTTTATCGAGCCGGAAGCTATCGTAGCGATGAACAACAAGCTCAGAGAGACGCGGGCAGCCGAGATGCGCGAGATTGAGAAAATTTTGCAGAAGCTTACGGCCCAAGCCGCCGATCATGGGGAAGAGCTGCTGATCGATCTGGAGCTGCTGGCCGAGCTGGACTTCGCGTTCGCGAAAGCAAGAATGGCGCACGAGATGAAGGCAACCCAGCCTCGAATGAACGACAGAGGGTTTTTGAAGTTGAAGCGCGGCCGGCATCCTCTGATCGATAAGGATAAGGTCGTTCCGCTCGACGTCGAGCTTGGCAATAACTACACGGCTATTATCGTGACGGGTCCCAATACGGGGGGCAAGACGGTATCGCTCAAAACAGTGGGTCTGCTAAGCCTGATGGCAATGTCGGGATTGTTCGTGCCAGCCGAGGATGGCAGTCAGTTATGCGTATTTGATGCCATCTACGCGGATATCGGCGACGAGCAAAGTATCGAGCAGAGCCTCAGTACGTTCTCCAGCCACTTGACGAACATCATTCGCATTTTGGGCTCCATGACCGCCAAGAGCCTTGTGCTGCTTGACGAGTTGGGAGCAGGAACGGACCCTGCGGAAGGATCCGCTCTGGCGATTGCGATTTTGGAGCATATTCATGCGCGGGGCAGCCGTATTATCGCGACGACGCATTATAGCGAGCTTAAGGCTTATGCTTATAATCGCAAGTCGGTCATTAACGCTAGCATGGAGTTCGACATCGCGACCTTAAGTCCAACATACCGGCTTTTGGTCGGCGTGCCGGGACGAAGCAATGCGTTTGCGATCGCGGAGAGGCTGGGCTTGCAGCGTTCTATTATCGATCATGCGCGAGGCGAGGTCAGCGAAGAGGATCTGCGCGTGGAGAACATGATCGCGTCGCTGGAGGAGAACCGGATCAGCGCCGAATCGGAACGTCAGAGCGCGGAGGCGCTGCGGAAGCAGATGGAGGCGCAACGCGCGAAGCACGAGGAGGAGCGTCTTCGCTTCGAGGAACAGAAGGAGAAGCTGCTGCTGAAGGCGCAGGAAGAAGCAAGGGAAGCTGTCGCCAAGGCGAAGCGGGAGGCGGAGGTCATTATCGCCGACTTGCGCAAGCTGGCGATGGAGGAGGGCGCTTCGGTCAAGGAGCATAAGCTGATCGAAGCAAAGCGGAAGCTTGATGAGGCGTCTCCGCAGGTACAGACCAAGAAAGTCAAGTCGGCGGGCAAACAAGGCAAGATCGAGCCTGGCGACGAGGTAATGGTGTACAGCTTGAACCAGAAGGGCTCCGTGCTCGAGGTGCACGGCTCGGACGCCACCGTACAGCTTGGCATTCTAAAGATGAAGGTCGCGCTGGATGATATGGAGCTGCTCAAGCCGAAGGCGGCCGACGCTGCCAAAGCCGTTCAGCCTAAACAGTCAGGGGCGAGCTTGAACCGCACACGCGACGATAACGTCAAGATGGAGCTGGATCTGCGCGGCGAAAGCCTGGAGGAAGCCATCATGGAAGTGGACCGATTCCTGGACGAGTCGTTCCTGTCGGGATTCGGTCAGGTTTATATTATTCATGGCAAGGGGACGGGCATTCTTCGCACGGGCATCCAGCAGTATTTGCGCAAGCACTCCCATGTGAAGAGCTTCCGGAACGGCAATTACGGCGAAGGCGGCATTGGGGTTACAGTTGCCGAGCTGAAGTAGGAGGTTGGGTAATGAAGGAATCGGAGATCGACAAGCTGTTGGACAATCCGTATGCGTCCTCGCTGGTATTCGTATCCGTCACCGTGCTGTCGCTGATCGTTTTTCTGTCGGTGTTCGAACTGGTGACGAAGTACAAGTGCTGGGACGAAATCAAGCGAGGCAATGTGTCGGTGGCTATGGCAACCGGGGGCAAAATATTCGGCATATGCAACATCTTCCGCTTCTCCGTCGAAGCGAACGACAGCATCTACGAAAGTCTGATCTGGGGAGCGTATGGCTTTATTATTTTGCTCGTGGCGTACTTCCTGTTCGAGTTCCTGACCCCCGTCTTCCGGATCGACGAGGAGATCTCGCGCGACAACCGTGCGGTCGGGTTGATCGCCATGATCATCTCCATATCGCTTTCCTACATCATCGGAGCCACCGTCATCGTCGACTAGAGAGGTAGTTCAAAAATTTCGCTTCTTCTCGGTACTGAAAACCGAACTTTTTGAACCTTTATTTTAATTCTCAGGAGTTTAGAGGAGGTTTTTTAAAAGAGTGAAGTATCTTTGGATTACGCTGCTTGTAGTGGCGATATTGTTTTTTGTGGTCGGTATTATTTACGTTATGAATACATGATGGATGTTAGATGAGAAATGAAGGAGAACTGTAGCGATGGAAGAAAAGCAAATTTGTCCTTGGTGCCAGACGGAGATTACTTGGGATGAGGAGATTGGGCCGGAGTCTCATTGCCCGCATTGCGAGAATGAACTGAGCGGCTACCGTACGATGAACATCGGCATCGGAGACGGCGGAGAAAGTGACGACTTAGATGAAGAGGACATGGATCTTCCGGAATGGAACGACACGGACGACGATAGCGAAGCGGATTGGGCCGCCGAGCAGGAAGGGTACATAGGAGCTACCAGAAGCACTTTAGCAGCGCAAGGCGTCATTCAGGAGATCACGGAGGCGCAGTATGAGGTTCCGGAATGTCCAAACTGCAGGGAATATATGTTGGAAGCGGGGACGCAAGTTCTGGGCGGAGAAGGTTTCGTGCCAACTGCGCCCGAGGTCATTGGAGAACCGATTCTGCCATCGCCATTCCGTATCGTCTGGTACGTCTGTCCATCCTGCTTCGCAACATCTTCGCAGCTGAGTGCCAGTGATCGGGAGTATATGATGGGCAAGCTGTCCGAGCGGGAATAGAAGCCGTCAGGAGGGCAGCTTCCAAGATTGGACGGGCATAGTGAGCGGCAATCGGGGCATCTTACAAAACATATTTACGATGGCCGCAGGATAAAGCTGCGGCAGGAGGTTATGTTTTGGCGAAATTAGACAAACAAGCTGCCCTGCTTCTGATCGTCCAAGCGATGTACGGCGTAGCGAATGCGCTCTCGGGAACGTTTGTGCCGGTCTATCTATGGAAGGCAAGCGAGTCGTATATGCTGATCGGCTGGTTTACCTTCGCCCAATTTGTACTCGGCGGACTTACCTTTTGGGTCGTGGGCAAGTGGGTAAAGGAGCACAACAAGATGAACAGCTTGAGGGGCGGCATCGCGCTCTCGGGCGTATTCTATTGCGCTGTGTTGCTGCTGGGCACGGCCGCCAAGACATGGGCCGTCCCGCTTGGCGCCCTTAACGGCATTGCGATGGGCATGTTCTGGATTGCCTGCAACGTCGTTTACTTTGAAGTAACAGAACCGGACACGCGGGATTCCTACAATGGATGGGCTGGTCTTCTTGGTTCCACGGCAGGCATACTGGCGCCATGGATATCGGGCTTGCTGATTACGACCATGCAGGGAGAGAAGGGGTATCGTCTCATTTTTACCCTTTCGCTTGCCATCTTCGCGGCCAGCGTCGTGCTAAGCTTTTGGTTGAAGAAACGCAAGGCCGAAGGAACTTATGATTGGCTGTACGGCTTGAGGCAGCTCTCCACGAAAGGAAATTCATGGAGGCGAATGTTCCCGGCCATCGTGGCGCAAGGCGTGCGGGAGGGCGTGTTTATGTTCCTCGTGGGTCTGACGGTCTATATTGCCACAAGGGATGAAAGCAAGCTCGGTACGTATTCGCTTATAACGTCCTTTGTTGCATTGATCAGCTTTTGGGCGGTGGGCAAATGGCTAAAGCCGCATCGGCGTTTGACGGGCATGCTGATCGGTGTCGTTATGATCAGCCTTGTCATCCTGCCGTTGTTCTGGCAGGTCTCGTATACGACCTTGCTGATGTTCGGTATCGGCACCTCCTTGTTCATGCCGCTGTACATTATCCCGATGACGTCCCGTGTTTTCGATCTAATCGGCGAATCCAGGGAAAGCGCAAGCCACAGAGAGGAATTCGTCGTGTTAAGGGAAGCGGGATTGACGCTGGGACGTATGGCAGGTTTGTCGGCATATCTCATTGTTTTGCCGATTACGGATTCGCCGAGAGCGATCACATGGCTGCTGTTGGGAGTCGGCGTCGTGCCGATCGCGGGCTGGTGGTTCATTCGTCCATTCCTGCAAGAACAGCATAGCGATGTGCGAGAAGGGAACAGGAGAAGCCGCATAAAAGGGAAGGCAAAGCCGAAAACGTCATAATCAAGTGTGACCTGCAAGACTACAAGTAAAAGGCATGTAAGCAACGGGAGAAGGTTGAAACAATGGCGAGAGCAGTAAGCGATATTACGAAATTAATCGGAGAAACGCCGATCGTCCGCTTAAACCGGATCATCGAGCCTGGAAATGCCGAAGTTTATGTGAAGCTGGAGAAATTAAACCCCAGCGGCAGTGTCAAGGACCGGGCGGCATTCGCGCTTATCGAAGCAGCCGAACGCGATGGCATGATCCATCCAGGTGCAACCATAATCGAGCCTACGAGCGGCAACACGGGAATCGGTCTCGCGATGAATGCCGCGGCTAAAGGATATAAGCTGATTCTGGTCATGCCGGATAATATGTCGACGGAGCGGATCAAGCTTCTTAAGGCTTACGGCGCAAAGGTAGAGCTTACGCCGGCAGCCGAGCGGATGCCCGGCGCTATACGCAAAGCGGAGGAACTGCAGCGTCAACACCCGGGAAGCTTTATTCCGAATCAATTCAAAAATGGAGCGAATCCCGATATTCACCGCCGAACGACTGCGCTAGAAATTATGGAGCAAACCGGCGGCAGGCTGGATGCGTTCGTGGCAACGGCAGGTACGGGCGGTACGATAACCGGTACGGGCGAGAAGCTGAAAGAGCTGCTGCCGGAATTGTACGTCGCCGTTGTGGAGCCGCAGGGCTCGCCCGTCCTCTCCGGAGGGCAGCCAGGTCCCCATAAGCTGGTCGGCACAAGTCCTGGCTTTATTCCGGACATTCTGAATACTTCCGTTTACGACGAAATCATACAGGTTTCCGACGTGGATGCCATCAGCACGATGAGAGCGCTCGCGAGACAAGAGGGCCTGCTGCTTGGTCCATCCTCAGGCGCGTCGGTCTGGGCAGCGCTCAAAATCGCCCGGAAGCTGGGCGAAGGACGGCGCGTCGTATGTATCGCCCCGGATACGGGCGAACGATATTTAAGCATGGGCCTATTCGAGTAGCTACAGGCGAATATATTCACGACAGCCAGCCGGTCTTCAGAC
>NZ_BDQX01000187.1:30170-61112 GCF_003112455.1 Paenibacillus agaridevorans
GGCTTCTTTAAATGAAAGGAAATATTCCTCAATTGCATGCATTCAGGCCGCCAGTTCTGGGCAACCTTTGGTTGTAAGGAAGTGAATGCCATATGTCAATCAAGCCGTTCGGCATATTTCCGGCCGCATGCATTATGGTTTTATCCGTTGGTCTCGTCAATCACGTACTCGTCGTACCGCTGATCTTAAGCGCCGCACATAGAGACGCCTGGATGGCGGTCTTCGTCGCCCTGATCTTTATCCTGCCCTGGACGGCCATTCCGCTGTTTGGAGCATTGTCCAAGCTGCAAGGCAAGCGGCTTGACCGCTGGATGAAGGAACGACTCCCCTTGCCCGTCGCTTGGATGTTTATTGGGTACATGATTCTGTTCGCGTTCGTAACGGCAACTGAAACGCTGATTGTAACGGTCTCTTGGGCGGAGACAACGTACCTTAGCAGCACGCCTCCCATCGCGGTTCTGATAGTGTTTATCGGGTTATGCGTGTATGCGGCAAGTTTGGGACTGCGAACGATTGCATTCATCAGTTGCTTGCTGCTTCCTGTTGTTGTCCTTGTCGGCGACTTCGTCATGACGGCCAATATGCCGCACAAGGATTACCGCTATCTGCTCCCCATGCTCGAGAATGGCATGTCCCCGGTCTTGCAAGCTTCGTTGTATTCTATTACTGCGTTCGGCGAGCTGTTCCTGCTTCTGCTTATGCATCATCACTTCAAGTCCTCCTTCAAGCGCTGGCATCTGATTGTGCTTGTCGCTTTCCTGGCACTGCTTGCAGTCGGACCGGTAACGGGCGCGATATCGGAATTCGGCCCCTTCGAGGCAGTGAAGATGAGATATCCGGCCTTCTCGCAGTGGAGGCTCGTCACGATCGGGCGTTATTTCGAGCACGTTGATTTTTTCGCTATCTACCAGTGGTTGTCTGGTTCGATGATTCGAATATCGCTCAGCATTTATTTGATCGCAGAGTTTAGTCCCATCGGGAGGATGAAGCGGAGGAGCGTCGGCCTAATCTTTATCGGTGCGATAGTTGGCGGAGTGTCCCTGTACTGGGTTCATCATATGGTCGATTATGTGCGGGTGCTCAGATTCTCCTATCTCTATGGCGGCATCGTGTCTTGCGGTATGGTTATCGTCGTATACGGTCTAACATTTGTGAAAGCAAGGAGGAGCGACAATGGACGGACGAGAGCTGGATCAGCAGAGCGAGACGAGCGGCAATGACAAAAGCGAGCGGATAAGCAAGGAGAGATTCCGCGCGCTCATCGAACCGTGCAAGGACGTGTTCCATCATGTCCTGCGCGTTCCCGACGCAGAAGACAAGTCGGGCATCCAATGCGAATTGTATTATTGCGACGGCATGGTTGACGGTCAAATGTTCCAGATGGGCCTAATTCCTATGCTGGAAAATTGGAAGCAGCATACATCTACATTCCGTACGGGGAATGCTCACGGGTACGGTAATAGGCAAACTGTCGACATCGAGGAGCATTCCGAACATGCCGCTCATGATGGCGAGTCTGCGGAATTATGGAGCCGCCATCCTAGCGATATGTTCAACGAAACCGAAGGTGACGGAGACCGGCTGTTCGAGTGTTTGTTCGCGGGCATCGTTATCCTGCTATTTTCCGACCGGGAATCGTTTTACGAGTTCAACATCGCAAACTTGCCTTCCCGCAATCCCGAAGAATCTACAATGGAGTTATCTCTTAAGGGACCGAGGGACGGCTTCGTAGAGAAGCTGTCGGTCAATATCGCCCTGGTGCGCATGAGAATGAGGACGCCAAACCTGCACGTAGAATATTTCATCATCGGAACGGAGACCAAAACGGAGATCGGGGTTCTCTATATGGCCGATCAAGCCAAGCCTGAGCTAGTGGAAGAGGCGAAGCGACGGCTTCGTTCCATCCTGATCCCCAGTTTGCAAGGGGCGGGAGAGCTTGAGGAGCTCATCAGCGACAGGCCCAAATCTCTGTTTCCGCTGGTGAATTACGTGGGCCGTCCCGACTTTGTCGCTCATTCTCTCATGAAAGGGAGAGTCGCAATCCTTGTGGATGGCACGCCGGCCGCCTTGATTGCCCCCGGCAACATGACATTGCTCATCAAATCGCCTGAAGATGCGCATCTCCCTTATTATTACGTCACGATGGAGAGGCTGCTTCGCTTCACCGGCTTGTTCGTCGCCATGTTCCTGCCTGGCTTTTGGATAGCGTTATGCTCCTTCAATACGGATCAAATTCCATTTACCCTGCTTGCTACCGTAACCATGTCCCGAATCGGCTTGCCGATATCCGCGACGATGGAAATGTTCCTTATGCTGGTTATGTTCGAGCTGTTCCGCGAAGCCGGCGTTCGGCTTCCCCGCCCCGTAGGTCAGACGGTATCCGTCGTCGGAGGGCTCATTATCGGAGACGCTGCGATCCGGGCTGGCATAACATCGCCGACGATGCTGGTCGTTGCGGCTGTCTCCGCCGTGTCGACATTCACGCTGGTCAACCAATCGTTAGCCGGCTCCGTCAGCGTTATTCGGTTCTATGTGCTCATCCTGTCATCCATCTTCGGCATGTACGGCTACTTCGTCTCGATGTTCTCGGTTCTGTTGTACATGTGCTCGCTGGAATCGTTCGGTCACCCGTATATGGCTCCGTTGGCGCCTATTCGCTTCAAGGAAGTTGCGGTAGCGGTTATAAATAAACCTTGGTCCTCCTATAAGAAAGCGAGGCGGTCATGATTACGTTATCCCGTCTGATCCGAACCGGGATTGCGGCAGCGGCTCTTGTTTCTCTCACCATACTCCCTGGCTGTTGGGACGAAGTGAACCTGCAAGACGTTAGTTATGTGTCGGCTCTCGGGATCGATTACGTTGATGATAAGTTCGTCATCTATGGCCAGATGATCAATTTCGCTTCCGTGGCCAAGACGGAAGCTCCGGGTTCAGGTCCGGCGGAGACGTGGGTAGGCACCGGCAAGGGGAATTCCACGCTGCTTGCTTTCTACGATTTGATGCGCGCCGGATATGCGACTCTTAATATGGAGCATCTTAAGACCGTACTCATCCATGAACGGGCCGTAAATCAAATCGAAGATGTCTTGGACGCGCTGAACCGACATAGGGCTTCGAGGTACACTTCGCTTATTTTCGGGACGACGGACGATATCGAAAATGTATTGAATACAGAGAACTTTTTTAATCAATCGCCGCTCTATAGCGTTCTCTACATGCCCAAGCCGCATGAAGAACAATACACGTTCATCGAACCGCTTCAGATGCAACTGGTCGTCCAGACCATAAGGGAACCGAAGGAACTCACGCTTCTTCCCGTCATCAACAGCAGCAGTACGTTTTGGAGCAAGAGGGGAAAGCCCATCTCAACCCAGCTTATATCGGGGGTGTTCGTCTACAAGGATTTTAAGTACAAGGGGTACTTCCCGGAAAAGACCGTTATAGGGCTCCGTTGGCTGAATCCGGAGTTCAAGCAAGTGTTCGTAGAAGCGGGGCAGGGGGAATCAACGGCCACCGTATCGATCAAACATGCCAAGTCCAGCCTGGAGGTCTCCAAGGCGGGAGCGGATCCACGATTTACGATGACAATTAAGCTTTCGGGATCGCTAGTCGAAATGGACAGTGAGATGACGAAGGAGGAAATCGAGAGGTCCATAGAAGAACTTGTACGAGGACAGATCCAGTCGCTGTTCGATACGGGCAGGGAAAGTGGAGTCGACTTTTTGGAGCTCGAGCATTATCTGTATCGCTACCATAATCGGTATTGGAAGGAACACATCGAGAAGGAAGATTGGCTTCCGAACAAGGGGACGCTTGCGAAGATCAAGGTGGACTTCATGCTGAGCGATAGCGGCAAGTTTGTTTTAAAGAAGGGAGCATAATTTGGAGGATTTGGCTCATAATACGGAAGGCAAGCTATGATGTTTGCGCTCCAGGGGGGCCAAGCATCTTCACCAATCAAGATAAGGGAGGCATCACCTTGCTACAGCCAATGACAGCCAAAGAACTGGAATACGTAGCGGATTCCATGTCCAACGAGGACCTGCTGATGAAGCAATGCGCCGCAGTCGTAGCGGCGTCCATGACGCCGGCAATCCGCAATTGCTGCACGCAGATGATCAGCATGCATCAACAACATTACGATTCGCTGATGCACGCCATCCAGCACCATCAGCAAGTGGCTCCTACGCAGCCGCAATAACAGGTCGGTCAAGCAACCAATACTTGTGGAGGGATAATCAATGAACCATCAAGCCAACAAGCAACTTTTATCGGAAGAGGATTTGGCTTCCACCGTGCTTTCCGATCTCAAGCGGGTTGTTCGCGAATATGCAACGGCAGCAACGGAATCCACATGCCCGGACATGAGACAGCTGTTCACGAAGCTGCTCAACAACACGCTGAACGCGCAAGGCCAGCTGTTTACGGCCATGCAGCAGGCGAATATGTATAATACGGCATCTCCGGCGCTTCGTCAGGAACTGGACAAGCAGGCGCAGCAGTATAAACAGACACAGCAGCAAACGAAGCAGTTCCTTCAGCAGAATCTGGGCGGTCAGCAGCAGTCCATGTATGTGCCGGCTGGCGGGCAGCAGCAGGGAAGCCAATCGCAGCATCAGTCTTATTTCAATTAGAGACCCCGTCGGGGTCTTTTCTTTTTTCCTTTGCAGGAACCGAGTATTTCTTGTAAAATATTCGTTATAACCTTGGATCGCGAGCCGGAAGGAGTAGTGGAATGACGGAACTGCAATTAAAAGTGTTGGAGCTGCTGAAGGAAGACGCCCGCAGAGACGCGGAGTTGATCGCGACGATGTTAGGCGTGCCCCTGGAAGACGTGAAGGAAGCCATCGCGGCGATGGAGGAAAACCATATCATCGTGAAATACGCCACCGTTGTCAATTGGAGCAAGGTAGACGACGAAAAGGTAACGGCCCTGATCGAGGTTCAAATTACGCCGGAGCGCGGCAGAGGGTTCGAGGGCATAGCCGAACGTATTTATCTATATCCGGAAGTGAAATCCGTGTACTTGATGTCCGGCGCTTACGACCTGCTTGTAGAGATCGAAGGCAAAAATTTAAAGGAGGTCGCCTCGTTCGTATCGAACAAGCTTTCGCCGATCGATGCGGTGCTGTCGACCAAGACATTTTTCATACTTAAAAAATACAAACAGGACGGCATTATCTTCGATGAGCACGAAGGTGACCATCGCTTGATGGTATCGCCGTAACATAAGAAGGTGGCGCGTATGATGAAAGAGGAGCTGGAGGTTTCCTCAGGGCTCGCCCGGCGGCAATCGATGAGCGATTATTTGTCCCCGCTGGTCAGGGGGATTAAACCGTCGGGCATCCGCCGTTTTTTTGATTTGGTAAGCACGCGCAAGGACGTCATTACGCTCGGCGTAGGAGAGCCCGACTTTGTTACTCCCTGGCACGTACGGGAGGCAGCTGTCTATGCTCTGGAGACAGGCAAGACCCAATACACATCGAACGCTGGCATGCCCGAGCTTCGGGAAGCCATCTGCCAATATTTGGACGACTCGTTTGATATCGCGTATAACCCCGCAGACGAAGTGATCGTAACCGTCGGCGGCAGCGAGGCCATCGATCTTGCGCTTCGCGCGCTGATCGCGCCGGGGGACGAGATCCTTATTCCGGAGCCTTGCTATATTTCGTATTCGCCGATAACGGCGCTTAGCGGCGGCGTTCCCGTCGGCATCGAGACGTTCTCGGCCGACGCGTTCAAGCTGACGGCGGAGTCGCTCAAGAAGGCGATCACGCCGCGCTCCAAAGTTCTTATTCTCTGTTATCCCAGCAATCCGACCGGCGGCATCATGACGTACGAGGATTGGCTGCCGATCGCGAAAGTCGTCGAGGAGAACGATCTGATCGTCATCTCCGACGAGATCTACGCGGAGCTGACCTACGGTTCGAAGCACGTAAGCTTCGCGGCGGTTCCCGGCATGAAGGACCGCACGATTCTCGTCAGCGGCTTCTCCAAGGCGTTCGCGATGACGGGCTGGCGGATGGGTTATATGTGCGGACACTCCGAACTGCTGGCGGCCATGCTCAAGATTCATCAATATACGGTCATGTGCGCGCCGATCATGGCCCAATACGCTGCGCTTGAAGCTCTGCAGCACGGGCTGGAAGAAAAGGACCGCATGGTGGAGTCGTACAATCAACGTCGCCGCCTCGTTGTTAAGGGCTTCCGGGACATCGGCCTGGACTGCCACGAGCCGCAAGGCGCGTTCTACGCGTTCCCATCCGTTACCTCTACAGGGCTGAGCAGCGAAGTATTCGCGCAGCGGCTGCTTGAAGAAGCCGGGGTCGCTGCAGTTCCCGGCGATGTGTTCGGTCTGGGAGGCGAGGGCCACCTGCGCTGCTCCTATGCAACATCCGTCACTCAATTGACGGAGGCGATCGATCGGATCGGCAATTTCGTTCATAAGTTGAAGGGATAGGTTTCAGCAGGTCGGAGTGATGTCCGGCCTGCTGTTTGCTGTCATAGAGAGGAGCTGGGAATAGAGATGCAGCTGTATACAAGAACGGGAGACAAAGGCGAGACCTCCTTGATCGGCGGGCGAGTGCGGAAGGACGATGCCCGCGTCGAGGCTTACGGCACGATCGACGAGTTAAACAGCTTTGTCGGATTGGCGGCGGCGGAAGCTGTTAAACACGAGCAGTTGCGCGATCTGGCAGGCAGGCTGATCGATATTCAGCAGGAGCTGTTCGATTGCGGCTCCGATCTGGCGTATGCGCAGGAAGGAGCTCCGTTAAAGATGGACGGCGAGCCGGCCGTTCGTCTCGAACAATGGATGGACGGATATGTGGCGGAGTCGCCGGAGATCACGAAGTTTATTTTGCCTGGAGGCAGCAGCGCCTCATCGGCCTTGCATGTCTGCCGGACGGTATGCCGAAGAGCGGAGCGCAGGGTGGTGACGCTGGCGGGCGAGCATGCCATTAACGAAGCTGTTCTCGTTTACTTGAACAGGCTGTCCGACTTTCTGTTCGCGGCGGCGCGTTACGCCAATGCCAAGCTCGGCGTGCCGGATACGGAATATGTGCGAAGCGCGAACGTGTTCCGCAAGGGCAAGGGCAAAGGCAAGGGAAATAGCGAAGGAACAACAAAAGGCAAGACCGGGGGCGCAAGAAAAGGCAAGACCGAGGGTGAAACGGAATAGAAGAAATGAGTGTTGCGTCAAATGGACGAACGAAACTTGGACATTACGCATGACAAAGTCGTTGGGGAGACTTGGCGTTTGGGAAAGGGGGACGAAGCGATGCCGGCTTCGACCATAAACTTGGACGATCGTTATTATCCGCCTCTTGAAGTGAAGGTCGACGCGCAAGACGCCGGGAAGGAAGTTCGCACGGTACTGGAGAGACGCCTCGGCGTCTCCCGCAAGCTCTTGTCGCAAGTAAAGCTGACGGAGCATGGACTGACCGTTAACGAGCTGAGAGCGTACACATCGGCCAAAGTAGCCGAAGGAGATGTCATTCGGCTGCGAATGGAGCGGGAAGAATCGGACGACATCCTGCCGGAAAACATTCCGTTCCAGATCGTCTTCGAGGACGTGAGTCTGCTCATCGTAAACAAACCGGCAGGCATGATCGTTCATCCCACGCACGGACATTACACGGGCACGCTAGCGAATGCCGTCGTGTATCATTGGAAGTCGCTCGGCGAGAGGGTGCGCTTCCGTCCCATTCACCGGCTGGACGAAGAGACGTCGGGACTGGTCGCGATCGCGAAGACGGGGTATGTTCACCAGCAAATTTCGGAGCAGCTCCAGGCAGGTGAAGTGGATAAGCGATACCGCGCATATGTATACGGCTCGCCCGATCCGTCTAGCGGGGTCGTAAACGAACCGATTGACAGAGACAGCGACCGGCCCCATCTGCGAGTCGTTCGACCCGACGGGTATCCGTCCATTACGCATTATGAAACGGCGGAAACCTTCGGCGCGGAGCAAGAAGGGGGAGGGGCGGCGGCCTGCATCAAGCTGAAGCTTGAGACGGGCCGGACGCATCAGATCCGCGTACATATGCGCCATCTCGGCTGTCCGCTCATCGGGGACAAACTCTATGGGCCGGACGAGGGCGGCATTGAGCGCTGGGAGCAAGCCGTCGGCAGGCAAGCGCTGCATGCCGAGACGTTAAGTTTCGTTCATCCCTTGACGAAGCAGCGCATGGTTTGGCATGCGCCGCTGCCGCCCGAGTTGATCCAACTGGAGGCAGTGTTGCGCGGCAAGAGTTGACATCGCGGCAGGATCTCGCGAATATGAAAAATCATACACACTGAGCTCGAACAGGTAGGTTCGAGGCACTCGTATATAAAAAATCATACACAATGTGCTCGAATTGGCGTCAACGCGGCACGCGAGTATGAAAAATCATACAGAATGAGCACAAACTGGCGTCAACGAGGCACACGAGTATGAAAAATCATACACACTGAGCTCGAACAGGTAGGTTCGAGGCACTCGTATATGAAAAATCATACACAATGCGCACAAACTGGTGGGTTCGAGGCACATCAGTATGAAAAATCATACACAATGCGCACAAACTGGTGAGTTCGAGGCACATGAGTATGAAAAATCATACACAATGTGCTCGAATTGGCGTCAACGCGGCACGCCAGAATGGAAACAAGCACAACGATCGTAGAAAGGAGCATCACGATGAGCACTGCTAACAAGATTACAATCATTCAATATCCCAAATGCAGCACCTGCAAGGCTGCGGTAAAGTCGCTGAAGGAGAAAGGCAACGAAGTTGTACTACGCGACATTAACGAGGATACCCCGACTGCTGCGGAGCTCAAAGCATTGCTGGAGCTGGGAGGCTTCGAGCTCAAGAAGCTGTTCAACACTTCAGGCGAGGTTTATCGGGAGCTTGGGCTAAAGGACAAGCTCGCCTCGATGAGCGAAGACGAGAAGCTGGAGCTGCTGTCTCAACATGGCATGTTGATTAAACGTCCAATCGCGACGGATGGCAAACAAGTGACAATCGGCTATAAAGAAGAGCACTATGCAGAAGTATGGGGGAAATCATGAGCCAGGTAAAAAGTCGGCGATTCCGCGCGAAACGGTTGTCCCAGCTGGGCTCCTCGATTTTCTCGGAGGTTGCGGCGTGGAAGCGCGAAGCGGCGGCAAATGGCATTGATATTATTGATCTCGGCATCGGAAGTCCCGACCAGCCGCCTGACGCAGCGATTCGCCAGTCGCTGGCAAATGCGGCGCTAAGAGAGGATATGTATGCTTATCCAGCCACGAGCAGCGGCTTGCCTTTCCGGGAAGCGGCGGCAGAGTGGATGAACTATCGCTTCGGCGTGCAGGTGGATCCCGCCGCGGAAATCGTCACGCTAATGGGCTCGCAGGATGGACTGGCCCACCTGGCAATGGCCGTCTGCGATCCTGGCGATGCCGCTTTCGTGCCGGATCCCGGTTATCCCATCTATGCGGCTTCGCTGGCATTGGCCGGAGTGGAATCCATCTTCCTGCCGCTTCGCGAGGATAATAACTTCTTGCCCGATCTGGATGCCATACCGGAGAACGAATGGAATAGAGCATCCTTCATCCTGCTCAATTATCCTAATAATCCATTGTCTGCTGTTGCGAATCTGGATTTCTTCGAGAAGCTGATTGCTAAAGCGCGTAAGCACGATGTGCTTGTCGTTCACGACCTGGCCTACTCCGAGATGGGCTTCGACGGCGTGCTGCCTCCAAGCATTCTTCAAGTCCCGGGTGCGATTGAACAGGCGGTCGAGTTCCATTCCTTATCCAAAAGCTTCAACATGGCGGGCTGCCGAATCGGTTTCCTTGCTGGCAATCGAGATGCCGTTGCAGCATTGCGCGAACTGAAAGGCAACATCGATTATGGCGTATTCGATCCTGTACAAGAGGCTGGCATAACGGCGCTTCGAGCTGCGATGTCCAATGATCGCGAAGCCTATCTGCCGGCTGCGAGCGCAATCTACGAGCGGAGAAGAGATGTTTTTGTTCGTGCGCTCCGCGAGGCCGGTTGGGAAGTTGAGGCGCCTAAAGCGACTATGTTCGTATGGGCCAAGCTGCCCAAGCTAATGGGAAACGACGGAGAAGTATGGGGCTCAAGAACCATTTCCCAGGAAATGCTGAGGGCAACCGGCGTCGTCGTCATTCCTGGCGAAGCGTTCGGCGCAGAGGGAGAAGGTTATGTTCGTATCGCGCTGGTAGAAAACGAAGACCGATTATTGGAAGCGGCGGCAAGAATCGGAGTATTCATCCGTTCGTCCAATGTGGTAGGATATTGAGGAGAACATAGTCGCGAAATCAAGTGTTTCAATAACTTGCACATGCAAGCATAGCAGGAGCTGATTAATTGATGAACGGTCAAAAGGTTTTGTTGGTGGATGGCATGGCTATCTTATTCCGCGCGTACTTCGCAACCTCGTTTACGGGAAGCATTCGCCGGACAAGCAGCGGCATGCCGGTCAACGCCGTGCACGGCTTCGTCCGCTACTTTATGGATGCCATATCGAAGTTCGACCCGACGCATGTCATCTGCTGCTGGGATATGGGAAGCAAGACGTTTCGGACGGAGCAATACGACGGTTACAAATCGAATCGGCCTGCCGCGCCCGAGGATCTGATCCCGCAATTCGATCTTGTCAAAGAGGTCGTTGCAAGCTTTGGCGTACCCAATGTCGGCATCGAAGGCTACGAAGCCGATGACTGCATCGGCACGCTGGCTTCGCGCTTTAAGCATCACGCGGACGTTGTTGTCGTGACCGGCGACCATGATTTACTGCAATTGGTGGATGAACGGGTATCCATTGCGATCATGAAGAAGGGCATCGGCAATTACCTGGTATATTCGCCGGCGGTGCTGCTGGAGGAGCGTGGATTGACGCCGCTGCAGGTCATTGATATCAAAGGGCTTATGGGCGATACAAGCGACAATTATCCCGGCGTTCGCGGCATTGGCGAGAAGACCGCGCTTAAGCTTATTCAGGAGCATGGCTCTATCGATGTTCTGCTAGCTAACCTGGAGGCCGTCTCGAAGACGATCCGCGCCAAGATCGAAGCCGATATCGAGATGCTGCATCTATCCCGCCAGCTGGCGACGATTCGCTGCGATGCTCCGCTGGATACGCAGATCGACAGCTGCGGCTGGCAATATGACCGCCAGCTCGTTCTCAGCAAATTTGAGGAGCTGGAGTTCAAAAGCCTGGTCGCTTTGATTAGCTAGACAACACAGATCCAAAGCAGAGGGCTATAAACAAACAGCTCGTAGAGGTCTCCCTTTACGAGCTGTTTGTTTATAGCCTTTTTGTATGTGACCGAAACATTAAAAATAGAAAATAAGGCGCGCCAATTAATGTAATTAGTAGGCCGGATGGGATTTCGACGGGAGCAAGTATCGTTCGACCGATAGCGTCGGCCAATACAAGAAACAGAGCCCCGAGCAAGCTTGATAATATGATGGATTGCCGCGTGTTATGCCCGATTATGCTTCTTACCATATGAGGGACGATTAAGCCTAGAAAACCAACGGTCCCTACAGTAGCGACAGCGCTTGCAGAGAGAAGAACGCCTACAGTCATTGCAGCGAGTCTTGTTCTGCGCACGGATAAACCGAATCCAATTGAGCTGTCGTCAGAAAACGCGAGCAAATCAAACTTGCGACCGAGCCACCACGCAAGCGGAAGGAGCACGGCCAGAAATAGACAGATGATATTAAATTGATCCCATGTGCGACCGTAAGTCGAACCTGTCAACCATATATAGCCCGTACTGCCCCATAATGGCCCAAGTACGATAAGGGCTTGAATGCCCGCGGAGCCGATAGCGGATACCGCGATCCCCAGAAGAATAAGAACCGACGGATTAAGCGACTTTCGCCACGCGAACAGGAATATGACGGCCGCGGCAATTATAGCTCCGCCTACAGCGGCGATCGGAAGAAATACGATCGGAAGTTGAGGCCATGCAATAAGCACAAGCAGCGCTCCGAAACCAGCCCCCGAGGTCACCCCCAGGATAGAAGAATCGGCTAAAGGATTGCGAACGGAAGCCTGGATCAGAACTCCGCTAACGCTCAGTGCTATTCCAGCGGCTGCTGCAACCAGGGTGCGAGGCAATCGCAAATTCAAGAGGATGGAGTAGGATTCCGCTTCGTCGGATCCAATCAAGCTGGCGAATAACTGACTTAGCGGAATACGTGCGCCGCCCATCGTCATGCTTGCAAGAATGAATGAGACAACCAGAAGAAGCATGATGGATGCGAGTAGCGGGAAGCGAATATGAACGCGATTTCTGCCAATAGACATGGAAGCGGCTAAGGAGCCCTTAATCCCCTTCATCTTTTTGAGTATGAGCCAGATTAGCCATGGTGCTCCGATGATTGCCATCATCGCGCCTACGGGCATCTCGCCCATGCTGCTGCGAATCATGCGTGTCAGAATGTCTGCCGCTGTGAGCAATACGGCTCCCCATAGAGCAGCGGCGGGAATAAGCCAATTGTGCTTGCGCAAGCCGCTAAGACGCACCAAGTGCGGGGCGACAAGACCTACGAATCCGATCGGTCCGGCTACGCTGACTACGACTGATGCGGCAAGCACCGCAATCGCCAAGCCTGCAAAGCGGGTTAGAGCTACCCTTTGTCCTAATGATGCGGCAGTGGATTGATCCAGGTTTAATACATCGAATTGTTTGCCCATAAAAAAAGCAATGATTATAACAGCGATGACACCAGGCCAGGCATACGCAACGCCTTTCCAATCAAGCTGGGAGAGCGAGCCCGATCCCCATAAAAACAGCGACTGTGTTTCTGTCGCATGGAAGATATGCAGAGCGCTTGTAAAGGAACCAATGACCATAGCTACGATCATGCCGGCAAGAGCTAGTCGGATGGGACTCGAAGCTCGACCGCCTCCGAGAACATAAGCACACATCGCAGCTAAACTTCCGCCAGCGGCGGCAAAAAGAAACGGCGACGTGTGAAGCAGGCTGGGGAAATAGATCGTTCCAGCAACAACCATAAAATACGCGCCGGCATTGATACCAAGCGTATCGGTGGAAGCCAGCGGGTTTTTAGTAACGGTTTGCAGCAAGACTCCGGCTACTGCAAGCCCTGCCCCGGATAATAATCCTAATACCGCGCGAGGCATGCGCATATCCCATATCAAATTATGCAAGAGCTGATCCTGACGATGGAATAAAGCATCAAGGACGATCTTGAAAGTGATTTGCGCTTCTCCGAAGCACAGACTGGCTATCAACAGAATCAAGAGGACGGCTAAGCCGCCCCCGAATAAACCAATGATTCTCATTTCGTTATAGCTGCAACAACGCGGTCAACCAATACTTTGGAGGAGAGGGGACCGCCGAAGGTCCATGTGTCTCCGCCTATGCCGTAAGTCCGATTTTCCTTGACGAAACTCAAACCGTTCCAAACTTTATTATCCTTTACCGAGTCGCCGAAAACGTTATCGTCTTCCTGAACGATGTAGATGAAATTGGAGTCGCTGACCGCCGGCAGAGCTTCAAAGGTGGTATCTGTAAATCCATATTTCTCGAATTTCTCCGATTTCCAGTCGCTGGTTAACCCGATACGATCGAGTGTTTGAACGACTGTAGACGTATCCGTAAACATCCTCAACGTAGCGGCATTCTGGCTGCTGAAGGCTTGGGTAATGACGTAATTGAATTTGTCTTTGCCGGCTGCCGCAAGTTTTTCCTTGGCCGCTGCATAATGAGCATCAAGGTCTGCGAGTACTTTATCGGCTTCCGCCGATTTGCCTACTGCAGCAGCAATGGTTTTAAAATCGTTGACCATCCCGGTATAGGCGTCCCCTTCATTTGGATAGGGATCAAATTCAATCGTAGGCGCTATATCATTAAGTTGATTGTAGATCGCATCGTTATTGTCTGTATTCGAGATAATAAGATCCGGCTTTAATTGTTTTTACGAAAGTGGCGATCTGCTTTCATCCCGAGATAACAGTAGAACATTATACTGACAAAGAGCTCGTGATAAACAAATATACGCAGCCTAGACAAGGCAAGGAGGTTTCCCAGATGGGGATTCATCAATATTTTTGGTCGCTTAACGAGTTAGAGAGAATTTACAGATGCCCGGGCAAGTTTAAATTCGAGGAACACAGCGTCGCGGCCCATTCGTGGAAGGTCGTTCAATACGCCAAAACGCTTGCGGACATCGAGGAAAGAAACGGCGTTACCGTCGATTGGAAGAAGCTGTACGAAATTACGAGCAGTCACGATTACGGTGAAATATTTATCGGCGATATCAAGACGCCGGTCAAACACGCGTCAAGAGAGCTCAGAGCGTTGATTCAGCAAGTAGAGGAAGGGATGGTTGATCGTTTCATCGAAGAACATATTCCCGAGGAATTCAAGCCGATTTTCCGCAGACAGCTGCAGGAAGGGAAGGACAATTCGACGGAGGGTCTGATTCTGGAGGTGGCAGACAAGCTCGACCAGGTATACGAGGCGTTTGCGGAGCTCAAGCGCGGCAACACCGAGAAGGAATTTATCGAGATGTACCGTCATGCGTTAATCAAGATCAGTCATATCCGACTGCACTGCGTCGATTATTTTTTGGATCAAATATTGCCGGACATGGTGAACGACGAAATCGTCTCTCGGGTCGACATTCGCAGCATTACGGACGAAGCGCTTGGCGGCAGGCGGAACGGGATGGAGCAATGAAGGCTACTATGTTGTATCGGAACTAAAGCTGGTTACTCGAGCCTCCTTGGCGGACGAGCAGTCAGCTTTTTTGGCGTGAAAAATGCGACGCTGGTGGGGGCGTAGAGACAGATGTGTATGAAAAACCGAGCACAATGCGACGTTGGCGGGGATATGAGGACCAATGTGTATGAAAAACCGAGTACAATGCGATGTTGATGCGTCTAGAACACTGGATCACTACGGTATCGAAGCAAACGTCAATGGGCCACGCCACGAATTAAAGGCGGAGGCCCTTTTTAACAGCATCAGAGCTGCAAAGAGCGCCAAAGTTAAGTTGTTCACTATAACGAATGATTATGAATCTTTTTTCATGAAAAGCCTATCATGTCGGGTATTGACCTGTTCTCTTTAAAGAACTACAATAAAGGAAATGTACGTTATAACGACTTCCCGATAACCGTTACGTTTGCTAAGGCCATCGATACGGATCTAATCTGATTGAAGGAGACGACTATGATTGGGGAACGGATCAAATCGCTAAGGGAAAAGAAAGGATATTCGATCACGAAACTCGCGGATCTGGCGGGCGTATCGAAATCGTATTTGAGCTACATCGAACGCAACGTGCAAAACAATCCTTCCCTTCAGGTGCTGGCCAAAATCGCCTATCATCTGGACACCAATATGGAATATCTGCTCGGCGAAGAGCTTGCTCCCAAAGTATCCGTGGAGGATGTGCTCGACGAGGAATGGCATTCGATATTGCGTGACGCGGTCGACGAGGGGATGAGCTCCGGGGATTTCCGCGCGCTGAAGGACCTGGTGAGATCGCATAAGTGGAAGGACGAGGGGCTCGTGCCCGGCAAAAAGAAAACGTCGAACATTATCATTCTCCACATCGATCACTAAAAGTTCACAAAATTTTGAAGTTCAACCGTATTGACATGTTCTATATAAAGAACTACACTTGGGTTAGTGTTCTATATAACTAACGATATGAGTGGGTGTATGAATGGAAACCAGGGAAATCGACTTGAGAATTGTATTTCAGACGATAAAAAAGAGGTTATGGTTAATCGCGCTTATTACCGGCTTGCTCACAGTACTTGGCATTCTGTACAATTCTAGGCCGGAGCCGCAAGTCTTCGTATCGTCCACTCGCGTGATCATCTCCGCCAACAGCGAAATGATGACGACTGTCAGAGCGCTCGTACGCGAGCCGATCGTTCTGAACGGAGTCATCAACGAGCTCCAGCTTAATGCTACGCCGGGACAGCTCAGAAGCCAGATTCGCGTTGACAGCGTAGACTCCTCTCTGATTACGGTTATCAGCGTGCTCGACAGTCATCCCGAACGGGCGGCAGATGTCGCGAATGCGATCGTCGATCATTACCGGGAGGTAGCGATGGATACGCTTGGCGTTCATAACATCCGGCTGCTGACAGCCGCCGAGCCCAATCCCGTTCCGATAAATACGACAAGCAATACGATTGTGTATATCGCCTTTATCGTCGGCCTGATTCTAAGCATAACGTTGGCTTTCTTGCTGGAGTCGCTGGACGATTCCGTCCGTACGGAACAGGATGTGGAGACGAGGCTGGGACTGAATATGCTGGGGCAGGTATCGGGGATCAAATCTCGTTCCGTAACTCAGCAGATCAGGAAGCCGAAGTCCGCGATAATAAGGAGTGAGAGTATTGGTCCGTGAGAAAGCGAAAATCGCCAAAAAAATCGTTAACCGCAGTCTGATGACTTTTTTGCATCCGGGGCACCGAGTCTCCGAGCAATTCCGTTCCATCCGCAACAATATCCAATTCGCCTCGGAGGGCAAGAGCATTCGCACTCTGATCGTTACTTCCCCCTCGGAGGGAGACGGAAAGTCGACTGCCGCCGTTAATTTGGCCATCAGCATGACGCAAAGAGGGGAGCGTGTTCTTCTTATCGATGCGAGCTTTCGAAATCCCATTCTGCACAAGCTGTTCGGCATCCAGATGTCTCCCGGCTTGTCCAGCGTGCTTGGCAACCAGCTGACGTTAAAGGAAGCGGCTCAACCGACCGAGATTGAAGGTCTGGATCTGCTTACGAGCGGCGTTCAGCATACCTATTCCACCGATATGCTGGATTCTTATCGCATGAAGGAAGTGTTGGAGGCTGCAGCTTCCCTGTACGACCGGGTCGTTATTGATTGTCCGGCCGTGCTCTCGGCACCTGATACCAATGTGCTCGTAAACAAGTGTGACGGAGTTGTTCTTCTTCTCCGCTTTGGAAGGACATCCAAAGCCAAGGCGCTGGAAGCGAAGCAGGCGTTGACATTCGCCGGAGCGAACATTATTGGAGCGATCCTGAATAAAAGAAGCGTTAGATGATCCCGATCGGATAACGCTTTTTTTGCGGCGAGGCTTAAGAAAAAAACGTTGACTCATGTCAACATGTTCTTAATAAAGAACAACTGGTGGTTGAAACAAGAAAGGTGAGGATGAAGATGACGTATCGACGAAGGCTGTCGCTGCTCGTTCTGCTGGATTCGGCCATTGTTGCCGCTGCCGTATGGTTAGGCCGTTTGCTCCTGGAGCCTGCATATGAGAATGGAGGGACGCCCTACTTATTCGTCGCGGCGGCGCTTCTGGCTGCTCATCACGGCTTCTTTACGGTCTATAAGCTCTACAAAAAAGCTTGGGAGTACGCAAGCATTGGCGAGCTTCTCATTATTCTTAGAGCGGTCACGCTGTCGGTTGCCGTCGTCGGGCTAGCGGGACTTGCGGCCTACCAACAGGCGGAGTGGCGGCTGCTGATCACGATATGGCTTATCCATCTCATGCTAGTCTGCGGATCGAGGCTCCTATGGAGAATTGTCAGGGGCGGATTTAACCGGCATAGCGGCAAACGCAGGCGGACGCTGATCGTCGGAGCGGGTTCAGCAGGCACGATGCTCGTCAGGCAGCTTCTGGGCAACTCCGGAACCGAGCTGTATCCGGTCGCTTTCGTCGATGACGATCCGCACAAGCTGAATCTGGATATTATGGGCATTCCGGTATGCGGCAGCGTGAAAGAAATCGTGTCGAAGGCGAAGGCGTTCGAGATCGACAACATCGTTATCGCGATACCGTCGCTTAGCAAGAAGGGATTGTACGACATCTATACGGAATGCGCGAAGACATCGGCGAAGACGCAGACGATTCCCATGCTGGAGGATCTGGCAACAGGCCGCATCTCCGTAACGCAATTCCGCGACGTGCAAGTCGAGGATCTGCTCGGACGCGAGCCCGTAGAACTCGACATCGACAGCATCTCCGGTTATGTAACGGGCAAGGTGGTGCTCGTGACGGGGGCCGGCGGATCGATCGGGTCGGAGGTGTGCAGGCAAATTTCGCGGTTCCTGCCGGAGAAGCTGGTGCTTCTGGGTCATGGAGAAAACAGCATCTACGCGGTAGAGCTGGAGCTCAAGGAGATGTTCAAGGATTCGAAAATCAAGTTTTATACGGAAATAGCAGACCTTCAGGATGCGGATAAAATGATGTCGGTCATGCTGCACCATCGTCCACAGGTCGTCTACCATGCGGCGGCTCACAAACATGTGCCTCTGATGGAGCGGAATCCGGAGGAAGCGTTCAAGAACAATGTGCTGGGCACGCTGAACACGGCAAAAGCGGCAGGCAAAGCCCGCGTCGAGACTTTCGTTATGATCTCCACCGACAAAGCCGTCAATCCTACCAGCGTCATGGGAGCCACCAAGCGGCTTGCCGAGATGATCATCCAGCATATGGACCGCGTCAGCTCGACGAAATTTGTCGCGGTACGGTTCGGCAACGTGCTTGGCAGCAGGGGCAGCGTCATCCCGCTCTTTCGGAAGCAGATCGAGCGGGGCGGTCCGGTCACCGTGACGCATCCGGATATGGTTCGTTATTTTATGACCATTCCGGAGGCATCAAGGCTTGTGATCCAGGCAGGCGCGCTGGCAAAGGGAGGAGAAATTTTCGTGCTCGACATGGGGGAGCCGGTACGGATTACGGAACTCGCTCAAAACGTCATCCGGATGTCGGGTTACGCCGTCGAAGAGATCGGAATCGTGTACACCGGCATCAGGCCAGGCGAGAAGCTGTTCGAAGAAATGCTGGGGGATAAGGAAGTTACGGAACAGCAGGTATATCCAAAGATCTACGTCGGCAAGGCGTCCGTCATTCTGTTCGAGGAGATCGAAGCGATCATTGCGGATTTCCCGGCCATGAACGGCGCGGAGCTGAAAGTCAGGCTGCTGGATCTGGCGAATCATGTCGTTCCGGATTCGCAGTCGAATCTGGCGACCATTACGGGATAGATGAGAAGGGAGCGGTATAAACATGAAGGTTAGAAAAGCGATCATCCCGGCAGCGGGTCTCGGGACCCGATTTTTGCCGGCGACGAAGGCGATGCCGAAGGAAATGCTGCCCATCGTAGACAAGCCGACGATTCAGTACATCGTCGAGGAGGCGATCCAGTCCGGCATCGAGGACATTATTATCGTGACGGGCAAAGGGAAACGCGCGATCGAGGATCACTTCGACAACTCCATGGAGCTGGAGCAAGTGCTGACGGCCAAAAGCAAGTTCGAGCTGCTGCAGGAGGTGCGGAAGTCGTCGGATATGGTCGACATCCATTATATCCGGCAGAAGGAGCCGCGCGGTCTCGGCCATGCCATCTGGTGCGCGCGCAAGTTCATTGGCGACGAACCGTTCGCGGTGCTGCTCGGCGACGACATTATCGACGCTCCCAAGCCGTGTTTGAGACAAATGATCGAGAAGTATGAACAATACGGCTCGTCCATCATCGGCGTGCAGCGCGTCGCGGAGCAAGCCGTCTCCCGTTACGGCATAGTAGACGGGATGGAGATGGAGCCTTCGTTCCATCGCATCAACCATCTGGTCGAGAAGCCCAGCCGCGAGAAGGCGCCCTCCAATATGGCCATTATGGGCCGCTACATTCTGACGCCGGAAATCTTTGATATTCTCGGCGAACAGGCGCCAGGCTCCGGAGGGGAGATCCAGTTGACGGACGCCATCGCCGCCCTTAATCGGACTCGGGCCGTATTCGCCTACGAGTTCGACGGAAAACGATACGATGTCGGCGAAAAGATGGGATTCATTCAGACGACAATCGAATTCGCGCTGAAGCGGGAGGAGCTCCGATTCGAGCTGCTGGAGTATCTGACCCGTACGCTGGAGAAGGAGACCGCGCCTCAATAGGGCGCGGAAGAAAACGCGATGTCCATGCGACCGAAAATATTGTTCTGCGCGACGGTGGACTATCACTTCAGAGCCTTCCATCTGCCTGTTATGGAGTGGTTTCAGGAAATGGGCTGGGAAGTGCATGTGGCCGCCAGCGGCGCGCTCGACCTGCCGTATACGGATGCAAAGTTCGACTTGCCGATACATCGGTCACCGCTAAAGAAGGAGAACGTGTCGGCTTACCGCATGCTGAAGGCCATTATCGACAAAGAAGGCTACGACATGATTCATTGTCATACGCCCATGGGAGGCGCCTTGGCCAGACTTGCCGCCAGGGAGGCTCGGACAAGGGGGACCAAAGTCATCTACACGGCTCATGGCTTTCATTTCTTTAAGGGAGCACCCTTGCTCAATTGGCTGCTCTATTATCCCGTCGAACGATGGTTGTCGGCCCATACGGATTGTCTCGTGACCATTAATGAAGAAGATTACGGAAGGGCCGGACGATCCGCGTTCAAAGCGGGCATGATTGCGCATGTGCACGGCGTCGGAGTCGATACCGGATGGTACGCTCCCATCGGCGAAGAAGAGAAGACGGCGAGACGCGAGAGGTTCAATTACGGCCCCGACCATTTCCTGCTGATCTATGCCGCTGAATTTAATAGCAACAAAAACCATCGTCTGCTGATCTATTCGATTGCCAAGCTAAAGGGTAAGGTGCCTGGCGCAAGGCTGCTGCTTGCCGGCGAAGGTCCGCTGCTTAATGAGTGCAGAGCGCTGGCGATCCAGCTCGGCGTCGCGCATATGATCGAGTTCCTCGGCTATCGGGACGATCTCGATGAGCTTTATCCCATGTGCGACGCGGCCGTGGCGTCCAGTATCAGGGAAGGGCTGCCCGTCAATGTCATGGAGGCGATGGCATGCGGTCTGCCCATCGTCGCGACTCGCAATCGCGGTCATAACGAGCTCATCGATGAAGGTCGAACGGGTTTTATCGTCGAGGCCGGAGACGTAGAGTCGTTCGCCAGCCGGCTGCAGCTGCTCTATTACTTCCGGGACTCCAGACGCCGCATGGGCGGGCGGGGAGCGGAACGGGCGCGCCGTTATTCGCTGGAGCAGGTGATGGGAGAGCTGGGAGAGATGTATTTGACCTTGATGTCGGAGGTGACGCGTGAGGAATCCGAAGATCAGTATCGTCGTGCCTATCTATAACATGGAGCGATACTTGCCTCGCTGCCTTGACAGTCTGCTGAGTCAGACGCATGGAGAACTGGAGGTCATCGCCGTCAACGACGGGTCTACAGACGGAAGCCTGACTCTATTAGCGGAATACGCCGGGCGGGATCCCAGGCTGATCATTATCGATGTCCCTAATGGAGGAGTGGCTTTTGCCCGTACAACCGGCCTGCGGCGCTGCACGGGAGATTACATCGGCTTCGTGGATCCGGACGACTGGATCCATCGCCGCATGTATGCCGAGCTGCTGGATGCGGCGCAGCGGGAGGATGCGGACATCGTCATGTGCGCCTATGTGAGCGAGTTCGGCGGCTTCGCCAGGCCGAAGCGGTTCGACATGCCCGATTATGTCGCGTATCGCGGCGACGAGGTGCGATTGCGCATAGCGGACAGACTGCTGGGGCCTATAGGCGACGAAGTGTCGAAGCCCGAACATCTGGACGCCTGGGGGACGGTTTGGAACAAGCTGTACCGGGCGGAACTGCTGGACGAAATTACCTTCACCGATCTTGCCCTCATCGGCAGCAACGAAGATACCTTATTTAATCTGTCGGTCTGTACCCGAGCCCGTTCCTTCGTGTTTCTCAATCGGCCTTATTATCATTACTGGCGGGCGAACGAGCAGTCCATTACCACCCGCTATAAACCTGACTTGGCCGGGCGGTTCCTGAACCTGTATGGCTGTCTGGAGTCGGCTTACCTGGACAATGGCGGGAGCGAGGACGAGCAGAGCCGGCAGCGGCTCTCTAATCGGATTGCGATGAACGTGCTGGGACTGGGACTGAACATCGTCAGCGGCAGCAATCCCTCCTCCATGCGGGGCAAGCTGCGAGAGCTGAGACAGTTGCTGCGGCACGAGACCTACAGCAAGGCGCTGCTGCGCTTCCGCTCCGGGCCATGCCCGCCGCACTGGCGATTATTCTATCGCATGGCGGGCATGCGATTGACGCTGCCGGTATTCGTTATGCTGATTGCCATGGAAGCAGTGCGTACCAAGAAGCCGATTGGGAGGAATAACCGTGAAACCACTCCGAATTCTGCAGGTCGTTACGATCATGAATCGCGGCGGGCTGGAGACGATGCTCATGAACTATTACCGTCAAATGCGGGAGAAAGGCATTCAATTTGACTTCCTCGTCCATCGTATGGAGGAGGGCCATTATGATGCGGAGATTCGGGCGCTCGGCGGCCATATCTACCGCATGCCGCAGATCAAGCCGGGCAACTATCGGCGTTACTTCCGCGAGCTGGATGCCTTCTTTGCGGTCAACCGGCAATACAAGATCGTCCACTCCCATATGAACGAAAACAGCGGCTTCGTGCTTCGCGCGGCCCGCCAAGCCGGCGTGCCTTGCCGCATTATTCACAGTCACCTCAGCGATCTGGGGCTGGATTACAAATATCCCTTCCGGCTGTATGCCCGGATGGCAATCAAGGACCATCCCAGCGACTATTTTGCGTGTTCGGAGCGTGCCGGAGAGTGGCTGTTCGGCAAGCGGGGAGGTTCGTCTTCCAAGGTGACCGTTTTGCACAACGCGGTGAATGCGGCGGATTTCCGGTACAACGAAAACGTCAGGCAAGCGGTTCGCGAGGAGCTCGGAGCCGGCGACGCCATCGTGATCGGCCACATAGGCCGATTTAACGAGCAGAAAAATCATCGCTTCCTGCTCCAGGTATTCGAGGCCGTACATCGTCGCAACCCGAACACTTTGCTTGTGCTGGCGGGCGACGGTCATCTGCGGCAACTAATGGAGAAGGAGGCGGAGAAGCGGGGCATTGTGCATGCCGTGAGATTTCTGGGCGTGCGCGGGGATATTGCGGCCCTGCTGCAGGCTATGGATCTGTTCCTTTTCCCTTCGTTGTTCGAGGGCCTGCCCGTCGTTCTAGTCGAGGCGCAGGCCGCGGGACTTCGCTGTATCGTCTCCGACCGCATTACGAAGGAGTCGGACATTACGGGCCGGGTAAGCTTTCTCCCGCTCGAGCTGTCGCCGGAAGCATGGAGCGCCGCGGTGCTCGGCGCGAGCTACGAGCATGCCGACACTAGAAGCCAGCTTCGGGAAAGCGGCTATGACGCGGAATCCATGGCGGACTGGCTTGGCGATTTTTACAGAGCCCGCATTGGGGCGGGGGGGAAGGGTTAATGAACAAGGAGGATTTGCCGCCGCTGACCGTCTTTACGCCGACCTACAACCGAGCCTATACGCTTCACCTTTGTTACGAGAGCTTGCTGCGGCAGACGTGCAAGACGTTCATCTGGCTGATCGTGGACGACGGCTCTACCGACGATACGGCGGAGCTTGTCAAGAGGTGGACCTTGGAAGCCGATTTCGAGATCTGGTACGTATACCAGGAAAATCAGGGCATGCACGGCGCGCACAACACGGCATACGAAAACATCGGGACGGAGCTGAATGTCTGCATCGACTCCGACGATTATATGGCGGACAACGCGGTAGAGACGATATTAACCTGCTGGCGGGAGCAGGGAGGAGACGAATACGCGGGCATCGTGGCGCTTGATGCGGCGACCGACGGCGCCGTCATCGGATCGCGCATGCCGGAGCATTTGACCAGTACAACGTTATCCGACCTGTACGCGAAGCATGGGGTCAAGGGGGATAAAAAGCTGGTCTACCGTTCGGAGCTGACCCGGGATTGTCCGCCGTACCCGTTGTATGAGGGCGAGAAGTACTGCCCGCTGTCGTACAAGTACATACTGATCGACCAGAGAGCTCCGCTGCTCGTTTTAAACGAAGTTGTCTGCATCGTCGAATACCGGGCCGACGGCTCCAGCATGAACATGGTCAAGCAGTATCTTCGCAATCCGCGAGGGTTCGCTTTTTTTCGCAAGACGGCCATGCGTCATGCTCCGACCTATAAGGACCGATTCCGCGAGGCGGTGCATTATGTGTCCAGCAGCCTCATGCTGCGCAATGCAGCATTCGTCGCGGAGTCGCCGCGCAAGCTGACGACACTATTGGCCTTGCCGCTGGGCATCGCCTTGTATATGTACATTCATCGAACGAAACGGCGCACGATCGTCTAGACGGGTTGACGGCCATTACACAGGGAAGGGAGGGTGCTGGAGAGGGATGGAGATGATATGGTTCGCGCTGTTCGCTGTATTTTTTAACGCCTTCATGGCGCGATACTTTGCCGCATCGACGGCGGACGGTCCGCTCGGCATTCGCCCTAATCGGATTTACATGGCGCTTGGCGCGGCTTGCCTTATTCTGGTGTCGGGACTTCGGAATAATATCGGGGATACGTATCTGTACATGCATAGCTACAGGGTGGAGGATTTCTCCTGGAGCAGCGTCCTCCAGAAGGACGATATCGGCTTCAACTTGTTCCAGATGCTGCTGAAGCAATACACGGAGGATCCGCAGCTCATGATTATGCTGACGGCGCTCGTTACGAACGCGCTGATCATCATCGTGTTCTGCCAATATTCCCGGATGATCGAGCTCAGCTTGTACGCCTACATTACGACGGGATCATTTATCGTATCCATGAACGGCATTCGCCAATTTTTGGCTGCCGCCATCGTATTCACCGCGACCAGGGCGCTGCTGGAGGGGAAATGGAAAATTTATTTTGCCATCGTCATTCTGGCTTCCTTTTTCCACCAGAGCGCGCTTATTATGCTGCCCATCTATTTCCTGGTCAGACGCCGGGCTTGGACGCTGACGACCATGCTGCTGCTTTCCTTGGGCATTCTGATCGTGGTCGGCTACAACTACTTTTCCAGCGCCTTGTTCTCCATCATCGAGAACACGCAATACTCGGGGTACCGGAGCTTCCAGGAGGGCGGCGCCAACGTGCTGCGAGTCATCGTCTTCGTCATTCCTCTGGCTATTGCGTTTCTGGGCAAGGATAAGCTGCGGCGTCTGTTCCCAGGAGGCGACGTGATCGTCAATTTATCGCTGGTAGGCGCGGTTATTATGATTATTTCGACGCAAAACTGGATTTTCGCCCGGCTTGGCATCTACTTTTCGCTTTACCAGCTCATCCTGCTCGGTTGGGTCATCAAGCTGTTCCGCGAGAAGGATCAGCGGCTCATGTACATCGCTTTTATCGGCTTCTACTTTCTATACTTCTTCTACGAGAACGTCATCGTACTGGATATTCGGTACGCCAGCGACTATATCCGGTGGCCATTTTAATTTGAAGGAGGGACATGATGGAGACACGGGAACAAATTCCGCGAATCATCCACTATTGCTGGTTCGGCCGCGGCGAAAAGCCGAGGAAGATTCGGACCTGCATGAACAGCTGGAAGAAACGGCTCGGCAGCGGCTACACGTTTATGGAGTGGAACGAAGACAACTTCGATCTGAATCGGTCCAAGTATGCAAAAGAAGCGTACGAAGCCCGCAAATATGCGTTCGTGAGCGATTACGTCCGGCTGCATGCGTTATATCATGTCGGCGGCATCTATCTGGATACCGATGTCGAAGTAGTGAAGCCGCTGGATCCGCTGCTGACGCATGAAGCGTTTTCCGGCTTCGAGGACGAGAGTTTCCTGCAATCCGGAACGATGGGAGCGAGACCGGGACATCCGTGGATCGGCAAGCTGTTGTCGGACTATGAGCGGAGAGTGTTCCTGCTGCCGGACGGCACGTACGACATGCTTACCAACACCGCCGTCATATCGAGACTATGCACGGAGGAGGGCCTGGCGCTGAACGGCCAGTTTCAGACGCTCCCCGGAGGCGTAGTTTTCTATCCGCGCCAATATTTCAGCCCTTACGACTATATTAACGGCGGCAGTTATCTGACGGAAGAGAGCTATACGATCCATCACTTCGCGCAATCCTGGCTGCCCGCCCATGTGCGGATAAAAAGCGGCGCCAAACGAATGATCAGCCGGATCGTTGGTCCCAAGGCTATTGCCAGGGTGCGCAAGCTTCTGACCTGAAGATGCGGCTGCCAGGCAACACAAAGAGATAAAGGATAAAGAAGAGGGGCTATACGATGATCAAAAGAATGTTCGACTTAATTGCCGGAAGTCTTCTGTTGGCGGCCGCGCTGTTGCCCATGGCTGTTATCGCCTTGCTTATCCGTTCGAAGCTAGGTTCCCCGGTCTTGTTCAAGCAGGAGCGTCCGGGCCTCCATGGGCGCCCCTTCCTGCTGTATAAATTTCGTACGATGACGGACGAACGGGACGGGGAAGGCCAGTTGCTGTCGGATCATCTCCGGTTGACGCCGTTCGGCCTGCTGCTTCGCAAGTTGAGTCTCGACGAGCTGCCACAGTTGCTTAACGTCGTGAGAGGAGAGCTGAGCCTTGTAGGGCCGAGACCTCTGCTTATGGATTACCTGCCGCTGTATACGGAGGAGCAGGCGAAGCGCCATCTGGTGCGGCCGGGGATTACGGGGTGGGCGCAGGTCAACGGACGCAACGCCGTGTCGTGGGAGGAACGTTTCGACAAGGATGTATGGTACGTCGAGAATCGAAGCTTTTGGCTGGATATGCGAATTCTGCTGCTGACGGTGAAGCGGGTGATCCGCTCCGACGGAATCAGCAACGGCAGCCATGCGACGATGCCGGTATTCGAAGGACAAGGCCATAACCAGAAAGGATGATATCGGATGAGTCAGCAGCAACAAAGCGGAGGAAGCCGCATCTATCTGTCCTCTCCCCATATGAGCGGCAAGGAACAGGCTTATATCGACGAGGCGTTCCGGAGCAATTGGATCGCCCCGCTTGGTCCCCACATTAACGCATTCGAGCAGGAGCTTGCATCGTATGTAGGCTCCCGCGGCGCAACGGCGGTCAGCTCCGGCACGGCCGCCATCCATCTGGCCCTGCAATTGCTGGGCGTCGGCGAAGGCGATCAGGTCATATGTCCCAGCTTCACATTTATCGCGACGGCAAATCCTATTGTTTATCTTGGCGCGAAGCCGTTGTTCGTCGATTCGGAGCCCGACACCTGGAATATGTCGCCGGTCGCGCTGGAGCGCGCGCTTCGGCATGCATCCGCGGCAGGCCGGCTCCCCAAAGCGGTCATCGTCGTTCATCTCTACGGGGGAATGGCGAATATGGAGCGGATCATGGAGATTTGCGACAGGTACGGCGTCCCTGTCGTCGAGGATGCGGCGGAATCGCTTGGCTCTACCTACCGGGGACGTCAGAGCGGTACATTAGGCCATTTCGGCATCTATTCCTTCAACGGCAATAAAATTATTACCACTTCCGGCGGAGGGATGTTGGTATCCGATCATACGGACGCGCTGGAGCGAGCCAAATTTCTCGCGACGCAGGCCAGAGACGCGGCCGTGCATTACCAGCACAGCGTAATGGGCTATAACTATCGGATGAGCAACGTGTTGGCCGGGATCGGCAGGGCGCAGCTGGAAGTGCTGGATCAACGCGTTCAGGCGAGGAGAGAGGTATACCGCAGATACGAGGAAGCGCTGGGAAAATACGAGGCTATCGCGTTTATGCCGGAGCCGGAGGGCACTTGCGGCAATCGCTGGCTGACGGCGCTGACTATTAAGCATCCCGGCGCGGAGGCGATTATCGCGGGTTTGCTGGACGCTCTCGGGGAAGCCAATATCGAGGCCAGGCCATTGTGGAAGCCGCTGCACCTGCAGCCGCTCTTCCGGGGAACAACCTTTTATGGACATTACGAGCAGGGAAGCTCCGTATGCGAAGAGCTCTTTCGCACGGGGATCTGTCTCCCTTCGGGCTCCAATATGAGCCCGGAGGAACAGGACCGGGTTATTGCCGTTATCGAGGACGCGACGAGAGGGCTGCGTTCCGCGTCGACCGAAGCGGCGAGCTAGCCGGTTAAGGCGCCTGCTATCCATTCACAAATATCGTTCGCCGCTCGTGCGGGAGCGAACGGCACGGGCGGGCGTGCCATAGGCGACGGTATGGGACGCGATGTTGCGAACGACGGTTGAGCCTGCGCCGATCACGCAATGCTCGCCTACCGCGACGCCATGAATAATAGACGCGCCGATAGCGACTGCCGTATAGTCGCCGATGGCCGCATTCCCTCCAGTGGCGGCCTTCGGCGCGAGGCTGACGAATGAGCCGATGCGGGAATCGTGTTCGATGCAGCTGCCGGCATACAAGATGGCATGCTCCCCAATCTCGGCGTCGCTTCCGACGACGGAGCCTGCCATCACGACGGAGCCCGCCCCGATGCGGGCTCCTCTTGCGACGGAAGCCGCGGGATGAACGGCGGTCACGAAAGGCAGCTCCGGCCGAATGCGGGATATGCCTCGAACGACAAGCCCGCGAGTCCAGTTGTCGCCGATCGCCGCGATGGCTCCCCCAGCTTGGTTATTCCGGTCTGCAAGCCACGTCTCATCCCCCAATACGCGATATCCGTACACCTGCTCTCCGACGGGCTTGCCCCCGTCCAGCAATCCGATGATTTCGTACGCGCCTTGCCGCTCTATCGTATCGATCACGGCTTTGGCATGTCCGCCTGCCCCGAACACGATGATTCCATTCGACATTCCGTCATCCCCTTCGCTTATATGTTTTCTATGATTATGCACTAATTCTAGCATACCCTTGCTCCGGATGATCCGGAATTTTGTAGAATTATGGGCGGCGCAATTGACAGAACAACGGTCGGGTGATAATCTGTAAATGTGTTCGTTTTATAGAACAAAAATTATTTTTTGTTCGTTATTTGCGAATGAAGGAGACCGTCATGAAAATGGAAGCCGCGCTCAATACCGAAGATTTATCACAAGAACTACGACTGCTGCTTGCCTTCCTTGAGATGGAGGAAGGCACGGAGATGAGCTTCGAGCTCTGGGAATTAATGAAAGACGCGAATTGGCATACCTTCATCGAGCTGGCTCGGCATCACCGCGTGTTCCCGACGATGAACAGGAAGCTGCAGGAACATAGGCCGATCAACGTGCCCGCCTTCGTTATCAGCATGTTCCAGCGGGACTACTACCGGAATACGATTACGATGCTCGCGTTGAGCGGCGAGATGGAGCGGCTTTCCTCGTTGTTCGAGAATCGCGGCATTCGCGCTTTGTTTCTAAAGGGGCCTGTAATCGCGGCCGACTTGTATGGCGATGTTTCGCTGCGAACGTCTTGTGATCTTGACGTGCTGGTGCCGCTGGAAAGCCTCCAGGCCGCAGAGGAACTTCTTGTTTCGCTGGGATACGAGAAGGATGACTACATTACAAGCGTGCTGAACGACTGGAAGTGGAGACATCACCATATCACCTTTTTGCATCCCGGTAAGGGGATCAAGGTAGAGGTGCACTGGCGGCTTAACCCATCTCCGTCCAAGGAACCCGGCTTCGAAGAGCTGTGGAGCCGGAAACGTCAAAGCTCGCTGATCAGCAGACCGATCTACTATCTCGGCAGGGAGGATCTGTTCTTGTTTCTCGTCTCCCACGGAGCCCGTCATGGCTGGTCAAGGCTTCGCTGGCTGCTGGATATTAAGCAGCTGATGAATCAGCGGATCGACTGGCCCAGGCTGACATCCCATCTGCGCAAGCATCAGATGCTCCATATCGGAGGGCAGGCGCTGTTTCTTGCTGCGAAGCTGCTTGCTGCGCCGCTTCGCGAGGAGATGAAGCCGCTTCTGACTTCCCGCAAGGCGGGATGGTTGGCCGAGGACACGATGTTTTATATGCGTCGAACCGTTAATCTGCATACGCCGCCCGTACCCAAGGAGGTCGAGCGTTATCATAAACAATATTTGTTCGGACTGCTGACCACGCGTCAGAAATGCCTGTATGTGCTGAGCGTTATGCATCCCTTCTACGAGGACACGGAAACTTTGCCGTTGCCGCAGAAGCTTCACTTCCTATATTTCGGTCTGCGTCCGTTTTTGTGGTTGTGGAGGAAGGCGAAGGGAAGAAAGGAGAAAAAACGATCATGATAGGAAAGGCAATTGCTGCATGGGGGACCCAATTCCGCAGCCGAGGACTGCTGCCAGCAATTCTGATGAACGTGTCGCAGCTGCTGGCCTTTGCCCGGGCATTCCGCTACAGGCTCCTGTACGGACGCAGCATCCTTGCTTCGGTATTTGCGATGCAGGGCGGGAGCACGATCGAAATCTTTAACAAACGAGCACGATGCCGCGTTGGCCGATTCGTCTTCATGAGAAAGAACATCAGCATTCGTCTCGACGATGAAGGGCAGCTCACGCTGGGCGACCATGTGTTTATTAATGATAATTGCACAATCAATTGCGCCTTGCGCGTCTCGATCGGCGAATATACAAAAATCGCTCCGAACGTGTGTATCAACGATCACGACCATAACTTCCGAGGGGATGCGGAGGGGCATCTGCTTAAAGGCGAGGTAGTCATCGGCAGCAACGTTTGGATTGGCACGGGAAGTATCATCCTTCGCGATACCGTGATCGGGGATAACGCCGTCATCGCCGCGGGAAGCATCGTAAAAGGATATGTGCCGTCCGATACGTTGTTTATGAACAAGCGGGAAAAACATTTTTCCGCCATCTCGCGGGCATCCGAAGAAGAAGCCGTTCGCGCTCCCGCGAAAGGAGCGGAAGCGATATGAAAAAACGAATCCTGTTCACCATGTATGCGATGGAGATCGGGGGGATCGAGCGGAGTTTGATCAATATGCTGGAGTCGTTCGATTATGACAGCTACGAGGTGGATCTTTTGATCTTTTGCCACACCGGCGAATTTATGGGGATGATTCCGGATCAGGTGAACGTGCTGCCAGAATCGCGGAGTTATGCGGCGATTCGCAAACCGCTCCGCGACTGTCTGCGTCAGCGGCTGATTAAGGCCGCCTTCGTTCGCGGCGCCGCCAAAGTCGCAGCCAATGTGCGCGCGCGAAGGCTG
>NZ_BDQX01000188.1 GCF_003112455.1 Paenibacillus agaridevorans
GTGAAGCAACTGGTAGCGGGTAATTCCCATACCTTGGCCCTGATGGAGGATGGAACGGTTAAGGGATGGGGATCCAATTCATACGGTCAATTAGGATTAGGAAACACGACTAGTATTAACATGCCAGCA
>NZ_BDQX01000189.1:0-16640 GCF_003112455.1 Paenibacillus agaridevorans
TCTCACAAACGATCAGTAATCTGTATACATCAACAGGCTATTATAAAAATGCGTTTAATGGCGGGCAGATCTACCTCAATCCGGAAGAAATCGTGCGAAACTTCGATCTTCCTATTGAATTTACGATTGTAAATGAAGGGATTGATACGATTGATGAGGTTATGATCGAGATTAACGGCATCTCTCGAACGTACCCTGTACAGATCGTACCTAATCGTACCGAGCATCTCGTGTTTACGTACAGCGTTCCGGATTCTATAGGGAATATTGATTTTAAGGTAACGGCCAGCTTCGCCAACGGAGATCAATTAACCGAGGATGGACGCATTAAGCTGGATATTGCCGACATTGGCATGTCTGATGCCAGCATGACGGCGGCGGATGGCATTCGTAAGCTGACGATTCCGTTGTATAACAAAAATGACGCGACGCTGGCAGGCCATAAAGGCAGAGTGGTGAAGGTTGGTTTGTATAAAAATACAAACTTCATCGATGAGTTTGCGATCGGTTCGCCACTAACGATATCGGATGAATTGTCACTCGATATGATGGATAACGGTGGTTATACGGCTGTGCTGGATTTTGATGTGAAGTCCTATTTGGCAGAGCAAGACATGACCGAAATTCCGGATGAAGGCTTGTATGTGTATGCGCACACATGGCTAGAGGATGAAAAGGGTACGGTGCTAACGGAGTTTGATGATACGAACAACTACCAATCCGTTTTCGTAGAGCGTCTGTCTCAGAAATATAACAAACCGATGGTTCGTATGGAGACAGAGCAAAATAATACAGGCTCAGGCTCAGAGGTTTCCTTCTCGATTCAAAATATGAATATGGCTCCATTGGCCGATGGCAATGTTGTGATGTTCCTATTAGATGAAAACGGCGGAGTGCTTGAAACGCAGCATTTAAGGGATGCTAACAACTTGTTGCAGCTAGGTTCGGAAGAAATTGTAGAGCATGCCTTCAGCTTTACGCAGAAGGGATATGATGTTCGTGCTGAATTTTATCAGGAATCTGCGAACAACTACACCAGTGAGCTGAGTTTGATTTCGATGACAGGCGTGCCGCTTGATTTCCAGGCGAATAATGGAACGCGTGAATATCGTGTAGCTGTTGAAGGATTAGACGCCACGCAGCTCATCGTAGCAGCTAAAAATCCAGGCGCAACGGTTACGGTATGGGGACCGGATGGTCAAGTTATTCATAATCAACTTGGCGGTCTGACGGGAAGCTTTGCTCTAAGTTCTTCAGCTAACGGTACGGATAATGAATTTACGTTCATTGTTACGCCGAAGGAAAAAGGAACAGGTTATCCCAGCTCTACCATCTATAAGGTTATTGTGAACAATACGTCAACAGATACGGAGAAGCTTACAGCTACAGTAGCGAGTACGAATCCGATAGCAGCAAACGTATTTTGGGATGATGCTACGATTCGTGTAAGCAAATATGATGTTCCTGGTTTCAGTATTACAAAGGTACAGTACAACATAAACGGTCAAGGCTGGGTTGACTCGGCGAATGCGTACGACGGGACACAGGCGGCGGAGGTCGTACAGCTAACGACGCCAGATCAATATGATGTACGCGTTCGTGTCATGCTTGATAACGGCCAATCGCTAGATGCCGGTCGAATGAAGTTTTCGATTGAGAATCCGACAATGGACCCTGCGAAGTCCACGATTGAAGCGAATTCATTTGAATCGCTGGCGAACGGCACGACTCCAGCTCAGCTGAATGTCATTCTGCGCAATGCGAATGGCTATCCGTTAGAAGGAAGAACAGTCGAGCTGACGAATACGGCTGGAATTGCGACAACGATTACAGCTGTACAGCCAGTAACGGATGCCGAAGGAATCGCCCTATTTGATGTAACATCGGCAGTCGTTGGTACAGCTACAATTGAAGCGAAGGAAGCGGGAGGCAATGCGCTAGCTGCAACGAAAGGCGTAAGCTTCAAAATCGGTGGGCCAAGCACAAGTCGTACGACGATTGAAGTAGAGTCAGGAGCCTATGCCGATGGTGTAGATGAAGCGGAGGTAGTAATAACTGTACGTGACGCGGGCGGTCATGAACTTGAAAATGTTCCTTACCAGTTATGGATGGAATCAGGTACGGGTTCGATCAGTCCTAGTTATCTTACTGGAAATACGGACGCAAGCGGGAGGATTACGGCTAAATTTACGAGTACGCAAGCAGGTACTCCGTTTAGATTCGTAGCTCGCATAGGAAATAGCACGTATTTTGACCAGCGATTTAATGTCACGTTTATCGCAGGGCCAGTTGACGGTAGCAAGATGAGTATTGGACTTGCCGGGTTTAATACGAATACGGATGTTACAGCTAATGGAACAGATAGCAGAACGGTTCGCGTTACGCTAATGGATGCTGCTAGTCGACCTATAGCCAATAAAGAAATTTCATTAACAACGGATAAGGTGGGCGTTACGATCTCACCGGCAACGAGAACGACAAATAGTAATGGTGAAGTTTACTTTACGGTTACAGGTATAGAGATTGGCGAAGCGATATTAACGGCAACGGAATTGGAGCAAAGCTTTAGCAAGACGCTGACGCTTAATTTTGTAGCAGGAAGTATGGACGGCAATCTGACGGAGGCAACGATTAGCAAAACGACACTCATTGCTGGAAGTACAGAAACAGCAACGATTACGGCCCATGTTCGTGATGCAAAAGGTTATCCGATCACCAATAAAACGGTGAATTTACAGACGCGCAATGGATTAAATAATGGACTGATAGGCACTGAAGCTCAAACGACGGACAGTGACGGCAAGGTTGAGTTTATCGTTCCGGCAAGAGCCTATGGTTCAGTGATGCTGCAGCTGTATATGGATAATGCTCAATATCCGTTTAAGACGTTTATGCTCATGAATGACTATGGTCCAGCTGATGAAAGTAATACGACTATTACGTTTGATAAAACGGAAATTAAAAATGATGGATCGGATGTAGCGATACTTACGGTCAGGCTAGCAGATGAGTTAAATCAAGCTATTGCTAATAAATCCGTAAAAGTTTCAACAGAAAGCGGTCATATTCGTTTCTCTCAAACGAACAGCTATACGAATTCTTTTGGAAGTGTAAACTTCGGCGTATACGGAGTGTCGCTTGGTACAGCCGATATTAAGATTACCGTTGAGGGTTCGGAAGCCGAGTTTACTAGAACAGTAAACGTTGTCCCTGCTGATTTTACATCTACTAATATACGGGCAACAGCGACGTTGGACAAAACAACCGTATTAGGCAATGGCGTAGATCAAGCGGTTCTTACGATTGAAGCTAAGGATCGCTACGGCAATCCATTTGCCTCGGCAGATATCGATGCAGCGATGTATGGCAATGATTATCCTGCGACGGTTATTCCGATCACTGGAGCAACAGATGCTGACGGCAAGCTCATAATACCGATTTCGTATCAGGGAGCTTTAGAATTTACAATCAGCGGTACTATGTACTACAACGGAGCTGCAACAGCTCTGCCGAGCCTACCTAAGCTAACCTTCGTGCAGGGTGAAGTGGATGGGATCAATTCCGAAATATCGGTAGATAAGATTAACTTCAAAATCGGTGAAAATCCGAAGCTTACAATGGTGATGAAGGCTGAAAACGGCAAGCCTTATCAGCAAAAACAAGATGAATGGTATCAATTTGAAGTAACTGGAACGATAGGCGATGGCGAGGAACCGTTCACGCAACAGTTCAATGTAAAACAGCCGGCTTGGAATGATCCAAACTTTGTTTATGAGCCGTACCTATTAAACATTTGGAAACTAGGCGAAGCAAAGCTATCTGTTACCCTTGTTGAGACGAATTCGGGTTCACGTACGAAGCTATTGGATCTGCCAACCTTAACCTTTACGACAGGTGACTTTAATGGCAACGGCACTTTAACAAGTAAGGTTAGTGACTCTGCTGTTAGCTTAGATAAGGAGTATTGGGTAGATTTAACGGCAACAACGACAGATATTGGAGGAAATCCAGTCTCTGGTCGTGAAATCAAGTTAATTGCAAGTGTATGGGATCCAGATAACAGCAGCTATATTCCAGATACGAAAACGGTAATTGAACGTACCGGCGATCCACTTACGAATGCTGATGGCATCACGACTTTCCGTATGAAACGTACGGAGCCAGGGAATGTGCGAATTGAGATGTATGATGAAGGTTTAGAGCGTGTTGTAGGCTATGGACATTATCATACCTTTACGAGTCAAGTGTTCGATCCGGAGCAATCGCGCATTGTAGTGGATCATGTTGAGCGCATAGCGGATGGCAGTGAAGCTTCACTGATCACCGTTCATATGGTAGGTACAGACGGTAAGCCGATGGTTGGCGCACATCTTGAACACTACGGATTTGGTATTAATGATGTGCAGGTTGATAGACTAGATGCACAAGATGGATCAGATGAAAATGGCGTGTATCGCTTTAGAGTGACAAGTCAGCAACCTGCGAACGTCGTTATGTATTTTGCGGATTCGTATCGACAAATTATAACGATGCACTCGGTTGTGCTGCGCTTTGTCAACCCGGAACAGAAGCTGGACGTAGGGCAATCCAAAGTCGAAGCTATTAAGGCGGCAGTTCTCGCTAATGGACAAGAATATGGTGTGATCGAGGTCGAGGTTGTGGATCATAACCGGGCACCAATTGCATATCGCGAAATTAAGCTTGAACCATTGAGCGGAAGCTCGCATATCGATGTCGAGGTCATTGAAACCGATGGCGATGGTTTGGCATGGTTTATGGTATCCAATCAAGATATTGACGAGATCACCTATAAGGTAACCGATGTGATCAGCGGTCAAGAGTTTGCGCAGCAAGCAACCTTAATGTTCGTAGCGGGCAATTTGGATGTAAGTGCATCGTCAGTAACAAGCTCGCATTCAGAGCTTCTGGCTAATGGCACCGATACAGCAATTATTGAAGCAACGCTGCTTGATACGAATCGTCATCCGCTTGCTTCTCGTCAAGTACGATTAGAAGCGACAGGCGATCAATCCGCAATTGCTCCGCAGCTAGCCGTAACGGATGACAATGGTGTGGCTAGATTTGAGGTTGCGCATGTTGTAGTTGAATCCATCGTTTATAATGTCGTCGATGTAGCGACTGGATTGTCGTTAACGGATCAAATTGCGATGAATTATGTAACAGGCGCTCCGGATGCACAGCAATCTGTTGTTCGTGCGCATCGTGATGCGGTCGTTGCAGATGGAACAAGCGCAACAACGATTACAGTAACGGTGAAGGATCCTTACGGTCATGTGATTAAGGGTGCAGAGGTTAGACTTGCAGCAAGTGGAGGCAGCTCTACGATTACGGACCTTAATCCGGTCACTGATGCGGATGGTAAAGCGACGTTTGAGGTGACAAGCGGCGGATTAGGTGAAATCACTTATACAGCCTACGCGAAGCCGGCAGGTGGTACAGAGGTGGAGATCGCGCAGAAGGCGAAGGTTGCATTTGTAAATGGCGATATGGATGTCCTTCTATCTTCAGTAGCCGCAGCTCCAACGAGTGTATTGGCAGATGGGGTATCATCTGTCGCGGTAACCGCTACGATCGTCGATAAGAATGGGCTGCCAGTGACTAATCGCGAATTGTCCTTGTATGTCGATGATTCGACAGATACTAGAACGTGGCAGGCAACAACGAACGAGGACGGAATAGCAACATTCGAACTGCGAAGCTTGGCGGTTGAAAATCTGGACGTATATGTGAAAGATGTATTAACAGGGCTAACCGTTAATCAGCAAGCGCAGATTTCGTTCACTGCAGGGGCTGTAGATCCAGCAGCTTCAACAATTGTTGTGTCGCCAGCTTCTGTGCACGCAAACGGTCAATCGCCAGCCGTCATTACAGTAACGATCAAGGATGCCTATCAGCATGTATTAGCTGGTGAAACAGTATCGTTATGGCTGGATGGATCGCAAGTAGACCAAAGCATGACTGACGCGCAAGGCGATGCAAGCTTTACAGTGACAGGGTCTGTCGTCGAGCAAAGAAGCTACGAGGTATATGTCACCATTGATGGAGAAGACGAATCGCTAGGTGAAGCAATTGTAAGCTTTGTTAATGGCAGGATAGATGTAATAGCTTCGTCGATCACAACGGATGCACAGTCTCCAGTCGCAGCAGACGGCACATCGACTGCAACTATTACGGTAACCGCTATCGATGAGTACGGTCATGTGATGGCAAATCGCGAGATCGAATTAATCGAGCAGATTACGAATCGCACATGGCGCGTTGTAACGGATGGAAACGGCGAAGCGGCTTTCGCTGTGACGGCTACCGATCTTGGACAACGTACGTATCGCGCGTATGATGCCGTTGGCAGTGCAGAGATTCAAGGCAGTGTAAGCATCACTTACATTGCAGGCACGCCATCGCCAGTTGATCCGTCGCCAGTTGGTCCAACAACACCAACGCCAACGCCAACGCCAACACCTGAGCCAAGCGAGCCAAACGAGAATAAAGAAGGTCTGTTTAATTCCGATATCCTTGATCTGGACAAAATTGTTGCTAGATTCCGTAAACAATTAGAAGCTACAAAGGGACAGACAGGAACAGAAGGATACAGCGATATTGCTGGTCACTGGGCGATGAAGCCGATTGGATTGTTCTCGAGGCTGGAAGGAATTCGCGGTTATCAGGATGGAACGGTACGCGGCAATGCAACAATGACGCGTGCGGAATTTTCCTCCATGTTAGTACAGCTGCTAGAGATAGAAAACACAGGCAAGAAAAAATGGTTATTAAGCGATATCCAATCGCACTGGGCAGCTGGCGCGATCGCAACCTTAGCAGGTCATGGCGTGATCAATGGTTATACGGATGGAACATTCCGGCCTAACCAAACGATCAGCAGACAAGAAATGGTAACGATGCTGCTGAAGCTAGTAAATGAAGAGGCATTGCCGAACAAGCATGAGGGAGACTTTGCAGATATCGGCAATGTAAGTCCATTTGCGGTTAACTCCGTACAAGCTGCAGGAAAGGCAGGTATCATTCAAGGTTATGAGGACGGAACATTCCGCCCGCAAAATCATGTAAGTCGTGCAGAAGCGGTCGTTATGCTGCTGAACCTGCTAATGGTAGAGGAACGACTGCGCGAGCTATTGGATCCCGAGCTGAATAAGTAGTTTTTTGAAGAACCAATGATGAGTTGCTGTAACAAACAAAAGGGTCTGTCAGAAAGTCGGTGAAAACGGACGATCTGATAGACCCTTTTTCTTTTTAATTGAATGATTGCCATAGGCCGAGCGGTCTACCGCTTCTCCAGCCGCTTGCGGTATTCCGATGGGCTACAGCCTTCGAACTTCTTAAACAGACGGCTGAAGTAGAAAGGATCGGTGAACCTTAGCATTTCGCCGATTTCCTTCGCCAGCAGCTCCGGGTCGGAACGGATTAGCTGCTTGGCCTTCTCGATCTTGAGATATGCGAGATATTCGATCAGCGGCATTCCTCTGTATTGCTTGAAGAGCTTGCTCAAATAAGGGGCGGTGAGGCCGATGCCGGAAGCGAGCTCTTTTGGATCGAAATTGCGATGGGAATTTGCCTTCAGATAGTCGTCGAGTTTGCTGACGACGCCTTCCGGAGAGTCGCGCGAGATGCTGTTCTCCACGAACAAAACAACTTCTAGCCGCTCGATTAGAGAGTCGCTCCATATTTCGTTAGGAGTAACGCTTTCCATACTTTCGTCGACGACGGAATCGATATCGACGTCCCTCCTCCAATACCCATTGCCGACAGCGTGGAGGGTCCGTTTCACAAGGGCCGTGAAGTCCGGGACGGGAAGCTGGGCCGAGTGCCATTCTCCGATCAACGAGGACAACTCGGCCTTGAACAAGCTTTTCTGCTGCAGATGAACCATTGATCTTAAGGAGATCAATCTTTCGTTTGTCAGAACGGTAACAGGAGAACCGGCTTCCGACGCATCTGGTGTTTCGTTCTCCCTTATCAGCTTGGATACGCCGTGTTCGGCCCTTCGCCGCAGCAAAGCCCGGAGAGAACCAAGCGATCCTGCGATGTCGCCCAACCGGGCAACCGGTGCTCCGATTGCGATGTTAACTGTTTTTCCCGATCTTGCCTCCAGCAAACGCTGCAACGCTTTCGCCAATTGCTCTCTTTCCGCTATCTCCCCGTCGTCGTCCCGATCCCCATCGACAATCACGATTTTCTCCGAGGACGTTTTCCCGCTCCATACTCGGACCGTAGTGCCAGGATCCGTTAGCGTGGCAAGCTCCGACTCCAAGTCGGCAGGGTTTGCTTCCGCCCCGGACGCTCCTCCGCACAGCGCCACAAGCAGCCCCAACGAGCGGCCGGCGAACAACCCATCGGATTCGTCGCGGAGTTGCTCCCCATGCAGCGCGGAGAGCAGCAGCGACCGCTTTTTCTGCTCTTTCCGCCCCTCTAGCATCGCTCCGAGCTTGGCCAACACCTTCCGCACATCGTCTGGCGACACCGGCTTCAGCAAATAGTCGTAGGCCTGAAATTTTAGCGCTTCCTTGGCATAGTCGAAATCCCGGTAGCCGCTCAGAATGACGAACGGGAGCTCAGGATCTTTTTGCCGGATCGTCTTGATTAATTCCAGGCCGTCCATGACCGGCATGCGAATGTCGGTAAACAGGACGTCCGGGGTTTCCTCTTCCAGCTTTCGCAGAGCGTCGGCGCCGTTGATCGCGGTAGCCGTCACCCGGAAAAGCGAGGAGTTTCGTTCGATCTCATACCGAATGTCCCGAATCAAAGGAGGCTCGTCTTCGACTACCATTACCCTGTACATGTCCGTCCTCCGTTCCCGTTTTGATTTTTCCGCCAAAGCTTACCTTCAGTCCCCGTCCCGGAACGTTCTCGATTTTCATCGTCGCGCTTTCCCCGTGCAGGAGCATCAGCCTCGCATACGTGTTGACGATGCCCAGGCTGTACGATCCCGAATGGACCTTGTCTCCCGATCGCCTCTCGTTGGAGAACAAAGCCTCGATCTTCGCCCTCAGCTCCTCTAATGTCGGCTCGTCAGCTCCAGCCCCGTCGTCGAGGACAGCAATTTTCCAATGTCCGCCCGCTACCCGTCCCTCGATCCGGATATGCCAAGGCGGAGGAACGGAGGCGAACGCATGCTTCATCGCGTTTTCCACGAAAGGCTGGATGGTGATTCGCGGAAGCTCAATGTCCCTCAGCTCAGGATCGATGTCAATCTCAAAATCGAAATGCTCCTCGTAGCGGTATTTCAACAAATTCAAATAATTCCGCGTATATTCGATTTCATCCTCGACCCGGACGAAGTCGGAGGAGGTCGTATAGCGAAGCTGCGAAGAGAGCTGCCTGCACATTTCCGCGACCTTTTCGGGCTGCTCGCCCTGCTTGGCCGCGGCTCCGATCGTCGCTAACGTGTTATGGATAAAATGCGGATTGATCTGGGATTGGAGAGCCAGCAACTGCGCCTTGGCCTCCCGTTCGCCCGCCTCGGTCAACTGCTCGATCGACAGCTGCAAGCGCGAAAACATTTTTCGGAACAGCCGATCGAGCTGCTGCAGCTCGTTGTTTTTGTCCGTATAGTCGATGTTCAGCGCCAAATTGCTTAAGGTCACCTGCTTAAGCGAGCTGCCCAGCGTCCGGAGAGGGAGGGTAAGCCGCTTCGAGCTGTGATGAAGGACGATCAGCGTCGCCAGCAGGACCAGTAAGCCTGCGCCGACGATCAGCGCGTTAAGCCGGCCGACGGAAGCTAGCGCCTGCTCTCGAGATTGGGCGATGGTCAGCACGTGGCCGGTCAGCGGAGATTGGCGGTAGGTAAGCAGCATCGGCTCGCCCCCGCTGTTGCGGACCGAAGCCGAGCCGCTGGATCCTGCAAATACGTAAGGCTTGTACAGCTCTGCATCTTCGGCAGAGGCCGAGGCATCGATGGACGGTCGCGGATAGAACAGGTCGCCTGTCGGATCGAATATATAGAACTCCGAATCGATCGCCGGGTCGGGTTCATATAGGCGAGCTAGATCGCTATACCTTTGCTGCACTTCGATATAACCGTACTCTCTACCCGCCGCATCCTTGATTTTGCGGCTGAGAGAAAATACCGGAACCTGAAGCTGCGACCAGTTGTCGAGATGCGGGGGAAGCAGCGTGAAGCTGCCGTCTCCGTCCGCAAGCGGTGCGAAGATCGGAATGCCTTCCAGGCCGGCTTGGAAGAGCGCTTCCGCGTTGTCTAACGACTGCGGCGAGAGGGCATACTTGTGCTCAAAATTAAAGGCGACGATTTTAAAGGCGGAGCTGAAAGGACCGTTGATCGAGGAAATCGTGTTGGTCAGCTTCCTTGTGTCTTGAACCCCAAGGCCCGGGATGCTGGCCGGGGTATAGAGATGCTTAGCCAGGTTTTCATCCAGAAGCAGGCTGACGTTGATCCGTTCCATATCCTTTACGCGCCCGTCGAATTGCTCCGTAATTTTCTGAAGCAGGCGTTCGGTGCCGGTATAGACTCCTTTTTGGACCATTTTTGACGAGTACACGGCCAAGGCGGCGACAATGCAGGCGATGATTAATAGAATGAGGATCGAATAGGTGACGAAAATTTTCGTCTGGAGGCTCCCGTTTTTCAGCATTCGCCAGCCCTCTCTTTCGCAATGATCCGACTCTTCTGCCTAATGTAACAGACGACTTGACAATTCGTCAAACCCCCGGGAAACGCGTTATTTTTGTGCCGAATCGTACATGCGGTTTTCCTAACGAGTCCATTCTTCTCCGAGCTGAATGCGTTTACAATAGAGATCGGGACATGTCCGACGCTCGACAAAAAAGATCATAATTTCATTAAATGAACGGGGGAATCAGCAAGTGAATTTTCGTCTACAGAAATCTGCGTTAGCCCTTCTAACATGCTTTGTTTTGCTTTTCCTTTCGGCTTGCGCGTCCGGAAACAAGGCCGAGCCGTCTGCCAGCGGTTCGCAGCCTGCATCCGAAACGCCGTCTGCCAGCAAAGAGACGGCTCCGGAGAAAGTGACGCTTTCGATCATGGTCGGAGGCAACAACAAATTTTACGAAACGATTACTAAGGAATACACGAATCGCAATCCGCACGTAACCTTCGATTTGCAGACTGTGGATGGAAGCCAGTACGACACTTTGCTCAGAACGCGCATCGCAACGAAGAATTTGCCGGATATCGTCGGACATAACGTCTCCGACATGGCGAGAAGATACAACCCGACCGACAATTTTGTCGACCTATCCGGCGAACCATGGGTCGGCCGACTCGTCAATCCGGATATCCTCAAAATCGACGACAAGATTTACAACCTGCCTTTCGCCGCCTCTGGCTCCGCGCTGGGCATCGTCTACAACAAAAAAATATTCGCCGATCTAAACCTGAGCGTACCGAGAACGTTCGAGGAGCTTTTGCAAGTATGCGAGACGCTGAAGACGAATGGCATTACGCCGTTCTATCTGGGGAACAAAGACGGATGGGTTGCGCAAATCTGGGGACTGACCACGTTTTCGGAGGTCGTCAAGAACACCGATATCATGGATAAGATTAACGCCAATCAGCTCAAGCACGCAGACGTTCCGGGCTTCGAGGAAGCTTTGGGGCAGATCATGCAGTTGTTCGAGAAAGGTTATGTGAACGAAGACCATCTTTCCGTAGGTTTCGACGGTCTTGGGGGAGCGATGAATTCGGGGAAAGCGGCTATGACCGTGCTCGGAGATTTTATCGATGCGGGAGAGCAAGTGGGCGATTACGGTATTTTCGCGACGCCGGGCGTGGACAACCCCGATCTGACCGTCGGTACCGTAACGGGCTGGTTCATCTCCAAAAACTCCAAAAACATCGAAGAAGCGAAAAAGTTTCTGGACTTTTGGAGCCAACCGGACATTATCGGCATTCAGTACGCGGAAGATCCGAGATTCTCGGCGTTCAAGGACGTCCAGGTCAGCTTTAACCCGCTGATGCAAGCGGAATACGACGAGTACATCTCCCAAGGTAAGGTCGTACGTCAATATAACGATTTGATTGCTGTGGATACGTCCGAGCTGTTCCGGCTCTATCAGGACATGTTCGGCAAAGGTAAGACACCGAAGCAGGTGCTTGAGGCTTGGGACGAGAAAGTCGCCGAGCTGGCCAAAGCCGCCGAGCTGCCGGGATGGTAAGCGAAACGGGTTAGCTGCCGAAGAAGAGGCCGACGACAAGGAAGCCTCTTCTTCCTTAATTACAGACTCGGAGGAAGACGCTATGAATGCTAGACGGCTTTACCCGCATTTTTTTCTGTACCCTGCTCTGCTCATCTACTTGGCTCTGTTCATTTTTCCGACCTTGTTCAGCTTCATTTATTCGTTTACGGATTGGAACGCTTATCGCGATACGATCCGGTTTACCGGGCTCGACAACTTCGTCAAAATTGCGAAAAATGCCGACCTGATGCTGTCTATAGGCAATACGGTGTTGTTCGCGGTCGTGACCAGTATTGGGAAAAATGTGCTCGGCATGCTGCTCGCAGTCGCTTTATGCAGCCGGATCGGATTCAAGAGACTGTTTCGCACCGTCTTTTTTCTGCCGACCGTGCTCAGTTTTATCGTCGTCGGCGTGCTGTTTACAGCGCTGCTGCATCCTGATGGTTTCCTTAACCAGTTTCTCGGTTTTATCGGGCTGGAAGGGCTGCGGCAGGAGTGGCTGGTGGACCGAAGCGTCGTCATGTATACGGTCAGCTTCGTTGACGTGTGGAAGGGCACCGGCTTTCATATGATCATTTTCATGGCCGGGCTGCTCGCGATTCCTCGCGATTACGGAGAAGCGGCGCAGATCGACGGGGCGAATCCGCTTCAGGAGTTTTTCCGCATCAAGCTGCCGCTCATGATGCAGGCGGTCAGCGTCAACGTCGTACTCAGTCTGATCGCCGGCTTCAAAGTATTCGAGCAGGTGTTCGTGCTGACGAACGGCGGACCGGGTTATGCATCCTCGGTGCTTAACTCGATCGCCTTCCAGATGTTCGGCGATGGTCGTTGGGGGCTGGGCACGGCGATGAACCTGATCCTGTTTTTGCTCATTACGTCCTTCTCCATCCTGCTGCTGACCTATTTCAAAAGAAAAGAAGTGGATATCTAACATGAGAAAGCGGATAGGAAAACCTCTTCTGGAGCTTGCTCTCGCCGTTGCCGCCTTCTTCTACTTTTTTCCCGTTCTGATGATGATTCTCGGCTCTTTCAAGAGCAGCATGGAAGCCTCCGCCTTCGATAGGCTGTGGCCCGAAGTTTGGGAGTTCGGAAACTTCCGTCAAGTGCTGTCCGGAGAGAGGATTCTGCAGTCGCTGCGCAACAGCGTGATCATCTCCTCGTTTTCGATTGCGCTGACGCTTGTGCTGGCGGCGGTCGCATCCTTCGTCACGGCGAGAAGGCAAAGCCGGTTTGTGTCGGGGGTATATTTTTTGTTCATAGCGGGCCTCGTCGCTCCTCTGATGTACATTCCAACGATCAAAACACTGCAGTTTTTGAGCTTGATGAATACGTTCACCGGCTTGATTCTGGTCGTCGTCGCTACGAATCTTCCGTTCGCCGTCTTTCTGTTTACGGGCTTTATCAAAGGCATTCCGCGCGAGCTGGACGAATCGGCTTTCGTCGACGGCTTCGGCACAATGAGAATTTTCTGGTCGATCATCCTGCCTTTGCTCGCACCGGTCATCGCGACTCAATCGATCCTGATGCTGGTCGGCGTGTGGAACGATTTGAGCATGCCGCTGTTTTTCCTGAACGACAGCGGCAAATGGACACTTCCGATGCTCGTTTACAATTTTATCAGCCAATATGTGCGGAACTGGAATCTGGTGTATGCGTTTCTGATTTTGGTTTCGCTGCCCGTGGTCGCCTTGTTTATCGCGGGGCAGAAGCATTTCGTGTCCGGACTGATGTCCGGCGCGGTCAAAGGCTGACGATGCCTGAAATCTCAAGATGAGGAGAGGAATGAACATGAACCGTTTTTCCGTGGCACTTCGAATCTGCTTGGCAATCGTATTAGGCTTGACCGGGACGATAACCATTACACAGGGGCCTTCTTCCAAAGCGCACGCGTCCGGAAACTGGCCCGTCACCGCCACGATTTCCAACGAGAACGGCGGACCGGTGTTCAAAATTAACGGGACCCCCGTCGTCCCGCAGTTTAACTACGGCAGTACGATGAAAATCCATCCGAACTACGGCCCTTTTCTGGATACGATTACGATGGCCGAATCGCGCGACGTGCATGTGACGTTCTGGATTAACGTGCTGGACGACATGGCCTGGAACGAACAGGTCAACGAGGACGTGTTCCAGCGTGATCCCAACGCTTACGGCATTATGCGCATCGGCATCGCTGACGGGCAGCTGTTCGATCTGGCGGAGGATCAGTACGCGGTGACGGAGCGGGGACTGCGTTCCGGATGGCCGTCCTTGGCGTCGCAAGATTGGCGGGATCAACTTGACGCCCTGGTTGTCGATTATATCGCCTGGCTGAAGCAGCAGCCTTATGCGGACCGGATACTGGGCTTTCAGATCATGAACATGGATAGCGGAGAATGGTACTTCGACTCCAACAGCGAGGGAAGAATCGGAGCGGGAGAGGACTACTCGCCTCCGATGGTAGCGGCGTTCCGCCAGTGGCTAACCGATAAATACGAGACGGATGCGGCTCTGCAAGCGGCTTGGAATGATCCCGGAGTCACGCTTGCCACGGCGGGCATCCCGACTTTGGAAGAAAGAGATCATTCGGAGGAAAATTTTTTCCGTTCGATAGCCGCCGAAGGCAAGGCAATCGACTATCAAACGTTCTATAGCAAAAAAATAGTCGAGACGATCAATTACGCCGGCGGGCTGTTCAAGCGGGAGACGGACGGGCAGACGCTGCTCGGGTCGATGTACGGTTACCACTACGTCGCCGCCCACTACGCCCGTCCGTCCAACAACGGCCATTATGCGCTAGGGGACTTGCTCGCCTCCTCCACCGTGGATTTCATCAGCGCTCCCGTCAAGTACGGGGATCGGGCTATGGGCATCAACGCGGGGCCGATGGGATCCTTCGACTCGCTAGCGCTGCACGGTAAAATGTTTATTTTGGAAAACGACACGCGCACCCATCTCGTCGACGGCTTACCTTTTCGAGACGACATTATGTTCACTCCCAGAACGTACTCGCTGGACGAAACGCTGGCAGCGCTACGGCGGGAGACAGGCAACCAGATCGTCACTGGTGGCGGCCAGTACCTGATGGATATCAACTCCAAGGGCTGGTTCAAGCAAGAGGAGATTTGGGACGAATACCAAAAGCTTCTGGGCGTGCAGGCGAGCCGGTATTTGCTAAGCGCCGACCGGCAGTTCAAGCCGGACGTGGCGGTCATCGTGGACGAGGATTCGGTTCCGTATCACACGTTAAACGTCAACCAGATAACGCCGACCAACAATCCTTACGGCCCGGAATACTATCAGGATTTCGGTTTTTTCCATCTGTTCGAGCAGCAGCAGAGAGAAATGGCCCGGAGCGGCGTGAAGTTCGGCTATTACGTGATGTCCGATTTGCCGAACATCCCCGATTCGGTTAAAACGTTCGTGTTTCTGAACGCTTATCGCGCCACATCGGATCAGCGGACGGAGATCGACGCTCTGAAGCGGGACGGCAACGTGCTCGTCTTTCTGCGAGCGCCCGGTTATTTCGACGATTCCGGCTCCAGCGCCGGTAACATTTCCGATTTGATCGGCATGACCGTCGCCAAGTCCGACTATTCCAGCGCGGCCACGATCATTTCGAACTTCTCCGATCCCGCTACCGAAGGCAGCGGCGCGATGACGATCGGAGGTTGGAGGATCGGAGAGGACAGCGGCGCCGTGGAACCTGAATATGCGTACACTCCGTCCTTCCATGTCACCGATTCTGGCGCCGTTAAGCTCGGTCATTACGATGGGGAAACAGGCAAAACAGCCTTCGCCCGCAAAGACATGGGGTCGTGGACCTCCATTTTCAGTGGTTCCGGAACACTCAAGGCTGGACTGATCCGTTCGATCGCCAGCAATCTGGGCGGAGCCCATGTGTATTCTTATGACGGCAAAGACAATATCCGCACCGACGGCAAACTGCTGATGATCCATTCGGCTACGGGCAACGCGGGGATAAAGTCGATTGCGCTGCCGAAGCCGTCGAGAGTGGTGGACGTGGTGAATCGGGCGACGGTAGGGGAGAACGTGAGCTCTTTCCGCTACTTTATGGAGGACGAAGCGACTTCCTTGTTCGCCGTCGTTCCCTACGACACTGCGGCCGTCGAAGCCGAAAGCGGCTCGGTCGTCAGGACGGGGGCGTGGAATGATGAGGCAAATCCGTCTTACTCCGGGGGCACCGCATTATCGTCGAACGTTCCGGGCTCAAAGCTGACCTTTTCCTTCTCCGGACCGTATCTGTCGCTGATCACATCCGCCGGGCCGGACGGAGGTCGGATTGACGTCGAGATTGACGGCGTAAAGTATCCCTACGCCGAGCTGTACGCTCCTCGGACCGAGCACGCCAAGGAGTTCGTTCTGGCGCTGGATCTGCCCGCCGGTACGCATAGCGCCACGCTGACCGTATCAGCGGATAAGCATCGCCTATCCACGGGAACGGCTGCTGT
>NZ_BDQX01000189.1:16796-21637 GCF_003112455.1 Paenibacillus agaridevorans
GGAAACGCCGACAGGGGCGAGCAACGATGCCCGCTACGAGCTTGGAACCCGGTTCAAGACGACCGTGGACGGAACGATTACGCATGTGAAGCTGTACGCGCATGCCAATGAAGGCGGGCAGCATGTCGTCTCCATCTGGCGAGTGGATGACGGGGTGCAGGCAGCCGGTCCGTTCAACTGGACCTTCCCTGCGGGAAACGAGGGCTGGAAGCTGTTTGAGCTGCCTTCGCCTCTGGCCGTTCAGGCCGATACCGACTATATCGTCTCCGTGACGAACAGCGCGGAGGACAAGTTTTACGTCTACACGCCGCAAGACTTCGCCGAGCCGATCGAGCGAGGACATCTGGTCGCCTACTCCGGCAGCGGCGTAAGCACGGCCTCGATCGGAACGATGCCAACGCATTCGTTTAACGGTACAAATTATTTCCGGGACGTCGTCTTCGAGCCGAACAATGGCACAAGCCTGCAGGCTGGACAAACCCCGGAGCGTTTTGACAGCGATGAGGTGTACGAACTCGGGACCCGGTTCTCTGCCAACACCAACGGTTATGTGACCAAAGCGAGAATCTACGCGCATAAAAACGAGGCGGGCATTCATCGGGTATCGTTATGGAACGCCGATGACGGAACGCTGCTGGCCGGGCCTTACGATTGGAATGTAAGCGCCGGGACGTCCGGGTGGAAGGAGTTCGCCCTGCCGGCGCCAGTCCGGATCAAAGCCGGCAGCGACTATATCGTATCGGTCACGAACAGCGTGAGCGACAAGCTGTATGCCGTAAGCGGACAAGGGGGTCCTGCGGTTCTGACCGGGAGCGGACGTTTCGTAGCCTATGGGGAGGGAGTCAGCACGACCTCGCTCGGAACGATGCCTACATTTGCGTTTAATGACGCGAACTATTTCCGGGATGTCGTCTTCATGCCGGACCACGAGCAGACCGTTCTGGGCGCAGAGGTTCCGCTCGGCTTCTCCAACGACGCCCGTTACGAGTTGGGGACGAAATTCCAAACGACGGCGGACGGCCGTATCGTCGGCGTTCGCCTGTACGCCCATCCCGACGAAGGAGGAGCCCATCTGGTCTCCCTCTGGAGAGTGAGCGACGGGCAGCGAATCGCCGGTCCATATACGTGGGACGTGTCCACGAGGCATCCCGGATGGCGGGAGTTCCTGCTGCCCGAACCGGTTGCAGTCTCCGCCGGAACGGATTATATCGTCTCGATCACGAACGGGCCGTCGGATTATTTTTATGCGGCTTCGCCGCAAGGCTTCGCCCAACCGTTCGTCAGCGGGGATCTGGTCACCTACGAGGACAGCGGAGTGAGCACGACCGTGATCGGAACGATGCCGATCTATACGTTTAACAGTACGAACTATTTCCGAGACGTTTTGTTCGTGCCCGAAGTTGGCAACCCTGCGCCGGACAGCTACAGCATCGCGGTTGAAACCGAAGGTCACGGCACAGCGAGCGCCAATGTCGCTTCTGCGGGAGTGAATACCATAGTTGAGCTGAACGCGACACCAGAGGCGGGCTATATCTTCAAAGAATGGAAGGTTGTCAGTCCGCAAGGGTTAACAATCGATGGAAATACATTCACCATGCCTAATGAGGCGGTAAATGTAAAGGCCGTATTTGAGGAAAAACCTGCAGCGAATTATGCACTTGCAGTAAACGGAAGTTACGCAGCCGAATCGGGGGCGGGCACTTACTCTGAAGGTGCGGTTATTACCATAGATGCCGGCAGCCGCAGTAATTATACGTTCGGGGGTTGGAGTTCTAGCGATGGTGTGACTTTTACCGATAAAGACAACCCTGTCACTACATTTACCATGCCCGCAAAGAATGTGACGGTAACAGCGGAATGGAAAAGCTCCGGAAATAATAACGGTTTAACAGGCAATAACGGAGTCAGCACTCCTTCCACACCAGCTTATAACGCAGTCATCAAAGTGATAGACGCTTCAGGCAACGGTGCAAAAGATACGACCCTGCCCATTAAGGTTGATGCAAAAACTAGAACTGCAGTTTTAGAGACGGCTTCAATAAACAACCTTTTATCAAATGGCGGAACTTCCGTGATTACAGTCCCATCCATCACAGACGTCGATATCTATACCACGGGTATTCCAGTTCCATATCTGTCAACGACTGATAGGCAAGGCGCTCTGAGGGTTAATACCGATAAAGGCAGCATTACTGTTCCATCGAATATGCTGACAGGCGCAAAAGGAGTAGCTGGATCAAAAGCGGAAATCTCTATCGGCGAGGGTAATAAATCCGTACTGCCTGAGGCATTAAAAAAAGCCATTGGCAAAAGGCCACTGATCAAGCTTTCCATCTACATAGACGGGAAGCAATTGGAGTGGAACAACCCGAACGCACCTGTGACGGTAACGATACCTTATTTACCGTCAGCAGCAGAGCTTGCCCATCCTGAGAGAATTATGATTTGGTTCATCGATGGAAGCGGTGAGGCGATAGCGGTTCCCAATGGACATTATGACGCGATCGCTGGCACAGTTACTTTTACCACCACTCATTTCAGCTACTACGCTGTGGGCTACAATCCGGTTAGCTTTGCAGATGTAGCGGCAAATGCATGGTACAACAAGGCAGTGGGCTTTATTGCGGCAAGAGGTATCACTACAGGTACAGTCAACGGCAATTACAGTCCCGATGCAAGGCTGACTCGCGGTGAATTCCTTGTCATGCTGATGAGAGCTTATGAGATTGCCCCTGATGAAAACGGGTTGACTAACTTCACGGATGCAGGCAGCACATTTTATACCGGCTATCTGGCTGCGGCAAAAAGATTGGGAATAGCCGAAGGCATAGGAAACAATAGGTTTGCGCCCAACAGGGAGATCGCCCGACAGGAAATGTTTACTCTGCTGTACAACGCTTTAAAGGCCTTCGACAAGCTGCCGCAAGGCAATTCCGGCAAAACACTTTCAAGCTTCGGCGACGCAGGGCAGATTGCTTCGTGGGCAAAGGACGCTATGACATTGTTAGTAGAAACCGGAACCATCGGAGGAAGTGTTGGAAAGCTTACGCCGACAAGCACTACCACCAGGGCAGAAATGGCACAGGTGCTTTATAACTTGCTGTCAAGGTGAGTTTTGCCAGTGCCGGAAAAATAGTTGTGCGGGAAGGCAAGGTGCCGATGGCGGGCCTTGCCTTCCCCTTATCGCGAATATCGGACAGGGGGATTGTTGCAGTGGGAAAAGAAGAAAGCTATCGTCTATCGGACCATCTCGACTCCGGCTTGCGAATATTGGTACCCAAGTCGACTCATGAAGTGCTGCTTTTCGCGGCGTCCGAGCTGAAAACGCATCTGGCTCTTGCCGGGTATTCTTGTTCGATGGAAGAGGGGGAAGACGGAGGCGGTGCGATCGTGCTGCGCGTGCTCGACACGGCGGACGGTAATCGGGAGGAAGCGGACGGGTTTCGGATATTCGCCGAGAACGGCGGCGCGGTCATTGTTGGCGGCAGCCCGAGAGCGGTATTGTATGGCGCGTATCGCTTTTTGGAAGAGCATGCGGGAATCTCCTGGCCAACTCCTGCACATCGCTCCGTTCCTGTGGGCGAGCCCGCACCGGTCGTCGGCAGCCGACGCTACAAGCCGGCGTTTTCGAGAAGGGGGATCGTGCTGGAAAGCTCGGAGACGTCCGAATACGCCAAGGCTTTAATCGATTGGTCCGCCAAAAACGGCTTAAACGATCTGTTTTTTACGATCGAGCTGTGGGAGCGGTTTGAGGAGCAATTAAGACCCGAGCTTGCCAGAAGGCAGTTGAAGCTCACGTTGGGCGGCCATAGTCTGGGCAGGTTTTTCCCGGCGGCGGAGCTTTATCCGGAGCATCCGGAATGGTTTGCTCTGGCGGGGGAGGATGGCGCGCGAATGATCGATCAGCCGTGCTACTCGTGCGAGGCAGGCGTCGAGGTCATGATCGGAAACGTCGTCTCTTTTGCGGAAAGGGAGCTGGAAAAAGGCGACGCGCTGCGAACGTTATCGCTATGGCCCAACGACAATAAGCATGTATGCGGCTGCTCCGCTTGCCGCGGAGCCGGGTTCATGACCGCCTATATCGGGTTTCTCGATCGGCTTCGCAAAGCGTTCGACGCGAAAGGCATTAAGGTGAACGTAGAACACATCGCCTATAATGCGCAGTTGGAGTGGAGCATGCTAGAGGACGTTCCGACATCAAGCGAGTTGGACACTTTGATCGCCTGCTGGGGACGGAACTACCGGGACTCATTCGAGGAGCCTATTCTGCCTCGCGACGTAAGGTTCAAAGCGGCTGTCGACCGATGGGCGGAGGCGTGCGGGACGTTCGGAACGGGACTGACCGCGTTCGAATATTATTCCGATTATTGGATGCTGACCTCCCTGTTCCCGCCGCTGTTCCGGACGATCGGAGAGGACATGGCCTCCTTTCGCCGCATTGGGGCGAGCGGCGTCATGAGCCTGATCGTGCCTTACGGCAAGTCGGTCCGCATCATCCGGGAGGAAATCTCCAGACAGGCGGTGACCGCGGCCGACGCCGGGCGGGAGATGGATTCGGAGCGTGCCGCGATGTGGCCGAATCTCTATGTTTTTGCCCGGATGGCCTGGGAGGAAGAAGAGGCGGAGACAACGATCGAAAGCTTATGCCGCCATTTGTATGGTCCATATGCCGTGATTAGCCGGGAGCGTCTGGATCGGCTGTCGGATGCCCTGGCCGGACTCACGGCTTACAATACGGAGTTTTTTAAGCTCAGATTTACCGATACATGGCTGAGGACGGACGGGGAGGAGGTTTTCGGCTGGCAGCCCGCTATGGACGACGGAGCCGTTCCGCGGGCCCG
>NZ_BDQX01000189.1:21768-25574 GCF_003112455.1 Paenibacillus agaridevorans
CGTATCATGAGCCTGCCGGCCCGTTGTCCGACGAACTTGGGACAGCCGCCCTGTCCTCCGATGACCATGCGGCCGTCGCTTCGTCCTCCATCGAGCTTAGCGCCGACGCGGCCGAATTGATGCGCTACTACGATTTTGTCTCGACCAAGCTTCGTTCCATCCACTCGCAATCGTCGGGCCAGCTTTGCGCCATCGAGCGGCGGTGGGAGGAGGCCGCGTCCCATTGGCGGGTGGCTTTGGAGAGGGAGAATTTAATCGACGGCTGGGATCGGGAAAGCTGCGCGGAATGGCTGGAGGCGGCGATGATTCATGCTCGCTAATAACCGGATTTGGACAAAAGGAAATTTGACGTTCTGGTCGTGGAACGACCGACTGGAGCGGGAGGAGATCGACAGGCAACTGGGCGAATTCAAGCGAGCGGGCCTTCACGGTGTCTTCCTTCACGCCAGAGGCGGACTGCAAACGCCGTATCTTGGAGACGAATGGATGGAAGCCGTAGGCTGGGCGGTAGAGGAAGCGAAGCAGCTGGACATGGAAATCTGGCTTTACGACGAAGATGCGTGGCCCAGCGGATTTTGCGGCGGCAAGGTGCCCGGCGAAGGGGAACGATTTCAGCAAAAATGGCTGTGCCGCGAAATCGTCGAGCCGGCAAGGTTTCGGCTGACGGACCGTAGTCTGGCCTGCTACATCCGGGATGGGGAAGAGGGACCGTGGCGGCAGATCGCGCCGGAGGAGATTTTGCATGCGGCTTCCCAGGTGCTCCATGTCTATTATGACGTTAATCCCTACTATACCGATCTTCTCAACCCCGAGGCCGTCGCGTTCTTTATCCTTCATACGCATGAAAAGTACAAGGAGCGCTTTGGCCAAGAATTCGGGAGTACGATTCGGGGTGTTTTTACCGACGAGCCCCAGTACGCGGTTGGCCAATGGCCTTGGTCGCCATCGTTGACCGCGGCTTTCGAAACCGGCCGCGGCTACGACCTGCTGTCGGCGCTTCCCGCGCTTTGGTTCGAGCAACCGGATACGGCAAAGATCAGGCATGACTATTGGCAGACGGTTACGAAGCAATTTGTCGCCTCATACACGGCTCAGATCGGCCTATGGTGCGAGAAAAACGGTTTATGTTTCACGGGGCACATGGCTGCCGAGGATACCCTTCTTTTCCAGATGTCGCAGATCGGCGCGGCGATGCCTCATTACGAATGGATGCAGATGCCGGGTATCGACCACCTTGGTCTGCGGCTGACCCGCCCCGTTCTGATCAAGCAGGCGGCGAGCGCGGCGCGCCAGCTCGGTCGGAGGCAGGTGCTGGCGGAGACGTTTGGCTGCAGCGGCTGGGGAGCGCATTTCGAAGATTTGAAGTGGATCGCCGATTGGCAGCTGGCGCTCGGAATCAACGTGCAGTGCCAGCACCTGGCGTCCTACTCGCTGCGAGGCGCACGCAAACGGGATTATCCGCCTTCGCTGTCGCCGCATCAGCCCTGGTGGCCGCATTTCGACTTATTCAATCGCTATGTGGAGAACCGCCAGAACAGATTGACCGCTGGAACATCCGCGGCGGACATTTTGGTCATTCATCCGATTACCAGCGCGTGGTGTCTCTACGAGCCGGAACGGCCTCATGCCGTGAGAGAGCTTGACCGGAGGTTTGGGGAAATTTCGCAGCTTCTATTGGACATGCAGCGGGAGTTCGACTATGGAGACGAGACGCTGCTGAGCCGATACGGCGAGGTCGAGCAGGGCCGGCTAAAGGTGGGCGAATGCCGGTACAGCCTCGTTTTTCTGCCAGCTCTGTATTCGCTGGAGAAGAGCACGTTTGAACTGCTAAGGCAGTTCGTGGAGCAGGGAGGAACGGTCGTCAGCGCGGGGGAATATCCGGGCCACATCGAGGGGGAGCCCTCGGAGGCGCTGCGGGAATGGTGCGAGGTGCATGTAAAGCGGATCATGCCGACGTATAAGGCGTTTGAGTTCGTGCTGCGGGAAACGCCCTCCCTGTATCGGCTTGCCGACGAAGCGGGGCGACCGGCCAAAGACATCATTGCTCATCACCGCAGAACTGAGGACGAGGGGACGCTGTTTCTCTTTCACGCCCGCCGGGATCCCGGCCTTCGGAAACTGGCGCTTACGTGGGACGGGGCTTGCGAGGTGTGGGCGGTCGATGCCCTTTCGGGCGAGAGGAACGTGCAATCCGTCGCGATAGCGGACGGGAAGACGAGACATACGTTCACGCTCGGTCCTGGCGAATCCATCCTATTTGCGGCGAAGAGACTTCCGGAGGCTGCGCCAGTCGCCGAAGAGCGCTTGGAACGCAAAGGGCTACGAAGCTCGTTCGAGCTCGGGGGAGCTTGGAGCTTAAAGCATCAGGTCCTTAACGCGTTGACCTTGGACCGATGCCGCTACCGGCTGTCGGGAGAAGAAGCGTGGAGCAAGCCGCTCGACGTGTTGCACGTCCAGCAGCTTCTGGTCTCCCGACGGGAGCGGCTGGATATCGAACTGGCTTTTTCTTTTTGCGTCCATCCTGACCTTGCTTGCCGCCAAGGGTTAATTCTGGCGGGAGAAGACCTGCATTCCTGCCGTTTCTCCTTAAACGACCTCACGCTCCCCTTACAGACAGAGGGGTCATGGTTGGACGCTTCGATCGAGAAAGCCGAGATCGGTCCGTACGTCAGGAGCGGGATGAACACCCTCGTCGTTCATAGAGTGTTCGAAGGCCGGATGGAGCATTGCTATTTGGACGATTCCGGTGCATTCGAGACGGAGCGGAACCGATTCGTGCACAAGACGGAGTTGGAGAGCTTGTATTTGCTCGGCGTTTTCGAGACGGCGGTTGAGCCATCCTCGTATTGGAGCTCCCCGCAAAACCTAGTGGAGGCGCAGGTGGAAGCGTACGAGATCCGACCCCAACGAACTCATTACCAGATCGACGAGCTGACGAGTCAGGGCTTTCACTTTTTTCAAGGAACGTTGTCGTTGGAAAAAGAGATCGAATGGGACGGCCGGGGGCAAAGCGTGTCGCTGTGTCTACAGGAGCCGACAACTTGCGTAATAAGCGTTGACGTTAACGGAACGAGCGCGGGAAGGCTGGCATGGGGACCTTACGAATGGGAGCTTACGGATCTGCTGAATCCCGGAGTCAATACGATTACGATTCATTTGACCGGAACGCTGCGCAATTTGCTGGGGCCTCATCATCATTACTCGGGAGATCCTTATTTCGTCGGGCCCAGCACGTTCCAAGGAAAAAAAGTGTGGGAGGACGGAGTGACCGGATACGTGCATCCGGACATTACATGGGTGGAACGTTACGCTTTTGTCCCGTTTGGGACCGGATACAGTCCGGTACTCGAAATCCGGCAAAGCGATGAAGCTCAAGTTAAAAAACGTCATTTGATCACATAAATAACAAATAGGCTTCTCACGAGTTCAGACCGAACTTTGTGAGAAGCCTATTTTACCACGTCAGAATTTATATGGTTCCGAGCTTGCTTTGGAAGTGAAATTCTTATTGGCGATAAAACCTACATGGCTCCAAAAAGTAGGCGAACGAGCAGCTGTCGGCGTTAAAAACGCCGATGGACCGGAAAGTAACTCTGATCATCAGCCATAGGCGTTAATAACGCTTATGGCTCCAAAAAGTAGGCGAACGAGCCGTTGTAGGCGTTAAAAACGCCGATGGACCGGAAAGTTACTCTGATTAACGTCCATAGGCGTTAGAAACGCTTATGGCTCCAAAAAGTAAGCGAACGAGCCGTTGTAGGCGTTAAAAACGCCGATGGACCGGAAAGGTACTCAGATTAACGTCC
>NZ_BDQX01000190.1 GCF_003112455.1 Paenibacillus agaridevorans
GCGGGATCGAACCGCTGACCTCCTGCTTGCAAGGCAGGCGCTCTCCCAGCTGAGCTATGGCCCCATAATGGGATCATCACTTCAGTGATGATAATGGTGGGCCTTAGTGGACTCGAACCACCGACCTCACCCTTATCAGGGGTGCGCTCTAACCAGCTGAGCT
>NZ_BDQX01000191.1:0-17521 GCF_003112455.1 Paenibacillus agaridevorans
GTTTGCGGTCGTTCGCGACATCATGGCTCGCGGCCCGCCTGCGGTCCGTTCGCGACATCATGGCTCGCGGCCCGTCATCCTCCTCTTGCCCCTACTTGCTTAATGTCCGCTTATCCGCTTATTGCTTGAACGCCGCCGAGAACTCCTCGATCATTTGCGCGCCGCCGCGGCCTTTCCAATCTTCGATGGCTTTGTCGTAGCCGGCTCTGTCGAGGTCTCCGTAGATGTACTTGTACGTCGCGTCCTTGATCAGCTCTTGCAGCTGCGTGCCCTTCTCCGTAAATGTCGCGGAATCCAGCGGCGCCGTCGGATCGTGCACCGCGACCTTCTCGCTTTCCACAATAAGCTGCTCCGCATGGACGCGAACCGCCAAGTCGTGGAATCCCTCCAGCATGCCGTTTGTCTCCGGCTCGCCAATGACGCTGTCCTTGTAACCTTTGACTTCGCGCTCCGTCAGCTCCGCGTTGTCGGAAGCCTTGGCCTTGCCATCCTGCACGTTATAATGCGTGCCTTCGATGCCCCAGTACATCAGGTTGGCCACTTCCGGCGTCATCATCTTGTCGAAAAACGCCAGCACCTTCTTAAGCTGCTCCTCGTCCTTGATCGCGCCCTTAGGGAACAGCACGACGTTGTTGTAACCCGGAATCGCCCAAGACGCATTCTCGCCGTTCGGTCCCGTCACCACGTTCTGCACTTCGATGACCGCGTCCGGAACGTTTTTCACAAGATCCTTGTGCAGCGAGTTGACGTCTTGCAGGGAACCGATATAGACGCCGGCTTTGCCGCTCGTAAACAGGTTGATCTGGTCCGTCTTGCTCGTCGCCGCGAAGTCGACGTTCATGAGTTTGTTGTCGCGGATCTTCTTCATGAAATCCATCGTCGCCACGTACTGGTCGAACACGAACTCCGGCTGCAGGCCGCCGTCCTTCTCTCCCCAGTTGTTCGGTGTTCCGAAGTAGGCGGAGAGCGTCTTGAATGCGCCGTAGATGAGATCGTTGCGGTCCGTCAAGCCCAGCGTGTCGTTCTGGCCGTTTTTGTCCGGATCGCCATTCGTAAATTTCTCGATCATCGCGTACAGCTCATCGATGGTGGTCGGCGCGCCGAGGCCGAGGTTATCCGCCCAGTCCTTGCGATAGATGATGCCTTGGCGGGCCAGCGGACGTCCGATGTAAAGAGAATACAGCTTGCCGTCGACCTTCGTATTGTTCAGAATTTCCGGCTTCAGCTTGTTCAGGTTCGGGAATTCGGCGAGGTAAGGACCAATCTCCCAGAACTGGCCGTCGCGGATCGCGCCTTTCATCTGGAGGAAGGTCGCCTGGTTCTTCAGATACGTCACTTGCGGCAGGGAGCCTGTCGCGAAGGAAGCGTTCAGCTTCTCTTCGTACGTGTCCGCAGGGAAAAATTGATAAGTCAGCTTCGTGTTCGTCAGCTTTTCGAGCTCTTTCTTGATTGTGTCCGGCGGCGTCTCCGAGATGTTAAGAGGAAGCATGATCGTGATTTCGGTTGGTTTCTCCGGCTCGGCCGGTTTTTCCGTCGCCTGTGTCGCGCCTCCGCTGCTTTGAGTCGGGTCTGGGGTGCTTGCGCTATTGCCGTTGCCCCCCGAACATGCGGTTACTATCATGCTAAGCGTGAGGATGCTGCCCAATGCAATGGCTTTTTTGTTCATTCGCCTTGACCTCCGATTTGTTTGGTTGGATGCTATGCCCCTGACTGGGACGATTAGAGCGTAACATCGCCGCAATCGGTGCCGAAACAATCATTTGCTCATATCGCGCCTCCACGCCCGCCTCTCTGAAGTAATGATTATCGGCGGCGGGGGATGACACCTCCGCCAACTGCAACCCGATTTTTTCGGGTTGCAGCATCCAAAGTTGCTCAAGCGAGGCCTGGAACCCGATTTTCTCCGGCTATTGCGATCGGCAGCGCTTGCCCCGCTCCTATAGCCCGATTTTCTCGGGCTATTGCGCTCGGTAGCGCCTGCTCTGCTCCTATAGCCCGATTTTCTCGGGCTATTGTGCTCGGTAGCGCTTGCCCCGCTCCTATAGCCCGATTTTCTCGGGCTATTGCGATCGGCAGCGCCTGCTCTGCTCCTATAGCCCGATTTTCTCGGGCTATTGCGCCAGTCAGCCCCCCGCAGCATTACGAAAAGGCCCTCCCATACACCCGGGAGGGCCTTCAATTATTTCGCGTTGTACGCTTCCGTATATTCCTTTATAATATCCGATCCGCCCTGCAGCTTCCATCGCTCCACTTCCCGGTAAAAGCCATCCTCGTCCAGCTTGCCCAACATATAGTTGTAGGTGGCGTCGGAGATAATCTTGTACAGCTCCACGCCGCGCTCGTCATACGTCTTGGACTCCAACCCGTTAGTGGGATCCGGCACGATAAACTTCTCGTTGTCCGCCGTATACCTCTCGGCTTCCTCCTGCAGCGTCTCTTGCTCGCTGACGTCCTTGACGTTGGGATTGCTGAGATCGGCGATCATGAGCACATACAGTCCGCCCGCCTCTGTCGTACGCTTCTGCGTCATCTCCTCGGGCAGCAGCACCTTGCCGTCCTTCAACAAATAATGTTTGTCCTCCATGCCGTATTTGAGCAAATTCGCTACATCGCCATCCATCGTCCGGTCGTAAAACGCCAGAATGTCCAGCAGCTCTTCCTCGGTGCGGATCGCCTTCTTCGAAAACAGATACAGCCCAAAATAATTCGGAATCGACCAAACCCGATAACCCTCTGGACCCTGAATACGGTTCACCAGCGTAAATTTCGCCTTCGGATTAAACAGTTGGGCCTCATCGGACAGACGCTGCACGTCCTGCATGCTGCCAATGTATACGCCCGCTAGCCCGCGAATAACGAAGTCGCGCTGCATCTCCTTGCTGGTTACCGCAAAATCCTTGTTGATGAGCCCTTCATCATACAATCTTTTCATATAGTTCATCGTGTCGAGATAAGCGGCGGATTCGAATTCCGGTACAAGCCCGCCCCCCGCGCCATCCGTTCCCCAATTATTAGGCGTCCCGAAATAAGAGCCCAGCGTCTTGAACGCGCCAAACACAAGGTCGTTCCGATCCACCAGGCCGAAGGTGTCGTGTTTGCCGTTGGCATCGGGATCGTTTTGCGTAAACTGCCGGATCACCTCATACAGCTCCTCCAGCGTAGAGGGTTTGGCCAGCCCCAGCACGTTCAGCCAATCCTCGCGGATGATGATGCCCTGTCTGGACGAAGGCCGCTCCGTGTATAAGCCATAAAGCTTGCCATCCACGGCTGTCTGGGCAAGGATACCTTTGTCGAGATGCTTCAGGTTCGGGAAACGCTCCAGATAAGGACCGATTTCCCAAAAGGCCCCGGATCGGATCGAATTCTTCATGAACATGTAATCCGTATGTTTGGCGAATGTTACCTTTTTGAGCGAATTCGTCGTCAGAGCGGTATTCATCTTGTCGGTGTAGATGCCGTCCGGCACCCAGTTGATCTCCAGCTGCGTACCTGTCAACGTCTCCAGCTCGTTCATCGTTTCTTCACTCGGCGAGTGGGGGAAGTGCAGCGGCGCCATAATCGTTATAACGGGTTTGTCGTCTCCGCCGCCGCTCGACTTTTTGTCATCGTCGCCGGTGCAAGAAGCGCATAATAGAAGCAGCGGCAAAATTGTCAGCATGAGCTTGCGGAAGCGGCAGACAGCTGGTCTCTGTAGCCCTGACATCGAAATCCCCCTTGTACTTGCGGCCTGCAGCCGACATAATCTAAGCTAATGATCATCGCCAGAGAAGATGATTATTGTCCCGCATGTATGCGTTTACTAAAATAGTGGTAACAGCGACGCAATCTAGAGAGAGAAGGTGGAGAAGTCCGTGCGTTCATTGTCCTTTCTTAGCAAGTTGACGATCTTCGGCTGCCTGCTTGGCACCCTTCCGGTTATCTTCATCGGGTCGTTCTCCTACATGACGTCGTCCAAGGAAATTCAGGAAAACGTCGCCAGCGGCAATCGCCAGTTGCTGATGCAAATTAACTCCAATGTAGAGCAGAAGCTCACGACTGTCAACCACACGCTAAATCAGGTGATTCATTCCACCGTCCTGAAGCGGGCCATTCAGGGGCCGCTGTCGGCGGACGACTTCATGACCTATAACGATATCCAGAATGAGATCCGTTATATGCAATCGTTTGACACGAAGCTGGAAGATGTCATTCTGATTAACGAGCGCCACAACTGGATGGTCAAAAACTCCGGTCTCTATGCGTTCGACCGCTACCCTTTCCACGAACAACTGGCTTCGCTGCGAAATACGCCCGAGGGCGTGTCCTGGGTGCTGACGCCTTCGGAATGGTTCTACTCCGAGGAGAATGCCCGCGGCACCGCCGCTTGCCCGTACAGTATCAGCCTGGTGAAGAAGCTTCCAACGTCGGGTTTGGAGAAGTACGGCCTCGCCGTCGCCAATATTCCCGCCTGCAGTCTGCAGGATCTCGTAGAGCTGGAAACGTCGGACGCCACGCTTGCGCATATGATCATTCTGGATGAAGAAAACCGGATCCTGCTGCATAGCGACCCTTCCCTCATCGGACAACCGGCCGAGGTCGCGGGAATGCCCGCCGATCGCCTGACCGACGCGGCAGGGGACTTCGTCGTCGCCGGAGAGCAAGGCAAACAATCCGTTACGTATTACAGGTCCGAACTAAACGGCTGGCATTACCTGTCGGTTTCCTCCATTTCAGCCATGACCAAGGAATCCGTCAAAATCGGCGCCTACACGCTGTACATCTGCCTGTTTATGCTGCTGGTGTCGCTGCTTCTTGCCTGGATCGGATCCCGCCGCATGTACTCGCCCATCCAGCTTCTGCTCGCCCAGGTCGGCGAACGCATGACGGACGGGCGCGCGGACAGGCGGAGCCGCAACGAATTCCAGGTCATCAGCGAGCGCGTGCACGGGTTGTTCCAGTCCAAATCCCAACTGGAGAAGGAGGTCCAGCAGCACGTGCAGCAAGCGCGCGCCTTCTTTCTGATGCGCGCGCTGCAAGGCAACGTTCGGGGAAGCTCCATGCCGGAGAAGCTCCGGCAGTTCGGTTACGACGAGCAGCTCGAGAGCTGGCGGACTATGGCCGTCATGGCGCTGCAGATCGACTTTCAGGAGGACAGCCGTTATACCAAAAGCGATCTGGATCTGCTGCTCTTTGCTGTCCAAAATATCGTAGAAGAGCTGGTGCCGTTGCAAGGCCGGCTGGCTCCCGTTGCCATGGACGGCACAATCGTCGTCGTGGTTGGGAGCGCCACCGAGGATGCCACGCGGTTCTCCGAGGAGATGTATGCCGTTACGGAGCAGGTACAGAGCCAGGTTGCCGGTTACTTGAACGTGCAGATCAGCATCGGCCTCAGCTTGCCTTTCACGGCCTTCGATCATCTCTCCGTTGCCTGCCGCGAAGGGATCGAGGCGCTTAAGCAGCGGATGAAGCTCGGTACGGGTATTATTATTCAATACGAGCATTTCGAGCAGCAGGAGGGCAAGCCGTTTTGGGGCATTGGCTACCCTTCGTACATCGAGAACGAGCTGCTCGACGCGATCAAGCTGGCCGAGAAGGACACCGCTAGGGAACTGCTGAAGCAATTCCTGCAAGCCGTGTTCGCGGAGGAGCACAGTCCGCAGGAATACCAGATTCCGCTCGCGCGGCTGCTAAACAGTCTGCTGGTCGTCATGCAGGAATCCGGCGTCGGGCTCGGACAGATTCATCCCATGAAGAGCTCGCTGCTGGAGGAGCTGCTCAAGCTGCCTACACATGCGGAGATCGAGGAGTGGTTCTGGACCGGCGTCGTACATCCCATGGTGAAGGTGTTCCGGGACAGACGCGAGGCGCAATACCACAACATTTCGGAGAAAATCATCGATCTCGTCCAGCATCATTACGATTCCGATCTGACGCTGGAGGAGTGCGCGGCACGTCTGCATTACAACGCCAATTACTTGAGCAGCGTCTTCCGCAAGGAGACGGGCCATTCGTTCAGCGAATATTTGACGATGTACCGGTTCAACATGGCGAAGCGCTGGCTGTCGGACAGCGAGATGCCGATCAAGGATATCGCCGCGCGGCTGCGCTACAACAACCCGCAGAACTTCATCCGCTCCTTCCGCAAGCAGGAAGGCGTCACTCCGGGCCAGTACCGCGAGCGGAAGCGGAGCGGGTAAGGAGCGGGTAAGGAGTAGGCAAGGAGCCGGTAAGGTGTGGGTTGGAAACCCGCTTGGGCGAAGGGAGAGGCATATGGCCTTAACGAAACGAGCAACGTAGAAAAGCCAAAGAGCCCGGACGTGCAGGTAGACAAGCCTGCCCGATCCGCACCACGCGCAGCTCTCGACCCTTGGCTGTCAGCTCCCCCCCGCCTCTTACCTCTCCGGAACGCCCAGCTCCGCCCTGCCGCCCATATAGGGACGCAGCGCCTCAGGAAGGTGGATCGAGCCATCTTCCCGCTGGTGGTTCTCCAGCAGCGGGATCAGGATGCGCGGACTGGCTACGGCCGTGTTGTTGAGCGTATGGCAATAACGAAGCGTTCCCTCCTCGTCGCGGTAACGAATGTTCGAACGGCGAGCCTGAAAGTCGAGCAAATTCGACGACGAATGCGTTTCGCCGTAAGCGCCGCGGCTCGGCATCCAGGTTTCCAGATCGTATTGCTTATACGTCTTTTGCGACATGTCGCCCGTACAGACCGCCATCTGGCGATAAGGCAGCTCCAGCATGCGGAGCACCGTCTCGGCATGCCCCGTAATTTCTTGAAGCATGGCCTCCGAATGCTCCGCGTCCGCTCGGCAAATGACTACCTGCTCCACCTTGGCGAATTGATGCACGCGATAGAGACCGTGCACGTCCCGCCCTGCCGAACCGACTTCGCTGCGGAAACACATCGAAGCCGCGGCCAGCTTGATCGGCTGGTCGACATCCACAATCTCGCCAGCATAGAACATGACGAGCGGCACCTCCGACGTCCCCACCAGGTAGCGTTCTTCTTCCGCAATCCGGTACGTCTGATCCTCCCCTTGCGGGAAGAAGCCGGTTCCCTTCATCGCTTCCGCCCGTGCCATCAGCGGCACATCCAGCGGAGTGAAACCTCGCTCCACCAGCAGGTCCAGCGCCATTTGCTGGACGGCGCGATGCAGCAGCACGCCCGTACCGGTCAAATAATAATGCCGGCTGCCCGCCGTCTTTACCCCTCGCTTCACATCGACAAGTCCGTGCAGCTCCGCAATCGCCATATGATCCCGCCATTCGAAGTCGAAGACCGGCGGCTCTCCTACCCGCTTCAGCTCCACATTGTCCTTATCCGACTGCCCGATCGGCGTATCCGGCGATACGATATTCGGCACGCGTTCAGCCAGATTCTCTACAGCGAGCAGGACTTCTTCCAGCTTTCGCTCCAGTTCCCCGATGCGGCCGTTTATTTCCCGCACTTCGGCGCGTCCTCGTTCCGCTTCATCACGGTTGCCGCCCCGCATCCATCCGCCGATCGACTCCGACAGCTTATTGCGACGCTCTCTGAGTCCATCCGTCTCGCCTTGCGCCTTCTTCCTGGCGTCGTCCGCCTCCAGCAGCTCCGCAATCGACAATTTGATTCCCTTGAGATCCGCCGTCCGCTGTACTTCAGCCGCATGCTCCCTGATCCACTTCATGTCCAACATCGTGACACCGCTCCTTTGTTTGTTAGTTATGCCTCATAACCGGCAAAAAACACAAAAAGCGCCCTCATCCCACTGGGACGAGGAGCGCTTATACTCGCGGTGCCACCCAAATTGACCAGACAGACAATGGCCATGTCCGATCCTCTTTGTTCCGCGGTAACGGGCGGATTCCGGTAAACTTAGGAGGACGCTTGACCGAAGCGGCGCGAGATCAATCACGCTTGCTCCGCACCTTGCGGTACTTTGAGCTGCTATCCTCTTGACGAGTACGCCTCCGAGTTGGATTCTCTTCACGGGCATAATGTCGAATTCGATTTTTACGTATTATAGCTTATGCGATCGGTCTTGCGCAAGTCTTCGAACCGAATACGGCTTCGATTACGACCATCCTGCATTCCACTCGTCCAACGCCAATCGGGCGGCCCCAAGCAGTCCCGCTTCATTGCCTAACACTGCGGGTCTTACGCTAAGCGCTTGCTCCGTGCAGGAGCCAAGCTGCGCTAACAGGTCCCTCCACCACAATCGATGCGTATCCATAATTCCGCCGCCAATGATGATTAGCTCCGGATCGTACAAATTCTGCAGAGAGACCAGTCCGGTTGCCAGATCGGACACGAATCGGCTTATAACGGCTCGCGACTGTTCATGTCCCAGCTCCAGTTGCCGCAACAGCTCGCGACTGTCCCATCCGCTGTCCACGAGCTTCGCCGAACGGTTGAGGGCCGTTCCAGAAGCATATTGCTCCAGACAGCCGGTCTGACCGCAGTTGCAAGCCATGCCGCCGGGATACAGGATCATATGTCCGATTTCTCCCACTCCGCCGCGCGGGCCCGAAATCAGCTTGCCATCATGCACGAGAGCTCCCCCTACTCCGGTACCCAATGTCAGCAGCACATAATGCCTGGCCTCCCGTCCAGCACCTAGCCAACCTTCTCCCAGCGCAGCCGCGTTGACGTCGTTGTCCACGAATACAGGCAGCGACAGCCTGGCCTCCATTACCGATTTCAACGGCGTGCCCATCCAACCCGGCAAATTATCGGTCGCATAAAGCACCGTCCCCGTTTGCCTGTCGATTCGGCCGGCCGCGCCGATGCCAAGCGCTCTGATTTCCCCTCTATAATCGTTCCGAAGCTGACCGACCACTTCCTCCATGCAGGCGAGAATTGCCTCTTTGCCCTGGTTCACGGGCGTCGCAGCTTGAGCCAGTCCGATTATCGCGCCATCCGGGCTTATGATGCCCGCCTTGATGTTGGTACCGCCGACATCCATTCCTATGACATGCATCCCGTCCTCGCCAGCCGCCGCGCGCTCCTGTGCTTCAACCATTGAATCATCTTTGCCGCTCAACTCTCCGCCCACCTTTCACTTGCCGTAATCGAACTGAACTACTTTTGCGAAAGCTCATGCAAGCGCAGCAAACCAAACATATTATTCGTCGCGGTCCAGCCGGTATAAACCGAATACATGCCGCCTTCGTCGATATGGTTGTTCTGGTCGGCCCTGCCGTCCCATTGCCGGGTTACGGCGTTGTAGGAGCCGCGCCAAGCCCCGTCCCACAGCGGCGATTCGCCTTTGCACTGGATGTCCGTCAAGAAGTTTGCCAGCTTCCGCGCGCCTTCTTCATAGTTAACATCGCCGGTAGCCTGCCACGCCTCTATGAGCGCCATCAAAGCGAACCCTTGCGTATAGACCAGATCGCACAGATTTTCGTTGTTTTGCAGTGCAGCATCTTTCGTCTGGGCGTCGTTGTTCAAGATTCCGCCGCTTCCATGCTGCAAGGAGAGCGTATAGGCGCCCGCCTTCCTCAGCGCTGTTGCAAAACGCTCATCCTTCGTCAGACGGTACGCCACGCTGAAGCTATACAGCGCTTTGGCCGTCTCGGAGGACAGAGGTCTCCAATCTTCGGTCAGTTCCAGCTCGTAGGATGTCTTTATCCTGCCGTCTTCAAGCTGAAGCGCGAGCAAATAATCATAAGCTTTCAATGCCGCCGTTTTGTACTTCTCTCCGCCTGTAGCTTGATGCAGAAGCAGGAAGCCGGCCGCAAGCCACAGCACAAAGTCCGGCCCTTTCGCAAGCTCCCACGTTTTGCCGTCCTTCCGCACAAAATTGCCTTCGGAACGCTGGATGCCTATCCAGTAATCGGCTACATTCACCGCGCTTTCCAGCAGACGCGGATCCCGGTCGATTTCGTAGGCATGGAGCAACGCGATCATAATCCGGCCGTTGTCATTTTGGTAAAGCTTTTTCCCCGAATCCGTTACGGTATTCCCCTCTACCAAAAAGAACGGAAAACTCCCGTACCATACAGACAAAGGATCGTTATCCTGCACGCGCAGCACCCATTCCTTGATCTTCGCGGCCAGCTTCGCGTAACGATCGGAGCCGGTGATCCGCTCGTACACAGTTAAAGTTCTGAGCAGCTCCGTATTGCAATCGGGCCTGACCCAGTTGACCCTTATATGCTCATTGATCCGAATCCGTTCGTACATGCCGTGATAGCCGCCGTCGAACGTCAGCATTTGCGACTCGATCCACTCCATGCACGTTTCTACGCTTGTCAAATACGTTTGGCTGTTCATGCCCTGCCTCCTTAATATAGCTTGTCCGCAACCGCATTGGCCGTCTTCATGATCGCTTCCGAAGTCCTCTCCTTGGAGAGAGACTCTACAATGGCGGACAACATGTCAATGGCCTGGATTTGCGCGATTTTCGTCGAAAGCGCCCCTCCCTGAAGCGGCGATTCCTTGGTGGGCACCAACAAAATCGCATCGGCAACCTGCGTAATCGGCGATCTGGCGTGACTGGTCAGACAAATGACGGTGGCGCCGCTCGCCTTCGCCTTCTTGATCGGATCGACCAGATCCTTGGTGCTGCCCGACGTTGAGATGCCGAACACAATATCGTCTTTGCCTAGCAGCGACGCCGACATCGCAATAATATGCGCGTCTTGTTGCACCGTCACGGGCAAGCCGAGCCGCATGAACCGGTAATACGCGTCTTGGGCGGTAATGCCCGACGAACCTACGCCGATAAAATGAACGCGCTTGCCCGACAGTAACCACTCTGCAGCCTGCATCAACGATTTCGGGTCCAGCAAGGCTCTCGTATCCGCCATGACCTTCGTATGAATGGCGGTGACGCGGTTCATGATGGAGAGCGGGTAGTCGCCCGCCTCCTCCGCCACCTCGGTTTCCGTATTCACCGCATTTAGCACCGTAACGGTGATCGACAGCTTGAACTCATGATATCCGCTAAAGCCCAAGCTCCGACAGAAGCGAATGACCGAGGTTTCGCCAACGCCGGCCTTCTCAGATAGATCCGTTACCGTATAATGAACGGCCGCTTCAGGATCGTTCAGCACCGTATCCGCCACTTTCTTCTCGGCTTTCGTCATGGACGAATATAAGCTGGAAATCGTTAGCAGCGTGTTGGCATTTCCCTTGATTGATGTTTTTTTCTTCATTTCCCGCCACCTACTTCTTCCGGGTTGGTTGCGAATGTTCGCCGAAACCACGGATCACATGGACAAACTGTTTCGTAATCTCCCGCGGCCGCGTGATCGCCGTCCCGACGACTGTCGCGTACGCGCCGGCGCGCAAACATTCGAGACATTGGTCCGGCGTCCAAATCCGCCCCTCCGCCAATACGAGAGTGCGGTTCAAGTCCGCGAGCCGCTTAACCAGCGCAAGATCGGGTTCCGATTGTTGCTCGCTATACGGCGTGTAGCCGGACAATGTCGTCGATATCAGATCGACGGCCAATTCCATCGCATGGACTCCCTCCTCGAACGTAGAGATGTCCGCAACGATTGGCACCTGCGGATAAACCGCCTTGATTTCGGCAATAAATTCGGCAATGGTTCTGCCGTCCGGCCTTGGCTGCGAAGTTGCGTCTATGGCGACCATATGGGCTCCGGCTTCAACGACAGCCTTCACTTCTTCCATCGTTGGCGTAATATACACATCGGAATTGTCGTAATCGCGCTTGTATAGTCCGATCAGCGGCAAAGACACCGCTTGCCGGATTGCCGCGATATCCGCCGGCGAATTGCAGCGGATCGCGACAGCGCCCCCCTGTTCCGCCGCCACGGCCATTGCCGCCATATGCGATGCTCCGAATAACGGCTCATCCTCCAGCGCCTGGCACGAGACGATACATCCATGCCTGAGACTTTTGATCATTGCATTCATGGGTTCACCTGCCAGTTATGATTTAGTCCCATTCTAGCATATGCCTCTGCAATAAAAAAGAACTTTTCTCTTTTTAATTAATTATAAAAAGAAAATATTTTTATTTTGTTCACCTCTATCCTCTACCGGTAGCCGCCGTGAGAACTCTCGCTTCGAGAATGAAAACTACATGATTCCAAGGTCATCAAAGTATCATTTTTGGTCATCATCTTCACTTATTCCAGGATCTTGTCGGAGATATAATGTAGGGGCATTGACTATATAAATTCGGAGGGTGAAACTATGTTACGCGAAACGAATGCCGATGTCATTATTATCGGGGGGAGTCTGGGCGGCTGCGCTGCCGCTCTTGCAGCAGCGGCTATGGGGAAAACGGTCTTGATGACGGAAGAAACGGCCTGGATTGGAGGGCAATTGACCAGTCAGGCGGTTCCTCCCGACGAGCACCAATGGATTGAACAGTTCGGTTGCACGTCGAATTACCGTAAATTTCGTAATGGAGTAAGGGAATATTACCGAAAGAATTTCCCGCTGTCCGATCAAGCTGCCGCGGATCCGCTCCTGAATCCGGGCAACGCCAAGGTTAGCCGCATAAGCCATGACCCCCGAGCAGCGCTTGCCGTACTTCTGGAAATGCTGGCACCGTATATGCACAGCGGAAAGCTGGTCGTGATGACGCATTGCTGGGCAGAAGCGGCGGAGACGGATGGGGATTGCATACGCTCCGTCACATTGCGGAACGTATTATCGGGAGCACGCACGATCGCTGTAGGGCAATATTACCTTGATGCCACGGATTGCGGGGATCTGCTTCCGCTTACCGGAACGGAATACGTTACGGGGTCGGAATCCCGTTCCGAGACAGGAGAGCGGCATGCGCTTGACGGCCCTGCCGATCCCCAGGACATGCAATCCATCACGCATTGTTTTGTCGTCGATTATTTGGAAGGCGAGAATCATACCATCGACAAACCCGCCGATTACGAGTTTTGGCGATCGTATCGTCCCGATTTTTGGCCGGATCGATTGCTAAGCTTGGCTGGTGTTCGACCGACTACCCTGGAGCCCGTTTATTACGATTTATTGCCGGGAGGTAAAGGTTTGTCGTTCTGGGAAGGCTTCTCTTTGCTTACTTATCGGCGTCTTGCGGACAAAAACAATTTTTTGCCAGGCACTTTTCCCGGGGATGTTAGTGTTGTCAATTGGCCGCAGAATGATTATTTTCTGGGTTCGATCATAGATGTCAGCGAAGAGGAGAAATCCCGTCATCTTTATCAAGCCAAACAATTGAGTTTGTCGCTTTTATATTGGTTGCAGACGGAAGCGCCGAGACCGGACGGCAAATGCGGATATCCGGGATTTCGTCTTCGTCGGGATGTCTTCGGAACAGAGGATGGTATGGCTCTGTATCCATATATTCGCGAGTCGAGAAGAATCAAAGCGGAATTTACTATACTGGAGCAGCATATTAACCCGCAAGACCGATCTAATGGCCAGGCGGAGAATTTTCACGATTCTGTTGGCATCGGTTACTATGCGATGGATCTTCACCCGAGCACCGGGAACCGGCATTATATTCATTTGCCGGCTCTGCCATTCCAGATCCCGTTAGGCAGCATGATTCCTGTACGAATGAACAATTTGTTGCCTGCTTGCAAAAATATTGGCACGACTCATATTACGAATGGCAGCTATCGTCTGCATCCGGTGGAATGGAACATCGGGGAAGCGGCAGGCGCTCTTGCCGCGTTCTGTCTGGAAAGGAAGGAGACGCCGCGCAACGTGCGCAACAACCAAAAGCTGTTGACGGAGTTTCAAACCGTATTGCAACAACACGGGGTCGAGCTTGCCTGGCCGGAAAACATCATGAATTGAAATCGCATACTATAGGAAATGTGCTAAAATGAACAAAAAACCGTCGGGGGGATTTTTGTGAAAAGCATGTTGACTTCGGAAACCATTCTAACCGGGGAAGGGATGTATCTGCAGATTGCAGCGGCAGCTCCGTTCGCCTTCCATGTTCGAGTGAGCCGGACAGACTGCTTTGACGCAAGTCCCCCTTTGACTTGGCTCGACACGGATCGTTTGATTCCGCAAGTTGCCTGCCGGGTTACGGAGCAAAATGAGGAAAGAGTCAGTCTTAGCGTGGAAGAGGCTGTCATCCAGGTAAATCGGCGCACGGGGGAGATCGCGTTTCGGGACAAAGGGGGCCGTCTGCTGACCCGACAGGACCAGCCGGCTTATGGGGGCGATCCGGATGGCTTCGAAACGGCGTTTGTTTTGGCGGAGGAGGAGCGCCTGTACGGATTGGGCGACCAGTATGACACCCCGCTGATGAAGAGAGGTCATAAGATTTCTATTCGTTTGCGCGACAATCGTGTACATGCCCCTATCCCCTTCATTATGTCGACCGCCGGCTGGGCATTGCTTGTCGATAGCGACCGGGAACATGAATTCGATGTCGGTTGCGACTTGCCGGACATTTTGCGCGTTCGCGGGAAGCAGGAAGAACTGGCCTTTTATTTGATAGCCGATCGCGATCTGGCCGGCTTGCTCGACAAGTACACGAAATTGGTCGGCTCTTCGTATATGCTGCCGATCTGGGCATATGGGCTATCATTCGTCTGCAACCGGCAGACGACGGCGCGCGATATGATTGAGGACGCTTTGAAATTCAGACGCGATCATATCCCTTGCGATATGATCGGGCTGGAGCCCACCTGGATGGACAAACCTTTCGATTACGGGACATCCATCAATTGGCACCCCGATCGATTCTATATTCCGGCATGGATGCCGGAGGGCGCGCACACGTTTCTGGGAGTTCTGCAGACGATGGGTTTCAAATTAAGTCTTGGTCTTCCGCTCCGAGAAAGTTCCGATATCGGGGAACCCTCCCGCCGAGATGCAAAGTGGTACAAAGATCTGGAGCGGTTTGTCGCTCAAGGTGTAGACGGGTTCAAGCTATGCACGGAGGTTCAGATAGGGGAGCAAACGTATCCTCCTTCTCTCCCGCAAAAGCCGGAAGATTCTTCTAGCTTGACACATCCGGGTTCAGTGAGCCGCATCCTATTCGAAGGATTCGCGGGACAAACGGGTCGTCGGCCGATGATCTATTCGCCAATCGGATATACGGGCATTCAAAAATATGCGGCGATGTGGTCGGGAGGAAGAAGCTCGCCGCATTTGACCGTTCTCAATATGGGTTTATCGGGTATACCGCATATGAGCGTCGCTATAAATCTGCATACGCCCGAGGGAATTCACTTTGGTTTTTTTCAGCCGTGGGCGAACGTGAACAGTTGGGCATATTGGCGCCATCCTACGCTTCTCGATCAGAATCTGCTGGACATTTTCCGGAAATACGCTGTATTGCGTTATAAGCTGATACCTTATATCTATTCTGCGGCGCACACCGCCGTTAGTAACGGGTTGCCGATTGCCCGGGCGATGCCGCTGGCGTTCCCGCACGATTCCCGTTCAGATTCACTGCCAAACCAATATATGTTTGGAGACAACCTGCTCGTCGGGGTATTCACGGACCGGGTGTATTTGCCTGCCGGCGAATGGTTCGACTTTTGGACCGACGAACGATATTTCGGATCAAGCGAGGTTGTCTGTCGCCTTCCCGCTCATGCGGGTGGTCCCCTGTTCGTACGTGCCGGGTCGATCATACCGATGTGGCCGGAGATGGACTATGTCGGGCAGAAGCCCCTCGATCGGGTGGAACTGCATGTGTACCCTGGCAAAAAAGGCGAATTTACCTTATACGAAGACGATGGGCAGACGTTTGGTTACTTGCAGGGGGAGTCGGCGATTACAAAAATGACTTGCCATGTCAACGAGGAGCGTATATTGCTGGAGATTGACCGGCGGAAAGGACAATATGCCGGAATGCCGAAGCAGCGAATCTGGAGCGTTGTTTTTCATTCTGCGGAAAAGCCGTCTGCAGTGACCGTTGACGATTCGGAATGGCGCGAGACGACAGCCGGGCGCAAAGGGCTCCCTCCCGACTGCTGGTCCTATCAACGGAAATCGAGTACGCTCCGGATGACTCTGAATGAACCGGAAAACAAGTTGACCGTACGTGTCGAATTGTTGTACGGCGCTTTGCAAACGGCGAAGGAGAAACCCCGGCGTGACCCTACAAGGCGTACGGCCACGGAATTGGAGAATAAAGTCGAGGTCGGACAAATCTATAAACTCGCAAGCCAGGTAACGGATATGATCAAGCTCGAAATTGACCGTGAACTAAGGCTGCATGAGATCGCTTCGCGCTTGCATGTCAGCCCTGCCTATTTGAGCCGCTGTTTCAAGAGAGATGTCGGGTTATCCTTTTCCGACTATGTGCTGGAGCAGAAGATGGCGCTGGCCAAGGAACTGCTGTTGTCCGGGTCTACTGTCGCGGTTGCCTCGAACCTCACCGGTTACAAGGAAACAAGTTATTTTATTCGCGTGTTCCGCAAATATTGGGGAATGACTCCCGGCGAGATCAAATTGTAAGGACTTATTGCAAATGCGGGTCTGCAGCCATCCGTTTGGAGCTTCGTCCCGCGACAGTTCCCCGCCATGTTAGCGATTTATGCGCGCTGCCCGAATTTTCTCCTCATACTGACGAAAAATTTGATGTCCTTCGTAGAAGTCCATAATTTCCTGACGATATTCCGGCCAGTATTCCCCCGATTTGTCGGAGAAAAGCATCTTGACCTGCAATTCATTTTGCCTCGAGCGCATAGCGTCTACATCTATACCTAGAGGGGGAGTGAGCGTAGTTCCCAATCCTTCGCGTACAGGAAAGGATACAAGCGAGCGGTAAACCGCCTTATCCCGCTCGGTGATCCGAGAGTCTAAAACGGTAAGCCCCAACACTTCGGGAGTTCGGGGAGTGAAAAAGCTCCATATTTCAAATAGATCTCCCATTTCTTGCACGTCTTTTTCAATAGCATCCGTCATTAACGTAATCGTGTTTCCTTTACGCGTGTAATGTTTTCCTTCCAGGCCGTAATGGGTCAGCAAAAATCCTTCTTCGCCTGCCATCCAGTCAAGAATATCGACGATCCTCTTTAATTTTTCCGGATTCTGACCTGCGGCGTTATTGGAAAACACAAACGAATAGTCGGGTGTGACGCTTGTTCGCAACGGCTGATTGCCGAACGGGTTAAAGGGCACCCAATCCGCGGCAGGGTTGCTCTCCTTACTGCGCGCCTGGACGCTTCTTGGGTTGGAATCAAAAGCGAAATCCGCCGTTTCGCCCATTATGACCCCCACTTTGCCCTGAATGGCTTTCTCCACGGGTTTGTTTCCCTTATTTAGAAACCAATCCGGGTCGACCACTCCTTCGTCGATCACGTTAAGAATGTCATCGACAACTCGTCCGACACGCAGGTCCGTCTGCATATCCACCAGATGATCGTCCCCGTAGTACGACGGGAATAACAATCCGTTCTTGACATATTCCGGCCATTCCATCGAGATGGATACCCCGTTCCCGGCTGTCGAAAAACCGTAGGTATCGTCGAGACCGTTCTTGTCCGGATCGTTGAAGGTAAACGCTCTCAAAACATCGACGTATTCCTCGTAATGGCTCGGAATGTCCATGCCGAGATTGACCAGCCAGTCTTTTCGTATATAATAAGCCCGGTACGATTGTTTGTCATAAGGAACCGGAGCACG
>NZ_BDQX01000191.1:17531-30308 GCF_003112455.1 Paenibacillus agaridevorans
CCCAGCCAGTCTTTTCGTATATAATAAGCCCGGTACGATTGTTTGTCATAAGGAACCGGAGCACGCGCAAATTTATTCTGCATCTGGTATTCGCGCAGTTCCTTCTCACTGATCCAGTGCTTAAAATAGTTTGGCATGGTATCCGGCGCAATGTAGTGCGTCATGTCCGCCAACACGTTGTCCAGTATATATTTGGCGCCTCCGTCCGGTCTGGAGACCAGCCACATATCCGGAGGATCGTTGGAAGCGAGCAATGAAGCGATGGTTGAATTGTATTCATCGCCAGGCGCCATCACGGTAACATCAAGGTCGACATTAAATCTCTTTTCGATCTCCTGCCGCACGACATCGCTCGCCGGATCAGGCAAGCGGGCTGAGGATGGAGCGTCGATAAAAAGTTTCAAGGAATGTTTGTCCAATGAATGGTATGCTGTCGGGGATACGGGAGTCTGGGCATTGCCGCTGTCCTTCATCCCGAAATTGATCAGGATAACGCCAAGAATCGTGAACAAGGCAAGACTCATTTTGACAAATTTCACTGCATCTCCTCCCACTTGCCATGCTGCTATAATCATACTCATTATAGCAGACAAAATAAACAAAATTTCAACCATAGCAAAGATTATTCGTTGCAGGGCTATATCATTGAAGGTAGAATGTGTCCTAATAAACTACGAAGCTCCGGAGGCTCCTATGCGAATCAATCGGTTAAACCGAATCCAGTTGTCCTATTTGCCGGTTTTTTTCGTCATCAGCTTAAGCCTGTTGTTTATCGCATATTTGACTCTGAGCGAGGTTAGCAAACAATCTGCGCACAAGGCCAACAACATGTTAGCCCACAACGTGATGCAGATGATCGACAATTCGTTGCAATCGATTGATCTGGCAATAGACCGGCAATTGCTCGAGAATGATATGATCTCTCTATTTTTTCAAGAAACATCTATTCGGGACAGGCAATATTGGGATTATCGTACGGCAATCGTATTGAATGAGCTGCTGGAAAGCCATCCGCTTATTGACTCTATCTATTTGTACCGGACAAGGGACAATATGGTTTTAAGTCCCACAACGTTTATCAGGCTGAATGAATTCGGAGACAAGCAGTTTGTTGGCCGGAAGCTTTCTTCGCTGCAGCCGTTCCGCTGGACGAGCAACCGCGAATATCGCGAGCAATCGGGAGATTCGACCGTTGATGTGGTCAGTTTGGTCAAGTATGCCAATCTATCCGACCGCAGTTTGGTCGTGGTCAATGTCAGCACGGAACGATTAAGCCATTTGATTCGCGGGATGACGCCGTCAGGGCTGAATTATTTCGAGCTGTCGGATGTCGACGGCGGGGTTGTTGCTACGCGTGATTGGCCGAATGCGATGAAGGAACGATGGAGAGAACGCCCGGAGAGCGGCGCGGAATGGTCCAATGCCCAATCCGAGTATACGGGGTGGACGGTTCGCAGCGGCGTTTATGAAGGAGGCATAATGCAGTGGGTGTCGACCCTGTTTTACGTATGGATAACGCTCGGGTTTCTGACTATTGCCGGGGGAATAATATGGCTCATCTTTGTAACGCGCCGGAATTACCGGCCGATTCAAATGATTTCGCAGCGCATGACCGAATACTTTCAGCAGAAGCGGCAGGAACTGACGCTTCCCGACCGGGACGATGAATTGAAGTATATCGAGACAGCAGTCAACAAACTGCTTGATCAATCCAGCTTGCTGCTTGAGCAGAACAAAGAAAATCTCGCTTACCGCAAGCGGCATGTGTTCCTGCAATTGCTGGAAGGAGCGGTTTCAGGACAAACGATTGAATGGCGGCAAGAAGTCGAGCAGTTCGGCGGGGCGATCGATCATAGCAGATTGCTTGTTGCCATCGTCGAAATTGACGGTTACCAGGACATTTCCGGCAAATATACCTCCCGGGATCTGTACTTGCTAAAGCATGTCATGTACTCGGCGCTTGATGAAATGGCGGAGACGGAAACATGCCGTGTATGGTCGGAATGGATAGAGCGCCATCAGCTAGGCGTGTTGTTCATTATGGAACATGACGGGAATGCAGACGAACAGGCGCTTTCGCTAATGGAGAGATTAAAAGCATGGGTTAATCGGCATTTGCCTTACACGGTTACGGTAGGCGTAGGAAACTGGCAAGAGGATGCCGCCAATGTGGTCGAATCGTACGAGAGCGCGTTGGAAGCGCTGAATTATAAAGCCTCTCTCGGCATGAACCGGATTATCAAACACACGGATATCGCCGCCAAACCGCCGCTTGAAATCCTTAAACAATCGCAGCGCGTCCGTGCCGTCGGCCAATCTTTTCGGTCAGGGGAAGTGGACTGGGAACGTCATTGGCACGAATTGTTCGAGGAATGGCGCGAACAGTTATTTACAAAAGATGAGTTGCTCGGGATGTTAAATTACCTCATCTACCAGTTGCACAAAGAAATCTCGGAACTTCCCAAAGAATTTCAAACGATCTGGAACGATGGACCGCATGCGCAATTAAACGGAATTATGGGACGGCAGGAAACGTTGGATACGATACAAAAAGAATGTTTTGGAGTTCTCCAGGATACTTTCAGAAGAATGAGCGATTTGCGGGAGAGCAAACATAATCATCATTTGATTCGCGGCGTAAAGCAATATATCCATGAACACTACAATGATTCGAATCTGTCTCACGCCCATTTGGAAAAAGAGTTTGGTTTGACTGCCAGTTATTTGAGCCGGCTGTTCAAGGAGGAGTTCGGGGTTAAATTTATTGACTACTTGTCGCAGACCCGGATCGAGAAAGCGATCGAGCTTCTGAAGGCATACCCGGACAAGACGGTTCAGTCCATCGCGGAGGAGGTCGGCTATATGCATGGCATTACGTTTATCCGGGCGTTCAAGAAATATACGGGAAGCACGCCGGGCAACTATCGGAAGGACTTGATTCCATAGATTTCAATTAAAGTCGCACCGGTTAAAAAACGTCGCAGAAACGGCTTCGAAGCTTTCGAGGCCGTTTTTTAATTTTTGTCTATACGGTCAAAAAGGCTATATATACGGGTAAAAAGGGAGGTGTTATGGTTAGTCCCGGGTGACGGAACTGCATTTGGAAAGCGAAGGGGGAGCGCCGTTGAATTAATATGAAAAGGCTTTCGGCTTTAGAAGAACATACTTCTGCTTCAAGGAGGATGATCCATGCTTTACGTTAAACGGTATGCACGAAACGTTATAACCAAGCTGCTTGTTGTCTTATTGTTGACTTCCACTCTGTCGCTTGGAGGTTTTCAAGCACCCGGGAAAATATACGGGGCTGCGCCGCAGATAACGGACATCGATTCTTCTTATGCCCGGAAAGAAATTGAGCAATTAACGGCGGCAGGCATTATCAATGGGTACAAAGACGGTACGTTTGCTCCTCTAAAGCCGATTACGCGAGCGGAGCTGGCGAAAGTCATGGCGCTTGTATCGGGTTTGCCGGAACAGCCCGATGAAGCCAATAGGTTTTCCGATGTTGCGGAAGGCAGTTGGCATCGCGGCTACATTGGCGCTCTTGTCGCGGCAGGCATTGTCCAAGGGACGTCGGCTTCGACTTTCTCGCCGGACTCTTATGTGACAAGAGAACAATTGGCCGTTTTGTACATTCGCGCTTTTGGACTGGAAAAACAAGCGCTCAAGGAACGGAACGCGGTGAAGTGGTCCGACGCCGAAAGCATTGCCGATTGGGCGAAACCCTATGTCGCCCTGGCTTTCCGCATCGGATTTTTGAAAGGGATCGCGGGTAACGATGGATCGCTCCGTTTCGCACCGCAAGATTTTGCGGAACGCCAGGCGGCGGCCCGGCTCGCATTCGAATTTATGACGAATTATGAAGCTTACAAACAAGCGGGAGAAGGGCTGAACAATCAAAGCCCAACAACGGCTCCCACGTCCACGCCGGAACCGTCCCTCAATCCGTCGCCGACTCCTGCATCATCGTCTGGACCGGCCAACGAGCCAACACCGGCGTCAACGCCCGTACCCACGGATGAACCGACATCAGAGCCGACGACGACGCCTACGCCGGAGCCGACGTTGCCGCCGCTGGAGATTGTTCGTAACGGACAGGCCAATGCGGTAATCGTGGTGGACGACACGGTTTATGAGAGAGAAGAAATACCGGAGCCAAACGGCATCCGGGGCTGGAAACAAGAATACGGGACAGGAAGTATTGCCGTAAGCGATGAGCGCAGCCACTCCGGCATCAAGAGCCTTCATATCCAAGCCGCGGATAACGGATCCTACGGGATAATAAGCGATCCCGTCGCGATAACCGGAGGAGTCTCCTATACGCTCTCGGCATCCGTCTATCGCGAATCCGGCAGAGATCCTCAAGTCTTTATTCGTTACTATGACGCCAATAAAGTCAGGATCGCCCAGCAAGGATCAATCAGGGCGGTACCTTTGGCCGAATGGCAGAACGTGTCTTATACCGCCGCGGCGCCGCCATCGGCAGCCTACGCAGCGGTGATCCTGTTCACCAGCATGGCTCCTGCCAATCTCTACTTCGATGATGTAACGCTGAAGTCGGCCAGTGACGAAAACATGCCGATAACGAATCCGGGTTTCGAGCCGATCGTTTCCAGCAGCAGCCCTGCCATTGATACGCTTGTCGAATACGTGCATAAATCGACAAACACCCTTTTGCCCGTTCTAACGGAAGCGGAATATTTGAGCGAAGGAGTCGATCCGGATACGATCGTGATCCGTCTCGGCACCGCCCAAAGCGTTTCAGGCAATGATCCGGCGCTGGATGTTTTGCTGGAGGGGCTAAGTCGCGACGGCTTTGTTATCTATCCGCAAGAACATCAGGTCGTCATTGCAGGAGCCGGCATTTGGGGAGCCGTCAACGGCGTCAACAACTTCTTGGAGCGATATGCCGGCGTGCGCTGGCTTATGCCCGGACCTGACGGCGAGGATGTTCCGCAGCGCAGTGACCTGTTGGTTGCCAGAGATATCGTACGCGAAGAACCGGCATTCGATTTTCGGGTGTTCAGTCCTCTGCATGCCAAACCGAACAACAGCGTAAGCGTGTGGCAGGAGCAATACAAATGGGCGCAAAGAAACGGAATGCAAGGATTCTATAACGCTCCGATCAGCTTTCATCACAATATGTATAATTTATTCCCAATATCCAAGTACGGAGTGAGCAATCCGGAGTTTTATCCGAATGGCATACCTCCGGCAGCGAATTCGATACAAGGATGGCAGCCGTGCTTTTCGAATCCGGATACGATCGACGCGGCGGTTACGGAGATTCTTGCCTATTTCGAGGCGAATCCAAATTCGCAATCGTATTCGCTCGGTACTAACGATGGAAACGGTTTTTGCGAGAGCGACCCGGTTCCCGTCTACTTCAATTGGGTCAATCAGGTTGTAGAGCGCGTGCTGGAGGTTTACCCGGACAAGTGGTTTGGATTTCTTGTTTACCAAGCGATTGACAGACCGCCTTCGTTTCAGTTGAACCCGCGCGTTATTCCTTTTATTACGAAGGACAGGACGGCCTGGCTTGATTCGGATCAAAAGGCACAGGATTTGGCGGATCATGACAGTTGGCTGGAGGTTACGCAGCAGGTCGCCTACTATGATTATATTTATGGCAGTCCCTATCTTGTGCCGCGCGTATACCCGCATTTGATGGCGGACAATTTCCGAATTGCCCATGATCGGGGAGTAACATCGCTATACGCCGAGCTGTATCCGAATTGGGGCGAAGGAGCAAAGGCATGGGTAGCGGCGAAGCTGCTTTGGGATCCCGATCTGAACGTCAATGCACTGCTCCATGAATGGTATTCGCGGGCGGTTGGCGAAGCAGCGGCTCCCTATCTGGAAGATTATTATGAGCATTGGGAACAGTTCTGGACGGAACGGGCGATCGAGGAACCCTGGTTTTTGCCCGGCGCCATTTATCAAACCTTTCATAATCCTTCTTATCTGAAAGCGGTCTCAACTGAAGACATCGCGATTAGCAGAGGGCTGCTGGAGCAGGTCGTTGCGAACGCGGGCACGGATAAGCAGCAGGCCAGAGCAAATCTGCTTATGAAAGCCTTCGAGTATTACGAAGCGTCCGTCCTGAGTTATCCGCAAGCTAATGAACCGCCTGCCGATACAGCCGCAGCGCTCGTCTTGCTGGAAGAAGCGGTAGACACATTTGAAGAACGGCTGCAGATGGCCGAAAAACGGGTTCTGTTGCTGGAGCAATTTAGAAGCGATCCGGCGCTCTTTCAACCTTTCGATGCCAGATCGTTTAATCAGTTGATGTGGTCGGGCTGGAATGTCGCCGAGTTTTGGCAGCTCGTCGAATACATGAGGGAACAGGAGACAAGCGGCGGACCCGTGCGGGCTCGCGCAGCCGATCTGTCGGCGACACATTCCTCCCTCCGTGCCAGAGAGTTTGCGACCATGCTGCTGCAAGCGGTATCCGAGCCCAACCTGGTGCTTAACCCCTCTTTCCAGAATAGCGAGGCGGGCGATGCGACGAAAGCGCCGCCATGGGAGCTGTTGTCCCGATCGACAGCGTCCCGGGTCATCCAGCGCGTGGAAGGAACGGGATATACGGATAACGCGAGTATGATGGTTTACGGGAAAGGCTGGGGAGGCCCAAGCCAGGTGATTGCTGTTCAGCCGGGTCTGGTAGACTTCTCTTTCCATTACCATATGCCTGCAGGCGGCAATACGTCGGCTAGCATGCAGTGGGGATTCGACTTGCTGGATGATCAAGGCAATTGGCTCAATTTCAGCACCGTGCGTTCTCCTGTGACTGCTCTGGAGGATGCGGAAGGCGTATGGCTGGAAGCCCGGCTTACAGGAGAAATTCCAGCAACGGTTAACGGTATAGCAGTAGGTAAAGTGCGTCTGAATTTCCTGGTTGAAAGCGCGCAGCCGATAGAGCTCTATATCGACGATGTGCAATTTTTTAATGCGGCAAGCGGCAGTTGACTAATAGAAACGATTAGGGGGACTTTCAATGAAGGCAGTTAAAATGAAATCGATTGTGGTTGCGCTCCTTGCTTTGGTGCTAGCGATGTCCATGGCAGCCTGCAGCGGCAGCGGGAATGGCAAAACAAATAAAGAAACGAATGGGGCAAGCGGGGCGCCGAATACAAGTTCCCCGACGGCCACGGCCCAGGATGACGTATATCCGGAGAACGGATTGCCGAAGGACGAGGCCGTGACGCTGAAATTCGGTTTCTTTGAAGGCGGTATGGGGCGCGAATACATCGATTATGCGATGGACACGTTCAAAAAGAAATTCCCGAATGTCAGCTTCGAGGTCGTATATTCTCCGAAGATCGGCGATATTATCAATGCCAAAATATCGGCCAATGACGACGACGATATGTTTGATCTGTTCAATGGAACGATTCCGGGCGGAGTAACGCCGCTTGTCCTGGCAGGCAAGCTGGAGCCGCAGGACGATCTGTGGGACCATGTTTTATATGATGGAAACGGCAAAACACTCAAGCAACTGGTAATGCCGGGAGCGGTTGAAGCTTCGGTCAATGTCGTCCAGGGTAAACTTTATGCGTTGCCCGTAGCCGCCAGCGGATCCGGCCTGTTCTTTAACAAACTATTGTTCGAGCAGAAGGGATGGAACCAGTCGCCGAATACTTGGAGCGAATTTGTCGAACTGCTGGCCAAGATCAAAGCGGACGGAGTCATTCCCATAACGTATCCGGGCCAATATCCGAATTATATCGAGCATGCATTCGGCCCAGTCAAAATGTTTGAGCTTGCTGAAATCAACGGCAATTTAGAGGAGTTTACAAAGAACTTCCGCAACTTTAATTTGCCGCAGCATCTTTCGCCGGAAAGCATCGAAGTATGGAAACGAATCTATGAGCTTGGCCAAAAAGGATATTTCCCGGAAGGCGTAGCGGCCTTGTCGCACACTCAATCGCAAATGCAAATGATCCAGGGGCAGGCGGCGATGGTAGCGACCGGCGTGTATGTGGAAAACGAAATGAAGTCGGCGTTGCCGCCTGAGTTCGTCTGGGGTTATATGTCGGTTCCTATGGGCGACGACCCGAACGGTACCAGATGGATTCGCTCCACGGCAAGCAATGGTCACTACATCTGGGCGGGCAAGCCGGATTTGAACAAGCAATGGGCCAAAGAATTTAATGTTTGGATGTGGAATCTGGACGTACAGGAGGTCATCGCCGAGAAAGGCGGACAATTGCCGGTGCGCCAGGACTTCTCCGATGACGAGACGAGAGCCGGCAAGTTGCAGAATGCTCCGAAAGCGATGTTCGAGTACATGAATGCCAACAACACAAAAATGGAGGGGGCCGTACGGGATCGGACGTTAACGGACCCGAGCGTCTCTCAAGCGAACAAGGTCATTCAGGAAGGCACGATCGGCATTACATCAGGAAATAAGGAACCTCTGCCTATTCTCGAGGAGGCGGAAAAGTTAATCGAAAAGGCGATACAGGCACAGAAATAATAGCTTTTGCAAGGAAATGACTCCCCGCTGCTATTGGCGGCAAAGTATGCACGGTTAATCATCCTTTGTCGTCAATACAGCGGAAACATGCATAAGCGATTCTAATACAGAAAGGAGTTGCCGAATTGAATCGACTGTCGCGCGCCAAACGATCCCCAGCTTCCGGTTTGTGGAAGGATGGGTTGAAAAATGCGAAGATGCAGCGAAATCTCTTTTTGCTGTTGGCGCTAACTCCTGCCTTTGGGGGATATTTGCTGTTTACGCTCTACCCGAATATGTTGTCGGTCTATTATTCCTTATTGAACTGGAATGGCATCTCCGAGCCGGAATTTGTTGGTTTGAGCAATTTTGTGACATTGTTTCAGGATAAATACGTGTGGAGGGCGTTGCTGAACAACCTGTTCTACATGGCGACCGTGCCGATTGCCGTCATCTCCATCTCACTGCTATTGGGATACTTGCTTGCCAATAAAGGCTATAAAGGAACATCCTTTTTTAAAGTGCTGTTTTTTTTCCCGAATGTGCTCTCTACCATCGTGATTGCCCTGCTCTGGACATTTATCTATGACGGAAGTTTTGGGTTGTTAAACGATTTCCTGCGGCTGCTGGGTGTGCCGATCGGCAATTTTTATTGGCTTGGCGAAGCCAGAACCGCGCTTGCCGCGATTGTACCGCCTTACGTATGGGGAGGCGTGGGCCTTTACGTCATTATTTTCATGAACGCCATGACAACCATTCCGAAGTCGCTTTATGAATCGGCCATTTTGGAAGGGGCACGCCATATGACGATTTTATTTCGCATCACGATACCGCTAATTATGCCGATTGTCCGCATAAGCGCGCTGTTTCTGATTCTGGGCACCCTGAAAGGATTCGAGAAACAATTGATCCTGACGAACGGCGGTCCCGCGGGAGCAACGGATGTAGTCGGGCTATATATTTTCAATCTTGCTTTTGGAACAGAAAATCATAACTATGGTTACGCTTCGGCTGTGGGCATGCTTCTGTTTGTCATTTTGGTGACAGCAAAATTGCTGATGGATAAATATATGCCTGACCGGTCGGTTGAATATTGAGAGGATGGAAGGCATGCGAGAGAAACGTACGATCATCGATGTTGTTTGGTGGGTTTTGCTGATCGCCTGGTCCATGGCGATATTGTTTCCGCTTTTATGGGTGTTTTATCAATCGCTGCGATCAAATCCGTCGTTTTTTCAAGATGTGTGGGCGCTGCCCGAATCGTTAAACTGGATGAACTATAAAAATGCCTGGATCAAATACGGCATCGGAAATGCGATGCTGAATACGCTCTATTATGTCGGAGTCAGTCTTGTGTTGGGCACGTTCCTGACAACGATTAACGCCTACGCGCTAACCCGCATCCAGTTTAAAGGCCGGAAGCTGATGTGGGCGCTCATCATGCTTTCCTTGTTTTTGCCGGGAATCAATGCGTTGATTCCGCAATATGTGCTGATGCGGGAGTTGCATCTCACGAACAGTCTGACCGGACTCATCCTGCTCGACAGTCTCGGGGAAAATGTATTTTTCCTTATGCTTCTGGGAGGATTCATGCGATCGTTGCCCAAGGAGCTGGAAGAAAGCGGATTTTTGGACGGAGCGTCGATTTTCCAGGTCTTCATGCGCATTATATTCCCCTTATCGATTCCGGGCATCGTGACGGTGGCGATCTTTAAATTTTTGGGACTGTACAATAATTTCCTGGGACCGTTCATTTATTTGAGCGATCAGTCGAAATATACGATCGGCGTCAGTATGTACGCGGCGAATCAAATGATGCAGTACACATCGGATTGGGTGACCATGTTTGCCGGAGTGATGATTGCGATGGTGCCTTCGATCATCATGTTTATGTTCTTTCAACGCTGGATCATGGAAGGCGCGACGCTCGGCGCTGTTAAAGGTTAGATCGATTGCTTCGTCTGCTGGAACATGCGGATCAGATCGGGGCATTGAACCAAGATTCGCTTTTTGATAATGGGGGCAGGGAGTATGGAGCTAACGACGCTGTATCTGGATCAGCCCATTGTATGGAAAAGAGCTGTGGATATTGCCGCGCCCTATGGTACTGCGGGGCCTACGGCCTTGTTTTATATTCACGGCGGCGGTTGGAATTCCGGGAACAGGGATCTGTTCCATTATCATCTGGAACACTTTTCTTCCCGCGGGTACTGGTGTGCCAGCGCCGGTTATCGTCCGGCGCCCGAAGTGAACTGGAAGCAGCAGCTAACCGATGTAACGGGAGCGTATCTTGCCTTCCTGCGCCATCTGGAGCGCAGGCAGGAGACGGTCCGCAATATGATTGTCCTGGGCAGCTCGGCGGGGGCGCATCTTGCTTCCTTGCTGGCGCTTGTCTCACCGGAGGCTCTGGATATTGCGCAGAAAGATAGTGACCTGTGGCGGAAGCCCGATGCATGCGTATCGATAAACGGTCCTGCAACGTTGGAGGAGTGGCCGGATATGAACGCGGACATAAGAGGCAGTATCGAGCAGACTATCGGGTATCCGTATGATGTTCTCGATCGTACCGATATGTTTGCCCAAGCCTCGCCGGTTAACCATGTTGGTCGGGATAGTCCTTCCTTCTTGTTCCTGCTTGCCGAGCGTGAGTATTTCTTTCCCCACGCGCATATTCATCTCATGAGCGAGAAGATCAGAAGTTACGGAGGAGAATCAGAGGCCGTTTTGATTGAAGGAACAGAGCACGGTTTTTTTTATCGCTTGGAGACCCCCGAACAACAACGGGCATTGGGCTTGCTGGAGGCTTGGTTTGACCGCCGGAAAGAAAAAAAGATGAAGTAAAGACGACCTTACTTCCGTCAAGACCGCATAGAATGGGCGGAAATGCACCAAATAGCACGTGAAAGGACCTCGATTTCCACTGTAAAGTGGGGGCTGAGGTCCTTATTTTCGAAAAAAATCCGACTTACCATTGGGCTCGAAAAATTACAATTTGGCTTTTGGGATAGCCTCGTTTTATGTTTAAGCGTTCATGCGCGCGTGCAGGAACCGCACTTACCTTCTGCCATTCAAGAGCGGTTTCTTAAGGGCATACAGATCATCGTCCGCAGCGGCCATTCTTTCCTCCAGCAGCTTGCGGGCGTCGTCGATCGCCCCGTTATAAATATGCGGGGTCAACTCGCTCATCAAATAGTCCAGGAATTGCTCCCCCGCAAGCTCTCCGATCTCCTTGTCCAGCTCCGTCTCCAAATACTGCCGGATACTTGACACAAGCAATTGCTTCGTTTCTCTCGGCATTCTTGTCACTGACATGATACGCACCTCCTTTCTGCTCCATGCTCCGCACGTTATGATTGCGCGAGAGCCTTCCGCATATACAGAATGAAGCGGGATTGATCCAGCGGGTTCACGCCCCTGCGAGGCCGCTCCGCTTTGACGTCCGGCGGGCTTTCACGGTACTCGGCGAACGTCGTCGAGAGGATGCCCCTGCCCTTGGTCATGGACCCGAATCTCGCGGGAAAATCGAGCGAAGTCGCCACCGGGAGCTTGCCCGTCAGCTCCATCCGTTCGCCTCGCAGCTGCGGAGCGTCGAATTCTCCGCGCATGGCGATCAGCTCGTTCATAATCTTGCCGCCATGCTCTTCCGGCACGGAAATCTTGAACGCCAGCAGAGGCTCCAGCAGCTTGACGCCGATCCGGTTCAAGCCGTCCATAACGCCCATTGGCGTAGCCAGCGCGAAGTCCAACGGATGCGTGTGCCACACATGATGCTCGCCCTCGACAAGCGTGACGCGCAGATCGGTAACCTCCCAGCCGAACAGACCCTGCTGAAGCGCTTCCGGTACACGACGGGCCACCTCGTTCTGGTAGCTCTCCAGCAGCCGTTCCGTACGTTCCAGCGATTCGTAATGCAAGCCGCTGCCCCGTTCGCCCGGCTCGATGCGGAATCTCAGGATGGCCCAGCAAGGCTTCGGCATCGTATAAGCGATGAAGCCCTCTCCTGTCTCCGCCGGCGTCTCCTTATAAATAACGGAAGGAGCGCCGAACTCGATATCGAGATCGAATCGGCTCTTCAGAACTTGGCTCAGCACCTCGATCTGAACGGGTCCCATTACCTTAACATGCAGCTCTCGCTGCTCTTGAAGCCACTGCAAGTCGAGTTGGGGGTCCTCTTCCGTCAACTCGCGAAGCGCGGTCACAATGGCGTGGTAGCGCGATTCATCGGTCCACTTCGCCTGCACTGTGAGAAGCGGAACCGCAAGCCTCGCCTCTCCGGGCACTCCTTCCGCGCTTCCGACGATGTCCCCGATACGCGCCTC
>NZ_BDQX01000192.1:0-231 GCF_003112455.1 Paenibacillus agaridevorans
CGGCGGCTTCGACGATGCTGTCGTAGCCGCCGCGCTCCTTGCCGGCCGCGACGGCGCCGAACATGGCCGCGCCAAGCGCCGGAGTCTGCTTCGACGCCGCAACCTTGATCTCGCGGTTCGTGACGTCCGCGTAGATTTGCATCAGCAGCGCGTTTTTCTGCGGCAGACCGCCGCAAGCGTACAGCTCGCTGACTTCGATGCCGTTGCCGTGGAACGCTTCCACGATCTTGC
>NZ_BDQX01000192.1:436-21560 GCF_003112455.1 Paenibacillus agaridevorans
CCAGTCGAGCGCGACAAGGCCGGACTGTCCCGGTACAAGCTCGGATGCTTTGCGTGTCAAATACACATGCACATTCTCTCCGGCCGCCTCCGCTTCCTTCAACACATAAGCTGGCACGGCCTCCTCCACATACCATTCGAAAATATCGCCAACTGCCGACTGCCCCGCTTCATAACCGAAGTAACCGGGAATGATGCCGTCCTCGACGACGCCGCACATGCCCTCGACTTCCCGCTCTTCGTCGCCAAGCAACAAATGGCAAATCGAGGTGCCCATCGCCATGACCAGCTTGCCGGGAGTCACGACGCCAACAGCCGGCACCGCCGCATGCGCGTCCACATTGCCGACGGCAACGGCCGTTCCTGCGGCCAGCCCCATACGCGAAGCCATCTCTGGCGTCAGCTCGCCGGCTTTGGTGCCGAGCGGCACGACCTCGCCGCGCAGCTTCGTTTCCGTCAGATTCGCAAGGCGCGGATCCAGCGCCTGCAGGAACGCTGCATTCGGGTAGCCGTCCGTTTTGTGCCAGATCGCCTTGTAACCCGCCGTGCAGCTGTTGCGGACGATGCGGCCCGTCATCTGGCCGATGACCCAATCGGTCGCTTCAACGAATTGATCGGCCCGGTCGTAGATGTCCGGAGCCTCGTTCAAAATCTGGAACACCTTGGCGAACATCCACTCCGAGGAGATTTTGCCGCCATAACGCGCCAGCCACTTCTCGCCCCTGCTTGAAGCAAGCTCATTGATCCGATTCGCTTCCTCCTGCGCGGCATGATGTTTCCACAGCTTCACCCAGCTATGAGGGTTGATCTTCAACTCGTCGATCAGGCACAACGGCGTGCCGTTCTCGTCGATCGGCAGCATTGTGCAAGCCGTGAAGTCGATGCCGATCCCAATCACGTCCTCCGCGCTAACCCCGGATTCCTTCATAACGGCCGGCACGGACTGCTCAAGCACCTCCAGATAATCGAGCGGATGCTGCAGCGCCCAGTCATGTCCCAGCTTGATGCCGGATATCGGCAGCTGCTCGTCGATGACATGATGGCGAAACGGCGTCACATGCTCCGCGATTTCTGCCCCGTTCGACAGCTTCACGAGCACGGCACGGCCGGATTGCGTTCCGTAATCCACGCCAATTGCATATTTGTCTCTTCCGTCCATCTTCCCGTCTCCTTCTATTTTTGATTCAGATGCCTTTTTCTGTAGTCACTTACGGAAACGCCTATTTTCTTTTTGAACATTGTGTAAAAGTAACTTTTATTTTCAATTCCGACTTTATCCATAATCCCTGCTACCGGTAAATCCGAATGCTGCATTTCATTAATAACTTGCTGAATTCTTACTTCATTAATATAGTCGGATACCGATTGCCCCATAGCATCTCGAAATACTTTTCCCAAATACACTTTGGACATTTTAATTTCTTCAGCAATGACGTTTAAACTCAGATTAGGATCCCGATATCGCTCCTCAATAATTCGGACTACATTATCGATAATGAGTTGTCCACGTCCTTCGTTTTTGAGCGCCACACCAGCAACAATTTTTTTGAATAGCAGAACAAACCGTATTTTCACTTCATCTAATGTGTCTGCTTCAGTAATTTCTTTCGTGAAATATTCATAATCGATATCAAATTTAGCGACGCTATTGTTTTGAAGCGTCATCGTTCGATTATTAAGCACATAAATAAAATGAGTTAGTGCCGATATGATCTGCTTGTAGGTGCCCGACTTCAACAAAAGAAGCATTTCCTCAAAAGACTGGATTACTTCGTTGAAGTTGCCTCGAGTTAACTCAGCCAGTATCTTCTCTTCCAAAGCCACTATCGTTGCCTCATGCTGAAATTCTGAAACAGGCAGCATGCTTTTATGAATGACGCTTTGATAACCATAAATAAATCGATACTTAATGAGATGCTGCAACTCAAAATACTCATTATTCACTTCAGTAATATCCTTTTGGAAGCCTCCAATTGCCAATGTAAGTGATATCTTCAAATGCAGCTCAGACCAACATTGCAGTTGCTTCAACAGTTCCTTCATATTCACCAAATACTGCTCTTCAGAGATTTCCTCCGGATTTATAAGGATTACCATATGCTCGCCTTCCAGATCGACAATCTCAAGCCGCTCATAATGTCCCAGAATTTCACCAGAGACATTCTGAATCGCATAACGAAGCAACGATTGATCATTTCGGGAAAATGTCTGATTCAACTTGTCATAATGATCGATTTGCAATAAAATGACCGAGTAGCATCGCTCTGTATCAATGCGTATTTGATTATCCAGAAAGGATGAAGAGAGCGAGTGGAAGGACAACTCACCGTTATAGGTCAAATAATTTCGCAATACTTCTGACTTACGATGTTGTTTCACTTCTGAATCCAAATATTTATTTCTTTGGAACGTTGCTGCAAACGATTCAGAGAGAAAAGCCAATTCCCCTTGGTTTCCGGTTTGCTCCTTTGTCTTAGTCAAATGAGTCACTCTTCCTACTAATTGCCGAATCGGACTTGCGACCTGACGCGACACCAAAAATGCCGATAGAAGTCCCACAACCAACACACTGCTGCAAACCATGATGGTTATCCATTTGATTTTATATAAGGGCGCATAGATTTGCTCAACGGATACGACCTCAATAAATTTCCAACCTAATTGATCAGATGTAACGTAAGTGACCATCATTTCTTTGCCATCTTTATAGAGTTGCGTCTTAAAGTTTCCGGAATTTGAATCCGAGAGTCGAACCTTTTCGATAAAATCATTTTGAAACTTGGTATTTCCTTCCATCCCCTCATCCGATCCAACAATGATTTCGCCCTTTTCATCTACAATGAACAAATGACTCTGATCCGTTTGGTTCTTCGAGAGTAAAGATCTGATTATATTTTTCAAATATTCCGCCTTAATATTCAGTACAACCGCACCCTGAATTTCATGATCCGCAGACTGCAAATCGTAGATGATGTATGTGAATACGTCTACTTCATCGTTCTGTAAGACACCATTCAAACTAAGCTTTGTCGAGCGCGGAATTGGCATTAGTCTTCTATTTTCTACTACCTGCTGTCTCATAAGCTCACTGATTTCCTGATCAAAAAACTGATCATTTGTTATAGCTACATCCATACCGACTGTAGACATATACATATCTATCTTCTTGTTATAAACATAAATAGAATAGATGAAAGAGTTCGTATCCGCCCACGTTCTTAGCTGACTCACGCCCTGCAGAATATCGACGTAATCAATCTGCTTCTGATACATGTACTGAATGACATTCGCGTTATTAAACAATGTATATGCCGTATTCCTCACCGAATCATGCATGTAATCTGCACTATAACTAACCTGGGATAACGTTTTTTGACTCATATTCTCAACGGTTTGACTCACTACCTTATCGACATTATAGTAAATAGCTATAGAGATCATTGAAATGATGAGTACAAATACAATAGATAACGATAAGAGCATTCTTGCAAAATAGGAACGCGGCAAACTCAATCTCTTCATCCTTCTATCGACCCCCTAACCTTTTACAGAGCCAACTGTAATTCCTCTCACAAAATAGCGTTGAATAGATAAAAATACGATCGTCATCGGAGCTACAGTTATGACAACAGTCGCCATCTTCAACGACTCGGTGGGCATAATCGTATTAATCGTCTGCCCCCCGACTCGACTAAGACTTGCAACTTCTATAGCATTTCGAAGTATGTTATATAACAAATATTGTAAAGGGAGCTTCGCCCGATCATCGATAAAGAGCAATGCCTGAAACCAATCATTCCAGTAACTCATCACCAAAAACAAGCCGATTGTGGCAAAGACAGGTGTCGACAGAGGCACCATGATTGAAAAAAATATTCGGTACTCTCCTGATCCTTCAATGCGCGCCGCCTCGACTAATGCCTCGGGAACTTGAACAAAGAAGGTACGCATGATCAATACATTCCACGCATTAACCATTAGAGGCAAAATCAAAGCCAACAACGATCCTTTTAAATCATATACATTCGCAACCAATATATAGTAAGGAACAAGCCCCCCATTAAACAACATGGTAAAGAACACATAAAAGTTCAAAGGATTTCTGAAAATAAATTCTTTGCGAGATAAAGTATACGCTAACAATGATGTAATAAGTAATCCCCCAACAGTTCCGGTTACCGTTACCGCAATTGTGACGCCATAAGCACGCAACAAATCTTCTGGATGTTGAAAAAGAAATTGGTAGGCAGTCCAACTGAAATTTCGAGGAAATAATTGAAATCCCTCTTTGATAATCGTCATTTCATCTGTTACTGAGGAAGAAATAATAATTACAAATGGCATGATGCAACATATTGCAAGTAGAATTAATAGAGCAGATATCATTGTTCGCGGTATATACGCATGCATCCTCTTTGAATTCACAATAAATAACCCCCTATTTAAAATAATGCATTCTCATTATCTAATTTTCTAACTGCATAATTGGCTAGAAGCACCAGTGTAAAGCCAACAACGGACTGATAGAATCCTGCAGCAGAGGCCATGCCAACATCCCCTGTAACTTGAAGTGTACGGAAGACATAAGTGTCGATAACATCAGTAACGGGAAGAAGAAGTCCGGATTGATTTGTCAAAAAATAAAACAAACCGAAATCCGCATAGAAGATTTTCCCGATCGCCAAGATCGTTAAAATGATTACAACCGGTTTAATATGAGGTAATGTAATATAGAAGACCTGTCTCCACTTATTGGCTCCATCTATGTCTGCCGCTTCATAGTACTCTCGATTAATTCCAAGAATAGATGCCAAATAGATGATGGAACTAAATCCAACCCCTTTCCAGGCACTAATAATGACTAAAATAAATGGCCAATAGGTGCCATCCGTGTACCAATCCACAGGCTTCATATTCATGCTCTCTAAAATCGGATTCAATAGTCCATTTTGTGCATTAAATAACGCATAGGTGAACGACGATACGACAACCCATGAAATAAAATACGGTATGATATAACTAGACTGAAGAACGCCACGAAACAACTTGTTGGATATTTCATTCAATAATAATGCCAATGCTATGGCCATAATTGTTCCGCTGATAATAAATAATGAATTGTAAAATAACGTATTCCTGGTAATAGACCATGCGGCGCCTGACGAAAATAAAAACTCAAAGTTTTTTAATCCCGCCCACTCGCTTCCAATAATACCCTGCTCATAGTTGTAATTCTTGAATGCAATTAAAATGCCGAACATAGGTCCGTAAGAAAAAGCTAATAAAAACAATACACCAGGAAGTGCCATCGTCATTAAGGGCGAATTTTTTTTCATTCGTTTCACAACAGATGTTATACTGATCATTCGCATAACTTGATCCCCCATTTTTCTTCAAACTATGAATAGTTCTCCGTCCTCCTCGAACTGATCCATGTCCTCATCCTATCGCCGAACAAAGCCGCAGTTAAAGAAGAAAAGACCAGAAAACTCATGATTTATAAACATCGCTTCCTCTAAAATGAAACCATTCTATTAAAAAATAAAGAAATCCGCTTAAAGCGGAATATTTCTCATCGAATATAATGTTACTTTCACGGTGAATCATTCATGGACGAACTGTCGCGCTTTGCTTGGCAATCCGTCCACACAAAAAAAAAAAGAAGACGGGGTAAACCCCCGTCTTCATCTTACTAAACATCTTATGTTATTGATTGACGAAATAAGAAACGATCAGCGCCAAAATGAAAAACCCGGCTGCCAACGCAACAGTCAGACGTTGCAGGAACAAGTCCAGGCCACGCGCCTTCTGCTTGCCGAACAGGTGCTCTGCACCGCCCGTAATCGCTCCGGACAACCCGGCGCTCTTACCCTTTTGCAACAATACGACTGCGATCAAGCCGACCGAGAAAATAACGAGCAGGATCTTCAATGCGATATCCATTCCATCCACCTCCAGCGTACCACTCCGTAAAAACACATAAATCGATTTTACCATAGCTGTTCACAATTTACAATAGGACGGGCCAGGCTTACGAAGATGCAGATGCAGCCCCCTCCGCTCCGCTTGAGGCCTTCTGCGGCTTCAGCACGGAGAGCAGCAGTAAGATCAGGCTTCCCGCGCTGATCCAGAATAACGCAGCCGTCGGCTCGTTCCATTCGAAACCGTTGCCGAAGAAAAACAATTCCCGTAAGCCGTCAACCATGAACCGCATCGGCAACCAGGAATGAATCCAGTCTCGGTAGAAGCCGTTCATAAATTCTGCCGGCAGCGCGAGAAGCGGAGCGCCGAAAAACAAAAGGAGTACGAACAGTACGATGCCCCGGATTCCCGTCCACGACAGGATGGCGGAGATCATCAGGAAAAACGCCAGGATCGAAAACGATATAAACAATCCCATCTCGGCCATGCTCGGGACGTCCAAATCCAGAAAACGGTCCGCAAGCCATGTGACCAGAAATCCCGACAATAGCGCGAGAACGACGCCGACTCCCGCTTGGGTCAGCCGGGCTGCGAGCTTGCTTCTTCTTGAGGAAGCGGAAGCCGCTGCTTTGCCAACCACGAGCGTGCTGATGGCAGCGCCAGCGATGCTAGCCATCCAGATCGGCTGGAACAACGATACCGGCGCATTGCCTCTGGCCGCGTTCGCCCCCGTCTCGTTCACGTTGGTGATCTGAGCAAGTATAGGCGAAGCAACAATCGCCGCCTGGGAAGGCTTAAGCGTCGCCCCGCTCGCTTCAAGCTCATGCAGCAGCCCCGCGCTAATCGTTGCGTTCAGCTTGCCGACCATGCCGCTCACCATTTGAGTGACCATATTGGCGGCTGTAGCGTTCATGCCCTGGTTAACCAACACTTCGATTTCCGGTTGCTGAGGTGCCGGAGATCTGAGCGATGCCTGCTTCGCGCTGAAATCTGCCGCAATGATCATTGCCCCGTAATAGTCGCGGTTATCCATGCCTTCCCTGGCAGCCTCGGCCGATTCGAGCTGCACCCACTTGACAGGCGATGCCTCGCCTTCGGCAGCCTTACCGGAGGCTTGTTTCATTTGTTCGACAAGCTGGTCTCCCATATTAACCGCCGTACCGTCCGGCAACGCAGCCCCTTCATCAAGATTGACGATGGCGATCGGCAGCAAGACAGGTTTCATCGTCGCCGACGGATACAACGCCAGAACGAAAATAAACAAAACCAGTATGGCGATCAACGGCAATGCGAGAAGCAATTTGTTTTTAAACACCTGCATGTCGGCACTCTCCTTTACCTTCTCTTAAATAAACACCGTGTTGATTAATATTCACACTGTAGATTATAATGATTTTAGTCTTATGTACAATAATCAAGTTTTCGCGAAATGCCGCATACTAAACAGATCAGCGAATACTGTCTAAGGAGGGCTTGCCTCTGAGCGAAAACACACCGACGCCGGACAGGCGCGTGCTGCGTACGAAACGGGTCCTTCGAGACGCGCTGACGGCATTAATGGAGGAGAAGGGCTTCGACGGCATTACGGTAAAGGATCTGACGGAGAGGGCAGATATTAATCGCGGCACGTTCTACATTCATTACCGGGACAAATACGACTTGCTGGAGCAGAGCGAAGCGGAAATCATCGGAGTCATCGAATCGATGGCGGCCGAGGGGTTCCAGAACGCGGTGCAAGGCAAGTGGATCAATAACAACGGAGCGATCGATCCGTCTCCGTTCGTGTGCAAGCTATTTGTCTATCTGCAGGAAAACGCGCCATTTATGCGCGTCATCCTTGGGGCGGGCGGAGATCCTTCCTTCCAGAAACGGCTCAGGGAAGTGATCCGGCAGCGTGCTCTGCCTATTCTGACGAGCTCAGGAGGGGAAGTGCTCGTTCCGGCCGATTACCTGACCGCTTACGTCAGCTCCGCCCACCTCGGAGTTATTCAGAACTGGCTGGATAACGGCATGGACTTGCCTCCGGAGCAGATGGCCGATATCCTGTCCAAGTTGACACTGCTTGGCCCGGGACATGTAGCCGGCATTACGCGCAAGAAAGAAACGTAAGCAGCTATTGTCGCGTACTAACAAATATTCAAACTGGGCAACATACCACTAATTAGGAGGCAAACAAAATGATCATTACAACAACTTCAACGATTGAGGGACATCCGGTCAGACAATATCTTGGCGTGGTTACGGGAGAAGTGATTATGGGGGCGAACGTGTTCCGGGACTTCATGGCCTCGATCACCGATATTGTAGGAGGACGTTCGGGCGCATATGAGTCCAAGCTGCAAGAAGCGCGCGACTCCGCATTCCAGGAGATGATTCAGAAGGCATCCCGTTTGGGCGCCACCGCCATCATCGGCTGCGACATCGACTACGAGGTCATCCGCGACGGCATGCTGATGGTCGCTGTCAGCGGTACAGCTGTATTGGTGTAAGCGGCCTATACTTGTTAAGGACAGCGGTCCGCAAGGATATACGAATGCGCTGTTCGTTCCATAAGAGTTGTACGAAAAAACGCCTGCCGGCCTCCTCTGATCGAGGAAGTCGACAGGCGTTGTTGTTTGCGCGTTTACGAGACGCGTTTATTCAAAGGACAAGGCGGCGCAGGGCCGCACTCGTCTTATTTGAAGCTTTTCAGGTTGTAGAACGCCGCTTTGCCGCCGTATTGAGCTGTCGAGCCCAGTTGGTCCTCGATGCGAAGCAATTGGTTGTACTTCGCTACGCGGTCCGTACGGGAAGGCGCGCCTGTTTTGATCTGGCCGGCATTTGTTGCAACGGCGATGTCTGCAATCGTGCTGTCTTCGCTTTCGCCGGAACGGTGGGAAATAACCGCCGTGTAACCAGCGCGTTTAGCCATCTCGATCGCGTCGAATGTCTCAGTCAGCGTACCGATTTGGTTCACTTTAACAAGGATGGAGTTGCCCACGCCTTGCTCGATGCCGGAGGACAGACGCTCTGTGTTCGTTACGAACAGATCGTCGCCAACGAGTTGGACTTTGCCGCCCAGTTTCTCGGTGAGAAGCTTCCAGCCATCCCAATCGTCTTCGGAACAGCCGTCTTCGATCGATACGATCGGGTATTTCTCAACCCACGATGCAAGGAGGTCAACGAACTCGGCAGGCGTGAAGGATTTGCCTTCGCCGGCCAGTACGTATTTGCCGTCCTTAAAGAATTCAGTGGAAGCAACGTCCATGCCCAGGAATACGTCAACGCCTGGCTTGTAGCCTGCGCGCTCGATCGCGGAGATGATCGTTGTGATCGCTTCTTCGTTGGAGCCCAGGTTCGGAGCGAAGCCGCCTTCGTCGCCTACAGCCGTGTTAAGACCTTTGTCATGCAGAACGGCTTTCAGGTTGTGGAAGATTTCCGCGCCGATACGAAGAGCTTCTTTGAAGTCGGAAGCGCCAACCGGCAGAACCATAAACTCTTGCACGTCGATGTTGTTGTCGGCATGCTCGCCGCCGTTGATGATGTTCATCATCGGTACCGGCAATGTTTTCGCGTTAAATCCGCCCAGGTATGTGTACAGAGGAACGTCCAGAGCATCGGCAGCAGCGCGGGCTACTGCCATGGAAACAGCCAGAATCGCGTTAGCGCCCAAGTTCGCTTTGTTCGGCGTTCCGTCCAGTTGGATCATCTTGCGGTCGATCGCGACTTGGTCAAGCGCGTCCAGGCCGATGATTTCCGGAGCGATAATCGTGTTTACGTTATCGACGGCTTTCGTTACGCCTTTGCCGAGGTAACGGGATTTGTCGCCATCGCGAAGCTCAACGGCTTCGTAAGCGCCAGTGGAAGCGCCGGATGGCACGATCGCGCGGCCTTTGCCGCCGGATTCCAGGGCTACTTCAACTTCTACAGTCGGATTCCCGCGGGAATCCAGCACTTCGCGTGCGTATACGTCAACGATAATAGACATATTCAATACACTCCTTTTCGATTAACCATATTGGGCAGCACATTTCTTTACCACAATAGAATTTATAAGTTTTCGAGAAATCGAAAACCGATATTCTATTTGGCGATAAAAACTTCATCTAAACGCGGTCGCTCTTCCTCGAAGGACTTCGATAGATGTTTTTCTCATTCTACTATTACTTGTTCAGCAAAGTCGAGCCGGTCATCTCTTCCGGTTTGTTAAGTCTCAGCAAATCCAGCATCGTCGGAGCGATGTCGGCCAAAATGCCGCCCTCCCGAAGCGTCTCGCCTTGACGGGTCACGATCAGCGGAACCGGATTCGTCGTATGCGCCGTATGCGGACGGCCATTCTCGTCGAATACCATATCCGCATTGCCGTGGTCCGCCGTAATGATGCAGACGCCGCCTTTGGCGAGCACCGCTTCCACCACCTGGCCCAGACACTCATCCGTCGCTTCGACCGCCTTGATCGTCGGCTCCAGCATGCCGGAGTGGCCAACCATGTCGGGGTTCGCGAAGTTCAGGATGATCGCGTCGTGTTTATCCGCCGCAATCTCGCGCACCGTGGAAGCCGCCAGCTCGTAAGCGCTCATCTCCGGCTGCAGATCGTAAGTGGCAACCTTCGGCGAGTTGATAAGCACGCGCGTTTCGCCCGGAAGCTCCTTGTCGCGGCCGCCGCTGAAGAAAAACGTGACGTGCGGGTACTTCTCCGTCTCCGCCGTGCGAAGCTGCGTCTTGCCGTTCTGCGCCAACACTTCGCCCAGCGTGTTGTCGAGATTTTTCGGCGAGTAAGCGACGTAGCCGCCAACCGTCTCGCTAAAGAGCGTCAGGCAGACGAAGTGCAAACCTACCGGATGATTGAATCCACGGTCGAAGCCTTGGAAATCTTCATTCATGAATACTTGCGACAGCTGAATGGCGCGGTCCGGACGGAAGTTGAAGAACACGACGGAATCCTCGGATTCTACAAGCCCGACCGGCTTCCCGTCAGCGCCCGTAATGACCGTCGGCATCACGAATTCGTCGAACACGGATTTCTCGTACGATTCCACGACCGCCGTCAATGGATCCGCATATTGCGGTCCATCGCCGTATACCATCGCGCGATAGGACTTCTCCGTACGCTCCCAGCGTTTGTCGCGGTCCATGGCATAGTAGCGGCCTTGCACCGTCGCGATGCGGCCTACGCCGATCTCGTCGATTTTGGCTAGCAGTTGCTCCACGTAACCTTTCGCGCTGTCAGGCGATACGTCGCGACCGTCGAGGAAAGCATGGATGTAGACGTCCTCCAGCTCTTCCTTCTTTGCCAGCTCCAGTAGCGCAAACAGATGCGCGATATGGCTATGCACGCCGCCGTCGGACAGCAAGCCGTACAGGTGAAGCTTCTTGCCCCGGGATTTGGCGTGTCTAACCGCGCCGAGCAGCGTCTCGTTGTCGAAGAATTCGCCTTCGCGGATCGACTTGCTGATGCGGGTCAAATCCTGGTACACGATCCGGCCTGCGCCGATGTTCAGATGGCCGACCTCGGAGTTGCCCATCTGTCCTTCCGGCAGGCCTACCGCCTCGCCGGAAGCCGTAAGCGTCGTATGCGGATATTGCGACCAGTACCGGTCGTAATTCGGCTTGTTCGCTTGCGCGACCGCGTTACCTACCACATCGTCGCGAAGTCCGAAGCCGTCCAGAATTATTAGCGCTACAGGTTTGCGGGAAGCCATCTTACTTGGCCCCCTCGATCAAAGCGATGTAGGATGCAGGCTCCAGGCTTGCTCCTCCTACCAACGCGCCGTCGATGTCCGCTTGGCCCAGGTATTCGGATACGTTGTTCGGCTTCACGCTGCCGCCGTACTGGATACGGACCTTCGCCGCTACCGCTTCGTCGTACAGACCCGCGATAACGCTGCGGATGTAGCCGATCACGTCCTGAGCGTCTTCCGAAGTGGAAGATTTGCCCGTGCCGATCGCCCAGATCGGCTCGTAAGCAACGACAACTTCAGCCGCTTGCTCGGCGGACAGACCTTGGAACGCGCCTTCCGTTTGCACTTTGCAAACTTCTTTCGTCGCGCCGGCTTCGCGCTCTTCGAGCTTCTCGCCTACGCATACGATCGGAGTCAGGCCGTGTTTAAATGCCGCTGCTGTCTTTTTGTTGACGATTTCGTCCGTTTCGCCGAAGTAGGCGCGACGCTCGGAGTGACCGATAATAACATATTTCACGCCAAGATCCTTTAGCATAAGACCGCTGATCTCGCCCGTGAAAGCGCCGTTGTCTTCGAAGTGAACGTTTTGTGCGCCGATGGCGATTGTCGTGCCTTTCGCCGCTTCAACAAGCGCGGGAAGCGCCGTAAACGGAGCGCAGATGACGCTTTCCACGCCCGCTACTTCCGCTTTGCCTTTCACTTCTGCAAAAAAAGACGTCGCCTCGGAGACGGTTTTAAACATTTTCCAGTTGCCTGCAATAATCGGTGTTCTGCTCATCGCATATACCCCCTATTTGTCGTTAAGTGCCACTACGCCCGGAAGAACCTTGCCTTCCATAAATTCCAGGGAAGCGCCGCCGCCCGTGGAGATAAAGTCCATACGATCCGCCAAACCGAACTTCTCGGCTGCCGCAGCGGAGTCACCGCCGCCGATTACCGTGTAAGCGGATGTTTCGGCCGTTGCTTGCGCAACCGCGATTGTACCGTGTGCGAACGGTTCGATCTCGAATACGCCCATCGGTCCGTTCCATACGACCAGCTTGGAATTTTTGATCACGTCCGCATACAGCTCGCGGGTTTTCGGCCCGATGTCGATGCCTTCCCACTCGGCAGGGATGCCGTCTACGTCCACGATTTGCGTGTTCGCGTTTGCGCTGAAATCGTCCGTTACGACGATATCGACAGGAATGTAGAAGTTTTTGCCCAGCTTCTTCGCTTTCTCGATGAATTCGAGCGCCAGGTCCAGCTTGCTGTTGTCCACGAGGGACTTGCCGATTTCATGGCCTTGCGCTTTGAAGAAGGTGTAGGACAAGCCGCCGCCGATGATGATGTTGTCGGCGATTTCGATCATTTTGTCGATGACCGCGATTTTGTCCTTTACTTTGGAGCCGCCGACGATAGCCGTGAACGGACGCTCAGGGTTGTTAAGCGCTTTGCCCAATACTTCAAGCTCGCGCTCCATCAGCAGACCGGATACGGCCGGCAAAATGTGCGCGATGCCTTCCGTGGAAGCATGCGCGCGGTGAGCGGCGCCGAACGCGTCGTTTACGAACAGGTCCGCCAGCTTCGCGAATGCTTGCGCCAGCTCCGGATCGTTTTTCTCTTCGCCCGGGTAGAAACGCACGTTCTCGAGCAGCAAAACGTCGCCGTTGTTCAAAGCCGCCACTTGCGCTTCGACCGCTTCGCCGATGGCTTCGTTCGCTTTGGTTACGGGCTTGCCGAGCAGCTCGGAGAGACGAGCGGCGGATGCCGTATGGCGAAGCTCTTCTACGACTTGTCCGTTAGGACGGCCAAGGTGGCTCGCCAAAATGACTTTCGCGCCTTTTTCGATCAGGAAGTTGATCGTCGGCAGCGTTTCGCGGATCCGTTTGTCATCCGTAATTTTGCCGTCTTCGAGCGGCACGTTAAAGTCCACGCGCACGAATACGCGTTTCCCTGCCAGTTCTGCTACGTCGCGAATGCTTTTTTTGTTCATGGTACGTTCCTCCACGTCTTCGAATTTTTAAGATTGAAGATAGAATAGCAGACTCCCTCATAGATAAAGAGCGGAAACAAGTTTCCGCTCTATTAGCTTTACGCTGTCAGGCAATATTATTGGGACAGTTTGGCGAAGTGCTCAAGCGTGCGAACCAATTGAGCCGTATAGGACATTTCGTTGTCGTACCAAGCTACCGTTTTTACCAGCTGTTGGTCGCCTACTGTCAGAACTTTCGTTTGAGTTGCGTCGAACAGGGAGCCGTAAGTGATGCCGATAACGTCGGAGGATACGATTTCGTCTTCCGTGTAACCGAAAGTTTGCGGGTCGGAAGCTTCTTTCATAGCCGCGTTCACTTGCTCTGCCGTTACTTTCTCGTTAAGAACGACAACCAGCTCAGTCAGGGAGCCAGTAGGCGTAGGTACGCGTTGAGCCGCGCCGTCAAGCTTGCCTTGCAGCTCAGGGATAACCAGGCCGATTGCTTTCGCGGCGCCCGTCGTGTTAGGGATGATGTTTTCTGCCGCAGCGCGAGCACGACGGAAGTCGCCTTTCGGATGCGGAGCGTCCAGCGTGTTTTGGTCGCCTGTGTAGGCGTGGATCGTCGTCATCAGACCTTGTACGATGCCGAATTTGTCTTGCAGCGTTTTGGCCATAGGAGCCAGGCAGTTCGTTGTGCAAGATGCGCCGGAGATAACCGTTTCGGAGCCGTCGAGGATATCATGGTTAACGTTGTAAACGATCGTTTTCATGTCGCCCGTAGCTGGAGCGGAGATAACCACGCGCTTAGCGCCGCCTTTAAGGTGCTTTTCGGCAGCTTCTTTAGTCGTGAAGAAGCCCGTGCACTCCAGAACGATGTCTACGCCCAGGTCGCCCCAAGGAAGCTCTTCCGGGTTGCGGTTAGCGATAACTTTAACTTCTTTGCCGTTCACTTTAAAGAAGCCGTCATGAACTTCAACGTCGCCGTCGAAGCGGCCTTGCGTTGTATCATATTTCAGAAGGTGCGCCAGCATTTTCGCATCCGTCAAGTCGTTGATCGCAACAACTTCGATACCTTCCACGTTCTGAATACGGCGGAAAGCCAAGCGTCCAATACGTCCAAATCCGTTAATACCTACTTTAACTGTCATGAGTATTAGCCTCCTAAGCATTTTAAATGCAAATATATTTCAAGACGTTCCGCATTTCGCGCCGACTGGGCCAGCGCCTTCGCTTCGCGTCATGATGCCTGCTATGATTCCTGCCCGATCAAGTCTGCAATCTCCAGCGCCGCCGCTTCGTCCGTCACCAGAACATCGTTGTGCCCGAACCGCATGACCGCCGCGATCGCTTCGCCCTTGTCCTTGCCGCCAGCTACGGCTATAACAACTTCAGTCTTCACAATATCGTCGAGCCGTAACCCGATTGTCTGCATTTTGTGCACGACGGCCCCGCTACGGTCGAAATAATAACCGAACGCTTCCGCCAGCGCGCCTTCCTCCGCAATCTCGTCGACCATGGCCTGCTCCAGCTTCCTTCGCCTCGCCATCACCATCGCGTCGCCGATGCCGTGAACGACGATTCTCGCGCTCCGGATCACTTCGACAAGCTCCTGGATGTTGGGCTCCTGCATTAATGAAGCGAAAGCTTCTTCGCCCAGATGGTCCGGCACGTGCAGCAGTCTGTATTGACCGCCCGTCCGCTTGGCCATTGTAGAAGCGATTGTGTTGGCCTGATAATCGTGGCTCTCGCCAAGCCCGCCCCTTGCCGGAACGAACCTTACCGACTTTAGCGCCGTCGAGGTCGCAAGCTGGTTCGCCACCTGCGCGATTGTCGTACCGCCCGTGACAGCGACGACATCCGTTGGCTTAAGCGCTTCGCGAAGCACCTGCCCCGCCGCCTTGCCAAGTTCACGCTTCGCTTGCATCGAGTTTTCCGAATCGCCCGGAACAACGATCACCTGCGATAATCCGAAATACGACTTGATTCGCTCCTCGAGCTCCGACAGACCGAACATCGAGTTGTACAGGGGCTCCAGCCGCTCCAGCAGCGTTCTGCCTTCTTCGCTGATCGACATCCCCGCCGTCCCGATCTCCAGCAGTCCTTGCTCCTTGAGGAAGTCCGTCTCCGCCCGCAGCACGCGCTCCGTCATCGACAGCTCGCCCGCGAGCGTCCGCCTGCCGACCGTGCCTGCAAGCATGACGTGATTCAGAATGGAATACCGTGTCCTCATCGCTACCAGAAGTTCCGGTACAAGCTGCTGCTGCATTTCAATGAGTTGACGCATCTCTAGCCTTCACTCCATCTGATTCGAATTATTGCCAGAGACCGCCAAGAATCGTTGGACACATTACGTCCCACTAACTCATTTTAAGTCCCACCTTTATTTTAACCAATTCATTTCCCGTCTGCAAGTATGAAAAGTCGGATGAAAGCGATTGCCGTCACATCTTACACAAATTTAATTTTCGAATTGCTCTTGCTTTCGATACGTCAATGTCATATAATCATTTTTGCTACTGTTTTTCATACTTCACCTTTATTTCTTCGACTGAAACGCGCCGCGTTCCCCCAAGGACGATGGAAGCCGTTTCAAATGACATGCGCCCGTGGTCCAATGGATATGACGTAGGCCTCCGGAGCCTGAGATCTAGGTTCGATTCCTAGCGGGCGCGCCACTTAAACTTAAAAGACAAGCCGTTCAGCTTCTGCTGGACGGCTTTTTTGTGGTTCAGGGTGTTGTTTAGGCGTTGTTCAGGCAAGGATGCCCCTCCGAACATTCGTTGAATGGCCAAAGAAAAACGCTTACAATTGGATGGACAGCCCTGCGCCTGCCGCACAGGGCGATTCTAACGGAGGGGATGTGTACAGATGAACACGATCAAAGCGCTTGCGTTGGGACATTACGAGGATGCCAAATACCATCCTTTTCAAGGCGTCGATAAAGAATTGGAGCTCATATTCAAGGAGCGGATCGATGTCGCCTGCACCGATCGTTACGATAAACTCGAGACGTCGGAGCTCGCAAAGTACCGGCTATTCATTTCCTATGCGGAATTTATGGAGGAGCAGCCGCTACCCGCCACGCAGGTCGCCGCGCTGCTAAGCTACGTAGCGAACGGAGGCGGACTTCTCGCTATCCATAACGGCATCTCCCTGCAGCGGAACGACGAACTGGCCTGTATGCTCGGAGGCAGATTCACGAGCCACCCTCCGCTCACGACTCTCCCGATCACGCCGACCGACAACGATCACCCGATCCTGCGCGGGCTGGATTCCTTTGCCATTGACGACGAGCCTTACCGGTTCGATATGAATCCGCTTATGACGACGAACGTCCTTGCCGAGTATGAGCATGAGGGGCGGCGATGGCCCGCTGCATGGGCGCATTCCTACGGTCTAGGGAGAGTCGTCTATCTCATGCCTGGGCACGGACTCTCCTCCTTCCGCGTCGAAGCTTACCGCCGCTTTATTCTAAACGCGGGGCTGTGGGCGGCAGGACAGGAAGTGTAATTTTTTTCATAGCTGCGTTCCAGTCAATGCGAGAAATGTATACACAGTATAGTCCCGCTCCACCTGTCTGCTTCGGCAAAATGGAACAAATATGCGGGAAGCCATGGGCTCTTATTGCTTATATTCGAAAAGAAGCCCGGTCAGACAAAATGCCTGACCGGGCTTCCGGTTACATTTGCAACGACTTCATACGTTTTGTCGACACTTCGCAGGCTGCCGGCACTCTGATGTCGAGCTCGACGCCGTCCGGCGCCACGATCTCGAGCGTCGATATCCCGCCCTCGCTCGCCGTCCACGCCACCTCCACCTTGCCTCCATCCGGCAGCGGCACGGCTCCGCGCGCCCAATCCAGATCCCCCGTCTGAGGTTCGATGACGACCTTTGTCCAGCCCGGAGCGGCGGCGCGCACGCCCAGCACGTAAGCTCCCAGGAAGTACCCCGGGGCGGCCGACCATGCATGGCAGTGGCTGCGCGTCAAATCGTTTTCGTTCGCCCGGTTCATCGTCGTATGCCCGTACATCTCCCAGCATGTCGTTGCTCCGTTGTCGATCATGAAGCCATAGTTGTACCGCATATCTTCAAGCATGCGGGTTACGTTGCCTTCTTCCTTCATAAGCGCTTCATAATAGAAGAAAGACATAAACGGGCTTCCGATCTCCACGAAGCCGTTCGGCGTATCCGCCAGGTAACCGGTCAGCCGCCCTTTGCGCTCTCCCTCGGCCACGCCGGATAACAGCGCCATCACCTGCGTCTGCATGCTGAATATATCGGAGCGCCTTCCGTCCACATGGATGCAGTCCAGATAAGCTCCGCGCTCCGCGCTCCACAGATGGCCATTGATAGCTTCAGCCAGCTTCGCGGCTGTCTCCTCGCACCAGCGCCCGTCCTCTTTCGCGCCTCCCGCCCAAGCAATTAGACCGGCTGTTTGCCTGAGCACTTGCGCGAACAACAAGTTCTGATGCGTGACGACGCCATCGTTCGGCTGATCGATCGGCGCCCAGTCGAGCAGGTTCCATCCTTTGATCTCGAGAAGCCCGTCTCCGTTCAGCCGCTCCGCGTAATGGCGAAGCGTGAACAAGATGTGCGGAAGCATCTCTGCGCCGAACTTCCGGTCGCCGGCATGCTCCGCATATTCCACGCAAGCAGCCGCCCAGAAGAAGGTCCAGTTCGGAATGACGCTGGTCCATCCGCTCGGCACCTGATCCACGTACAGCGGCGTCTGGAAGGCGGATCCCGGCACCAGCCGCAGACAACGTTCCGCAAGCTCTGTACCCCCGAACAAATAATAACCCACCAGCGCTTCGTTGCGGCTGTCGCCTACCCAAAACGTCTGCTCGTAGGCAGGGCAGTCGACAAACGTGTCCTCCATGCACAGCTTAGTCGTATGTCTGGCCATTTCCCAGATCTCGTTAAGTTTGGCATCCGAGCTCTGGAATGCGCCGATCTGCGGCGCCGGAAAGTTGCTTTGCAGCACGCGGACGTCATGGATGCGCACTGGCTTCGTCGCGCCGCGGACCGTTACGATCAGGTAACGGAAGCCCCGGCGGATAGGCGAGGTATACCGCTGGCAGCCTTCGCCGGTTATATATCGCAGCGTATGATCTAATCCGTAGGTGTGTTGAACGTAATCTCCTTTGCGATATTCCACGCCGTACCAATCGATCGTCACGCCCGGCTCCGCCTCCAGCTCGAACTCCAGGTATCCGCTCCATTCTTTGCCGAAGTCCAGCGTAAACTCCGTATCGCCATCGGCGAATACCGGCACGATTCCCGGATCCGCCGAAGATACGGCGGCTTGAGCGAGCGACAGCGGCACGGCATAAGGCTCCGACACCCGCTTCGCGAATTGAGGGGCGAAGGCGTCCTCGTCATTAGCGTATAAGTAAGGGATGGGCTTGGCGGGGAATCCGCGGCCGGCCAGTTCCTCCAATGTAGCGCATTCCGCGACAGCTTCCGAGAGGGCCGAACTTGCCGCCTTCCACTCGGAGAACAACTCCGACTGGTCCTCGAAGTCGACGATCGTGAAGGCTCCAAGCGAACCAATGGATGCAAACTGCGATGCTGCTTGCTCCCGCCATGTCGATGCAGTCTCATCCATAAGAGGTTCTCCCGTCGCGATCAGACCATCGCGGGCGGCAAGCGGCTGCAGCCACTCGATTGGTTTGTCGCAATCGATGCCGATACGCTGCATGCCGCCGTGATCCGGACCAAACGCCGTGTACAGAAGGAGATGATCGCCAACCGGCAGCGTCGTTCGGAAATGTCTTAGCGGCGGAGCAAGCTCCGCCTCGAGGATTTCGTTGCCTATTCGCAGAGTGCCGCGGACCTCGTTGCCGATGTCGAAACCGCCGACGTTCAGCATGATGCGAACCTCTGCTTCTTCCTGCAGCCGCAGCGTCGTGGCGAATGCTCCTGCATAACACAGCGGATTGGCATTCTCCTGCCCTTGCGGCTTCATTAGCGCATAATTATCGATGAAAGCCGTCAACCGGTAAGGCTGCACCCTGTTCAGCGACAACACGCTGACAGGCAAGACGGGCTCCTCCGTCAGGAAAGGAATATCGCGAGGCTGCGGCGAAGTCCAAGGCTCCATGCCGACCTCTCCGATGACGTCGGCACTCGCCCATGCGCGATCATCGTAATCATTGCTGCTCCAGTTCGCATCGTATTGACGGGCATCGATACGCTCCGCGAACGCTTGCTGACACGACATGCGCGAGATGCCCCGTCCATGGCCGCCATGCCTTGACGTACGCCATTCTCCATCAGTTGCGGCTAGCGTCTGCGGCTCCCCGCTTTTAGGAGAAACGGACAGCTCCGCCAACAAACCGCCTCTGCCGCGCAAATAATAAAAGTTGCTGATACCGAAGTGCATCACCTGGACGGCAATCGTATTCCGTTCCCCTTTGCGGAGCAAATGCCCTACCTCATAAGCATCGTAAAAAATAGTAGACGGGTAATATCGCGCCGGACCTCGTCCGATGCGCTTCCCGTTTACGTAGATTTCGTACCGCGAATCCGCGGTGATCCATAATGTTGCTTTCGCGTCCGGGGACAGCCCGGCAGGGTAATCGAAGGAATGGCGGAACCATCTCCATTCGTTGCGGGGACTCTCCTCCTCGCCACCCCAGATCCACTTCGCCTTCCATGCCCCTTCTTTGAGCACTCCAGTCATGTTGCGTCCTCCCTCTCATCGATTCCACGAATGACATCGCTTAGTTTCCATTGTAGAATGGGTACAAAGGCATTTTTATACCCTATTCGGACATGACTAGCCGTCAAACGGACATATCGAATGAAGCTTTGGAGGTCTCGGACGTATGACTTCGCAACGAACCATTCAACATTATATGGAACATCATTTCTTTGGTCGGCATCCCGACATCTATGTGCAGGAAGCCGTAGAAAACCTGTGGCTGTCCGAGCACGATCACGATTTCGTCGAGCTGGTCCTCGTCACCGGGGGAAGAGGTACGCATTACGTGGACGGCGTCCCGCTGCAAGCGGAGCGAGGCGATCTGTTCGCGATACCTGTAGGCATCAGCCATATTTTCCGCCCTTCGGCGAGCAGCCTCCGCTCCTCGCGGAGTTCTTATGGCGAGAGGCTGGAGGTGCTGAACTGCCTGATCAGTAAGGCTGCGCTGTCCAGACTGTCCGCTTTTCTTGGCGACGACGGGATAGCGGAATTCCTGGGATGGCTTGCCGGGAACAGCTATCATGACCATGGCCAAGACCATGACGCCAAAAGACGGAGCTGGCTGCGTGTCCGGGACGACTCCGACGAGCTTCGCGGCCTTTTCACCCGTCTTCATGCCGAATACATGGGCCCCGCAGAGCCCTTGTCGCTATGGAGCGGCGTACTAAGTCTGCTCGCCGCCGTCTACCGCCATGCCGACCTTCTTGAGGACGGCGAAGTCGCGGCGTCATCTGCCGAGGCTGCCACCTTTGCGAGAAGCCGTCCTTCTGCCGGCGCACCCGTGCGCAAGGCGCTCGCCTATATGCGGGCGCACTACGCGGAGCCGTTGACGGCCGCCGTCGTCGCTCGTGCGGCAGGCATCGGCGAGCGGCAGGCGTCGCGC
>NZ_BDQX01000192.1:21633-21934 GCF_003112455.1 Paenibacillus agaridevorans
CGCGGAGACAGGCCGTCCGTTCCGCCGGCATCTGGAGGCCATGCGCATCGACGCCTGCTGCCGCTACCTTCGCGAGGGCAGCGTGGCGATCATGGACCTGCCTCCCTTGGTCGGCTACGAGCAGTGGAAGTCGCTGAGCCGCGTCTTCCGCCAAGCCATGGGCTTGTCGCTCGGCGAATACCGCAAGCAGGCGATGCGCAACGAATAATGCGCCCTCAAGACGGTGATTGCAAATGCGATCGATACGCATAAAACCGCCAGTCCATCCCGGAATCGGGTTGTACTGGCGGGTTTTTCCGCT
>NZ_BDQX01000192.1:22005-62742 GCF_003112455.1 Paenibacillus agaridevorans
ATAAACTTCGATCTCTCCCAGCTGAAGAACATAATGCCCGTTATTGTCCGGGCGCAGCCCCGATGCGGATATTCGGATTTTATTCGTCGTGTCGGCGTACCCCCACGTATAGGCAAGCGCCGCTCCCGAGACAGGCTGAGCTTCGTTGGTTCGGGTTACCCGATCCTGCCAATTGACTCCATCCCACACTTGAATCTTAAAGTCTTTCGGGTAGCCGTAAGGCTCGGTACGCCCGACAAGAACAACCTTGTTAAAGGAGACCGGAAGCCCCATATCGATTTCGATCCATTCGGCATGGTCGCTCGTTATTCCCGTCTGCGTCGAAAAATTCGTCATTCTGTTTCCGTCCGTAAGCCTGCTCTTCGGCCAGCCCGAATATTCGCTGCTTACCGTGACCGCGGCATGAAGAGCCAGGTTCGAAGGGGCTATCGGCAAAGCGTACAATCTGCCTTCTCCCGGAGCAAAAGCAGACGACATTGTACCCGTGGCCGGATTGTAATTCGTGGCTGCTTCGCCTCCAGTCGTTTTGGAGATTTCCGTGACCGTGCCCGGTTTGGAAGAAAGCGTGAACGACACGGTTCTCGAATTGACCGTATCCCGGTTAGCCACCATGACATATCGGCGTCCGTCGGCGTCCGTCGAGTATCCGATTACTAACGGATCCGAAGGATTGGACGGCTGAAGGACAAAGCCCGAAGGCAGCGCGGTCGTGCCCGCGGGCAGCGTTCCGGTATGATAAACGGCCCGGGAGGTCAGCGACAGTAGCTTAGGTCCAAGTTTCAATACCTCCGCGTTCATATTTTGGACATGCGTATACGAAGCGTTTTTGGACCCGTCCGGCAACAAAATGCCGTCATGGAAAGATTCTCCTTGTCCGGAGGGGGTCTCGTAGGTAAAGTAATTGATCCCTTTAGCCCCATAGGCTAGGCTCGTATATACCTGGTACCTCATTTCTCCTTCCGTAGGCGCCCGAAGCGCCCCGGTGATGCCGACCGATTGAATATAGGTCCAAAAGTCGATCGATGCCGCCAAGGACTGCCTGCGGATGATTTCCATATTGGAATAATAATCGGCGCTGATCCCGCCGCCTAAGCTGAACGGATAATGATCGTACATCATGAAATCGGGGTCTTTGCTAGCCCAGCGGTAAACGTAATCTTCGTAGGAGAAAGCCGTCAGGTTTTGATTCAGCGTAAACCAGAAGTCGCCGTCCGCGGAGCTTCCCGCCACGTAAGCCGTGCCGTCTTTCTCCCATTCCGTTCCGCTCGCCGACTTCACGACCCAACCGACCGAATTGTCCCCGCCGCCTCCATGGGTAAGCTCCCAGTAATAGGACGTATGCGGGCTGACGGATGCATTTAAAGTAAACAGCGGATAATCCGTGCTTGCCCCCGACAGCGTCTGCTGCGCGATCAACGCCGTTTTGGCGGGCGAATTCCACAGCTTCAGAGTCAAAGGCTCGTTCGCCCCCCATTGGCTCTTGTCGATATTCAATTGAATCGTGGATATCTCGGTCGTCTTCGAATTGGTCTTGAAAGACTGTCCTACCGATTGGGCCGGATTTACGAATACGCCCGTCCGTCCGCCGAAACCGAGGTTGCCCGCATAGGTAGGAAGCAAGTTCACGTACGTCAAATGACTGGGATCTGCCTGCCTGAAGAGCTCTGCCGTTCGTTGCAGACCCGTCATCGCTTCGGCCGAGGGTTCGTCCATGAGATTATATCCGAGAAGCGCCGAATTCGTTTTGTAATGATCGGCGATTTCCTGAATTTCCGCCGCCGAAGGCTCCGACCCGCCGCTATACATCTTCTGGCCGTAATGCAGCTTGAACCAGAAATCATAAGTACTGATCGGCGAGCCGCCCTGATAAGCCATCCCCCCGCTATACACGTCCGTTATACTTCCGGCCACCAAACCGATGTTAGCGGAGTCGTTGCTCGTAAGCTCCATATAATACGAAGTATTGGGGCTCAACCATTTGTAAAGACCGAAAACGGGATAATCATCGGATACGGGCCCCGTAATGGAGGCGCTGCCGATTAGATTCGTCTTGCCCGGAGAATCGTAAAGACTTAATGTAAGTGTTTTTCCGGCCGTCCACTGCGTTTTATCGATATGGAGTTGAACGGTATCGAGCGCCGTATCCGGATGTGCCGGAGTCGTAAACGTTTGCCCTAACGACTGAGTGTTCGATACGAACTTTCCGTCGTTGCCCAATGTTTGTTCCTCATAGAATTTATGCGAGCCTAATCGATTATCTTGAATGACGCATTTCAGCCCGGCCGCCGCGCACTGCGTTAATGCCGCGTCGGTCAGTTCATAACCGTAAATTCCGTTAGACAGAAGCACGTAAGTCGCGTTCATATCCTTGATCTCTTGATATTTCGCGCTCGTGGTGTTCGCGGCATCCGGAGACCAGAATATGCCTATGGGAAACGGATCGACATTGGGCGCAACCGCATGGGCAGGGGGCCCGCCAATTCCCGTCGCGAGTACGCAAACGGCCAACGCCGCGCACCAAATAGAAATCCTCTTCCTAACACTAAAAGATAAGGCTTTTCTCATTAATAATTCCTCCTTTATGTTATAATAGCGCTTTCATTTATTGCGGAAAGAGATGCGGAGTTCTGCGCATGGAGAAACTCCGCATCTGAATCATAAACTTATTCCAAATCAGGAACCGTTTTCAAATTGTTCGTTCTTTCCTCCGAAATCTCTTCGTACCCCAGTTTTACTTCCGTTTCTTGCCACTTCGCGATAATGTCCCGGATTTCATCCTCGGATTTCGCAAGCACGCCGGCCACGACCATGTCTTTCCAACGGGTTGCGTAACCTGCGCCCTTCTTCAGTTCGATCGGTCCCGGGAGGACGTACGGGGCTTTATCGGTTATATAGCTATAGACAGGTTCGCCTTCGACATAACCCATATTTTTTAACGTTTCTACGACGTCCGGCCTTTCGTCATACGCGGTCGGAGCATAGTATTTGACCTGAAGATCAAAGTTAGGAGAAGGGCTGTAATAGTAGATCCCTTCCGGAATTTTAGCGACGAGGCTTCCGTTGAACTTTTCGATGCTGGCCTGGGTATCTACGATTTTATTGTTTGCATCGTACTCCCAATCCTTTCCTTCTTCTCCGAAGGTGGTCAACTTCCAACCCTCTTCTCCCATCGTATACTCCATAAACTTGATAAACGCATTCAGATCTTCATCGCTGATGCTCTTTTTAATAATCCAGTACGAGTTGACTCCCAACAGGGCTTTCTTAATAAACGTCGGGTCTAGCGATGGGTTCGTCTTGCTGCTGAACACGGTCGTTCCGACGAACAAACCGTCCGGATCCACGCTCGCCAAGCTATCGTTGACCGTCATGACGTGCGTGCCCCATGTTCCGAACAATCCCACTCGGCCGCTGGACGCTTTCTCGATGTATTGTCCGTACTTCATCGTCAAACTTTCCTTGTCGATCAAGCCCTCTTTAAAAAGCGAGTTGTAATAGGCCAGAAACTCGAACAGATTATCCGAAAAAACCATGTCATGCCGTTTGACTTTACCGTCTGTTTTATCCGTAAACCAATCGTTTAGACCAACCGTAATGTTGCCAGAGCCCGCATACGAGTATTCCGGATTATCGAACATGTACTTATTGTTCCAGAACATCTCTCCGAAATCGATCGAAGGAATGACCTTCTGCCCGTCGGGCAGCTTGATGTTATCCCTGAACGCGATCAACGTATCCCGCAATTCGTCCGTTGTCTTTGGTACGGGCAGGCCAAGCTCATCGAGCCAATCTTTCCGAATGAGCGGCGCGGTAGCCGGCTTGGTCCCCTTCGGCGATTCATACCCCTGGGGCACGCGGAACAGCTTCCCGGTCTCCACATCTTTGTTTAACGGCAGCAGTTGGCTAACTTGGGCTTTATACGTCGGCATCCGGTCCAAGATCTCGTTCCAGTCCAACAGAATGTCGTTTCTTCCTAACGCATCAATCGTTTGCGCCGCCAACGTGGAGCTTGTCGTCATTAAGATGTCCGGCATGTCAGCCGCTTTCGTGGCCGCCCACAACTGAAGCTTCTTGTCCGCTTCGTCGGAGCTTCCTACTTTGAATACGTTTAGCTTCACGTTGAAGCCTAGTTCTTTCGCGAGCACGGGTCCGATTCTGTCCTTCGATTCTTCGACGGTCGGCCATCCCCAGTTGAACATGGAAACGGTAAGCTCCGACGGAAGCGCTTCCTCCGGGGGCGCGGCCGAAGCGGTCGCCTGTTGTCCGGACGAAGACTCCTCGGGGCTGGACGCTTTGGGCGCATCGTTCGTTTTGGCGCAGCCGGCCAGAACGCTGGAAGTCGCCAACGCCAGCGTAGCCAGCGAAACCAACATTTTCTTTTTCATCGTCATGCTAACCTCTCCCTTTTGATTTCATTATATATAAATACCGTTAGGTACTCATATCGCCTGTCCGATTAACCTTTGACCGAACCTAACATCATGCCTTTGACGAAGTACTTCTGTAGAAAAGGATAGACGACGATAACCGGAACCGTCGTGATGACCAGCATGGCCATTTTGACCGACTCTGCCGTCACGGTCGCTTTGAAGCCCGCATCCATCTTGGAAATAGACGCGATGTTGGACGCTTCGTTGGTCTGAATGATTTTCAGCAGCACGTTCTGGGCGGTCCAAAGGTCTTCGCTGGTCATATAGGTAAATCCGGAAAACCAATCGTTCCAGTGGAATACCCCGATAAACAGCGCAACCGTCGCCAGCACCGGCGTGCTCAGCGGAACGACGATTCGCCAGAAAAGGGAAAAATCGCTCGCTCCGTCGATAACCGCGGATTCTTCCAATGCGGCCGGAAGTTCGTTCAAAAAGGTTCGCAAAATCAAAATATGAAAGGTCGCGAGCAAATGGGGCAACACGTAAACCATAACGTTGTTGACCAAACCCAGCATATCCATAACGACGTAAGTCGGGATAAGACCGCCAGAGAAATACATCGGAATCAGCATCCACCAAGTCAGGAATCTGCGGAATACGAAATGCTTCTTCGTTAACGCAAAGGCGAACATCGCGGTCAGGAGCAAATGCAGGACGGACCCGACGATGACCCGGAACAACGTAATTTGATAGGCGTTCAACAGCTCCGACGTTTGGAAAATCGCTTTATAATTTTCGAAGGAGAAAGACCTTACCCACAGATAGAGCCCTCCGCGCTGCGCGTCCAGCGGATCGTTAAGGGAAACGATCAAGACGTAGTAGAATGGATAGATGCAGGCCAGCGTGAAGAGCAGCATGACCAGGCCGTTGACCACGGCGAACAGGTCTGGTTTTCGTTTGTTCATAGCCTTGCCTCCGTTATCATAGGATGGAATCGCTTTTGGCGGCTTTCGCCAAATAATTGCACACGATGAACAAGACCAGGCCGATAAAGGCTTGGAAGATGCCCATGGCCGTTCCGATCGAATACCCCATTAAGCCCATATCCTTCAAGTAACGGAGAACGAGCGTATCCAGAATTTCGGCCTGCTGCTGAACGGTTACGTTCGACATCGTCCACATTTGATCCTGACCCGCCCTTAACAGGTTCGAAGCATTGAGAATGAACATGAGCACGATCGTGTTTTTGATGCCGGGAAGAGAGATGTGCCAGATTTGCCTGAACCGGTTGGCTCCGTCCATCTTGGCCGCCTCGTACTGCTGGACGTCGATCGCGGACAGCGACGCGATAAAGATAATCGCGCTAAACCCCATGTTTTTCCATGCCTCTGTAAATAAAATGATCGGATAAAATGCGTCTTTATCGGCCATGAAATGAAATGGCTCTTTCAGGATCCCAAGGGAGACGAGCAGGTCGTTCACCACTCCGCCGTCGATGGACAAGAGTTTGTACCAGATTCCCGCCGCGATGACCCAAGAGACGAAATACGGCAAATAGGAGGTCGTCTGAACGAATTTCCGGAACCATCCCGTGCTAATTTCATTGATCAGGAGAGCAAAAACGACCGTCGCCGGGAAGAGCAGGATTAATTTCAATGCGCTGATCAGGATCGTGTTTCGAAGCGCGTTATTAAAATCGGGCATATCGAATAACGTTTTGAAATTATCGAATCCGACGAAGTCGCTTCGAAATACGCCTTTGAAGACGTCGAAGTCCTGGAAAGAAATGACGATGCCGTACATCGGAAAATAGGAAAACACGAGAAAAAACAGAAATCCGGGCAACGCGAACGCGATCAACCATTTTTGACGATAAAGCTTGTTCATACCTTTCACCTGCTTACTTAAAGAATAGTTCAACCAAAATGTAAGCGCTTTCTCAATGAACTGAGAAGAATCCGCCGTTCCTCGCATCGCCTTGGCTCTTCTAAAGCGATACTTGTGACGGACTCGACTTCTCGCCGATTGCGCCTTGCTTATACTTCTACTTTAACGCATCGGACAACCGCTTATCTTGCACGAATCTTACGCGTTTTTTGGACTTTTTTTACTCTTGTTCCGCCATTCGCTCGGCGTCGTTCCCGTCGTTTTTTTGAACACCCGATTGAAATACTGTTGGTCGGAAAATCCGAGTCCGTGGGCGATGTCCGCGATTTCCAGCGCCCCGTTCCCGAGCAGTTCTTTCGCCTTGTCGATCTTGAGCCCGGTCACGTATTTGACGAAGCTCTGACTCGTGGCTGCTTTAAAGACGCGCGAAAGGTACGAAGGATTAATGGAGAATTTATCGGATACCGTCTGCAGGTTGATCTCTTCCTCGATATTTCTGGACACGTAACCGATGATTTGATCGATGACCGACGAATGGAGAGCGGCATTCCGAAGGGTTCCTCCTTCCGATCCCGGAGCGGAACGAAACACTCTTTCGATCATCGTCTCGATCGACTTCACGATCGCTCCGCGATCCTCGAGTTCGTCCAGGGCTCTCCCCGATAGAACGTCCGGATCGATCCGATCGACGAAATCGTAGCCGTTTTTCAAACAGAACCGGATGACCAGATTAACGTACTCGTTAAACAGGTAGTCGATCGAAATCTCTTCCCGGCATTCGGCTAACGAATGTACGAATACATCCTCCGCGGTATGGCGGAGAAGGTCGATCGCTTTCGCAAGACTTTTGTTTTCCAGACTTTGTTCGGCCAGCTTGAATTTAAGCGCGAGCGATTGCGAAGCGCTATTGCTGCGAGCCTCGTTCGCGGCATACGGGAAGATACGGTCCGTTCCGAAACAAAAGCGGTTTTTCAGCGCCATGGCGGCTTGCCGGTAAGCCGTCCTCGGATCGCCGCAAGGTCGGCTTATGCCTATCGTAACCGCCAAGCCGTGCCGGTCGCCGAGCGACGCGCGAAGCCGATGCGCTTCCTTGGACGCCGCGTCGGCGAGCTGATTTTCGTCCTCGCCGCCGAATATCAGAATGAACGTAGCCTTGCCGAAGTAATTTTCCATCATCCAGCCGTGTCCCGTTTCATCGTCGAATCGATTGCGCAATTCCCGGTAAACTTCACCATCGACCGGTCGTTCTCCGGCATGGAGCTTAACCGAGGCAATGAGATAGGAGCCGTGTCTGAGAATGGCGTTTTCCCGTTCCGCATCCTTCTTCTCGATCTCATCGTCCCGTCTGTCGGTCAACAGATGATAGATTTCCTTCTCCATCGCCATGCGGCGATTTTCCCGGCTGACCGTTTCGATCCGAATGCTCTCTTCTTTCGCCTGACCGGCTGCCGCGATCGCGTCCCGCATCGCCTCCACCACGGAAATGAGGTCTTGGGCCTTGACCGGCTTGAGCACGTAATCCGTCACCCCGTGCTTCATCGCTTTGACGGCGTAGTCGAAATCGGCATACCCGCTGGTCACGATAAACCGGATGTCCGGATATTCTTCCTTTACGGCCTCGATCAATTCCAACCCGTTCATGACGGGCATCCGGATATCGGTCAGGATCAGGTCCGGAATTACGCCGCCTTTGATCAAATCCAGCGCTTCCCTGCCGTTGCCCGCCGTTAAAACGCTTTCGAACGAAACGGAGCTGCCGTGCAGAAAATAAACGATTTTGTCCTTGCTCAATTCTTCATCGTCTACAACCATGACCTTCATCTGGATGCACCTCATTTCATTTTGCGACCGGTAATGACGACCTTTGTCCCGTTCCCCTTGGCGCTTTCGATCGAGATTCCGTAATCGCCGCCGAATAACAGCTTGTACCGCATGTTCACGTTTTTCAGTCCCACGCCCCCGCGAGTCTCGGAATGAGACAAAAAGGCTTCTCCATCGATATCTTGCATGATCTTGCGCAGCTTGGACTCCTCGATTCCGATTCCGTTGTCCGTCACTTCCAGAACGATCGTATCCTCCGTTTCGTAGGCTTTGATCCCAATGACGCAGGCCATGGACATTTCGTTAAACGCATGTTTGATCGCGTTCTCCACGACGGGTTGAAGCGTGAACCGAATCGTCCGGTATTCCGACATCCCTTCGTCGATCTCATAGTTCACGCTTAAACGGCTGCCGTAGCGAACTTGGATAATTTCAAGATAGTTTTTTACGTGCTGGATTTCGGTTCCGATTTCCACAACGTTGTTGCTGGCGATGTTCATGTTGTAGCGGTAAAAATCGGCCAGCTTTTCCACCATTCCGTTGATTCGGACGTGATCCCGTTTAATGGCCAGCGAGCTGATCGCGTCGAGCGTGTTGTACAGGAAATGCGGATTGATCTGGTCCTGCAAACTCTTGATCTCGGCCTCGTTGCGCAGCACTTGGTTCTCGAGCACGTTCTTGATCATCGCATTAAAGCTTCGGCTTAAATCGCCGATCTCGTCGTTCCGGTTAATGTCGCTTCGGATCTGGTAGTTCGATTTCTCTATGTTTTTCATCGTCTTGGATAACCTTTTGAGATCCCGCGTGCTCCTCGTCACGAATAGATGAACGGCGACAATCAGGATGGCCATCACGATGATTCCCGTCAGCATGATGATGATTTTCGAATCGTTGATTTGTTTGTCGATCTTGTTTTGGTTAATCAAAGAAACGACGTACCAGCCCGTCGTCGCGGAATTTTTAACGTTGGCGTAATAGCTTGACCCATGGAGACGAAGCGTGTCGAATTCGGCTAACCGGCCGATGTCCTTGTTGCTGAATTCGTCGTATGCCGAGACATCGGAATTCAGGCTGAAAATGACCTTCCCGTCCTCCGTCGTAATCAAAATATCGTCGAATGCCTGGTTGTTGACCCCGTTGAGAAATTGCGAGAACAGGTCTTTGTCCGCGCTCAGCACCATGAAGTCTTTTTCTCCGGGCAGGTTGCCCCATAACTTGATGGCCTGGGAGAATAACGTATTGTTGTCCTTGCCCGGCAACAGGGAGAAGCCCGGCAGCAGCACCATCGATTGCTCGGAATCGGTGATCTCGCGGTACATGTTCGTATTCAGGGCATTGCGAATATACTTGAAATCCTCGCCGTCGTTTAAATCCGTCGTCAGAATTTCCTGCCTGTCGAAGAGGATGACCGATAACGATTTGTACCCTTTGAAAAAAATCAGGGATCGGATGTTATCGTAAAAACGATTGTAAGCCGTATACCCCTCGAAGGTTCCGACGAATTTCTTGTCCGCGATCACGGGGAGGTTCGCGTCCTCGGAGAGGATCATCAGCACCTTCTGCATATCGTCGACGTAGCGGTCGATGCTATTGCTGATCTGCACGTTCAGGCTCGTAACGTACTGATTGATGTTTTCCTTCGCGTACTTTTCCATAAAATGCGATAAGAGAGCGCTTAAAACGGTAATAAACACGATGCCGATGACCGTGTTAAACAGGATGAATTTATTGCGTAAGCCAAAAAAGAGGAGTTTCATCCTCTTTTTAATCGTGTCGACGCTATTCGCTTTTATACGATAACCTCCCGGAAAACAAACGTACATCTCTTCTTGCATGCTCAGAGAGACGTAAGCAGCGTCCTTTTCTGTCATTATATCATCGTTTTTGCCATCGTTAATCGAATCGCAGCACGATTTCGGCATTTCCGTCGAATCGTTCGATCAAGACGTTTTGCCCGGTAGGGCAGTAGGTTCCGCCGACGGTCCGAGAGGGAATCGCGCCTTCCGGATGCGGGAGCCGGATGCTCACGGTGTTCGGTTTTCTGTCCGACCGGCAGACGACTTTCGCCACGATCTCATGTTGCTCCAAATTCGATTCGACGCTTAGCGTGACGGCTCCGAAATAAGTCGCGATTCCGTCCAACTCGATGATATTGCCATGCTCCAGCCATTTGCTCGGAATTCCCGGCAACAAGTTCAACCGCTCCTCCCCGTCTTCCATGTAAAGCATCCAACGGGTCTGCATGAGGAACCAGCCTTCCTCGTGCGTCTTATGCGGGCTGGCGTGCCAGAAGTGCTCCCAGAACGTATACGTCTCCCGGTCTGCCAATCCGGAGAAGCCGTTATAGTAGGCTTTCAGGAACGCTTTAACCTCGCCGCGTTTTAGATGCACCCACGGATGAATGCTGTAGTAAGGCTGGCTTAAAGCGACGTTGCGCGTACACATCAATTCCTGATGGTAATGCAACATGAAATCCGCCGCGGCTTCATCCGGAGTAACGACCTCTTGAAAGACGAGGTATAGCGGGCCGAGAAGGGAATCCCGAGTGGCGACCGAACCGTGCGTCAGCCATTTGCCGCCTTCTCCGTTAACGGAAAGCGGTCCTCTGTGCTCTACCCAAGGAGGAACGGTCGGCACCCAGCTTCCGTCGGCCAGAGGGACGACCGGCGAGTTCCCCATCGCGACGAACAAAGCTTGACGGATATCCTCTTTCATAGCCTGCGCTTCTTCCTCGATTCGCGCGGAACGGTCGGGATCGACGTTCGCGAACATTTCCGCCAGCCGACTCATCCCCATATACGCATACCCGTTTAACATGAAGGAGCGGAACGGGTCCTCCGGATCCGCCGTCTTCCCTTCCAGCATGCCGTAACCTTTGCCCCGAAGTTCCTTCGTCTTATTGCGGTCTCTCCAATTGGCCAGATAATCGAACGCCTTTAGCAGACGGTCCTTGATCTCCAGAAGCCAAGCTTCGTCCCGGGTATAACGGTAATGCTCTCCGAGGCTCCATAACGCGGCTCCCGTTTCCAGCATATATCCGCCGTAGTTTTGCATCAGGCCGTCCTCGTGCTGCTTATCCAAGAAGAACCGCAGCGCCCTCTCCGCAACGCCGTTCCATCCCATGGACTCCATGAATTGGATAATCGGCGAGCTCTCCGAGCCGATCGCCGTATACACGCCGATCGTCGGAACGATCGTCCCGCCGGGCTCCAGGCCGTAAGAGACGAGATCGAGATGGAGCAAACCGGCCTTGACCATCTCTTCGATCCGCTGCTCGGGAAGCTTGATCGTCGCCGCTCGGGAAAGCTTCTCCCGCCAGAAAGCGCGGCACTCCGTCCATCTCTCTTCGAAAGATTGCCGCCGCAACCTTTCGGCGCGTTCCCCGGAGATCGGGCGGTGGGGCAAGTAGAATTCGAAAGCGATCGACTCTCCCGGAGCCAGGAGAACGGCCGTCTCTTCCGTTCCAAGCGGTTGTCCGCCCAGCTTGGATACGCAGCAAACCCGATTCTCCGAGTAGCGGACGAACCCGTTGCCTCCGTCGAACTCGTATTGCTTATCGTCGTTTAAGACGAAAGCGTTGGGAACAACGTTCTTGAACCAGGCGTATCTGGGCACCTGAGCTTTATTCGTGGCCACCGCCCGGAAGTAAAGCACCGTCTCCTCTTCCTGGTTCATCTCCTCCGGAAGGAGCCGTTCCCGCAGCGCCGTCTGCTCTTCCGTCAGCATATGAAAGTGGCCGAAGCCGTCGGCGGCCAAATAATGGGTGCCCCTTAACGTATCGGCTTTCAAAGGGCTGCTTTCGTAAGAGGCGAAGGATACCGTGTCGTAGACAACGTCGTTATCCACGATCGAGGCGTGCAGAATAGGGAGCGATCCGTCCTCGAGCCTGCGGGAGACGCCGTCCACGCAGCCGACGCCTCGGCCAAGCATATACCGATAGCAGACGGGTTTGTCTTCGTTCTCCGGCAGCTTCGCTTCGAAGCCGTGAAATCTCGGCTGCACCCAATCCCACAGCCTTTCCTCTCCGCCGACCCCGCGAAACCCGACGCCGAAAATCCGCATATCGCGGGACAACCCGAGCCAGGTCTGCGAAGCGAGCTCCCGGGTATGTTCGGCGGCGTTCTCGTAGGTTTCTTCCGGTTCGTCCTCGATCCTTTGCAGTTCGGTAACCAGGTTCAACGCCTTGACGTCGCGTTCGATTTGCCCGTATGTCCGATCGTCTTCGGCTTGCGTAACGGCGACTCCGTAAGCAGGGATGTAGATCGGATAAGCTTTGTTAACGTCCCTCAGGAAAAAACTGAAAGGATGGTCGGGCGTATCGATTTTCACCAGAATCCCCTGCAAGCCGGTTTCGTCTTCCGTTTCAATGGTTACTTCCAGCCGCGCCGGACCGCCGTCCGTGGAGAAGATAGCCTCTTCGGACCTACCGCTCCCCCGTACGATTGCCGTAACGACCGTGCCGACGGTCGCCGTAACGGCCCCCTCGATCGGCGCTTTCTTCCATTCTATCGCGAATTTCGCATTCATCTTTTCCAGTCCCCTTTATGAGGTTGTTCAAAAAGTCCGCTTCCCATTACGAAGTAATCCTAGTAGCTGACTCGACATCGAATATTGAATTCAGCCGAACCTTCCGGTGCTCACGTAGCTTCCACTACGCTCCGCTCCTCAGGTTCTAGCTTCATCCAATCTTCTCGGTACTGAGAACCGAACTTTTTGAACTCGCATTTTATGCCATAATCCCAAGAAAGCGCTAACACCAATACCTCTACTATAGGCCGCGAAGGACGTATCGGATAGCACAAATCTTATCATTTCTTTTGGACTTTTTTGACCTGCATGATCAGATCAATCAGCCGTTCGGGCGAAGTATTTTTTCATTTGACCTTCTTTGACTTTTTGAAAACAATCCGTTATGATAGGAATACGAAATTTCTACTTATCGTTTCATGATGAGTTTATGCTTACGAAGATGCGTTTGCTGCGCAAACACTTAAGGAGGATTGGTTAAGAATGAATTTTGTGCCTATGGTAATTGAGCAAAGCAACAGAGGGGAACGCTCGTACGACATCTACTCCCGCCTGCTGAAGGACCGCATTATCTTCCTTGGCTCCGGCGTGAATGACGTAGTCGCCAACTCCATCATCGCGCAAATGCTGTTCCTTGCCGCGGAAGATCCGGAGAAGGACATTTCCCTTTACATTAACAGCCCTGGCGGTTCCATAACAGCTGGCATGGCCATTTACGATACGATGCAATATATTAAGCCGGACGTGTCCACGATCTGCGTCGGCATGGCCGCTTCCATGGGTGCCTTCCTGCTGACTGCCGGCGCGAAGGGCAAACGTTACGCGCTGCCGAACAGCGAAGTCATGATCCACCAGCCGCTGGGCGGAGCCGAAGGCCAAGCGAGCGATATCGAGATCCGCGCCCGCCGCATTCTAAAGATGCGCGACAAGCTTAACAACATTCTGGCGGATCGTTCCGGCCAGCCGCTTAGCCGTATCGAACAGGATACCGACCGCGACTACTTCATGAGCGCTGCCGAAGCGCAAGCATACGGACTCGTCGATAAGGTTATCGAGAGGATCTAATGCAAGGCATCACCTAGAAGAAGCAGATGAGCCATTGGTCTGCTTCTCTTTTTTTTCGTCTGTACGCCGCATCTGTGACAAAGATCACTCCCCACGATCGTGCGGCAAGCTATTATGGTTTTAGCAGGATGTTCCATCGCCTGCAGCCCGCAACCAGCCCATTATGCATCAAGAGGTGTTACTCATGGAAGTAGAAGCGTTAAGCAAGGTCGAGCAGCTCGCCCTAAAGAAGCTGCGCATATACAAAAATAGCGTCTGGCGTTACCTGTCTCGCTCCATGCTGGCCAGTATGTTCATCGGGTTCGGCGTTATCGTCGCCTTTAAGACGGGCAGCTTCTTCTATTTGGAGAATTCGCCGCTGACCTATCCCATGGCCGCAATCACGTTTGGCGCAGCCATCATTCTGATCAGTTACGGCGGAGGCGACCTGTTTACGGGTAATACCTTCTACTATACATACGCAGCTTTGCGCAAGCGCATGAGGTGGTTGGATACCGTCAGGTTGTGGGTACTTAGTTACTTAGGCAACATCCTGGGCGCCGCCGCGTTCGCCTTGCTGATTTGGACGACCGGCTTGTTCTCAAGCCCCGACGTTAATGCTTTCTTGCTCGAGGTTGTGCACAAAAAGATGACCGCGCCGACTTCGGAGCTGTTCTTCCGGGCCATTCTTTGTAACTGGCTGGTCTGCCTTGCCTTCTTCGTTCCTATGTCGATGAAGAGCGACGGAGCCAAGATGTTCGCCATGATGTTGTTCGTCTTCTGCTTCTTTATCTCGGGCTACGAGCACAGCATTGCCAACCTATGCACCTTCGCCATCGCATTCGTGTTGGATCCCGGAAACTTCTCTTATTCGGGAGGCTTCCACAACATCATCCCCGTCACGCTGGGCAATCTGATCGGCGGCGGCATCCTGATGGGATGGATGTACCACTACGTCAACAAGCCGTTCTACGAGGATTAAACGCAGTATCATACGGCGATCGCCGTGAATTCCAGTACAAGGAGCGATTCCATTCCATGAAAAAATCCAAAATCGTTATTATCGGCACCGGAGCCGTCGGCTCGACTACTGCATATACGCTGCTGCTTCGCAATCGCGTGGACGAGCTGGTGCTCATCGACGCCAACCATAACAAAGCCGCCGGAGACGCGCTCGACATGAATCACGGCATGCCGTTCCTCGGTCAAGCCTCCGTCTGGGCCGGCACTTATGAGGACTGTGCAGGCGCCGACATCATCATCATTACGGCTGGCGCCGCCCAGAAGCCGGGCGAGCCTCGCACCGAGCTGCTGAAGCGCAACGTCGCCATCTTCGACAGCATTATCGAGCAAGTGCTTCCGTATAATGGAGACGCCATCCTGCTGATCGCTTCCAACCCTGTCGACATTATGAGCTATATGGCGTATAAGAAAGCAGGGCTGCCGATACATCGCGTCATCGGCTCCGGCACCCTTCTCGACAGTGCGCGTTTCCGCTACCTGATCGGTCAAAAGCTGGATATCGACCCTCGCAGCGTGCATGCGCATATCGTCGGCGAGCATGGCGACTCCGAGCTGCCGCTCTGGAGCTTGGCCAACATAGCCGGATCGAAGCTGACTTTGTCCGAGGAAGACCGCGAAGACGTGTTCGTCAATACTCGCGATGCCGCCTACCAGATCATCGAAGCCAAAGGCGCGACCTATTATGCCATCGCGCTGGCGCTCGACCGCATCTGCACAGCGATTCTGAGTGATGAGGGCGCCGTACTCAACGTCTCGACCTTGCTGAACGACTATCACGGCGTATCCGACGTTTACCTGGGCGTACCTTGTATCGTCGACCGCAGCGGCGTCAGACAAGTGATGGACATTACGATCACGGAGCAGGAGCGGGAACTTTTGCACAAGTCGGCGGATAAGCTCAAGGGACTAATTTCTACGTTACAGATTTAAGGACATCCCCTCATATACGCAGCAATGGCGGTGCTCGGGTTATGTTACTACCCGTTCACCGCCATTGCTTTTTTATTGTTTCCAGCTGCCAGGGTGTCTTAGAGCCCTCCCAACGCAACCCCTGCGCACGCAAATAAGAGCCCTCTATGCGACCCTCTGCGTCGCACAAAAGACTCCCTTGCTTTGCTCATGAAAGGACGGAAATCCCATCCGAGCTTGCCCTTATTGGTTCTCGAGCTCTTCCTTGCTGACCAATGCGACTAAAGCGTTTACAGCCTGCTCCGCATCCGATCCTTCCGCACTTATTGAAATTTCAGTACCAGAGCTGATCGCAAGGCTCATAATGCCCATAATGGATTTAGCGTTTACTTTCTTATCGTCCTTCTCTACGAATACCTCGGAGGAGAATTTGTTCGCTTCTTGAACGAATAGCGCTGCAGGCCTAGCATGAAGCCCAGTCTTCAACCGAACGACAACCGGAAGCCTTGTCATGGAAACATACCCCCTATATTTTACTGAATCATCTAGCGGAAACGCTTGTCGAAGCCCTTTATGCGGGGGACGTCGTTCCGCGTTGAATTCTGAGGCTAACATAAGCGCCGTGCGCTTAGTGACAGCTTAGAATTGAACATATACCGTCAGAAAAGCCAATTACAACTTATTATATCATTTTACAGGCTGTAGCACTAGGCAAAAGTTGAACCGGACCGTATTTTTTCGGCCATTTCGTCAATTTTGCGAAGTCGGTGATTGACGCCGGACTTGCTGACTTGCCCTTTCAGCATCTCGCCTACTTCCGTGAGGTTAAGGTCGGGATGCTGCATCCGAATGACCGCGACCTCGCGCAGCTTGTCAGGCAGGCTGTCGAGTCCGATCTCCTTCTCCAGCAGCTTTATGTTATCGATCTGCCGAACGGCAGCGCCGATCGTTTTATTCAAATTGGCGGTTTCGCAATTGACGATCCGATTGACGGAATTTCGCATGTCGCGCATAATCCGAACGTCCTCGAACTTGAACAACGCTTGGTGTGCGCCGATGATGTTCAAAAGTTCGATGATCTTCTCGCCTTCCTTGATATAAAAAATAAAACCTTTCTTTCGCTCGATGCATCTCGCGTTCAAATCGAATTTGTTCGCCAGATCGACGAGAGCGCCGCAATGCTCTTCGTACATCGAAGCAATCTCCAGATGGTAGGACGAACCCTCCGGATTGTTAACAGAGCCTCCGGCAAGGAAAGCGCCGCGCAAGTAGGAGCGTTTGCAGCAAGGCTTGCGCACGATCTCTTTGTCGATGCCATCATTGAACATAAAGCCTTCGGAGACGATTCGAAGTTCGGCCAGCGTCTCCTGCACCTTGGCGGGAAGACGTACGATATAGACGTTATTTTTCTTAAGCCTCATCTTCTTGCGTACGAGCAGCTCTACATGCAGGTCGAAGTGCTTCTTGATCAGTGAATATATTCGGCGCGCGATCGCGGCATTCTCCGTCGAGATGTCAAGAACGACCTTGCGGCTGGATAAGCTGACCGAACCGTTCATCCGTATAAGGGCCGATAATTCGGCGCGCTCACAGCAGCTGTCCGCTTCTACCATCGTCAGCTCTTTTTTTGTTTGGGCCGCAAAAGACATTCTGCCTCACCTCTTTCGTAACATCCAATTCTCCACCAGCTTGTAGATATGATGGCTTAACCGCTCCGCGTCGTGACGCAGGAACGTACGGAACAACACAAGCTTGTCGGCGATAACCTTGTACCCTCTGCGGGTGACCTCGTCAATGTCCAACTGGACAGCCTTGGCCCCAAGCTCGGCGTACTTGCTCTCCACCTGCGGCGGAATCTCGCCGTCGTTTACGATGACATAATCGAATAAATGATGGCCGATATGGGCGTGAATGGCGTCCAGATGATTGCTGACCGTATAATTATCCGTCTCGCCCGGCTGCGTCATCACGTTGCAGACGAACAGCTTGACTGCCTCCGACTCCACGATTGCCTGAGCCAGCTTGGGAACGATCAAGTTCGGCATGATGCTCGTGTACAGACTGCCAGGGCCGATCAGAATGGCGTCGGCCTGTTCGATGGCTTCCACAGCTTCCGCGAGCGGCACGACATCGGCAGGCTCCAGGAACACGCGCTTTATCGCCTTCCCCGCTTTGGGGATTTGCGATTCCCCCGTCACGATAGTTCCGTCTTCAAGCTCCGCCTTAAGCACGATTGCACGATTTGCCGCCGGCAGCACACGCCCGCGTACGGCCAGCACTTGGCTAAGCTGACGAATGCCCGTCACGAAGTCTCCGGATAGATCCGTCATGGCGGCCAGCATCAGGTTGCCGAGGCTGTGTCCCGCAAGTCCGTTGCCATTTTTGAAGCGATACTTCAGCATGTCGGCAAGCAGCGGCTCCACGTCGGCGAGCGCCATCAGTACGTTGCGGATGTCGCCCGGCGGCGGAATCTGCAGCTCATTTCTTAATATGCCGGAGCTGCCGCCATCATCGGCGACCGTAACGATCGCCGTTATGTCGAGCGGCTTCTCCTTCAATCCTCGCAGCATGACGGAGAGACCCGTGCCGCCGCCGATGACGACGATCTTGGGACGACGAACAATCTTTTGGATCGTCTGCATGTTCTCCCCCCGAATCAATGCTTATCACGCTCCGAATCCCGATGGCTTACGCGTACCCGCTCCGTGTCGCTGCTGCCGAGCACCTTGCCCAAATACTCCGCAATGGCTACGGATCGATGTTTGCCGCCTGTGCAGCCGATGCCTATCACAACCTGGCTCTTGCCTTCCTTGCGGTATAACGGGATGAGGAACTGCAGCATATCGATCAGCTTCGCGAGGAACTGATGCGTCTCCGGCCACTTCATCACGTACTCGTAGACATCGGGATTCTGGCCCGTGTTGGGACGCAGATGCTCGACGTAATGCGGATTGGGCAAAAATCGAACGTCATAGATCAAGTCGGCATCGATCGGAATGCCGTACTTGAAACCGAACGAGGTTACATTAACGGAGAGGTTGCTTTGCTCCACATTCGTGAAATGGGTAATGATACGTTCCTTGAGCTGCAAAGGTTTCAGGCTGGTCGTATCGATAACCTGGGAAGCCGAGCCTTTGAGATCCTCCAGCAAGCGGCGCTCGTTATGGATGCCTTCCAGCGGAAGCCCCTGAGGCGCCAGCGGATGCCGGCGCCTGCTCTCCTTGTAGCGCTGGACGAGCACTTCGTCCGTAGCGTCCAGGAACAGGATTTCGCAGCTTATTGTATGATGATCTTTGATATACGCCAATGATTCCGACAGCGCCGTGAAAAATTCGCGTCCCCGCAGGTCGATAACGAGGGCAACTTTGCCGATCTTGCCGTTTGACTGCTCGATGAGCTCCGCGAACTTGGGAATGAGCACCGGCGGAAGGTTGTCGACACAGAAGAATCCAAGATCCTCCAGGCTTTGCACCGCAATGGTCTTGCCCGCGCCCGACATGCCGGTAATGATCACTAGCTTAGCAAGCGTTGCCGTCGTTTCCATGCGTACACCTACTATCCTCTAAGAATGAGTCCTGCAGCGCCTACGACGCCCGCATCGTTGCCCAGCGTAGCCGGTACGATCTTGACGCCTTCCTTGGCTTGGTCCTGTGTATATTTCTCGAACACTTCGCGAATCTGGTTAAATAAGAAGTCGCCGGCCTTCGATACGCCGCCGCCAATAATAAAATATTGCGGGTTCAAAACGATGGAGAGCATCGCCATCGATTTGCCGAGATAATAAGCGGCGCGGCTCACGATGCGCGCAGCCACCTCGTCGCCGGCTTTCGCCGCGTCGACAACGTCCTTCGCCATAATGTTCTCCACCTGCGCAAGGGTCGTCCGGTCGCCGCGAGCCACGGCGTCCTTCGCCATACGAATGATGCCTGTCGCGGACGATACGGTCTCCAGACAGCCCATCTTGCCGCAGCCGCACTGGATTGCTTCCAAATCCGGAACGATCGCGATATGGCCGAGCTCGCCCGCCATGCTGTTGAAGCCCTCTACGATCTTGCCGTCTATAATAATGCCGCCGCCGACACCAGTGCCGAGCGTATAACATACGCAATGCGCTACGCCTCTGCCTGCGCCTGCCCATGCTTCGCCCAGCGCCGCAACGTTCGCGTCGTTGTTCACTTTAATGGTTTTGCCAAGTTCCCGCTCAAGGAAACCCTTTAAATCCGTATTCTCGATGTACAGGTTTGCCGAATATTTCACGTAGCCCTTCGAGATGTCCAAGAAACCCGCGATACCGACGCCTACGCCGTCCACTTGCTCCCAGCCGTAATTAGACTGTTCTACAATGTTGCGCGCGTACCTCGCGATATTATGAAGAATAGCGTCCGTACCTTTATCCGTTTCCGTCGCCCCTTCATAGGTATGAAGGAGTTGCCCTTCTGCGTCGCACAGGCCTACCTTAATGGTTGTGCCGCCGACATCGACGCCCACGTAAATCTTCTCAGACATGACAATAGCCACCTCGTTTACATAATTAACATTCTCTGTTCCAACTATAAGCGTTGTTTCCGCGTCGGTCAAGGTGAAACGGCTTTCCTCATCCTATGGCGTGCAACGCGTTTCATTCGCGAAAATGAAGAGGACCGCCGCCTGATAATTGCCGACTTCTCAGGTGCAGTCCATCTATGCGGTCGCGGCGAGGACAGCCCAAGCTGCCTGTTGTGCCCAGACGAGCGTCGCGCAGGTCACGCTTTAACGTTCCTCGTCGTTCCCGCCGCCGCATGGTCGATTACAGCGACTGGCTCCAGTCATGCGTAATGGATCCTTCCAGGAACCGTTCGCAGTCGAGCGCGGCCATACAGCCGCTGCCCGCTGCCGTGATGGCTTGACGATACTTGCTGTCCTGCACGTCGCCGCAGGCGAATACGCCCGGAACATTCGTCTCCGAGGAGCCTGGCTTGACCTGAATGTAACCATATTCGTCCGTGTCAATCTGCCCGCCGAGGAACTTCGTGTTCGGCGTATGGCCGATCGCGATGAAGATGCCGTTCGTTTCGATAACCTCTTCTTCCCCAGTTGCATTGTCGCGCACCTTGAGGCCCGTTACTCCCATGCCGTTAGCCACGACTTCCACTGGCGTGCGGTTAAGGCTCCAACTGATCTTCTCGTTCTCGCGGGCGCGCTCCTGCATGATCTTGGAAGCGCGCAGCTCGTCGCGGCGGTTGACCAGCTCAACGTTCGTGGCGAAACGCGTCAGGAAGTTTGCTTCCTCCATGGCGGAGTCGCCGCCGCCGACCACGATAATCTTTTTGCCCCGGAAGAAGAAGCCGTCGCATGTCGCGCAAGTACTAACGCCTTTGCCCACGTTGTCCTTCTCGCCCGGAATGCCGAGATACTTAGCCGACGCCCCCGTGGAAATAATGACGCTCTCTCCGACGATCTCGCCCTGGCCTTCCACTTGCAACTTGAACGGACGCTGCGACAGGTCGATGGAGTTGACCCATCCCGTCAGGAATTTCGCGCCGAAGCGCTCCGCTTGCTTACGCATATTGTCCATGAGCTCAGGGCCCATAATACCTTCGGGGAAGCCCGGGAAGTTCTCGACCTCCGTCGTCGTCGTCAACTGTCCGCCCGGCTCCGGTCCCTCGATAATGAGCGGGTTCATGTTGGCGCGCGCCAGGTAGATGGCAGCCGTCAGTCCGGCTGGTCCCGTGCCGATAATAATGGATTTGTACATTGATTCTCACCTCATGCCAAATTTAGTCTTCGTTGGGTTCGTGCGAGGAGAAAAACGAGCTGATGCTCTTCATTTTCTCCTTGATGCCGCATGCGCTGTCGATCAGCTTTACGTGTTTGCTTACCGTCGCGATCGATGTTCCATAACGAACGGACACCTCGTGGTAAGAGATCGCACGACGATGCATCTTGGCCGTTAAGTATTCGAGAGCCGCCGCCCAGCCTTCCGATTTCGTCAGCTTGGGAACGTCGGGATAGACGCGCGACAAAAACTCCACCCATAATGTCATCATATCATGCTGCTGGACGAGATCATAATGCTTGCTCATCCGGCTCAGCGCGGTTTGGGCCACTTCCTCCCACTTGTCATGCCATTCCGGCAGCCTCGACGGCACGCGGTTCGGTTCGATGGTCGTCTCCTTGCCTTCCAGCACGACTTTTAGCGGCTCCTGCACGCCGATCGTGCGCAAGACGAAAATCGCGATCTTTTTTAAATAATCGTCTTCGTCCGACTCCAGCAGGAATGCGCGCAATACGTCCTTCACTTCGTTATCTGCAATCATGCCGAACGCCTGAATGACCTGCAGCTTCGTATGCTGGTCCCCATGCCGCAGCGCCCAGAAGAATGAGGAACGGACAAGCGGATCGCTCTTTAGATGATCGGGAATGCCGTCCGTCGACTTCTCCCATAGCTTGAACTGCTCCTCGAAGGGCAGATGGTAATGATAGCTGATAGGCGCTGCGGCGCGTCCCTGACGGAGCTGTTCGAGCTGCTGCATGTAATAATGAGGAACATCGGAGCTCGGGTCGAGCTTCATCGTCGTCTTCCACAGCCGCTCGGCGTCGTTAAGTCTGCCTATGTTGCATGCCGCTACCGCGGCGTAATGGAACAGGCACGGATCTTGCTGTACCTCAGAGTCCTTGGCGAGACGGATGAAATGCCTGTAGGCAATCTCATGTTCGCCCAATATGCCCATCGTCGTCGCGAGCTTGAACACATGCTCCTGATGAAACGGCACTGTCTTGGTCAGCAAATCCACCAGCTCCGCGAGATTGTCCTTGTCTCCTTCGTGCTGATAAAAAATCGCTAGATTGCAAAGCGCGTGCAAATTGCCAGAATCCTGGGCTAGCACACTCCGAATGGCTTCCTTCGCTTTGTCGAACAATCCCATATAATAATAAGCCAGCGCAAGATTATTGCGAGCCGCAAGAAATTCGGGCTGCCCCTCTACGATATCCTCCAGAATGCGTACGGCCTCGGTAAACTTGCCTTCCTCCAGCAGCGCGCGTGCCTGGTCGTGCTCTACCATGCCTTCGCGAGCCTTAATGCTCTTAAGCTCCATCGGCCGCTCCAGCTCGAATTGAAGCAGATCCATCATCTCTTCGGCTTCATCCAGGTATTGTCCCTCGGGATCCTCTTGCAGGTATTTAACGAGCGATTGCTCGGCGGCCTCATACAACTCCATGTTGGCGAAGTTATTGGCCATATAGAAGTGGCATTCCGTCATCATAGGGTCGAGATCGTCCATAATTCGGCCCAAAATCTCGTTGGACTCCTTATAGTTGCCCATCTCCGACAGAATACCCGCCATATTGCAATGATTCACGGGATTGTCCGGTTCGTATTCTACGGCTCTCCGGAAATATTTGAGTGCCTTGTCATAATGGAATCGGTCCAGCGAGCGTACCGCGCGCTCGAAGAAGAATGTAGCGTCCCACTGTATAGAGATAATGTTCGTATTCGCGCCTTCGCCGACCGCCATTCTTTTTTTGTTCATTTGCAAGGCACCTCCTTTTCTATCCTTCGTCAGCACGATTATACCATAGCCGGGCATGTCCCAACATGCTAGAATATGTGGGAAAATCGCGGACAGCCTCCTGGCCGCCCGCGATTTTCGCAATTGGAATATTCCGATTATACGCCTTTGTTCTTGAACAGCGTGCTGATAGAGCCGCCGTCCAGGATGATCCGAGTCGCTTCCGCGAGCAACGGCGCAACGGACAAAATTTTAAATCGTTCCGGCGTCTCCTCGGGCAGCATGATAGAATCGGTCACGATCACTTCTTTTATAGATGGATGGTCTAAACGCTCGATGGCCGAGCCGGAGAACAGCGGATGCGTGGCGCAGACATATACATCCGCGGCCCCGCGTTCCTTAAGGCTTTCGACTACGTTCACGATCGTACCGCCCGTATCAATCAAGTCCTCGATAATGATCGGCGTCTGCCCTTCGACGTCGCCGATGACGTGCGTAATGGAGGACTCGTTGTGCGCGGAGCGCTTCTTGATCATGATGGCGAACGAGGTGTCCAGGTAGTTGGCGAGCTTCTCCGCCGTAGACGCGCGGCCCGCATCCGGAGATACGACAACCGGGTTCTTAATGTTCTTGGACTTCAGGTAATCGCTGATCAGGTCCAGCGCCGTCATATGGTCCACAGGAATGTTGAAGAAGCCCTGGATCGCCGGAGCATGAAGATCGATCGTTATGACGCGAGTCGCTCCGACCGTCGTCAGTACATCCGCCAGCATCTTCGCCGAGATCGGCTCTCGTGGCGCAGCCTTCCGTTCCTGACGAGCATATCCGTAGTACGGCATAATGATGTTGACCGTCCTTGCGGAAGCACGCTTCGCCGCGTCGATCATAACCAACAATTCGACAAAGTGCTCATTGATGGGATGCGAGAACGACTGAACGAGAAAGACGTCGCAGTTCCGAATCGTCTCTTCGTAGTGAACGTAGATCTCACCGCTCTTGAAACGGGACAGTTTGATGGAACCTAGGTTCAAACCAAGCTCTTCGCTAATTTTCTGAGCCAATACCGGGTTTGACGAACCTGAAAAAATACGCACCTTGTCGCTTAACATGATACCCTCCTGAGCGTTTCGACCAAATAATTTATTACTCCAATCAAGCTTACCTGTCCTATTATACATTGATTTATGAAGATTTCAAAAATGTAAAAGCACTATTTTTCGACAAAGTCATGAATTTGGGCGATTTGACTGCCCTTTTTATCGCATTTTGTTCGTCGTCGGTTTGCCGTGACGGTTGTTCAGCTCGCTCATAATGTCGTCGAGAGGCAGCCCTCGTTCGCGCAGCAGCACCATTAAGTGGAAAAGCAGATCGCCGGCTTCGCTGCGAAGTTCGTCGTTGTCCTGGTTCTTCGCTGCGATAATAACTTCAGCGGATTCTTCTCCGACCTTCTTGAGAATTTTATCCACGCCTTTATCGAACAGGTAGGTCGTATATGCGCCTGCCGGACGCTCCGCATATCGCTGAGCGATGATGGTCTCCAGCTTGCCGAGAATGCCGAAACGGTCGGAGGACTCTTCTTCGTCAACGGCGGAATCGGCTTGCTGCGCGCCTGACTCAAGCTCGATGCCGTTATAGAAGCAGCTATACCGTCCCGTGTGGCATGCAGGACCCTGCTGAGCTACGCGAACTAATAGCGTATCTCCGTCGCAGTCGTAGCTCATCGACTCGATGCGCTGCGTATGGCCGCTTGTCGCGCCTTTATTCCACAGCTCGTTGCGGGAGCGGCTCCAGAACCAGGTCGTCCCGGTCGAGACGGAAAGCCCCAAGGACTCCTCATTCATGTAAGCGAGCATGAGCACTTCCTTGCTTTGCGCATCCTGGACGATCGCGGGAACGAGGCCGTCCTCGCTCCACTTGATGGCAGCCTTCAATTCATTCATGTTGCTTGTCGTCACCTGACCTCAACTCCTTTGCTCCGCAGATCGTCCTTCACTTGTGCTATCGTGAGTTCTTTGTAATGGAAAATCGTAGCCGCAAGAGCGGCGTCCGCCTGCGCATCCTGGAATACTTCCGCGAAATGCGCAATGTTGCCGGCACCGCCGGAAGCAATGACCGGAATGCCTACGCTCCGAGAGACAGCCCCCGTCAACTTCACGTCGAAACCGTCCTTCGTACCGTCGGCGTCCATGCTGGTCAGCAAAATCTCGCCCGCTCCCAGACGCTCTACCTCGCGCGCCCATTCCAAGGCCCGAATACCCGTCGTCTGCCTTCCGCCATGCGTATAAACTTCCCACTCGCCCCACTCGGGATTATACTTTGCGTCGATTGCGACGACGATGCACTGCGATCCGAAGTGCCGCGCTCCGTCTGAAACGAGCGTTGGATTTTTGACTGCGGCCGTGTTGATGCCGATCTTGTCCGCTCCTGCTCGCAGAATCCGCTTCATGTCGTCGACATGAGAGATGCCGCCGCCAACGGTGAACGGAATCGTAATTTCGCCCGCCGTACGCTTCACGACCTCAATCATCGTCGCACGTCCTTCCACCGACGCCGATATGTCGAGAAACACGAGTTCGTCCGCACCCTCGCGATCGTAGGTCGCCGCAAGCTCTACAGGATCGCCTGCATCGCGCAGGTTGACGAAATTAACGCCTTTCACCACTCGCCCGTCCTTCACGTCCAAGCACGGTATTATACGTTTCGCCAGCATAGGTTATCCCTACCTTTCCATCTTTCATCGAAATGCGTGACAATGGCCGTCTCACCGAGTTACCATTGTTTCGCTAACGGACACAGGAGTCGCTATTTCGATAAAAACGTATGTTTTGTAAATCTAAAGGATACAAACGACGCTATTTCATCCAAAATGGGGGATACACTCTCCGGTTGAAGTCAATAGGGTATTTGATGTCCGTTAACTATTTCAGTTGATTGAATTTGACCAATTTAGCGTCTCATGTGTCCGTTGTCCGTTGGCAATTAACTACCCAAGAAGGACAGTTTTCCTTATTGTCGGATTAATCGCTTAATCGGGACCCGCTAACGATGCGTCAGCCGGAAATCATTGGCCTTCGTAGCATCGGTCATTGGTTGATTCGTTGTTTCGTTTTCGTTGTTTCGTTGTTTCGTTGTTACGACACATTCGCTGCTATTTTGGGGCTGCCCGTCAACGCCAGGAAATTATCCAGCAGCTGCATGCCGAGCTCTCCGCTTTTCTCAGGATGGAACTGCATGCCGTAGACGTTATTCCGACCTACTATCGCGGTCACGTCGCCATTGTAGTCTGTTGTCGCCAGCAAGTCGGAAGCTTGCTCCGGCTTCGCGTGGAAGGAGTGGACGAAGTAGACATGCCCCTCTTCTAGTCCGCGAAGCAACGGCGATTCGGTTTGTCGGAACTGCAGCTTATTCCAGCCCATATGCGGAATTTTGTAGCTGCCGTTGAAGCGGATGACTCGGCCAGGCAGCAAGTTCAGTCCTTCATTGCGGCCGTATTCCTCGCTTTCGCCGAACAGCAGCTGCATGCCGAGACAAATGCCCAGCAGCGGCTTGCCCGATTCGGCATAAAACTTCACCACGTCGTCGAGCTTCGTATTACGCAGGTTCTGCACCGCATCTCCGAACGCGCCGACGCCTGGCAAAATGGCACCCTCGGCCTCCACGATTGTCTCGGGATCCGCCGTCACGATAGCCTCGTAGCCGAGTCTTTCAACTGCCTTGCTTACGCTGTGCAGGTTGCCCATCCCGTAATCGATGATTGCGATCATGCTACAATACTCCCTTCGTCGAAGGCACTCCTTGCACGCGTGGATCGATGCTGGTCGCCTCGTCAAGCGCGCGTCCCAGCGCCTTGAATACGGCTTCGATCATGTGATGCGTATTTTGTCCGTAGTGTACGATAACGTGCAGCGTAATCCGCGCCTCAAGCGCCAGCTTCCACAGAAACTCGTGGACAAGCTCCGTCGAGAAGCTTCCGACTTGGGCGGATGGATACTGAGCGCGATATTCGAAGTGCGGCCGGTTGCTGACGTCGATCACCACTTGCGCAAGCGCCTCGTCCATTGGCACGAACACGCTCGCGTAACGCTTGATGCCGCGCTTGTCGCCCAGCGCTTCGCGCAGCGTCTGCCCCAGGCAGATACCGATATCCTCGACCGTATGGTGGTCGTCGATATCGATGTCGCCTTGCGCCTCTACGCTCAGATCGAACTGTCCGTGCTTCGCGAACAGGTCCAGCATATGATTCAGGAACGGTACATCCGTCTCCAGCTTCGCCGCGCCCGTACCGTCTACCGAAAACGCCAGCTTGATGTCCGTTTCATTTGTTTTGCGCGCTACCGACGCTTCACGTTTGTTATTATCAGTCATCTTCGTTTCCTCCTGATTGGTATATGTCTCTTATCTCTATCTGATGTGCGGCGAAGTCGTAAGTCGGTCTCAACGACTTAACTCCCTTCGTACGCATCATTTGAGGCATTTAAGTCGGTCCCGAAGACTTAACTCCCCTCGTACGCACCATTTGGGGCATTTAAGTCGGTCTCGACGATTTAACTCCCCTCGTACGCACCATTTGAGGCATTTAAGTCGGTCTCAACGACTTAACTCCCCTCGTACGCACCATTTGAGCATTTAAGTCGGTCTCGACGACTTAACTCCCCTCGTACGCACCATTTGAGGCATTTAAGTCGGTCTCAACGACTTAACTCCCTTCGTACGCACCATTTGAGCATTTAAGTCGGTCTCGACGACTTAACTCCCCTCGTACGCACCATTTGAGGCATTTAAGTCGGTCTCACCGACTTAACTCCCTTCGTACGCACCATTTGAGGCATTTAAGTCGGTCTCACCGACAAAACTGCCTCGCCAGTCGGGCCGACCTATGCGCCCGATCCGCCTTCCTTCTCCAAACGGATCTCGATCGCGCGGGCATGGCCTTCCAGCCCTTCGTGGCGCGCGAGCGTCATAATTTTGTCGCCATTCGCGAGCAGCGCTTCCTTGCTATAGTAGATCAGGCTCGACTTCTTCATAAAGTCGTCTACGTTCACCGGAGACGAAAATCTCGCCGTACCGTTCGTCGGAATAATGTGGTTCGGACCCGCAAAATAATCCCCCACCGGCTCCGAACTATACGGTCCCAAGAAAATCGCCCCCGCATTTTCGATGTGACCCAGCAGCTTCATGGGATCGGCCGTCAGCACCTCCAGATGCTCTGGCGCGAGCTGATTTACGACCGCGATGCCCTCATCGATGGAGTCCACCAGCAGCACCGCTCCGTAGCTGTCGATGGAAGCCCGCGCGATCTCCGCGCGCGGCAGCGTCGCCAGCTGGCGCTCTACCTCGGCGGCCACAGCCTCCCCCAACGCCTCGGACGGCGTTACGAGCACGGCCGAGGCCATCTCGTCATGCTCCGCCTGCGACAACAGGTCCGCCGCGATATAGGCCGCATCGGCATTCTCGTCGGCGAGCACGACGATCTCGCTTGGTCCGGCGATGCTATCGATATCGACAGCGCCGAACACCGCCCGCTTTGCCAGCGCCACGTAAATATTGCCCGGTCCCGTAATCTTGTCGACCGGAGCGATGCTCTCCGTGCCATACGCAAGCGCAGCGATGGCTTGAGCGCCTCCGACCCGGTACATCTCCCGCACGCCCGCCTCAGCGGCAGCGACGAGTATATACGGGTCGATACCCGCTTTGCCGCCCGTTGCAGGAGGCGTCACCATGACGATCTCCGGCACGCCTGCCACCTGCGCCGGAATGACGTTCATCAGCACGGACGAAGGGTACGCCGCCTTGCCGCCGGGCACATAGACGCCGACACGCTTCAGCGGCCGCATAATCTGCCCCAGCATGGTACCGTCCGATGATAAGTCCATCCACGAATTTCGTTTTTGCTTCTCGTGGAACGTCCTAATATTAACGGCAGCCTCGCGAATCGCCGTCAGGAACCTCTCGTCTACATCGCTGTATGCCGCTTCGATTTCCTCTCGCGTTACACTAAGCTCTTCCGCTACCATCTTCACGCCGTCGAACTGCTCGGAGTACCGCAGCAGCGCAGCATCGCCCTCCGCCTTCACGTCTCCGACGATCTTCAAGGCGCTGGCATTCTGCTCGGGCGTTCCGTATTCCACCTCGCGTTTCAATCCGAATTGCTCGGCGCGCATTATTCGCATCCCGCTTCCGCTCCCTCCATCTATCTTTGTCTCCACCACTCGCCTGTGCCGCTCTAAACTTTAGCCGAAATCACCTCATGAAGCTTGTCGCATAAGCTTTGGATGCTGTCGTTCTTCATCCGGTAGCTGACGCGGTTCGCGATCAGTCGGCTCGTAATGCCGAAGATGGATTCCATCTCGACAAGGCCGTTCTCCTTGAGCGTCTGCCCCGTCTCCACCATATCAACGATTCGGTCGGCCAGCCCGATCAGCGGCGCCAGCTCGATGGAGCCGTTCAGCTTAATAACCTCCACCTGCTGACCTTGCTCGCGGAAGTACGCCGATGCCACGTTGGGATACTTCGTCGCCACGCGCGGATGAATCGTCGGCTTCCAGTCCGGCAGACCAATGACGGACATGCGGCACTTCGCGATACCGAGATCCAGCAGCTCGTAGACGTCCTTGTTCTCCTCCATCAGCACGTCCTTGCCAACAATGCCGATATCCGCCACGCCGTATTCCACGTAAGTCGGCACATCGACCGGCTTCGCCATAATGAACTCCATATTCGCTTCCGGCAGCTCGATGATCAACTTACGCGTATCGTCAAAATCGCTCGGAATCGGCAAACCCGCTTCTCGAAACAGCTTGGATGCCTGCTTATAGATCCGCCCCTTAGGCATCGCGACCTTTAATATTTCCTTACTCAATCCGTTCATCTATACGCCGCCTCCTTCTACGCCAAGGAACACGCCAAGCTCGCTATACCGCAAGCCCTTGTACGAAAATGCCGCTGCCCCTGTGCCGTTGTCCGCATCCCCCATAACCTCGGCTTGTTTGACCGCGACTACGTCAGTCAACTCGCGATCCAGACTCTCTGCCCGCTCCGTCACGACAGCTGCTCCCTGACCGCGAAGCCGCTGGGCTTCCGCCAACGCTTCCTTGCGTCCTGCCGTGTTGTAAACGATCAGCGTACGCTCTTCGGCAACATTATCCTCTGCTCCCAGCAGCTCCAGGATACGCGTAGTCTTTAGCGCGAAGCCTGTCGCCGGCGCCGGGCGGCCGAACTGCGATAACAGATTGTCGTAGCGCCCTCCGCTAACGACAGGGAATCCAAGATCCGCCGCATAACCCTCGAACGTCATGCCCGTATAATAAGAGAAGTCGCCGATCATCGTCAGATCGATCAGAACATGATCGCATACGTCGTACGCCTTGAGCACTTCCCATGTCTCGCATAGATGATTGATCGCGTCCTTGGCGGTCTCTCCTCCATGCAATTGCATCGCCTGTTCGCAAATTTCGGCTCCGCCTCGCAATCTCAAAATACTTTCCAGTTCGCGTCGAACCGGTTCCTCCAGCGACAGCTTGCCAAGCTGCTCGCGATACCCGACATGATCTCTGCCAAGCAAGCAAGCCTTCAGCAGTTCCTGCTCCTCCTTGCGATTTTGCAGCGCTTCGCCGAGCAAGCCATTGAGGAAACCTACATGGCCGATTGCAATCTTAAAGCGCTCCACGCCCTGAGCCTTCAGCGACGCAATCGCCAGCGCGACCACCTCGGCGTCCGCCTCCGCCGACGAATCGCCGACGAGCTCCACGCCCGTCTGGAAAAACTCCGCCTCCCTGCCGGCTTCCTCCTCGATGGAACGGAATACATTGGAATGATAAGACAGTCGCAGCGGGAAGCTGGACTCCTTGAGAAGCGACGATACAACGCGGGCGATCGGCGCGGTCATCTCGGATCTCAGCACCAGCGTCGTGCCTCTATTGTTAAGCAACTTATATAGTTTCTGATCGGATGTAGAGCTTGCAACACCAACCGTATCATAGAACTCCATCGTTGGAGTCATGATTTGTTCGTAGCCCCACTTCTCCATGCATGCGAGCGCCTCGCGCTCGATATGACGCAGCTTTTTGACTGCATCTGGCAAATAATCCTTGACACCGATTGGCTTTTCGAACATTTTTGGCTTAGACATATCCGGGTCTCCTTCGGTTTGCTGTATTGTCTTTGAGGAGCTTCTTTAAAGGTTTTCTCGCATTTATCTCAATCAATCATCCTAATCACTTTAATGCGTTAAATCGCTAATATGGTACCTTGCTAATAAAATAAAGAATTTCAATCGATCTTAGCATGCACATCGGCCTCTCGTCAAGCTAACCGCGCAAAAAATAGACGTCCCATCTGGCTGCTCCCGCTCCCGGACGGAAATCGGCGCAGCCTGCTGGACGTCTAGCTTTCGCCATCTCCAGCCATGTTGCTGGCTGACGATGGTTTTGATTCGATGAGGCGCATCGGATTGCCTCCTACGAAGGCGGATGCGGGTACGTCCTTATGTACGAGCGTACCGGCGGACACAATCGCATGATCGCCGATTCTCACGCCGGGCAAAATGGTGCAATTCGCTCCGATCATGACGTGATCGCCAATGACGACGTCTCCGATCCGGTATTCGTTGATGAGATATTCATGAGTCAATATCGTCGTGTTGTAGCCGATAATCGAGTTGCGTCCGACTGTAATCCGTTCGGGAAAGAATACATCCACCATCACCATGAGCGCGAAGGCGGTATGATCGCCTACCTTCATCCCGAGCACCTTGCGGTAAATCCAATTTTTCCACGATAATTCAGGGCAATAACGAGCCAACTGGATCGCGATAAAATTGCGGACGGCTTTCACGCGGCTGACCGTTTTATATACCTGCCACAGCGCGTTAGGGCCGTCCACGGAATGCCGATCAACGTTCCGCAAGGATCTCCCGCTCCAATCCGGCGAAGGCGTACAGCTCCCGCATGTCGTCGATGACATAAGCGGCTCCGGCATCGCGCAGAATTTGACCGCCTTTCATCGACCATGCCACACCAACCGGAAGAACACCGGCCGCCGAAGCCGCCTCCATGTCAACCGTGCTGTCTCCAAGCATCAACGCTGTCGCCGGATCGGCTCCGAGCAACTCCAACGCTTTGAGCACCGGCTCGGGATGCGGCTTTGCATTCGCAACATCATCGATCGTGATAACGACGTCCATGTAAGAATGGATGCCGACGAACTTAAGTCCCCGCTCCGTTGTCAGTCTCATCTTTGTCGTCACGACACCCAGCTTGACGCCATTCGCTTTAAGCCTCTCGAGTACTTCCTTCACGGCTTCGAACGGCTTCACGTAATCGTCATGCAGCCTAAGATTAACTTCGCGATAGGCATCCACGAGATGATTGACATCCTCTAGTCCGGAGAAACGCCTCATCTGATCGACCAGCGGCGCCCCCATGCTCGGTATAATATGGTCCCGGCAGAACCCTTCGGGCACAGATCCCTTGAGCGCCTCCAGAAACGAAGTAATAATCAATTCGTTCGTATCCAAAATAGTACCGTCCAGATCGAACAGCATCGTGCGAATATCGTTCCTTACCTCCATGCTTTGTTTACCTCCTGCTGTCTGTTAACTATCTTTGCGGGTATCGTCCGGTGTTATAATGGGGCTCTCTGAATCATCTTGCTGGTCAGCCTGCTCGGCTACTACACTCGACTTGTCTTTCTTAGCAGCGATTTCGTTGTTATCGGAATCAGCGCCAGCACCTTCGATCAGACCGTTGCGTTCAGGCTTGGTCGTGACGATCGGATCAAGGTATCTGACAGTTGCATTGCCCGTTGCACGTCTAATAATAATGAAGGCGATCGCAGCGACGATCAACAGCAGCGCCAACATTTGCGAAATTCTAATATTGCCGTAAGCCGGATCCAGATACCCCTGATCGAACACTCCAGTCATTGGCGTCCATAGTGCATTAATGAAGTCTGCGACCCACTTCGGTCCGATAAATGCCAGACTGTCTATGCGAAGCGCTTCAATAAAGAAACGGCCGATGGAATACCAGATAAAGTAAGCGGCCATAAGCTCGCCGGCCCGCAGGAACTTCTGACGGCGCAGGATGAACAGAATACCCAGTCCCACCAAACTCCACAGCGATTCGTACAAAAATGCGGGATGGCGGAATGCGCCTTCCGGAATAGCGGAATCCACAATGAACATATGGTTTACGATGAAGGAAGGAATGTGCAGCGTGTTGCGCAGAAATTCCTCGCTGACCGGTCCCCCGTAAGCTTCTTGGTTCATAAAGTTGCCCCAGCGGCCGATCATCTGGCCAATTAACAGAGCCGGTACGCAAATATCAACGATGCGCCAGAAGCTGTAGCCCTTGTACCTGGAGTAAATAATGCCGCAAATAAAGGCGCCGATAATCGCGCCGTAAATAGCGATGCCGCCCTCCCAAATTTTGAAAATATCGAGCGGGTTATCCTTATAATCTTCCCACATAAACGCCACATAATAAATTCTCGCTGCAATTATAGCCGACGGAGCGCCAATCAACAGCAAGTCCATAAAGAAATCCGGCTTGATGCCGAACCGTTTGCCCTCGCGCACCGCGAGCAGAAGCCCCGCCAATGCAGCTAGTCCCAAAATAATGCCGTACCAGCGAACCGACAGCGGCCCGAGTGTGAATACGACAGGATCAATCGCAAGCATGCTCATCGTTTTCAATTTCCCCTTTTCTACCTTTAGTGAATTGAATTGCCGCCTTGCCTTCCCGAAAGCGCTGACGGTCCCGTTGGGGAAGCGCCAGCGCCCTCCTTCAATCAATCATAGTCGTCCATGTCGTCGGCGATTGTCTCTGTCAGCTTGTTCGTGAATTGCAGCGCGGCGTTGTAGCCCATCCGTTTCAGTCGGAAGTTCATGGCTGCCACTTCGATAATAACGGCAAGGTTACGCCCCGGACGAACCGGTATCGTCACTAGAGTTACGTCGGTGTCGATAATCCGTGTCGTCTCCTCGTCCAACCCCAGCCTATCGTATTGTTTGTCCTGTTGCCAGTTCTCCAGCTTGATAACCAGGCCGATCCGCTTCTGCGAACGAACGGCACCCGCTCCAAACAACGTCATGACGTTAATAATGCCAAGACCACGAATCTCTAACAAATGTCTAATGAGCTCAGGCGCTGATCCATGCAGCTGACCGTCCGAAGTTTGTCGGATCTCGACCGCATCATCCGCGACAAGGCGATGACTGCGTTTCACCAGCTCAAGCGCCGTCTCGCTCTTGCCGATTCCGCTGCCGCCAGTAATCAGCATGCCTACGCCATACACATCTACCAAAACGCCATGAATCGTGGCTGTCGGAGCAAGTTTGCGCTCAAGGAAATCCGTAATGCGGCTTGTCAGAATCGTTGTGGCGATATTGCTGCGCAGCACGGGGATATTCGTTTCATTCGACTGGTCAATCAGCTCCTGCGGCGCATCCAATCCCCTGGTCAGAATAATACATGGCGTCTCTTCATTACATAACCGAATCATTCTGTTCTTGCGTTCCTCACTGTCGAGCATGCTAAGGAACGAAATTTCAGTCTTGCCAAGCAGCTGCACGCGCTCCACGGGATGATAATGGAAGTAGCCGGCCATCTCAAGCCCTGGTCGATACAGATCATCCACTGTAATGTTGCGCTTCAAACCGTCTTCGCCCGCCAATATTTCCATCTGGAAATGGCGGACCAGCTCGGATACTTTCACTTTCTTAGCCAATGGTTCGGCCTCCTTCTTAAAGCAGCTATGTGATAGGGCGTTATGTATGTGTATTTCCAATGTCTTCATCGTAATGCAAAAAGACGCCAAACGCAACGTTTCCGCCGCGTGGCGTCTTCTTCTTATTTGATGGGAATCGCAATTTCCTTAAAAGCATGACCGAGATATTGTTCGATCTCGATAGTCAAAGGCTGAACATACTCTTCGTTCGGGATATTATAATAATAGGTTACTCGATGCCTGTCACCTGCTCCGAACCGTGAAACCGTCGTACCGTTGGTGCCATAGCTTGTTCCTCGTGTGATCGAATAGGCAGTTCCTTCGGCATCTCGCACAACGCCGTTAAAACCAAATAAAAGAATATCTCTCATAACCGTCTGTGGATCATCCGCCTGCGACAATTCAAACGACAGATCTATCGCTTCACCTGACTGCCTTGCCTCGCCAAGCTTCAACCGTCCATCAGGCGCCTCTAGCAGCTTCCCTTGCTCCGTATCGATTACAACCTTCATTCCGCGATCGGACATCAGCAATCCTTTCGCCTTCAACGTTAAAGTCTCCGGCTTCTGGAAGTACGAGCTTTGGAAATGACGGACGATCTCCGTGTCGAGATCCCCCATTCCCGATTTCGTCTGGTAGCTTCTTCCTCGTTCGTCCACAAGCTCCAGATCAATAAAGTCGTTCAGCCTTTTCTCATTCCCGGATGCACTTTTAAACGTAATCGACACCTGCAGCGGCGTTATAACGGCTTTCTTGATCTCGATCCGCTGCCCCTCAACCTCGATCGTCTGATTCAAGTCAATGACTTCGGTCATCTCATCGAATCGGCTATGGTCGATCGGAACCTGCACCTCCAGCCATTCGCTGCCTAACTCCAGCTTAAACTGTATTTCGTGCGGCACGGGTTCGCCAGGCGCCATCATAATGTCCAGATAATCCTGTACAACACTGTCCTTATTATCCTTTTCCCGAAAATAATGAGCAGAGCCGATTGAGGCCACCACATTTCCGCCGTTCTCATTTTTGAGCTCATAGGACAGAGACGGTGTATCCTCCTCACTAATCCCCGGCCCTTCAGCCGTATACAACAACACAACCCGCTGTGCATCCGCTATAACGCCGTTCACCGTAAATGTATAACCATTTCGTTCGTCGGACTTGCCCACGACCTGAATGTATTCGTTGTCGATCGCCGATTGCAAGGAGCCATCGTAGCTTACCAACTCCACAAATCCGGCGAAACCAGGTATATCTTTGACAATAGCAGCGAAGCCAGGAGAGATTCGTACAAAAGCCGTTAATACAAACAACATCGCAAGGACTGCAGCGCTTAGCTGAAGGCTCATTCGCTTGCCGCGCTGCCGTGCACTTCTCTTGCGCCCTTTTTCCATTCCATCAGCCAATGCTTGATGCAGCTTTGAAGTTAACAAAGACTCCTCGCTTAATTGGATGCTCTGTCTCACCAGATCCGCATCTTTTAATAAGACGGCAACCACCTCTCCGTCTGCTTGTTCTATATCCCTTTCATCGATTCCAGTATCATCCGGGCACTCTTCCTCTTCCGACGCTCTATCCTTCTTCAGCCAATCGCTCATGCCGAATCCCCCCCTCCCTTTCGCCGATTTCCGCTCTTAATTGCTTCAGTGCTTTGTGAAGCCACGTACGTATTGTCCCATCCGGCTTCTCCATCATTTCTGCGATTTGCGTAATGGTCATGTCCCTGTAATACTTTAATACAATCACCATTTTGTAATGGGGAAGCAGCTTTGCCAACTGCTCCTCTATACCGAGACGTTCGATCGATTCTTGACCAGGGCCTGCAATATCTTTTAGTGCCGAATCCGAAGGCATTTCCCGCTTTCTTTTTTTCCTTTCGTCCATACAGACGTTTATTAAAATTCGAATCATCCAAGTTGTGAAATATCTACTGTCTTTCAAGCTTTTTCTTTTGCTCCAAACGCGGCACACCGTTTCCTGTATGGCTTCCAGCGCGTCATCCTCATTACGCAAGTATGCAAAAGCAATGCCGTACATTTTGTCCTTTTCCGACTGAATTCGTGCCAGCAGCGTTTCTTGGCTCCAATTCTTCAGCCCTTGGACATGCGTTGAATCCTCATTCTCTTGCACGACATCCCTCCTCGACAACCTGTCTCGTCTCTTTCCCGTTAAGTATTAGACTCTTTAGGAAAGCAAACGGTTTTCCCCTCCGAAAAAATAAAAGAACCTCAGGCTTATGCCTAAGGTTCTCTATTATAAGGGGGATTAGAATTAGCTTTCGAAGATGTTCAGTTCGGACTCTTTGTCGAAGAGGTGAACTTTGTTCATGTCCAGGGCCAGCTTTACGCTTGCACCATCACGGATTGCAGAACGGCCGTCTACACGAGCGATTACCGTGTCGTTGCCGATACCGTTCAGGTACAGATACATTTCGTGACCAAGGTTCTCGGCTACCTCTACGTTCGCGTTTACGATCGTGCCAGGGGAAGCTTCCAGGAACACAGGCTCTTCGTGGATGTCCTCAGGACGAATGCCGAGGATGACTTCTTTGCCGATGTAGCCTTTGGAACGAAGCGTTGCCGCTTTGCCTTCTGGTACAACCACGTCAACGCCGGAAGCTTTGAACTTAACTGCGCCGCCTTGCTCGCTCAGCGAGCCCGTTACGAAGTTCATGGAAGGAGCTCCGATGAAACCTGCAACGAAGATGTTAACCGGATGATTGTACAGTTCCTCTGGGGAAGCCGTTTGTTGAATGAAGCCGTCTTTCATAACGACGATGCGATCGCCCATTGTCATGGCTTCGATCTGGTCATGCGTTACGTAGATCGTTGTTGTTTCCAGACGTTTAGTCAGCTTGCTGATCTCCGCGCGCATTTGGCCACGAAGTTTGGCGTCCAAGTTGGAGAGCGGCTCATCCATCAAGAATACTTGCGGTTCACGAACGATTGCGCGGCCCAAGGCAACACGCTGACGTTGACCGCCGGAGAGAGCTTTTGGTTTACGGTCGAGCAAATGCTCGATATCAAGAATTTTAGCAGCTTCACGAACGCGTTTGTCGATGTCTGCTTTTTTGAATTTACGAAGTTTCAGACCGAACGCCATATTTTGGTACACGTTCATATGCGGGTACAAGGCGTAGGATTGGAATACCATCGCGATGTCGCGATCTTTAGGAGCTACGTCGTTCACGAGACGGTCGCCGATGAACAATTTACCTTCCGAGATTTCTTCAAGACCTGCGATCATACGAAGCGTCGTCGATTTACCGCAACCGGATGGTCCTACCAATACCAAGAATTCTTTGTCCTTGATATCAAGATTTACGTCGGTTACAGATGCTTTATCGGAACCCGGATATTTTTTGTAAATGCCTTCTAAGCGTACGCCTGCCATGATCAATTTCCCCCTAAGAAAAGAATTTCGATATGCATCTATCTTATCCCACAGATGGGCAGATGACTATGCACATACTTTACAAAAAAACTAATTCCTTTTCGTAACTTTGTACAATAGCAAAATGATCTTAACAAGCACGGCATCTCTAAACTGCCGAACATCAAGCCCCGTCTCCTGCTTGAGCTTGTCCAGCCGATATAAAAGCGTGTTCCGGTGAATATAAAGCCTCTTCGCCGTCTCGCTGACATTGCAATCCAATGAGAAAAACGTCTCCAGCGTAGCCAGCATCTCCGGCTCCACAAATAGATCGGCACGCTTCAGCGATTGCTCCAGGTACTTCGCGCGATAGCTCTCCGGAATCGTGTTCAACAGCCTTTCGAGCTGCAGCATCCATGGAAGATGAATATTCGTCCCCACATGGAATTTCCGTCCGAGATTGATCGTTTCGCGCAGCAGCATCGTCACCTCTACCATTCCTTTGGACGGTGTTACTGGAAGCCCGACGGCCAGATGACACTCGCCCAGCCACTCGCTTGCCAACATCTCATGCAGACCGGATGTAATGGAAGCAAGACTATCCTCCATCGATTCCTCTTCTGTCGCATCATAAGGTTCGGCATCCTCATCTCTGAGCAATGCCATCGGTCCCCAGATCAACCATTCCTGACTCTTGAGCGGAATAAGCAGAATATCCTCCGACAGAAACGACTTGAGAAGCTTCTCAAGCTCGGTGTAAGCCGCCGCCTTCGTGGTCGTTGTCTGCTCCGTTATTAGAAGGAAAGGAATCATGTCGTAATACAATCGGCTGCCCACTGTGAGATGATCGGGCAAGGAATAAGCCGGTTCATCGGAGTCCAGCTGCTGCTGGAGCCATTCGCTTAACCGCTCAGCGAACCGTTCCGAATCGCTAATGTTAGCATTCGGCTTCGCGGGCGGGTTGCGCACCGTCATGTAAAGCGTCCAACTGATCAGATCCTTTTCCTTCGTCGTCAACGAAGTGTCCGCGATTTCAAGCACGGACAGCTCCTGTTTCTGCCTTCCTGCAATAAACCAGGTCGACGACTCTGCCTTTTCGATTCTTGTACCGGGGGCAAGTGCTTCGCTCTTATCGGGCTGCCACTTGGCATCGGCTTCTTGTACGAACGTTTCCCATTCCTGGACCGTTCTCGTTTTCAATTGAATAGGGCTATTCAGAATGTGCTGCAGCGGCATCAACCAGTCTGTCTTGCTCATTACTTAATCTCCACTCTCCATGAATAGACGCTTTTTTATCATTGTACCATAACCCTGCGATGAATATTAATTAGCATCCGTTTGACCCTACTCCCGATTCATGATACTCTACTGCCAAACGATTCCTGGGGGCAATATATGCCCCAGCCACGAAGGAGAACTGTTCTATGTCCACAATCGCAATCATTTCCGGTAGTCCCAATGCAACTTCCCGTCTCAACGGCATCATCGATTACGCCCGTAAGGAAATAGAATCCCTTGGTCACACGACTAATACGATAACCGTAGTATCTCTGCCTGCTGATGATCTTGTCCATGCCAGATTCGGCAGCGCCTCTATTGTAGAGGCCAACCGGATCGTCGAAGAGGCGGATGCCGTCATCATTGCCAGCCCAGTATACAAAGCTTCCTACACTGGCGTATTGAAAGCTTATATCGACCTGCTCCCGCAGAAAGGGCTGGAAGGCAAGCTTGTTGCCCCTCTCTTCATCGGCGGAACGCTTGCTCACTTATTGAGCATCGATTATTCATTAAAACCGGTCCTGTCTTCCATGGGTGCAAGACATTTCGTTCGCGGCGTCTATGCGACAGACGAACTGGTGACACGCATTCAAGACGGCTCAGTCGAAACCAAATTCGAGCTCGGCGCCGATCTGCAAGGACGTCTTCAAGAGACGGTAAAGGAGCTCGATGCAGAATTGCGTATGAGAGCGGCGTTTAATAAATAGTACGTGGCAATAATAAAAGGGCCGACGCATGATGAAATGCGTCGGCCCTTTTCAAGTAAGAAAATCCGTGTAGACATCCGTCACTCACCGCCTAACGGACATAGGAAACACTATTGGCATCATCCCGGCGCCAGTTAGCTTCATTATGAACAAATAGCTTTTCTCCTGAGGCTGTCGATTCATTCATTGTGAGTAACTCGGGCACATAACGTCGTTGATGTCCGTTATATTTATAAGCCATATAAGCTGCGTGTGAAAATCGCCATATTGCGTCATTTCCATACAACAAAAAAAAGAGGCATCGCCTCTTGTCTGGTTAATTAGTAATAAAAACTGGTGAGCCATGAAGGACTCGAACCTTCGACACCCTGATTAAAAGTCAGGTGCTCTACCAACTGAGCTAATGGCTCCTGTTAAGGAACTGGTGGAGGATGATGGATTCGAACCACCGAACCCGAAGGAAGAGATTTACAGTCTCCCGCGTTTGGCCACTTCGCTAATCCTCCACGTTATAAATCCTAATGGTGGCTCGGGACGGAATCGAACCGCCGACACGAGGATTTTCAGTCCTCTGCTCTACCGACT
>NZ_BDQX01000193.1 GCF_003112455.1 Paenibacillus agaridevorans
CCCCCTGCTTCGTCACTTTTGCTTGACGTACCCCCGGTACGCCTTCACAAAAGTTCCTTGCATGAAACGAAAATTCGGCAAAATCTGCTCCCCTCGGAGTATTCAGACACGCCCTAATTAAAAACTTTGCATGAAAAAAGCACCGTTGTGGCAAAATGCTACAACGGTGCTTTTTTGTCGTTTTAGGAAATGATGCAACCATTTCGAATGTGGGTAACAAACGGAGTTAGGCCAAATTCTAACAGACAGTATGAGGCTGTCTATTAAATGTGCATAGGTGAAATGGCGGGCAAGTGTCCGGTAAATAATGAACGGGAGCAACTGTAACGGAAATGAATGACGTTATTTCGGCAAAAAGCGGTCCTTCGCAAATCTAATGGAACTTATAGCCTTTATGATGTGCAAAAGTCCGTGATTACCTGGAATTCTCACGAATAACGTCGCAGAGTTCCGTTAGATTTTAATATCAGGCCAAACGATCCCTATAAGGGCTCTCATTTCCGTTGACAGGTTGCCGGCGATTGATTGCAGCTTCATTGCCAGTTTTGCACACAATGATCGACGACCTCCGGTATCGCCGTTATATGGTAGAAACAAAGAAAAAAGATGCTCGGATGGTTCAAATAGGTCGTGTGTGTCTATTAGATTCTAGAAACATCGTCTAATCGAAAATAGAACGCTCCTGTCCGATGAGGAGACAGCCGTTTACTCTAGAAGCTCTTAGAGGGCTATATATAAAGTCAAACTGTTCCAATGGTGGAATAGCTGAACTGAGTTTAGTTAAACTGATTTCATTAATTTTATTTGTAAAAATATAACTATAATGTAATCTTGGTTGCGGTAAAAGCTAGGGTGTATGTTGTTCTAAAACGCCTTGGAATGAAGAAAAAATACGCAAACAAGAATCGTAATGAAGTTAAAAACCGAAACCAATAAATAATCATCCTCCGCAAAAGTGGAAATGGATGCAACATTGTACAAGCGTATAGACGCGTTACAATATCAATACATAGGCGCATTGTCGCCTAAATGCTCTAATGCATATACGTATTAGTGCAAATTCGCATCAACGCGTTAAAGGCATGACAACATGGCGATTTGTCAGGCGGCTCATAATGTTCCCGATCTAGGGACATAGTAAAAAAGCGGCTGGAAAGTTTTTCGAAGAAGTTGTCGGTTGACAATTATTAATTTTTGGTTGTATATTGTTTAACGTCGAATAAATAATAATTCATGTGAGAAATGATGACATTTTCAATGAAATTCAGTTTTCAAGTCACATTAACACGGCTGTAAAAAAATTATATATAAAATTAGGAGTTGATGTATGTGAAAGGGAGTTTCAAAAAGCCGGCACAGTTCATGCTAGTTTTGATCGTCGCATTCAGCATGCTTTTGACTGCTTGTACAAGCAACAACAACAAAGCGGCTAATCCGGGCAACAAGGACGGCAACAACGCCGGATCGGAAACGCCAGCTGCTCCGCAAGAATTCCGCTTCACTCTTGCAAGCGAACCGCCAAGCTTGGATCCTGCTCTGATGACGGACGCCCAGTCCAGCATTGTGGCAGCAGGTTTGTATGAGGGCCTTACTCGTCTGAACACAAAGGGCGAGCCTGAAAATGCAATCGCTAAAGAACTGACTGCTTCAGAAGATGGCAAGACGTACACGATTAAACTCCGTGACGACGTGAAATGGAGCAACGGCGACCCTGTAACAGCAAACGACTTCGAATATGCTTGGAAACGCAGCTTGAACCCTGAGACGGCATCCGAGTATGCATATATGTTGTTCTACCTTGAGAACGGCGAGAAATACAACGCCGGCGAAGCTACCGCTGACGACGTAGGCGTTAAAGCGCTGGACGAATACACGTTGGAAGTGAAGCTCTATACTCCTGCACCTTACTTCCCGAGCTTGCTTGCTCACTACACATACCTGCCCGTACATCCAGCAACTGTCGATGCTGCTGCCGACTGGGCTGCGGAAGCTGCAACGATCGTATCCAATGGACCGTTCCTTCTGAAGCAATGGGCGCATGCGGACAAGCTGGTTCTTGAGAAGAATCCCGATTACTACAACAAAGATGCGATCAACTTCGACAAAGTAACCATCTCTCTTGTCGAGGACGAGAACACCGTATACCAATTGTTCGAAACAAATAAAATCGACTGGATCGGCGCTCAAGCGGGTTCTGTCCCTACAGACCTGACGAAACAGCTGATCGAAGAGAAGAAAGCGGAAGTAACTTCCGTAGCTTCGACTTACTATTACCTGTTCAATACGGAGAAAGCTCCATTTTCCAACGTAAAAGTACGTAAAGCATTCTCCATGGCAATCGATCGTCAATCCCTGATCGACAACGTGGCTCAAGCGAACCAGCAACCGGCATTCGGTCTGGTGCCGCCAAGCATTGGCTCCGAAGGCAATATGTTCCGCGAAAAGTATCCGGACACCTTCTTCACGGAGAACGTTGAAGAAGCGAAGAAGCTACTTGCGGAAGGTTTGGCCGAAGAGGGCATGAAGACTCTTCCGGAAGTAACATTGCTGTATAACACAAGCGAGGGCCATAAGAAGTTGGCTGAAGCGGTAGTTGACATGTGGCGCAAGACGCTGGGCGTAGAAGTGAAACTGGCTAACCAGGAGTGGGGCACGTTCCTCGAAACTCGTAAAGCCGGCCAATTCGACATCGCTCGTTCCGGCTGGGGCGCTGACATCAACCACCCGATCAACTTCACGTATGACCTGATTCACCCGAAATCCGGCAACAACGACGGTCGTTACAACAACCCTAAAGTGCAAGAACTGCTTGATGGTTCCCTTGTAGCGGAAACGCCTGAGAAAACGATTGAAATGTTGGCTGAAGCCGAGAAAATCGCCATTCAAGACGACATGGCTGTATTGCCGGCTTACTACTACACGACTGTAACGATGGTTAAACCAGGCATCGAAAACGTAGTATCCGACTATGCGGGTCACATCGACTGGGTATTCGGCAGCAAGAAATAAGGTCACTTTAACCGTGGCTTTCTCAAACAAGAGCTTGAACAACCTCTAAGAGTAACGGTCAAAAGGGTATATATAGTCTCTATATATACCCTTTTGAAATGCAAATAAAGATTGTGAGAGAGTGGGTGATCGTATGCTCCGCTACATTTCCGGCAAGTTTTTATTTATGGTTCTCTCTTTGTTTATTTTGGTAACGGCAACGTTCATGCTGATGAACGCTATCCCGGGGAGTCCTTTGCAGTCCGAGAAGGCGACCAGCGAAGCCGTCCAGAAAAACTTGGAAGCGTATTACGGCCTCGACAAGCCGCTGTATGTACAGTACGGGAAGTATCTCGCCAACCTTCTGCAAGGCGACATGGGGATATCCATGAAGAAGAAGTTCCAATCGGTTGACAAAATGATTGCACAATCGTTTGGGCCCTCATTAAGACTGGGTATTTCGGCGATCGTGACGTCCGTAGTCGTAGGTTGCATTCTCGGCATTTTGGCAGCGATGTACCATCGCAAATTTATCGATAATCTGGCAATGATTATAGCTGTTATCGGCCTCGCAATACCAAGTATCGTGCTTGCTCCCGTCATGCAATATTTCCTTGCCACTAAGCTGGGCTGGTTTGAAGTCGCCGGTCTCAATGGACCGTTGGATTACGTATTGCCTACGATCGCGCTGGCTTCCGGTCCGATCGCTTTTATCGCACGTCTCCTCAGATCCACCATGATTGAAGTATTAAACGCAGATTTTATTAAAACCGCCAAATCCAAAGGGCTTGCCGGTTATGTCATTGTCGCAAAGCATGCGCTTCGGAATTCCATGCTCCCGGTAGTCACTTATTTGGGCGTTCTGACCGCCGGCATCATTACGGGCTCCGTTGTCGTAGAGAAAATTTTTGCGATTCCAGGCATCGGCAAACACTTTGTTACGAGTGTTATAGATCGCGATTATCCGCTTATTATGGGCATTACCATATTCTACGCCGTTATTTTGATGATTAGCCGTTTCTTGTCGGATATTGCATATGTACTGGTGGATCCGCGCATGCGAGCCGGCGGAAAGGTGGGGAAATAAACGATGTCTAACTTCAATCCGAAACCGCGCGGCAAGGAGCGGTCGGACACGCTTACTCCCGACATGTTCGAGAAGCTGCGCCGCGAAGAGGTTCGCGTCGACGAAGTCGGCCGTGCAACCCTGACCGCCTGGCAGGATATCTGGAAACGGCTTACGAGCAATAAGCTTGCGATGCTGGGCTTCTGGATTATCGCCGCCCTGGTGGTTTGCTGCCTTGTTGTTCCCTTAATTTGGCCATTTGACCATTACACGACAGAATTGACGAATACGAACCAGGCTCCGAACGGAACGCATTGGTTCGGCACCGATGAACTAGGCCGCGATATGTTCGAGCGTGTCTGGAAGGGCGCTCAGATTTCCTTGTTTGTAGGCGTCGTCGCGGCGCTGATCGATTTGGTGCTCGGCGTTATATACGGCGGCATTATGGGATACTACGGCGGCAAAGTCGACGAGGTCATGAACCGTTTCGCCGAAATTTTGTACTCCATTCCCTACCTTCTTGTCGTTATCCTGCTTTTGGTCGTTATGGAGCCAAGCTTGACGACGATTATCGTCGCGATGTCGATTACGGGCTGGATCAACATGGCCTGGATCGTGCGCGGCCAAATCATGCAGCTCAAGAATCAAGAATACGCGCTTGCTTCCAAGTCCCTTGGCGCTGGCGCAATGCGTATTATTTTCCGTCACCTGGTGCCGAATGCGATGGGACCGATTCTCGTTACGCTGACCCTGACGATCCCGAGCGCGATCTTTACCGAAGCGTTCCTGAGCTTCCTGGGTCTGGGGGTTCAATCGCCGGCTGCTTCTTGGGGTACGATGATCGACGACGGCGTAGGCGGTATTTTCAACTATCCGTGGCGTTTGTTCTTCCCGGCCATCTTCCTCAGCGTAACCATCTTTGCCTTTAACGTCTTCGGGGACGGCCTGCGCGACGCATTCGATCCGAAGCTGAAAAAATAACAACACAGCACAACCGAGAGGAGGTCAACCCAAGATGAAGACCTTGCTGGAAGTGAAAAACTTAAGCGTATCGTTCGACGTATATGGCGGAGAAGTACAAGCCATTCGAGATATATCTTTCGATGTGAAGGAAGGCGAATCCGTGGCGATTGTAGGCGAATCCGGCTCGGGCAAGTCCGTAACCGCCCAATCCATCATGAGGCTGAATCCGTCTCCGCCTAGCCGCATCAAAAACGGCTCGGTGAAATTCGATGGTCAAGAGCTGCTCACCTTATCGGAGAAAGAGATGCAGACTGTGCGCGGCAACAAGATCGGCATGATCTTCCAAGATCCCATGACGTCGCTAAACCCGACACTGACCGTTGGCGCGCAAATAACGGAAGGTCTGATCAAACATCAGAACGTCAGCAAATCGCAGGCGACTGCGCGAGCGATCGAGATGCTGCATCTGGTCGGCATCCCGAATCCGGAGCAACGGATCAGGCAGTATCCGCATCAATTCTCCGGAGGCATGCGGCAACGTGTCATGATCGCCATCGCTTTGGCATGCAATCCTAAGCTATTGATCGCGGACGAGCCGACAACGGCGCTGGACGTGACGATTCAGGCGCAGATTATGAGCGTCATGAAGGATCTGCAACAGAAGATGGGCACTTCTATCATTCTTATTACGCATGACCTCGGCGTCGTGGCCGACGTCTGCGACCGCGTTATCGTCATGTATGCAGGTCGTATCGTAGAGACGGGCACGAAGTGGGAGATCTTCCAGAACCCGCAACATCCTTATACAAGAGGTTTGCTGCGTTCTCTGCCCCGTCTGGACCAGAAGAAAGACGAGCCGCTTATCCCGATTCCGGGCACGCCGCCGGATCTCATCAAGCCGCCTGCGGGCTGCAGCTTCTGCGCGCGCTGCGACGAAGCGATGAAGGTATGCGTGGACAACGATCCTAACTTGCATCCTATCAAAGGCAGCGAATCCCACGCGGCCGCTTGCTGGATGCTTCATGAATACGCGAACCGGGAGGTGCCGGTATGAGCAAGAGCACCCCATTATTAGAGGTTAATGATCTTCGCAAATTTTTTAACCTCGGCAAAGGCAACATATTGAAGGCCGTCAACGAAATATCGTTTTCGATCGGCCGCGGCGAAACCGTGGGCGTCGTAGGCGAATCCGGCTGCGGCAAATCGACTGCTGGACGTACGATTCTGCGGCTGTACGAGCCGACAAGCGGAGGTGTGACGTTTGAGGGCAAGGATATCTACAAGCTGCGCGGCGCGGAGCTGAAGGCGCTGCGACGCAATATGCAGATGATCTTCCAGGACCCGTACGCGTCCCTGAATCCAAGGATGACGGTAACCGACATCATCGGCGAGGCGCTCGATATTCACAAGCTTGCAGGCAGCAAGGCCGAGCGGAAGCGCAAGGTCGAGGGGCTGCTTGATCTCGTCAACCTGAATCCGGAGCATGCGACCCGTTACCCGCATGAATTTTCCGGCGGTCAGCGCCAGCGTATCGGCATTGCGCGGGCCTTGGCCGTTGATCCGAAGTTCATCATCGCCGACGAACCGATCTCCGCGCTCGACGTGTCGATCCAGGCGCAGGTGGTCAACCTGATGCAGGAATTGCAGCGCAAGATGGGGCTGACGTATCTGTTTATCGCGCATGACCTGTCCATGGTGAAACATATTTCCGACCGCGTCGCCGTGATGTACCTGGGCAAAATCGTGGAGCTTGCCGAATCCGGCGAGCTGTACGACAACCCGCGCCATCCGTATACGAGAGCGTTGCTTTCCGCGATTCCGATTCCGGATCCGCAGGTCGAAGCGACCCGCGAGCGCATCGTGCTTAAGGGCGATTTGCCGAGTCCGATCAACCCGCCGAAGGGCTGCCAGTTCCATACGCGCTGCCCGCTCGCGACGGATAAGTGCAAGACGGACGAGCCGAAGCTGGCGGAAGTCAGCAAGGGCCATTTTGCGGCTTGCCATTACGCGTAAGAGCTTTATACATGAAGCGAAGCCCGATGCTTGCAAACTTGGGGCTTCGCTTTTTGTGTTTTGATATATAGAATTTTAAAGTTTTGGGGTGGAGCGCTAGTTCGGTCGTTGTAGCTACGGTACGCGTACCGAGTATGAACATGCCTGAGTTCTGCACACACCTGAGTAATAACACGTTTGAGTTCCGCGCACACCTGAGTAATAGCACGCCTAAGTCCCGCACACACCTGTTTAGTTTGGTCAACAAGCACGTTTTGTTCACGCTTTGTCGCCATAACGGCTTTGCTTTGCAAAGCTGAAGGTCGCGCTTATCTTCAAGAGAACCCTCGTATATCACATAAGGAAAATAGAGGGAAAAGCTCCCTGTAATCCTGAAAAATCGGAGTGTCGGCTCCACTTAGAGGGAAAACCTCCCTCTAATCGGGGTGGTTCAACCCGAAAACAGCGATTTGCTGGGAATTAGAGGTAGGATTTCCCTCTAAAGAGCAAGCGAGGGCGGGGATGGGGTTAATAGAGGGAGCTTTTCCCCTTATTAGAGAAAGGGGCAGACAGGAGAGAGGACAAACAGGTGTGACGCCGTTGGTTCTTTCTGACGCAAGTACAGGAAGGACCGTCAGGATGTTCTGCGAAAAAAATATAACCGACATCAGCGGCACTATTCGCCCGTTTTTTGTCTCAAATAAACTTTAACAGTCAGGGAAGACGCTATTTGATTGGAATCAAACAAAATGCTGCCGGGATCGTACAAATAGAGTCGATTGTGTCTGTTAGATTTTAGAAAATAGAAAAAATCCAAGAATAACGTCGCCCATGTCCGTTACGTGCCAGACAAGGCAAACTTGTATGAAAAAAGCCTTCCAGACCGAAGAAATATCGGCTGGAAGGCTTTTGCTGCTTTATTGTATTATTTCACCGTCACGCGGAACGACGCGCTTTTGCCGCCGAAAGATGCCTTGATTGTAGCCGAGCCTTTGCTCACGGCGGTGATCTTGCCGTCTTTCACGGTAGCTACGCTTTCCTTGGACGAAGTCCATACAGCGTCTGTAGTGGCGTCAACGGGGCTGCCTGTGAGATATACGGCCTGGATCGTTACGCTGTAGGTGCCGCCGATCGCGAGCTGTGCGGACTTGGATGACAACTGCAGCGACTTCAACTTAGGCGTTACGAGTACAGGGATTTCTACCGTCTTGCCCTGGTAGGAGCCCGTTGCCTTGGTCGAGCCTACATTAAGAGCCTTGACGGAAGAAGTGCCGCTTACGGTTGCGATATTGCTGTTCGCAATGGTCCAGTTCATCTTGGTGCCGATGGAAACTTTTTTGCCATCCTTATAATAGCCGTATACTTTGATCGACTTGGAACGGTTCGGATTAAGCTCGATGATGCTAGGATCCACCTCGAACCTCACGATTTCTTCCTCGATCTTCACGCGAACGGAGACTGTCTTGTTCAAGTACGTGCCGGTCAATGTGACGGTGGACGCCTCCAAGCCTTTCATCGATTTCTCCAACAGCAGAATGTTGTCCGATGTTGTCTTCCATTCGATCGACTTGGAAATATCGGCTTCCTCGCCATCCTCATAGATCACGCTCACCTTCGGAAGATCGGAGGACTTGCCGGTGATGATGCTCAAATCCTTTGTCTCGGCGATAAGCTTGACCGGCTTGAGGTGGACAGTCAGCGTGACTTCGGCTTCGTAGCCTTGCGCCGTTGCGGTGAAAGTCGTTTCCCCCAGCGCCTTGGCCGTCCACTTTGTGCCGTCCAGCTCGGCGATCTCGTCATCGGAGTTCGTCCACTTTACGAGCTTGGAGATGTCGATGGTAGAGCCATCGAACGTCATTGCCGTAATCTTCGGCAGCTCGCCCGTAATGCCCTTGAATCCGTCGATTTCCGTTTTCTCGGCTTTGATCTTCCGGATGCTTGGATAGACGGTTACGTCGATGCTGCGGCTGATACCTAAATGAGAAACGGTGATTTTGGTCGTGCCTACACCCTTTGGTGTCACCTTGCCTTGCGATACAATGGCGACGGAGACGTCGGAGGAGGTCCATGTTCCCTCAGTCGTAATGACTTTTTCCTCGTTTTTGTTATCCACTACTTCCGCCTTGATCTGCAGTGGATTATCTTGCAACTGCATATGAAATTCTTTTTCCGGCGAAAGCCTGATCGATTGGTATGGCGTACGCACCACTACGCTCAGCGTGTCTGTCACGCCTAAGTGAGAAACCGTAATAGTCGTCTTGCCCGCGCCTACCGCGGTAACGACGCCCTTCTCTACCGTGACGACTTTCGTGTTGGCGCTCGTCCACTTCGCTTCGTCCGTGACGACAAGAGTGCCGCCCGTCTTTGGAGTAACCGTGGCGCTCAGGACTCGGTCGTCCGACCCGATTTCCATATCCAGCAAGTCGCCGGGCTGCTTCGGTCCGATCTCGATCGACTTGTATGGCGATGTGATCGTCAGCTTGATCGTGTCCGACTTGCCTTTGAACTTGGCCGTGATCGTTGCCGTGCCGGCACCGACTAACGTAATGCGGCCGGCGTCGACCGTCGCGACGGAGGAACTTGACGAAGTCCATGTCGCATCTTCCGTGATGTCAATGCTTTCGGCGGAACCTTTCTTGCCGTCCAGCGTGAATACGACAGTCTCGCCCAGCTTAATGTCAGCAATGGACGTCGGCGCAGTGCTGCCGTTCTGAAGTAGAATAACTTCGTCATAGACGAAATCGGATTTTGCCTTAATCGTTGCGCTGTAGCCTTTATAAGTAGCGGTAATGGTCGCCGTTCCCGAGCCGACCCCCGTCAATACGCCTTTGTCTACTTTGACCGCGGAGCTGTTCGATGTTTTCCAAGCAGCTTCCGTCGTGACGTCCTTCTTGGACGTAGAGCCCGATATGGAAGCCAGCACCGTGACGTTAACCTTGTCGTCCTCCACGAACATCTCGAGCGAAGAGGTGACGGAATTGTAATCGGCATCCTCGTAATCCATCTCGATTCCCGTGACTGTATCCTCGGCCGCCTGCGCGACCCCGCCGAACGTACCCAGCATAAGGGCTAATGCCAACGTCGCTGCAAACCATCTGCGGGCGTCCTTGAACGACAAGCTCCAACTTTTCATCAAATTCACTACATCCCTTTCCTTTCTTTCGTGGAATCAATTGCTTCTCTATTGTTATAACGGCATTTTCCCTTCGAAAATGAACAACAACATGATTAGGTCGTGTCTGAAAACCCGCTCAGGGGCATCTTTCACCGCCTTTCCGCCCCCTGCTTCG
>NZ_BDQX01000194.1 GCF_003112455.1 Paenibacillus agaridevorans
GGCCATAGCAGAATTGAAGTTCTTTGGATAAATCAGGTGGCAGAGAAATACGGCGGGGAGCAAATGACTTTGTTCTGACTTATGGCAATCCTTCTAGATGTATTTTAATTAATTGAGATAGATTTAATA
>NZ_BDQX01000195.1 GCF_003112455.1 Paenibacillus agaridevorans
GCACGCCGCCAGCGTTCGTCCTGAGCCAGGATCAAACTCTCCATTAAGGTGTTTGACTTGCTCAATTCGTTACTAGCTTGTATTGCTATTGTTTGGATTTGACGTGATCCATTTGTTCAGTTTTCAAAGAACTTGTTTACCGTCAGGCGTTTGCCGTGACAAGTACACATCTTATCAGCTTCTGTTTCCTGTGTCAAGCATTATTTTCACATTTTATTGTGATGCGTTTGTTTGAACACCCTGTCCTCAGAAGCGACAAGTAGTAATATACCACGTGCAAATTGGAATTACAACTTGTATTTTCTTACACAAAGAAAAAAACGACCCGCATCCGCTGCGGATCGTTCCTGTTTCCGCCCCCCAAAGGAAAGGTCGGTCTATTCTTCCATAAATACCGGACTCAGCGACAACTCGTTTTTTTCAGCTTCTTGAGTTCAAGAAGCGTTGTTAACGCCTACGCATGGTGAAGCGGTCTTTTCGAGTACCATGCAGCACTTTCCCTATTCGTCACCCAGCAAACGCAGCAGCTCCGCCTCATCATCAATGACGGTTACGCCAAGGTCGCGCGCCTTGGTCAGCTTGCTGCCCGCACTGTCACCCGCAACAACGAAATCCGTTTTCTTTGAGACGCTGCCGGATATCTTCGCACCACAGGCCTCCAGCCTCCGCGCCGCTTCATCCCTCGTCATCGTAGGCAAGGTGCCGGTCAGCACGACCGTCTTGCCGTTGAACACGCTATCGGCGCGAACGGCAGGTGGCTGCTCCGCCTCGGCCTTAACGCCATATGCACGCAATCTGGCGATGCTCTCCGCATAGATCGGATTGTCGAAGAAGCCGACGATGCTCTCCGCCACGATGCCGCCGATGTCAGGCAGCCCTACCAGTTCCTCTGCCGTCGCGGCCATAATAGCGTCCAGGCTGCGGTAATGGTCAGCGAGCATTTTGGTCGTGGCTTTCCCCGTATTGGGAATGCCAAGCGCGAACAGGAACGCCGCCAAGTCGCGGCTCTTCGACTTCTCCAGCGCCTCCAGCAGCTTGAGCGCCTTCTTCTCTCCGAACCGCTCCAGCTTGATGAGATCGTCGAATCCAAGCGCATACAGATCTGCCGGATCGCGCACCTCGCAATCCGCGTACAGCTGCTCCGCCGTCATGATGCTGAACGACTCGATATCCATGGCGTCGCGCGACGCGAAATGCGTAATGCGGCCGATAATCTGCGGACGGCAGCCCAGGTTGTTGTTGCAGAACAGATGCGCGCCGCGCTGCTCCAGCTCCGTCCCGCAGGACGGACAAACGATCGGGAACACGATTTCCCCGCCGGGCTCATCGTCCGCTTTGCCCAGAATCTCCGGAATGACGTCGTTGGAGCGGCGAATGGATACAAGCGTGCCCAAGGCGTTTTTCAAATTTTTGCGTTCGATATCGCCGATATTGTTGAGCGTACAGTTCTGCACCGTCACGCCTGCCAGCTCGACGGCTTCGACCCGGGCAACCGGCGTGATTTTGCCAGTACGGCCTACTTCCCAGGACACCGATTCGAGAATCGTCGTCGTCTCTTCCGCTTCGAACTTGAACGCAACCGCCCAGCGCGGGAACTTGTCCGTATAACCCAGCGCCTCTCGCGTCCGCATATCCGTCAGCTTTACGACCGCTCCGTCGATCAGGAAATCGAACGTGAGTCGTCTCTCTGCGATGGCTGCCAGCTCGGCCTGCACCTCTTCGATCGTGCTGACGTACTTCACGTACGGATTCACCTTAAAACGATTGGCAATAAGGAATTGCTGCAGCTCCAGATGATCCTTAAAGGACACGCCCTCCGCGTAGCCGATATTATAGATAAAAGCGTCCAGCTTCCGCTCCGCCGTCACCGCGGGATTAAGGTTGCGAAGTGCCCCGGCTGCGGCGTTGCGCGCATTTTTGAGCGGCTCGGCCGCGGTTTCGTTATATTTGGCAAGCACGGACAGTCCCATGATCCCCTCGCCCTGCACCTCCAGGATGCCTTCCTTGAACGGAATGTGAAGCGGAATGGAACGGATCGTCCGTACCTGCGGCAGAATGCCCTCGCCTACCGTGCCGTTGCCTCGCGTAGATGCCTGCACCAAGCTACCGTTCTCGTAGGTCAGGTTCAGCGTCAAGCCGTCGAACTTCAGCTCGATGACATAACTTGGCTGCGGCAACGGCTCGACATCCGGATTTTTTGCGTTATAGTCCGCTACGGCCTTCTGCACGCGAGCATGCCAGGAAAGCAGATCTTCGTTGTCCTGCGCCTTGTCAAGACTCCATAAGCGGGCACGGTGGCGGTGCGGATCAAAACCCTTGAGCAGTTCGCCGCCCACGCGAAGCGTCGGCGACTCGGGCAGCACGAAACTTTCCGCCGCCTCCAGCGCAACCAGCTCATCGTACAGCTTGTCGTAATCCGCGTCATTAATGACGGGATTGTCCAACGTATAATATTGATAATTATGCTCTGCAATGAGCGCGACAAGCTCTTGCATCCGTGCCGAACCAACGTTCACGAGCCGAACCTCCTCCAAATTGGCGAACTTAGCTTTCTTGTAGCCCGGGCTATACCTTCTTGATCGGCGCGAAACCCGCAAGCAGCCGCTTGATGCCGACCGGCGCCGGGAACGCGACTTGCAGCTCCATATCGTTGCCCGTCCCTTTGACGGCGACGATGGTGCCCTCGCCCCACTTGCCGTGGGCGACGCGGTCGCCGGCCGCGAAGTCTCCGCCGCCGCCTGAGGTGGCGGAGCTTGCAGCGGCAGAGGCGCTGCCGGCCGCCGCCGCGG
>NZ_BDQX01000196.1:0-2463 GCF_003112455.1 Paenibacillus agaridevorans
TGTTTCCTAATCCCAGTTGACCGGATGAGTTGGATCCCCACGCCTTAACCGTTCCATCCTCCATAAGCGCCAAGGTGTGGGAACTACCCGCTACTAATTGCTTCACTCCCGTTAAACCTGTTATGGTTGTTGGTATACTTCTGTCATTTGGGTCTCCTAATCCCAATTGACTGGATGAGTTGGATCCCCACCCCTTAACCGTTCCGTCCTCCATGAGTGCAATGGAATGAGAACCGCCTGCTGCTAATTGTTTTACTCCCGTCAGGTCGGTTATCGTTGTTGGAATCTTTCTTATAGTTGGGTCTCCTAATCCCAATTGACCGGATGAGTTGGATCCCCACGCTTTAACCGTCCCATCTTCCATTAGTACTAGGGTATGCGAATTACTAGACGCCAATTGTTTAATTCCTGACATATTAGATAATAGGAGGGGGATAAGTTTAGTTGTTGTGTCTCCCAGACCTAATTGACCGGAGGTATTCCCCCCTGTGGCAAGCAAATCTCCGTTTAAATAAAAAAATGAACTATTTGACATTGCTCCCGCAGCAACAAAATTATGATCAAAATAACCTCTTGCTTGAAGTGGGACCGTCATTACTTGTAGATTAATTTTTGTCGGTATGTTTCGATTAGTGTAGTCCCCTAAGCCCAGTTGGTAATTGCTGTTGAGACCCATACCAAACACATCGTAGTTTTTGGTTACCAAGAAGCTACTAGACATTCCGCCTGCTGCAAATAAAATATCATCCATCAGTATATCCGCTGGGGTTAGTTGGTTACCCGTAGAACTGAGACCTAATTGATAATTGCTATTTTCCCCCCAAACCTTTACTTTTCCATTTTGCAGAACTGCTATAGCATACTCGTTGCCTGGTGCGATGGAAAACACATCAGACAGTCCACTGATTAGTACTGGGGATGTTGCTTGTGTAGTAGAACCAATACCTAATTGGCCGTAGCTATTATCCCCCCATGCTCTGACTGTATGATTATTCAAAATTGCATAAGACTGATGCCCTCTTGCACTTATATCTCTGATGTTAGAAAGACTTGATAGTTGAGTAGGTGATAAAACGTTATTAATATGGCCCAAACCTAATTGACCAATAATGTTGAAACCCCAGACTCTCACAGTTCCATCGTTTAATAATGCAACAACATGATTAGAACCAGCAGCGATTTTCTTAACGCCTGTAATCCCAGGCACCATAATAGGAACCAAAGAACTTGATGTCGTTCCGTTTCCTAGTTGCCCGGAACCATTGTTTCCCCATGCCCGCAAAGTTCCATCTTTCACCAAAGCAACAGCAAAGTTACTTCCTACAGAAATTTGCACTATATTTGTTAAATTTGGATTTTTAGTAGGTGTTGAAATAGTCGAAGTATTGCCTGTACCTAGTTCGCCATTACCATTGAATCCCCAAACATAAACTTCTCCCGCTTGATTGACTGCATAGGAACTCATAGTTCCGGCTGCGACCTGACGAATATCCTTTAATCCAAGATCTGTTGGCGTCGTGACGGTGCTACTCGTACCATAGCCGACTTGCCTATTATTGTTATAGCCAACACCTTTGACTTTACCATCCGGCATGAGAAACAAAGTGTGAGTTTCTCCCGCTGCAACACTCGGAAACATGAATGACTCCGCCGATGCTTTCTCTTGCACAAACATGTTTTGTAAAAGCAATGCAACCATAACAAGAACTATAACTAATCTTCTAACCATACTCACTTCCCCTTCAACATGGACTATAGACCTATTTTTGTTACTATTGAATCACGAAACAAAGAAAGTATAATTTAATAGTTAAAATAGTTAAATATTAATTTTTGTATAAAATTTCAATTTCATGTCTTTACAGGTCGATTTAACAGGATCTTCAGCAAAAACAGCGGAAGCTAGGGAAAAAAATCCTGGCTGTCGCTGTTTTTGCTGAAACATCAAATGTTTAATAACGATGGAAACAAGTGTACTAACATACAAAGGCCAAAAAGGGAACGATCTATCCCATCGTTCTTTTAACGCACCTATTGAAACACAAGAGTACTGAGAAAAGGAGCTGACCCCGTGCAATTAGAGAGCATCTACCACTCCCCCAGCCACAGATGGGCGTATGCCTATGATCCCGAGACGTTCCATTTGCGTCTTAAAACCAAACGTAATGATGTCGAGCGAGTTGTTGCGATTGCTGGGGATAAATACGACTGGGATCATCATTGCCAGGAAATCGAAATGGACCACATCGCCGCGGATGGCCTGCATGATTATTGGGAGGCCGTCATCCGGCCGGAATTTAAACGATTCAGCTACGGATTCCGTCTGCACAGCGGCGAGGAGACGATCTGGCTGACGGAAGAAGGCTTCTCTTCCGAGCAGCCTGCGCCTGCCGGCGGGTATTTCGAAGGGCATTACATCCATGCCATCGATCTGTTTGACGCCCCCCAATGGGCCAAGGAAGC
>NZ_BDQX01000196.1:2473-29272 GCF_003112455.1 Paenibacillus agaridevorans
GATTTCGAAGGGCATTACATCCATGCCATCGATCTGTTTGACGCCCCCCAATGGGCCAAGGAAGCCATTTTCTATCAGATCTTTCCCGATCGTTTCGAAAATGGAGACGCGTCCAACGATCCGGAAGGCATCTTGCCTTGGGGAGAAAAGCCGGAGAGAGAGTCCTTTTTTGGAGGGGATCTTCAGGGCATCATCAATCGCATCGGCCACTTAAGCGAGCTGGGCGTAAACGCCGTTTATCTGACGCCGATCTTCCGCTCTCCTTCGAATCATAAATATGACATTACCGATTACCGCGAGGTTGATCCGCAGTTCGGAGACAAGGAGCTGCTTAAGAAGTTGGTCCAACAATGTCATGAGCGCGGCATCCGCGTCGTCATGGACGCCGTTTTTAATCATGCGAGCGAACAGTTTCTCCCGTTTCAGGATGTCCTGGAGAAAGGCGAGCAGTCGGAATACAAGGACTGGTTCCATCTGGGCGGATTCCCGGTTGAAGTAAAAGATGGCGTCCCGAACTATGACACGTTTGGTTTCTACGGCCATATGCCAAAGCTGAATACAGCGAATCCCGACGTCAAGCAGTACTTGATCGAAACAGCAATCAACTGGATGAAAGATACGGGGATCGACGGCTGGCGGCTCGATGTCGCCAACGAAGTGGACCATCACTTCTGGCGCCACTTCCGCAAAGCGGTCAAAGGGGCGAACAAGGACGCTTTTATTATTGGCGAAGTCTGGAGCGATTCGCTGCGCTGGCTGCTCGGCGACCAGTTCGATTCGGTTATGAATTATCCATTGACGGAGCTGATGCTGGGCTTTTTTGCCGATCGAAAGTTCTCTTCCGCCCAATTTGCGGAACATGCGAACAAGCTCCTGATGCGATATCCGCAGCAAACCAATGAAACGCTGTTTAACCTGTTGTCGAGTCATGACATTCCGCGTTTGATGACCCGCTGCGAGGGCAATGTCGGGAGAGTAAAACAAGCCGTCGTCTATATGATGACCACCATGGGCTTGCCTTGCGTGTATTACGGCGACGAGTTTGGATTGGACGGAGGCGACGACCCCGATTGCCGCAAATGCATGATCTGGAACGAGGAACACCAGAACCGGGACCTGTTTGACTTCTACAAATTAATCATCGCTCTAAGAAAAGAACATGCCGTCCTGCGCAGCGGCCGTTTCCGCGTATTGTCGGCACAAGCTGACGGCGGCTCTCTTATTTACGAACGGCTGGACGACAATGAGCACTTTACGATATGGATCAACCGTTCGGATGAATACGTCGAGCTTCAACACCCCATGATAGAAGGCGGATGGCAGGATGCATTAACCGGCGAGGGGATCGACAATCCGGACGGCAAGCTGGTCATCGGACTTGAGCCGAATGGATACCGGATCGTATGGCGGAAGATCAAATAGCGCAGCGATCAAACAACGAGCTTGTTTCAAATACAGGTAATAACGTGTAAGTAATGGTTACCAATACAAATTGACGAGGGCGTGTCTGAATACTCCGAGGGTAGCAGATTTTGCCGAATTTTCGTTCCATGCAAGGAACTTTTGTGAAGGCGTACCGGGGGTACGTCAAGCAAAAGTGACGAAGCAGGGGGCGGAAAGGCGGTGAAAGATGCCCCTGAGCGGGTTTTCAGACACGACCTAGCGATACCAACCCAAATAAAAAAGCTTGGAGGACGAGATAATGACGCAAATGGTTTGTATGGCCATGCTCCTGGCAGGCGGCGAGGGCAAACGGCTGGCACCGCTTACCGATTCACTTGCTAAACCGGTTGTACCGTTTGGAGAACGGTATCGGATGATCGATTTTCCGCTTAGCAACTGTTTGAACTCGGGCATTCGCAGGATCGGAGTGTTGACCCAGTATTGCGCCGACACGGTTCACCGCCATATCGGGGATGGAGGCGCTTGGCTTAACGCTATACCGACCAAACATCTGGGCGAAATTGCGATGCTGCCGGCTTCCGATCATTCTCCGAGCGGCTGTTACACAGGAACTGCCGACGCGATTTATCGCACTTTATCCTACATCGAGCCCCGCAATCCGCAACATGTTCTCATTTTGTCGGGCGACCATATTTATCAAATGGATTACCGACCCATGCTGGAGGCGCATATCCGCAGCGGGGCTTCTGCTACAGTAGCGGTTAAACGGGTACCCTGGCATGAAGCAAGCCGATTCGGCATTTTAAATGTAAACAAAGATTATGGCGTCGTCGAATTCGAGGAAAAACCCGCCCGTCCAAGAAGCAACCTGGCTTCTATGGGCATCTATTTATTTCGTACGGACAAGCTGAAGGAAGTGTTGGAGCAGGATGCATCCAACCCGGCTTCCAGCCATGATTTCGGCAAGGATATTATACCGAAGCTGCTGGAGGATGGCGACAGCCTTAACGCATATCCTTATGAAGGCTACTGGCGCGATGTCGGTACGGTAGACAGCTTGTGGGAAGCCCACATGGAGCTGATCGACGGCACGCTCCGGTTGTCAAAGTCTCATTGGCCGCTTCTCTCGGGCTACGCGCCGGCCTCTGCCCGCCGCGATCGCCGCAACGGGACCGCGCCTCATGACTGCATCGTCGATCCTCATTGCCGGATGGAAGGCGCCGCGCAACGTTCGATTATGGGCACGGGTTCGGAAATCGGCAAAGGCAGTCTTGTCTACGAGAGCGTCATTATGCCTGGCGCAAGGATTGGACGAAACGTCCGTATTCATAATTCGATTATCGGCGAAAACGCAGTCATCGAGGACGGTGCTGTCATCGGTATTCCACAAGGGGAGAAGATTACTGTCGTTGGGCCGGGAGAACGTGTAAGCGCGGAGCGCATAACGGTGCCTCAAAGCCGCGATACCTTTGCAGCCTTGCTGTCTGGTGCCGGACGCCGCGATCGCGAACTGCATGCGAGCAAAGCATTCAGCTATTAATACGACACGAAGCTTTTCCGCACACGCAATAACAAGCCAGCAAAGCAGATCCAATTACAAAAGCCGTGCCCCTGTCATCAGGCGCACGGCTTTATCGTTTCATCTCCATCCTCGATCTTGTTCAGACTACCTTCCGCTCCACGATAAGCTTCATATTTTCGGCAATGGAGTAATGGTACGTTCCAGGCTTCTGGCCGGTTATACGCGAAATATAAGCGTCATGGCCGACCGCTCTCTTTAAGATGCCGCCGATCCGGTCCCGCTGACCCGGGCGATCCCCATAAATTTTCAATAAGGCCATCATGGCATGGGAGAAAAATTGGAAATAAATTTCGTTGAATTTTTTCGGTTTAAAGATATCGCTGGTATCCACACCTTGGTAAATCGGCTTGTTCAGCTCCTCGGGCTCGCATACAAGCCGCTCCAGCTCGTCGATGCTGCCTTCGTCCCTGAGCTTGCCCAGCAGATAGATTGCCATATAACCGCGCATCTGGTTGTTCTTGCGACAATCCTTGAGCTGGAAAGCGTCCCTCTCGGCCAACATCCCGCGCAGCTCGGGCAGCGCCGCCTCGTCGCCCATCAGTCCCAGCGCGAATGCGCTGTGCTTCCGAAGATAGGCGTCATCATCGCTCAGCCATTCTCGAAGCGCGGCTCCAACCTCGGCATGCCCCAGCCGAAAAGCGGACCAGATGGCGATCCCCGGCGAGTCGGATGCAAGCCCGCTGCGAATCTCCTCGAGATCCTCCAACCATTTGATGCGTTGCGGCGGCTTGCGATCGGCCGGATACGCGACCTGGTATCCCTTGTCGTTAGCAGGATCGTAGCAGCCCGTCTCGGCCAAATAGCCGACCAGATCCTCGTAAGGCACCTCTTTAACGGGCACGCCCTTGTTGATCGCCAGCCAGGCCGCCGTCGCCGCCGCTTCCCCGCACTTCTGCATGTCGCGGTTCATCCGGACGCAGGTGGACAAGCTATGGTCGACCGCGAGACAACGTCCGGCGGCCATCAGTCCGTCGAATCCCCGCGGGATCATTGCGCCTAGCGGCACGGGCACCGTCACATTGATCGCCCCGAGATTGCTGCCTACGAACCAGTCGGCAAGCTCCTCGGATTCGAAGGCGTGATCTCTGCCATGTTTGTCGATATCGGCATAGGCGTAGAACAGGGGCTCATCGGTAACCCGATCCGCGAAAAAGTGATCCAGCTTAATCGTCTCTTCCCCTTCGATCAAACGCCCTTCCCTGATGCCGAGCAGCGGCGCAAGATACAACATGCGCCCCTTGCCATCCTCGTACTTTTCCTCCAGATGCTGCGAGTGGGAGAATAGAATCGCCCGGGACAGCTCCTCGCCGTCTCTCTGATCCGTGCAGCCCGAGTCAAAATTAATCCAGCTCACCTTCCGGTTCGCCGCATAAACCTTTACGCTCGTAAACGGCTGCGTTCGATGATCGAGTTCCCGTCCCACGCTCGTAGCGCAACCCGCCATGGAACAAACCTCCGCGTCGCCCGTGCAGTCGATGATAATCTTGCTGGCGGCGCTCCGGATGCCGCTAGGCCCGATCCACTGTATGCCCGCTGCCCGTTTGCCTTCGAGATAGACGCCCGTAATCGAAGCCTCGAAGACAAGCTCGGCGCCTGCGAGGACCGCTTCCTGCTCCAGCACGTATTTTTTGGCTTCCACGTTGTAGGCGCCTGACTTCGCGTAGACCGATTCGCTCAGCTCTGCCGCTTCCCGGTCCAGCGTCTCGTAGAGCCCGCCCTGCGAGCCGAAATAATAGCCGTTTACAGAGCCGGAGGTGCCCATGCCGCCCATGCTGTTCAAACGCTCGATGCCAAGCGCCTTCAGCCCTCTTTTTGCTGCCGCGATCAGCGCCATGGAGCCCGATGTCCCAAGTCCCACGACGATAATATCGTAGGCAAGCGGAAACTCGACCTCACCAACTTCCTCGGCGACAACCTCGCCGGCCATTCGTTGAGATAGCAGCATCTTCAGCTCACCTTCCTTCCCGTTGCTTCAATGCCAGCCTCGTAGGCCTCAAGCGGATTGCAATAAGCCGCGGACGTCAAGCGCTGGATACGTCCTTCCCCCGATGAGCTGCATGCAGCCATCTCTATCTCAAAGCATGTCGCCACCGCGCAAATCCGCCAGTCCAACCATTCCCCCGTCCTGTCCGTCCAGACACGGTTGAGATTACTTCTTGCCTGCACCCAATCATCTTCGTTCCCGATTGCTAGCTTGAGAATAAGCTCTCCGCCAAGCTTGCCCTTCACGATCTCCGTCTCGGCATCCGGGACGACAAAAGCGTCTGGCATGACGGCATCAAGCGGCGTCTCTCCGACATACAGCAGCATGGCGTTAATTCGTCTGGCCGTTTTATCGGCGTCCATAACCGCTTTCGTCCGCGTATCGATGAGACGATCCGCTCTGACGACGCTTCGTCCCGAAGCATGATGAATCGTCACTTCCACATAATCGTGTTTCTCTTCGACATGGAGCACCTCCGTCAAAAGAAAAACGCGAAGCCCGGACTCATAAATCCGGTTATACAACACGGGAGCCAGGGCGGGAAGATGGACGAGACCGTCGTCGGACAAGATCCCTCTCTCCCTCAGCTCCTCTCTCAACGAGGCGCCGGAAGTCGATAACGGCGTATCGTTCCAGCCTCTCCCCGGATTAAAGCTATTAATAAATTCGTGACCGACAAGCGCCGTCCGCTCAATGACCAAAGTGCCGTCGGTATCTTCCAACGCTGCGCCCAAGCCGGTAAAGGTCGCTCCAAGCACAATGGTTCGATAATGACTGATTTCGGTCCCCATGGGTTCACTCCTCCGCTAGTCTTGCGCGTTATGGATATCGCGATAAGCGCTTGGCGTAATCCCCTCGTATTTCTTAAACAAGCGGATAAAGGTGCTTATGCTAAAGAAACCTACCCTATCGCTAATATCCTTAATATAAATGTCATCCTGCAGCAACAGTGCCTTGGACTTCTCGATACGCCATTTGTTGATGTATTCCGTCAGCGTTTCACCTGACTGCTCCTTAAAGTAACGGGAAAGATAGGACGGGTGAACCTCGAATTGCTCCGCGATCATGTTAATGCCGAGGTTATTATCGCCATACCGTTCTTCGATAAGAGCAAGCACGCCATCGTACAGCCGATATTTGCTCTTTTTCCTCCGCTGCTCCGCCAACGCGCAAATACGCTGAAGAAACTGGGACATGCGCTCGCGCATGACCATTACTGTGCTTCCGCTCGACAGCTCGCGGATCGCGGCAAGATTTTCTTCGTAGAGCTCCTCGCGAGAGAGGTTTGCCTCTATGCCCGCTTTCATCATCGTGCTGCACATATCGAACAGCAGACAACGGATCAGATCGGCCGATACGTTTTTCTGCTCCAGATTACAATCGATGATTTCATCCAGCGTCGACTTGGCCGCCACGTAATCGCCGGCATTGACGCAATTAATAAGCTGCTGCTCCTTCTCGATGGAATAGACGTAGGCCAGCTCGCGAACCGTGGTCTGCTCATACCAAATAATGGACTGCCCGCTCTGGAGCATGCGGTATTCCATCGCCTCCAACGCTTCTTGATACGCTGCGGGCAGCTCCTGGGCAGAATGTCGCATCGAGCTAATGGAAACCGTAAACAGAATACGGAATCTGCTGCCGATAAAGCGCTGCGCTTCTTCGGCCACACCCTTTAAATAAGCCATGGCGGCTTCCTGGGAAGTCTCGGTATTAAAATTGACGATACACGCCAGCATGTCGTCGATATCCGTCATCCAGCCTTGATGTTCCTGGCCCGCCAGCTCCTCCACGATGTTCGTCATGACAAGATGGACAAACTCCCGCTTCTTCTCGGCATCCTGCTCGTCGATTCGGAAAAAGCCGCTATAGTCTTCCAGATAAAACAGCATGACGGCTACTCCGCTGCCTCTCAGGCTGAGGCCGTGATCCGGCAATACTTCGGCAATAGGAACGCCGTCCTTGATTCTTCCCTTGAGCAGCCGGGCAAGCAGGCTGGAGCGGAGCGCCTGATTCTGGCGTTCGATCGTCTGATTCATCAGCTTGTAGCGATCAAGCGTGTTGTCCAGCGCTTCCTCCAGATAGTCGTATTCGGTCCCTTTGCTCCCTCTCGAAGGTTCGATTTCGCTGCGCGCCGCCACATTGCGAACGAGCCGCTGCAGCGGGTCATAATTCCGTTTGGCCATCCATACGGACAGAATGGAACCAAGTACTGCGGCAATCGCCAGCATGAGAACGGATAAATTGCGGATGTATTCCGCCTTTTGGCTATACAGCTCGGACGGCAATGCGTAGATGATCTTCCAGCCCGTCGTCTCCGACTTAATGTAGGACAGCGTCATCGGCTTTCCATCCCAATCTTCCGTTATCGTGCCGGAGCTGTCGTTCTTGCTCTCCGGAAGCTGAAAGCTGCGCTCTTGCGCGCTTGCTTGTTCGGAGGAGGCAAGGAGTCTGTCCTCATCATCCAAAATGTAGACGCTGCCTTGATTATAGGACTGCAAATTCCGGATGGATTCCATCAATCGACTTTGATTAAGCTCGATGACCAACGTCGTCCCCACAGATTCTCCTTTGCTTGGAAAGTGCAGCGACTGCGCGTACATAATGCCTGGCCGCGCGCCTTGGCTGAATTCTCCCAGGCTCATAAAGCGGCCGCGATGCTCCTCTGCAAGGTTGCTTCTCCAAGACGTGAGCGACAAGTCCGATTGACTATAGTTCAACTCGTAATAGAGTTCGTCTTCGTAATAGGAGCTGTCGGTCAATACAAAGTTGCCCGCGCTGAAATAAATATAGAAGTGGTCCACGAACCGATTCGCGATATTGTACGATTTGAAATCGGCGATGGCGTGCTTCATATTAAGCCTATCCTTGGCGTCGATGTTTTGTTGGTTGCTTATAATCGATCTGACTTTCGGGTTAAGCGATATCATCTCGGACAATCGATACACGTAATCCGTGTAATTTTCGATTTCCAGCTTGAGCTGGGAGAGCAAGGCGGAATTGGCTCGATGTATTTCGTCGTTGATTACATGTCTCGTTTGCCAGTAAGTGGCCGTCATCATAATGATAGGAATCAACAGAACAATGGCATACGATTGCAGCCATCTCCGCTGTACCCCTTTAGCCCTCCATCCTTGCATCCCCACACGCTCCGTTTCGTCGCTACCCTTTAATAGACCCAATCATAACACCTTTCACAAAATATTTCTGCAAGAAGGGGTACACCGCCAGGATCGGCAAAGTAGCCACGATAATAGTTGCATATTTGATGCTTTCGCCTACTGCCTCTACATCCGATGCCGAGGCGTCGCCCGACATGTAAGCTGTGCTGTTTTGGATCAATATCTCGCGCAAAATCAATTGCAGTGGGAACAACTCCCTGTCGCGAAGGTAAATCATGGCGCTGAACCAGGAGTTCCAATGGCTGACTCCGTAAAAAAGGACCATCACGGCCATAACCGGCAGCGAAAGCGGGAGGACGATACGGAAAAGGATGGTGAAATCCTGTGCGCCGTCCATACGAGCAGACTCGATCAAGCCATCCGGAATAGCCTCGAAGGATGTACGCAGAATGATGAGGTTCCATGTTGAGATCAAGCCCGGAATGATGAGGGCAAGCAGTGAATTCCCTAAATCCAGCCAGTTATTGACAAGCAGGTACATAGGAATGAGTCCGCCCGAGAAAAACATCGTGAAAACGATTAACAACATGACGGTTCGGGTCCATGGAACGCCCTTGCGCGAGAGCACGTAAGCTCCCAGACTGGTCATGAATAAGTTAAGCAGCGTTCCGCCTACCACGATGACGATCGTATTGACATATCCGCCGATAATATTGGGATTCTGGAACACCTTCACGTAAGCATCCAAATTTAAGCCTTGCGGCGACAGCAAAAGACCGGTGTGCGAAATCAATTGTCTCGAATCGCTTATCGATGACAGCAGTACATAGATAAACGGATATAAGGTGATCACGATCATGAATAACATGAACAGGACAAGTATGGCCTGGAAAATACGTTCACCCTTTGTTTTTTTGACGGATGTTGTCTCCATCTGTAAAGCCTCCTATTGGCAGATTACCGCTTGAATGTCGTTACGCGCCGTTACCATAGGCTGTTCTCGCTTACTTTCTTGCTGAATCGGTTTGCCGCGAGCAGCAGCATAAAGTTGATGGCCGATTGGAACAGGCCGATTGCCGTCGCATAACTGAATTCATTGGTCCCGCCCAAGCCTTTCCGGTACACGAACGTGCTAATAACGTCTGCCGTCACGTACGTGCTGGGATTATACAGCAGTATGATTTTTTCAAAGCCGACATCCAACATGTTGCCGATCTTAAGAATGAACAGAATTGTGATGATGGCAGCCAGTCCCGGCAAAGTAATATGAAGCGTTTGCTTCCAACGATTCGCGCCGTCGATGCGGGCAGCTTCGTATAGCTCGGGATTGATGCCTGATATGGCCGCTAGATAAATAATGGAGCCCCAGCCAACGCTTTGCCAAATATCCGAAATGACGTATACCGCACGGAAATATTCGGGGTGGCCGAGCAAGGCTGTACGATCCATGCCGAACCAGACTAGAATATCCGTGACTACTCCTTCTCTGGCTACGAATTGCGTAATCATCCCGCAGATGACGATCATGGAGATGAAGTGCGGCAAATAAGTGACGGTCTGCACCATGCTCTTGAATTTTTTCCCGGCGATCTCGTTGATCAGCAAAGCGAAGAGAATAGGCGCCGGGAACGAGAACAGAAGCATGTATAAATTAAGCAGAAGCGTATTCTTCAACAGACGCCAAAAGTAGTAGCTGTCGAAGAAGCTGATAAAGTGGCTGAAGCCCGCCCAGGAGCTGCCCAGAAAACCGTCGGCGATCCGGTAGTTCTTGAATGCTATGATAGCTCCGTACATAGGCACGTAATGAAAAATAAAATAATAAAGGATGACGGGAGCGATCATGAAATACAGATATTTATGTCGCCGGTAATCCTTCGCAATGAATCGCATACAATGTGCCTCCTTTATGCCTAACCGTTCGGAGAAGCGCATGGGAAGCGCTTCTCCGACCCCGTTCTATCGCTTCATGTAACGCTCGTAGGCCGATTGATAAATTTCGATCGCGCGTTCGATCCCCATCTTCTTCAATTGCGCCGTGTAGCCGTCGAACTCGGCAATCGGCGCCGCGCCCATCACGAACTGCATGAACATTTCTTCGAAGTACGTGTTCACCTCCGCCATGATGGAGGATAATTCCTGACCTTCGTCGACCGTCGGCGTTACGCGAGGCAGGCGAGTGTCCTTAAGATTGTCATAATATTGATTGAATAATTTAACCGCGTGCTTCTGCTGATCGAAGCTGTAATACTGTTCGGTGTAACGATCATCGCCGACAAAACCAGGGGATGGCGTAGATACGCGAAGATATTTGGCCATCGCGTCGCCGATGGACAAGCCGTCCGGGTTATTGACAATCAGATCCGTATATTTGGGATAATCGCCTTCGAGCGTGTAAGTCGTGCCTTCTACGCCGAACGACTTCAATAAATTGCCTTCCTCGGAGTACAAGTAGTCCAACCACGCGGCGGTACGCTCCGCGTTTTTGTTCGCCGGCGTAATCCCCGCGCTGTTCTCGCCGCGGTAATCGTAAGCCGCCGTGAAGAATCGCGGCTCTTCTCCTTTGTTCAGCACCGGGTGCTGCGCCGCCACCAGATCATAGGCCGGATTGCTATCCTTGTTGGCGGTCAAGTATTTGCCCATTGCCGATCCGATAAAGGCCGGAAACGCGCCTGCCGAGCCGTTGGTCGCCTTGGCATCCTTGGCCGCCCCGTCTTGCGTGGCGAAATCGGGATCCAGCAGACCGTCCTTGTACCATGCGTTCAGTTGGGTAAGATAGTCCTTGTAGCCAGGCTCGATAGGACCGTATTTCACTTGGCCGCCGTCGAGATAGAAACCGATGCCAATGCCGAAAGCTCCGTTAAACCTTTCGCTTTTGAATTCGGCCAGCGTCATAGTCAGAGGCGTCTTGGCGCCTTTCTTTTCTTTGAATTGCGTGAGGACGTTCGTCCATTCCTCGATCGTTTCCGGGACCCCAAGCCCCAGCTCATCCAGCCAGTCCTTGCGCAGCACCAAGCCGCTGCTGACGTTGGAATTGCCTGTGCCGAGGGCGGGGAATGCGTAGATCGTTCCGTTATCCGTGCTGATCTCCTTTTTCATCTCCGGATTGGCGTCCAGGTATGCTTTTAAATTCGGCGCATGCTGCTCGACTATGTCATTCAAGGGAATGATGACTTTATCCGAGATCGCTTTCTCCGGTCCGCCAGGGTAAGTCGTAAAATTGTATTCGATGACGTCCGGCAGCTTGCCCGATGCGATCAATAAATTAAATTGTTCGGCCTCGGAGCCGACGGCCGGATGTTCGAACTTCACTTTTACGTTGGTCCGCTTCTCCAGCTCTTGATAGAATAAGGATTCGCCGTATTCCTTAAGCGATCTTGCCGCGAATGCGTTCAAGCCGGTCCAATACGTCAATGAAATGGGTTCCGACGATGCGGACGAATCGCCAGGCGACGGCGCCGCGGAATTGGTCGGTGTGCCCGTGTTCGGTGCGGAATTATTGTTATTACCCGTGTTGCCCGAGCAGCCCGCGATAAGCGCCGATGCCAGCACCAGCATCACGGCTTGCTTCCGCCAGAGCGGACTTCTTGTGTTGTTAGCCAATGTAGATGACCTCCTGTTTATATGGGTTTGAACCGGTCTTGATTGCGCTCCGGATTCGACCTTAGTGTATCCCGGCTTCAGAGCGCGGCACAATCGACAACTCTTGATTGCGTAAGCGCTTGTTAACCTGGTCATGAGATGGAAAGCCGGGTTATTAGATAACAATCCTCAATCTTCAATGCCATTGCTGCCACTTGCGGAGGGGCCCGCTATCGGTTCGGAACGATAAGATCGAATCCGCAGGTAAGGTTTATTCGCTGCATTCTCCTTGCTGTTTAAAGTAGCAAATGCGCCTGCCCCATCATTTAAAACAGCCAAAGTGGCGATTTGGTCTCCCGTTGCTTCGCCTTTAACGTAATCCGTTATATCGAATTCGCGATACATCGCCTGGTTATCCATCATTGCCGACAATAATAAAGTGCCAAGCGCGGGTTTATTGTTCCAATTCAGACTAGACTCGCTCCAGTTGTCATCCGCTACTCTAAACAGTCTGCTGTTTCTGGTCTGATCTGCATCCGTTATGGCTCCGTACAAATATAGCTTTGCCGAATCCATCTCGCCTTCTATTTCGCTTAAATCGAACTTTAAGAAGGTTTGACGATTAAAGTTCCCGCCGGCATTATTTAGCTCCAGCAATACCTGGCTTCCATAATTGTCGATAGCAAAGGTTCCGCTTCTAACATGCGCATCTTCGATTGGAAGAAGATCCGTCACTATTTCTTCATAATAAACGCGAATCGCAATCGTCGCCGATTTGGTTACGCCGCCCAATGTTACAGAGGCGGTTAGATGAACGGAACCTGCCGCAAGAGCCGTTATTTGGCCCGTTTGATCAATTGCGACAATGGATGGATCGTCGCTGCTGTATGCGATGTCCGCTTGGCTTAAATCGACCGGAGCGCCCGTCTCCAGCTTCGCTCGAACTTCCAGCACGGCGTTTTCACCTACGATTAGAACGGATTCTTGGGAATCTAAATCAACGGATACATCGAAGTCCTCCGGCTCGAACAAATAAGAGCTGACCCGCAAATACGGTTTATTGTTCGCGCTTTCCCTGCTGTTAAACGATGTGTATTGACCGGTACCGTCCTGCATAATGGCCAAGCTTGCGATCTGGTCGCCGGCATCTTGGCCGAATATATAATCCGTTATATCAAGCTCATGATACGCAGCCGCCGTATCCGTAAATGCCGATGCCAGATAATCGACTTGCGCGGGTTTGTTATTCCAATTAACGGCCGTCTCTGTCCAATTGTCATTTTCGACGCTATAAAGCTTGTTTTCCTTGGGATTGCCGGAACCGTAAACATAGAGCTGCGAAGAAAAAATCTCGCCTACAATCGGGCTTAAATCATATTTCAAATAGGAACGGCGATGGAAATCGCCCCCGCCTCCATTGACTTCAAGCCTTGTCGAACTTCCATAATTGGTTTCGGCGTAGGCTCCGCTTCTGACGAAAGCGTCTTCAAAGGGGTGCAGATCGACAACGATGGCTTGACCGTATGGGATACGTATCGTTATCGTTGCCGCTCTTGTAACGGCTGCATGGGTTACGGTGGCCGTAAGATGGACGGTGCCTCCATTTAATGCCGTCACATTGCCGGACTGATCGACAGTGGCAAGCGTTGGATTATCGCTGCTGAATTCGACAACCGCATTCGATAAATCAAGGGGTTGACCATCCTCCAGACTAGCGGAAACATCCAATGCGGCGCTGTCGCCGACAAGCACGACGGACTTGTCGGCCGTCAAATGAACTTGACCCAATTCCGGCCCGCCGAATCCCGGTGCAGGGGCTGCCGTGTCGTAAGCCAGCTTGAAACTGTGAGTGCCGCCGCGCGAATCAGCCGTGTTGACTTCGACTTTGATGTTCGGCGTCGTACGCAGAACGGTAACGGATGGATCCGCGCTGATGACCGATGTTCCAACCTTGTCGATTTCGAACACAAGCTTGTCGCTCGTATGCGTAGGGTCGGAAACCGCAAACGTCAGTTCTCCGGCGGCATCCTTCATCATAACGGAAGACGGATTATACGACCACACATCTTCATACATGCCGCCTTCCCAGAAATTAATGCCCGTCAGGCCAAGACTCGTTTCCGTTACGGCTTGAATTCCGCTCGTGTTTTGCAAAATTTGTATGGTTGGATTTTGGCTGTAGCTCTCCGTCCCCGCTTCGTCCCGGTTCGGCAGCAATACATAAGCATAGGTCGCATCATCGGGATTATGGCCATGGTCAAACCATAGAGAAAGATAGTTTCGTGTAAGCAGAGGATCCGGGCTTGGCAAACTGGATGTCGAGATATCTCCCCATCGTCCGGATCTTGCTTCCCTCAAGCTCTTGATCGTCGGAGAGTCAGGGAAATAGTAGCCGATGTCCGAACCCGGCACGCTTCCTCCCAGATGAGCCCAGTTGACGCCCGTCATCGTCTCCGACCAGCCAAGCGCATCGGATTTCAATGTCCCGTTTACGGTCAACGCATTATCGCCGATGGCGTTCAGTTTTCTATTTTCGACAATCGTCTCGATCGCGCGGTTATCCGTGCTTGTAATGCCGGCGCCGAGCGCAACCACTTCATCGTCAAACATAAACCAGGACTTTTTCGCCGTTAGCGAGCTTGGGGTAATGACATCGCCGTTTGCATTCAAATCGCCTGACGCCTTCAGATCCATGCCAACCGCTCCGTAAAGCCCATCGAACACAGAACCGCCTACCCACGTATTGGGACTCAAATATTCCTTTTGATAAGGGATGCCGGTCACCGTTCTCGCAAGCGTATCCACAGTCGTTCCCGGCATTCGGTAAGGATTGACCGTAGACCAAAATTCTTCGCTGTATTGCGACAGGTCGTTGTTATACAAATAAGTCATTCCATCGGCCGTGTACCACGCCTTCATGTTTACATTGCTGATCGACTCGTAATTATAAATGCGGTTGGAAGACATGCTAAGCCCGATACCGAATCCCGGCCTAAGATGAACGGCCCGATCCATATTGGAGAATTGCTTCTGCTCGATCAACTCTCCTCTGGAGACAATCGATTGATCCGCCATAATCTCTTTCGCCAATATCGTATTGTCTATCGGTCCGCTTGCATAAAAATTTCTAAACGTATCCGCCTGAATCCAATATTTCAGCATGCTCTTCATTCTGGCCGCGTCGGCAGGAGGAGCAAATTGGGATATACGAAGAATAGCCGCCATCGTCAAATGGCCAACGGCATGATCCTGGAATGCATATCTTGAAATTTCTCTTCCCCGGACCATGTCCATCATGGCGCCCTTATAAATCAAGGGCTCGAAGGATTGATAGACCCACTCGTAGAGATGACTTAAATTCGGGTCCGTCACTTCCCATCTGGACCCATGCAGCAGGTCCACGATGACTGCGATCTCCCCGAGCAGCGACTTTCCGTACCCGCCGTTATAGGGGTGCTTGATATGCTGGATAAAGGAACCGTCCCTATAAAAACCATCTCCGCTTTCCGAGTAAGGAAGGATCAGACTGACACGATCTCTCGCGATTTCCAATAATTCCTCGGACTTTACGATGATGCCGTGATAAGCCATAATTTGCGTTTTCCACATCAGGTTGGCGCCTGTCATCAATCTGATGTTCGGATCGGACGAAAATTTGTAGACGGCGTTCATATAGTTTGTAATTTGCGTGCTTGTGAACTCGTCGTACATTAACATGACGACAGCAGTTATGCTTTGCGGCGCCCCGATCTCCCAATGATACCAGCTATTGTCTACGGTTTCCCACCCGGACGACAGCGTATCGTTATATCGATTATCGTGCAGCCAATCCATGGCCGATACAATGTCGTCTCTAAGCATGTTATTCCCGTACAAGGACGAACCTATCGTCGAATAGGCAACCGCCATCGCTTCGACCCGAGAGTAGCTGGATGCCATATGGTGCGATCGGATCGGATTGTTAAGATCGTTCCATAAATAGGTGCGTGCCGGATCTTTAATTAACGTATCCCAGTGAAGCTGTCCCGTATTTGATATTCTGGCCAGCTTGGTTGCGATATCCGGATCATTGACATCGTAAGAAGTATCGCCTACGAATTTATTTCGCAGCACATCGAATTCGTCTAACGTTGCTGCATTGGCCGATGCCTGGCTTGATAAGCTTCCATAAGGATTATGGATGGCGGCCGTCATCAGAAACAGCACCGTAATCAAAATTTTACAGATAAATGTTTTCATACACGAATAACCTCCTGTCAAACCTCATTTTTGTAAGTGCTTTCAAGATTGGAGTTGACATTCCCTTCTACCATTTGCACCCCTTTCTAAAAACCGGAATCCACAATAAATTTTCTTAGCCTATTGAAACAATCTGACTTATCTAAGCAGCTATTACTGAGTGTAGCCCCGCTTTTACGGCCTGCACAATCGACAACTGTTGATAATGTAGGCGTATGCTAACCTGGTCATGAGATAGAAAGCCGGGTTATCAAATAACAATTCCTTGCGCATGACGCCATTTATAAGAGCCTGTGCCAAGGTAAAAAAGCCGTCGCCCTCTTATCCGGCGCAGCTTGTTTCATACCGAGATAAAACCTGTATGTCAAAATAACTCGAGCTGCTCCGGCTCGGGAGGCGGCAGCTCAAGCGGATCTCCTCCGCCTGGCTTTCGCAATCCCAGCATGGACATCATCGTCTTGGCATTGCCTGCGGCATGCCCGCCGGAATTGTTGTTAAAAATGACGGCAACGCGTTTGCTTTGCTGCTCCAGCTTTTGCAGCTTCGACTTCCACTCCGTCAGCTCCTGCTCCGAATAATGGTACAAATAGCGGACCTCTCTCCAGTTCGGGCCGCCTCCATTATTCCAGTTCGCGACATTTCGTCCATGAAACCGGACGATCGTCGTTTCCGCATCCGTCGTCTCCAGCACCTCGGGGATGCTGCCGATCCCCGCCTGAGGTTCGTCGCAGACGCTATGAATCCAGCCCTCCTCCCGCATAAAATCGAGCGTCCGCTCCCGCATCCCGCCATCGAACCAGCTTTGATGCCTAAACTCGAGGGCGCAAGGAAAACCTTCCATTCTGCGCTTTATCTCGCGCAGCTCCCTGACATTTCGGCTCGCGCAATCAAACCAAGGCGGATATTGAAACAGCGCAGCCGTCAATCGCCCGCTGCTTTGCGCAGGCTCCAGCATGCGGCAAAAAGCATCCGCCATCGCGGCGGGATCGTTGCTACCAGCTGCCGGCCCGCGTTGGTGGCCCGTCATGCCTTGATAGGCTTTGACGACAAAGGACAGGGTGGCAGGCGAGCCGTTCACCCAAGCCTCGAACCTCTCGGGCGGCTGTATCGCATAAAACGTGCTGTCCACCTCGACAACGGGAAAGTGGCTGCCGTACACGTTAAGCTTCTCTCCTTGCTTCGTTCCGGCGGGGTACAAGGTGTCGTGATCGCCCCACCCGGCAAGCCCGATCAATAGGGTCATCCTGTGTCCCTCCTTCGTGCCTAGATGTATGTAAATGCCGAGAAAGTCGCCGCTTGTCCGCGATTAGCCCCATAGTCATCCACTAGATTCCATACCGTTGCATTCACGATATAAAATCGTTTGCCCGTACTCGAGATGCGTATGCCCGTATAATCGTCGACATACCCTCGTTCAGCGACTTGCGCAAGGAAACGCGCCCGCTCTTCGCGCTCCATGGGCTCAGCCGTCAGCCGCGACGGTGTCCGGACGAAGGTCTCCATATCCATTTCCCAAAGCGCTCTCGCCGCCCGGTTGCCGTAGTTTAGCACGGGGTCCTGCTCCGTGTCGTGAGACAGCACGATAATGTCTGCCTCCTCGATGACGGCGGCGGGATCGGCTCCGTCCGGGACGCGAAGCAGCTCCTTGCCCGTGAGCCGACGGTAACTGTCCAGCAGCAGCCGGGCATGGATCTCCCTCGTGCCGCTTCCCCTTATCTCCTGTGCCAACGTCCTCTCTCCCCTCTTAACCTGTTGATTCCATCATGCCGTATCTGGAAGGCTATATCAAGTGCAAGAGCCGCGCGGACTAGTGTCCAACGCGGCTCTATAATGTTAAAGGCAAACGATGTTTCCGTGCTAACCTGGCCGCTCTGCCATTGATTGCGGGCGGATCCTAATCGGCGTTCAAGCGAAGCGATTCGTCAGCATCCCCTATATTCACCCACATCACCCGGATTTTTCCTTCCAAACAGGTCAGGCGCAAACTCTGGGTTCCTGCCGAATGGGCAACTCGACAAACCGTTTGTCCTGTATGCCAATCGGTCTCTTGCACGTCCAGGGTAACAGTGCTCCCGTCGTTAAGAGCCAACCGAAGCTTCCCGTTGCCGTCTATCGACTGGAGTCGCAGAGCCACATCCAGCTTCGGGTCTTCATCCGTCCTCTTTCCTTCGCTGCTTCGTTCAAAGTCGTAAACAAACCAGTCTCCGACGGTCATCTCCATGCATAACCACTGATCAAGCTCCCATTCTTCCCCCCCGCCATGTGCGAACGTCGCCGTCTCGCGATCACTTTGGACGAACGCGATGCGCGTTCCGTCCGAGACGCGAAATTGAACGCCCGCCTGCGCAGTGGATGCGGACTCAGCCGCAGCACGGTTGACAAAAGTTGGCCTCTCAGCCGAGCCAAAGCCAAAGCTTGTGCCTTCTCCCTTGTAGCCGTAAAAAACGGCAGGAATACGTAAAGGCGCTCTGCGCAGAAGAGCCCGGGCGACCTCGGGTTGATAATCGCAACGTTCCAGCGCCATGTTGTCAAGATATTCCCATAGAATGGTCCTCGCGACAGCCGGCTCCGGCTTCTCTCCGCCTTGCAGATAGTCGACGAGCAGCGGCCATCCCACCGGCTTGCGGATGGAGCAAGGCGAATTCGTTGTGTCCATCTTTTTCCACGTCCAGAAGTTCCAGGAGATATCATGGTCGTCGAACATCCGGAAGGCGCCCGTGTACCAGTCCTTGTTGTTCTCGCCGCCTTCGCCCATAAAGATGGGCACGTTCCAGCGGTCGCGGAAGTCGAGATACTTCGCGATGCTTTCCGTGTCGGGATTGTTCCAATATTTGTGGAATTGGAGCAGCACGTTGCTGTCAACAGGATCTTCGCCGAAGGCATTCTCGAAGATGGACCAATCCGTGGACCAATGAACGCCTTCCAGAATGATCATATGCCGCTCGTCCGCCTCGCGGATCGCCGCGATCATCTCCTTGTACAATGGCATCACCCGATCGTTGTAGTTCGAGAACCAATCCGGGAGCGGCTCGTTGAGCAGGTCGTATCCCGCGACGATCCATTCGTCCTTGTAACGTTCGGCGAGCGTGCGCCAGATCGCGACGGCTTCCCGCGCGCGGATTTCGTCCGTAAAAAGCTCCGGCCGATCCTGCTCGGAGTCGTCGATATTCGTACCCGTCTGCCCGCCGGGCGCGCCGTGAAGGTCAAGGATGACATACAGTCGATGCTCTCTGCACCAGCCGATGACGCGGTCGAGCAGCACGAGCCGATCTTCGCGAAGCCCAAGCGGCGCACGCGTCTCGGATTCGTGGTCCGGTGCGTCTCGATTGCGGATTGAGTCCTCTTCTAACGAATCAATATTAGGACTGGCCCGGTCCGTTGACGACGTAGCCTCAACTTGGGCCGATGTCTTGCTTTTGGTTTCATTCGGGCCCGCTGCTACTTCGACATGCGCTTCGGCACTGCCGCCCGGCCCTTCTCCCGTCAGAAATCTCGCGTTGATCGGCACCCGCACCGAGTTGAAGCCTTCCTCCGCAATCTTGGCGATATCCTCCTCGGCAATGTATCGGTCATAGTAGGTGGCCCAGAACAGATTCGCTTCCTCGGAACCGACAAGCGACTCGATCATGGCTTCGATTCGGCGAGGCCGGTCACCTCCTTCGGGGAATCGCCACATATAACCTTCCGGCAGCAGCCAGCTGCCGAAGCCAACGCCCCTCAATAAGATGGGCTCTCCTCTGCCGTTAACCAGCCTGGGGCCGTCCGCTTTGACGAAACCGTATACTTCTTCGTTTCTTATTGCGCTCATCTCTATTTATCCTCCCTACGACTTGATCGCGCCTTCCGAGATGCCATGCAGAATGTATTTCTGCAGCAGCAAATACAGGACGATGACCGGCAACATGGCAAGCACGAGCGAGGCGAGAATCGCGGACCAGTCGTTATTGTATTCGCCGAACAGCATATTGGTGGACAGCAATAACGTATAGCTTTTGAAATCCGTCAAAATAAGAAGCGGCAGCAAAAAATCGTTCCACATCCATAACATGTTCAGAATAGCGATCGTGGCCGTAATGGGCAGCAGGAGCGGCAAAATGACGACGAAATAAAGCTTGAATTCGCCGCAGCCGTCGATGACCGCAGCCTCGTCCAGTTCCTTCGGCACGGACTTGACGAAACCGTGATACAGGAAGATCGCTACCGCTACTCCGAGACCGATGTAGAGCAGGCCGAGACCGACGGCGGATCCCTGCAGCCCCATGTCGCTGCTGATCCGAACCAGCGTAATCATGATGGAATGGAACGGAATCAGCGTCGACATGACGAACAGTCCGAACAGGAAGCTGCTGAGCTTGCCAGGCGTCCGCGACAGCTTGTAGCCCGCCATCGACGCGAACAAGATGATCCCGGCCAGTCCGACCGCCGCGACGACAACCGTGTTCCACAGGCTTCGCATGTAATCCGTCTTGCGGAAGGCATCGGCGTAGTTACCGAATTCCAGCGTAGTCGGGAGCGCCAAAATGTTCGTCAGCATCTCCCCCTGCGTCTTGACGGAGTTCAGCAGCGCCATGTAGATCGGGAACAGCGTCACGACGGCCGCCAGGATCAGAAACAGGAACATGGAAGCGGAGCCCAGACGGCGCATGGTTTTGCCGCTGCTGTTGTCATTGTTGCTGGTGCTGTTGGTGGTGCTGTTGCTGGTGTGAGCATGGGCATGGTAGGATTGTGCAGATCCGCTCATGCTCTCACCTCCCTGCGCTTCATGACGGCCAGTTGGATGATCGTGATGATCATGACGATGCCGAACAGAATCATCGCCTTCGCGCTGGCGTAGCCGTAACGATTGGAGAAGCTGAACGCCTCTTCGAAAATGTTGATCGCGATAACCTGCGTCGATCGGCCCGGCCCGCCCCCCGTTAGCGAATAAACCGCGTCGAACACTTTGAACGAGCTGTTCAGCGTAAGGAAAACGCCGATTGTCAGAGCCGGGTAGATCATCGGCAGCGTCACATGCCGGAACAAGGTAAACGCCCCTGCGCCGTCGATCGAAGCCGCTTCCTTGAGCGTTTTCGGCACGCCTTGCAGCGCCGCAATGTAGATGACCATCAAGTATCCGACCCCGCCCCATAACGACAACGCCAGAATGGAGAAAAACGAATACTTGGGATCGCCGATCCACGATTCATCAAGCAGCAGCCAACCCGTTTGATCCGCCAGATAGGGGAAGACCCGCGTGAAAATAAACATCCACATGAAGCCGCCGATGATCAGGCTAAGCATGTTCGGCATGAAAAAGATCGTGCGGAACCAGACCCTGCTCCGTCCCATGGCTTCGATGAACAAGGCGAGCAGTATCGCAATCGCATTTTGCAGCACCAGCATGAACGCGACGAATTTGAACGTGAACCATAATGATTTCAGGAAAAAACGATCCCCCATCGCCTCGACGTAATTGGAGAACCCCACCATGCGGTAAGCGGGGTTCAGTCCGTTCCAATCCGTCAAGCTGTACCAGATGCCCCCGATGGCGGGGGCTAAAGTAAAGGCACAGTAGAACGCAAGCGCAGGGAGGACGAATAGGAGCAGCATCGCGGATGGCTTCAACTTTCTGGTTCTCGTTGTCATCATTTCTTTTCACTCCCGGTCCGATCCGGACGGGTTCTCCCGCCCGTTGCGCTGTCCTAGTTGCTCTTGACGGCGGTCTGCCATACTTTGTCGAGCGCCGCGATGATGTCGTCTTGCGTCACGTCCTTGATGTAATAGCTCTGGAGCAGCTTGGCCGTCTCGTCCGTCACGCCGTTTGGCAATTTGAGATCCAGATAGGCCTTGCCTTCGGAGACGTAGGCGCTCGCTTCGTTGACCCAAGGGAATACCTCGTACTGATGCACCGTTGCGATAGGATTGAACTTCAGTTCTTCGAACAGGGCCGAGGAATCTTTGTCGTCCAGAATGTAGTTAAGCAGATCAAGCGCTACTTCTTTGTTCTCGCTTGTCGGGGACAGGGCGAGCGAGGTGGATGTCGCCAGGTTGATCATGGCGTCCGCCGGATTGTTGCTCACCGGCAGCGGCGCGACGCCGAAGTCCATGTCGGGATTGACTTTCAGAATCGTCTCCGCGTTCCAAGAACCTTGCACCCACATGGCGGCGTTGCCGTTTGCGAATTCCGCGGAGCCTGCTTCGTTGCCTGTCTCGAACGGCTTATCCGTACCGTTTGCCATAATAATATCGATGATGTCGAATACCGAGCGCACATCGGCGTAGGAAGCGGTTCCTTCATTCATCTTTGTAATCCAGTCGGGATGCGCCGAGGAAACCGTGCCGCCCAGCGACAACGCCATCATCAGCTGCGGAATCCAGGATTCCTGGAAGGCAAGCAGAAACGGCTTGATTCCCGCTGCTTGCAGCTTCTCCGTCACGGCCTTCATTTCGTCGAGCGTTTGCGGAGGCGTCAGGCCTTGCTCCTTAAAGATCGTTTTGTTGTACAGATATCCCCACGACAGGCTTTCCAACGGCAGCGCGGCCACCTTGCCGTCGTATTTGACCGTCTCCGTCACCGCTTCGTACAGCTTGCCGACGAACGGCTGGCCCGTCAGATCCGCGACGTATCCGGCATCGTAGTAGGTTGGAATGTCGTTGGCGTGCAGCGTATACAAGTCGGGTGCGTCGCCCGAGGACAGACGCGATTGCAGGATTTGTTTCGCCTGGTCGGCGTTCGGCATTTCCAGCTGGATCGTGACGTCGATGTTTTTCTCCGCCAGCTGTTTCTCTTTGAACTGGGCAAAATATTGCTCGAACTGATCCTTAAATCTCGGGAAGCTCATAAACACCTTCAGCTCCACCTTCTTCGGCGGCTCCGTCGTCTTGACCTCGCTGGTCGGGCTGCCGCCCGTGGTCGGCTTCGCGCCGTTGTTCGCTCCGTTGCCGTTATTCCCCGAACTGCAAGCCGCCAGTACCGCGATTACCATCGTCAGCGTCAGCAGCAGATGAAGCGCTCTCTTCATTGTGAATTCCCCCTATGAGTTAGATGCAGCTTCAGTATAACGAAGAAATTAAGCGCTTTCTTTCGAGGATTTTAACGTCGCTATTTGTACAATATTGATGTGGGGCGACGGCGGCGCATTGTGCTCGGTTTTTCATACACACCTGCCCTCGAACCCCCGCCAACGTCGCATTGTGCTCGGTTTTTCATACACATTTGCCCTCGAACCTCCGCCAACGTCGCGTTGTACTCGGTTTTTCATACACATTTGATCGTCCCCGCCTGCCAGCGCCCCAATGAACTCGCTTTTTCATACACAATTGCCCTCGCGCCCTCGCCAACGTCGCTTTGTGCTCGGTTTTTCATACACACCTGCTCTCGAACCCCCGCCAACGTCGCATTGTACTCGGTTTTTCATACACACTTGCCACGTGCCCCCGCCAACGTCACTTTGTGCTCGGTTTTTCATACACACCTGCCCTCGAACCCCCGCCAGCGACGCATTGTGCTCGGTTTTTCATACACATTTGCCCTCGCGCCCCCGCCAGCGACGCATTGTGCTCGGTTTTTCATACACAATTGCCCTCGCGCCCGCAACAGACGTGTAATACCATTACTCTCTCTCTTTGCGGAGCTCTCCCGGCGTGATGCCGAAGTGTTTTTTGAACACTCGGTAGAAATACGCGATGTCTTCATACCCCGACAGTTGAGCTGCGTGCTTGATAGGCAGACGGTCCACTGCAATGAGGGAACGTGCCTTCTCCATCCGTTTGCGCACGATATAATCCGAGAGGTTCTCGCCCGTACGTGCTTTAAACGCGCGGCTGAGATGCTCCCGGCTGATCAGGAATTGCCCCGATACCGTCTCCAGCGAGATCGCGTCCTGAAAATGGGCGTCAATGTAGGCAACGACATCCTCCATATCCAGCCTGCTACGGGACTGACGCAAGGAGAGCAGCCCTTCGACGGCCAAAGCGTAAATCTCGCCAACAGCCAGCGCAGCCTCTTGCGGAGAGGCTGTGCTCCTCAATGTAACGGAGCCCGTGGCCGTATCAATCATGCCGTTCGCGGCGACGCCCCTGTCAAGGAGCAGCTGCTCCAGCGTCACTTCCTGCTCGGACAGGAACTGCTCCAGCATGAACAACAAATCGCTCGCGATCCGGGACGAGCCGCCGGCTTCCGCCACGCTAGTCTTCGCGCTTGCAAGCTCGCGGGCAAGCGACTCGAAGGCGCCTGCGATCCGCTCTTTGTCCAGCGAGAGCAAGCTGGCGTAGATGCGGGCGCGGTGACCCGCGTAACGCTGCACGTCTTCGCCGCTTGCGAATATGGAAGAGCGGGTGCCCGCTTCGCGGTCCAGCTCCTCCTTGCATCTAGCAAGAGCAGCATTCAAGTCCTCGGGGCTGATCGGCTTGAGCAAATACTCCATGGCTCTGGACCGGATCGCACCTTTTGTATAGATGAAATCGTCATAACCGCTCATGACGATCAGCTTCGTGCCGGGATGGCGCACATGAAGCGCCTGCAGCAGCTCAGCACCATCGATGCCGGGCATTCGCATATCCGTTACAACGATATCGGGGAGCTGATCGCCGATTTGCCGCAGCCCCTCCGTTCCATCCTCGGCTTCTCCCGCCACGCGGAGCCCCAGCTTTTCCCACTCGCCAAGCGCCTTAACGACCTCCCTCGACCACGGCTCGTCGTCCATGATAAATACGTTATACATGCCGTTCCCCCTTCTCGCTTGCGCCTTCACCAGCCAGGCCGTCGGCCGGCATCGTCAGCACGACTAGCGTGCCCTTGCCTTCCGAGCTGAACAGCCTGACTCCGTAACGTCTGCCATAACGAATAGCGATCCTCCCGTGCACGTTGGAGAGACCGATGCCGCGCCGGCTTCGCCCCTCTTCGGAAGCAGAAGCGGACGCGGAAGTCCGTTCGCCAGAAGCCAGCTCCTTCCGCAAGGCTTCCAGCTTATTGCGCCCCATCCCGACGCCGTCGTCCCTCACCATCAACACCAGCGTCCCGCGAATCAACCTTGCCTTTACCTCAAGCGACCACTCGCCTTCCTTGCCTTGCAAGCCATGCTCGAACGCGTTCTCCACGATCGGCTGCAGAGTGAACTTCGGAATATCGACGCCCCCCGTACCTTCCTCCGCGTCCACCTGGACCGAACATCGCCCCGCGAAACGCTGCTCCTGAATAAACAAGTAGTTGCCGGTATGCTTAAGCTCGTTGCTTAGCTGAACCGTCTGCTCCATCTCCGAACTAATGGAATAACGAAGAAGATCGCCTATCACATACGTGACTCGATAAATTTCCGGAGCGCCCTTCGCGAGCGCCATTCCTCCGATCATATGCAGCGTATTATTGAGGAAATGCGGATTGATCTGCGCCTGCAAAGCGATCAACTGAGCGTTTTTGACATCGATTTCATGCTGGTACTCATTCTCGATGAGCGCCTTCATCCGGGCCATCATGAAGTTGTAGCCAGCCTCCAGCAAACCGATCTCGTCCTTGCTCTGCACGGACTTCATCTCGAAGTCGTGAATATGCGACTTCCTCATCGTCTTCGCCAGGCTGACGATAGGGCGGCTGATGCGAAGCGATACGACGATAGACAGCAGAATGGATACCGCCGTAAACAACACCCCGGTCCATAGACCGGCCGTCATTGTCCTCTGGGCGATGGCATCGATCGTCGCGGCAGGTATCGCCTTGATGACCTGAAGCTCCCCGCCGCTAACCCGCTTAGAGAACACATAGTCGTGTTTCGTCCTGACGAACGCCACATCCGAAGAGCGCGGTTTGTCTCCTTCCAACACGCGGAGCAGCTCCGGATCGTCCGGCAACGGCGAAGAGCCGGGAAGCAGCTCGCCCTCGTCGCTGACGAGATAGATCGCGCTTTCTGGCCCCGATTGCAATAATTCTCCCGCCTGCCCCCATACTTTGCCGTCAATTCGTACGGAGATGCCGCCAATCAACCTCTGTCCCTGGAATTCGTTCATAGAATGGTACGCGCTCAGCATGTCGCCGGACGCCTTGAAATACAAGCCTGCCGGTTCGCTCAACATACGACTCCACGGACCCTCCCTAATATCCAGCGAATGGGTGATGCCGCTATTGGCATAATTGACGGAGTACGCCCGCTTCGTGGCATGGATGTACAATGTCAAATTGTCGATCTTGCGGGAGAACGAATAGTAAGCCGTGTTCATAGCTGCGAATAAAGCATTCTGCAACCGATAACGCTCCCCCGCTTCCATATCGTCGATACTTGTCAAATCGCCAATCAGGTCGGAACGGATATGAAGCGCATAAAACAAAGTATCCACCTGCTGGATCAATTCGTCCAAATATTGGCTCGCCCAGATCATTCGGGATTCGTTGGCATCAATCATCTCCTTCTCCACGGAGCTTCTCGTATTGTTCGTAGCTTGCCAGGTTACCGTAATAACCGGCAACGTCGTTAACGTGATCATAAGCACCATTAGCCGGAAGCGGATGCTGATTCGTTGCAGCGGCATAGTCTCCTCCTGCTCCCGGCTCTCCGGGACGTACTGTTGTAAGGGTCTTGTCTCTTACCTACAATTCGCTCTCTTGTAAGCGTTCTCCTGCGCTACCGCCTACAAGGTTCGCACGAGCTCGAACCGATCGAACACGGCCCAGGCTCCGGCATTCGCAGACGACCAGACACCAACCTCGATAGTACCGTTGGTCACCGCGATGCCGCTGATCTCGTACGGGGTCCAGACTGCCGTTCCGCTCGCGATCGGAGCGGTCAGCTCCGCGCCGCCGTACCCCTTGGCGTACAACTGCAGCGCCAGGTGTCCCGTGCCGGATCGCGCCCATGCCCTTAGACGGTAGGTCCCGTTCGGCACGGCCAGCGTCTGCCCCGTCAACTGCTGATACGCCG
>NZ_BDQX01000196.1:29370-30500 GCF_003112455.1 Paenibacillus agaridevorans
CTTCCCGCGGCAGGTCCGTCGCCATCCGTCTTCTGTGCGAGCGGGCCGCTATGCCATTCGTTCCATCCGGCCATGCCGCCCGGCTCGAAGCCCGGATTGGCAAGCAGATTGGCCGGCGTAAGCTCGAAAGCGTCGAAGGCCGCCCAATTGCCGGCTTTGGCCTCTGACCAGACGCCGATCTCGATGATGCCATTTGTCACTGCGATCCGATCTATTTCGTACGACTTCCAATATTGCGAGCCGGCACTGGAAATATTCGCTCGCCGCTCGTTGTCCGACGTCTTGGCGTACAGATGGAGCGCGTTCTGCCCGCCGCCCGTTCTCGCTTTCACGCTTAGCCGGTACAAGCCGTTCGGAACGCTCACCGTCTGACGGGTAAGCTGCCGGTAATCGGAAGCCGCCCAATGCGTCAGCTTGCTGGCGCCGTCATACGGCATATCTGTATCGACGCTCTGCGCCGCCACGCCTCCGTTCCATTCGTTCCAGCCGGCCGCGCCTCCCGATTCGAAGCCCGGATTGGCAAGCAGATTGCCCGAAGCCGCGGCTGAAACCGGAATCAGCTCCAGCCAATTCGCGTTCCACCCTCCCGCAAGCGCGGAGAGCCGCAAGGTCTGCGTGCCTGCCTCCAGCGCGAACGTCTCTTGCACGGTCGTCCAGGACTGCCAGCCTCCCGTGCCTGGAACGCTTAGCGTCGCCAAAGACGTTCCGCCCGAGGCGACGCCGACGGCATTAGGCGCTCCTCCTGCATTGCCGCTCGCGACGCGAACCCGAAGTCGATAAGAGCCTGCGACGGGAGCAAAAACGCGATAGTCCATCCAATCTCCCGCATCAATGAAACCAACGTTTAGACCGCCGCTCGCATCCGTCGCCGCCTCGGTCTGCACGCCGAACGAAGCATTGAAGTTCTCCGCTTCGATCGCACCAGGGAGCTCCCGAACGCCAGTTGCCAATGCGTTTAACCCGTAGCCGAGCGGGAACAGCGGAGAGTAGCCGGTGTCATTGAAGTTGGCCGGAATTTGCGCCATGTCGCGAGGCCAAGTAAAGGGCAGCTTGCCCGTGAAGTCGTAGTCGCCGAACAGCACATCGGCCACGCCGGCGCCTTCCGTGCCTGGCAGCCATGCCGCCACGAA
>NZ_BDQX01000196.1:30597-44760 GCF_003112455.1 Paenibacillus agaridevorans
TATGGTCATCGGTCTGCCGGACAGCATGACGACCGCCGTCGGAACGCCGCTTGCCAACACGTTCGCGAGCGCCGCTTGGTCTGCCGCGCCGAGGTTCAAATCCGGACGCGGCTGGCCGGGACCAACGTCGCCCATCATCTCCGCCGACGGCGCTTCTCCGACGACGACGATGGCGGCGTCATGACCTGCGGCTCCCATGCCGTTAGCGGAGTAAGTGACGTTTGCGGCATTTGTCACGGCCCCCTGGATGCCTTGCAAAATCGTCGTGCCCGGCGTTATCGCGCCGGAGGAGCCTTGCCAACTGATCGTCCATCCGCCAGACTGCGTGCCGATATCGCTGGCCTTGGAGCCTGCGACGAACACCTTGGCATTCTTTGAGAGCGGCAGCAGCTTGCCTTCGTTCTTGAGAAGCACCGCGGACTTGCGTACCGCCTCGCGGGCTAGCGCCCGATGCTCCGCTCCTCCGAACGAGCCGTCCGTCAACAGCGACGGATCGCCGTAAGGCGCTTCGAACAGGCCAGCCTCGAATTTGACTTTGAGAATGCGCGATACGGCATCGTTAATGCGGGCATGGCTCACATGCCCTCCGTTTACAAGAGCCGTCAGGGTCGGGATAAATTGCGTCCAGTTGTCCGGCTCCATAAACATGTCGATACCCGCATTCACCGTCGCCTTCAGCGCCTCCGAATAATTGGGATATACGCCCTGGTTCACCAAAGAATACGCCCCGTTCCAATCGGAGACGACCATGCCGTCGAACCCAAGGCCTTGCTTGAGCATCGTAGTGACGAGATAAGGATCGGCATGCATTTTGGCCCCGTTCCAGGTGGTAAGAGAGATCATGACCGATCTTGCTCCAGCCGCGATGGCTTCCCTATAGGGCTGAATATAGGGGTCCAGCGCGCTCTCCGTTAAAGTCACGTTGCCCTGATCGTCGCCCGCCGTCGTGTTGCCGTCGCCCAGCCAATGTTTGATGGTGCCGACGGCCTTCGTCCCCTTCAGAAAACCTGCTTCGCCCGGCCGTCCCTGCAGTCCTTCCACGAACGCCGTTCCCAATCTGGCCACCAAGGCCGAATCCTCGGAGTAACCTTCGTACGTCCTGCCCCAGCGGATATCCTGCGGCGCGCACAAGCACGGCGCAAAATCCCATTGAATGCCAGTGGCTCTAATCTCCCTGGCGGTAGCGGCTCCGATCCGGCGCAACAGGTCTTCGTCCCCCGTCGCCCCCAATCCGACATTATGCGGAAAGATCGTCGCACCATAGACATTATTGTGACCGTGCACCGCATCTACCCCGTACAAAATGGGGATACCGAGCCGCGTGCCGACCGCTGCCGCCTGGTAGCCGTTCACCATGGAGGCCCAGCTTTCCTTCGTATTGGGGGAAGGATTGGATCCTCCCCCGCTTAATACGGAGCCGATGTAATTGGCTCCTACCTGTGCAGGCGTAGCCGCGAGCCGCTCCACCTGCAGCATTTGCCCAACCTTCTCCTGCAAGGTCATGCGTCCCAGAAGATCCGCCACACGCTGCTCGACTGGCAGGGACGGATTCTGGTAATCGTTCGCGTAAGCTTTGCCGGGAAACGCCGCCATCGTCGCCAGCATAGCCGCGGCCAAAACGGCAGATACCCATTGCTTAAGCTTTATTGATCCACTCATGGCTTCAGCCTCCTACTCGAACACGCGGAAATCGCTAATGGACCACCAGCTCGGAGAAGCTTCCTTAAGAGTTACCCGAATATAACGGGCTTCCGTAATCGGGAAGTTCGCAGCAATCGTCGCGGATACGCCCTCTCCGCTTGCTACCGTCCTCCAGTTGGAACCATTCGAGGATACTTCGATGACATAACCTCTGGCATAGTCGCTCGTGCTGGCTCCAGAATCCATAATGATGTGATTGAACCAGCGATTCGCCCCCATATCCACTTGGAGCGTCTGGCCGCTTCCCTGCGCCACTCCGCCGCTCCATCTCGTCGATGTGCTCGCGTCAAGGACGTTGCCCGCGCTGCTTCCCGCTTGCGTATGCGAAGCCGATGCCGTCCAGCCTGTCCGCGACAATTCCTTCTCTCCGTATACTTGCAGATCCGCGATTCCCCACCAATTCGCTGCCGTGCCCGTCTGCACAACACGGATATGACGAGCCGTCTGAACAGGGAATTGCAGCAGCAAGTTCGCGTTCATATTGCTGCCGGAGGCAATCGTCGACCAGCTTGATCCATCATTCGACACCTGAATCTGATAACCTCGAGGATAATCGCTGGAGGAAGCGCCAGTCTCCAGAAGCAGCCGGTTGAAAGTCTGCGTCTTGCCCATGTCGACCGCGTAATATTGTCCGCTTGCCTGGTTAGCGCCGGTGCTCCATCGCGTCGCGAGGCTGCCGTCGAGGGCTCCGCCTGCGGAATCGCCCGCTCCCGTCGACGATGCGCTGGCGGTCCAGCCGCTTCTGTCCAGCGCCGGCTCCGAGTACACATGGAATTCCGAGATCGACCACCATTCATGCGCGCTTCCCGTCTGGACGACCCGGACATATTGGGCATATTGCGGACCTAGCACGATAGCCTGCTTCCAGCCGAAGCCTTGGCCGCTCGCGACCGTCGTCCAATTGCTGCCGTCGTTCGAAATCTGCACCTGATAGCCTCGCGGATAATCCCATTTGCTCCCCGTGCCCGTCTCGAACGAGATTTGATCGAACGCCTTGCGTGCGCCCATATTCACCTGGAACCACTGTCCGTTTGCTTGCGGCGTTCCGCTGCTCCAACGCGTCGTAGCGTTCCAATCCAGGGCGTTGCCCGGCGAACCTCCCGCTTCCGTCGAGGAAGCCGTCGCCGTCCAGCCGCTTTTGTCGATCGGCACCGTAGCCATCCATGGCTGACCGTCCGCGAACCGGCTCACGACGTTAATAAATCTCGTATTCGGCGCGAACTGCGACGTGCCGAATTGGCCGAGCTTAGCCGCGATCGTCGCGGAATTGTCGCTGTTGATAATGGGAAGCGGATTGCTGTTCGAATTGTAGAAGCCCCAGTAGCCGCCCGCCCCTTGATAATGATCCTGCCGGACTTTGTAGGACCAGTTCGTCCATGAAATTTCCAGCGCGTTCAGGCCCGACATAAACTTGGCCCATACGTCGTCGTTATGGTACAGCGAATATTCGCCGAGCAGAATCGGGATATTCCAGTTGGGATCGTTCTGAATCGCTCCCACCTGCGCCACCGTCGTCTCGACGAGCGCATTTTGCGCATCCGCGTCCTTGCCGTTCGGCATATCGTAAGGATGCACCTCGTACACGACGTTCTCCCAGCCATACACGCCAGGCGCGGCAATGCTGCTCCAATTGAAGAACGCCGCGAGGTAGATCGTATGATCGGGATCGATGGCGCGGACGGCATCGTACAACCGGTCGTAATACGCGCTTTTTTGGGCGACGTCGTCGCCATCCTCCGCGTAATCGATCAGCGGCTCGTTGATGAGATCATAGCCTGCAATCGCCGGATTGCCGACGTACCTTGCCGCGATCGCCTTCCAAATCTCGACGACCGTGTCCTGATAGGCGGGCGTCGTCCAGAACGCGTTGGGATTAGGTCCGACGCGGCCGCAGCTTCCCCACGGACAGCCGCCTCCCGGCACCGTGTGCAGATCAAGCAGGACGTACATGTCTCTCTCCGCCGCTTCGGCGACGATCCAGTCGATGTTGGTCCATGCGCCGGGCTTGACCGCCCCGCTTTCATCGACGATTTCGAACCAGGCGATCGGCACCCGGATGAGATTCATGCCCATGCTTTTGATATTGTCGATATCGCTCTCCACGATCCACGTGTTTTGATGCGTCGTGTAGATGCTCTCTCTCGTCGACGAGCCGAAACGCTGCCCCAAGGTGGAATACAACGAGTAGTCGTCGTTGTTCAAGCTGACGTTGAGCTCGCCGATCGACCACCAATTGCCGGCGCTGCCCGTCTGATTGATGCGAATGTATCTGGCGCCGACCGCCGGGAAGTTAATAGGCGTCGCCTTGCGCAGACCTTGCCCTGTGGCAACGGTGGTCCAGGAGCTGCCGTTCTGCGATACTTGCACGGTGAAGCCTCTGGGGTAATCCTGCTCCTGCCCGGAATTTTTGGCGTTGTCGAGCACGATTTGATTAAAAGTGATTTTGGCTCCGAGATCGATCTGGAACCATTGACCGGGAGCTTGCGCCGCGCCTGTGTTCCACACCGTGCCCGCGTTGCCGTCCCTCACGTTGCCCGGAGAAGCGCCGGACCCGCTGGAGGAGGCGCTCAGCGTCCAGCCCGAACGCTCCAGACTGCCGCCGGAGAACACGGATACGTCCGCGATCGACCACCAGCTCGAGCTGGTGCCCGTCTGCACGATCCGGATCTCCGTCATCCAATACGACCACCAGAACTCGGCATGAATGAACCGGGACGTACCGATGCCGCTGGCGTATTTGGTCCAGACGCCGTCCGTCAGTCCCCATACCTCGTACCCCCGCGCGTGATCGCCAGCCGATGCCGCTCCAGCGTCGATCAGCACGCGGCTGACTTCGCGGTTCCCGCCGAGATTGATCGTATACGTCTGGCCCGGCATCTGCGCGGCGCCGCTTGTCCATCTCGTGTTCACGTCGCCGTCGACACCCGCCGCGGCGGTGCTTCCGGACCCGGAGGCGAATGCGGTTGCAGTAAACGGACCATTGTTCAGCACGGGATCGCTGAACAGATTAAATTCCGCCACGGACCACCAGTTCGAAGCCGTGCCCGTCTGGCTGATTCGAACGTAATGCGCCACCTGTGGAATCGTGCGAACAACCGTATTCGCGCTTACGGATGCGCCGCTGGCGATGTTGCGCCAAGTCGTCCCGTCGTTCGACGCTTCAATCGTATAACCGCGCGGGTAATCTTCAGGTCTTCCGCCCGCGTCCACATAGAGACGATTGAAAAACGTCGGCGCTCCAAGATTGATCAGCAGCCATTGACCGCTGGCTTGGTTCGCTCCCGTATCCCAATAGGACGTACTGCTTCCGTCAATCGCATTGCCTGCGTTACCGCCGTTCGCCGAAGCCGTCGCGGTCCAGCCTGTCCGGTCGGCGGCGAACTCGCCCAGAGGCGACATCCAATCCTCTTGCGCAAGCCAGCCCCCGACATTTGTGCCGCGCAACGTCACGATGTCTCCATTGCCGCTATTATTTTTGATAAACCTCCCGTCCGTCTTCAAGAAATCGGCCGGACCGATCGCCGCTTCCGCCAGTTGCAGCCCCGGTCCCGCGAACAGCGCGGCCTGCGCCAGCAAAGCCAGAATCAGCAGCCTCACCGCGTGAGGCTTGAGTGCAGCCCGAATCCTCGTGTTCCCCATCTTCAACCATCTCCCTTTTGAATGATTGCAATGATGACAACGCTTTCATTTTCCAATAATAGTATACTGCAACCGCTGGATCCGCTCATTCGATTCTGTTAACCTGCCTCATTGCACTATATTGATGGAGGTCCGGCAAAAAATAGAGTTGTAGTTTGGCAATTGAAAGTATTAGACTGTAGATTGAGATCATACTGCAATATAGAGCCTACTCAACAAGGAGACCATATGAATAACAACGATTTTTTGCCTATCATACTTGGAAGCGATGAGAACGCATACGGAAATGTCAGACTGATCCACGAAGCATACGGAATCAAACCGCTGCTGCTTTGCAGCCGCCTGCTTATCCCGACCATGAACAGCAAATTGTTCGATCTCGTTCGCATCGACGATTTCGACCGTGACGACGTATTCCCGGGCGCTCTGCTGTCGGTTTTGGAGGGGCAAGCTTCCAAGGGCCGCAAGCTGATCGTCATCCCGTGCTCCGACTATTATGCCGGCATGCTGTCGCGTCATTACGACAAATTTAAAGGGCTGATCGCCAACCGTTTCATCTCGCACGAGCTGTTAGACACGTTGGATACGAAGGACAAGTTCTATAAGCTATGCGAGCAGTACGGTCTGGATTATCCGAAAACGATCGTCTGCGAGCCTCATGAGCGGGAGAAAGCGCTGGAGCATATGGATTTCCAGTTCCCGATCATCGTCAAGCCCGAGAACAGCAACGCCTACGACTATTTGCACAGCCAGTTCGAAGGCAAGAAAAAAGTGTTTTTCTTCAAGTCGAAAGACGAATATTTTACAATGGTACGCAGCATGAACAAATCCGCTTATATGGGCAAGCTGATCATCCAGGAATTTATTCCCGGCGAAGACAGCTCGATGCGAGTCATTAACAGCTTCTCCAACAACGATGGCGTCGTCAAGATGATGTGCTTGGGCCAGCCCGTGCTGGAGGAATACGCGCCAAAGACGCTCGGCAATTACGCTGCGATCATTTCGCGTTCGGACATGGCTATTTATCGCAAAATCAAGGAGTTCCTCGAAAACATCGGTTATGTCGGCTATTCCAACATCGATATGAAATACGACAGCAGAACGGGCAAATATATGCTGTTCGAAATCAACCCTCGGCTGGGGAGAAGCAGCTTCTTCGTGCGTGCGGCCGGACTCAACATGATCACCGCTATGATCGACCAAGTCGTCTATGGCAAAAACACGGATTGCGTCTACGGCAACGGGACCGGCCTTTGGACCAATGTCCCTAGAACGGTACTGCGCAAATACGTTACGGAGCCGGCCTTGGCGGCCGAAATAAAGGGGTTGTACAAGGAAAAGAAGGTGCTTTACTCCATCTGGTACAAAAAAGACCTGAACCTGAAACGGATTATTCGGATATCCCGTTACTACTACAGCCACGTCAAAAACTTCAAACATTACTACTTCGATAAGAAGCAGGCAAATGCGGTGAGTGACAAGCAGCGTCTACACTCTTAAGTTCAATCTCGCAAGAACAGCTTCTTAAGCCGCTTAAAGGACAAAGAAGCTTCCAAACCACATCTCGTGGCTGGAAGCTTCTTTTTTTATGGATGTTTCAATTGCAACAAGAAGCCGCTCTGCGGGAGCGGCCTCATTCAAGCTTGTCCAATATTGTAGAAACAAGGTTCATTCTTTTCCTGACGATTGAAAAGCTTTGTTGTAACACTTGCGACAAACGGGTTTATAATCCTCATTGCCGCCGATTTGAATCTGCTCTCCCGAATGGACTGGCTGGCCGTCGCGGAAGCGAATGACCATCGTCGCTTTGCGGTCGCAGTACCAGCAAATCGTCTTGATTTCTTCGATCTTGTCTGCTTGCACCAATAAATTATAGCTGCCTTCGAACAACCGGTTCTGGAAGTCATTTTTCAGGCCGAACGCCATCACGGGAATATTGAGCTCATCGACTATGCGCGTCAGTTCCAGTACGTGATGCCTCTTCAGGAACTGCGCCTCGTCAATCAGCACGCAATAGATTCGGCCCTTCGACTCGAGCTGAGCCTTAACGTTCTCGAACATGTTCGTATCTTCGTCTACCGCAATCGCTTCCCGCTCGAACCCGACGCGGGAACCCACTCGGTCGGAATTCCCTCTGGCTCCGATTGTCGGTGAATAGATTAAGACTTGTTTGCCTTGCTCCTCGTAATTATGGGCTACCTTAATAATTTCGAACGACTTGCCGCTGTTCATCGTGCCGTATTTGTAATAAAGCTGTGCCAACCTGCGATCTCCTCCACTGTCCGACTCGTGGATTTCATTATACCGCTTCTACCCGCTTCTTGTCTTTCTCCTCCTTGCTGCTCGACAGGAACCAACCGCAGAGCGCAATAGCTACAAGCACAGCATAGAACGTCAGCTTCCAGCCCGTCGATTCGGCAAAATCATGCGGAATGACATGCAGCGAAGGATGCGCCAACGTATGAACAGCCAGCTTGACGCCCACCCAGCCGACGATACAGAAAGCAGCGATCTCGAGGCCTGGTCTGCTCTCCAGCAGCTTGACAAACAAGGTTGCAGCGAAACGCATAATAATTAATCCGATGAAGCCGCCCAAGAAGATCACAATGAAGTGTCCGCCATCCATGCCGCCGAACTTCGGCAATCCCGATGCCGGGAGCGCAACCGCAAGAGCAACTGCCGCCAGGATAGAATCGATCGCGAATGCGATATCCGCCACTTCAACCTTGAAGACGGTCATCCAGAAGCCGCTTTGCTTTTTCTCCTTGCCGGCCGACTTGTCGGTAGCAACTTCACCCTTCTTGACAACCACTTTCCGGAAGATGTGATTTAGCGCAATAAAGAGAAGGTACAGAGCGCCGATCGCTTGCACTTGCCATACGTCGACGAGGAAGGAGATAACGAATAACGACAAGAATCGGAATACGAATGCGCCGGCGAGTCCGTAAAACAATGCGCGTTTCCGCTGCTCGTCGGGCAGATGCTTAACCATAATCGCCAGCACGAGCGCGTTATCCGCGGCGAGCAATCCTTCCAGCGCCACTAATACCAGCAGCACCCAACCATACTCCAACAATAATCCTAATTCCATTTCCATGCCCTCCACAATTTTAATATTTCCTTCCGTAGTACCTCTTACACGAAAAAAAGACCTTTGCCTCTCAACGCGAAAGATTCTACGCGTTTGATGGCAAAGGTCTCGCTAACAATACCATGTCGGCATTGCCAATAAAGCCGGAGAAGCAAGCTTCTCGTAATGACGACTTTACTGTTGCAGCTACTCCCCTTTGAAGGGTGATCATCCGTTTCCGTGTTGCACAGGGATACATACGGCGAGCATATTCAAATGGTTTCAATATTTTTTTTACCACAATAAAAATAATATGATTTCGAGAGGCTCCGATAGATTTGCAGCCAAGCAAAAAGTGCTGCTATGATTAGAAACGAAAACATATTCTATGCGAAGGAGTGCCCGACATGCCGCTACAGGAAGTAGACGAACATCAATTGAAGCAACTGGCCGCTGCACAAGTAGGCAGAACTGCCGTCCTGTTTACAACGCCGCTATGCGGCACCTGCAAAGTCGCCGAGCGGATGCTTGAAATCGTCGAGGCGGCCGGGAGTGACTATCCTCTGTACAAAACGAATATTAACTTCACGCCCCGGTTGCGCAACGACTGGCAGATCGAAAGCGTTCCTTGTCTTGTTTTGCTTAAAAACGGAAACATTATCTCGAAAGAATATGCTATGCGTTCGGTGGATTATTTGTATAAAAAGCTGAGAGAGGCTTAGCCTCCGGCAGCAATTCACTCCGCTATGATTACTCGCTTGCGTACATCGGCCTGTTATTTCTTGGCCGTCTTATCCAGCAAAATGCGAAGATCGCCCATGTCCACGGCAAGATGAATATTGTTCATCGTACGAAGCGATCCGGAAATAATTCCGATAAGATTGCCCTTCTCGTCAACCAGGGGACCGCCCGACATGCCGCTTGCGATTTGAGCGGATGTCAGAATGCGCTCTCTGCCGTTAATTTCGGCATTAGGAGAGTTGACGATGCCTTCGGTGATAATCACCGTATTTTTGAGCGGATAACCCAATGCGAATACGCGTTCCCCGTGTTTTACCTCCGCCTTCCTAACCGGTATATAAGCCTGGCTCTTCCCTTGTTTGGTCCAGGAATCCGGAAGAGTCAGAAGCGCCGCATCCGTCAGTTCGTCGAACTGTTTTGTCTTAATTCCGGTAACGACTCTTCCGTCTTCGAAAACGGCCTCCAGGTCGTCTGCGTCTTTCACTACATGGTAAGCCGTTGCCGCCGTTCCCTTCGAATCGATGACGACGCCGGAACCGACGGAACGTACAGTTCCGTCGCTTCTCAGTGCACGTAGATAGAATACCGATTTCTCCGCTTGCTCGAACGTAAGTTCAGCATTGTACGGGGCTGGCGCGTCGGCCTCTGCCTTTGTATAGAAGAACATACATGCCAACAGCCCTAGTGACAAACCGATTAGCAGAAGTCTGTTGCGCATACTGTGACTGTTGTCCAAGCTCGTTGCGAATCGCATGCTTCTCGACCTCCTACAGAAATTTGGTTGCCTTATTGCGCGGCTGACATAATTTCTTCGTACGCCCAATGGGTAGATGGCAGATCGGAGTACGAAGCATCTCCGGATTGACCAAGCGAACCAATGATGCGATTAATAATTACGACGGCTTGAGCTCTCGAGATTGGCGCCTGCGGTCTAAATGTTCCGTCCGGGAAGCCATGTACATACCCTGCAGCCATAAAGGCATTTACATATTTCTCGGCCCAATGTCCCGATATATCGCTCAGTACGGTTTTGCCTGTGCGCTTAATATCCAGGTTCAGCACGCGGGACATAATAACGGTGAATTCCGCCCTGGTAAGACCTTTACCTCCTCCAAACGTGCCGTCCGGGTAACCTTCGATAATGCCCGCCGAAGCGAAGAAGGCGACCGTGTCCGCATCGGCTTTCTTCACGTCCCCGAACAGAAGTCCCAGCTTCACATCTTCCTTATCGAGGAGCGGCGCAAGGGCGTAAATCAGCTCCAGCCTGGTGATTGCGGCATCCGGCTTAAAGGTTCCATCCTTATACCCGGCCATATACTTGATTTCGCCGGCATTGTCCTTCAGATCATACTTCGCGTTCTCTACCTCGTAGAAAATGGTAACAACCGTGTCGTCCTTATCCGTGATAGCTTTAATCGTCATTTTGCCAGTTACGAGCAATTCTCCCTTGAATTGCGGGCTGTTCTTGGTTGGCGTGCTTCCATCGGTCGTGTAGTAAATAATTTGACCTTCCGGAGCGGTCAACGTCAGCTTGCTGTTCTTCGCGACTTTGACCGGCTTGTCGGAAGTGCCGTCGGCCGTTTGGTTGCCCGCTTCAGCCACGATTGTCGGTTCAGGCTTCTCTGGCATTACAGGCGGGAAGAATCCACCTCCGTTGCCTCCGATCGGCCCCTTGCTCCATACGCCAGTTAACAGATTGCTTTCTTCCTTGGCATCGACGATCGTAATCGCGTTTAGCGTCGTAGTGGACGTTAATACGATCTTAGCTGTATAAAGCTGCGAGTCCTCGGTCGGTCGGCTGCCGTTCGTCGTGTAATAGATTTTTCCGCCAGGCTCGTCCGTCGACAATTCTACCTCCACTTGATCCTTAAACGACTTATCGCCGGATACGACTACAGGCGCAAGCGCGGTTTCCGTAAACTTCCACGCCGGAGCGTTGATCGTTATATTGCGTTGCTCGCCATTAACGGTAACCGTCAGAACCGCCGCCGTTTTCGCATACAACGTACCTGTCGTTTTTCCTCCGCTGTTGCTGATGCTTAATCCGCTGGATACCGTCTTCCATGCTATATCCGAGCTTCTCGTCAAGTTAAAGCTGCGTTCTACGCGGTTCACGAGATCGGAATCGGCGAAAATGACCGCTGCCGCGCCAAGCGCTGCAGCAGGCTGTCCCTCGAACGCATCCAGGCGAGGATAAAATCCTGTTGCCGCATGCCACGCGCCGCTGGACAGCTGGGCAGGCAGGCTGCCGTTCGTGAGACGGGATGCGGTGACCCCTTCCGCATCGCTGGAAGCGCCTGTCACTCTGTTGCCGCTCGCGTCATAATAAGCCGTATTGCGCTTCATCATTTGTTTATTGAACAAGCTGTCCGTGACCTTTGCTGACGCGGACTTCTGGCCGACAATGCCACCGAAGTATGCTTTGCCCGGAACGATCTCGCCCTGATGCCCGGCGATTGCTTCTCCGGCATTCAATGATGCCTTGATAACGCCTGCTTCCGCATAACCCGCGATTCCGCCTGCATGGGCGGCAACGGAGCCGTCCGCGCGTACATACCCGGAATTGAATGCGTTGCGGATGGTTCCTTGGTTAAGACCGGCGATTCCGCCTGCCTTGACTTCGCCGCCCGCTATGGTAACGTCTCCGTAGGAGAACGATTCCGTTATCGATCCGCCGGATCCGTTCGCGCCAACGATCCCGCCCGCCGTTATGTTTTTGTCCGCGGACGTTTCCGTTACTTTGCCTCTCGCATACGAACGTTCGATGGTTCCTTCATTCGCTCCGGCAATTCCGCCGAAGACGCCGGAAATGCCGTTTAAGCCTTCCACGTTGCCGCTGACGTCCACGTTACTGATGATTCCTTCCACCCCGTTGACGCCGGTCACGATACCGGAAGTCGTGCCGCCTTTCACGTTGGATCCCAGGAAGCTTACATTTGCGATTTCCCCGTCGTTGGTTTTGAAGAAACCGACGGATTCAAGCTGGTCTCCCTGAACCGTCAGGGCAAATCCCGAAATGGAATGCCCCTGGCCGTCGAACAGATCGCTAAAGTGATCAAACGGCGTAATGCGCATGCCTGTTACATTTAGATCCGCGCCGAGAACCAGCTTAGGCATCTCAAGCTTCTCTGTTGCCGTACGATTATAAAGCTTGTAATAATCTAGTCCTGTTGCATGGTTGTAAAGCAGAATCGCGCCGGTGAGTTTATTAACCGTATCGATCGCGACTTCGCCGTTATTCGCCGAGCTCAAGAAGTAGGTGTCATACTCGTAGTCCCAGTTGCCGGCGCTTAGCGGGTCGGCTACGGCACCTTGTACATTGCCTGTTGCCGTACCCGAATTACGGCCAACCGCCGTCAAGCTTGACGCGAATCCGTTGTTCAGCAACTCGCCGTCGCGGAATTGATAACCGACTAATGCGCCTGTATGAATGTTGGAGCCGGTTGGGCTACTCGTGATCGCCGTCGTTCCCGCATAGGAATCGGTGATCGATCCGTCGCTGTAGCCAGCCAAACCGCCTGTATAGGAGCGTGAGGAGCCAGTTGTTCCAATGGCTTCGATCTTCGGCGACAGCGCCAATGCTTTGCCGATTACGGCTTTATCTTCCGCTATGCCGGCAAACCCGCCGGTGCGGATGTCGCTGCTTGTATTCGATACCGCGCCAGAAGCGTACGAATCCGTAATGCTGTATTGATCTACAGATCCCGCAAACCCGCCGGCGCTGGAACCGCCACGGCTCACAACCTTCACGATGCCTTTCGCAAAAGCATGCGCTATGACAGCCTCGCTATCCGAATCGTCGCCAAGCAATCCTGCGAATCCGCCTGCATGGATCATGCTGTCGGCGTTATCGGAGGTTACTTCTACCGCGATATCGGTAGAGGCGTAGGTAATCTTCGTCAAATCCGCTTTGCCAATGAAACCGCCGACTTGCGCGGCCGGCACGATACCCGGTCTGGATATTGCGTTGCCCGCATTGATTTTGGTTCCTGCCGTAGCGTTCAGCTTCGTGTAATGAATTTCTCCGCCCGTCGACCAGCCGACGACGCCGCCAATTCGGTAGATGGAGCTTGTAGTCGCGTCCACCTTTCCTTTGGCCGTCGAACGCACGATGATGCCGTCGGCGTTGTAACCCGCAATGCCGCCGGTTGCCGCGATTTTACCGCCGCCCACCGTCAAGTTTGATTCGGAGAAGGATTGATAGATTGACGCATTGTCATTGCTGCCCGCGATGCCGCCCGTATAGAGGTCGGCTGCATTATCGTTCAAGCCCGTTACTTGAATCGGACTTCCTTGTACCTTCGCATCGTAAATGCCGTGGTAGAGAGGAACCCAAAGTCCGAAGTCGTATGGACGATCCCGATCGTCGGACTCGGAGATGCCCGCGATGCCTCCCGTGGAGCTGGCGCCGCCACCGGAAGTCACGACTATAGCCGGAACTGAAGTGACGTTGTACAGGATAGAGTTGCGCGCATGGCCAACAATGCCTCCAACGGCCAAGTTTCCGCCGTTAGCCGCGATTTTAGCCTTGAACGTCGCGTCCTGAATCGCGGTATCCTGCAGTTCTCCAGCGATGCCGCCGACGGAAGCCCCGTTGCTGCTCTCCGCTGACCGAATCGTTATTTTCTCGACAGACGCCTGCTCGATAGCGAATGCCGCACTGTCCGGTCCTTTCTTGGAACCTACGATTCCGCCTATCGCTCCGCTACCTTCCAAGTGAACGCCTTCGCGATCCGCTGTTGCGGATACCTCCCGAATGACGTTATCGGCATCGGAATAACCGATAATTCCGCCCAGGATCGTGTTCGCTCCCGGCAACGCGATCTTGCCGTCCTTGAAGGTTACCGTCAGGCCGCTCGCGACGCCATGATCGAACTTGCCGATAAGACCGCCAACGATGCTGCCGTCTCCTTCGGCTCCGATATGGTAGTTGGCCGCGATATCGCCATGCAGCCCGGTAGCGTCGGCCGATTGCAGACCGATCAGACCGCCGATAACGGCTTCCGGCTCCC
>NZ_BDQX01000196.1:44849-100916 GCF_003112455.1 Paenibacillus agaridevorans
ACCCGGAACTCGAACGGGTCCGGAGTAAGCGCGGTTGCATTGTGACCAATCAAGCCGCCTGCGATAGAAGATGCATATGCCGCTTCGATGCGGCTGCCGTTCTCAAGCGTTACGGTTACGTTATCGAACGTTCCCGTATTGCTGCCCAGGAAGCTTCCCGCGATGCCGCCGCTTACTTTGGCGCCCTTAAGCAGATGGATGTCGATATTGTCGAGAACGCCTTTGTTGAAGCCGGCCAGTACGCCCGTGTGCATCTTGCCCGCTACATTAAGCGGCTCAAGCAACATATTGCTTACTTCGCCCGCTTCTCCGATCACGCCGAACAAGCCGGAATAATCGTAGTCGGGGATCAGCGTAAATCCGTCGATCAGGTGTTTGCCGCCATTGAAACTGCCTTCGAAAGGACGGCTTTCGTCCATGCCGATCGGCACCCATTGCGTAGACTGGATATGGATCGGGTTGACGATTCGGATCTCTCTTCCGGAAAAGTCGAACGGCTCAAGCCCCGGAACATCTCCGTTCACGATCGCCGCCAGTCCTGCCAGCTCGGATTCGGAATGCAATTCGTAACGAACCGCATATTGATCTCTCATGTACCAGTTGATATTGGCATTGACATCGCTGCCTCCGTCGCCGCCGGTGTTGGCGCTGCGGACCAATTCCGGATATTGGAATTCTGCCTGCAGCGAGCCGTACTTCCAAACCGAGTCGAAATCCCATCCCGATTGAGTCGGGAATTCCGCGCGATTCTTTAGTCCTGCCAACGTAACCGTGTTAAGCCGCGGCGTCGAATTCATCCACTTATGGTTGCCTTCCGCAAAGTCGGACAAATCGACGTTGATGCCTTTCTCTTCATCCATGGCATAAAACGTCTTCATAAGCAGTTCTTTGCTGGCATTGTCGTAACGTCCCGCGAATCCGCCTGCTAGAGAGCCGCCCACCGCAGTGACGTTGGCCGTTGAATAAACATTGCTGATTTTGCCGTTGACGATACGTCCCGCGAGTCCGCCCGCGTAAGAATGCTCGCCCGTTACGGCAACATTTTTGACCACGTAGGAATTGCTGACCGTACCCGACGACTGCTCCCCGATCAAACCGCCTGCTACGGAATATGCACCGTTAGCCGTGACGACCGCGGATGTGTAGGATTTGTCAATAATGCCGCTGTTGCGTCCGACTAGACCGCCCAATGCAACAACTTGACCGGATGTGCCGCTCGAATGGCCCGTCAGATCCGATTCCACGTAGGAGGAAAGTACTTGTCCGCTATTGCTGCCAACCAGTCCGCCCGCCAGCGTTCTGGCGCCTTGAATGTTCATATTGACATTGGAGTACGTGTAATACAGCACGCCGTCGTCGGCATTAACGCCGACCAAACCGCCCAAGGTGCCTCCTTCGCCTGCGACAGTGACCGGCACTTTGTCCGAGATGCTATTGTTTGCAATCAAACTTCTGTTCTCGCCGACCATGCCGCCGACAACGACGTTTGGAGCCTGAACCAGAATGGCTGGAGACGACCCCGATCCGACCGTTCCCACGTAACGGCTCTTCTGGATCGTGCTGACCGCTTCCGCAGGACTAATAGTCGACTCCCCGATGCGCTTGTCGTTCAATCCGACGAAACCGCCAACGATTGACGCTTCCGCGCCTGCATTGGCCCGGATATGCAAACCCGACACATAAACATTCGCTATGATGGCCGTATCCGTGCCGCGATTGTACCCCGCCATGCCGCCGGCCGTTGCGCGGCTACCGCTCAGCAGCAGATTGACTCCTCGGCCGACCGCTTGATCAACCCGCGTAGCGTCTCCGTAACCGACCAGACCGCCTGCAACGGCATCCGTCGCGGCCGCGCTAGTCGTCAGCAACAGATTTTGTACGTTGATCGCCACCGTATCGCCGACGATCTTGCTCGCTACTGCCCGGCCAGCGATTCCGCCTGCCGCAGCGCCTGGCGCTCTCAACCCGATCATGACATTAAAGCCGTCTTCTGCCGTCACGATAGACTGCAGAATTTCCGTGCCGTTCGCGGAACCGACGATGCCGCCGACATTCGCGTCGGCCGCGTGCGCGGTTAGAAGCGAAGACAATTTGGATTCGACCGATGCTCCGACAATGACCGGAGCAGGCTTGCCATCCGCAAGTACCGATAGTCCCGCAACGCCGCCGATCGACGACCGGTCACCCCTGGCTTCTACAGCCAGTTCGAATACGCGGTTATTCTTCAAAGCGCCCGTATTCTTGCCTGCGACGCCGCCGGCTTCGCTCTGCGCTCCATCAGCCGCTATCGTGACGTTCTCCGTCAGGCTCGTGGAGATTTGGCCGTTGTTCTCGCCCACCAAGCCTCCGAGCGAAGCGGCTTGTCCGGTGGAAACAATGCGTCCGTCCCGCGCCGTCACAGCGCTTGCCGTCTCGCTTATCGCTCCGTCGTTGCGACCCGCGATAAGTCCGGCGTTTACGGAGTCTCCTTCCACCGTAAGCTGAATGCCGTCCGCCAGCAAATAGAGCTCGGCTGCATGGTTCTGACCGATTACTCCGCCGATGTCGCTATTGCCGGACTTCGCCTCGATCACGATGGCTTCCGCTATGACTGGAGCTCCATTCACGCCAACCTTGGCTTCCGCGGCCAGACTTCCGGCAATACCGCCCAGCTTGTGACCGCTGCCGTTCTCTTCGCTGATCAAAGCTACTTTGGTAGACGTGCCGGATACTAAGTGAAACGCCCCTTCGCTAGTGCCCACGATGCCGCCTGCCGTAATGGCGTCCACTTCCTCCGCCATGCCGATTCGAACGCTGTCGTTGCCTTCGTAGTCCGCGTTGCCTGCCGCGGCATTGACGATCTCGCCCTGCGCCTTGCCCGCAATACCGCCGGCCACGCCGCCGTCTCGGGTCAAAGTAATCGCAATAGACTCCGCTGTAGCTCCGTTCATCGTTCCCTTCCAATCACCGGCAATGCCGCCCGCGAAACCGTCGGAGTCGATGGTTGCGTACAGCTCCGGAGCGTTGCCCGCGTAAACGTTCGTAAACGCGCTGCCGCCATCCGCAGCGCCCGCGATGCCACCCGTGAAGATGGCGTCGCCGCCAGTCGCGCGTATGATGCCGCCGAACTCGCTGTCGGTCGCTTGAACGCCGTTGGCATAACCGATGACGCCGCCCGTGCGAACCGGTTGTTCCGTCGTCGGATTCGTAGCCGTTACGGTAATCGTATTGGCATACGAAGCAGAGGTTAAGGAGCGATTCACGCCATCCGTCGCTTGGCCGACGAATCCGCCGGTGTGCAGCTTCGCTGCGCCGTTCACCGTAATATTGCCCGTGCTGTGCACGTTGGAAGCCGCTGCTCCAAGCGCGCCCGAGTAGATTCTGTTGGCCGCGATACCGCCCGTATACACGCCCGTTCCGCCCGTTACCGTTATGGCTCCGCTATTGCCGTAAGCACCGTCGGAGGTGCCGAGCAAATGAACGCGGCTTGCGGAATAACCGATCAGGCCTCCCGTATAGGCATCGTTAGGAGAGCCCGTTACCGTAATGGCGCCCGAATTGCGCGCATTGGCCTGGAAGCTGAGCTCCCCTGCCGCATAACCTGCCAATCCGCCCGTGTAGACTTGGGACGAACCCGAAGCGGAGACTGCAGCGGGATTGGTGAATGGACTGGCCCATTGGAAAGCACCGCCGATATACCCTGCGATTCCTCCCGTGTATACCCCGGTACCGCCGTTATTGACGATAGAACCCGAGCTTGCGAACGTTACCGTGTTAAGCGTAACGGCTTGTTCCAAGGCAATCGAGCCCGTCAAACCGCCAGCGTAGCTGCCGACAGCTTGCGCAGCATTCACCGTAACGGAACCGCTATTGGAGGTTGCGTTAGAGAACGTAATGTCGGAAGCGGCTTTCGCCACGATGCCGCCGGCATAGCTGTATTTTCCGTTTGTCGCGGCAATCGCGCCCGTGTTTTCGATAGGAGTAGCATCATCGTGCATAAACAATGGACCATTGGAGAGACCCAAGATGCCTCCTGCGTAAATATCGCCTTTCTCGTCAAAGCCGTTTGCCGTAACCGCACCGGTATTGCTCACTTTCTTGACGACCAGTTCCGTACCCTCCGTATATCCCGCAATGCCTCCGGCATAGACGGAAGAGCCATTAATCGTCAAATTGGCATGGTTGAACGAATTGGAAATATCCGCATCGCCGCTGCTATAACCCACGATGCCGCCGGCATACACGCTGGCGTTAATGGAGCCTGCCTGAATGGGTAGATAGTTGGTTATGTTGTAAACCGTGCTGTAGTTGATCATTTTGCCCACCGCGACGCCGGCGTGCAATGTCTGCCAGCTGTTGTGGAGAGAGAACGAGCCGTAGTTCGCGAATACGAATCCGCCGAACGTGCCCCCGTCCATGACTCCGATTAAACCAGCGTACACCGTCTCCGGCGCAAGCTTCAGGCCGGAAATCGTGAATTGCGCTCCGTTCTTGGAGTACATCGTTCCTTTAAACGGATTCTCCGGCGTGCCGATCGGCTCCCAGAGATAAGCCGACAAATCCAGATTTCTGTCGATGTCGAAGATTTGGTTTTCAAACCCGTTAATGGCAATGCCGTCTTCGGTCACGCCTTCGTTAACCAGCTTCGCCACGCCTGCAAGCTTGGCCGGCGTGTCTATCGTAAAGCTTTGACCCAAGTCATTGTCGACGAACCAGCTTGTGTCCGCATGACTGGTCCAGCGGCTGGAATCGCTGTTCACGATTAACCCGCCAGCAAGAACAGCGGCCACACATAGAATAGCAAAGCCAATCGCGATGATTGATTTTTGCTTTCGTACCATCTCTACACCGCCTCATAGATAAGTATGTAATCTAGTTGAACTTATTGATTGCAAGAATGGCTTGCGGGCCCGAACGCATGCCTCCCGCGGGAAACATGCGCCGGGCCCTTCGGCCTATTCCTTCGTAATCAGTTGATCCAGACGAACGGCGATCGCAGCGGCCTGCGCCCTGTTCAATACGCCTTTCGGATTGACATTGCCGTCTTCACCCAAGATGATGCCATATTTGATAGTCAGTGCTACGGCAGCTTTGGCCCATTCTGGAATTGCCGAACCATCACCAAACGGTGTTAGCAAACTGTTCGTCTCTTCTTCGCTCAGCTCGGCGCCGAGACCCAAAGCGTTGATCAGTCGGCCTACCATAACCATGGCTTCGAGTCTGGAAAGCGTCGCGTTAGGCGCATAGGATCCGTCCTCAAATCCGTTGACGATGCCAAGCTCGGAAGCTACGGCCACGCTGCGTTCGTACCAGATGCCTTCAGCGACATCCGTGTAGCCGTTATCGGCCGTTCTGTTCATCAAGCCGGCAACTCGCAAAAGAATCGTCGGATATTCCGCACGGGTTACTTTGGCATTCGGATCGAAGCGATCGGCTGCTTTTCCTAATACGAACAGCTTGGACGCCGCATTGCTTATGCCTACTGCTCCCCAGTGAGTGCCAGGGACGTCCTTGAACGTTCCTCCGCTCTGAATAAAGGCGACATTGCCTTCCCCGGTCAACAGGATATGGACGAAGCTTTCGCCGCCAATCTTTTCAAGCTTCCATGGCACTGTCGTCCAATTACCGTCGGCGCCTTTCAGCACCATTGCGGTAATGTTCTTCGGATCCACCGTAGCAGGTACCGCGACTTTCAAGCTTACATACTTGTTCCAAGCTGAGTCAGGCAAATTCGTGTCAATGGCGACTCCGTCGCCAGCTCCCAACGCGGAAGCTCCGATTTGTTTCGCGATGGCGTCTAGCTGCCTTTTCGCCGCGCTGCCGTTGTCCGCCAGTTGAATGCTCAGATCTCCTTCGAGACCTTTCAGCATTTCCGGCGTAATATCCAGCTTTGTGCCAGGCAAGTCAAGCTTGATCGTTTTCTTGCCGTCCTGCGCTTGCTTCACGACCGCCTTGTCGACGGTGAATGCATAACCTTTGGCCGAAGCGGCCGATTGCACGGCGATGACGATGTCTCCAGTCATATCGGATGCGACATCCTCTTCCGTCACGCGAATAACCGCCGTTGTGCCTTTCCATTCTGCGGCAACTTCTTTGCCGTTAACGGTAAGCCTGATTTCCTCGGAAGGCGCTTCTTCCTCTTCTTCCGGCTCCGGAATAATCACTCCCGGACCACCGCCTGGACCTGGAATGATCGGTGGCGTTCCCGTCTGGGCCCACACTTTAGCCGATAGTTTAGAGGAAGCCGACCAAGCTTTTTTGTCCAGGGAGGTTCTCAAGGCGACAATAATCGTATCGCCTGCTTTGGCATTCACCGCGCCATCAGCAGGAAGAAACTCCCACTGGCTCAAATCCTCTTCGAATGCTGGTACAGCTGCCGTTGTTCCGGCTGAGAACAGCTTGTACACAAGCTGCTGCCCCGTCGTATCCTGCGGCAGCGTAACGTTAATTCTCGTCTTGCCGCTATTGCCCGAAATCTCTGTAGCGGAAGCCGATAATGCACCTAGCTTCGTCGGCTTAGGAATTTCTACCGATGCCGCGACCATCCCCGTTATCGAGACGTCGTCCGAAATTCGGTATTCCGCCTCGATCAGACTGGCGCCGGTAACCAGACCTGTCACTTTGCCGGCTTCCGTCATCGATACGGAATCGCCCATCGAGATTGTGTAGCTTAGACGGGACATATCCTGCGGCTTAATCGCAACCTCTTTGAACGTTGGACGACCTTGCGCATCCTTGCCGTCCGCGACCTTTAAGGAGGCTTTGATCATGCCGCTCTCTCCCGGCTTAAGCTTCGGCAGCTCCAGCACCAGCCCGGAAGGAACTTGATAAGCTGCGTTGGTTACACGTACAACGGCCGTGTTGGAGTTGCCTGCCTTGTCGATGGATACAAACTCGAGATTGACAGTAGGCTCGCCTTCAGCAACATTGATCGTTCCGTCGAAAGCGCCGTTGTCAGCTACCGCAATGGATTGTCCATTGACCTTAAGCGACTGTAAGTCGGTGCTTGTCGTTCCTTTGACCTTAAGCTTGTTGCTACCCGATACGACTTCCGTGCGAGCGCCGGTTACAGGCTCGTCGATATAAAGAACCGGAGCAATCGTGTCTACCGTGAGATAAAGCATCGTAACCGAGATATCTCCGGTTTTCTTGTTGCGCGCCTTGAGCTCTATCGCATAAGGCCCGTCAGCTTCGAATTGGTCGAACGTTAGCGTTCCGCTGCTTCCGTTCGCTCCATTAACGAACGCCGTCTTGCCAAGCGACTGCTCGGCGTAGAAGGCTTCAACTTCGATATCCTTCTGATTCGAAGTCAATTCAATGCGCTGCTCGGTCACGTTCGTCAACAGCTCCATAGCATGAGGAAGCACGGTAACGTCCGAACCAGCCGGTACGTTGAGCTTTGGTTTTACAGGTACCGGAAGCAGCTTCTTCGTGCTGTCGATCCGGTCCGCAAAATGATAGTTCTCGTTTTTATCCGCTGCTTTCGTAGGTTTTGTGACGGCAGATACGCCAAGAACGTATTCCTTGCCGACCTGCAGTCCGGAATATTTGATATCTTCCTCAGCGATAACGGTTCCTGCAAGGCTATCGCCGTTCACTTCATCGTTAGCCGAAACAGCCGTCCAGCCTCCTAGAAGAATGCCTTCGTATTTGCCCGTTGATTGGTTCCAATAAGGAGCAAGCTCCTCAGCCGTAAAGAGCACTTCGCCGAAGTTCGGATATGACTCCAGCTTGCCGTTCACTTCACTAAACGCTTCGATAGCGTAGCTGTGCTCAAAGTCTGCATGGCCGGCTTTGCGAGCACCCGGCTTGAACGAGAGCGAGAACAATCCATTGCCGGCAGGCTCGATGACAACATCGGTTACTTTAGCGGGAGCAAGCGGATCGATCAGCTCGATGCGCTCAGCTGACGTTTTGGTGCTGAAACCCATCTGCGAACGCAGCTCAGCTCTCAAGTAGTAGTTGCCTTGAGCAAGCAGCCCGCGAATATCCTCTACGTCGCCTAGCAGTTGAACCTCAGATACATTGATTGATGCACTGCCGCTCGTAATACTTCCGCTAACGCCGCCGTTCTGCGCAATCGGCAGCTCCTTGGCAATCAACAGACCGGGATCTCCCGGCTTCAGTACTTCGTCGCCGTTCTCCAGTTTCGTCGTTTCATTCGTAACGGCGTCCTTCGTCAGGTACAGGTTGACGGTATCTCCTGCTTTGGCATTCGCCGCTTTCCACGATGCGGTGAAAACATTAGGATCAGCAGGATTTTTTGTCAGCTTCGTTTCCGTCAGCTCAGGCGTTGTCGGCGCATTCATCAAACGCGTTTCCACCCCGGACAGAGCCGTGAGGGTCCAAGTTCCCGTTGCTTTATTTTGCGGAACGATAATATATGCTTTTCTTACATCGACTCCGTCGGTCGATTTCGAAGCCGGAATGTGCTGCGTGAACGCATTTGCGTTTGGTTTAGAGTTTGTGTTGTCGAATACAAGCGGGTAGTTTTTGCCCGATCCATCCTTCAACGACAGCTCCGGCATGGTCTTCGAATCGTATTCGACTTCAATAATGGCATTACCAGTAACGCCGCCCATTGGAATTTCATGCACTCTGCCGCCGTTTTTGGACGTAATGCCGCCTATGCCAATGCTAGTCGCGCCATTTTCAATCATCTGAACGCCTTTTTCGATTTCGCGGTAAACGATACCATGCGACTCTTGCTCCGCATTAATCCACGATGTCGCCAACGTTTCGACGCCTTGGCCGATAACGACCAATCTCGGACCCCTCTCTGGATCCTCTATTAGGAGATGAGCGAAGCCTTCAGGCAAGTCTTCTCCGGAGGTTCCGAACTCAAGGCCGCCGCCCCAATAATAGGTTACGCCCAGCGAAATGAACAATATGCCGACGCTGCCCCAGATCTTGTCGTTGTTGACGCCGAAGAACATGCTCGCGAGCGGCAATCCGCCTACGATAGGGACACTGGATGGAATCTGAACCCTGGAGCCAATGAAGCCTTCGAAGTCGATTCGGTTTTTCTCCAGGTTCTGGCCAACGAAGATGCCAGCCTCCCCAATAATAATATCCCAGCCGCCGATGTCTACTTCAGCCTCAAGTCGGACGAACCATGGCGTAACCCACTGCGCTTCGATCAACGCGTGAGTCAGCATTGGCAGCAGATCATCGTCCTCCGGTTCCGGAACCATAGAGAAGTCCATTTTCCCTTCCACCTTGATACCGGTACGCTTGACCGTCAGATCAATATCGCCGTGGAAAAATGCGGGCGATACGCCAAACTTCAAGCTAACGCCCGCCTCAATGGTCAGCGGGAACGGATCGTCCTTGGTGCCTCCGGCGATGGTATCGGCCAATTCGCGAACCGCGCCGCGGATACCAGTCAAATAAGTCGCTCCGGTCAACAGAATGCCCGGTTGACCTAGATCCGCACCGAATGCGATGACGTCGGGCAGGATTCGTCCATCGTCTACTTTTTTGAGCGAGAACTCAATCGAAACGCCGATGTTTTTGATGTCGGCTTCGAATTCCAAGCCGTATTGATTATTAACGTCTTCCACTTCCTGTACGTAGTGGACGACTGTAATTTTGCCTTTCGGCGCGCCTTCTTCTTCCTCTTCGTCGCCCTTCTTCTTCTTGTCTTCTTCCTTCTTCTTGGAGCTGAACAAGCCCATATCCTTGTTCAGATCAAATCCAAGATTGGCTTCAATGCCGACGAACCCTTTGTCGTTGAAGATGACGTTGTTGACCTCGGCTTCGATAACCTTCATCGACAACTTGCCGCCGAACGAGATGCCGCCCTCCCGAAGGATAAAGTCGTTAAAGGTTAGACCAAAGCCGTCTACGGTAAAGCTAGGAGGCGCGAATAAACTGTGACGGTTGAAATAGACCGTCTCCAGCATGACTTGGCGAAGCGGATTGAGTCGATCTCCAAACGCCCCTACCGCCCAGCGCAAGCTGCCGTTCAAGCTGTCGTCTTCCTCGTTGTCCTCGCTCTTCGGAATCTCGCCGCGGTCAACCGTATAACCATCGCCGAGAGACTTCTGGAAACCATTGAAGAAATCCAGCGTCCATTCGCCTTTGTGGAAGACGAAGCCGCTGCTTGCCACGCTAAGCGTTCCTTCGCCTTTGATGAACACGGTTTGGAAGAATGGCAGCTGTTTAAAGTCGCTATTCTTGGAGCCCATACCCAGTACGTCCAGATTACCACGGACGAATACCATGTCCTTGCCTTTGTAGGCTACCGCGTCATTAATAATCGCAGGTTCAGTCTCCGTGTCGACAATGATTTGCTGGTCCAATCCCGTACCGACCTGCTTCACCATGCCCCGAACGGTAACAAGGAGCTCGCGATCGAAGTCCTCGTCGCCGATAAATTCTTCTAAATCCTCGTCGGACTCGAACATCTTGTATTGATAGAGAGGAACCTCTTTCAAATAATTAGCGCTTGTAAATTCTCCAAGATCGAATTCTGGATCAAGAGCCTTATTAGCGATGCCTAGATAGGCTCTGGCTTCACGAAACTTTGAAATTTTGTCAAACAGCAAATCCCCAACCTCAAACAATTCACCGGAAAAAAGGCTATTTAACTCATCGGCCAACTCTTGCTTGATATCACCCAAGGACGCTTGGCTGCTCAAATCTACGGATTGTTTGTAAAGCGCCAATAAATTAGCTTCCCGAATCCGGGTTTCTTCGTTATCCGTCACCATAAACGTTTGAGTTGTTTTGATGTCGTACTTGGCCATGATCTCTTTCTTGAGCTCGGTGTCTTCTTCCGAAGTCTCTTCATCGACTTCGATGTCGTCTCTAAAATCTATCTGCACTCTGTATTCGCCCAGAGGCAGCTCCGGCCCCTCAAGTTCCTTGACGGTGATGCCGTTCTTGTCCACCAATTCCCCATTGCGATAGGTAATTCGCATATCGCCGGAGAAGCCGTCGTCGGTTGGTTGCATCAGTACGGATTGCTGGACGGGAACTTTGTAGCGTTGTCCCGTCACCACTTCCTCCAGATAAAGGTCGAAGTTAGCCGGCTTTGTATCGGTGCCCGTGTTGTAAGCCTCGATATTGGAGAGGTTGACCGTCAAATATTTGACGTCCTCATTGTACAATTCGCCCGGCGACATTGAATAAACGTAGGTCGGCACCGCTTCTCCGATTGGCGGCAGCATAATAAAGTTGGATTTGACGGATTGGTACTGAGCCTTAATGCCCTCATCCGCAATGCCTTCCAGTGCTTTTTCCGTAGCCTCGCTTTTTACTGTCATCATATATTGACGGGTCGTCGGCCATGGTTTTCCATTTGCCTGTACGAGGAAATCTACCGTAAACGTATCGCCAGGCTGATATTTAGGGTCGTCTCCATTTGCGACTTGCTCTGGCGTAAGTGGTTTTATCCTATCCAATTCCTTGCTTCGAAAAGCTTCCGTCAAAATTTTGCCATTATCATCACGCATGGGATTCCCATCGGAGTCAAGCTTTACAAAATTCAAACCGCCTTCCAGCTCCAATTGGACCTTAACAAGCTCATGCTTCATATTAAAAGCAGCCAGATTTTCAATTTCGGCAATGATTCTGAATACGCCCTCATCGACATAACCCTCGTTGCCGGGCAATGTGGCAAGCTGTTGAACGGTATCCATATAGCGGATCGAGAATACTTTGTCCGGCTGGACGAGTTCACCTAAGCCGTATACCGTCTCAAAGCTTTGCGACTGCCCGTTGGCTATCGGAGCCGGCTCCCAATAAAACGCTACCGCCGAGTCGGCCGTTCCGTAATCGTTAGTGTCTCTGGTGAAATCCAGATTGGGATTCGGTGTGTAATCCCACTTCGTATTCGCAAGACTATTCCAGTGTCCCACGATCATTTCGTCCACGATATTAATGTTCTGTTCCGCGAAATTATTGAATCCGTAGGCCATTACATTTGTTGCTTGCGGATCGTTCAGGTTAAATGTGTCTCTCATTACCCAGTACGGAGGAAGCTTGTTGACAGGCACGTCCTCTTCAGGAATGCCGATCGCAGCGGGGTCGTGTACAAGCCTGCGCTCGACAAGCAGCGGAGAACGGTAAGTCGTTCCGATCTGGAACGCCGGTCCGTCATTTCCGCCCACCATCGTATCCAACAAGATTCGCGAACCTAGCTGGACGTTGGCGCCGCTTCGGTTCAGAACCTCGTAACGGATATTGACGTTGCCCGCGTTATTGACATCGTTGGCATCCGCATACAGCATTAGAATCTGTTTGATGGAGACACCCTTGATGCTCCAAATCGTTTCGATTTGTTTGGTTCCGTTTGTCAAATTGACAATTTTCGGCGGCGTAATCTCGGAGAAGAGGTTAACGCCGAATTTATATGGATTACCGAATATGTAGTCCGTTCCGTCGATGCGGAACGTCGTAAACGACGTTTCGGGATCGTCCCCCCGGAACATCAGATCGACGTTTTGGTCGTTTTTGCGTATCGGCTGCCCTTCGATGGTGCGTATGCCGAAACGCCCTGTCGCATTGTCGACCGTAATTTTAACAAAATCATTTTGCAGGACGGTCGTCTTGGGTCCGCTGACGGCCGCGGCTACCGTATTGATGCCGCTTGACAAGGCGCCGACCACTATGGTTAACGCGACTAGTAATGCAAATGCCTTTTTTACCAGTTTCACAACATGGCCTCCTATCCTCTTGCCTGTTCATTGCTAGTTTTATAGATTGGCGCTAACGGAAAAGCCATGGCCATTCCCTCCGAAGCAAGTTGCTTGCATCAGAGGGAATGCCATTAAAGACTAGCTCATTGTTTGTTCCCGACGAAGAACGTAGCGAAGACGCGTTCGCGTTCCTGATTCCGCACGATTATCGTATACCAGCCCGTCTGCGGGAAGATGACCTCGAAGTTGCCATCCATCAATTGCTTGTAGGTCAGTTTGGTAGCGATCAGCTTCATCTGTCCTTCGCGGTATAAGCCCGAATAATAGAGCAAATCGTAAGTGCCCCACTCGTTGATCATATCCTGGCCGCCGACATCCATCACGTTGTAGCGGCTAATGTTGAAGGTCAGCTTGTTCGTATCGAATAGGGCCGATTGTCCGCTGTCTCCAGAGATCAACGTACCGTTAGCGAAGATCAGCATGCCGACATCGTTGACGACCACGACCTGTTGTTTAGCTTCAACCCAGTTGCCCACCTCGTCCGTCGCACGATAGATAACCGTCTTCTCGCCCAATTGATCCAGATTCAGTCCGGTAATCGTGACGTTAATATTGCCGGCCGTCGACACGTTATCGCTGACAGTGTAACCGCCCAAGTCGCGGCGGAAGTCAAAGTCCGCTTTGTTGAGCACAATGGCGGTGGCTGCCATATTGAGCGACAGCTCCGGCGATTTGTTGTCTAGCCCCGCGATCTTTACAGGCACTCTGTTCACATTCCCCAGCAGATCGGATAAGGCGACCGTGGTCGTCCCATCTGAAGAGAAGATTCTGGAATACGAGAAGGCTCCGTCTTGGCCGCTGATTTGATTCGTGTACTCGCCGTTATCGTCCGATACCGGCCTTACGCCGGCAAATACGGCATTAGGAGACTGAGTAGTCCCTTTTAACGTCACTTGAACTTTTCCTTTGGCATAACGCTGTCCGTTGACGGTTACGATATTTTCCTCCGGCAGAGGGTTGCCTTCGTCGTCCACAAAGGAATACGTAATTTCTTCTGGCACGACTGCCTTGGATGAAAGGTTGTCTACCATTGTTTCTACAACCGAAGTATTGCCATATTCGTCGGCTACCGTAAACGATACGGTGCCGTTCTCCCGGAGAATGACATTGTCGTTGCCGCCGATTACCGTAATCTCTTTGGTGGAGCCTGCAACCTTCTCTACCGTCAGCTTGACGCCGGATGCCAGCAGGACATTACCCGAGTCGTCCGTAATGGTACCGAATGTCTCCGCATTGTTCGCGCCATGCGAATAAGACCTTACTATTTGAACTTGCGGCGCTTCTTTGTCGATATTGTTCACCGTCGCCGTCGCCGTCCCGATATTGCCAGCTTCGTCGCGGAACTGGAACGTAAACTGGCCGTTCTCGGTGAAGACGAACGTAGACTTGCCCGAGTTGTTCAGGATCACGACGGGCTCCGAGGTGGAAGCCAATTGCACGGGTACATTGCCGCCCGTCTTTTCCGTTACCCGATATTCGATCGTGCCTTGAGGAGCGACATCGTCGACGTTGTTCACGACGACGTAAAGCGTCTCTTTGCGCAACGGATCGTTCAGGTCGACAAGGTCGAACGAATAATATCCGTTCTGGCGAACCGTAAAGTTGTTGCCCTTGCGAACGGGAACCGTCGGGTTGACCTGGGATGCCGTTACGCGGACTCCCAGCGGAGGCGCGATCTGAATCTCTACGCCGGTATCCGGTTTGACGGGTCTCGTCGTGCCCAGAGTCGCGATCGCATATATGGGTTCTTCCGTCTGTAGCGTCGATAACTTCAATTCTTTGGCATCGCCGATTACGCCGCCCGGCGTTCTGAATTTTACTTTAATTTGCAGAGCGGACGGTACGTTCGTCGGCACCTTGACCGCCGCGAAGTTCGTGTATGGCCGCCACTTCTGCCAAGTCTCTCCATCGTCGGGAGAGATAGAAAATTCGTATCCTCTCTTGTCCGCCGTATCGAGGATCAGTTTCAGCACCGCCGTATAACCGTCCCACTCGTCGCCGTACAGGTAGATCAGCTCCGATGGCAAATCGGCCGGAGGCGTGTCGCTTCCTCCCGGTTTAGATACTTTGAATATATCCGACGTACTGCTGACAATCGCATTGCCTGCGCCGTCCACAGCCTTGACGTAGAGACGGAAATCAGCGATCTTGCCTTTTTCCAGGCTTGTGTTGTCGATCTCGACCAAGCCATTAGCAGGAAGTTCAAGCCAGCCGGCCGATGCCGCATCTGGAACAGGCTGTCCCTCCTTTACCCATTGGTATTGCTTGGTCAAGCCCGAAACGCTGTATGGTTCCGAAACGGTGACCGTCACGTTGTGGGATTCCAGCGGGTAGGCTACGCCGCTCTTGCTGAACGTTACCGTCGGAGGCAGATTATCGAAATAATACGCTTTGGAATAATAGAAATAACGATCGCCTTCTTTGGCGAGAACGTGAATGTAGTGCAAACCGTTTCTGTCGGTCGCCGCCGGAATCCGGTAGTTGAACGTCTCCGCCGCTATCGTATTCAACCCAGACTCCAACTGTTCGTCGACAGGTAGTTCACCCGCTGGCTCTTCTACGGGTTGCTCTTGACCATTCCCACTTTCTTCCAAACCTCCGGCCGATGTCTCTTCGCCGTCAAAACTTTCGATGCCGACTACGAGATCGTTTGTTACTGCATTCAGAACGGTATAAGCCGATTCCGAACCCGGTCGAACCGAGCTTTGGCTGAACGCGTAAGCCACTTTATCCGGCACGATGCCGTTAATCCAGAAGTTTACGTCATGGCTTGGAACATAATCCTCGTCGGAATCCGGGTCGAATCCTGCCGACACGTTGGATGCCGAGTTGACGACCGCCACCGTGCTTGTTGCTTGTTCAACGGTATTACCTGCAAGATCGCTTGCTCTCACATGCAGTTGGTACTGCCCGTCCTCGAATACTTCATTTAATGTAGAAGCCGTGAATTTGCCGTTCGTTAGCGTGACTGGCCTCCAATCGATCTCTGCCGGCGCATTGCCCGCAGCTACCCATTGATAGAACATTTCGTTCAACCCGCTGTGCTCGTCCGAAATTCCGGTAGTAAGATGAACATCCATTGTGCCATCGCCGGAATATTCTTCGAATACGATCGTAGGCGCCTTGTTGTCCAAACGGAACGGGGTCATATTGTATGTCCAGTTGGAATCCTCATTTTTGAAATCGATCAGCGGCCACATAGAAAGATCACCGTATTGGCCGACGGCGGCCAACGCCTTGTTGTCGGCGTAGAAGATCCGGTCGGCCTCGGAACCGTTCGGCAGCTCGCTTTTCCAAACCTCGTATTGTGCTTTCCCAGATTCGGAGCTTAAGAATTCGGCTTTCTTTTCATATTGCATCAGCTCTCGGGCCGAATCCCAGCTCATATCCGCCGTCCAGCTATGCAGGTACCATATGCCGCTATTCTCCGGCGTTACGGCCTGTGAAGGCGGAGCGATCATGTTCGTTTTGTTGTTGGCGACATTCAATCTGACATCCTCAAAGCCTGTCGAATAAAGATCTTCGCTCGGCTGCTTAGCGGACAGCGAGTAACGTTTAATCGCAGCCCACTGGTCGCCCGCCTTTTCGAGGAACGGATCCACCGGATTCTGGCTCCAATAATAATAGACAAGCCCGACTGCCGGCGAGGATGAACCCGTCATGTTGGACGGACGATATATCCCTTGGCTCGGCCTCTCCTCGCCGCGTATGTTGGTAAGCGGGTCGAGATGCGGAATAAGAATAGTTGGATCGTTGGCATCGATCGTCACTTTTCCGTTTTTCTTATAGAGCTGATCGGTCGCGCCGCCATCCTCGAATCGGAAGCCGATGATCGGCTTCGTATTGTCGATCGCAAGCTTCGCCCAGTCGATCGTAGAGTTGACGAGCGAAGTATCACCGTCCGTGTGTTCGCCAAGCAGGTTGGCAGGCTGAATGAGCAGGTTGCCCGCGTAGTCGGATATTACGTCTTTATCCGTATATCCCGGCTTACTTTCATTTGTAAGCGCAATGACCTTCAGCAGCGGTGTCTCCTGAATTAGTTCATCCGTAATATCCATGCGGAACGTCCAAGTATCCGTGTTTTCACCCGATTGATACTTCGCTTTCATGCCGTTGTTTAGATGGATAAAGGTGTCTTCGACTTCCCATCCTTCACGGATCATGGCTTCTTCCGTAAATTTAATCGTAAATATGATGTGATCGTTTTTATTAAGGGTAACGCCAGTCACAATCTCCGGCGTAATGCCGTTGCCCGTCTTTGTATACTTTGGCGCTACGCCGTCGACGATGACGTAATAGCCGCCGTTTCGAAAATCAAAAGGATCCACCGTTTGGCCGGCCAGATACGAATTGCTCGCAACGCTGGCACGGTTGGGGAATTGGATATCTGCCACATTGCCGGCGCCGTCGGCCAATACCGCTCCGGCGAATTTCTGCTCCATGGTCTGATCCATCTGCGAGACTCCGCTGGCTTCCCCGACAAGCTTCGGTTGCAAGGCGTTATTTCCGCTGTTGTGGTACCTGGAGCCTGTATATCTGTACACGATATCTTTGTGTAGCGTGGTCAGGTTGTTCGCCGTATAACTTTGATTGGTCAGGTACATTTGCTGACCCGCCGCTGGAAGCCCCGTGCCGTCTACGTTCGTGAACAATGGGTGGCGAAGAAAATAATCGCTTGAGGCCGAGGTTACCGCAGTCGGCCGAACCGGCTCCGAGAAGTTGTAGGCAAGTGTAATGTTTTCCTGCTGCTTCACGTAAAGCTCCTTGCGGTTAGGTATGGCCTTTGTATTCATTCGTTCATTACCGTTGCCTGTAAACGTATAGCTGTTGAGGACAGGACGCTGTTTGTCTTCAAATTGAAGGTAAAGTCCCCTTACGCCAGTAGCACCTAAATCGTCCCCTTCTCCTGTAACGCTTATTTTAATAATGGAATTAGGCTTTATTTTGAAAACAGAGCGTCTCGCGCTAAGGTTACGCCCGGATATAATCACTTCTTCTCCCGTTCCGGGATCATGCGTAATTCTTATGTCCGTAATCCGAGTCTTGCAAAATCCCAAGATGCAATCTTCGTGATCAACCAGCCTATCGAAACCTACAAGTGCTTCCGCGTGGTCGCTCTGTGCGAATGCCTGCAACGCCGGATTCTTAGAAACATCTAGGACGAATGTATCCGTCGTCCAGCCGTCTTTTCCTGAATAAATATCGACTGGTCCTGAACTCCAGCCAATATTCGTTCCGGACCGGTCGGTGTGTGCGAATCCCGGCGTTGCACTGTTCATGAAGTTCATAAACGTATTGGTTGCATCATGACTCATGTTCCCGATAACCCCTACGTTACCTACTCGAACCTCCAAATCCGCCGCTCTTGCAGCTGCTTGAGCAGTCCGAGAATATACCGGCAGCAACGAAAGCAGCATTGACATCGTCAACACCATTGCTATGTACTTATGTATTCTTTTCCTTTGCATCGCGCATAACCTCCGTCTAAAATTCCTTACCGGGACGACAAATAACGATTAGAACTCGATGATGTTCAGCTACGCTCTTAACAAAACAATCTCCCCTCGACTCATTTTGACAATTTTCCAATGAAACTGGCACTTTACGACTATTTACTGCAATTGTATCAGGCACCACTGAACACATCCTAAACAACTGGGTATATAGACACGGATTTTAGCGGTTTTTTCTTATTTTTTAGAACTTAATCAAAATTTTTTTTGTCGAATTGAAAAGGTGATCGCGCGCGAGGGTGATCACGGACCGGCGGCCTTTCCGACGAAGGAATAGACAATCTGTCGCACTTAATCTGAATAAAAGCGGATTCCAAGTCTCTGTAAGTGTTCAGAATATGTTTAACGGCCTCGTGTATGATAGAAGCAGAGAACGTCAAAAAATGTCGATAACGCCAATATTGTAGGGAAATGGCTCGAAGCTTTGGTGTTGAAAAGGTGGAATTCACGATGCTTTTTATTTTATGGAACGCACTCGGCGGCCTGCTGTTTATAATGTGCTTATTGCTTAGCTTTCGCATGATGAGAGGCTCCAAATACGAGCAAGAAGAGGTTAAGCCTCGTCACAAAGACATCGCCTGACTATTGAACTATTCATTCAACCTTTCAACATCCAGTTACTTCCTCGTTTTTCCAACTTCACTTTTACTCCCGCTTTCTATCTAAATTGAATAAAATCACCTTCTCCTCGTCGATTTTCTCGTGGATCTTTTTTTCGTTCTATCACTGCCGCTTGCAATCCCCAACCTTTGTTCAGTTGTATCCTCCACCCTCAAACCTTTATAGTAAAAGAGTCACTATTACAGCTAACAGTTAGGAGATTCACGATATGCCCGAATACAGACCGCAGCCCACGCAACATCTCCAGCCTTCTGGCCCATGGCCGCCGCCGCATCGTCGCAGCACCAGAGGAAAAAGCAGGAGAATTCGCAATTGGCTGGTTCTTCTCTTCCTATTGATGTTTGTTGCCTCCATGCTTGCAGTCCGCACAGACGAACTCGGCAGAATACTGCCGTTTGTACAAAAAGACGCACCGCCCGTCACGGGTCTTCATCCCGTCGTATTAGCCAAGAGCAAAGAACTTGTGGAAGAAAGCGCAAAGATCGGCATCGGAATTCTTATTACCGACGACTTCAGAAGCCATGCCGATCAGGATACGCTGTTCGAGCAGGGACGGACGGCAAAAGGTCCCGTCGTCACTCATGCGCGCGGTGGCGAGTCCTATCACAACTACGGACTCGCGATCGATTTTGCTTTGAAGACAAAGAAAGGACAGGTCATCTGGGATATGGAATATGACGGAAACAGAAATGGGGAACCAGACTGGCTTGAGGTCGTAAACATAGCAAAGGGGCTGGGGTTCAGCTGGGGCGGCGACTGGAAGGGCTTCAAGGACTATCCTCACCTGCAGATGGATTTCGATTATTCGATCAGCGAGCTGCAGAGAGGGTATCGGCCGTAAATCCTATAAAACCCTCAAAAATACGAGTTCAAAAAGTCCGGTTTTCAGCAAAGTTATAGCCCTCAGCCTCGATTTCGATTACTATAGTAGGAGATTATGTTGGGACGATTCTCCAACTATTTAAAGAGGTGACAGTAATGGCATTAATCGATGTTGTCAAATATGATGGTCCTTCCGATGTGTATGCCTGGAAATTCCCGGATCAAGAGTTGGGAACATGGACCCAATTAATCGTTAATCAATCCCAGGAAGCCATCCTGTTTAAAGGCGGCAAAGCGCTGGACAGCTTCGGGCCTGGCCGGCATACGCTAAGCACGGCGAACATTCCCATTCTTAATCATGTCATTAACCTGCCTTTCGGCGGCAAATCTCCTTTCACGGCCGAGGTCTGGTATGTCAACAAGGCCAGCTCGATCGATATTAAGTGGGGAACGAGTACGCCGCTCCAGATTAAAGATCCGAAATACAATATTATCGTTCCGGTGCGCGCATTCGGCCAGTTCGGACTGACCATCGAGGACAGCCGCAAGTTTTTGCTCAAGCTGGTCGGCACGATGCGAGAATTTAACAGGGAAGAGCTGAGCCGCCATCTGCGCGGCGTCGTCATGATGAACATTACGGGGATTCTGACGAGTTATTTGATCCAGAAGGGAATCAGCACGCTCGAGATCAACGCGTTCGTACGGGATCTTTCCACGCACGTGGAGCACGAGATTGCGGTGGAGCTCCAGGATTTCGGCATTAAAGTACATAATTTTTACTTTGAAAATATTAACGTGCCCGAGGACGATCCTTCCATCTCTCAACTGCGCAAGGTGCTGAACAAACGTTTGGAGATGGATGTCGTCGGCTATTCGTATCAGCAAGACCGCTCTCTGAGCATATTGGAAGGAGCCGCAAACAACTCCGGCGGCATGCAGCCGTTATTTATGAGCGCCAGAATAGGAGATTCGCTTGGCAACGCATTTGGCCCCCAAATGACGCAAGTGGCAGGAGCCATGGACGTGGCACCGCCCGGGATATCCTGTTCGGGCTGTCACACGACGAATATGCAAGGCGCGATGTTCTGCAGCGGCTGCGGCAAAAGCTTGACAGCCCCTGCGACGCCGCCCCCTCTTACGGTGCTTCCGCACAATTGCGACAAATGCGGCAAGCCGCTGGTCGCGGGAGCGAAGTTCTGCGCGCATTGCGGCGACCGATACCATGCCTGTCCGTCTTGCGGCGCCGATACCCCAGAGGGCAGCTCCCACTGCAGGGAGTGCGGAACTTCCCTGCCCAAGCCTTGCGTGAGCTGCAAAGAGACGATTGACGGCGGCGCGCGCTTCTGCAATCATTGCGGCGCCGCTCAAACGCAGGGAGGATAAGCCGACATGAGGTCCAGAAACTATGCGCCGATTGCGGCGTTTATCGTCTTCATTGCCATAGCCGTCCTTACATTGGTAATCGTATGGACCGCAAGCCCGCTTCCGACGGGAGATGTGCGGTCACTGGCCGCATTATTCGCCTTGCTGTTGGCAGAGACAGCCGCATGGCTGTACGTCTCGCGGCTTCTTCGAGGCGAGCTTCGCTCCTCAATCGCCGCCTTTGCGGCATTCGGCTATGTGGTTGCGGCTTATTGGCTGGGTACCATTATAGCGGCTTTTCTTGTCTTTCTTCCGGCCGTGCTCTACTTGAGCATCCAGGCGCTGCTGCTAGTTGGAGCGGCTTTAGCGGGAGCCATTCTGTATTTATCGAACAACCACATCAGCGGCGGCGAGCGCAGGGACGAACGTCGCACCGCCGATTGGAATGAGCTGCTAAGCGACGCTCAGCGAGCCAGAGATATGCTTCAGCTATGGAACGAGGGAGAGCGACGTTTGCTGGCGAAGGAGATGGACAAACTGGTCGACTCCATCCGCTATAGCGATCCTGCGACCGTGACCGAGCTTGCTACCGTCGAATATACGCTTCAGATCGACTTGCGTCTGCTGACGGATAAACTAGAATCCCGAAGCGGAGGGAGCGCCGCCGAGCAAGCCGCCTCCGTTCCCGAGCTGCGCCGCGCCATCATCGGTCTTAATAATGACATCAAACAAAGAAACCGGCAGCTAGCGGCAAGCAAAGGTTAGGAAAGGAGAAACGACGTGCGCGTTCTCGGAGCTATTATGTTTATCGTTGGGGTATTGGCGACCGTAACGATGTTTCTGCCCGTGCTCATATTTATTTTTATTGAAAATGACGACATGGCTACTAAAGTTGCGGCAGCTATTATTTTATTGATTTTTTTAGGAACCCCCTGTTTTCTGCTTATTTTTTTCGGAGTCCGATTGTTTCGAAGAAAGAAACCAGCAGTTGAAGCTCCTCGTCCCTACGTTCCGGAGCCTCCGACGGCTGCTCGGCCTGCAAGACCGGCACCGGCACCGGCGCCTCCATCCGACTCTTATTCGAGCTATGAACATAGCAATAACGCACCGGATCAAGTGGATGAGTGGTTGGACACTTTAAACAGGCGGGCCAAGGAATTGAACCAACAACGAAAAGCATCTTCCAGGTCGACTTCGGAGACTTCGGCAGCCCCTTCTCCTCCTCCCGAGCCAAAGACGGCCGTATGCAAAAACTGCGGCGCCTCCAAAAATGTGGCCGGCGGAGAAAAGGCCATTTGCGATTATTGCGGCACTGTCCTGAGCTAAATGGCGCTATCTGAGAGAGGAGGGACATCATGCGCGTATGGGGCACGATTATGTTAACGATTGGCATTATTATAGGAGCTCTGATCTTTCTTCCTGTATTCATCGGCGTTCTTATTACCGAAAAGGACACGCAAAACGTCAACTATTATTTAACTTTTACGGTTATTTTCTTCGGTGTTCCCTCCCTTCTTCTTATTCTGTATGGGAGAAAGCTTCGCCGTAAAGGGCAACTGGCAGCAGAAGAAAACTTCCGTCAGCAGCAATTGCGAAACGGTGCGTCGGAATACGCTGCATTTGGCGACAGGGCAAGGCAAGCTGTACGCCGACCGGCTATGGAGACCATGCAGAACAAACATAACGTTCCGCAAACCGCACCGAAGCTGGTTGTACCGAAAGTAACTGCGCCTCCTAAGACGGTCATATGCCGAAACTGCGGCGCATCCAAAAATATGGTCGTCGGACAAGAAGCAGCCTGCGATTATTGCTCCACCATATTAAAAGCCTAAGGTGAAACGGCTGTCGCCATCCTTTAGTGGCGCAGTAAGTTTCATTTCGAGAATTATAGGTCAAGTATGGGGAAAACTATTAAAAAAGGAGCTTTCCAATAAGTCTCAAAAATAAAAAGGTTGGGCGAGAAAACGCAAGGTTTTCCGCACAACCTTTTTGTGTGCCTGCTTTTTCAGGAAAGTGGCGATGTTGGTGTCTGCCACTTAACATTCAACCAATACGGGGTGTCCAGCATTCCGTTTTCACTGATTTTTTGGATAGCCATTTTGCCAGGTGCCAGCCTGTTTGGTGAATTGTATATGAATTTTCATACACGTTTGGCCAGGAGCCGGCCTTTTCGGTGAATTGTATATGAATTTTCATACACGTTTGGTCAGCCAGGAGCCGGCCTATCATACACACTTACCCCGGTGAAACCACTTGTGTTGAATTTTGTATACAAGCCTCCGAATAATCGAGCCATAAGGACAACGGGCTACCTTAAAAGTTCACTTTCGGACAGCCTCTTCTTCTTATAACCCCGCAATAATTTCGTACGACCGAACGCGCGCGGCGTGATCGAAGATATGGGCGGCGATCATAATCTCGTCTGCGCCAGTCGCTTCGATGTATTGGGACAGCTTCACCTTCACCGTCGCGGGGCTGCCCGCGATGGAGGAGCCCAACTGCTGCTGCAGCATGTATTTCTCCTGCTGCGTCCACAGCGACTCCATATCTTTGACCGGCGGCGGCAGCGGTCCCGGCCGCCCTCTGACAAAGCCCAGAAACAGCTGCTGCATGGAGGTAGCCAGATAAGCGGCCTCCTCGTCGGTGTCCGCTGCCACGACGTTTACCGCGACCATCCCATACGGTTCGTCCAGCACGGCTGACGGCTTAAAGGAGCTGCGATACAACTTCATGGCCGGCACGGTAAACGTTGGAGAGAAGTGGCCAGCGAATGCAAACGGAAGGCCCAATTGCCCCGCCAGCTGCGCGCTGAAATCGCTGGAGCCGAGCAGCCAAATCGGGATGTCGGCGCCTTCGCCCGGGATGGCGCGAACGGCCATCGCTTTTTCGAAGCTCTGCGGGTCCATAAACGCTCGCAGCTGCTCCAGCTGATCCGGGAAGTTGCCGCCATTGGTCCCTCTCTCTCCCCGAAGAGCGGTTGCCGTTAGCTGATCCGTGCCTGGAGCGCGTCCCAGCCCGAGATCGATGCGTCCCGGGAACAGCGCCTCCAGCGTTCCGAATTGCTCGGCAATGACAAGCGGCGCGTGGTTAGGCAGCATAATGCCGCCGGCGCCGACGCGAATATGCGAAGTGCCGCCCGCCACATGGCCGATGACGACCGATGTGGCGGAGCTTGCGATGCTTGGCGAGTTATGATGTTCCGCCAGCCAGTAGCGATTGTAGCCCCAGCTCTCGGCATGCTGCGCCAAATCTAGCGAATTGCGAAGCGACTCCGCGACCGTCCCGCCTTGCACGATCGGTGCAACGTCCAGAACGGAAAACGGGATGCCATAGGAAGCGTGCGGCTTGTTAGGCTGCGACTGAGGTTCTTTTTTGGCCATTATCATGATCACCTGCTGACTTTAGAATACTGTAATTTTATTATATACAGTTTATGAAGTCAAATTTTCCTTAACGACTTTCCTTACAGGCGGAATCCAGGGAGCGAACAGAATCGAAGCGACGATAATGCCCAGCAGAGTGCCGGAGATGGACGAAACCACGAACATGCCTAGCTGATTCGTGCTGCCGAAGTAAGTCCATTTAACAATTATGGCGAGAATAGCGACCGCAAAGACCACGCACCAGTATCCCGTTTTCAAGCCTCGCGAGACGGAAGGTTCGAAGGGAACGTCGCTAGAAGCTTTCTTTAATGTTGCAATCATAACTAGGATAATAACGCTAAGGCCAAGCAGCGATCCTCCGTGCTGCAATAGCTTATAAATAGGGAATCCGAGAAGTTCCTCCCTCAGCACTCCCCACCTGGATACGAAAAAACCGGACTGGTGCGTAAAGGCATCCACAAACACATGCGAGAAAAAGCCGATCGCAATGGAAACGAGAAGCTTCAAGATATCCCCGAGTTTCCGTAGACGCCATTCTCTCTCCCGAATCAAATTCCTCGCTCTGCGATCTAATCCGAATCGGCTTGGCAGACAAGTCGCCAGCGGCTCTTTGATCAGGTAATGGAAAAGTAGCGCCAAGACGCAACTGACAGGCAGCGCAAAAAGATAAAGCCCTTCCAGCGAATGCCCGATCGTCTCTCTTGGCTCGAATGCCCAAAAATATTCGAAATCGGGCGACATGCTTCCCAGCACGAGTCCAGTCAAACTAAACCAGCCGGGCTTTACCAGCTTGAGCGGAGCCGCATACAGCGGATGCGCGAACGTAAATGGCATATCATACCTCCCGGGAATGTGATGCCTGTCTCCTTATTGTCCTCTCATTGTACTATAATGAGATTAACTGTTGCGATGGCGGAATGCCTTAATCCATATCCATTAACGAACGAAGCGTCAAAGGAGAACATCATGTCCGTTTCACTTACTCGAAATCAAATTATAAACCTGTGCGGCCTGGACAACTATGAGAAAGGCGCCGCCTATGCAAGCGAAGGCAAGGTTTCCGTAGAACGCTCCGGCAGCCGTTATTCGGCGACCGTATCGGCCAGTAGGCCTTATGTCGTGCATGTCAGGCTTGGAACGGGCGGCAGCGTCGAGCCGGAATGCGGCTGCTTGTCCAGTCTGGCGGAGGATCAGCATTGCAAGCATATTGCCGCAGCGCTTATCTCTATCGTCGAAGCATCGAGAAAAGGCCGGCTTCGTACAAAGCCCGCGGAGAGCGCAGGCGCCAAAATCTATTTGCAAAGCGCCCCGGATCGCGAGCTCGTCGAGCATCTGCTTGGGCTGTTTGGCGAAGATACCTCCGTACCCGTCAGCTTCGGAAGCCCCTTGCGAGACGATCGGATGGCGCTTAACGTCGAATTCGGCATCCTGCTGCTCCCCGCCCGGGACGGCAGGCATACGATCAGCCTGGATATGAAGATCGGGTTGCAGAAGCTTCACCCCGTCCAGCATTTGGCGGGATTTCTGAGCAGCGTCGAAGAACAACGGGAGTGCCAGACGGCCAAGTCCTTCCGATATACCCCCAAGCAGCATCGTTTCTCTCCCCAGGACGAGCCTGTCATCGAAGCGCTGGTTTCTTCATTAAGAGAGGACGAACGATACCGCTCCGCCATGGCGTCCGGGGCTCTTCCCTCTTTGGGACAGGGACAGGAGGGCAACGAGCGTTTCCTTGTCGTTCCGCCGCATAGCTGGGCGAGACTGCTGACCGTGTTATCCCAAGCATCAAACGCAAAAACGGAAGTGTTTGGCGCTCAAGGAAGAGAACGCTCCAGGCCATCGACCTTCGGCAAGCCTGTGCCAGGTCCTTCGCATGGCCGCTTGCCTCTACAGTTCAAGCTTGATCGTTCCCATGAGGATGACGGTTATTCCCTTACGGCCAGCGGCATCAGAGAAGCGATCGTGCTGGAAGTTTACGGAATGGCCTTTATGGGAGGCGTATTCTATCCGCTCCCCTCCGCCCGCCTTGTTCAGCTGGCCAAGCTGAAGCGGCTGCTGTTTTCCGGGATCCGCGATACGGCCGACGATGAGTCGGTAACAATCGCTGCGGAGCAGATCGACCGCTTTATGGACAAAGTCGTGCCCAGCTTAACGAAGCTTGGGGAGCTGCAGCTTGCCCCTGCTGTCGCGGATCGAATCTGGGTACAGCCGCTGAAGGCGCGTCTCTATCTGGATCGGATTCGCGGGAGACTGCTGGCCGGGCTGGAATTTCAGTACGGCGATATCATCATCAACCCGCTTGAGAACGGGGACAAGCCCCGTGGATCCGAGCGCATTCTAATGCGAGATTCCGAGAAGGAGAAGGAAATTCTGAGGTTGTTCCAGCAGGAGGGGTTCGTAAAAACAGAAGGCGGATATGTAATGGAGGGGGACGACGACGAATTTCTGTTCCTGCACGAGATCGTCCCGCAACTGGAAAAGCTGTTGACCGTCTATGCAACGGCGGCCGTTAAGCTCCGCATCCTTAACGAAACGATCCCGCCCAAGCTGTCTCTTACCTGGGATGAAAAAACGGACTGGCTGGAATTCAAATTCAAGATGGACGGCATCTCCGCGCAAGAAATCAAAGCGGTCGTAGAGGCGGTCGAAGCGAAAAAGCCTTATTACAAGCTGGCGACAGGCGCTTTGCTGCCGCTTAGGACGGAGGCGTTCGAAGCGATGCTGCGCGTCATGAACGGCGTCGGTCTGCATCATCTTGCCCTTCATGGCGATATGGCCAGGGTGCCGATCGGCAAAGCTGCCGCGCTCCTGGATATGCCGGGGTCCGATGCGGTAAAGCTGGGGCGCTCCCTTAAGGAGCTGCTGGACAGCCTGCGCGATCCCGAGCGGCTCGATTTCCCTTTGCCGGAAGCTCTCGGCGGCATCTTGAGAGATTATCAGAAGACCGGCTATCAGTGGATGAAGACGCTCGCCGCCTATCGGTTCGGCGGCATTCTTGCCGACGAGATGGGACTCGGCAAGACGATTCAGAGCATCGCCTTCTTGTTGTCCGTCGCGGATGACATCCGTGCCTCCGGTCGGCCGGCTCTGATCGTATGCCCCGCTTCCCTGATGTACAACTGGCGAGGCGAGCTGACGCGATTTGCACCTGGCTTGCGCACGGTCATCGCGGACGGGAGCAAGGAGGAACGGCTGGACGCCTTGGATTGGACGATTGCAGGCGGTGACAGTGCTGGTGGCGGCGTCAGTCGTGGAAAGCCCGATTTTGATAAGGACGGCGAAGGCGACGGTAGGCCTGACGTCGTTATCGTCTCTTACCCGCTGCTGCGGCGTGACTGGGAGACGTATGCCGCGCATTCGTTCCATACGCTCATCCTGGATGAAGCCCAGGCGTTCAAAAACGTAAATACGCAGACGGCCGGAGCCGTACGTTCGCTGAAAGCCGAATACCGCTTCGCCTTGACGGGCACGCCGATCGAAAATCGGCTCGACGAGCTGTGGTCGATCTTCCGGGCCGTATTCCCCGCGCTCTTCCCGGATCCTCGAGGCTTCGGAGAGCTAACCCGCGAGGAAGTCGCGCGACGCAGCCGTCCGTTCCTGATGCGCCGGCTTAAGTCCGAGGTGCTAAAGGAGCTGCCCGAGAAGATCGAGACGCTTCAGAGCAGCGAGCTGCTGCCGGAGCAGAAAAAGCTTTACGCGGCTTATCTCGCCAAGCTGCGCGAGGATTCGCTCAAGCATCTCGACAACGGCGACGAATTCGGCAAAGCCCGTATCCGCATATTGGCGGGCATTACGCGTCTTCGACAGCTATGCTGCCACCCCGCCTTGTTCGTCGAGGGTTATCAGGGCAGCTCGGCCAAGTTCGAGCAGCTTCTGGAGCTCGTCGATCAATGCCGCAGCGCGGGCAGACGCGCGCTCGTGTTCTCCCAATTCACGGAGATGCTCGGTTTGATCAGCCGCGAGCTTGGCTACAAGGGCGTACCCTACTTCTACCTGGATGGCAGCACGCCAGCCGCCGAACGCGTCGAGCTATGCAGCCGATTCAACGAAGGGGAACGCGATCTGTTCCTGCTCTCGCTGAAGGCGGGCGGCACGGGGCTTAACCTGACGGGAGCGGATACGGTCATTCTGTATGACCTTTGGTGGAATCCGGCGGTGGAGCAGCAGGCAGCGGACCGCGCGCACCGGATCGGCCAGCGCAATGTCGTTCAGATTATACGTCTCGTCTCCGAAGGAACCGTGGAGGATAAGATGGTGGAGCTTCAGCAGCGCAAGTTAACCCTGATCGACGATGTTTTGTCGCAGGACGGCCTTTCCTCCTCCTCGCTGACGGAGGCGGATCTGCGGGAGCTGTTGTCGCTCGGCAATCGCTAGAAGGTTGCGTCTCTACATTTCGACAGCTTTCCCTTATAATAGACAATAACAGCAACACGAACGGAACGGCCTTACTTCGCAGTTGGGAGGAACGATTGGAATGACTGTCATGCACGATCGCGCGGCTCTGGCCAAAATCACATTACCCACCAGAAGAGGCAGATTCGTGACTCGCGAACGGCTGCTTCAGACTCTTAATCGATCCCTCGCCGGCAGGCTGACGATTGTCTGCGCACCGGCCGGATATGGCAAAACATCGCTTCTCGCAGAATGGGGAAATCAAGTCGGACGACCTGTCGCATGGCTCTCGCTGGACGGCGCCGACAATGACAGCAACCGCTTCTGGCGATGCCTGACGCATGCGCTGGCTGCTTCCGTGGACGATCCTGCCGCAGAACGTTTGTATTTGCTCGCGGAGGGAATGAACTCCGTGTCCCGGCTAACCTATATCGATGCTTTGCTGAACGAGCTCGCCCTGGTCTCGCGCCCTCTCCTGTTTATTATCGACGATTATCATGCGATCACAAGCGAGCAGTTGCACGAGCACATCGCTTATTTCATTCAATACATGCCGGATAATCTGCATCTCGCCATAGCAAGCAGGCAGCCGATTCCGTTCCCCACGATGAAGCTTATGATTAGCGGCGAAGCGGCGGAGCTGACCGTCTCCGAATTACGATTTACGCTGGAGGAGACAGAGCTCCTGCTGCGCGACTCCGCCCCTTGCACTGTCGAGTGCCTCATCGAGCTGTTAGATCGGACTGAGGGCTGGATTATCGGCATGATGCTCGTCCGGGTGATGCTGCGATCCGGTCAGACGATGGAACATGCGCTACGCTCCTTCAAGGGCCACGAGCGCCATGTGTCCGATTATCTATTTCAGGAAGCTGTAGCCTCGCTCCCTATCGAGCTCAAAGACTTCCTGCTACGCACATCGTTGTTAACAAACTTCGATGCGTCATATTGCAACGAGGTGACCGGCCGGGATGACGGCGATGTCATGCTGGAGCAAATCCATGAGCTGAATTTATTTCTGCTTCCGATCGGCGAGCGTTCCGGTTATTTCCGGTATCATCGACTTTTCTCCGAATTTTTGGCGGAGACGTTCCGGATGGAGCAACCGGAGGAGTGGCGGCGGACGCACGGCAGAGCAAGCGTCTTGTTCGCCAGGCACGGCATGCTTCATGAAGCCATCGACCATGCCTCGTTTGCCGGAGAATATGACATGATGGAAGAGCTGCTGGGCAGACACATCCGCGATGTCCTGCGCCGCGGCGAATTGGTAACGCTGCTCCGATGGTTCGGCAGCTTCCCGGACGATTATTCGCCCTCGCATGAGATGTCGCTGCTCCATGCCTTCGCGCTCGTGCTGACGGGACAGCTTGAGCCGGCGGAGCATCTGCTCCAGCGGTTGGAGCGGGTGCTGGAGCAGGCCCACGGCTTGCAATCAGAGAACAACGAAGATCTGAAGTCGGGCATCCTGTTCGTCCGATCGAATCTCGTATTCATTAGCGGCGATTATGAGCGTTGGCTGGCATACAGCACTGGCATATTGGATGAACTTCTCCCGGAGAATCCGCTTTTCTACAACTTTAACTACAACCTCAAGGAGCCTTTCGTCCGTAGAACGGTAATGGGGATGAACGGCGTATTATCGCCGACGACCGAGACGATCGCGGAGCTGTTCAGCGGCACGCTGGATTCCCACGGCTGGGACCGCTCCCTTATCAATCTGTACGTCAAACAATCATTGGCGGAAGGTTACTACGAATGGAACCGGTTGAAGGACAGCCTCAGCCTGTTGAGAGGTATCGAGCAAGCGGTGGCGAGTCGCGGCATTCCCGGTCTGCTCATTCCGCATCGGCTTACCGAAGCATCCATCCATAAGGCGCTCGGGGACATAGCTCAAGCGGAGCAGGTCGTCGAGGATGCGTTGCGATTCGCGTCCGGTCTTGAGGACAAACATTGGCTTATCGTGGTATACGCATTCCGGACGAGATTGGAATTATCCATTGGCAGCTTGTCGCAAGCGAAGGATACGGCCAAACATATGTCGGTAACGGCCAGGGAGCTTCCGATATACGCGAAGGAGTACGAATATTTGACGCTTGCCCGCCTGCTGGGACGTCAACGCAAGGAGAAGGAGGCGGTGCGTCTCCTGGAATTATTGAAGCCCCAGGCCAGAAGGGAAGGCCAGTTGAGCAGTCTTGTGGAGCATGCCGTGCTGCATGCCCTCTTCGAATACAAGGTCGGCAACCGGAACTCGGCCTTTACATCGCTTGAAGAGGCGCTCATAATTGGCGCCGAGAACGGATATATCCGCAGCTTCGCGGATGAAGGAGCGGAGATGACCGAGCTTCTGCACCGCTACAAAGAATACGCCGTGGCCCATGGCCGCATTTATTATCCGCGCAGAGGCCGAAAGAGCAGCGTAGATGTGCTGCCTGGAGTAACCGGCTCCTACCTGGATGAGCTGATTGCCGCCTGCCCGGCTCCTGTTCTCCCGCAGGTTAGGAAGGGACGCGCCTCGAAGGAGCCGCTGACGCGCAGCGAGCTCGAGTTGCTGCGCCAGTTGCGAAAGGGAGCCTCCAACAAACAAATCTCCGCCGCCCTGCATCTGTCAGAAGGTACGGTAAAGGTCTATTTGTCCACGCTGTACGGCAAGCTCGGCGTATCCTCCAGGACGCAGGCGCTGATTGCCGCACAGGAGCGCAAGCTGCTCTAGAACCTGAGGGGACATAACCCGTTAAGCCGAAGCGTGCTTGCTGCACGTTGCTTAACGGGTTTATTTGTATGCGGCTTGCACGCTATTTTCGGCGGATCAGGGCCGCGCTGGCTGGCTGGGAGGACGAGCGAATGTGTATGAAAAAGCGAGTTCATTGGATGGGCCGGGCAGGCCCGGTACAGCGCATTATAGCGGGTTTTTCCGCTATATAGGGCGGATCAGCCCCGGCCTTAACCATTGTAGACTACACAGGGAGCCCGTTGTAGTATACTTTTATGCTTCTTTCGGCGATTCAGGCAACCTACGAGCTCACTCTAGTATAATTCGGCGATACGAGCACCAGTGTGACCAACAAAGCTTACTTTTATGCTTCATTAGTAGCAAGGAAATATATCCGGTCAACAGAAACGTCCATTACGCAGCTTTCCCGGCCCAGGTTATCAAGCCACAGAAACAGCATTTACGCCGAATCAGGCCAGAAATCCGCGGACATCAAGCCGACATAAGCATGGAATACGAGGCTTGCGGACCCATCGAGGTTGCACCGTAGCTTGGAGACTGTACGCTCCAGCCAATAACCTCCAGTCTCCCCGCAGAGGTCTGAGGCACATATAGCAGCCGTATTAGCTCGTCGGTTCGGCCAAAAACGTAGGCTTCCCGGACTTGCCGCACCATCGCTTCCGATTCTAAATCTTCCGTTCTCATAACGTGGCCCTTATCGTATTCGCTATCTTGAAGCAACGACGTCCTTACGTCCTCAAGCGCACGACGCGCTCTGTGCAGTGCAGCTTTTACCGCTCCTTCGCTTGTATCCAGCAGTTCTGCAGTCTCCGCGATGGAGTAACCGAGCGTGTCGCGCAGCATGAATACGGTTCGCTGGATCGGCGACATCAGCCGATAGATCGCGGCGATGGCCCGATCCGCTTCCTCCGTATCCTCCTGAGGCGGCTGACCGCCAGCCTCTTGCAGCTTCCCGATACGTTCCCGCAGCATCCGTCTTCGGCGGCATTCGTCGACCCAGCCGTTCTTGGCTACCCGGATCAGGAACGCCTCCGGATTAACGTGACCTTCTATCTTCCGGCTCTGTATCGCCTTCAGCCATGTCTGCTGCGCGAGGTCCTCCGCATCGGGGATAGAACCCGTCAGCGAAATGCAGTACCGGTACAACGAGGCCTGCAACGCTTCCAGCTCCATACTTGCATCCCGTCTCTCGATCCCTCTATCCGCAATGCCATCTTTGCTTATCATTGTCCAGCCTCCTTCACCCGCTGCAAGCGAAGCGGATATCGTCCTTATGGGGTAAACGAACGAATACGTTTAAAAGTTACTCTCCTCGTTATACTTATATCCTATCCCGAACTCGCGTATCCTTCCAGCCCCCTGGATCGTTTACCCGGCGTAATCCAATTCAAACCTACGGGAGGTTACCCCATGAACATTCCAATACCATACGTCGTCGAGCAGACGAACCGCGGCGAAAGATCGTACGATATTTATTCGAGACTGCTGAAGGACCGCATCGTCTTCGTCGGCTCGGAAATTAACGATGCCGTTGCTAACAGCATCATTGCGCAGTTGCTGTTTCTAACGGCGGAAGATCCCGACAAGGACATCCATATGTACATCAACAGTCCGGGCGGCTCCGTGACGGCAGGTCTTGCCATCTATGATACCATGCAATACGTGAAGCCAGAGATCAGTACCATCTGCACGGGCTTTGCCGCTTCCTTCGGCGCCATTCTTCTGCTGGCCGGCCAAAAAGGCAAACGATTTGCGCTGCCTAATAGCGAAATCATGATTCATCAGCCTCATGGCGGCACCAGGGGACAAGCGAGCGATATCGCCATTACCGCCAGACATATTCTTAACACGAGGGAAAAGCTGAACCGCATTACCGCCGAGCGCACCGGCCAGTCGCTGGAGAGAATCGAGCGGGACATGGATCGCGACTATTACATGTCCGCGGAAGAAGCCGTCGAGTACGGCATCATCGACAAGGTGATTGTTCAGCGCTAACGCCGTTCCGGCAACCTGATTCCATCAACTCTATTAAAATAACGGCTCTATCGGGACAGATCGCCTTCGGCAAAAGTACAAGCAAATGCTAGAGCTAAATCATAGCATATAGTACTTTACAAGAAGAAGGTGAAAGCATTTGGCTAAGAACAAATTGTTGTTCAGTACACCCGCTGAAGGCGTATCGCTCCGTACGGGCACAAGCAGAGTATTGACTCGAGACCGACACCATCACCACCATAAACACCACCACCATCATCATCATGATCATCATCATGATCACGATCATGATCATCACCATCACAAAGACAAAGGCGTCAAAGTTAAAAAATATGAAACCATTCGCCTGTTCGCAGAGAACCGCGGCGCATCCGCGACGTCCGTTAATGTCGTCATGACCAGCACGCAGAACGGCAGAACCAACAACTATAGGCTCGCAAGAGTGAGGCTCGCTCCAGGGCAATCGTATACGGACACGTACAGGGTACCCGGCAAATATGTCAACATAATAGCATACTCAACGGGATACTCCGGCGGCTGCGGCGGCAGAGGCAGAGGCAGAATCGACACTATCGACGTGCAACTGTACGGCCGCAAGTAAGTCAAAGAAATGAAAAAGACAAGGTGAAACGGCTGTCGCCGTCCTTTGGCGGCGCAGCGCGTTTTATTCCGAGAATTATAAGTCAAGTATGGAGAAAACTTATACTTTCTTATAATTTAAAAAAGGTCGAGCAGAGGTTCCCTTTGCTTCGACCTTTTTACCTTTTTACCTTGTTGCCTGTTCGAAATGTTCCTCGATGCTCGTATTCCGCTATTATTTGGACCAAAGTTCCACGCGGGCTTTGACCATGTTCGAGAATTCCTCGTTCAACTTGGCGACGCCGGCATCGTCCAAATCCTTCAGGAAGGCGTCATAGATTTTGTCGAAGTCTTCCGGCTTCGCCAGGATCGCTTCGGGAATACGCTTTTTCATAATGTCCTGCGTCTTCTGGAAAATAACGTTCGCCTGCGAACCCGTCTCAAATGGAAGCGTCCAAGCCGCTCCGTATTTGCGCTCAGGGAACGCGTCGTTAGCCGGCCACAGATCTCTGTACGTCGTTGCACCGTAAGCCGCCAGCGTCTTTTTATCCGCTTCGGAATAAGCCGTGACGATCTGCTCCGGGAAGTTCGTTGTATAGTAGTTGCCGCTTGGATCCATAACGCCGTCGCCATAACGGGCGGAGATCAGGTAGTTGCCGATGCCCGTCGTTTTCTTGAACGTATTGTTGTCGTTCGACTTCTGCGCTTGTACGTCGGCAGGGATAACGCGTTTGCCGTTCTCTACGTTGTAATGCTTGCCTTCGATCCCCCAGTTGACGAGAACCTGGCCTTCATCCGATGCAAGGTAGTCCAGGAACTTGATGGTGCGGACCGGATCCTTTGCGTCTTTCGTGATCGCAATGCCGTAACCGGACAGGTAACCCGTTCCTTGGAAGGAATGGTCTTGGTAAGTCTCGTCAAGCGTAACCGGGAAACGTGCGTACGTGGAGTCGAATTTGCCTTCGGCTTTCAGCGCGTTTTCGGCATCCGCATAGTCCCATTGTTGGTCAACCAGACCAAGAACGCGGCCGGAAGCGATTTTCGCTTTGTATTGGTCATACTTCTGGACGAAGCTCTCGGGATCCAGCAAGCCGATATTGTTCATGTGGTTCAGCCAACGGAAGTATTCGCGCTCTTCGGGACGCTGGTAATGCATGATAGCTTCGAACGTTTCCTGGTTGATGTAGAATTCGCCGTCATCCGGAGCGCCCGTCGCGTAGAACGCGGGGTTCGTTACGGAGATAAGGATCTGCCATTCGCCGCCGTTCAGCGACATGCCGATCGTAGGTTGTCCGTCTTCGGTTTTCGGATTTTTTTCGATGTAGGCTTTGATTGCGTTCTCGTAATCTTTTACCGTTTTGATCTCGGGGAAACCCGCAGCTTCAAGAACCTTATGCTGCAGCTGGAAGCCGCCGCCCGCTTCGAAATAAGTGTGGCCTACGCCATCTTGCGGCAATACGTAGATCGCGTCGTCTTGCTCGCTCCAACGAAGACGGTTGAAGTATTCGCCATAAATTTTCTTAAGGTTCGGAGCATGTTCTTCGATCAACGGACGAAGATCGATCAGCGCGCCGGCATCAACCAGCTTGCCCGCGTTGCCCTTCGGCATAACGAGGTCCGGATATTCGTCGCTTGCGACCATCAGGGCGAACATGTCGGCATCGCTTCCGCCAACGGGGAACTCCTGTTTAAGCGTAACGCCCGTTTTGGCCAGAATCTCTTGACCGACTTCGCTTTTCATGTCATCCCAGTTCGCGTTTACGTCGCCGGATGCAAGGCGAATCGTAATCGGTTCAAGCGATTCCTCGCCTGCATTGTTGGTGTTGCCCGAATTGCCGCCGTTCGCCGCGCCGGTATTTCCGCCATTGCCTCCATTGTTGCCGGAGCAAGCTGCAAGGAAAACGAAGACGAGGACAAGCAGCGTGCTGAACATCATTTTGGCTTTCTTTTTCATCTGAATGTTGCCTCCCTTTTAATAATGTACCTAACTATATAGAACAGGATACCTGTCACTACCAGATAAAGGTGGTTAAAAAGTTTACTTTTGATCACGAAGCATCTCATGGATGCTTATTCGGCGTCGAATCTTGAACTCAGCCGGTTCCTCCGGTACTCACTTAGCGCTGCTAAGCTCCGTTCCTCGGATCTCGGCTTCGCCCAACCTTCTCGGTGCTGAAAACCGGACTTTTTGAACTTCATTTGAACTTCAAACCTTTAAACCTAAAACCTTTAAACCTTAAGCCTTTAAACCTTCAAACCTTCTATCCTCACAACATTAGCTTTTCACCGCGCCTAGGGTCATGCCTTTGACGAAGTAACGTTGCAGGAACGGATAGACGAGCAGGATCGGAACCGTGACGACGATGGTGATCGCCATCTTGATGGATTCCGGCGATACCGAAGCGATAGCTTGCTGCGCGTTCGGATCGCGGTAGTTGTTGCCCGATTGCGTCGACTGCAGCACCTTCATAAGTTCGTACTGCAAGGTCGTATTTTCCGCCTTCATGTTATTGAAGAGGTAGGTATCGAACCAAGCGTTCCAGTGTCCCACCGCCACGAACAAAGCGATCGTCGCCAGCACCGGCTGGCATAGCGGCAGGATGATCCGCCAGAAGATGGTCCAATCGTTTGCGCCGTCGATTTTGGCCGATTCCTGCAAGGCGATAGGCAGGTTATCGATATAGGAGCGGACAACGAACACGTTCCATACGCTCAGGATAGCCGGAATGATATATACCTCGAAGGTACCGATTAAGCCCAGATGTCTCATCAGCATATAGCCCGGGATCAGGCCGCCGGAGAAGTACATCGTCATCGCGAACAGGACGGACATCCACTTTCTTGCTTGGAAGTCGCGGCGGCTCAGCGTGTAAGCCATCATGGAAGCCGACAGGACGCCGACGATCGTGCCGATGACGGTCCGCAGGACGGAGTTTTTGAAGCCCGTGAGCAATCCGTCGAACGCGAAGATCGTCGCGTAGTTGTCCAGCGTGAATTCCCGAGGGAAGATGGTAATGCCTCCGCGCACCGTATCGACCGAGTTGTTGAACGAAATGGCGAGAACGTTAAGGAACGGATAAAGCGTGACGATACCCGCAATGACCATTAGACAATAGAGGCCGATGTCGAACAATTTGTCGCCGTATCTGCGTTGTGAAACATTCATGCTAAGGCCTCCTTATATCACCGATTCTTTGGTAATGCGTTTATAAATGTAATTCGCCGCAAACACGAGGATGATGCTGACGACGGAGTTGAAGATGCCAATGGCCGTACCGTAGGAGTAGCGGCTGAGATTGATGCCGTAGTTCAGCGCGTATAACTCCAATACCTCGGAATAATTGCTGACGAGCGGGTTGCCGAGCAAGAACTGCTTCTCGAAGCCGATGCTGATCAGATGGCCAATCGAGAGGATGAACAGTACCATGAAAGTTGTCCGGATGCCGGGCAGCGTGATGTGCCACATTTTGCGGAAGCGTCCCGCTCCGTCCACCGTCGCCGCCTCGTATTGCTCTTGATCGATGCCCGCCATGGCCGCCAGAAAGATGATGGAGTTCCAGCCCGTCTCTTTCCAAGCATCCGATGCCGTGACGATGCCCCAGAACCACTCGCCCTTGGCCATGAACTGGATGGGAGCGTCGATGATGTGAAGCGCCATCAGCAGTTGGTTGACCGCGCCGCCATCTGTCGATAACATCTTGTACACCATACCGGAGACGACGACCCATGAAACGAAGTGAGGCAAATAAGAGATCGTTTGGATCGAACGCTTAAAGAATTGATTCTTGATTTCGTTAATGAACAGGGCGAAGATGATGGGAACCGTGAAGCTGACGATCAGCCCCATAATGCTCATGCCGAGCGTGTTCCGCAATACGAGATAGAACCTTTCGTCGGTGAACAATTCGATGAAATTATCGAGGCCGACCCATTTCTGATTCAGGATCGAGAATCTCGGCTTGTAGTTCTGGAACGCCATCAGCCAGCCCCAGATCGGGACGTAACTGAACACGATGATCCACGCTACGAAAGGAAGCGACATCAGGTACAAGTACCGGTGCTCGATCATCCTCCCGAGAAAACGCTTACGCTTATTGACTGCCGACGAGCGGCCGTGTTCCGTGGACGGCATTGTTTTCATCTGGCATGTTTCCTCCTCTGCTGACGCCATGCGACCTGCTTTTGTTGTTGTCCTAATCTTAACGGAAAATACACATCCCCCGACACCGTCCATATCGGTCATAAAATCATATCAAAATCGGCGATGCTTCCGTTACAGATCCCGGCAGAAGACACAGGTCTCGAAAGATCCGACTGGATGATGACGCAGGCAACTCTAGCATACAAAAAGCCTCCAAAACCACACTGGGAGTGGTCTGGAGGCTTTTAATCGGTTCGCGGATTTCTCGGACGGGTACTGACAAGCACCCGTTTATCCCAACGGGGTAAAATGGAGTTTTTGCACGAGGCTGATCCTCTGTCCGATTACGTTCGTGGCGCCGGATTCGGCACGCGGATTTGGACGCTAGCTTCCGACATCGAGCTCACCAGAGTTCCCGCCAAGAAAGGGTTCCTGAGCCGGAGGCAGCATTTTTCTAATCCGAGTGCACCATAGCCTCAGCACGGTACAACGACGGTTTATCGTTCCGCTCCCGACCGAAGCAAACTACTTTTCCGCCCCGCTCTTGAACGACGAGGGGGACACGCCTTTATACTTCTTAAACTTCGCATGGAAATAATCGACATTGGCATAACCGACGCGCTCCGCGACCTGATGCACCTTGTGGCCTTCGCGCAGCAGCTTGATGGCCTGCTCGATGCGCACCTTGTCGAGGTAGGTGTTAAAGCTTTCGCCCGTGTGGCTTTTGAACAGCTTGCCGAGATATCCGCTGTTGTAATTAAATAGCTCGGCAAGCGTCTCCAGCCGAAGCGGCTCGCTGTAATGGCGCTCGATAAAGTCAGTAACCCGCTTCATGGTGCCGCTGCTGTCTGTGCCTCCGATCTTGGCGGTTAATTCCGTCAGCCGCGTCTTAAGTTCATCCAGCATTTCTTCGTAGTGGTGGGCCAAGTACAGCCTCGTTACCATATAGAGATCGTCCTTCAACGACAGCTGTGGGTGGAAGGCTGCGGCTTTGTTCAGCATAAGCGTCAGCAGCTGCGCCCAATTGCTTTTGAGCGTCTGCTCGGAATCGCCCAGCCGGACAAGCTCCTCCGCGAACTCGTCGACCTGCTGCAGCACGTCGTGTCCATTGCCGAGATCTACTCTGTAAAATAAGACTTGCGCCATCTCCTCGATGCTTAGCGGCTCGCGTTTAGCCTTCGCCCCGTTCTCGTCCGATGCCTGCGAATTGTAGATTTTTCCGCTACCAAGCAAGAAGCGGCGCCTGAGCCGCGCCTTCGCCTCGCTGCTTGCGCCGGGCAATTGGGTTAACGCCTTCATAGGAGGTCCCGCTACAGCCGTGTAACGAATCCGGTCGCCGCATGTTTCCTCCAGCGTCTCTCTTATCGGGGTCATGTCGCCGCGCAGCCATGGACCGTTCTTGAGCAGCAGACCGATATACGGTTCCGTCGAAAATACCCAACCCAGCCCCCGCTCCTCGATCAGCTCCGTCAGCTTTTTCTTCGCTACCGCCTTCATCGTGAGAGAATGCTCCCGACTATATAACTCGATCAGCAACAGACGGCTGCCCGCAAGCGAAGTTTCCGACCCGAACAGGCTGGGAATATCGAAATCTAACTGCGCCTTGCCCTCCGCCAAGCCTTGAAGCAGCTCTTCCCGAAGCAGCGACGCATTACGTTCGCTCAGGCCCGAGCCGACATCCTTGCGCAAGCCCAGTTCCTGCGAGGCACGCTCGACATAGCTCTCCAGCTCGTCCTCGTCAATCGGCTTGACGACATAACCGCTAACGCCGTGAACAATGGCTTGCTTGGCATAATTAAAGTCCGCATAGCCGCTTAAAATAAGAATGCGGCAATCGGGATCGCTTTGCCGGATGCCTTCGATGGCCCTCAGACCGTCCATGACCGGCATTCGGATATCAATCAGAATCAGATCCGGGCGCAGCAAGGCATGCTGCTCGATGGCATCCTTGCCGTTGGCGGCCGTCCCCGCAATCTCGAAGCCAAGACGCTCCCATTCGATCAAGGTTTGCAGTCCTTGCCGGATCATCGGTTCGTCGTCCACGATCATTACCTTATGCATGACGTAATCCCCCCGTCGGAATATTGAACGTAATAAACGTTCCCTCGCCAAGAACGCTTTCTATTCGCAACCCGAATGATTCGCCATAAATCATGATTAACCGTTGATGTACGTTGCGAAGGCCAATCCGATATTGTTCTTCTTCTTCCATATCGTCGAACGAACGAAGAATGCTCCCCATCCGCTCCTCGTCGATGCCGGAGCCGTTGTCCTTGATCTCGATCCCGACGCCCTCCTCGTTCCGATAGACGCGGACGGATACGAAGCCGCCTTGCTCGACATGGTCGAGACCATGCACGACAGCATTCTCGACAAGCGGTTGAATAACGAGCGGCGGAAGCTCCACCGAAGCGCAGCTTTCATCCACGTCCAGCAGGAAGGAAAGCCGGTCGCCGCCGTAACGGAATTTCTGAATTTCCAGGTAACACCGCACGACCTCGATTTCGTCGCGGATCGCGATGCGTCGATTGCCGACCTCCAGGTTTTGCCGAATCATCTTGCCGAGCATCCGAACGACGACGGAGATTTCCTTTTGGCCGTTCATATGAGCCTTCATCCAGATGGATTCCAGCGCGTTGAACAGGAAGTGCGGATTGATCTGGCTCGCCATCATCTTGAGCTTGATCTCCCGTTGGCGGAGCAGCAGCTGCGCCTTCTGGCTCTCGGAATCCGCAACCTCGTCCATTAATCCTCTGATGCTAACGACCATGTTATTAAATTGACGGGACAACATGCCGATCTCGTCGTTGCCGCTGACGGAGGAGATGACGTTTAAGTCGCCCATCGCCACCTTGTTGAGATCCTTGTGAAGGAGCAGCATTCGCTTGGAGATTAACGTTGAGGTCAAATAGATAAGCCCCCATGCAACAGCGAGACTGACAAGCATGATGGCCAGCCCAAGCAAGCTGATCCGGTTCGCTCCGCCGACAATGCTGTCCACGGCGAACACGGAGACGACCCGCAGTCCGTTTCGGCTCGAAGTCGGGATAAGCTTCTCGATCACGACGCGGGAAGGTTTGCCGTCATATCGAAATTCATAGGTCCCCTCCGATTTGCCTGCTATGGGACTGTTAAAGGTCGCGTCATTGATGTTCTTGCCGACAAGCGCGCCGTCCTTCGCCGCTACGATGTAGCCATTGTCCTCGATAATCATGGTGTCGAACGCTTCTTGACGCATCATGCTGCCCAGCACCGCGGGGTCGATCGTGATGACGAGCACTCCGCTTGTCCGATATAGCGGAAAATTGACTTTGCGCACCAGACTGAGATATTTCTGATTGCTCTTGGTCTCGTCCTCGACGTATTGCCAGCGGATGCCGTCTTCGGTCATCGCTTGATGGAACCAAGGTTCGCGCGTCTTCTCCGGCGTGAGTCGGAGGAATTCCCAGTTGTCCAGCATCGTCGGGTTCGTATAATAGAAGCGGATATTATGAATTTCGTTATACAGCTTGACGGAATCGCGGATGTCTCGGTATTCCCGGTATGCTTCTACAACCGAATACGTTGAAGCATACTGCGTATTAACGACGTTCATCAACCGAGCGTCGCTGAGCAGATTATCCGAAACTTCAAGCGGCATGCGGACGATGTTCGCAATCTGCGACTTCACCCTGTCGACGTTGCTGCCTACTTGCTGCGTGGCTTGATCCAGCACATTTTGGCGAAACGCCAGAGTCAGAAATACGCCTACGATAAGAACCGGGACGAACACGACCAGAATGAAGGAGACGATCAGCTTGGGCTTGATTCGAATATCATTTGTACGGTTCGCAAGACGCCTGACAAATTCAATGAACATGCTGCTATCGTCTCCTTGCCGCCATGCCGGCTAATATTTCCTCCATTCTAGCATAACCGTGATGGCTCCGCTTTCCCGCCTATAGCACCAACGAGAACTCGACCGGCAAACACCCGCGTCCCGGAAAGTGCCTCCGCGTCCAGCTGTTCGAAGCTGATCCAGCCGCTCCGTCCCTATACCGCCGAATGCCAACGCGCCCAGTCTGCCGTTGCCGATCGGCAGCGCCTCGTTCCAATCCGCGGCAGGCTCGTTATGCCACAATTTCATCGCCTTCACCACCTCCGTCCAACTTCCCTTACAGTCCATCATAACGAACATCGACCAACCGCAATACCGCTTTCATTCCACATAAAATCATATGGAAATTAGACATGGCCAGCACGGAAACGATTACGCTATTCTTATCGAAAAAAAAACGGACAACAGAGCCGCTATTGCTTCGATTAACGCTTATGCGCGCTTCAACCGACCAATAACGTCCCTGCGGTCCGTTACAATCGCGATATACTTCTCCGCCCAAGAACGGCGGGGTTATCCTTGTTGCTTCCGTCTGCCAAGGGTAAGACTAGCCCTTCAGCGTGACTGCGAAGCTCTCGCTCGCGCCGCCCGCCGGCACTTCTACCTTGCTTCCTTCTTGGCCCTCGATCTCGAACGCGAACGTATGGCCCGCCGAACGCTCCACCTTAACGGTGACTTCATTGCCATTGCGCGTTGCAACGGCGCTTAGCGAGACGCCGCCCTTCGTATCGTGCACGGTCGCGGTTGCCGACTTGCCGTCTTCCAGAGCGAACAGCTTTAACGTCACGCCATCCGCATATTCGTAGTCCGGCACGTTGTCGTTCGCGCCGATCGCTAGAAGCGTATTCGGCCTTACGAATAGCGGCAGGCTCATAAAGTCATGGGTCTCCTTGCGCCACGAGCCGCCTTGCACCGTCTCGCCCGTAAGCAGATGCGTCCAAGTGCCTTGCGGCAAATAATACGTGACCCGTCCTTCTTCGTTAAAGATCGGCGCAACGAGCAGGCTGTCGCCAAGCATATATTGGCGGTCGATCGTCTCGCAGCTTGGATCCTCGGGGAATTCCAGCACCATCGCACGCATGGACGGCACGCCTTCTTCCTTTGCCTGCACGGCCGTGCGGAACAGGTAAGGCATGAGCGAGCACTTGAGCCTAGTGAAAAATCTCGTCACGTCCACCGCTTCCGTGTCGTACGCCCATGGCACCCGGTACGATCTGCTGCCATGCAGCCTGCTGTGGCTGGAGAGCAATCCGAAGGCTAACCAGCGTTTAAACACATGCGCCGGCGCCGTGCTCTCGAAGCCGCCGATGTCGTGACTCCAGAAGCCGAAGCCGGACAAGCCGAGGGAAAGACCGCCGCGCAAGCTTTCGGCCATGGACTCGTAATCCGCATAGCAGTCCCCGCCCCAGTGAACCGGGAACTTCTGCCCGCCTGCCGTAGCCGATCTCGCGAACAACGCCGCTTCGCCTTGGCCGAGCTTATCCACCAAAACGTCGAATACCACTTCGTTATAAAGGTACGTGTAGTAGTTGTGCATTTTAAACGGATCGGAGCCGTCGTGGTAGACGACATCGGTCGGAATCCGCTCGCCGAAGTCCGTCTTGAAGCTGTCCACGCCCATGTCCACCAGTTCGCGCAGGTAGGAGGCGTACCACTCGCAGGCTGCCGGATTCGTGAAGTCGACCAGCGCCATGCCCGGCTGCCACATATCCCATTGCCAGACGTCGCCGTTCGGACGTTTTACCAAATAGCCGTTTTCCTTGCCCTCTTTGAACAGTCTGGAGCGCTGGGCGATGTACGGATTGATCCATACGCATATCTTGAGTCCCTTCTCCTTCAAACGCTTCAGCATACCGACGGGATCGGGGAAAACGCGTTCGTCCCATTGAAAGTCCGTCCAGTGGAACTCTCTCATCCAGAAGCAGTCGAAGTGGAAGACGTGAAGCGGCAGATCCCGCTCCGCCATGCCCTCGACAAAGGACATAACCGTCGATTCGTCATAGTTGGTCGTAAACGACGTCGTCAACCAGAGGCCGAATGACCATGCAGGCGGCAGAGCCGGCTTACCCGTCAAGTCGGTATAGCGGCCCAGCACTTCCTTCATGCTTGGCCCGTCTACGATAAAGTAGCTCAGCGATTCGCCTTCGACGCTGAATTGCACCTTCTTCACCTTTTCCGACGCAACCTCAAGCGAAACGAGCTCCGGATGGTTGATGAACACGCCGTACCCTTTGTTCGTCAGGTAAAAAGGAATGTTTTTGTAGGATTGCTCCGAGCTTGTGCCGCCGTCCTTGTTCCACAGATCGACCGTTTGGCCGTTTTTTACGAACGAGGTGAAACGCTCGCCAAGTCCGTATACCCATTCGCCAACGCCCAGATCAAGCTCTTCGCGCACGTACGCCTTGCCTTCGCCTTCGGCTTTGATATAGGCCATGGACTTCTGGGCGCTGCCCGTCAGCCGCTCGCCGCCCCGGTAAAAATCAACGCGCCATGTGTCTCCCTTGCTAATGCGCACACTAAGATTGCCCGTCGTCAGCGTTGCCGCTTCGTCCGTCTCCTCGATGACCGCGTGGCTGCCGTCGCTAGCCAGCTCGAATGCGGGACCGCGTTCCACCACGCCCGCATGGTTAATCAGCTTAACCCCGATCACGCCTTCGATCGGCGAGTGGAACTGGACCGTAAGCAGCATTGTATCCAACATGTTGGAACGCGACAGAATGGGCCGGGGCGACGCGTAAGCCGTCAATTGTCCCTCCGATTTCTCGAAGTCATGCGCCTGCACTGCGCTTAGCACCTCGTACCCTTTGCGTATCATCCAGTTGCCGTCTGTAAATTTCATGTGTAAAGCACCGCCTTTATTTTGATGAACAATCGTTTATTGCAAGTTCCCGTTACCCACGAAAGCAATCAAGCTTCGCTGCCAATGCCGATTCCTTTCGCGAGACCCGAAGTTAGGCGAAACTAAGCGTTCTGCCACTAAATCGCCTATCGGACATAGATGTTTTAATCTGTTGTTCACAAGTCTTGAAGTTGCATCATTTCCTCTACAAATAATAAAATGGAATTATGTTATACTTGCAGTATACTGACTGGTAAGCGTTTCATCTAACAGAATTATGCCTGTTTATAGCACGATTCTGATGCAAGTGAGGGGATGTATAATGGATCGTTCGCAGAAGGAATCGCTCAAGGAGAATCGACTGCATGGAACGGAAGCGTTCCCTCTGGCGGCATACCGCATCGGTCCCATCCCCCCCGGAGAGCCGGTGCTGGAATGTCATTGGCATGCGGAAGCGGAATGGTTCTATATGCTGGAGGGAGAAGTACTGTTTCAGGTCGGGACGGACTACTTTCCCGTCCGGGCGGGCGAGGCCGTCTACATCGACGGCGGGGATATACATGCCGGTCATGCGCTTGGGGATTCCCCGTGCTCGTATTGCGCCGTCGTCTTCGATACGGAGCTGTTGGCAAGCGCGGCGATCGATGCCGTGCAGGAGCGTTACGTCGTTCCGCTGCGGGACAAGTCCCGCACCTTCCCCCGCCATCTGAAGCTGGGGACGGACTGGAGCGATGCCGCACTGGGTTACTTGTCCGGCTTGATCGACGCAAGCGAGAGACAGCAGACGGGATACGAAGCCGCGGCGAAAGGGCTGTTATATTTGATGCTGCACCAATTCGCATCCTCGGAGCAGCTCGTTAGCCGAAGCGACCACGGGGGCAACGCACAACTTCAAATCAAGCTGGAACGGCTCAAGGCCGTCATCGGCTATATGCAGGAACATTACGGCCGACCGATCCGAATCGCCGAGCTGGCTGAGCAGATTCCGATGAGCGAAGGACAGTTCAGCCGCTTCTTCAAAAGCATGACCCATCAAACTCCCGTCGAATTCTTGAACGGTTACCGAATCAAAAAGGCGGCCGAGCTGCTGCTCCAGCCTGACGCCAAGATCGCGGCTGTCGCCATGGACGTCGGCTTCGATCATATCAGCTACTTCGTAAAGGTGTTCCGGAGCCGTATGAAATGCACGCCGTCCGAATACAGAAAATCGCATATGATTGGCTAGGCTTGAGCCGGTGCCGGGGTTATAGCTGCCGGAACATTCGCCGTCGCTCAAATCAAGCCTCTAGCATGTCCCGAACTTCCCATTTGTAATGAAGGAGGCCTTATTAATGAAACAAAACAAATACGACGAAGCGGAATTTTTTGATGCCTACGGCAAGATGGAGAGGTCCTTGAAAGGTTTGGAGGGAGCCGGAGAATGGCATGTGCTGCGAACGCTGATTCCCGAGCTTCGTGACCGAAGCGTGCTGGATCTGGGCTGCGGCTATGGTTGGCATTGCCTGTACGCGCATGAGCAAGGCGCAAGCGACGTAACCGGCATTGATATTTCGGCGAAAATGCTGGAGAAGGCGTCAACGTTGGCCCAAGGAACAGGCATACAATATATGAGGCTGCCTGTCGAGGATATCGTGTTCCCGCCAGATCGCTTCGACGTTGTCATCAGCTCTCTGGCTTTTCATTACGTAGAGGATTTTGGAGCAATCTGCGAGAAAATCTACAATTGCATGAAGCCTGGAGGGACGTTCCTCTTCTCGGTCGAACATCCCGTCTTCACCGCCCGTTCAGAGCAAAGCTGGGAGTATGGAGAGGATGGCAAGGCGCTGTATTGGCCGCTGGATAACTATCAGTCGGAAGGACAACGCATCACCTCATTCCTGACCGATAACGTCGTGAAATACCACCGGACGCTGGCAACTTATATAAACGCGGTCATCCAAGCCGGCTTCGTCGTGACGGCTGTCGCGGAACCGAAGCCGGCAGAGGATAAGCTGGACATCCCCGGCATGCGGGACGAGCTACGTCGACCGATGTTTCTCATCATTTCCGCCACAAAGTGAAGCTGCAACCCGATTTTCTCGGGGTGCAGCTCGCAATGGCGCTCCGCGGCAGGCTGCAACCCATTTCTCGGGGTGCAGCTCGCATTGGCGCTTCCCTTCAGGATGTAACCCGATTTTCTCGGCTTACAGGCGCCGCGATCATTGCTCGATTTCAGCTACCATTGTATTCGTTAGCGAACCCAGCTTTTCGATCTCGATCGTCACGACGTCGCCTGGCTGCAAATAAACGCGCTCATCGACTGGCTTGCCAAGCACAACACCTTCAGGCGTACCCGTCAAGATGACATCCCCTGGCACCAGTGTCATAAGCTGCGAGATATAACTGACAATCTCATCGCAATAAAAAATCATGTCTGACGTGTTGGAGGCTTGGCGAACCTCTCCGTTAACGATGCATTTGATCTCCAACTGATTAGGATCGCCGACTTCATCCGCCGTTACCAGATAAGGACCGAGCGGCGAAAACTTGTCACAGGATTTACCCGTCAGCCATTGCGACGTACGGAACTGCAGATCCCTGGCGGAGAGGTCGTTAACGTTGCAGTAGCCAAGCACATAAGACAACGCGTCTTCCTTGGCCACGTTTTTGGCCTGTTTGCCAATCACGATTACCAGCTCCGCCTCGTAGTCGACCTCGCTTGATACCTTCGGCAGCGGAATCTCATCTCCTTGACTTGCCAGCGTATTGCTGAATTTATTAAAAAGGACGGGATAAGTCGGAATCTCTGCGCCTGTTTCCTCCGCGTGTTTGCGGTAATTGAGTCCGACGCAAATCATTTTGTTAGGATGAGTTACGCAAGGTCCAAGCGTAAGGGTCGACTCCGGGCGAATATAAGCAAAACGGTTGTCCGCGCGGTGAGCAATCTCGACAAAGGTCCGAAGCTTATCCATTGCATTCGCACCGCCTTCGATAACCGCCTGCAGCGTGACAGGTACTCCGTCTTCTACGTCCATGTCTGATACGTTGCCCACTGCCGCAGCTATGTCCAGGATTCCCTCTCCTTCCCCGCTATGTACGCCAAGCTTATACGTCTGATCCTCGAAAAAGGTTAACAGTTTCATTATCCATTCGCTCCCTTGTCAAGTTATGATTGTGTTTTGCTATCGCTAAGCATCTTTGCCAAATACGGCACCGCCGTCGATATAAAGCGGCGATCCCATCATAAACTTGGACTCCTCGGAGGCCAGAAACACTGCTGCGTGCGCCACATCCTCGGGCCGCCCCATCTCGCCGCTTAATTGACGTTTTTTGAGAGACTCAATGGCCGCTTCGGGATCGTCATACGATTGCTTGAGGTAATTCTCGACAAATGGTGTCAAAATCGTGCCCGGAAGCAAAGCGTTAACGCGAATGCCATAAGACGCGTAATCCACTTGCATCGATTTCGTTAGCGCCAGCACCGCCCCTTTGGTCGCCGAATATGAAGCGCGTTTAGCCAGTCCGATCTCCGCCACGCAAGAAGACATATTGATAATTACTCCGGACCTGCGCTGCATCATGGAGGGTAGTACATACTTGCTCGGGAGATATACGCCTCTTATGTTGACTCTCATGACTCGGTCCCAGGCATCCGGCTCCACTTCGTGCAGGGCGCCCACTCCGCTAATGCCCGCATTATTAAACAACACGTCGATTTGGCCGTGACGCTCGATCGCTTGTTCGACCATCGTTTCTACCGAGGACGGATCCGTCACGTCCGCAACGATCAACGATGCCGAGCCTCCGGCGGCCCGAATCTCCTCAACCGTCACTTCTCCCTTGCCTTCATCCAGATCGTTAACAATGACCGTCGCGCCTTGCATGGCAAAGGCGATTGCGGAACACTTGCCGATCCCGGATCCCGCACCTGTAATCAACGTTGTTTTATGCTGCAATCGATGTCCCATTATGCTCATGATAACCTTCTCATCTCCTTTTTGTTTATTATAATAAACCTTGTTTTATATAATAAAATAGTAACACAGTCATTCCGATTCCACAATAAAAAAGAGACCGTTCCAAACGGCTGCCTCGTAGATCAGCAGGTTGAGCGAATCCGTATAAGACCCTCTCTGTATAAGTCTCTCTCTTGAATCTGAACAAATGTCAATGCTATACTAAGGCCAACGGTCGTGAAGCACATGCCGCTTTGATACTTAAGTGTATCGAAGCGGCATTTTTATGTTTAAGCGAGAAAACATAAGATTATATACTTAATAGTGGGAGGATGGGTTTGTGTTTAAAAAAGAATACGAATTATGGTTGCAGAAGCAGATTAATCAGGAGAAAAAACATCGTAGAAAAGAATTATTACAGAAAGGACTCAGTCATGGATCCTTTGAGATGCTCCGGCTGATCTGGTATCCTGTTGTCGGTAATTTCGATCATTTATATCCCGAATGGGAGGTCCGTGATTTTAATAACGGCTACCGTTATCTTGACTTTGCCTTTTTGCGGGGCGGTGTCAAGGGCAATATTGAAATACAAGATTATCGATCCCACGCCAGAGATTTGGATACACGTCGATTTAAAGACTTATGTCAACGACAAAGTTTGTTATCGCTCGATGATTGGGTCTATTTGCCGGTCGCATATTTATCAATCCGTGATGAACCAGAGTTTTGCAAGCAGTTAATATTATCGTTCGTTGGCAAGTTTCTATCAATCAATGTGGATGCCGGGTTAAATGGCCTGGAAGCGGAAACCGTACGCTTTGCTCGACGGAAGCTCAGGCCGTTTACACCGAATGAACTCGCCGTACATCTTCGAATTACTGACCGTTATGCGCGAATGTTGCTTCATCGTTTAGTTGAGGGGCAACAAATAACAGTCGTTGGCGGAAACATAAGATTTCGAACGTATCAATTGAATATGGGAGGGCTGCTGGGGCCGTCAGAGGACTATGAAAGACCAGAATAAGAGCTTGGGGAAATGAGAGACATTATTATTCGCAGAGGAACTTGGAAAGCCGGTGGAAGCTTGCGGAACTGAGAGACGTTATTCGTCGGAAAAGAGGGCTTTTTGATCCATAGCGGAACTGAGCGCCTTTATTGCTTTCAATTTAAATGGAATCACCAGTAAAACAGGCGAATAGCGGCGCTCAGTTCCATTAGCATTAAAATAAGGGCAGAATTCCCCAAATAAGCCCCCTCATTTCCCTTAACTCGCAACTGAAGCAATGCAACAGGAGCAATGGGCGTTCTTTGCTTGCTTGCATAGCGCCTGTCCGACTCTTGACGACGCCAACCGCAAAGATCAATTTGAACGCCGTGCTCGCCGCGCTCGTTGCGCTAATGCCGTTTATAACCTATTGATCATGCTTGCCGCTTCCTTTTGCACGAATGACCTTCTGCCTTCGCAATCCAAGAATCCCTACCCTCAGCCTTTGAGGCAACGGGCAAACGCCTGCTGATGCAGGTTTATCCGCTACCGGGCTAACGCCTACTTTAGCCGCATCCGGGCAAAGGCCTAAAACGCCCGTCTATATGGGTCTACTGTCAAAACGATAATCTAGCCGATAATTGCTTAAGTTCTTTAAGCACTTCGGCCCCTTTAGTCTCCCACCGATGCTTGAGCATCGAACAACTGACGGCAGAAACCACTTGTCCGCCTCGTGTGATCGGAACAGCGACGCAGCAGAAACCTTGTACCGCTTCCTCCAAATCCTCGGCGTACCCTTGTTCTCTTACGATTGCCAGAGCCTTCTCCAACGTGTCGAGATCGGCGATCGTATTCGGAGTCATTTTTTGTTGCCAGGCATAGGCGCTATACAGCTCCGCTACCTGCCCGGGAGATCTTGCGGCTAAAAGCACTTTGCCCAGCGCCGTCGAGTGTGCCGGCAACCGCATGCCCGGCTCGGACATCAGCTTAACGGGACCGGGATACTCTTCTTTGGCCAAATACAGAACCTCTGTGCCTGCAAGCTCCGCCAGTTGTACCGTCTCCTCGATGACGGTTTTCGTTATCGCCGCTTCTATATGAAAGACGTCGATTAGATCATGATATTGAACGTATCCGCTCACGAATGCACCCATCGCTGTGCCCAGCCAATACGTATCGTCTTTGTCTTTACGAATCCAATTTAATTTCTCGAGCGTGTTAAGCACAGAAAACATCGAACTCTTATTAATGTCTGTTCGTTTGGATAACTCCATAAGCCGCAGCTTGCCTGGATGCTCCGCCACGAGTCGCAGCACACGATCTGCTCTCTCGATTGCCGGCACCCAATATTTATTGTCCGTCATTACTGCCCGCCTCGATTTCTTAGCTATTTTTCGAACCATTATAACAAGCCAAAATCCCCGATTCAATAGCTCTCACTCTTTTGGACCACCAAAATAAGCAATCGTTTTCTGAATGAACAATTTGGCCGCTTGACCTAAATAACGGTCCGATTGATAGATGACGCAGAGATGTCTCTCAGGCGCTCCGCTTTCGATCTTTATACACCGGAACGCGGGATCGTTTATGCTTTCGATCAGGGCAATGGGCTGCACGGTCGCGCCGATATTGGCTTTTACAAGCTGCAGAATGGATGTGACCGAACCTGTCTCCATAATCGTTTTCATAACGAAGCCGTGCGACTTAAAGGTCACGTCTACGAGCGTTCTTCCAATCGCGCCGATCGGGTACATTACCATGCCGACCTCCTCCAGCTCCGCAAACGCAATCGTATGGCGGTCTGCCAATGGATGATGCTCCGATACCACTAATCCGTATTCCTCCGTACACACCGGAATCATTACGAGCCGCTCATCCTTCACGGGCATAAGCCCGACGCCGATATCCGCCTGTCCGGTCAGGACAAGCTGCTCGATTTCAATTGATGGCGTTATGCTAAGCTTGACTTGAGGGTACTCTTGATAATATTCGATCAGGAGCTGGGTGATCCGGTAATCCAAATCCGAAGGCAGGACGCCGACGGATACCGTTCCCAGCCGAAAACTTCTCAGATCGTGGATGGAGTCTCTTGCATATTGCATCCTTCGCAAGATGTCTCCGCCCTGCTCTCTCAGCATTCTCCCCGCTTCGGTAAGGGCGATTCGTTTGCCGATCCGATCGAATAACGTTACCCCGAATTCATTCTCCAAGGCGCGGATTTGCAAGCTTAGCGTCGGCTGGGATACGCCCAGCTTCTCCGCCGCTTTCGTCACGTGCAATTCCTCGCAGACCGCCAGGAAATATTCCAGCTGACGAAACTCCATCGTCATCCCCCTCAATCATTGTCAAAACTTATCATCATCATAGTTTTCATTGTATTGATTAATCGGTCATATCGCAATACACTAGATCATATTCCACAATGAATGAATACAGGAGGACCGCCATCATGCGCAAAACAACATTGCTTCTTCTAGCGTTATTTCTCGCTTCCCTTAATTTGAGGCCTGCCATTACCTCCCTCGCTCCCATGCTGGAGACGATTCGGCAAGCGCTTGGCATTAGCGGCACGATCGCAAGCTTGCTCACCTCCATTCCGGTTCTGTGCATGGGCTTGTTCGCGCCAACCGCCGTTATCTGGAGCCGGAAGTGGGGATTGGAGCGCACGATCATGATCGCGGTGACGCTCATCGGAATCGCCACGGCCGCCCGCTACTTTGCCTTTTCGTCCGGCATCCTGCTTGCCAGCGCGTTTGCTGCGGGCATCGGAATCGCGGTGGCCGGTCCGCTTCTATCCGGCTTTATCAAAAAAAACTTCGCCGACAAAGCTTCCTCCATCGTCGGCATCTATTCCATGGCGCTCGTCGTTGGCGCCGCAGTCAGCGCCGGACTTTCCGTACCTTTGCAAACCGCTTTCGAAGGGTCCTGGCAATCGTCTGCCGCAATATGGGCTTTATTTGCTTTCATCGCTCTGCCTTTATGGATCTATCTGACCAGGAAGAATCGTATTGGCCTCGTATCCCAGACATCATCGTCTGGCAGCATTAAGCTGCCAATACGCAATAAACGCGCGTGGCTGCTCACGCTCTATTTTGGCCTGATGGCCTTCGAATTTTATTCCATCACTGCATGGCTGGCCCCCACCGTGGAAAGCATGGGTTACGACGCCGGTTTCGCGGGAGCCATGTTGACCTTGTTTACGTTCATCCAAATACCGGTCAGCCTGCTTATTCCGTTCCTCATGTCCCGGTTCCCGCGAAGGCTGGTATGGCTGCTCGCCTGCGGATCGCTGGAGCTGATTGGTTTGGCTACGCTCGCTATGTCCGGCAACCCTTGGTTCTCCACGATCTTGCTTGGTCTTGGCGCCGGGGGACTGTTCCCGATCGCGCTGATGCTGCCGATCGAGGAAACCTCCGACGCGGAATCCGCGAGCTCCTGGTCTGCCTTAAACCAATCCGGCGGCTATGTGATCGGCGCGATGGGACCGATTCTTGTCGGCTGGACGCATGACGCAACCGGCGGCTTCGCGCTCGCCTTCGCGGGACTCGCCGCCATCGCCATCGTGATGATGATCGTGCAACTGCGGATTGGCAACAGAAAGCCGATTCCTGCAGCTAAGCGCAGCGCCGCCTAACGACAATTATTGCCGGGGAAATGGTCTTTTCGGCATATGCTGCTTCTTCGAAAAAAGAGCTCATCTCCTACTTTGGTTCGTAGAAAATGAGCTCTTTTTGTTTTGTGGACCCGCCTTAGTGCCGTCGATGCTTCAAGCGAGCCCTATTTATGATGTTAGTGCGAGTCTCCGCGATGTTACACCATCACTTTACAAATATCGTTCGTAAATTCCACAGGATCCTGGAGTGGAAGTCCTTCGATCAGCAGAGCTTGGTTGTATAGGAGCTGCGTATACAAATTGAACTTCTCTTTGTCAGAGCCGTGTGCGTTCTTAAGCGATTGGAATACGTCGTGGTTAACATTAATTTCCAGAACCTTGTCCGCTTTCACGTCGCCGCTGTCCGGCATCGCTTTAAGGATTTTCTCCATCTCGATGGAAAGCTCGCCTTCAGCGGAGAGGCAGACGGGATGACTTCTCAGACGTTTGGAAGCTTTGACGGACTTCACTTTGCCGGAGAGCAGCTCTTGCATGCTGTCGAACAATTCCTTGTTCGTGTCCGCTTCCGTATCGGACTCCTTGTCCTTTTCGTCCTGCTCGAAACCAAGATCGCCGCTGGAGATGGAGCGGAACTCTTTCTCCTTGAAGTTCATGATCATTTTGATCGCGAACTCGTCGATGTCGTCCGTCAGATACAGAATTTCGTAACCTTTCTCCAGCACGACTTCGATTTGCGGGAGCTTTTCGATCCGCGCGATCGATTCGCCGGCCGCGTAATAGATATACTTCTGATCTTCCGGCATGCGGGATACGTATTCTTCGAGGCTGACCAGCTTGTTCTCCTTGGAGGAGTGGAATAGCAGCAGCTCTTGCAGATCGGCTTTGTTCATTCCGTAATCGTTGTAAACGCCGAACTTCAGCTGACGGCCGAACGCTTTGTAGAACTTCTCGTAGTTGTCGCGATCATCCTTCTGCATCCCTTGGAGCAGGCTTTTGATTTTGTTCTTGATGTTCTTCGCGATCAGCTTCAACTGGCGGTCATGCTGCAGCAGCTCGCGGGAAATGTTGAGCGACAGGTCCTCGGAGTCGACCATCCCCTTAACGAAGCTGAAGTAATCCGGCAGCAGATCGGCGCATTTGTCCATGATCAGAACGCCATTGGAGTACAGCTCAAGCCCCTTGGCATATTCTTTCGTGTAATAATCGAACGGCGCGTTCTCCGGAATGTACAAAATCGCGTTGTACACGACGGCTCCGTCGGCGCTGATGTGAACATGCTTAAGCGGTTTGTCGAAGCCATAACGTTTCTCCGCATAAAATGCGGCGTAATCCTCGTCCGTCAGCTCGTTTTTGTTCCTGCGCCAGATCGGTACCATACTGTTGAGCGTTTGCTCTTCGATCGTTTCCTCGAACTCGCCCTCGCTGCCTTCCTTTGGACGCTGGCTCGTCATATCCATCTTGATCGGATAACGGATAAAGTCGGAATATTTTTTAATAATCGCGCGCAGACGATACTGCTCCAGGAACTCGTCGTATTGCTCGTCCTCCGTATTCTCCTTGATGCGAAGCACGATTTCGGTACCGACTGAAGCTTTCTCAGCTGGCGTAATCACATAACCGTCGGCGCCTTCGGAGACCCATTGGTATGCCTGGTCGCTTCCAAGCGCCCTAGTCGTTACTTTTACTTCGTCGGCCACCATAAATGCGGAGTAGAAGCCTACGCCGAACTGACCGATAATATTGTGGCCATCCTTTGCTTCGTTCTGCTGCTTAAACGCCAGCGATCCGCTCTTCGCGATAACGCCGAGGTTATTCTCGAGCTCCTCCTGCGTCATGCCGATGCCGGTATCCGTCAGAGTCAACGTACGAGCGGACTTATCTGCCGTCACTTTAATGAAATAATCTTCTTTATTGAAAACAAGGCTGTCGTCCGTCAACGCTTTGTAATAAATTTTGTCGATGGCATCACTCGCGTTTGAGATCAGCTCCCGCAAGAAAATCTCCTTTTGCGTATAAATCGAATTAATCATCATCTCCAGCAGTCGTTTGGATTCCGCCTGGAATTGCTTCATAACCATGAATGCGCTCTCCTCTCAATAGTGGAACTATGTAATCGGGCTCCGTCGTCGGCTTGTCCGACACTTCGTGTTAGCACTCATTCATCAGGAGTGCTAATCCCTCCTTTTATATACCATATCTATAATTTTGATGTCAACTCTTTCGTTGGTTCTTTCGTTCTTTCGTTGGCTTCCGTTTGTATCACGGTTATCCGTTTGACTCCCAATCGATTCTACTTATGCAGATGCTGCTCCTTTATCCTCCGTTTGAAGCCATGCATAGTTTTCTAAATCACAACAAAATCACCCTTGCGAGTGATTGGAAGTTAATGTCTGCGAGTTCGCCTCTCCTAACAACCTATGATAGACGGCAGAGGCGCTATTTTGTCGATTTTCGACATTTTCGAATTAAAAAAGTCCTTATTCGCTTCGGTTAACACAACCCGGCGAGCGTGGAGCGAATGGACTATGATAGCGGATTTATCCGCTTTATTGGGCTGTGCCGGGGGCGCTCGGACTATTATAGCGGATTTATCCGCTTTATT
>NZ_BDQX01000196.1:100926-116472 GCF_003112455.1 Paenibacillus agaridevorans
GCGCTCGGACTATTATAGCGAATATATCCGCTTTATTCGGCTGAGCCGGGGGCGCTCGGACTATTATAGCGGATTTATCCGCTTTATTGGGCTTTGCCGGGGGCGCTCGGACTATTATAGCGGATTTATCCGCTTTATTCGGCTGTGCCGGGGGCGCTCGGACTATTATAGCGGATTTATCCACTTTATTGAGCTGAGCCGGGGGCGCTCGGACTATTATAGCGGATTTATCCGCTTTATTGAGCTGAGCCACAAGGTTGTACTGCTAACGGACAGGAGCGTCACTATTTTTCGAATAAATGATGTTTCTAAAATCTAACGGACACACGCGCCTCTATTTGCACCATCCGAGCGTTTTTTTGCTGTAATTCGGCCATATAACGGCGCTCCTGTCCGTTAGAATATGAACCTTAAGCAAAACAGGCTATTAATGTCTCGTGAGTCCGTTAGCTTCAGGACCGGTCCCTTTTTTATAAGTGTAATTCCGTTCATTATCCTCATTTGAAATATTATCTTATTTTGAAAAAAAAGCTGCCGCATCACAGATGCGGCAGTCATAATTATTTCACAACATATTTTTTAAAATATAGCTCCAGTATTACATCGACTGGACGATCCTCAGTCAACGATTTCGCTCTCGCCTGGCTTGATGCCGAGCTCCTCGAATATGCGCATGGTCACGAACAAGGCGCTGATCGACTTGGGGAATCCCGCATACGGCAAACAATTCATAATGGCCTCTATAATTTCATCGGGCGTGAGCCCTGCGTTCAGTCCAGCGTGAATGTGGAAGTCCAACTGCGCATCGGAACCGGATGCGATCAAAGCGGAGATCGCGACGAGCGACCTCTGCTTGTGATCGAGGCCCGGCCTGGAATAAATCATGCCATACGGGAAAGATACGATCATATTCGCGAAATCCGGACTAAATTTCTTCACTTTCTCAACCGTTGCTTGCAGCATATCCGGGCCAACCATCTTGCTCAGCGTCTCGATTCCTTTGTCATACGCCTCCGAATTCATCGTACTCCCCCTTACCTATCTTTAAATAAAAACTTGCATCATGTGATACGCGAAACCCTGCATACATTCGCCCATCCATCTATATGTCGGCCGTTACAGCCGAATTTAGGCCATCGACAACAGGCGCGTCAAGATCGGCGGGATTTCCAGCGGATCGACCATCACTTCGATTACGGTCGGTCCGTTCGCGGTTAGCGCCGCCTGAACGGCTTCACGGATATCTCTCGGGTGGTGGCAGCGATAAGCCGCTGCTCCCATCGACATCGCGAATCCGCTGACATCGAGGGGATGCTCGTATACAGCGCCTACGGAGCGGCCCGTATTGTAGGACATCCCCTTATCCACCATGTCCAGTCGGCCGTTGTTCAAAACAAAAAAGATAACGGGTACGCCATGGCTGACCGCCGTCGATATTTCGGTTCCCTGCATCAGGATGCAGCCATCGCCGGTAATACAGACGACCGGCTTATCCGGCTTCGCAAGCTTCGCGCCTATGGAATAACCGATTGCGGCGCCCATTGCAATAAATACTTCATCGAAGTAGAAGGTACCCGTGCAAGGCATATCCAGATGCTGCACGGCATAAAAGGAGTGGCTGCCCGCATCTCCGAACATAATCGCATCCTCGGGCAACGAAGCACGCAGCGCGCGGAACGATTCCCCTGCTTCCATCGGGACGCGCTGGTAACGCTCCGGATCATAGCTGGGCAGCGGCTTCAATTTGTAATCGTCCGGTCGGCCTTTGGCGCCGGCCGTATGTATGACTTGACTCAGGTTGGCCTTTAAGTCGCCAAGCACGATCTCCGTATATACATCCACCGACTTGCCCGCGAACGTCAGATCATATTCGAATTGCAGCATATGCTTTGGCTTCATCTCTTCCGTAAAACCAGACAACTGCATGTCGCACAGCTTGCTGCCGATGACGATCATCAGATCGATTCCGGATACCATATAGTCCATCGCAGTTGGCGACCCGCCCAGCCCATAACCTCCATGGTACAAGGGATGGGTTGTCGGGAATGCGCTCTTGCCTCCTGGTGCGGTAACGACGGGAATACGCCAATGTTCGGCGATGATACGAATCTCCTCGAACGCTTCCGCCGTAACTGCGCCTTTGCCGAGGAACAACACGGGACGAGCTGCCTCGTCCAGCATCGCGACCGCCCGATCAACGCTTCGGGCGATCACCGGCGATGCGTAGTCCGGCATCATAACCTGGAAGTCCTCGATCTCTTCCATTAATACATCAAACGGGATGCAGAGATGTACTGGCCCCTTCTCCCCATGATAGGCTCTTTCGATAGCATGTCTTAGATATAACGGGAGCAGATCCCCGCGTTCGACCCTTGCGCTAAACAGTGTAACCGGCTCGAACATCTTTACAAGATCCATGCCGAATTGGCTGGAATCCTGACTGAGCGCCTTGCCTGTATCCTGCATGGAAGGTTGTCCGGTAATAAACAGCACGGGAACCCCGAATTCCTTGGCCTGCCCGGCGGAAGTAATCATATTGGTGCCGCCGGGTCCCGATGTTGCGATGGCTACGCCTAACGAGCCGCTCGCAAGAGCGTAACCCGAAGCCTCGAAGCCGCAGCCCGTTTCATGACGGCCCAGCACATATTGAATTTCCTGACTGTCCAGCTCCAGCATGAGCGGGGATATCGATTTGCCCGGGATGCCGAATACATGCTTTACACCCCAGCGCTTGAAATGTTCTACTATGATCGAATATACCTTTTTTTTCATTTGGTCTCCTTCATCTAATACTCGTAATGGCCATACGGTTTCAAAATACCTTCCATTTGCTCGGCAGGCAGCGGCCGGTGGAAGTAATATCCTTGCACCTCGCGACATCTCAGCCGCTTTAAATAATTTAATTGATCCTCGGTCTCCACGCCCTCCGCGATGACGTCAATTCCCAAGTTGTAGGCCATGGCGATGATAGTAGACACAATGTCGGCGTCGATGGAATCCGTCATAATATCCCTTACGAACGACTGGTCGATCTTAAGCCTGTCAATCGAAAATAACTTCAAGTAATAAAGATTGCTGTAGCCTGTGCCGAAGTCGTCGATGCACACATGGATTCCCAGCTTTTTGAGATCTCCAAGCACTTCGATCGCAAAATCAACATCCATCGTCATCGATTCCGTAATTTCCAATTCCAGCAGCGAGGGATCGAGCCCCGTCTCCAACAGAATTTTCTGCACGGTCTCCACCAGATCACGCTTTAGAAATTGCCTTGTCGACAAATTAACGGAAATTTTCATCGGCGATACGCCTTGATCGATCCATGCCTGATTTTGAAGACATGCGGTTCGCAGCACCCATTCTCCGATGGGCACAATTAATCCCGTCTCTTCGGCGATAGGGATAAACTTGGAAGGCGATACGAGTCCCAGCGTAGGATGGTTCCAGCGCAACAGCGCCTCCGTTCCGATAATATTCCCGGTCTCCAGCTCGATCTGCGGCTGATAATGCAAAACGAATTCATTGTTATGCAGGGCCTTCCGAATGGAGCTCTCCAACGTGAGCTGCTCCATGCCGATACTGCTCTTTGCGGCTTTATAAAGCGCGTAATTGTTTTTGCCCCCGTCCTTGGCCAGGTACATCGCGATATCCGCGCGTTTCATCAGCGTCTCCGCATCTGTCCCATCCTGCGGATAGAAAGCAATGCCGAGACTTGACGTAATGTAGAATTCGTATTCGTCAATCTCGAACGGCGTCTCGAATGCCTTAATGATGTCATCCGCTACCTTGATAATCTCTTCCTGACTTTTTATGTCCTTCACGACGATCGTGAATTCATCCCCGCCCATGCGGGCCACGAAGTGCTTGGAGTTGCGGCAGCAATTTTTAAGTCGTCCAGCGACCAGCTTCAGCAAGGCATCCCCGTTGTTATGACCAAGATTATCATTAATTTTCTTAAAGCTGTCGAGGTCAAGGAACATTAAGCCGAACGGGCTGCGCTCGCCTTCTTGCGAGTCCAGGAGCTTCGTCAGATGCTGCGTAAAGAAGCGGCGATTCGGCAAGCCGGTCAAATCGTCGTGGTAGGCGAGGTGATTAATCTGCTTCTCGGCCTTGGATCTCTCCGTGATATCGCGAAATTGAGCAAAGGCTCCCATAATCAGGCCCTTCTGGTCATAGATCGGGAAGGCGTCGAACAGGCAGACAAGCCGCTCGTCTTGATTCTTCTGCTTAATGCTGATCTCCATATCCTCATAGACAATGCCGTAATGGAGAACCTCGTTAATGTATTGGCTAATCTTAAGCTCGACGATCGACTTGTGAAGCACGTCCTGCTTCTTTAGATCCGTAATATACTCGGCGAACTGATTATATTCGGTAATTTTGCCCTCGCGGTCGGTAATGATGATGCCGTTTCTCGTCGTCTCGATAACCACTTGATTAAGAATATGTAGTCTTCTGTTCTGCTTTTTGAGCAGGAGCTCGCGCTCGATGGAATCTACCACCGTGCACAACATCGCCAGCAGGAACGGATTATGCTGATCGATCGTCGTCATTATGGTTATCGTGCCTAAGAGGCTGCTGACATCGGTGTGTTGGAACGGTACGGAATAACAAGCACTTTCTTCCAAAAAGTGAAAGTAATGATCCCTCCCGATCAACTGGAACGGCTCTCGATGATCCAGTGCCAGGTTTATACTGTTCGTACCTGCTTCTTTCTCCGTGAAGACAAGTCCGATCTTGATGCCGGACTGGCTGACGATGGTTTTGATCGTCTCGTCCCCGGCCATCTCCAGAATACATCCGTTCTCATCCGAGATGAGAATCAGCAGTGGCAGCCCCTTCATGAGCTCCAGCATCTTGTTGACAAAAAAATTAATGACGGACAAAATCTCCTCGTACTCCATGCGCTTGCTCGCGAGCTCCGCTTCTGTCAGTATAGTCGTGAACGCCGGCACGACCTCGGGGTTAATGCCGAGCAGCTTGCACCTGTTTTGCGATTGCCGCAGCCAAATCTCGTTATCCATCTTGTTCCTCGCTTCCAACCATCCATCTATGAAATCACAAGGTGAAACGGCTGCGCCATCGTTGGGCGGCGAAGCGCGTTTCATTCCGAGAATTATAGGTCAAGTATAGTGAAAGCATATACTTTCCTATAATTTAAAAAAACATAATCTATGAAAAAAGCCAGCCTCATAGACTATGCAAGGTTAGTCGATCTGGCTGACGTTAGGCAATGAGTAATAAGGGATTTATAGACTATTTGAACTTGTACTTACACCTTTTATCTATTTTACTTCACGGATTGTCAACGTTCAACAGTAATATGCAGGAATTTGCAGGAAAATTGGGGATTTGGCGATTTTCTCAAAAATGCCGACTCGAATACTGCGCTTTTATTTGTTTCGTCGAACGCGTCACCTGTGATACGATAAAAAAGACAATGATCACGAATGGAGGACTTCCTTCATGCAGCTGGATTTGACGCCGTACATCTCGTTGATTACGACCTCGGGCGTGCTTAATACCTTCCTGTGCCTATATGTCTTTTTCAAAAAAAGAGAATTCCCCGAAGCCCGGCTGCTAGTCTGGTGGACAGCCCTGCAATCGGTCTATATCTTCGCCTTCGCCTTCGAGCTTGCCAGCGATACATTGGAAGAAATAAAGAGATGGGGCGTCGTGGAATATATCGGCATCGCCTTTACGCCCGTAGTGGGACTGCTCCTTATCATGCGTTATATTGATTGGAACATATCGAGAAGAACAGCTCGCGCGATGTTTATCATACCGGCCATTACGTTCCTGCTCGTCGCAACGAACGAAAGTCATCATCTCTTCTACAAGGATGTTTACCTCCGTTCCGATACGCCCACGCCCATGGCCGACATCGTCATCGGTGACTGGTATATCGTACATGGAGCCTATACGTTCGGTTGTCTGTTCGCTGGCGCCATCCTGCTGCTCAGGCAGTGGTTCAAGACCAAAAAAACCTTCCGTATCCAATTGCTCACTTTGCTCTGCGGACAGAGCTTGCCCATGATCGGAGCCTTCCTCTATCTGATCGGCGCTACGCCATATGGCGCGGATCCCGTACCGTTTATTCTCAGCATCACCTCGGCCCTGTATATATGGGCCATTCTCTCTACGCGCCTCCTCATGATAGTGCCCATAGCCAAGGAAAATATATTCGAGAGTATGAGAGAAGGCGTCATCGTGCTCGACCGGTCGGGACGTCTGATCGATTATAATAAAGCGGCTTCCCGGATGATTCCCGCGCTCCGCAGAAGCTTGCTCGGCAAAAGGCTTGTCGATATTTGGGAAAATCTGACCGGCTTGCCGCACTATGGACTTAAGCGGCCGGGAGCAGATGAGACGGTACAGGAGCTGCAGTGGGAGAGCGGCGGCGTCCTTTCGATTTACCAGGCCAAATTATCGATCGTTCGTGGCCGGGGCGGCGATGTTATCGGAGATCTGCTTATGCTGGTCGATGTTACAGAACAGAAGCGGCTTGAGGAGCAGCTTCGTCATATGGCTTATTACGACGGCTTGACCGGCATCTATAATCGAACGCAGTTCATCATTCGCGCCAAGGAACAGCTCGAGCTGTCCGCTTTGCGGGAACGCCCGACCTCCGTCATCCTGTTCGATATCGATAACTTCAAAGCATTCAACGACTCGTACGGTCACGAGACGGGCGATGATGTGCTGCGCCATGCAGCCGCCGTCTGCCAGCGCGAGCTGAAGCCGGACATGCTGTTCGCGAGATATGGCGGCGAGGAATTCGTCGTAGCGCTTCATGGCGAGTTGCCGGAGAGCGCGGACTTGATCGCGGAGCGGCTGCGGATCGCCCTGTCCGGCAATACGCTGGACACCCCAGCACACGGAAGCCTCACCGTGACCGCCAGCTTCGGCGTCGCTTCCTCGATGGACAGCGCCGCAAGTTTGGAGACACTCCTAAGGGAAGCAGATGCTGCCCTGTACGAAGCGAAGCGAGGCGGACGCAACCGGGTTTGCCGCTATCAAGGACGTTTGGCGGCGACTTAGACAGTTAAACAGGCTGACGCCGCACTTTGGCGGATCAGATCACTTCCAATATGAAACGGCTGTCGTTGCACTTTGGCGAAAAAAAGGGCTCGCATGAACGCGAATCAGCGGTTGCGCGGACCTTTTTCCATTACGTTGTTTACACTGTGGCGGCAAGTTATCCAACTCTCCTGAACCATTTCGGCGACAAGCTTGCAACGAGTCGGAACCATGGGACGGGATGGGGCGTAACCGTGCAAGATATTCCATAGGCGTTAATAACGACTATGGAGCTTCGATTGGCAGCAAAAGCATCATATAGACGTTAATAACGACTATGGAGCTTCGATTGGCAGCACAAAAGAGCTGTCCAATAGGATCGATGAATGGTAATTGTACATCATCGACCCTGAGACAGCTCCTATACTAACTTCGCATTCTACTAACTTCGTTTTCTACTAACTTCGCCCCGGCAGCTTAATGAGAATAACGCGATATCACATTGTTGAGAAGAGAAGCCACGTATTGCGGTCCTTGCGCAAAATCGGCTTCTTTGACCACGACCTTTACAAAGCTTTCGTCCGTATCCATAGCTTCGGCGAACAAACCGAACAGATTTTTTGCACGACGGTCAATCTGCAGCAGCAGCTCCAGCTCGCTGCCTCGATTGCGCAGGAACACGAGCTCCACCTCGTCCAGCTGTCCGCGATAAGCACCGCCGTACGGCACCCATTCGAACTCTTGCACGAACGGAGAAGAGTCTCCGATTCGAGGCGCGTAGACCGTTTCCGCTTCGCGGAGCTTGAAGCCCAGCGATTCGATCGCCTGCAAAACCATGTGCATAGGCTGGGTCGGCACAACTTCGATATAATCGTTGTCCGTCGGATCAACGGAGGAGCGAATATCCGCCGACGTCTTGATCCACACCGGCGATCTGCCGATGGACAGCGGCGTATTGGGAGCCAGGTAGAAGCTGAAACCGATTTCCCTGTTTTCGCCCGCGCGCACCGTTACAGGCGGAGAGACGCGTACCTTGCCAAGCTCCACGTTCTGCTTCAACTTGCTATCGTTCACTTCTTTGATGTAATAAGTCATGATGGACAAATCAATGCCTTCGATCTGCTGATCGACCGAACCTCCATAAATGCGTACCACACCGCGCACCTCGTCGCCGGGACTATAGGATGTGCGCTCCAGCAGCGTATCCACCTTCGCCGCCCCAATTCCCACGCTTGCCATCATGCGGTTGAACAATGACATGGAATCCACTCCTTCTCGTATCATTACCTCATAACCAACTATTACGAAACACCCTAGCAAATGGTATCAGCAACATCATAACAAATTTTCACAATTTGTGTACGGTTACTTGAACAGACTTTCCATCAGGCTTTCGCGGCAGGGAGTCTTCGTATATAATTTTCGAAAAACGGGTGCGAGGGGACGATCGACTTGACCACTAACTCCATTAAGTTGCTTTATATCGAGGACGACACGGAAATAGGAGAGCTTGTAACGGAGCAGCTCCGCTCCAAATCATACGAGGTGAAATGGCTTAAAAGCGGCGAGGAGGCTTTGCGTGAAGCCGAGGGCTGCAGCTTGGTCGTGCTGGACGTCATGCTGCCCGGGCTTGACGGCTTCACGATCGGACAAAGACTGAAGAAAGCGAATCCGGATCTGCCTATCCTGATGCTGTCTGCTCGAACGTCCATCGATGACAAGCTGCAAGGCCTTGAATTCGCGGATGATTATGTGACCAAGCCATTCCATCCCGACGAATTGTCGGCCCGGATCGAAGTGCTCCTCCGCCGCGGCGGAAGACGCTCCAGCGAACCGACCAAGGTAAAGCATCTGCTTGTTTATGAGGCAGAAAACCGGATCGTGCATGCGGATACCGGAGAAGAGCTCGCCCTCGGGGGCAAGCAGTTCCACATCTTTATGTTTCTGTTCCGCCATCTGGGGCAAATTCTGACCAAGGAGCAAATCTACGAGGCGGTATGGGGCGAGTCCTATCTGGATGGAGATAAGACGCTAATGGTGCACATCCGGCACTTGCGCGAGAAGATCGAGAAGGACCCCGCTTCGCCCGAAGTCGTCGAGACGATTCGCGGGCTGGGTTACCGGGTACGGGCATGAACAAACGCAACGATTCGCAAGCTCCCGTACGCAAGTCGCGTCTCCTGCCTGGCTCGCTGCAGGGACAATATTTGATCATCGTGCTGGCCGCATTCCTGTTCATTCCCGTCATAATCCCGCTTGCCAGTCTCACCTATACCATCGTTCAGTGGAGCTCGAAATCAGATATGGAGAGCGGCGCCAAGTATGGCGGGACGTCTGGTCTTTTGTCGGATTGGCATGCGCATGCAGCCAATATGGAAGGCAAGTCGGATGCGGCCATCGACGAAGCTCTCATCGAGCTGAAAAGACGCTATCCCGAAGCCTCCATGTTCTGGGTCGACGCAAATGGCGCGACAAGGAGTCAACTGCCGCCTCAGCTCGATATTCCGGCGCAATGGACGCCGGAGGAGGCCATCCGGTTTATGAAGGCAAGCATCGGGAAAGATCCCTATACGGTCATCGCTTTCCTCGGCAAGGAAAATGCCGGTTCTTCCTTTATGACGATCCGAATGCCGCGCGAAGCGATCTCCACGGGCAATCCGAACGGCTCCGGGACGCCGTATTACATCGCCTTCGTCTTTGTCATGTTCTCGGTGTTCGTAGCCATGTCGCTCTTGTTCTTCCGCCACATCCGCAGACGGCTCCTTCGCCTGCAATCCGCTATGGCGCGGCAGGATGAGCACGGCATCCCGGAACCCGTCGCGATCAAGCGCTGGGACGAAATCGGAGCGCTGGAATACTCCTTCAACGGCATGGTCGCCCAGCTCAGGGACAGCCGGCAGCGCCAGAGCGAAGAAGAACAGCTGCGCAAGTCGCTCGTCGCGAATTTGTCGCATGATCTGCGCACTCCGCTCACGATTATGCAGGGGCATCTCTACCAATTGCGCGAGGAGCCGCTTAGTCCGAAGGGGCAGCAATCCGTATCGGTCATGCAAGGCAAGGCCGAAGGGTTGGGCGAGCTTATTGACAACCTGCTTGCCTATACGCTCATGACCAGCGGGCGCTATAAGCTGACCCTGGAGGCTGTTGACATCGTCCGGCTGGCGAGAGAATCCGCCGCAAGTTGGTATCCGCTCTGGGAACGGGAAGGTCTCGAGGTCGACGTTCGGCTACCCCATGAGCAGCTGATATGGCAAGGCGATCGCGCGGGCTTGCAGCGCATGCTGGACAATTTGTTCCAGAATGTCGTTCGCCATGCCCGGGATGGCGGTTATATCGGCTTAGCGTTGGAGAAGCGGCACGGACGGCCATGCCTCGTCTTCTCCGACAAAGGCCGGGGTCTGAACTCCGAATCCTCTGCCACAGGGGCGGGCGTCGGACTTGCCATCGTGGATTATTTGGCCGACAGCATGGGACTTGTCCGCGAAACGGCAAGCTCGGAGGAAGGGACGCGGGTGTATCTGTACGAAAAGACGAAAGCGAAGGACGAACGCGGCTTTTTTTAAAGAGGTCGTTCAATTTGAACTCGCATTTAAACGAAATTTAACCTTCGCCGTACACGGGACTTAACCTTGAGACGTTAATCTGGATCTCGAGGTGATCGACTTGAAAGAATGGATAATCGAGACAAGAGGTCTCGGCAAGAGGTACAAGGGGCGCTACGCGGTATCCAACCTGAATCTGCAAATCGCAAAAGGGGAAATATACGGTTTCCTGGGGCCGAACGGCGCGGGCAAAACAACGACGATCCGCATGCTGCTCGGTCTGATCAAACCATCGGGAGGGTCTATTCGGATCTTCGGGCGACCGCTGGAGAAGGACCGGCTGTCTATTCTACGGAAGGTCGGGTCGCTGGTGGAATATCCGTCGAACTACGGACATCTGACCGCCGTTCAGAATCTCGAGGCGATTCGCCGCATCATCGGCGTGCCTGCGAGCCGAATCGATGAGGTTCTCGCTATCGTCGGATTGACGAAGGAAGCAAAGCGCCCGGTTAAAGGATATTCGCTAGGCATGAAGCAACGCCTGGGTATAGCGAGCGCTCTGCTCGGCAACCCGGAGCTGCTCATCCTGGATGAGCCCACCAACGGCCTCGACCCGTCCGGCATACTGGAAATTCGCGAGCTGATCAAGGAGATGCCGCGCCAATACGGCATTACCGTGCTCATTTCCAGCCATCTGTTGAGCGAAGTGGAGCAAATGGCTAGCGTCGTCGGCATCATTCGTCGCGGGGAGCTGGTGTTCCAGGATACGATCAACAGCTTGCGTACGCAGTCGCAAAGCGCCGTCACGCTCCGCGTCTCGGAACGCGAAGACGCCTTGGGCGTGCTGGCGAGCCGCGGTATCGAAGCCGCGATCGGCGCGGGCGACTCCACGCTGTCGCTCGGCAGCGCCGGAGACGCCGCCGTAGCCCTGGCCGTCAAAGAACTGGTGCAATCCGGCCATGCCGTCTATCGAGTGGAAGAAGATCGCAAGACGCTGGAGAAGCTGTTCCTCGAAATCGTCGGGGAGGATGGAAGCCTATGATCGTTCAAGCGATAAGATCCGATCTGCTCAAGATCAATGGCAAAGGACTGTGGTTCCTGACCTTCCTCGCCCCGGTCGGCTTAATCGCGATGCAAGGGCTGAATTACGGTCTCCGTTACGATTATATGATAAAAGCCTACGCCGGCGATCCCTGGGGCGGCCTGCTGGACAATATTTTGATGTTCGTTCCCATCGCGCTTTTGATGGGCATTACCATTCTGAGCTCCATGCTGGCCAATGTCGAGCATCATACAAGCGCGTGGAAGCAGTTGCTCGCGCTGCCGATCTCGCGATACGCGGTGTTTGGCTCCAAATTTGCCATCGTCGCGTTGCTGCTTGCCGTTGCCAGCATCGTGCTCGCACTCGGCTCCTTCGGACTCGGCTTGCTGCTCGGCTTCGATGCGGCGGACTTCCCCGTGACCGATGCTATAAAGCTGGCGGCTTATCCCTATCTGGCATCCTGGACGCTGCTGACTCCGGTGCTGTGGATGTGCGTGACTTACCGCAACCAGTCTCTGCCGATCACGATCGGAATCGTTGCCGCCTTGATCTCGGTGTTCCCTCTCTCGGAGTGGGTGCCCACCAACTGGCCGCTTGCTTCCTATAAGGCAGAGAACGGCGAAACCTTCGTTCTGGCCGGGCTAATCATCGGACTTGTGATTTTGCTGCCGGCTGCCGTCCACTTCAATCGAAAGGACGTGAACTGAGATGGGATTCCGTTCTTTCCTGGGGCTGCTCGGCGCTGAACGATTAAAGCTTAGCCGCTCCTTGATCTGGCTGCTCGTCCCCATTAGTCCGCTGCTGGCCGCGCTTATCGGCGCCATGTCGAATTTGACGGACGTACCGGAAGCATCGCGATACGATCTGCTGCAATCCACCGTCTTCATGCTCCATGCCCTGCTTCTGATGCCCATTTTGACAGGCATCTTCTCCTCCTTCGTTTGCAGATACGAGCACAGCGGGGGCGGATGGAAAGCGACGCTTAGTCTGCCGGTATCGCGCACCGCTTTGTATGGAGCCAAATTCTTTATGGTGGCTGCCTTGCTTGCCGCCGTGCAGCTTGTCATGATCGGCGCGTTGCTCGCGGCATCCGCCGTACATGGGATTACAGGCAGCATCGACTGGCAATCGGCGCTCGTCTCCCTCCTAACGGGCTGGCTTGCCTGCCTGCCTCTCGCCGCTTTGCAACTGTGGGCTTCCATCGGCTGGAGCAGCTTCGCCGCGCCGCTGGCCATCAATGTAGCCATGACGATTCCGAACATTCTGGTCGTCAACTCCGACAAGTACGGACCGTTCTATCCATGGGCACAGCCGGCGCTCGGCATGCTTGTACAAGGCGGCGAGCAGAATTTCGGAGCCTTTAATCTGCCCCTCGAGAATATTCTCGTAACGGTAGGCTGCAGCTTCGTGTTGTTCGTAGCGGGCGGACTTCTTTATCTTCATCGCAAAGAGATTTGATTGTTGCGGGCGAAATCGCGGAGAACGCTGACGTAACACGCGCGAGTCAACAACATCCCGTTCGCGGGCAGAGAAAAACCGTCAGGATTGATCATCCTGACGGTCCTTTGCGTTTGAGTCCTACACCCGAAACAACCCGTTGCCGTTCAGCGGGACGATGGGTGCCACGTCCTTAAGCAATCCCGCCGATTGACCGCGGAACGCGATATCGGCCAGCCATCTGGTAAACGGCGCGACGTTCATCTCCGCCATCTCCTCAAGCGTAAAAAAACCTGCGGCATCCACCTCGTAGTTATCTGGCCGCGGCTCGCCGCCGACATAGTCCATGGCAAACGCGATGTAGACGTTGTGAATGTCCCTCGGCTGATCGCGCAACGCAGCGACGCCGGTAACGACGGCCTCTATGCCGCTTTCCTCCATCACCTCGCGCACAATCGTTTCCTCGATGGGTTCCAACTGCTCGATGTAGCCGCCGGGATTGGTCCAAAAACCTTTGCCCGGATTTTGCGCGCGGCGGACGAGCAGCATTTTGTCGTCCTTCTTCACGAGTGCCCCGACGCCTATGCTATAGCTGCCCCAGTGCACGAAGCTGCATGTCGTACACGCTTGTCGCGAATGACCGTCCATCTCCCTGTATTCCATCGCGCTCCCGCAGGCTGAACAAAACTTCACTTCCACTCCCATACCTTCTCCCCATGTCTTGGATTATTACTTTCACTATGTTTGCACATTTTTGAACTGTTGGTCAAACATGCCGTAATATACGCCTCGCCGCTCCATCAGCGCGTCATGCGTCCCTTTCTCCTGAAGCTTGCCCCGGTCAATGACCATGATCGCATCGGCGTCCCGGATCGTATTAAGCCGGTGCGCGATAATAAACGTCGTCCGGCCCTTCATCACCTTGAGCAGCGCTTCCTGAATATGCAGCTCCGTCCGCGTGTCGATGCTGCTGGTCGCTTCGTCGAGGATGAGAATCGACGGCTTAGCCAGGATGACCCTGGCGATCGCGAGCAGTTGTCGCTGCCCCTGGCTCAGATTGCCGCCGTTCTCGGTCAGCTCCGTACCGTAGCCTTGAGGAAGCCGCCGAATAAAGGCATCGGCATTGGCCATCCGCGACGCCTGCAGCATTTCCTCCTCCGTCGCATCCGGCTTCCCGTACAGAATATTGTCCCGGATCGTGCCGGAAAACAGATACGTATCCTGCAGCACGATGCCAAAGCATAGGCGTAGGCTCTCCCTCGTGTAGTCCCGGATATCGCGGCCGTCGATCAGAATGCGGCCGCCCGTCACATCGTAAAAGCGCGTAAGCAGATTAACGATGGTCGTCTTGCCCGCTCCCGTCGGGCCTACCAGCGCCGTGCTGCTCTCTTTTGGCGAATCGAAGCTGACATTGTTCAAGATAGGGACATCCTGGCGATAACCGAAGTTGACATTCTCGAATACGACATGCCCTTTAGGGTTAGACAGAACGATAGCGCCAGGCGCATCGGGCTCCTCTTCTTTTTCGTCCAGCACCTCGAACACCCGCTCCGCGCCCGCTACGCCTGACAGCAGAACATTGTAGATTTGAGCCATCTCGTTAAGCGGACGGACAAACTGCCGGGAATAACCCACGAAGCTCGCGATCAGACCAACGCTAAGATGTCCGTTGACGGCCATCACGCCGCCGACGATTGCGATGGTGGCGATCCCGATATTGTTAATCACGCCGAGGAGCGGCATCAGGAAGCCCGACCAGATCTGCGCTTTGAGCGACACCTGAAGCAGCTTGCCGTTCACTTCCTCGAACTGCTGAATCGACTTGGCCTCGTGATTGAACGCCTTTACGACCTGCAAACCCGTAATCGTCTCTTCGATATGACCGTTAAGCTTGCCCAGCTGCGCCTGCTGCTCCTTAAACAGCACGCCGGTCCGGCTCGTCACAAATTTCGCAAGCAGGTAGACGAGCGGCACCGTGATCAGGGTAGCGAGCGTCAGCAGCGGGCTTAAAACCAGCATCATGATAAGCGAACCGACGATGCCGATGAAGCCCGACATCAGCTGCACCGTCGATTGCGATACCGTATTGCTGACGTTGTCGATATCGTTCGTCACCCGGCTCATGAGCTCGCCGTGCGATCTGGAATCGAAGAACCGCAGAGGCAGCTTCTGCAGCTTGCCGAACAGCGAGCCTCGCAGCTGCTTTACCACACGTTGGGACAACCCTGCCATCAGCCAGCTCTGGAGGAAAGACAACACGCCTTCGCTGACATATGCAGCAACTAGAACAAGCAGAATGATTTCCAGCAGGCCGAAATCGACGCCGCCATCATCCGCCGCGCTCATGGCGTCGATGGCTGATCCAATCAGATAAGGCGCCGCCACAGCCAGCAGGGAAGTCGCAATGACGAATGCGAAGATAAGAATAAGACGTTTGCGCTCGCTGCCGAAGTAACGCCAGAGCCGAAGCATCGTCGCTCGCATTTGCTTCGGCTTGACCGGCTTTCC
>NZ_BDQX01000196.1:116606-123756 GCF_003112455.1 Paenibacillus agaridevorans
TGGCCTTGGCTTCCGCTCGAATTAGACGACATCGGTCTTCAGCTCCTTCCCGATCTGGGAACGATAGATTTCTTGGTACACCTGGCAGCGTTCCAGGAGCTCATCATGCGTTCCTTTGTCCACGATCTTTCCTTGATCCATAACGATTATGTTGTCCGTATCCATAACGGAAGTAATCCGCTGCGCGATGAGCAGGCAAGTCATGCCTTGCGCATAAGTTTTGAGCGCCGATTTGATGCGAGCCTCCGTCACCATATCGACCGCGCTGGTGCAATCGTCGAGAATAAGAATGTCCGGTCTGCGGATCAGTGCTCTTGCGATGGATATCCGCTGCTTCTGACCCCCGGACAGATTAACGCCGCGCTGCCCCAACAGGGATTGATAATCTTCTGGCAGCCGCTGTATAAACTCATGCGCCTCGGCAAGTTTAGCGGCTTCCACCACTTCTTCGTCCGTCGCGTCTTCCTTGCCCCAGCGGATGTTGTCCATAATGGAGCCCGTAAACAGCATGGTTTGCTGCGGCACGATGGCGATGCGTTCCCGAAGCGCCGACGGATCGAGCTCTCTGATATCCGTATGGCCTACCCGGATCTCGCCGGAGTCCGCATCGTAGAAGCGGGGAATCAGCTCCACAAGACTGCTCTTGCCCGAGCCGGTGGAGCCGACGATGCCGATCGTCTCGCCGGGACGGCATGCGAAGGTCGCGTCGTCCACCGCCGGGCTGCCTTGTTCGCCGCCGTAGGAGAAGGTGACATTTCGAAACTCGATGGAGCCGATGGAGCCTTTGGCCCCCGCACTCCCTCCCGTTTCGCCTCCCCATTCCCCCTCTTCCCGCCAAGTCATGCCGTTCTCTTGTTTGAATACCTCGCCGACCCGCTGCGCGGACGCCTTGGCCCTGATGAACATCGTGAATACCATCGTCAGCATCATGAGCGCGAACAAAATTTGCGTCATATAGTTGACGAAGGCCACAAGATGCCCGACCGGCAGCAGATCGGCATTCAACCACCGCCCGCCAAGCCAGAGCACCGTCACGATACCGAAGTTGACCGTCAGCATAATCGCGGGATTAAAGATCGACATCGCCCGCATCGCGTTCGTCGAGCGGGCGCGCTGCTCCTCGTTCGACTTCTCGAATCTCTCTTCCTCGTAGTCGAATCGGTTGAACGCCTTGACGACCCTGACGCCGGATAAATATTCACGCACCGTCGCGTTCACCTTGTCCAAGGACTTCTGCACGTTCATGAACCTCGAGAACCCGATTCGAATATTAAGCGCTACCAATACAATGACGATGGGAACAATAACAAGCAGAATAATGGACAAATTCCAGTTGAGCCGGATCGCCATAATCAGCGCGCCTATCCCTATAATGGGAGCCTTTACGAAAATCCGCATCATCCCGTTTAGAAAGTTCTGCACGAGCGTTACGTCGTTCGTCAGTCGCGTAATGAGCGATCCGCGGTCGAATTGGTTCATGCTGTCGAAGGACAACGACTGGATTTTGGCAAACAGATCCGAGCGAAGCTCAGCTCCGAATTTCTGGGAGACATGGCTCGCCACAACATTGCGGATGGAAGCCGCTACCGCCCCCATTGCGGTAATGAGCAGCATAAGCCCTCCCATTTGGAGGACGTGGTTCATATCCTTCTCCGCGATTCCCTCGTCGATGATGTTCGCGAGCAGCGTCGGCATCATCAGATCCGCGCCGGCTTCGATCGTGACGAACAGGATCGCGAGAAGAAAGCTTTTCCAATATTTTCGAATGTAGCGCCCGTAAGGCATTGGAGTTAGTCTCCTTTCCTAGGCAGATGCGACGACAGCTTCTCCATCAGGGCCACAAGCTGCCGCTTCTCGTCTTCGGTGAAATGAGCGAAGGGCTCCTCGAGCGATTCCAGCCAGGCCGCTTCCATGCCGGCAATGGTCTCTTCGCCGCTCGGCGTCAGCTTGACGAGCTTTACCCGCGCGTCCTCGGGACTGTTCTCCCGCACGACGTGTTTCATCAGCTCGAGCCGGTCGATCATCTGGGACATCGTGCTCGCCCGCACGTCCAGATGGGCGGCGAGCTGCCCGATCGTCCTTCCCTCCGTGCAACGCAGATGGCGGAGGAGCATCCATTGCACGCGCGTCAGCTCCGGCTGGTTCTGATGGATCGCCTCCGAGCGCAGGTAACGCTGAATGCGTTGCATGTGGCCGACGAAGTGCTCGAGCGTTACACGGCTGTCCAAGTTGCCTTTCAACGTATGGTCAACGCTTCTACGATCGTTCTCATTAGTAAGATCGTGCACGTTCTCCCCTCCCGCTCTAATTGTTTATCACTAAACATATTATATAGCGAACCTAAATAAATTTGAATAAAAAAATTGCTGCCCCGTCTCTGCATTGTGATGCTCCATTAAATGCAAAAAGACATCTGCCGGATTACCTCCGAAACAGATGTCTATCCATTCTTAATTTTCAATTCGATAGATCCGGCACTCGGCTCAGAATGTCCCCCATGGTAAAGGACACGCATGGGATATGATTCGACTGTACCGTCATCTCCGCTGTGAATATCTCCGACAGCAAGTAGGCTTCACCATTCAGCTCATATCGTTCGAGCGCGCCTAATGCGGGATCGACGATCCAATATTCCGGAATGCCGTATTGTGCATAGCTTCGCGACTTATCGAGCTTATCTCTTCGAAGAGTGGAGGGTGACAGGATTTCGACGACCAGATCGGGCGGTCCTTCGACACCGCGATGGCTCACGATGCCTAGACGACTGCGATGTATCATCATCAGATCAGGCTGACGCACCTCAATCGCGCTTAAGATCAAATCGACGGGCGCGCTTAGAATCAGATAGTCCGCATCGCAAGTGTCCGCCATTCGTTTCAATATTTCAGCGCAAATAATTTGATGGGGAACGGAAGGGCCAGGCGACATTAACTCCAAAACACCGTTCGCAAGCTCATATCGGTTGCCATCATCCAAAGAAGCATAGTCCTCGTACGTGACTTTATCTTCTTTCACTCTATCCGGATATGAATTGCCCTTGCGCTTAATCTCCTTGTCATCCATCATGCCGATCCGCCTCCCCCTTACAATCTCATTGGCTACAAAAACGAACGTATATTCCCCACCAATTGTATCATGAGCTCGTATAGCGGACAATTCCTGTCATTCCTTCGCTCTATCCGCCCGAACCCATTCTTTTAATTCTTCCATGCTGTCAGGGTACTCATCCGCTAACTCGGCATGCTCCATTAAGAACCTCTCTCCTTTTTCCGAGAGCCTGACCGGCTTTAGAGAAAATCGATCTCCGACTCGCAATACCCGTTCTATGTAACCTTGTTTCTCCAGCAGCTTTATCATCCGTTCGAATTCGATATCCTTTATTCCATACACTTGCCCGCTAAGGGCGGCTCTTTTGTCTTTTATTTCTTTCAGAATGCTGAATCCTACTCTCATGGATACCGTCTCCATTTCCAAGCGTCGGAGGCTCCGCTGTCCTCATCCATGACGACAGCAGCCCCTCATGCAAGATCGGAACGCGCTTATCCTTCCGAGGCGTCGCTCCAGCTTGTTCCTTCCTTAACATACGTCCCCGTCCCCGCAAAATAAAGCCCAGCTTCCTTAACCGGGAAACCAAACGTCTTGCTCCACTCCTCTGCGTATGCAAGCACTTGCGGACGATAAAAGTCGATAAACGACTGCAGCCTCCCGTCCGGCACGGCGTCCGTCTTGAAGTCCACGATGACCCAGCCGTCCTCTTCTTCGAAGAGGAAGTCGATGACGCCGCGGAGAAGAAGGTCCGTACCCGCGTCCCCCGCTCGGGACGCAGCATTCATTCGCTCAGGAGAGCACGACGCACTTACCTCCTCAGAAGTGTACGATGGACCTGGCTCCACAGAAGCGCGCGACGAACTTAGCACCTCGGCAGTCACCCGCTTCCGAATCATGAGCGGCACTTCGAACAACCGCCGCTTTGCCCGCAGGCTTCGCTGCCACAGCTCGCTCCCGAGGATGGCTCGAACGATTGCCGCGGCATCGACGATATGCTCGGCCGCAAGTCCCTCTTCTTCGGCAAACATCCTGACGCCAGCCTCTACTCTCTCCTCCTGCAGTCCCTGGCCTGCGAGCTCGATCGCACGATGTACTACGCTGCCGAAAGCGAGCCCCCTTCCCGTCGCCGACCATTCCGGGATTTCCCCACCGTTTTTCGTCTGCCCCGTTACCGATGCCAAGCTGTACGTTGGAGCAGACAGCCGCCGCAGTCGCTCATCTCGCTTCTCTTGTATCCGCACCATATCCGGCGTCACAGTGACGGTTTCCTTGCGTTCCGGCTCCAGCTCCGGCACGTCCAGCTCGCGCACCAGATCCATGCCATGCATAAGCGGCGTCCACGGGCACTTGGCGGGCTGTTCCGGGTACAAGCTGACGACCAGCATTTGCTTGGGCCTTGTAGCCGCCACGTACAACAGCCTATCCTTCTCCGCATTCGCGAACAGCCGCTCCCGCTCGTTCATGTCACTCCAACCCGGCGGCTGCGCAACGACCTCGCGACCGTACTCCCCAACTTTCCGGCTCATCGTAAAATATCCCTTGGCCGTCTCCCCCGATCGGTCGATATACTCCGTCGCGTCATGATCGGTTTCGCCGCTGGGGCAAGCCAGGAAAACGACCGGCGCTTCCAGCCCTTTCGCCTTGTGCAAGTTCATAATGCGTACCGCTCCATTGCCGCCCGCGTACAAGCTGGAAGTTTCCATGCCGCGATCCGCCAGCAGCTCGCCGATCATGCGGGTAAGCGCCGGCCAGTTGGCCGCTGATCCCGCGTTATTTTGCAAAAGCTGCATTAATCGCACGAGCGTCCCCGCACGAACCGCTCCCGCTTGAAGCGTCGAAACGTACGGCAAAATGCCCAGATCCTCGATCATTGCCGCGAATACCGACATCGCGCTCGAATCTCCGCGAAGCCAATCCCGATACATGCGAAGCTTCGAAAGCGCCGCACGAACGGGACGAGCTTCCTCGGGGCACGCCTCCGCATCCGGGATGCCATGGAGCGTTATTCGTCCCGCCGCCTCTTTATAGGCCCATAACGCCCGGTCGCTCACGCCGAACAACATCCCCCGAAGCACGCCTAACAAGGCGGCGGAATCGCCGGGGTCATCGAGGTAACGGGTAAGCTGCCAGAGCGCAACGAGCTCTTCGTAGATCGTCCGGCTCCCCGACGTATCGGATGGCACGCCGTACAGATCCAGCTGCTCCGCGTACAGATGGATAAATTCGCGCGTCTTCGTCAGGATGAGGAAATCGCCCGGCACCGCGGCGCGGCTCCCTCCGTCCTTATCCGCGATGCGAATGCCGCTCTTGTTTTTGCCTGCACCGCCGCAAGCCCAAGCGATATAAGCGGCGATCCGCCCCGCGTCGAGCTGAGCGACGGCGGCCTTGCCTCCGGCTATTTTCGGATACGTAAGCGCAAACACGCCGAACGGCGAGCTTTTGCTCCCTGCTGGATTAGCCGCCCTCGTCTCCATATGCACATAGGCGGCCTGATGCGCCGTTTCCTCCTGCGGCAGCTTGCCGACGAATTGGCCGTTGATGAAATCGCCGATGGCTTGCGCCGACCGGAAGTTCGCCGTCAAACGAAGCACCGCCCCGCAGCCTTCGATTCGCGCCTTCACTTCATTATAGATCGAAATATCGGCCCGCCTGAACCGGTATATCGATTGTTTGGGATCGCCCACGACGAAAAGCGAGCCAGGTCGCGGCGTCAACCGGCGCCAATCGCGTTCATGACCGCTCCCGGTTGTTTCTCCCGTCAGCAAAAACATAAGCTCCGCTTGAATGGGATCCGTGTCCTGAAACTCGTCGACAAGCAGCCTCGTATACCGTGCGGCATAATAGGCCCGAACCTCCCCGTTCTCCCTGACAAGCTTCGCCGCTTCCATAAGCAGATCCTGGAAATTCAGCTTGCCTGCCGCGAATCTTTGCTCCCGGCATATATCAAGCGCAGGACGCACGAAAGCAATCAGCTTGGGGTACAAATATTCCCTCCACTCCTGAAGGAACGGGAACAATACATCGCGCTGCCATTGGGGGAAGCGCCGCTTCATCTCGCTCGCTTGCTCCTTGGAGGTCCACCTGTTTAATGTCACGTCAAGCTTCCGGTCGAACGACTTGGCGAGCTCCAACACGAACATATCATTCTTCAAATTTTCATACTTCAGCTTCTGCAGGCTTTGGCGCACCAGCTTCTGCACCGGATCCCAGCCGCTTGCCGGCTCGGATGCCGGAAGGAAAGGAGCAGCGGCATCCAGCAATGGAATCAACGTCGAACTAATGCGCTCGCAATCGGGCTGTTCCCGTTCCTCCGCCGGCAGGTCGACGTCCATGAAACCCGATACGCGATCATATACGTCCCTGAGCGTATTTACGTCGACGCCAAGGCCGATCAGCTCCTCCAGCTTGCGGGTCTCCGACTCGTTTAGTGCAGACATATAAGTGTCCCAACAGAGCTCCCGGAACGACTTGTCGCTTTCCTCATCCATCTCTTCGAATGAAGGGTCCAGCCCCGCTTCGATCGGACGCTCGCGCAGCAAGGAACCGCAGAACGAATGAATCGTGCCGATAAAAACAAGATCGAGGTTCGCAAGCGCACCGGCGTATCGTTGTGCGCGAAGGGAGCCCGCGGCAGCAACAGGTGGTGCGTCCAAGACAGCGGTGGGGGCGTCCGCGGCAGTAGCCGGGGCGCCCGCCGACGCTTGCCGATAGGCTTGCTCCAGCGCCAGCCGGAATCGTTCCTTCATCTCGTCGGCCGCCTTGTTGGTGAACGTGATGGCGGCAATCTCTCCCACGCGCACTCCTGATTCGATCAAAGCAAGGAGCCGCCCGACGAGACTTGTCGTTTTGCCCGAGCCCGCTCCCGCCTCCACTAAAAGCGTCGTGTTCAGATCCGTCAAAATGCGCTCGCGATCCTGTAGATGGGCCAGTCTATCCATCCCGTTTGCATCAGCCATAGCTCTCCACCTCCAGCAGCGTACCCAGCAGTCCTCCATTGCCTTCCAACTGACGTTTCTCGACCATTCGCGTCGCATGGGCGCCGCACACCGAAGCATAGTCGCACCATCGGCATTGCTGAATATCGGACGCCGGGATAAACAAG
>NZ_BDQX01000196.1:123819-124413 GCF_003112455.1 Paenibacillus agaridevorans
CCGCTCTCGCGGGAGTCTAGCAATCCTTTGATAACGACGGCAAGCTCCGATCTGCGATTCTGCTCCCTTCGAACGAATTCGCCTCGCCCCTTCGCGGTTGGAAATCGATAATCGGCCTCCGTGACCGATGCTTGGGCATCGTAACCGGATGTCCGCAGCCACTGCTCGGCCGCAACGGAGTAGATCGCATGCTGGAGCTGCGTCCCGCCGCAGAAATATTCGGAAGGTTTAAACTTGGCCGGGCTTCCGGTCTTGTAATCGATAATCCGGTATTCATGCGGTCCGATCCGATCGATCCGGTCAATAAAACCTTTTAGCCTAAAGCGCATCCCGTTCGCCAGCTCGACCTCCATGGGCTCCCCAGCCTCCGTCTTCAGCTCCAGCTCGAAAAATAGCGGTTGAACGGCATTAACGGATTCCACATGGTAGAACACATCCGCATCCCGCCGCAGCTCCTCGGCTTCCTTAACGAATATATGGCTGCTTGGCGCAGGAATCCGTGACGCAAATGCCAACAGGGCCTGTTCGAGCCGCCCGTACAACCGCTCGCGATCGTGCACGGCTGCTCTCGCGCCGTTCCCCGTCGCTTCCTCC
>NZ_BDQX01000196.1:124523-127950 GCF_003112455.1 Paenibacillus agaridevorans
TCGTTCGCCTGCAGCCAGCGGGTTCGATCCAGCTCCGCCGTCTGCTTGGGACGCAAATTCAACACATAGCCGAAGTAATATCGCAATCCGCAGCTTGCGTACTGCTCCAGCTCGCTGACGCTGATATAATCCCGCTTTGGCACTATACCGGGGCTGGACTCGCCTTGGCGGCCTCCCTGCTCCATCACTCGATTAAGCTCGCCGATCCAGCCGTCATACGCCGACAATTCGTCCGCCTGCCTAAGCGTGCCTGCCCGATACCCTTCCGCCAGCGCCGGATAACTGCCGCGTATGGCTTCGCGTCCGTCCAGCCGCTCGCCTCTTGCGTTCGCCAGCAGCTTCGCCCAAGCGTCGATTCCGTTTAGCGGCAATCGGGCAGCCCAGCGCATATCCAATACGCCATACGGTTCGCCAAGCGCTGCCGACAAAGCGCCAAAATCTTTGGTCGCATCTCCAGTCCTGAGCCGAAAAAGCTGCAGCATTTCGAAGGCAGCGCCATGACTCTTCTGTTCGCCGGGATCGTAGGACGAGTAGCTGAGCCACAGCTCGCCCCGAAGGAATCCAATTCGGGATTCGCGCTCCAGCCTTTGGGCGCTTGCCCGTTCACTCCTTGTCGTCAAATCCGGCGAAAGCCGGATTCTCTCCTCGTCGAGGAGCACGGGATCCTGCCTGGACGATACGCTCCAGGAGCTTTCGTCCATGCCGGGAATCCAGAAAAGTCCGCGTCCGCTCCATCCTCCCCCCGCAAGCGAGCTGACGTGAATCGCTCCAGGCTTCGGCGTCGGCGATACGAGTATCCGAATGCCGTCAAGCATCCCGCGCACGTAACGGATCGCAAGATCCCTGGACATGCACCCGGATGGAGACTTGGCATGCGTAAGCGCCTGCTCGCGCAGCGACGAATGTACGCCGGCATCCTCCGGTGATCGTCCCGCCGCGTAGATCGCCACGTTGCGAGCCAGCCAATTCAACAGTTCGAAAGGATACCATTGGTCATTGTCCGGCAGGGAGCTGAACCATTGCAACGTATGAGCATGCAAGGCGGCGCTTTGTTCCCTATCACCCTCGGCCAGTCTCGAAGACTCCAGCAACGAGATGTATCGGTCCTTGCCCCAGCCGATTTCGGATTGCTCGAGCAGACGGATCCAGCTGTTTTGCGTGAAACGTTCGTCCTCGATTCGCAAGCGCCCATGCCGAAGCAACTCGGTCAGCTTGGATACGGGATACCCTTCCTGTATCCAATCCAGCAGACCGAGGGCTGCTTGCCCCGCCGGGCAATACCCGATCGGCAGGCCGCTCGACAAAGTACAGGCAAGACCCAGAGCTTTCGCGTGATCGTATACGATAGGCGCATAACGCTCGTAATCCGCCGCCATTATCTCGATGTCGTCAATTGAATCGGCCTGCCCCAGCATTCTTCTCAGACCTTCCCTCACTTCCGCGATGGGCCCGGAAGCGCTGAACAATGCAAAGGAGTTTTCCGCGAAGCCTTCATTTTGACCGAATGGCGCCTCAGCTTCCAAAATCACCAATCGTTCTCCCGCGATCCGCACCGTCATCTCCCGCTCCGCCCGCGTCCATCCTGTCGGTTCAATCGCCAAATACAGCGTATTCTCGCTGTCCGGCGTTACGAAATGTACGAGTCCCGCGAAATCCGTGGTCCGCTGCTCGGTTAGATACAACTCGTATCTTGACAAAAGCTGCCTCATATACTCGGCTTTGCCGGGATGCGTAAACGCTTCTGCCCGCAGATCTGCAGCCGCAAGCCGCGCAAGTCTAAGTTCGCCCAAGGAGCGATTTACTCCATCGACGATTCCGGGCTTCAGATTGCCCTCATGGATGTAGCCGGTCGGCACCTCAGTCGCCAACTCCTCCAACAGCATTCGTACAATCCAAAAGACTTGCCCCTCCTCAAGCAGTGTAATGCCATTCAGGAACAACTCCAGCTTCGCTCTCTTTGCCGCAAGTCCGCGCACGGTCTCGATCTCCACATTCGCAATCGCACCGGCACGGGCGCACAGTCTCTCCAGCAGTTGCTGCCCTTGCGCGTAGGAATGCGCAAGAAGCACCTTGCGTCTAAGCGGCTCCCCGGTTACTGCCGTCAACAGTCGATCCATCAGATCCTTGGGCATGACGGTCACCTCATCTTTGCAGGATTGGAAATTTCTCTCTTCCATTCTAACATTTGAACGGAAAACGTCACATGCCGAATTTGAATCGGGAGGTCTGATTCATGAAAGTAATTATTCCGGTTGATTTCATTGTATGCCGTCACTGCGACAACAGGATGTCAGCGAATCGCTGTTCGGATTCGAACAGATTGACGAGATTCTGAAGGGCGCTGACAGCCGGGGACGAGCGAATGTGTATGAAAAAGCGAGTTCATTTGGGGCGCGGGCGGGCCGGGACGAGCGAATGTGTATGAAAAAGCGAGTTCATTGGGGCGCTGGAAGCCCGGGACGAGCGAATGTGTATGAAAAAGCGAGTTCATTGGGGCGCTGACAGCCTGGGACGAGCAAATGTGTATGAAAAAGCGAGTACATGGGGGCGATGGGGGGCCGGGACGAGCGTATCTGTATGAAAAAGCGAGTTCATTGGGGCGCTGGAAGCCCGGGACGAGCGAATGTGTATGAAAAAGCAAGTTCATGGGGACGCTGACAGCCGGGGACGAGCAAATGTGTATGAAAAAGCGAGTTTATTGGGGCGCGGGCAGCCCGGGGACAGGCGAATGTGTATGAAAAAGCGAGTACATTGGGGCGATGGCGGGCCGAGACGAGAGTATGTGTATGAAAAAGCGAGTACTTGATAAGTAATAACAACCGACAAGCCCTTTACTCTTGGGTTTGCCGGTTGTCGTAATAAAATGACTATAAGTTCAGAAGCCCGAAATTACGAATCGCTAATTGCTGCCAGAGAAGCTGGCGCGCATTACCGCTTGAGCTGCACAATCGCGTGAATATGCAGCTTCGGCACGGTGAAAGCGACACCGTCATCCGTGCGACGCAGCGGCAGCTCCAGTCCTTCCGGCTGCAGAACCGCCTGCTTGATCGAGCTGTCGCGTACCGTAACGCCAATGTCGTGCATCGGAGTAATCGTTTCGATCGGCGCATAAAACGCCGTGCTTTTCTCTCCGACCTGCACGCTTTGGTACTGGATAAGATGCAGGAACCGGTCGTCGCCGCGTTCCATCAGGTTCGCCTCGACATGTGCCGGAGCTTCCACCGTAAACGGCTTCTGCGTATCGTACGCGTTTAGCAGATTGCCCACGATGCGGCGCACCCAGAAGTGGTTCGAATGCCAATACGACCGGAATACCGGCGCGGCGATGTAAAGCGCGGTTCCTTCTCCGTAACGGTTAACCGTAATCGCCGGATAATCGCTTTCAAGCCCTGCCGGCGGCAGCGGATGGCGGAACGCGCGGTTGCGA
>NZ_BDQX01000196.1:128081-130623 GCF_003112455.1 Paenibacillus agaridevorans
ACGGCTCCTCGACCAGTTGCGGGATGCGGGCAATACCTTGCCAAAGCTCCTCGTCTTCGGTCATATACGCAAACGGATACGGCGTCCGCTCCCGATACTCCACGCCGAAGACGTCGGCAAGACCGAAGCGCAGGAAGCCGGCCTTCGACAGACCCGATGCACCGCTGCCAGGCACTGCGCTGCCTCGAACAGACACCTCGCTTGCCGAAGCGGCCTCGATTGGCGCGGCCGCTGTCAATGCGGCGCCTGTTGTCGACTGGGCAACAGGCGCTCGGCCCAAGGTGGCCGCGCCTTCCGCCAGCAGCAAGCCGCCGCGCGCGACGAACCGGCGAATGCGCTCCTGCGCCGCCTCGTCCAGCTCCACCGTCTCCGGCAGCACGACAACCTTATAGCCGTCCAGTTCCGGGAAGGCGCTGTTGCAGTAGATGTCGAACTGGTGATGTCCCTCCAGCAGCATTTTGGCCGCACCGAACGTGGAGGCGTCATCCTTGTCGTGATACCAGTTCGTCGTATTGGTGCCGATCAAAGCAATGTGCGCCACGCTCCGCGCTCTCAGGCAATACGCTTCGCGCTGCTCGACAAATTCGAACGCTTCGCCGATTACGTCGTAAACGCCCTGTTGCAGCGTTCCGTCCGGCAGCACCTGGTCGCCGATATTGACGATGCCGCCGTTCGCCAAAATCGTCGCGAACTCGTATTTGAGCTGCTCCGGCGTCTTGCACGACATAAGGCCCCAGCCTTCCGTAAACCGCACGGTCATGATCTGTACCGGCACGTCCAGCGTGCGAACATAGCGGGCACGGATGGAATGGTTGTAAAACGTGCCCGTCGCCGACGGCTGCGATTCCCACAAACCGTAATCGCTCGTCAGGTTCAGCTCCTCCGGCTCGCCCATTCGCCAAGCGCCGTTGCAGTTGACCAGCACCTCGGGCCGGATCGCCTTTACCAGCTCGCGGATCTCCTGCATCGTGCGGATCGCCGTGCGGCGGCCGAAGTCCCTGACCGTTTCCGGCTCGTCGAGGTACAGCTCCGTCGTCAGCTCTCGGCCCGTCTCCTCGCGGAATTTTTTGCGGCAGTACGTGCAGAAACATATATGGTTATGCTGGTACGGAATATCGAACAAGTAGCCGTCGAAGACATACTTCTCCGTAATCTCGCGCACCTGCGGAATAACCAGTTCCTCGCGGTACGGACTGTTGAGGCAAGGCAGCTCCCATACCGTCCCTTCCGAGCCGCGAACGTTGCCGTTTTCGTCGATCTGGTACCAGTCGGGATTTTGCGTCACAGCGTAGGCATCCGTGCCCAGCGAATAATAGGCGATAACTTTAAGGTCGTATTTGCGCGCCTCTGCCAGCACTTCCCCGAAGAAGTCGCCCTTAAGCCCGTTATGCTTATGTCCGTATTCATTATCGTAAAAGGCGTTGCCGAAGTGGCATTTCGTAAATACCCCGATTACGTTGGCCCGGGCGCGCACGAAGGTTTGCACAAATTGTTCGGCATCGAACTTCGCGATCGCGCCGACCGGAAATTCCGGCATATGAAAGTCCACATGCACCTGCCTTGTGTAATCCCAGAACCAGTTGTCTCCGTCTCTCGCCATTGTTGTCATTGCTCCGGCTCCTCTCCTGTTGATGAACGTCTCCCTACAGCCCCAGCCGTACCGCCTGCTCGGGCGGCGCGCCCAGCTCCGCGAGCTTTTCGCGCAGCGCCCCTCGCATGACGGCGAGCTTGTCCGGATAAATCGCCGCTCGGTTTACCGTTTCGCCCGGATCCTCCGACAAACAGGTCAGCCATGTCGACTCCGGCCATGAGGCCGTAACGACGGCCCTGCGGCCTTCTTCGACGGGACCGAGCTCGTATTCGATAAATTTGGCGGCATGATGGCTGTACCAGTACAATGGTTTGTTGCTTGCTACAGGCGCCTGATGCAGCATCCATCGCCCGTCCGTCAGCGATACGCTGCGCCCGTACATGCCGGTGATCGCGTAAGAGCGCGTCGGCGCATCCGGCGACATGACGGCCGGTACAAGATCGACGCCATGTATCCCCTCCGGACACGGGATTCCAAGCACGCTAAGCACCGTCGGGTAGATGTCGACAAGCTGCGCGAGCTGCTCGCGCCGTTCGCCCTGCGGACCATCCGGATGCGCGATCACAAGCGGAAGCCGGCTGCATGAAGCAAAATGATGCGTCTGCAGCTTGCCGATGCGGCCGCGGTCGCCGTTGTAAGTGCCATGATCGGTCGTGAAGATCAGCACGGTGGACTCCCACAGCCCATGCTCGTCCATCTTGTCCAGCAGATGTCCGAGCCACTTGTCGGTCAAGACAACCTGCGCCGCATACCTCGCCTGCACATGTCTCAACTGATCGGGCGTCATATGCCGCTCCCATTCGTCGTACGGCACCATCGAGTTCCAACGTTCCACGTCATAGCCGCGCGGGTCGAACATCTTCAGCAAATCTTCCGGCGGATCCCAAGGTTCGTGGGGATCGAAGCAATCGATATGCAGATAAAACGGATCATGCGTATGGTTGCCGTCCA
>NZ_BDQX01000196.1:130761-131120 GCF_003112455.1 Paenibacillus agaridevorans
CGCCGCGAGGTTGCGGAAATGCCGCTCGACCTTATGCGTATCCCCATCCGGCACCTCGAACTCGACGGGATCGGTCTTCCAGGCGTCGGCTTCGTGTCCTCTCACAAACTCGAAGCCGCTGTAGCCCATATGATAGTTGCCGGCCCCTCGCTCCCACAGATGGAAGTGGTCGGTCACAAGGTAGCTGACCGGCCGTCCTTCGCGAAGCTGCTGCGCCAGCGACTGGTTGGACGAGCCCGAGATAACGCGCGGCAGATCCGCGTCATCGTCCTCGAGCGGTCCCCAGCCGCGCTCAAGAAACTCATAGCGCCCCGTATAGATGTCGCGGCGGGCCGGCATGCAAGGCGTAGAGCCTGCCC
>NZ_BDQX01000196.1:131221-135326 GCF_003112455.1 Paenibacillus agaridevorans
GCCTGTCCATATTGGGTGTCGGCACGACCCAATCGGGCTGCTGCGCATGCGTCACGCCGGATAACGGAAGGCCCCTGTGATAGGGGCCGCAATGATCCCGCCGCAGCGTGTCGCAGACGATGACGATGCAGTTCATCGGCCGCGAAGCGCTTACGCTCGCCTTATTTGGAACCGTAGCCATTGTCCTTGTTCCAGCTGTTCTGCGTGGCTGCCGCTGCCATGTCCGTCGTAAGCGTATTGTTCATTTCCGTCGTAAATTTCTCCAGATCGATCGAACCTTCCAGATACAGCTGGCCGATTCTCACGAGATCCTCATTGAGCTTCTTGTCGATATGGGCCGCGTAGAAGTTGACGAGGATACGGTCGCCGACGAATTCGAAGCCTTTGAGATTGTCCGGCAGCTTAGCGCCCGACAGCGTCGTCGTCAGGTACAGCTTGTTGCCAAGAATCGACGCGACATCCGGCGAGGTCAAATATTTCAGTACGTCGACAACGACGTCCAGCTTTTCGCCCGTCACCGTCTTAGGCACCGTATACACGCCGTCCGGGTAGCCGCCGAGCTCGTAGTAGCGCTCCGAAGCGTCCGGATGTTCGGCCTTCGTCAAGTAAGGAAGCGCGAACGTGCCGTATTCGAATTTGCGGCCGCTGAAATCTTGAATCGATTTGAGCTCGAAGTTGCCCGCCATCATCATCGCCACGTCGCCGCGCAAAAACATCTGCTTCGCCGTGTCGCCGTTGACGCCGTTGTAGCCTTTGGCCCAATACTGCGACCAGTCCTTGATGATCGGGAATACTCCGTTCCACTCCGGGCTCGTCAGGTCGATCGTCTTTTCGGAGACGGCGCCGACGATCTCGTTGAGTTCCAGCTGCTTGTTGCCGTTATAATCGTACGAAGCCACCTTATCGGCCGCGATCTGGTTCGTCAAAATATTCGTCGCCCACAACAAGTGGTTGTCGCCCGGCTTCGAATTGGCGAAGGCGAACGGAGTAACGCCAGCGTCTTTCAGCGTTTTCTGCACGCTCAGAAATTCGGTCCATGTTTTCGGAACTTCCAGATTATATTTGTTGAACAGATCCTGGTTGTAGAACACGCGGATCGCCAATGTCTGCAGCGAAATGCCCGCCAGTCTTCCGTCTACGGGGTTTTTCATCTCATTGAATACGGTTGGCGCAAAAGTATCCTTCCACACCTTATCCTCGTTGTACGGGTTCGGCTCGTCGTAGCGCGCCGTCAAGTCGGTCAGCAGATCCTTGTTCAGATCCTCATGCGTCCACGTATAACGGCTTGGGAAAATATCGGGCGCCGTGCCGCCAATCAGCGCGGTTGTCATCCATGTGCGCGCGGCGTCGCCGTCATTGGGCGTGTACTCGATTTTAAACGTGACATTCGGATGTTGACTGGTATAACCGTCGAGAATTTCCTTCCAGACCGTCTTCGTCTGTTCTTCCTTCGGCGTCTCCATCGCGAATCGCAGCTCGACCGGCGCTTTGTCTGGACCCGGCTCGGCGCCGTTTGAATCCGGTTTGTTGTTTCCGTTGCTGCTGCAGCCGGCAATGACGACCGACAACGATAAAGCTGTTACGAGTAACGATTTGAACCAACGATTGCTTTTGCTCATGTGCTGAACACCCCTAGTTTATATTCCTAACCTTTGACCGCGCCGGACGTAATGCCGGAGATAAAAGGTTTGGTAGCGAGAAAGAAAAATGCGAGCAGAGGCAGCGACGAGATAACGTAACCCGCCAGCTTGACGCTGATGCCTTGGTCAAGAGTACCGGTAACCGTCGACAGCGCGAGGATGACCGGTTTTACCGAATCCCCGGTTGTGGCAACCAGCGGCCAGATATAGTTGTTCCATCCCGCCAGGAAATTCAGAATCGCGACGGTCGCGATTACGGGCAGAGACAACGGCATCACGATGCTTGCGTAGATGCGCCATTCGCTGGCGCCTTCCGTATCAGCTGCGTCGAGCAGGCTTTTCGGAATGCCTTCGAAGAACGCCCTCATGAGGAACGTCGCCATCGAAGCGCCGAACGCCATCGGCGGGAAAATCTGGCCTTGATACGTGTTGAGCATGTCCAGCTTCTGCACCAGCATAAACTGCGGAATAAGGAGCAGGAAGCCGGGAATCATCATCAGCGACAAAATAAGCAGGAACAAGGCGTTTTTGCCGGGATAATCGAAACGAACGAACGAATAGGCGGCCAGGGACGAGATTATGATTACCCCGACCACGATACAGGACGAGATAAACACCGTGTTCCAGATAAATGGCGCGATCTGGCGGAACGCCGACGCGTAATTGTCTCCGTGCAACGGGAACGACGGCGTCCAGAACTCCAATATCATTTGGTCAAAATGTTTGAACGAGCTAATGAGCAGCATATAAAACGGGAATAGTGTAAGAACGAGCAGGAAAACAAGTCCCGCGTACACTCCCCACGACGTCTTGCGGTCCGTCATGACGGCGATTCCTCCTTCTGTGCGGATATGGCGCGGTTTGGCGCGCGTGGCATGAGCCTGTTTCACCCAGCTGCGATCGCACGGTCAATCGATTTTGTCCGTGTCGCGGATAAACCGCTGGTTCACCCAGGTCAGCAGCAGCACGGCCGCAAACAACGTCACTCCGATAGCGGAAGCATAACCGAGCCGGCTGTAAGAAAATCCTTGGATGTATAAGTACAGCGCCGGCGTCATCGTCGACGTGCCGGGACCGCCGTTCGTCAGGACGAGAACATTTTCGAAGCTTTGAATTTGATTAATCAGCGTAAGCACGAGAATCAGCTTGATCTGGCTGCGCACAAGCGGCAGCTCGATATGTTTGAACCGTTGCCAGGCGTTCATGCCGTCCAGCTTTGCGACCTCGAACAGTTCCCCCGAGATGGCCATCAGACCGGCAAGATAGAGCAGAAAATTGATGCCTCCGATCCAAGGGAAATTTACGAAGACAATCGACGTAAATGCCGTTTTGCTCTCTCCAAGCCAGGCATGCGTCCATGATTCCAGGCCAACGACTTTAAGAAATTCGTTGAGTACGCCGTATTCGCCCGCAAATATCCACTGCCATGTCAAAAACACGATGATAGACGGTATAACGAGCGGCACGACAAACCAAACTTTGAAAAACTGCTGCAGCCTCCGGTTCGTTACATGAAAAACCAGCACGGCCGCAATTAGCGGCACGATCAGTTGAATGATGACCGCCGCGAACGTAAAACCCGCGACGTTGCCGAGCGAATCCAGAAACGTAGCGTCCCGGACCAACTCTTTGAAATTGGCCAAACCTACGTAAGACTTGACGTTTGCCCCGTTCCAATCGTACATCGACATGCGCAAAGCGTCGAAAAACGGGATGAATTTAAAGGATGCCAGTACGGCAAACACGGGAATCAAAAACAAATATCCCTTCCAATTGCGGCGCAAACGCGCCAATGAAGCGCTCATGATGCGTATCCCCCCTCCTGTCGGCTTCACGCCGATCTCTTATCCATTCCCTTGCGGCGATGTTCTCAGTATAAAGAAAGCGGTTCATTTTCATAAGGGCGCATTCTTTGACGATAGGAGGGTCGTTTTTTGGCGTATCTTGCAATCGGTGCCGCAAGCGGTATACTTGTGGACAAAGGAGGGAGCTTCCTATGAACGTGCTAATTGTAGACGATCAACGGCTGTCGCGCTCCCGGCTGATCCAGCTGGTGGACTGGCAGGGGCTTGGGATCAAGCTGGCCGGCGAAGCGGCGAACGGGCAAGAGGCGCTTGAAAAAATCGGCGACACGGATGCCGATCTCATCTTGACCGACGTGCGGATGCCGATCATGAACGGCTTGCTGCTCATCGAAAAAGCTCGCGAGCAATACGGCGACGATATCGGCTTTATTGTAACAAGCGGCTACGACGAGTTCGAATACGTGCGGCAATCGCTGCGTTTGACGGTAGCCGATTATCTGCTTAAACCGGTCGACGGCGGAGAGCTGAATGCGGTGTTGTCGCGAATCATCGAGGCCCGCAGGGAACAGACGGCACGGCAGGAGGCCCAGCTGCGTCATCGGCAGGAACAATGGTTGTATTATGTCGTGGAGGGCGTGTTCGAAGGAGACACGGCGTTAA
>NZ_BDQX01000196.1:135550-135734 GCF_003112455.1 Paenibacillus agaridevorans
CTCGCGGCGATAGCGCTGCCTGCGGAGAAGGCGGACGATGCCGGCTCGCGTTGCCGAGCAGCCGGTTTAACGATATCGAGCTTCGAAGACAAGCTGGCCGAGTGGCCTCGATTGATTCGCGAGACAATCGGTCGGACGGCAGGAGACGGCGTTAGCCGATCGACAGGCGGGCGGGGGGGGGGGG
>NZ_BDQX01000196.1:135815-151656 GCF_003112455.1 Paenibacillus agaridevorans
GATGGCGTAGTTGCTTTAACGGGAGGCGGGACGCCGGCCAACCGGGGGACGGAGGCGGATTCAAGCGGCGGCTACGGCGGAATTGGAGCGGTGCGCCCGGACGCCAGGATGCCGGATATCCGGCAAGCGATGATGGAGATGAAAGCTTATATCGACGGGCACTTCCGAGAGTCGCTTACTCTCACGGAATTGGCCAAGCGGCTGTATATTAGTCCCGGCTACTTCTGTTCGCTATTCCGACAGGCTACAGGGGTGAACTATTTGGAATACATTGCCTCCTTGCGCATGGATTTCGCTAAGCGGCTGCTGACCGAGGATCCTAGCCGGCGCATCAACGAAGTGGCGGAGCTCTGCGGCTATCAGGATCTGAAGTACTTCCGCAAGCTGTTCAAGCGCCATCACGGCATGACGCCTATGAAGCTCAAGGAGGAAGCTCAAGGAGGAAGCCCGGCATGATCCGCCGCTCGATGCATAAGCTGAGAAGCAGCATAAGAGCCAAGCTGCTTCTCACTCTCGTATTAATCGCGGCTTTGCCGCTGACCGCGATCGGAGTCATTCTGTACAGCTCCACCGTTCGCTCTTCTGAGGAACAGACGATTCGCAATCGGCAGCAGGAAATGCGCATGCTTGGCGTACAGCTGGCCGCTTTCGTCGAAAGGATCGAACGTTATACTCGCGCCATCTATACGGGCGAAGTGCAAGCTTTGCTGAACGAGGGACCGCCAGAGGATCTCGTCCGATATAAGCGATGGGAAAGCGAGCTGTTCCAGCGATTCGACGAGTGGTACGGATATATGAACATCCAAACGCCGGTGAACAACGTCGTCTGGGTTTCGGCCGACGGGCGCATCGTATCCAAGGAACGCAACATCGAACCCTACAACTCCTGGATCAAGCAGCCCTGGTTCGACAACGTGATGGCCCAAGGCGGACAAGCGGTTGTGGCGGGTCCCTTTCGCCGTCTCGAGCCCTACGGCCAACCGGATCGATTGCCGTACGCGGTCGTCATCGGCCGCAAAATCAACAATACGCTATCCACGGCTCCGCTAGGCGCCGTGCTGGTCGAGCTCAATCTAAGCACGATCGCCGCGCTGATGGCCGAGACCGACACTTCCAACGTGCTTGTGCTGGACAATGCAAATCGAATCGTCTACAGCAGCGACTTGGACGAGATCGGGTCGAATTGGCTGTTGTCCACCGACTGGGACAATCTCTCCGGCAAGCGGATCCATTGGAAAGGAGAGGAAATGTTCGTCAATCAGACGTGGCTGTCCGGCATCGGCTGGAGAGCCGTCAGCCTCGACCCGGTCAAGAAGCTGCACACCTATGCCGATTCGTTCCGCAACACAACGATTCAGGTCGGGCTTGTCGCGCTGGCGTTCGCCGTATTGCTGGCGGTGCTCGTAGCCAGACGCGTATCCCATCCCCTTCGAGAGCTCAAGGAGCGGATGAAGCAGCTCCAATCGGGCCAATTTCCGCCTGCCGTGGAAGTGCACAGCACCGACGAAGTCGGGCAGCTCGCTCACGGCTTTAACCGGATGAACGAGCGGATCGAGAATCTGATCAAGGACGTCTACCACTCCGAGCTGATGCGCAAGCAAGCGCAGCTTCAGGCGCTTCATTCGCAAATCAACCCGCATTTTCTGTACAACACGCTGGATGCGATGAGCGCGCTTGCCATCATCGAGCGCGTCCCCGTGTTGTCGCAAATGTCGGTTATGCTGGCCGATATGTTCCGCTACAGCATCTCCTCCGGCGAGTCGCTGGTGTCGCTGCGGGACGAGATCGAGCAGGTGCGCCGTTACTTCGAGATCAACCAGATCCGATACGATTACCGCTTCCATCTGCATATCTCCGTACCGGATTCGCTGATGGCGACTCCTATCCCCAAGCTGACGCTGCAGCCGCTCGCGGAGAACGCGATCTACCACGGACTGGAGCTCCGCCCGGACGACAACGGTTTCCTCGCGGTCACGGCTTATGTCGCCGACGAATTTATCCGAATCGAAGTATTCGACAACGGCATTGGCATGTCCCCGGAGACGCTGGAGGCGCTGCATGCAAAGCTGGCGATGGCCGCCAAACACCCGGACGCCGAACATATCGGACTCGCCAACGTGCAGCAGCGGCTGCAGCTTCATTACGGCACGACCCACGACATCGAGGTGGAGTCGAAGGAAGGCGCCGGCACCAATATCGTGCTGAAGCTTCCTCTTCCGAATGAGTGACGTTCCAGGAAGGTCCGCTTATAAATACGGAACAGGGCTGTCCAAAAGCCAATTGCGACTTTGACGCCCGGCTTCGGGTTACAGCTCACAAAGTCGCTCCGTGCGGCTCTGCAACCCAACTTTTTGGGGTTACAGCTCACACAAACGGCAAAAACGTGCTCGTGAGTTACTAAGGGGTTGTCCCAACAGTCATCTAGCAAGACTGTTAGGAACAACCCCTTTCGTTAATGCGCGATCACGATGACCCCGCATGAAGCAGTAGTGCTGCTAATTTGAATCGTCCAGCGGCGGTATCTTAGCATCGCCGCCTGCTCTGCTCGTTCTGCTCGTTCTGCTCCTTCAGATCTGCTCTGCTCGTTCTGCTCCTTCAGATCTGCTCTGCTCGTTCAGATCTGTTCAGCTCTGTCTTGTTCTTTCCTCCAGGCCCGTTTAACCATAGTCCGCTAGCTCTTCGCGTTCCAATCGAAGCCGATCCGATGCTCGCCTACGCGGGTGCCGGATCCGTTGACGATTTCCACCGGACATAGGCGCAACAGCCGCTCAATCGTCCGCTCATCCTCGTAACCGATCTGCATGAGGATAGAAGCGACGACGAACGGCCACTTGTCCTCGCTGCCGTCCATCACTTTAAAGGCGAAGCCGATCCCCTGCTCTTTCAACGCGAAGCAGTAAATGCCTTTGGCCCCGCCCTTGGCTACAATGTTGGAATCTTCCAGCAGCGCCGGACAGATAAGATCGCTGCCCGACACCCACAGCGGACGCTCATGCATCGCTGCCGTCAGATCCGCCGCGGCGGCGGACAGCTTTCCGTCGCCGATCGTCTCCGGACGCGCCAGCCGCAGAAACGCCTGCGCCATATGATAGATCGGCATGCCGAACACCGGCAAGCCGCAGCCGTCGATGCCGATCGCGATATCCTCCGCGTCGATGCCGGACAACACGGACAGGAGGCCGATAATCTCCTGCTGGAGAGGATGCGACGGCTGCTCGTACCCTTGCTCCGGATAACCCGCGGCTCGGCACACGGCGAGCATGCCGAGATGTTTGCCGGAGCAGTTATGGTACAGACGCCGCGCGGGCGCTTCTCGCTTCAGCAGCTCAACCCGGCTCGGCCCGTGCAGCGGGTAGGCCGTGCTGCACGCCAGTTGTCGCTCTTCCGCGCCAATCTTCGCCATCAACGATTCGAGCGTCTCGACATGGAACGGCTGCGATCGGTGCGAAGCCGTCAAAATCGCCTGCTCGTCCTCCGTGAGCTTCAACTGCCGGTGCAGCCCTCTTGCAAAGAAAGGCAGCGCCTGAAACGGCTTGGCAGCCGACCGCATGTAAGTTACGTGACGAGGATTGCCGATCTCCCTTACGATTGCGCCATTTAAGTCGACCGCAACAAGATGGCCGACATATTCGCACTCGACCAGCGGCCCCCTATGCTCTTCCACGAGCAGTCCTGCTTTCTCCGTCATCGTCCTTCGACCTCCTCATTGATGTCTGTCATTCGTTCTGTCCGCCGCGAAGAAGACGCGCACATGCTTCCACCCGCTCGGGATCGATCGGCGAATCCTCTCTGCCGCCAACCCTTGCTCCGGTCCCGAAATGAACCTCGTTTACGCCCTCGGCATCCTCCAGGAACGCTTCGAGCTTCTCCACCGTCAAACCTTTGGCCGCGATAAGCTTCAGCGGCGTAGCCGCCTGCAGCTCGCGGAGTTTATATCGCGCGTGCCATGCGCCGTCGGCGTGGCCGCCTGACGTCAACACGCGGTCGACGGACGGGATCCGCTCCAGCTCGCGCAGCGCTTCTGCGATGTCCCGCGCTTCATCGATCGCCCGGTGGTAGGTCACCGGCAACATTGGCGCCCCCGCGCATAGTCTCTCCACAGCGGCAACGTCGACTTGCCCGTCCGGCGTCAGCACGCCAAACACCAGCCCCGCCGCGCCTGACTCGCGGATCATGCGTATATCCGCCGTCATCGTCTCCAGCTCGTCCGATGTATAGACGAAGCTTCTGCTATGCGGCCGCACCATCACGCGCACGGGGAGGCGCACGGCTTGTACGGTCCGCACGATCGTGCCGTAACTGGGAGTCAAGCCGCCTTCCGACATGGCTGCGATCAACTCGATGCGATCGGCCCCTGCCCGTTCGGCCGCCAGCGCTTCAACAGGCGTGGTCGCTATGATTTCCAATTTTCGCAGCATGATTGATTCACCCTCAATTTAACTTTCGTCGAATTTCGATCCTTGTAGCAGGGCTTCTGCCGCTATTCGCGGCAATTCCGCTCTCCTTACCATAGCGAATGCATATACCGTTTGCCAAGGGGACGTTTTGTTCTGGTGGAGGGGCATTTTTTGGAGCCTGCCGCAATCACTGCAGAACTATTGGAGCGCCAGAATGATGGAGTTAGCATTAACGAATTGGATGATGGACTCCTTCGCGCCGGCGCCTCTCACAAAAAATCGTCAAAGTTGTCCGGTGTCACCCCTTGGGCCGCGATGCGCTACTGCGCTTCGGCGATCTCCCATGATTGTGCCCCTTTTATAGGAGCGAAGGATCCAACCAACCATTGTCTTGTATCAGCCCTTTCACCCGCTTGATCGTATCCGCCTTTCGGAACGTGCCGCCCCGCTTCATCAGGAAGAGCCATCTCAGGATGCCAAGCGCCTCGAACGCCTTCAGCTCCTCCTGTTCCATCGGGTTCTCTTCCAGATAAGCGGAACGGAACAGGGCCGCGTTCCTCTCGGACAGATAGATGCGCATGAGAACAAGCGACCAGGCAAAGTCGTACCGGGCATCTCCCCGCTGGACGTTCGTCCAATCAATGACGGTTAGCCGCTCTCCGTTCTCCACGATGTTGTTGAGATGATAGTCGCCATGGATGATGGCGTCTCTCCTAAGTCCCGCCTGAGGCAGGATCGCGTGCAAGGCTTGGTCGATAGGCTCGTATTGATCGGCTTCGGCGAAAAAGTAGCTTTTAAACTCGTAGCTCGGCAAGAAAGAATCGATCTCCGTTTCGATGCCGATGCGATGGATGGCCGATAGAAGCTTGGCGAGCTCCGTTACTTTCTTCGGATTCGCCTTGCGGATGCTCGTCCCGTCGAAAGTCGTGAGCAAGACGGGGTTGCAGTCGGCATCCTTGCCCCAGCCGAGCGGACGGGAAACGGCAATGCCTCTCTCCGCGAGAATTTGCAACAAATGGTACTGGACATCGACGCGCGGCTTCGATTGTTTGTTCCACACCTTCCATACGAAGCTGGCATTGGCGGAACGCAGCTCCTTCACTTCGGCTTCGAAGCCCTGCGCCATTTCATGAACGGTCACGCTCTCTCCCTGATGGATGAGCTCCTCGATTTCCTCGTTTCGTGCTGCCCATTGCACGGTTGCCAGGGGGTTCCCCACTCTACATCGTCCTTTCATGGTGAATACGGGCCGGCATCTCCTTCATGTTCCGTCCTGGCCTCGTTGCGATTCGTCCCTACACCAATTCGAGATCGGGGGACTTATCCCCTTCCGGGGAGCCCCATGAATTGTGCCTAAAGCCGGAGAGAGACCGACTGATTCCCGCGCGGCATATTGAAGTTGCAGACAGCCGAGCCCTCGCCAATGCCAAAAAAACCGTAGGTACCGGATCACCCGGTATCTACGGCCCTTCCCTTTGACTGCGATTAGATGCCTCGCTTCGCTCCCGATATGTTGCCGCCCCCCATCCGTCCCCTCAAGGCAAGGGAAGCCGCGAGCAGCGCGATAATGGCGCAGATCAGATACATCGAGGAGTACGACGCAAGATCCGCCACCGGTCCCATGACGATGCCGCCGAGGGATACGCCGAGATCGGCCGTCGCGATGAACAGCCCGATCAGCACGTTGCGCTCCGTCTTCGGCAGCACGAAGCTCAAGTAGGTCGTCAGCGTCGGGTACAGCAGCGCCTGAGCGGTTCCCATCAACACGGCGCCGGCGTAGAACAGCGCCGGCCCTCCGGCAGCCGCCAGCCCGACTGCAACCGAAGCGGCGACCAGCATGAGCATCGTCCCTCCGACGAAGCGGCTGCTCCACTTGCCGTCCGACGGAATGCGGGATCGGAGCAGGAACCGGGCGGCTACGACAACGGCAGCCTGAATGCCCAGATAGACGGCGGCGCTGCCTCCGTTGATCTGGGGGGCGTACAACGGCACGAACGCCGTCACCGCTCCGAATACGAGCGAAGCGGTCAGCATGAGCGTACCGCAGCGCCGAAGATGGGGATTGCGGACCAACTGTCCCATGGCTTGCCGCATCAGGGCGGCCGGATTGCCCCGTGAAGCGGCTTCGACCTTCTCCTCGGGAGCGCGATGAATGCTTGCCGTGAACCCCACCACGCCGGTCAAAATCGCAATGGCGACCATCGACAGCGTAAATGCGTGCATCTCCCCCGTCCGCCACATGCCGATGGCAAGCAGCGGGCCGAATATGCCCGGCATATAAGAGCATAAGGAATACATGGAGATTCCTTGCGAACGATCCTCGTCCGGCATCGCGTCGATGATGCCGAGCTGCAGCGCCATGGAGAAGAAGGCGGTGCATACTCCTTGCAGCACGCGAGCGAACAGGTAACCGCCGAGACCCGTGAACGAGTAGACCAGCAACGCCAGTCCGTTGACGATCAGAATGATCCGCAGCACCCGGATGGGACCGTAACGCTGGATGACTTGTCCCGCCCATGGACGGAAGACCATCGTCGTCAGCAAGTAAGCGCCCATGATGATGCCGATCGTCGTATTCGTCGCCCCCAGCGCCTCCCCTTGGAGGGGGATGATGACGTTCAGGATGGAATTGGCGCTGAAGTAGAGCAGCGTAAGCATATAGAGCCGAATAAACGGCCAAGACAACGCACCTTTCACCGACACGTTCTCCTTTCTGATCAAGCTTGGGCAACCCAGGGCTACGCCGTTGTTCTTTATACAATTACCTTCCGGAGCAATGCCTTGGCATAATCCGTCTTCACGTGCCGCAGCTGCGACGTCTCGACGGTTTCCTCGATTTCGCCGTTTCGCACGATCATGATCCGGTCGCATAGATAAGCAGCCGCCATAATGTCGTGCGTGATGAAAATATACCCCATGCCGTAAGTTTCTTTTAGCCCCTTCAGCAGCTCCAGCACTTGCATCTGGACGGAGCCGTCCAAGGAGCTTATGGCTTCGTCCAGCAGCATGCATTGCGGGTTCGACGACACGGCCCGGGCGATGCAGACCCGCTGCGCCTCTCCCCCGGACAGCTCGTGCGGAAATTTGTCCAGATACGATTCGTCCAGTCCCACCTGGCGCAGCAGCTCCGCGAGCTTCCTCGCGTCCCCTGGGCCGCCGACGAGCTTCAAGGGCTCCAGCAGCGCTTGGCGCACCGTGTAGAAGGGATGGATCGACGAAGTATAGTCCTGGAAGACGGCGCTGATCGTTCCTCGTCTCGCGCGACGGTCCGTGATGGGACGTCCTCCCCACGTCACGCGCCCTTCATCCGGCTTCTCGATGCCGAGCAGCAGCCGGCCGAGCGTCGACTTGCCGCTGCCGCTCTCCCCGATGATGCCGAGGGACTCGCCTTTGTTCCATTCCATATGGATCCGTCGCAGCACTTGCCGACGTTCTCCGCCAAGCCAGCCGTTCCCGCGGTACGACTTGCTCACGCCCTCAACCTTCAGCAATGCGCGTCCCCCCCATCAGTTGCAAATAACGGCTCCGGAGCGCTTCCTTGGACGAAACCAAATAACGGGTATAGGGATGGCTCGCCCCGCCGAAGATCGCGTCGGTTCCCCCTTGCTCCACGATGACCCCGTCCTTCATGACCAGCACTTCGTCCGCGATTCGGCGCACCACGCCCAGATCATGCGACACGAATACGATGGCGCTGCCGATTCGTCCCCGCAGCGCCACGAACTGCTCGACCACTTCGTATTGCGTGACGGCATCCAGCGCCGTCGTCGGTTCGTCCGCGATAATGACGTCGGGCTCCAATACGATGGCAAGCGCGATCATGGTCCGCTGCAGCATGCCGCCGGACAATTCGTGCGGGTATCGCTTCATTACGGCGGATGGATCCGACAATCCTACGCTCATCATGGCGGCAGACAGGCCGGCGACCATCTCGCTTGGGCTCCAGTCGCCATGCAAGGACAACGCCTCCAGCAGATAAGCTCCGACGGGACGCGACGGATCGAACGCGCGCATGCCGTTCTGCATGATCATGCACATCCGTTTGCCTCTGTAGGGGCGCATCTCCTTATCGGACAGCCCCGTCAGATCGACGCCGTTCAACGCAACGCGTCCGGTCTGACGGATACCGGGGCGATTAAGCCGCATGAGCGCTTTGCAGGTCAGCGACTTGCCGCTGCCGCTCTCGCCGACGATAGCCAGGCACTCCCCTTGCGACAGCCGGAACGAGCTGTCCGGCACCAGCACCGCGCCGCTCCCCCCGTCCCATATTCGCAAATGTTCCACTTCGAGCAAGCTCATCAGTTTCAGGCCGCCTCCTTCTTGCGCAAGCCGCGCATCATTCCGCCGGCAAAGACGGAAGTTCTCTTGCCGGAAACGGCAAGCTTGGGATCCAGCGCCTTCTGCAGCGCGTCCGACAGGAAGTTGACGGCGGACACGACCGCAATGATGGCCAGCCCCGGCGCGAGCATGAGCTCCGGACGCGTGAACATGACCGACCGCGCTTCGTTCATCATCATGCCCCATTCCGCATGCGGCGCCTCGATGCCGAGCCCCAGGAAGGAGAGGCCGGAAATTTGCAGGATCATGGAGCCGAAAGCGCTGCTCGCGATGACCGCGATTTCCGACAAAGCCGCCGGCGCGATATGGCGTCTCATGATGCCGAAATGTCCCATTCCCAACACTTTGGCGAATTTCACGTAGTCGGCGTCGGCGTATTGCATCACCGCGGTCCGAATGACCCGCGCGAACCACGCCCATTTCATGACGACGAACGCCAGCAATATATTCGCGAGCCCCGCCCCCAGCATGCCCACGATGGCAAGCGTCATCACGTAGCCGGGGAACGACAGCATGACGTCGCAGACGCGCATTAGGATGGCATCGATCCTCCCCCGGAAGTATCCGGCGACAAAGCCGAGCGCGGCTCCGAAGCACGCGGCGGCTCCAAGCGCGGCCAGCACCCAGAGCACGCTGGGGCGTATGCCGTAGATCAGGCGGGACAGAATGCAGCGTCCCAGATGGTCGTTGCCCAGCCAATAGCTCCAGGATGCTCCCGCGAACCGGAGCTCCATGTTGGCTTCGTTCGGCGGATGCGGGGCAAAGAGCGGGGCGAAGAGCCCGATCAGCAGCGTCGCCGCGACCACGGCGAGACTCGCGGCCGCCAGCTTATCCTTCAACAATCGCTTCAGCAGCTTCATCTAGAGCTCCTTCCTAAGCCGGGGATTCATGGCCGCGTTGAGCACGTCCGATCCCGTATTGAACAGGACGAACGCGACCGCGAGCACGAGAACGTAGGCTTGAATGATGGGAAAGTCCCGGCCCAGAATGGAGGTGACGGTCAGCGTGCCGAGACCCGGCCAGGCGAATATATTTTCCACGACGACCGTGCTGCCCAGTATGATCGGTATGGCGAGACCGAAGACGGACACGGCCACCTGCAGCGAATTGCGAAGCACGTGCATGGTAAGCCTCCTCTCCGGAATGCCGCAGGCTCTTCCGTACAGGACGTAATCCTCGTTCAAATTGCTCAGCATGGAGCTTCGAACGACCCGGAAGTAGATGCCGGCGTAGCCGATCACGATGACCGCCACCGGAAGCACGTAGCTGTTCGCCGAATCCATTCCGCTCGTCGGAAGCAAGTCCAGCTTCACGGCGAAATACCAGACCATGAGCGCCGCCAGCCAATAGGCCGGCATGGAGGTGAGCAGGAAGGAGACGCCCCTGACCGAAAGGTCCAGCCATCTCCCCTCCCTCAAGGCGCACAAGACGCCCAGAACGATGGAAAGCGCGATGATGAACAGCGAAGAGACGATCGTCAGCTTCAGCGTGTTCATCAAGGCCGGACCTAGCAGGGACCATACCGGCTTGCCCGTTATGTAAGAATCCCCGAAGTCCAGCTGAATGCTGGCGAGCAGCCAATCCCAGTACCGTGCCAGCAGCGGACGGTCCATGCCGAGCTCCGCCCTCGTGGCCGCGATCAGCTCTTCGGTGATCGACGGCACTCCTTGCGCATGCAGCACGACTTCGGCGGGATCCATGGGCGAGAGCCCGTTCAATATAAACGTCAAAAACGAGATGACGACCAGGAGAGGCGCAAGAGCGCCTACCCGCTTCAACACGTACAGACCCACGTCTTTTCCTCCCTTTCACGTCTAACCGAAACCTTGCGGTACAGACCGCAGCCTATTGGAAGCTCATTCGTTCAAACGGCAGTTCGAATTGCGTTTGCTTGAAGGAGATGCCCACCAGATCCGAAGGCGCCACGATCGTCACGCTGCCGTTCGTAAGCGGGATGAACACGGCTTCCTCGTGCACGATCGTCAAAATATCCTTGTACAGGCCTTTCCTGGTCTCTTCGTCCGTGGACACCATGACCTGCTCGATCTTCGCGTACAGCTCCTCCGCACGAGGGATGCCGCTCGTCGTATGGAGATAAGCGTTGTCCGACGCGAACGCCGTAATCGTGCTTTGCGGATCGTAAGCAAGCCCCCACGTCTGGTTGAATAACAGATCGTAATCGCCCGACGATCTCCGGCCCGCGATCGCGGAGGATTCCTCGCCGACAAGGTCCAGCTTCATGCCGATCTTGAGCACTTCGCTCTGCAGCAGCTCCGCCTGCGTCTTCTGCGACGACGAGTTCACGTCGTAGTACAGCTTCATGGTCAGCTGTCGTCCGTCCTTCGACCGGATTTCGGCGCCGCTCGCCGTCGTCCAGCCGGCTTCCTCCAGCAGCTTCGCGGCCGCTTCGGGATCGTACTCTCTCTTCTCCAATCCGACATCCGCATAGTTGACGTTGGACGAGAACAAGGCGTCGGCCGGCGTTTCCGTGCCGCCGAAGATAGTTCGGCTGATCGTCTCCCGGTCGATCGACTGCCAGATGGCTTCCCTGACGGCCTTCTCGCTGACGGGGCTTGCGGTCTGGCTGCTGTTGGCGACGATCATCTTCGTATTCATGGGCTCGCTGCGGACGATCCGGTAATCGCCCGTATCCGCCAGTCGCTGCATGGCGTCCACATCGATGCTGTCCGTTCCCCGGTCGTCCGTGAACACGAAGTTCACCTCGCCCTTCTGAAGCGCCAGCAGCGTCGTCTCCCCCGCAGGCAGCACCTTGGCCGTAAGCTTCTTCACGGCAGGCGCTCCGCCCCAATAGTCTTCGTTCGCCTCGAAGCTGGCATATTGCTCCGTCACGTGCTCTTCAAGCCTGTAAGGGCCCGTTCCGTGATAACCCGTCACGCCGTCCTTCGTTTCCCCGTTCAGGAAGTCCTTGGGGGAGATGAATACGTAGGGCCGGGTCATGGACAATTCCAGCAGCGTCGGATAATACGTTTCCGTCAGCGTCAGCTTGACGGTGAATTCGTCCACCGCGCTTACCTCGGCCAGCTTCGTGGACAGCTTGATCCAGGCGTGCTTGCTTCCGTTCCGTTGCACCGCGTCTATGTTTTGTTTCACGGCTTCGGCGTTGAACGGCTCCCCGTCATGAAACTTCACGTCCTTGCGCAGATGGAACGTATAGCTCTTGCCGTCCTCCGAGATGTCCCAGGATTCCGCCAAGAGCGGCTTGATGCCCTCCGGCGTGTTCTCGACGAGCGATTCGTAGATGATCCCCTGCGCCGGCATGGATCCCGGGTACAAATGCGGATTCATGTCGTTGATGTCCTTCGCCGTCGCGTATACCAGCTCGCGAACCTCCGCCTCTGTGCCGGCGCTCCCGCCGTTCCCTTTGTTCCCGCTGCATCCCGCCAGCATCGCGATCGCCAGAACGAATGCAAGCAGCACGACAATCTTGTTTCTTCCCATATGTAGAACGCCTCTCCCCACAAAAAGTAATGATTGCGATTATTCAACCTCTTCCGCCTCTTATCGCGTTTCCCTATGATCGTATATTCTGGACTTCTTGATCCCCGGGATTTGGCCTTTATAGGCCAGCTCCCGGAACACGATACGCGACACCTTGAATTTGCTTAAGTAACCATGCGGTCTTCCCCGTCGCTTGCCGTTTTTGCTCCTTGACGACCTTCGATTTTTGGACCATTCTCTTCATCTCCTTTCATTTAATCGTAATCATTACATTTTATTAATAGTAATTAATACGATTTAAATTGTCAACCTATGAGAATGAAAAAAAGGCGAGCGCATCATGGCGCTCACCCATTTCCAGCTATATTTCTTTGCGCCCGAGACGTTATTCGCTTCGTCGCTTTATGATCTGACGTTTCCAGCCAAGATCGGCACACGTCCGCCACCCAATCAGGCCGAGACTTGGCCGCATCATTTAACCAATTGGCGACCGAATGCTGAACGTACTTCGACGGGTCGGATTTTAACGGTTCCAGCAGCGGAAGCCCCTTCTCGGGATGTTCCTTTAATTCCGTTATATGACGGGACCAAACTCCTCGCGGGCGGGTTGCTTCAACGGCAAAACGTCTAACATTGGCATCCTCTGCCTGAACCCACTCACTTAACCAATGTATGGCTTGACTCAACTGCTCCGATACGGATTGACGGACGGCCATCCACGCGATTTCACGTACACCAAAGTGACCATCCGCAGCAAAACGACGCATCTGATTTAGCTTATGTTCCAGATCGGATTGGCCTAATCCAACGATGAAAGCTGCCCAACAGCGCACACTGTCGGAACGGTGTGTAGCCAATTTTTCGAAATGCAACGAGTCCCCGTCGGTTTGTAGACCGATGGTTGTAAGCCACTTGTTTGCAATAGCAGGTATTACTTTCATAGTCGATTGCCCGTATACCCTCTTCAGCTCCGACAGCAGCGATTGGGTGTGTTGATCCAAGCCTAACTCGAGCAGAATCCGTTCGAGCAATTGAAAATGATCAACTGCAAGCCATTCCGTCAAGTTTACCGTTTCGATGCACCCGCTATTTAATAGATGGAGGACTTCCGGTTGAATTTCACTGGCCCTAACAGGTCCTGTCCGATTCTTGACCTCGCTTGGTATGGTGAAAACTTGATCTGTATTCATTTTCATTTCATTCCACTCCGGTATACTTTGGCTTGTAATTTTGGGGATTCATCCATTTTCTTTGCTCCTTCATCATAGGGACAAATGCATAAAATAGATGTAATGTAGATTACAAAATCCACAGCATCCGAAATTAATTCCGCTCCGGGGCAAGCAGATCATGCCTGATCGCTACCGTGCGGAATCCTGTACGGATTGCGCCAAGTTCCGCAAGCTCCTTGAGCGCTACAGAGACAGCTTCTCGCGAAGCCCCCACCAGGCTGGAAATTTCCTGATGGGACAGATTCATCTTTATCCGGCTGTAACCGTCGTCTACGGTCTGAACTCCAAGGCGTTTGGACAAATCAACCAAGATGTAAATAATCCTGTCGTGCAAATTCCCGAGAGCCAGATTCTGCGCGAGACTGCTCAAATGGGATAAACGATCGCTCATTGCCTTTATCATATTCAACATAAAATGCGGATGGCTAATCAGGTAGCTTTCAAATCGATCTTGATTCATCACGCAGATATCGCTTTCTTCAACAGCCTCGATAAACAGATCTTTTGTACCTAAGGAAATATCCTTCATATCCCCAAAAATATTTCCCTCGCCCAAAATATCCAAAGTGAAAGGTTTCCCCTCCCCATTGATGCGATACAACCGCACCTTCCCCCTCTTAACAAAATACAGCGACTCCGTGTTGGAGTCCGGCGTTTGGATCAAAGCCTGCTTCGGAAAGGTAGTAATGATCGTGAGCTTGTCCATCTCAATTAAGTCCTCCCTGGAAAGGGAATTCATCAAATTAAATTGGGACAAAAATTGAATCCGATCCATACTAGTACGGCTGTTCAACATCACTCAGAGGCCTCCTCCAGCACGACGCCCGCTTCTTTGCAAGCGCGGAGCAGCCCCTCATCGGGAAGGCGATTCGTTATAATTCGATGCGCACCGGACAGGGGAGCGAATGAAATCAGAACCTTCGCGCCAAACTTGGTATGATCCAGCACAATATTCGTTTCCGTCGATTGGCGGATGGCGATCTGCTTGACTTCCGCTTCATTGATATTGGAGTTGCTAAAGCCATGTTCGACGTTAAGGCCTGTCGCGCCCAGAAAGATTCGGTCGAACGCCATGCCCGACATGTTTTGCGCTGCGATCGGGCCGACGAGAGAGCTCGTAGCCTCGACCAGCATGCCTCCGGTCATCAGCACGGGAATTTGTTTGCCGGACAGCTCGGCCGCCACATTCAACGCGTTCGTAACGACCGTTATATTCATGCCTGGCGTCAAATATTTAGCCACCTGCAATGTTGTCGTCCCGCCATCGATAAAAATCGAATCCCCCGGCCGAATCAAACTTGCGGCATGACGGCCGATCCGAATCTTCTCTTCCGTCAGAATGCCCGCCCTCTCTTGCAGAGCGATATCCTTGCCCACAAAAATGACTCCTCCGAAGGTCCGCTTGACCGCGCCGGTCTCCTCCAGCTTCTCGAGGTCGCGGCGGATTGTCATCTCCGTCACCTGGTAGGTTTGCTTCAGCGCCGCAATACGAAGCTCACCCTCCCGGGAAATATGTTCCAGCATTTGCTGCTGTCTCGCATTCAAGGTTTGGTATATGTTCTGCCTCATTCGTTCCTGGCCTCCGATAATCTGGTTTCCCGCTATGCCTTCATTATCTCCGGCAACTACCCAACAATCAACTCCAACTTGTACGTTGTCGACTCCCCGGGCTGCAGCATAAACGGACCGCCATAACGCTGCTCGGCAGCTCGTCCCTCCACTCGGCAATTCGCCGGCTCGAGACCAAGCACATGTTCGCCCGCGCCGGGCATCCGCCATTGAACAAGCAGCGGCAGCGTATCCGCCGACCAACGCAATGTGACGCTGACCGGCCCCAGCGCTCCGCCCGTGGGAAAAGAAGGATTGGCAATGGTCGCTTGGGCCATCCCATCCGCGTCGATTGCTTCGTTGCGCAATTGATGATAGTAGACGGTTTCCGCAATAGAGGCGTCCGGCGTTTCCCAGCGAGACGCCCGGGCTAATACATCGGTCATAGCGCTGATGCCGTCCATACCGAGGGCCCCGCTCCCTCGAACCTCGCGATCGGCGGCAGGCAATACAATTTCCGTATGCTCTCCCAACAGCGGATAGCCAAAGTTAAAGTGATACAGCATCATATGCGACGCCGGCTGGAAGCCGGCGTTTTCCACCCGGTCGCTTATAACGATCCGATTGTCGCCGAGCTTACCGGTCAATTCGCGCGTAAGTCTAAGCTTGCTTCCAAACATCGCGGTCTCCTCGACAACGCCGGATACTCCCCATATCCGCTCATCGTCGACCCACTCCTCGCGGACGCTCACCAGAGAAGCCGGAGTATGATGGGCTCTGCCGTGCAGGCCGTAGCTTCCGGATTCGTCGACGGACGGAGAACCCGCATGGGATAACCCGCAAGTCATCAGCAGGCCGCCGGAAGCC
>NZ_BDQX01000197.1 GCF_003112455.1 Paenibacillus agaridevorans
CCTGCCGTCAGGAGAAGTTACCGGATATATGCGGGAACTGGATTTGAATCAAGGCGCATGCAGAACGTCTTATTCCGTAGGAAATACCTTATTTACGCGCGAAGTTATTTGCAGCAGTCCCGGTCAGGTGATGGTCATACGGCTTGAAGCCGGCGGAGCGTCCATTCTAAGCGGCAGTATCCGCTTGAAACGCAAACGCGGAGCAAGCGTGCAGCGGAATGGTCTGCAGGGCCTGACCCTGAGCGGTGCCTGCGATTATGAAGGCGTCGAATTTGCAACAAGCGTTGAGGTCCGGTCAGACGAAGGGGAATGCCTCTCTACCGGCGACTCTGTCATCTTCAGCGGGTGCAAGGCGATTACGCTGCTGGTCAGCGCCAATACGTCGTATCGCCATTCGGACCCGCGCCAAGCAAACGAGGAGCAGCTTGCCGCTGCGGGCGACCATACCTGGGCGGAGTTGAAGGAAATCCATATTCGCGACCACGAGCGGTTATTCCATCGTATGGATATCGATCTCGGTCCGGATCAATACGAGGATTTGCCTACGGAAGCGCGACTTGAACGGATTAAGCAAGGAGAGGACGATCCCTATTTATGTGCTTTATATGTTCAATATGGACGTTATTTGTTAATTGCAAGCTCGCGGAGCGGGACGCTGCCGGCGAATTTGCAGGGGATATGGAACGATAGCTTTACGCCGCCATGGTTCTCAGATTACACGATTAACATTAATGCACAGATGAACTACTGGCACGCTGAGACATGTAATTTGTCCGAGCTGCATGAGCCCTTGTTCGACTTGATGGATGCGCTTGTAGAGCCGGGACGCCAAGTGGCTCGCGAACGGTACGGCTGCGGCGGCATCGTGCTCAGCACGCGGACGAATCCTTGGCTGAATACGTCGCTGAGGGCGACGCCTTCGCTACTGTGGCAAGAAGGAGCGGCATGGCTCGGCAGACATTATTGGGAGCACTTTCTTTTCACCGGGGATAAGGAGCTGCTAGAGAAGCGCGGTTATCCGTTCATGAAGGAAGCGGCCCTGTTCTATTTGGACTATATGGTGGAGCATCCACGTTACGGATGGCTGGTCAGCGGTCCGTCGACATCGCCGGAGAATACTTTCCTGGCTGCGGACGGAACGAAGACCGCAGTGGATATGAGTCCTGCGATGACGGTTCAAATCATTGACGATTTGTTTGAAAACTGTATTCGAGCAAGCGAAGCGTTAGGGAAGGATCTTGAATTCCGGGAGCTTCTCGTTCGGAAGCGCGCGCAATTGCCGCCGATGCAGATCGGACGATTCGGTCAGCTGCAGGAATGGCTTGAAGATCATGAAGAGACGGAGCCGGGACACCGGCATATCTCGCATCTATTCGGCTTATTCCCGGGGCATAGCATTAACGCCAAGACGCCTGAGCTGCGGGCGGCGGCTCGGACGACGCTGGAGAGGAGACTTCGCCATGGGGGCGGCCATACCGGATGGAGCTGCGCGTGGATTATTAACCTATGGGCGCATCTAGGTGACGGAGAGCAGGCTTATCGCTATATCCATACTTTATTGGCCCATTCTACCGAAAAAAATTTATTCGATACGCATCCTCCCTTCCAGATTGACGGCAACTTCGGTGGGGCTGCCGGCATAGTGGAGATGCTCGTGCAAAGCGATGAAGACGAGATCAGGCTGCTGCCTGCGCTGCCAGCCGCTTGGACGGATGGCAGCGTTCGCGGAGTCTGCGCCCGTGGCGGATTCGAGCTCGCAATGGGCTGGTGCGCCGGAACAATAGACAGGGCAACCGTCCATTCCAAGCTTGGCCGACGCTGCCGCATCACGTTAAATTCCGATATCGCGGATCTTCAGGTTCGATGCGGAAACGAGCGGATTCGGACAGGCATCGATCACAATCGGTTGGCCTTTGATACACAGCCGGGCAAACACTATGAAATCATGTTCTCATACTAAACATGTTCCAGAATCGAAATGTGCCCTTAGATTAAACGCTAAGGGTGCTTTTTTTATGACTGCTTACTTGAAACTATTAGAAGGTTCTCAACTATTGCATAAATTTGTTACCTTTAAAACCTAAATATGTTCCTTATCTCGCAGCTGATTTCTTAATACACTTTAGGTACTGAAAACGCTGTCAGAATGAAAATGAGAGAGGAGCAGCTTTAGATGAAACGAATTTTTTTACAATTCAGTATGGGCATGATGTTATTTTTTTCATTTGCACTGGTCGGCCATGCAGCCGAAATCGTGATCGATTATGGGAATCCGGGCTATTCGGAGACGGGGACGTGGCAGGATAGCGGCTTAAAAGGGTACAACAGCACGTCCACAAGGTATTCCAATGTCGGAGAAAGAACGGCTCAATGGACGCCAACTATTACAGAGGCAGGAGAATACGAAGTTTTCATTTATAAGATTACAAACCTTACGGCCGGGGACAAAGACGTTGATATTGAGGTCGTGTATGACGGCGGTTCATCGGTAATGGAACAGGATTGGACAATCGGTACGTCTGGTTGGGTTAGTCTCGGCAAATATCCGTTTGCCGCCGGAACATCGGGATATGTCATAATGAACGGCGAAGCCGGCTATTCGACGGTATACTCCCGCGCCGATGCGGTTAAATTCGTCAGCTATACGCCTCCGCCGCCTGAACAATACGCGGATGTGGGCACATATTATGTCGATGCCGTCAATGGCGACGATGCCAACAGCGGAATGAGCGAAGATTCGGCGTGGAAGACGCTTGATAAAGTAAATACGTATACGTACCGACCCGGCTCCAACATTTTGCTGAAATCCGGCGGTTATTGGATCGGACAGCTAAAGCCGAAGGGATCCGGAGCAGCAGGCAGCCCTATCGTCATCGATTCGTATGGATCCGGCAACAAGCCGATTATTGACGGGAATGGAATCGCCAATGCCGGTGTCGTGCATCTGGTGAATCAGGAATATTGGGAAATTAACAACCTGGAAGTCGTAAATGATGCGCCGTCAGCCGATTCGAGATTCGGGATCTATATCGAGTTGAAGGATTATGGAACAGCAAATCATATTTATGTGAGAAATTGCTATGTTCATAATATTAAAGGAGACAATTCTCATCCGCACAGAGGCGTTGGCATCTTCTACTTCGTATCCAGCGGAACCGACTCCAAATTTAACGATATTCTGATCGAAAACAATACCGTCAAGTCCGTCGACCGCTCGGGCATTATTCTTAGAAGCCCGGACGGCACATTCAGTACGGGATTGGTCATACGAAACAATATGGTCGAAGATATTGGCGGCGACGGAATCGTTGCCAAGACGAGCAAGGCACCGCTCGTCGAATACAATATCGCCAAAGGCACCTCTGCAAGAGCAAATAATGCAAATGCCGCAATCTGGACCTGGTATACGGACGACGCCGTCGTACAATACAACGAATCTTACGACACCGTGCGTCTTCCGAATAATCTGGATGCCAATGGATTTGATAGCGATTTCAACAACCGCCGGAGCCTATTCCAATATAATTACAGCCATAACAATGGCGGCGGATTTATTCTGCTCATCAATCCGGCAGGCTCATATAATGATGGGACGATTGTCAGATACAACATTAGTCAGAACGACGGGGAGAAAGTGATTAATCTCCTGGGATATATTGAGAATAGTGAATTTTATAACAATACGTTCTATTTGGATAGCGCTGCTACCGCCAAAATGATAGAAGTCAGAAACTTCTTCGGCATTCCGAAAACGACAACCTTCAAAAATAATATTTTCTATAACTTAGGGAGCGGCGGATTCGATATGCGTATTGTGGAAGGCTTCGTGTTCGATACCAATATTTTTTATGGAGGCGAACCTCCGGCTGCTACCGCGGATGCGGACATTTCGATCGTTAATTCAATTATAGCCGATCCTAAGTTCGTTAATCCCGGTTCCGGCGGCAGTATGATCGATTTTAACGATCCTGATCGCTTGGCAGGTTATAGGCTGCAATCGAATTCGCCTGCCATTAACGCCGGACTTGTTATCGAAGACAATGGAGGCAAAGATTTCTGGGGCAACCCGTTGTACACCGGTCAACCTGATATCGGCGCACATGAATATGATTCTGCACCTGGCCCGGGGACTGATCCCGGAACGAATCCAGGAACGAATCCAGGAACAGACCCGGGAACTGGACCGGGAACGGGCTCGGGTACTAATCCTGGGACGGATACCGATCATGACTGTGATCCGACGCAATATACGCCGCAAGATAACGAAATACGCGTTGATTCCGCGCAAGACGGGCAGTCAGCTATAACGGTAATCATTGACGAAGAACGGCTGGCTCGGAAATTAAAGAAACTTCAGACAACTGAGAATGACCCGGTTCTTCAACTTACCATTCCGGGAACGCATGCATTAAATGCCATCGAGTTGCCGCTTTCGGTTCTAAACAACCATATGGAAGACAATAAGGCAGTCGTTATCCGTATAAACAGCGATTTGGGTTCCTATGATTTTCCTCTTTCGATTCTGAGCCTTGATAACGTTATCAGCGGTACGAATACGAATACGGATGACGCATCGTTAATTATTCGAATGGATAAGGCAACCTCGGAAGATGGCGAACGATTTGATCAATCGATTGCCGAGCAGGGATTGAATCGGATAGGCGGTTTGGTCGACTTCAAGATAATTCTCCAAACAAAGGATAAAGAAAAGGAGATTCATCACTTCGGCAACATTTTTGTTAAACGCATAATGATAATCGATGATGTCATTGAAGACGTTACGTCCGCAACTGCGGTTGTGTTTGATCCCGTTACAGGACAGTTCCAAGCTGTGCCGTCCGTGTTCACGGAGAAAGACGGCAAGACCGAAGTGGCGATTGTCCGTAACACAAACAGCTTATACGGGGTTGTGCACAGCAAAAAATCGTTCCAGGATATGATCGGGCATTGGGCGGCAAAAGAAGTAGAGGTTCTTGCATCGAAGCTGATCGTCAATGGAACGACCGATCAGAACTACATGCCGAATCAACCATTGACCAGAGCACAGTTTGCGGCACTGTTATTAAGAGGGTTGGGGCTGCCTGCGGATAAAGCGACTAACGCCTTTGTGGACGTGTCGGCGGACAGCTGGTATGCGCTGGAGGTGAATGCCGCCGCCAAGTACGGTTTAGTTCAAGGTGCAGGCGACGGCCGCTTCAATCCGGATCAGTCGATTACAAGAGAACAGATGGTTACGATGCTGATGAGAGCCGTTGCATTCGTTCAAGGGGGAGCGAAGACGAAGGGTTCTTCCGAAGTTCCGTTCGCCGACGGCGATCAAGTTTCGTCCTATGCAAGGCAAGCGGTAGTAGATGCAGTTCGTGCAGAGTTGATTGCCGGCAAGACGACAACGACATTTGCTCCGCAAGAGGGGGCTACGCGCGCTCAGGCCGCAGTCATGATCTATAGAGCATTGCAATATTTGAAATTAATTAACGAATAGATTATTCGTTACGCTGAAGGTAGAGGTTGATCAGTGATCAGCCTCTACATGCTTCTGCAGCTAGGAGTGGTACCTATGACCAAGAGATGGATCCTTCCCGTTATAGTTGTCTTGGGGGCAGTTTCCATATGGGGGATATTGTCATTCAACAAGCCGCCTGAATTAAATAATTCGGAAGACCAGCAAACGGTAGCAACCGTGAATGGCGAGCCGATTTCCGTTGATGAATTCATGCTCCTATTGAACAACAATTACGTGGCCCGAACGTTCAATTATTTTGCGAACACGCATGGAGTTAACGACTTCAAACATTTCTGGACGAGTACGTACGGCGGCGAGAAACCGATCGAATATGCCAAACAATTGACGCTAAAGGAGTTCATCCGTATAAAGTCGGAGCAATCCCTCATGAAGCAGTATGGCGTTGCAAGCGATATTTCGTATAAATCGTTATTGAACGATCGGGAAGCGGAAAACAAACGAAGGCAACAGGCCGTGGACAACAATCAGGTCATATACGGTCCGCAAACCTATAGCGAATATCAATATTTTACTCATGTATTTACGAATAACGTATTGGCGCTTAAAAAATCGCTTGGTCAAACCAAATTTGCCATCGACGACAACATGTTGAAGGATGCGTATGAGAGATTAAAAGAGGAGTATTTTATAGAGTCGTATCAGATTAAGGTCGAGAAAATGAGCATAACCAAAAGTCAGAATGCCGTTGCCGTCATGAGAGGGGTGCAAGAAGAACTTCAAAACGGCGAATCCATGGGGAATCTACAAGATACAAGGACAGACCTTATTGTAGAAACGCAAACATTTGACGGATTAACCGCCAAAACGGATTATGAATTAAATCCGCAACTTCTTGAAGAGGCCCAAAAACTAGAAGTAGGGGAAATAAGCGGGATTATCGACGAAAACAATGCTTTAACCCTTATCAGATGTGTAGAAAACAAAGAAAGAGGCTATCAGCCATTTCAGCTAGTGAAGGAGCAGGTTAAATTCATACTGCTGGACAAGAAATACGAGGAGCTGGTTCAACGTGAGATGGAACACGCGGATGTGAAAATAAATGAAAGTGTCTTTAATCAATTGAGTGTGGAGCAGTAGTATCTTGTCCATTTTGTGCTATTAATCAATAAGTCTATACTAACAGCCAATTATTATCTGGTTTTAAAGATCATTATTAGGGGGGAGTTCAATGCTAACAACTAGCCAATCATTTGAAGCCAAATTTGCATCACTACGAGAGTTTCAATGTCCCGAATGGTTTAAGGATGCCAAATTCGGCATTTGGAGCCATTGGGGTCCGCAGTGCGTGCCGAAGTCCGGAGGATGGTATGCCCGGTCCATGTATATTCAAGGACATCCCGATTATAACTACCATGTAAGAAATTACGGCCACCCTTCGAAGTTTGGATACAAGGATATTTGCGTTATGGAAGCGGAGAAATTTAATCCGAACGAATTAATGGAGTTGTATGTGAAAGCAGGGCCAAATATTTTATGAGCTTGGCCGTGCATCACGATAACTTTTTTAATTATCCCTCCAAGGTCAATCGATTCAATGCGATGAATATTGGCCCTATGAAAGACATTGTCGGCATGTGGAAAGCGGCCGCCGCTGCGCATGGTCTGCTTTCGGGCTGTCAGAGCATTTGGGAGCAGGCTTCTCGTGGTGGAAAATGAACAAATACAGCGACGCTTACGGCCCTTATGCGAACGTGCCTTATGACGGGAACGATCTGGCCTATCGTGATTTTTACTTTGATAACGATGAGCATGCTCAGAATCGGGACTTCAGCGAGCAGAAACCGTGGTATACCCAAAATAAGAAGTTCCAAGCTTATTCAAGGAAGAGAAGACCGCTTGGAACCCATCGGATTACCGCTTTAAGGTAAAGGGAAATACGCTTTATGCTTTTATGCTTAAAGCGCCGGATAGCCGTGTAGCGGTTATGAAATGCTTGACTGTAGCCGATACGGTTAAATCGGTACGATTGTTAGGGGGAGAACCCCTTCCTTTCCATCATGCCTTTGGCGTACTTACAGTGCAATTGCCGCAGGAATTGCCTACAGCCTATACCAATTGTTTAGCGATTGAGCTCGAGTAGTTTCCGGGCAAGCACCTCATTCATGCCGCACGCCTGTGCTGGGCATGGCGAGGTGCTTTTTTTGTTTGTGATCCTGTCCCTATATTTCCCGTGAAGAGCCGTGCAAGCTTCTGCGGAGCGCCGGAATCATTTGTGAAGCAATCGATCAGACGTCCCGGCCGGTCGAACGATGACGCCCTCTTGACGATACAAAGAATGATGGCAGTGAAAGATCAATTGCTTTATTTGAAGTAACTTTAATGCTTTAATTTGGTAAAGGATAGATAAATGGTAGATAAACAGTAATGACGCGGATTCCATGTTTCCCGGAATCCGCGTCATTACTGTTTTTCTAGTATGCTGATGAAGGGAATTGAACCCCCGGCCTACGCATTACGAGTGCGTTGCTCTACCCCTGAGCTACATCAGCGAATATGGAATCGACAAATAATAGAATACGAATTTTCGGAGGCGCTGTCAAGCCTATATTGCATCCTATATTTGCATCCTCTCGAATTGCGCTAATGACTCTATGAATCTACCCAATCGTCTCTACTTCTGCTGCATATCATAGAGTAAGCGTAGTAGAGAGGAGGGTTCCTATGTCCGAAAAAATGAGGGTGAGTTCTTTCAGACATCATGACAGAATCGAGTTCGACGTGGCGGGCGTTCAGGACGCCGGCAGACAGCTTAGTCGTACGTTTAGAAGGCTTCGCAACCGCCGTAATGCAAGAAGGCTGGTAGAGGCTATCCGCCATTGCAATCACCATGAGGTGAACCGTTTGCTAAGTCGCGATTGCAGAGCTGTGTGCTTCTTCAAGAAACCGGGCTTTGATTGCGTTAAGATCGCTTGCGGATTCGGCCGTCGCAACTCCGTTATCGTGAGCTTCGATATCTGCGTAAGAAGCTTGCATGACCGTTGCCACAGAGGCTGTGGCTGCGGAGGGTTCGGCGGTGGTTACGGCAACGGATTCTTCTAATCATGATTCTATCATCTCTATAATGTAAACAAAGAGAGGCTGCCGTCGGCAGCCTCTCTTTGTTCAAATATAGGAAACGATATCATTTCGCAGACTTTCTCTCTATTTCTCGGCTCACTTCTGCATATCGCGAAGTCCCAGCATTGCGTCGATATAATAGCTGTTGTCGCGGGTAACGAATTCTTTGGCCAGAACCTTTCGCACGCAAGACGTCAGTCCGTCTCCGGCTTCCGACAGCTCGGCGCCGTCTGCCTCGACGTACTCCAGCTCGCCCCGGAAGAGCGCAAGCATATCGGCAAGCTCGGCCTCGTAGATGCCGTATACTTCCTCACGCTGCAGTCTGAACTCGCTCAGGGGAAGGTTGGATACCAATCCGAACACGTCGCTCACTTCGCGGTCGATAAACAGTTCTCCTGCCGCAATACCGCTGACGTCCTCACGGACCTGCATTAGCGGGATGAGCTCCTCGAATCGCACTTTTATGCCCAGCTCCTCCTCGAGCTCGCGGGCGGCATCGCGCATCGTCTCGCCGGCGGCCAGATGTCCCGCGGCCGTTGTATCATAGCACCCTGGATTCGTATCCTTCGTCAACTGGCGACGCTGGAAGCGGACAAGAAGGCGCCCGTCCTCTTGGCGGAGCAGCCAGCAGTGGAACGTGCGGTGCCAGTAGCCGTGCTTATGTGCCTCCGAGCGAGCAGCCGTGCCTAAGTGGTTCATGGACTCGTCATAGATATCGAACCGTTCCTCAGGCATTCGCCGGAGTCTCCTCCAGTTGGGAAGTGCAATGCTTGCAGCGCGAAGCTTTGATCGGCACTTTGGACAGGCAGTACGGGCAATCCTTCTCCGTAGGCGCTGCCTCGGCTTTTGGTTCTTCTTTTTCTTTCAGGCGGCGCAGTGCATTTATTCCCTTGACGAGCAAGAAGATGCAGAAGGCCACGATGAGGAAATCCAGCATCACGTTTATGAACTGACCGTAACGGATTAATGGCTCGGTTGCTGGGTCGCCGCTGTAACTCGGGTCGAGAGAGATTTTTAAATCCTTAAAATTGACGCCCCCTAGAATCATGCCGATCGGCGGCATAATAATATCATTCACGAGCGACGTGACGATTTTGCCGAATGCGCCACCGATGATCACGCCGACAGCGAGATCGATGACGTTGCCGCGCATCGCAAATTCTCTAAACTCTTTTACAATTTTCAATAAAATCTCCTCCGTTTAAGTCCTGTTCAAACTATCATTCCATTATAACTAGTAGTGTACACCAAATCTAGCACTGCTAATCGGCGATTTCAAGAGCCTAAGGCAAGAATTGCGGCATAAACCGCCATACTTCGAGCGGAAGAAAAGGATATTTCGGGAAAATGTCGAACTTTCTAGAGATGTATCACAATATGTAACCTGGAGGAGCGCAATGAATCCATTGTCTCAGCTCGGGAGCCCTTCCTTTCTGCTGCTCTCCCTGTTTATTATAAGCTTTGCAACTTATATGATGTTCATAATGCAATGGCGGCGCAAGCCGAGCGGAACGCAAGTTTCTGCTTCCAACTGCATCGCCGCGGCGCTTGTCTTCACTCTCGGACTGTGGACGATGCATGTCGTCCTGCTGCTCGCCTCTGATTTCATGATGGATATCCAGTGGACCCTTGCCATTAACTTTGCCATCACTACGTTTTTGGTGTTTTTGTCGCTTCGCTATTATCATTCCGGGAGACTTCCCGTTCGACTCGCGGAGGTTATTTCAGCGCTTCTTATGGTTGGAGGAGTTGCTTGTCTGCACTATTTCTCCATTCTCAGCCATTCTATTAATCGTCTCGAATTCAATATTCCGTTGGTAGCCGTATCGTTCCTTCTAGGCTTTGCGGGTTGTTATGCAGCGTTCGTGCTTATGCGCCGCCCCGCGCAATGGCGTTATGCAGCCGCGAGTTTCGTTGCCGGCCTTGGCAGCTTAACCATGCATACGGTAGGGATGTTTGCACTCACGGTTGAGTATCGACATGTGATGACGTTGGACAGACTGAATCAATTCCTGATGCTGCTGGCGTTCATTCTGTGTATTCTGGTGCTGCTCATCATTACATTCTCTTACACCACCTGGCTCGGGATGAAAAAGTATACCCAGATCGACGAGCGCTACAAGCTGCTGGTCGAGAATTCAACGGACACGATCGCCATTATCGTCGAAGGCAAGTGGGAATATCTCAATCCTTCCGGCTTGAGGTTGTTCGAAGCGGAGCATGAGGATGAGCTGGTCGGCCATTGCATCTTCAAGCTTCTGCATGGCGGCAAGCATCTCGAGATGCAGACATGGCTGCAGCAAACTCCGGATGGGAGGGAATTTGCCTTGCGTCCAATCGAGCTGCAGTGGCAGACGCTGCGAGGCAACCCCATTTTGACAGAAATGGTGAGGATACGAGCCACTTACGACGGCAAGCAGGTGGAACAGGTCATGATCCGGGATATCTCCGAACGGAAGCGAAACGAGCAGTTGTACGTCAACGCGGAGAAGCTGTCGATAGCGGGGCAGCTGGCCGCAGGGGTCGCTCACGAGATCCGAAATCCGCTTACTTCGCTCAAGGGCTTCATGCAATTGCTCGCTACCGGGCGAATACAGGACCAGCAATACTTGCCCTTGATGAGATCGGAGCTGTCGCGTATCGAAAGCACGGTCACGGAGCTGCTAATGTTATCCAAGCCGCAAGCGTTAGAGCTCAGACGCAACAATCTCAGGGAGCTGCTGAGCGAATGCACTGCTGCTGTCGGCGCGCAGGCGAAGGCACAGCGGGTACGTATCCAACATCGCTTCGATCCGGCTCCAGCCTGGGTCCTCGGCGTAGCCGTACAGCTCAAGCAAGCATTTATTAATGTGATGAAGAATGCGGTGGAAGCTATGCCGGACGGGGGATTGCTGTTGATCGAGCTGAAGCGCGGCAATTCGGACACGCATCTCGTTACCGTAGCGGACAATGGGAGCGGTATGCCCGAAGAACAGCTTGCCAAGCTGGGGCAGCCCTTTTATTCGACGAAGGACAAGGGAACGGGGCTCGGTCTGCTCGTGACCTATAAGATTATCGACAACCATGACGGCAAGATCGCCATAGACAGCGTACTGGGCGGCGGGACGACGCTGAGATTTACATTGCCTGCAATCTCCCAGCCGGACGACAGCGATAGCTAAGGAAACGACATTTAAGCGGAAATATGCGGCTCGATTCCATTTGCCGGACGAATGGGCTATAGGATCGATTTGGATGAAGGGCGCCCGCCCTTCTTTTTTTTGAGCCGAAACTCGCCTTCACCTCACTACCGTGTCCGAATCCACGGAATCCCCCCCCCTTCGAAGAGCTATTTTTCTCAAATAATAAGGACTTCCACAAAAAATAAAGATGAAAAAGCGCAAAAATCGTTTACGGATAAAATTGTAGCGATTTCGCGGCTCCTTTGCCACGTGCTACCGTTAGGGCAGATTCAACACATGGTCAGCACATGAAAGGAGCAATTCCCATGCGGCATTCCGAAAGCTTGCACCCGCAGCCAGCCGAAGCTGCTTTGGCCGCGGCCGTCCCTAAAAGGGGCCTAAAGAGGCATATCATTCGGGACAAATATTTGTACTTGATGCTTGTGCCGGTGGCCGTCTATTTTCTGCTATTCAAGTATGCTCCCCTCTACGGGGAAATCATTGCCTTCAAGAACTACCGCCTGACGGATGGCATCTGGGGAAGCAGTTGGGCAGGGCTGGATCACTTCCGCCAGCTATTTTCCAGCAAAGAGTTTTATGTTGTTATGCGCAATACTCTCCTGCTTAATCTGTACAATTTGGTATTTGCTTTCCCGGTACCAATTGTGCTGGCGATCCTTCTAAACGAGGTTCGCTGGAATGGATACAAGCGGGTTCTGCAAAACCTGCTCTACATCCCCCACTTTATATCCTGGGTGGTGCTGGGCACCATCGTCATTGCCATGTTGTCCCCCTCTACGGGTATTGTCAACACGATTCTTGAGTTGTTTGGCATAGAGCCTATCTATTTTATGGCGAGTCCGTTCTGGTGGCCGATATCCTTCGTAGGCTCCGGGATCTGGAAGGAGGCGGGCTTCGGCACCATCCTCTATATGGCCGCCATGGCGGGCATTGATCCTACTCTGTATGAAGCCGCAAAGATTGACGGAGCCAATAAGCTTCGGCAGATCTGGCATGTAACTTTGCCCGGGATTCGCAGCACTGCAGCGATTATTTTAATTCTCCAGGTGGGGCGAATTATGGACGTAGGCTTCGAACAAGTATTTACGATGAAAAATCCAGCCGTTACCCAGGTTGCCGAAGTCATCAGTACTTTTGTATATACTCGCGGCATTGAGAATCTCCAATACAGTTACACCACGGCTCTTGGTTTGTTCCAGTCGATTGTTGCATTGATCTTGATCGTCAGCGTGAACAAGCTGATTAAGATCATGGGAGAACGAGGGTTATGGTAGACCGAACAGAAAGGGGATGACTGTCTCGTGAAGACTAATTATTTTAACTCGGCGATCCTATTCCGCTGGCTTAACTACATCTTTTTGGCGTTATGCGCCGCTGCAACCGTGTTTCCTTTTCTTAATATTATTGCGGTCTCCTTTAGCGACAGCAGAGCGATCTCGGCAGGGGAGGTATTCTTGTGGCCCATCGAATTTAATTGGGATGCTTACCGCAATCTGATTGACGACGGACAACTGATCGTAGCGATGAAAAACACGGTTCTGATGACTGTCGTAGGCACTCTGCTGAATATGGTATTTACCATTTTGGCTGCGTACCCGTTGTCCAAATCCAGACTTCGGGGCAGAAGCATCATGCTGCAGGCCGTGCTGTTTACCATGTTATTCGGCGGCGGGATGATCCCTCATTTCCTGCTCATCAACAGTTTGGGACTGGTAAATACCTATTGGGCGATCTGGTTGCCCGCTTTGATTAGCGTCTATAACATGTTCGTCATGAAATCCTTCTTCGAGGGAATTCCGGCAGAATTGGAGGAATCGGCTTCCATCGACGGCGCTAACGAATGGGTGCTGCTGCTAAAGATTATTATTCCATTGTCTATGCCGGTGATCGCGGCGCTGACCCTATTTTATGCCGTGGGCTGGTGGAACTCCTATATGAATGTACTGATTTACATTCGAAGCACAGACAAGATGTCTTTGATGGTGAAGCTCTATCAGATGATAGACCTGGTCAGTCCCGAGATGCTTCGTAGCGGGGAGGGGGTCACCGAACAGACCCTGACGCCGGAAGGCATCCGCGCGGCCGCCATCGTGTTTTCGATTATACCTATTCTGTCCGTGTATCCGTTCTTGCAGAAGTACTTTGTAAAGGGCGTTCTGCTCGGCTCCGTCAAAGGTTGATATCGCTGGCTGTCAAACAGCCTTGATATAAGAAACATTAATTTAGGAGGTCTAGACATGAAAATCAGTCAACAAAAAAAGTGGGTTGTTTCAACGGCTGCCTTATGTATGCTAGCGGGAACGGTATTGGCTGGATGTTCGGAGAAAGACGCGAGCAGCCCCTCCGCATCGCCCTCCGCATCGTCCGGGGCTGAACCGTCTGCAACGGCAACGTCGATTGCGGATCCGTATGCCGATCTGCCGAAAGCGGTCAGCATCTCCGCGTTCGACCGGGGAGCCGTATCCA
>NZ_BDQX01000198.1 GCF_003112455.1 Paenibacillus agaridevorans
GTCGAGGGCTTATCCTAATCGCTTACTTGGTCATACAGCCGGTAAGCAAGCTAAAGATTCAGCATACTTTCGTATCCAGTTTTCAATGTGCAAACATTGAAGCATATTCCCTGATAGCTCAGTTGGTAGAGCACTCGACTGTTAATCGAGTTGTCACAGGTTCGAGTC
>NZ_BDQX01000199.1 GCF_003112455.1 Paenibacillus agaridevorans
TGGACAGCTGCGGATTATAAAAGAAAGCTCCCTCCACAGGAAATTCAAGCTTAAAATAATTAGTACCCGCCGGCACGGACGGAAGATTATATTCGCGTTTTGTCCACAGGTCTTCATTAATCAAGCTGT
>NZ_BDQX01000200.1 GCF_003112455.1 Paenibacillus agaridevorans
CAGCGGTAGAGCATCGCCTTGCCAAGGCGAGGGTCGCGGGTTCGATTCCCGTCTTCCGCTCCATAATCTTGCGGCCTTAGCTCAGCTGGATAGAGCGTTTGACTACGAATCAAAAGGTCAGGAGTTCGAATC
>NZ_BDQX01000201.1 GCF_003112455.1 Paenibacillus agaridevorans
GTTCGTACAGACTTTATTTTACTATATACTTCGACCCGTCCATGCTTGCGATTGGCGGGATTGGGATAATCGCATGGAATATTCATAAACCCTACTAGAATATTATTTTCATTAATCTTCCACATGCCC
>NZ_BDQX01000202.1 GCF_003112455.1 Paenibacillus agaridevorans
CGGTGCAGGGATCCCTGCACCGCCATTTTTAAAATATAAGAAAGTATTAAATCCCGCCCTATTTCAGGTTGGGTAGGCTGCACCTTATGCCCACTGCTCCAAAAGACACCAAACATCGAGCTGTAACCCGACTTTTTCGGCTTACACCGCTTTCGTATTCGCTCGCATCTCATGTCCGCGTTCAGTCTTTTCCTTGCTATCTTAACGGAGCAGCATTGCGTCAGCCTCCCGGCTCCCGTCACGCCTGCACTTTCTCTTCGCCGCCGACAGCTCCCGCGGGAGAAGACTTCGCGCCTCCCCGTCTATTAGATGCCCGGCGTCCTCTCAACAGCTCCATTAACGAAGAAGCCCCGTCTGCCGCATAGAAGTTGGCTCGTTCATCAGGCGCAAGAATAACTCCCAATTGATGATGCTCGCCTGCGTAACGCGCACGTTGCGCGAACTTGGGTTCGCCGCCCACCGTAAGAACCTCCAGCTTGCAGAAGGCTGAATTGGCCCCGAGCGCCCCGTATAGATCTTCTTTAGTGGACACTCGCATTCCGTTAACCTTGTAAATCACTTCCCCTGCCGACAATCCCATAGCCTCCGCCGGCGTTCCCGGGACAATGCCAAGAATGCGAAGACCGCGCGCATCATGCACGTAGAGAGGCTCACGGCGCGCCTCCATGGCCTTACTCCTCCATACAAGCGCCTCGTGTAAGATGATCGACAATAATGCCGCGATCGGCAGCAACGCAGACTGCCACCAGGCTGCCAATGCCGCGCCGCCCAAGATGACGCTATAGAGCAGAAGGCCCTTGGCCGCATGTCTTGCCTTAGCGGCGGGCAGCAGCGATCTTGTCATCTCGGTAAAGCCGATAATCATGGGCAATGCCACGAGCGTCCAGCCCTCTGCTCCTGTTCCTCCGAACAACGTGGGCCATGGCAGAGAAGCGCTCGCTGCGGTCGACGCCCCCGTCTCCGCCGATACCGGAGTTAGCAGCAGCAGTGGGACCGGCCAAAAGCCCTGAAGCATATAGCCGCCCACCAACTTGCCTCTCTTGCCCTCCAAAAACAGCGGCGTCGACAGCTTGTCGCCTTGCAGACGGACTAACAGCGCTTCCGCCAGATGAAGCATCGCCACTAGCAACAGCAGGCCTGCCGCGTCAATTCGGGCCAACGACGCCGCCATCGCTCCGATTCCATCTCCCCGCTCCGCCAAGGATGTGAAACCGGCTATCCATTGCAGCAGTGTCACTACACCGGCGCTATACGCGAAACACAGATAACGAATGCGCGCCAGCATAAGAAGCGCAGCGATCCCCCACAACCATAACACAGCCGATGGGGAGAGCGACGCACCAATAAAGACAGATATAAGCGATAGTCCCAGTCCGACCAATAAGCCTGTGACGACCGCCCGCAAGGCCATTCCCTTCCAATCATGAAGCTTGACCGCGAACAACTGCCTCTCTAGCCGCATCTGTCTTGAATATTGGAGAATGATAAATAATATAGCCAAATAGAAGAAGGGGCCCGACGCCAGCTGCAGCGCCGCCGATCCCAGCATGTCCGCTATTGCACGAGCTGTCTCCAATTCCTCCACTCCTCGCCTCGCACTAAAGTAAAAGGTCAGCTCCGCTGGCGCGAAACCGACCTTTGTACCATTCGACGCGTTCGTCTCTATTTCCTGCTTACCGCCCGAATGGCTTCCAGCAGTTGAACATCATGTTCCTTATTTTGAATCCACTCGATGACAGCCTGCTCCAGCTTCTGAGCCGTCTTGGTATCTATCTCGCCTGTGGACGGCAGTCCTTTATCATTCTGGAACTTTCGAACTGCGCTCACTGTCTCATCGCCGAAGTAGCCGTCCTCGCGCTTAGGCTCATAACCAAGACCATGCAGCATAATCTGTGCGCTGCGAACGGCCTCGCTGAGCGTATCTTGCTTCAGCGTCTCTTGCAGCGATATTCTGGCCACCGTATACAGATCTGGCGGCTCCACGACAAGATCCGGCGTAATGCCTTTCTCATGGATCCAATTTCCGTTGGGCGTCAACCACTTGGCGATCGTCATCTTAACGAGGCTGCCGTCGCCGAGAGCCTTGTTGTAGCTCACTTGCACAGTCCCCTTGCCGAACGACTGCTCGCCGATTACCTTGGCGCCGGCTGCTTCCTGCAAGGCTCCGGCCAAAATTTCGGACGCGCTTGCGCTTCCCTTGTTCGTCAGAACCGCGATGGGATAAGACTTTGCCTCGCCGCCTTTGGCCAGCGTCTTGTCGCGATTGCCGTCGCGATCCTCCACCTGAACGACTGTCGTGCCTTCCTTCATCAGCAGCTGCGATATTTCAACGACGATTGGCAATACGCCGCCCGGATTATTGCGCACATCCAGGACAAGCCCCTTCATGCCGCTCTGCTCCAGCTTCGCCAGCTCTTCCTTGAATCGCTTGGCCGTGTGCAGAGAAAATTGCCGGATCTCGATAACACCCACGCCATCCGGTCTCAGCGCCCCATAAACCGTCTCCACATCGATGTCATCCCGAATCAAGACGAGCTGGATCGGCTCCGTTACTCCGCTGCGTTGCACAAGCAGCTTCGCCTTCGTTCCTTTCGGTCCGCGGATCTTGCCGACAGCCTGCTGCAAGTTTAGTCCCGCCAGACTGTCGCCATTAACGGAGATCAGCACATCCTTGGCCAGCAGGCCCGACTTCTCGGCCGGCGAACCTTTAATCGGTGCTACAACGACAATCTTGCCGTTTTCGGTCGTCACCTCTGCGCCGATGCCCGTAAAAGAACCTTCAATGGATTCGGAGAAGTGAAGCGCATCGTCCTTCTCCATATAGACGGAGTACGGATCGTCCAGCGCTTCCATCATGCCGCTGACAGCGCCATCCAGAAGCTCTTCCCGCTCCACCTTCTCGTAATATCTGGTCTCGATCAGCTCGAGCACCGCATTGAGCTTCGCCAGCTCTTCCTTCTTGAAGCCTGGGGTACCGCCAGCATCCGCGGCCGCCGCGACGACCTTCTTGCTCCCTGCATCCGGAATAATAAGCCGATCGGCAATCGTCATTGTGACGAGCACGGATGCGATCATCGTCAGCAATACGAACGTCATTACGGTTCTTCCTTTAAAGTACATCCGGTACACCACCTTATCGATTTCCCGTTTGTGACGGCCCCACTATTATATGACAAGCCGATCACAATTATTTACAGGAGACATCTTCGAAAGTCATATGGACAACAAGGGCAGCCCTCTTGAGGGCTGCCGCTTGTCACTGATGAGATATGGATGATGTCAATTATTTCAGATAACCGCCCGGATTGACGGGCACTTCGTTCTTGCGCACTTCGAAGTGGAGATGCGGTCCAGTGGAATTACCCGTGCTGCCAACCTCGGCGATTTTATCGCCTTTCTTCACTGTGTCGCCTTCATCAACCAGCAGGCCGCCGTTGCGGATATGGGCGTACAATGTCCATAATCCGTTGCCGTGGTCGATGACGATACAATTGCCGTAGGTGCTCCATACTTGCGAGATAATGACCCTTCCGCCTTCGGCCGCATAGATCGGCGTACCGGATGGAGCTCCGAAGTCGATGCCCGTATGGGTATGCTTCTTGCCCGAGATAGGATGAACCCTGGTTCCAAAGTTCGACGTTACCCGATAGCCCTGTTTGATCGGCATGCCCAGCTTGCCGCCAGAATAAGGATTCTGAATCCGGTTCTTCTCCGCTACGAGCTTCGACCTCTTGGCGGCTAGCGCCATAAGCAGCTTCTCCTGCTCCTCGCTGATTTCCTCCAATTGATGCAGTGTCTCATCGAGCTGCTGGAGATTGGCATTATAGCTCGCGATGAGCACTTCCTTTTCGGATTCCTTCTTGACAAGCTCCACCTGCTGAAGCTCCAATTCCTGGAACAAAGCTTGAATATCGGCATATTGTTGCTCGATCAAAGCTTTCTGCTGTTCGGCGGTTTGCTTGTCCTTTTTGTGCGCTGCCAACGTTTCGCGATCGGAATCCAAAATCGTCTGGATCGCATCGAAACGGTCCAGAAAATCCCCGAAGCTGTTAGAGCTGAATAATACATCCATATAAGAAACGAAGCCGTCCGTATACATCACTCGCATGCGAGACTCCAGAAGCGCTTCACGCTTGACGATTCTCTCCTGAACGGCATCGAGAGCAGCGCCGGCTTGCAGCAACTCGGCTTCCTTCGCGTCCACCTGTTCCTGCGTCTTCTGCTTCTCGACGGCAACTCGGTCGATTTCTTTCATCAGGCTCAAGATCTCATTTTGGAGATCCGCTTTCTTAACCGTCAGGTTCTGCTTTTGGGATTCCGCCGACTTCGCATCCTTGGCTGCGTTCGCCGCCGTTCGTTCGGCTTCCTTGATCTGTTTGTTCGCGGCCGCAATGTCCCTTTCGATCTGCGACAACGACGCCGCCTGGACTTGTCCGCCGCTACCCGAAGGTTGGATCAGGAATACGGTTAACAGCGCTGCTACGAGCAGCCATGCTCCAGCTTTTCTCATATACATGCTTCACCTACACTTTCAAGTACTTTCGAATCGAGATGGTGCTGCCGAGCATTCCGATCAAAGTTCCGATCACAAGGATCAGCCCGGCGGTCAGCCAACCAATTTCCTTGATCGGCACTAGCGATATCAACATGAGCGACATATCCAACTGGGTCAAACTGATAATCTTGCTGTAGCCAAACAGTACGGCGCCTGTCGTCAGAGCCGAGCTTATAAAGCCGATCATCGCTCCTTCGACGAAGAATGGCCAACGTATAAAAGCATTCGTCGCGCCTACCAGCTTCATGATTCCAATCTCTCGGCGACGGTTAATAATAGTCATCTTGATCGTGTTGGAGATAAGCAGCATAGCCGTAACAGCCAGACCAATCACGATGCCGAAACCGATATTGCGTACTGCATTCGTCACCTTGAACAACATCTCGACCGTTCCTTGGCCGTACTTGATCCGGTAGATCGGACCCGTCTCATCCGCATCGTTGATCGCCTGGATCTGCGCGGCTACATCGTCAACGGTCTGCGGATCGTACACTTCTATGGTGAACGATATCGGCAGCGGATTGTTTTCATTATTGTAGCCTTCCAGCCAATCGCCGTTCTCTTCGCCCATCGACTCTCGCAAGATCGCCAGGCCATCTTCCTTGGACACGAACGTTACCTTGCTGACTTCCTGAATGTTGCCGATCTTGTTCTGCAGCTCCGTTACCTTGGCTTCCTCAACGGTCGTCTGCAAGAATACCCGGATCTGTACCCGGCTCTCGATCTGATCCGCCATTGAATTTACGTTAACAGCGAGCAAAATGAAAATCCCTAGTATAAACAATGAGATAAAGATAGAGCTCATCGATGCAAAAGACATCCAGCCATTACGCAAAATATTTTTTGCGCCTTCCCTGAAGTGGCGCAGGAGCGTGCTAAACTTCATAGCCGTACTCCCCTCTTGCCTCATCCCGAACGATATTGCCGTCTTCAATCGCAATAACCCGTTTGCGCATGCTGTTAACGATATCCCTGTTGTGCGTGGCCATTACAATCGTAGAGCCTCTGAAGTTGATCTCTTCCAGCAAATTCATAATCCCCAGCGAGGTCTCCGGGTCGAGATTGCCCGTGGGCTCGTCCGCGACGATAACCGACGGATTGTTCACTATTGCCCGGGCAATCGACACCCTTTGCTGCTCGCCGCCCGATAGCTGCGATGGCACGCTGGCGTGTTTATGCTTTAGACCCACGAGCTCCAGCACTTCCATGGTGCGCTTTTTAATAATGCGCCGCGGCGCTTCGATCACTTCCATCGCAAAGGCGACATTTTCATATACAGTAAGCTTGGGCAACAAACGGAAATCTTGAAAAATAACGCCGATATTTCGTCTCACATAAGGAATCTTGCGCGGTTTGAGCTTGCCGATGTTGAATCCGTTGACCGAAATCTGCCCTTTTGTCGGTATTTCCTCCCGATAGATAAGTTTCATGAACGTAGACTTGCCGGCTCCGGAAGGTCCTACGAGGTACACGAATTCGTTGCGATCTATTCGAACGGAAACCCCACGAAGAGCATGCGTTCCATCTGCGTATGTCTTCCATATGTCGTGCATTTCGATCACTTTATCACATCCTGTATGTAGTCAATTTTACTATTTCGACAGCTTGCGGCTAATTCCTTCAACAGCGGCGTCATTTCCTCTTTTTTCACTTTTCTAATATTTAAAGGATTTGTCGAATACCCCCTACATATATTTGGAAATTAGCAGGTCTGCCCCGCATATACATGAAAGGATGCATGGAGCTGTGTCTGATTGTCGGCGCCCCGTCGGAACCTGCGTCCGAAGCTCCTTTATTAACGAACAGGAGAGTGTTCCCCATCCCATGAAAAAGTTGCGTATTACGTTGCTTACGTTAGCGATTCTCCTGCTTGCCGCCGTTGCCGTAACAGGAGCTCTGCTCTGGCAATATGCCGAACAGGATTCTGTTCCCGAGGGGGTGACGATTGGACGAATCGAGCTCGGAAGCATGCCAATCGCAGATGCAATCGAGCTGCTCTCCCGCTACGAGAAATCTTTGCAGGATAGAACGATCACCGTTCGGGCCGGAGAACCCGCAGGCGACAGCAAGAGCTGGACGACCGCAGAGCTCGGCTACCGCGCCGAATTCAGTGAGGCGAGGCTGGCGTTATTAAAGCTGCGTGAAGGCAGTTTGTGGGATCGGGCTGTCTATCGCTACCATTTCCCCAAACATTATTCGCTCTCCCAGAGCTGGAATCGCGATATTTTCGATGCAGCCGTGCGCAAGCAGTGGAGTTGGATGGAGAAGGGGGAGCCGCAGGACGCAAAAAGGGAGATCACTCCTGACGACAAGGTCGTCTATACGCCGCATCATAATGCGTATCGATTGGAGCTGGATTCCCTGTTGCAGCAAGTGGACGAATGGGTGGTGCTTGGGGAACGCGAGGTCGGTGAGCGGATAACGGGCAGCTTAGCCGACTTGGAGGCCGAGCTGCCCTTGAAGACGGTAGAGCCCGACACCACTTTGGAAGAGCTTAAGGCGGAGGGCATCGACCGAAAAATCATGTCTTTCTCCACCGACTTCGGCACCAGCGCGGAGGGACGCGCCCATAATGTGACGGTAACGGCGGAAACGCTGAACGATTGGCATCTGGCCCCCGGGGAGACGTTCTCCTATGCGGAGCTTATCGCCAAAGCTGAGCAGGAGCACGAATACCGGGAAGCGCCCGTTATTCTCAACGGCAAGTTCGTGCCGGGCATCGGCGGCGGCATTTGCCAGGTATCGAGCACGCTTTATCAAGCCGTATTAAGAGCCGGACTCGACATCGTAGAACGTCGCAACCACTCGTTGCCTGTCGCCTACCTCCCGCTAGGCCATGACGCCACCTATGCCACGGACGCCATCGACTTCAAGTTTCTTAATTCGACCGGCAAACATCTTATTATTCGCACCGTCGTGGAAAATCGCAAATTAACCATCAAGTTATTCGGGACAATGCCGGAGAACGTCGCCTATGACATCGAGTCCGTGACCATCAAGACGGTAGAGCCTGGCGCGCAGCAGAAAGTAAACCAGGGACTGGCGGTAGGCGAGCAGCGAGTCGTGGAGAGAGGTAAGGCAGGGTATGTCGTGGACACCTTCCGTACGCTGATCGAGAACGGCAAGGAAGTATCACGCGAGCGAGTTTCCCGCGATACGTACCGCGCCCAGCCGACAATCATCGAGGTAGGGCCTTCCTCGCTCACGTCTACGCCATCCCCGAGCATGCCCGCCACGAAGGAACCGATCGTGGAGGATGGGATATGAGAGGCGGTTAGCTGGGGCCTCGATTTAAGCCGAGAAGGGTTGTATCTGCCGACTTTGCCGTTCTGGCCGACAAACCGCCCTCTATACGCACCATTTTTGCCGGCTTTGTCGGTCTCTCAGACAAACTGTGTACCCACGCCAAAAGGGCGCTTCATCGCGAAGCGCCCTCCCTTGCATGTCAATGGTTATGCAGGCTGCAAAGCAGCTTGACCAATACTTGCTATTCCTGCAGCTTACTTGCTGCGTTCCAAATATTCCGCTACCCACGCCGACGTCCCGGCCAGCGCCGTTTCGGCGCGGCCGATCGCGTCCTCGACCTGCGGCTTCGCCGTGCCGCCATAAACGTTGCGCGCGTTTACGACC
>NZ_BDQX01000203.1 GCF_003112455.1 Paenibacillus agaridevorans
GCGCCACCTCATACTTTCGCGCTAGTACACCAACTTTAATGCCAGCCAGTGCTTCCTGTGCAGCCTTGTATCGAACCTCTTTAAAAGCATTGTTGCGTTGCCTCATAGTCCCTGCCCCCTCTTTCAAGATTGTACTTTATTTCCACTAGTACTCTCCAACTTAATTAGGGGGCTTAATAG
>NZ_BDQX01000204.1 GCF_003112455.1 Paenibacillus agaridevorans
TTTACGGGACATCGGCGTTTTTAACGCCTACAGTCGCTCGTTCGCCTACTTTTTGGAGCCATAGACGGTTCTAACGCCTATAGACACTAATCTGAGTTACTTTACGTGCCATAGGCGTTTTTAACGCCTACAATCGCTCGTTCGCTTACTTTTTGGAGCCATAGGCGGTACTAACGCCTATGGACGCTAATTAGAGTTACTTTACGGGACATCGGCGTTTTTAACGCCTACAGTCGCTCGTTCGCCTACTTTTTGGAGCCATAG
>NZ_BDQX01000205.1 GCF_003112455.1 Paenibacillus agaridevorans
GGCTGCCTTTCAAGATTTAAGTCGGCGGCATCGCTCTAAAGCTCGCCGGCCGGCCGAGGGGAGGGGTTTTTTCATAGCTTCATATTGCTGCTATGGCCTGGCGATAGCTTTGCCGTAGGATCGATATACACCTTCGCATTGTTAATGGCTGTGGGCGCCTCGCCGAAGCCGACCGCGATCAGCTTTAATTTTCCCGGATAGGTCGTAATATCGCCAGCCGCGAATATGCCCGGAATGTTTGTCTGCATGCGGGTATCAACCGCAATGGAACCGTTCTGGACATCCAGGCCCCAGTCGGAGATCGGGCCAAGCGAGGATACAAATCCAAAGCTGACAATAAGCGCATCGCATGGGAGCTCTTTGGTCTCGCCGGATTTAGGGAAAGCAACCGTAATGCGCTCGATTTGTCCATCCCCATGGAGCCCCGTTACTTCCGCAGGCGTGATGACGTTAACCTTCGATTTCATTAGATTGTCTACGCTATGCTCATGCGCGCGGAACTTGTCCCGCCGATGGATGAGCGTCACATCTTTTGCAATCGGCTCCAGCATCAGCGCCCAGTCGACGGCCGAATCGCCACCTCCGTTGATGACGACGCTTTTGCCGGCATATAGGCTAAGGTCTTTTACAAAATAATGGAGGTTTGCGTCTTCGTAACGTCCGGCCTCCGCGAGCTCTAGCCTTCGAGGCTCAAAAGCCCCAATGCCTCCGGTAATGATGACTGCTTTGCTGTAATGAACCGCTTTATCGGTGACGATTTCGAAATGGCGCTCATCCTTCTTTATAACCTGCTGCACCTTTTCCTCCAAGCACACCTCGACGGGGAACAGGCTCATTTGCTCCTCCAGATTTTTGACAAGCTGCGCGCCGGTCACCTTAGGAAATCCGGCAATATCATAAATATTCTTCTCCGGGTACAGGGCGATTGGCTGTCCGCCCAGTTGGGGCATACTATCGATAATTTTAACGCTTGCTTGGCGCATTCCGGCATAAAACGCTGCAAACATGCCAGCAGGACCGCCTCCAATAATCGTGATGTCTGTAAATGCATCTGTATGTTCAAGTTCCAAAACCGTTCGCTCCTTCATATTTTGAAATATATTATAGTTTAATGTATATTAAATATATTAACGCATCGATTTTATTATTTCAACAACAGAGAGGGATCGTATGGAGTACATCGAGGTTACATCCAAGCCGCCAGAGGACTCAAAGCCTATAACTTTGGTTATAGGGAAATTCGACGGCGTTCATAGAGGACACGTCATGCTGCTGCAGAAGGCATTGGATTATCGGGACGGCATGCTGGCGGTCATGAGCTTTACGGACCATCCCAACTGGATCTTAAGGAACGATATCGAATATAAAAGGTCGCTCACGCCGCTCATGCAAAAAATTGCGCTGATGCAAAATCTCGGCGCAGAGAGGTTTTACAACATTCAATTCACCCCAAAATACGCGCAAATACCGGCTAGAGATTTTGTCATCCATTATTTAAGCAGGCTAAATATCAAGCGTCTTGTCGTCGGTGACGGCTTTCATTTGGGAAAGGGGAGAGAATCGGATACGAACGACTTGATTGGTTATTGCAAAGAAATAAATGTAGCCGTTTCGGTCATTCCGTTACTAAAGGACAACGAAGAAAAAATAAGCAGCACGACAATCCGGTCGCATATTAAGGAAGGTCGCATTGAAGCTGCCGGGAAGTTATTGGGGCGTCATTATGTTGTTGCTGGAGAGGTCATTCATGGGAATGCCCTGGGCAGAGAGCTTGGATTTCCGACCATTAATCTAGGCCATGGTGCCGAGCAATATGTTCCTCCTAAAGCAGGTGTATACGCAGGCAGCGCGGAGATTTGCCATAGTCCTAATGAAAGCGAGCATCGTCATGCGCTTATTAGCGCCGGCTATCGGCCTACTGTCGATGGGGGCAATTATTTGATTGAGGCCAATTTGCTTGATTTTTCGGGCGATGTATATGGCAAGAAGGTAAACTTGTCCTTCTATAGTTATCTCCGCGAAGAACTTAAATTTAACAATCTGGAAGAGCTCGTCAAACAGATGAAGCTTGACGAGCTTCAGGCTAGAGCGTATTTCCAGATGCATCATACGAAGCAAGCAATAATAGCAAGTTCAAAATTTATCGGCTAAGAAGGATGGTGCGAATTAATGGATACGAACAACATGAAACCGCGCGGCATCAAAAAAGTATGGACAATCACGGAGAAGCAAGTAAGCCCTATTCATAGCGCTGCTCCGGTTCTTGAGCCCGGGCGCTGGGCGGACTTCGATCCGTTTCTTGTGATGATGGAAGACAAGTTTGAGAAAGGGGCGTTCGATGTCCATCCGCATCGCGGAATCGAGACGCTCTCCTTTATCATCGATGGCAACATCAATCATTACGACAGCGCAACAGGCGATGGCGGGAAACTTCAGAAGGGGGATTTGCAGTTTATGACCGCCGGCCGAGGGGTCGTCCATAACGAGACTCCGGCTGACGGGGAAAGGGTGCATATGCTCCAGCTTTGGGTCAACCTGCCGCGCAAATACAAGATGACGGAGCCTCGCTACCAGAACATGCAGGCAAATGATATGCCCGTCCGCGAGGAGAACGGTGCTGTAATCCGGGTTTATTCGGGCTCGTCGGGCGACGTTGTTTCCAGCACGCTGAATTATACCCCTGTCACTTTCGTGGAGATGGTCGTAGACGGCGGAGCTTCCGTCTTGCAAGACCTCCCGGGCAGCTACAACGGTTTTATTTATATTTTGGAAGGAAGCGGCACGTTCGGAGCGAACAGGGCCGAAGCGAGGAAAGGGCAAGCGTTGTGGCTGGATTCTGCCGATGAGGCGGGCATGAGCAGTATACAGGTCACGGCAAACGAAGAGCTGCGGCTTGTTTTATTTGCAGGAGAGCCGCTCAGAGAGCCGGTTGTTGCTCGCGGTCCGTTCGTCATGAACACGGAAGAGGAGATTGCTGAGGCGTACAGCGATTACCGTAACGGAACGTTTTATTAAACAGAATTTGAAACTGCAGGCAAATGTAGCGTGCAGCTCCCAGCGCGAAAAAGATGAACGAAACCGTTCATCTTTTTTTGGTGCGCTTGACAGCGCAAGAGACTGAGGTGTGATAGTCCCAAGCATACCGCAGGTGGCAGAAGTGCATAGCCAACAAGAAGATCACAAACGGTAGAAGCATTGGCGAAATCGACATCCGAGGATCAGGGAATCTATGGGGCCAATTGAACTTTCGGATGAATGTAGCGCTCGGATAAGAAAGACAGCTGGACCAATCTATCAAATTTGATACAAAATACAAATCCTGTTATCGGAATTGGTACGTTGACTTCGTTTTGGGATTGATGATGCGGATGAAAGTTTGTCAAAATAAATATTGCAAGCAGACATAAAATCGCAGGAAGGCGTGATGTGATGAACAGGCGGTAGTGGTAATGATTCTGAGGGAGGGGACATTTAAGTACGGGTATGATCGACCAAAGTGGAAGAGTTAAGAATTATCGTTGTAAGCGTTTTATTACTTGTTAACTTTGTAGTTATTCAAATAAGAAGAGGTGAGCGATCATGATGAACAATTCAAAGGGAAAATTTATGGTTGTTTTCATGGCATTTGTTTTATTAGGAAGTTTGTTTCCTAGATTCAGCTTATCTACAGAAGTATCCGCAGAGAACCTGGGCCATACCCTTTTTGTAGCGCCAAATGGCGATAATGAAAGTGGGTTAGGAACGATAAACGCCCCTTTTGCCACCTTAGAGAAAGCGCGTGATGCAATACGAGAAATGAAAGCGGATTCAGGTCTTCCTGATGGCGGAATTACTGTCTATTTGCGAGGAGGAGAATATCGTCTTGGAAAATCTTTTGAGCTAACGGAGGAGGATTCAGGAACAGAAGATAATCCGATTATCTATAAAGCCTATAATAATGAAGAAGTTAAAATTATGGGCGGGGCTACCATAGATGCTTCAGAATTTAAAACGGTAACAGATGAAAATATTTTAAACAGATTAGTTGAAAGTGCGCGTGGTAAAGTAGTTAAAGTTGATTTGGCACAGCAAGGAATTACGGAATACGGAGAATTAGTGAGATACGGGCATAGTATGAACTACTTTCCAGAGGGAATTTCACAATATTCAGCCCCAGAATTATTTATTAATGGGGAAAGTCAAACTTTGGCACGGTGGCCAAACAACGACTTTGCTACGGTGAAGAAGGTCATCGATGGAGGAACGACACACGAAATTTATCCGCCGCCTGCAGATGATTCCGGTCCTTGGGAAGGATTTGTTATTGAGTACGATGGAGATCG
>NZ_BDQX01000206.1 GCF_003112455.1 Paenibacillus agaridevorans
GGGGGGGCTGCCGTTTTTTGGCGCGCTTGGCAGCGCATAGGCCTACTCGATTCAGGAATGATAGAATCACGTTTTCGATCCGAGAAAACCAGACAAAATTTTGGCAGTTTCCATCAATTTATCGGCATATTCGGCAACTTTCTGCATAGGCATATTGGCTTTCAAGGTGGAAATGCTGATGGCTCCGAATATATGCTGGTTGTCTCTGAAAATGGGAGTGCCTACGCATCTCACGCCCAATTCTCCCTCTTCGTCGTCAATCGAGTACCCGTATTCTCGAATTTGCTTCAGATGTTCACGGAAAGCGGATTCTGAGGAAATCGAGTTGTCTGTCAAGGAGCCCATCCCCTTATCAAACAATTTTTGCAGTTCATTTTCAGGCAAGAAGGCTGAGATTGCTTTGCCGCAGGCTGACACATTCAAGGGTTTGCGTTCACCGACATAAGAGAGAAATCGCACGGAGCCAAAACCTTCGATCTTTTTAAGGCAGATCGACTCCCCGTTATCAAAGGTGCATAGATGTACGGTGAAGTGGGTTTCATCCCGTAATTTTTCCAAATGCGGGCCAAATAAAGAGTTAGGGTCTATATGTCGAATGGACAACATCCCTAAACTGTAAAGACTTAAACCGAGATTATAAGATCCATCAGGGTTTTTGCGTACATAGTTGTGAGTCTCAAGGGTATGCAGTATGGAGTATACGCTTGTTTTGGGCAAATTCAGCTTTTTGCATAGACCGGATAATGTCAATCCTTCCGCAGAATGTGCGAGACAATCGATAATGGCGATCGATTTCTCCAGAGCAGGGACGGAATAACTTGGACTTTCGGTCTTAATTGACATAACATGTCCCTCCAGAAAACAAAAATGTAAAATTGTTCAGACGGCTACAAATCTATAATAGATGAATTCATAATAATTTGCAAAACGTCCATTTATGCAGCAGAAATAGGGGGTAGGCAAATCGAATAAAGCGCCTTCATTTTCGTTGACAGAAATTATCTTTTAATATATTCTTTATTTAGACCTATTTTTAAATATCGTTCAACATACGGAACAACACGCAAATGAATAGGTCGTCCGAACAACAAAAAAAGAAGGGAGACGGCAAATGAAGGGAGCAAAATTAAAAAAGAAGTTGATTGCATTGCTCGTCGCGTGTCTTGCACTATCGCTCATTGTCGCATGTACAAACAACGGGGGAAATTCAGGCCAGACGACAGCAAACCCAGAAAGTACTCCTTCAGGCAGCAGTGACACGACAGGGGAAAACCAGCCAGATCGATCACCTTATACGATCAAGTACATGTATCCCGGAGGCACTAACAAAATCAAATTATCCGATGAAACCGAGATTGGCCAAATTATTAAAGAGAAATTCAATATTGTATTCGAATTCATTCCTTATGCTGGTAATTGGGAGGAAAAAGTAAATCTGATGCTTGCCGGAGGGGATTACCCGGAAATTTTGTGGATTCAATACAATCCGAGTCTGCAAAAGTACATACAAGCCGGAGCTGCTTTGCCGTTAGATGATTATTTGGCGGATTCGCCCAACTTCGCGAAACGGTATGCCGAACAGATTCCCATTTGGCGCAGTATTGCCGCCGACCAGAAGCTCTACAACTGGCAAAGCGGGCAAAGCGATTTTATGAACAACATTCGTGGTTTCGATATCGGGACCCGAATCGATGTTCTGGAGAAGCAGGGTTATCCGAACTTGGTATCAGAAGATGAGTGGATCGCTTATTTGAAGCAAGCGATGCAGGATTTTCCGACTACGCCGTCCGGTCAGAAAACAATCGGTATGGTGGCGCCGTTCGGGGAGCCGTGGGGAATGGCCGGAATTGCCGGCATTATGTATGAAAAAGGTGGAAGATACACGGGTGTAGCCGGTAACGGAGCGGTTATTTTCGACCATAGCAATAATCAGTTTGTCGACTACTTGAAGAATGAATATGTCAAGGAATCCTTCCAATTCTTCAACAAGCTATACAGAGAAGGCATATTGGATAGGGAAAGCTTTACGGACAAGAGCCCCCAGGTGGAAGAAAAGCTTGATAGCGGCCGCGCGCTAAGCTCTTGGTATCAACTTCCCGGGTACGGCACCAATCTGAAGTTGATCGAATCCGGACATCCGGAGATGCAGTACATCACATTGCCGGTTCGTAGCAATACGCAGGTTGAAAGAAACGAGAAACGTTTGATTATGGAACTGGATCTTGTTCCTTTTAACAATATGATTATTACCAAAAACGCCAAGGACCCGAAACGCATTATGGAGCTTGTTGACTGGGCATCGACCGACGAAGCGCAAATTCTGTTCCAGTCGGGCATTAAAGACAAGCATTACACGGTCGATGCGAACGGAGTACGCACGCCTACCGATTTGTACACCTCCGAAGCGCAAAATCCGGATAGCAAAGTCGGCTTGTTCCTGTTCAACTTCCTTGGATACGATTCGAGAACGGGGGAGGACGGTCAAGCCTACAGCGTAAGCTCCAATCTGGAATACCGGGATAAGCTATCGCAAACAGAAGAAACGATGAATGCCTTTAAACAACTCGGCTGGGAGACTTCGTTTGATTACTGGCTGGAAACGGCAGAAGGAGCGAAGTCAGGCGTCGTTCCTTCCATTAAGCTCGACCCGGATTCGGCGCTTAGTCAGACCGATCAAAAGCTGGTGGAATTCAGAGTGAAAAATACAGCCAAGCTCATTATGGCAAAAGACGACGCTGATTTTGACAAACTATGGGGAGAAGTCCTGCAAGAGTACGAGAAGCTTAAACCGCAGACCGTGATCGATGAATACAACCGGCTTTATCAGGAAGCGTTGCAAATTTTCAAATAGATAACTATTAAATCGGGCGAAGAATAGGAGACGGCTTGTCTTCTATTCTTCCCGGACTAAAGGGTGATCCGCTATCATGTTGCAACGCAAACTGTATCGGCAACGTTATCTCTTTCTCATGCTGGCTCCGGCTTTTCTGCTGGTCCTGATTTTTAACTATGTGCCTTTGGTCGGATGGATGCTGGCATTTAAGCGTTATCAGGTTGGATTGGGTTTTTGGGCTTCGGAGTGGGTCGGTCTTGAACAGTTCAAACGATTTTTTATGCAAAGCACCGACTATGTCTATTTGCTGCAAAATACATTGTCCATCAATTTCATGATGATCATTACCAATTTGACTTTAGGGCTTTTGTTTGCCGTTCTGCTCAATGAAATCAGACGCCGCTTTTTTGTTAAAATCATACAGACGGTATCATTTTTTCCGTTTTTCATTTCATGGGTCATCATTTATTCCATAGCGAATACTTTTCTTTCCTCTTCTTCCGGCCTGCTCAACGAACTGCTGATGAAATGGGGGATATTGTCCGAAGGGCTGAATATTCTCGGGGAAAGCAAATATGCATGGCCTCTTGTCATCCTGCTGGAAGCCTGGAAATCTGTCGGATATATCAGCATTATCTTTATTGCCGCAATATCGGCCATACCCGGCGAACAATACGAGGCGGCCGATATCGACGGCGCTACGCGCGTGCAGAAATTGAAATTCATTACAATTCCCAATTTAATGCCGACATTCGTGGTCATTCTGATCTTGAACAGCGGCTGGATCCTGAATTCTAACTTTGAGTTGTTCTATATGTTCACAAATGCAACAAATTGGGAAAAGATGGAAGTTTTAGATATGTACATCTATAAATTTGGATTACAGCAGTTGAACTATTCGTATGCTTCCGCCGTAGGGATCGTAAAAACGATTGTCAGTATCGCTATCCTGTTGTCGGTAAACGCATTCTCGAAGAAAATGACAGGGAAATCTATTTTTTGAGCTGCGGAAAGGAGAGCGAATATGCATTACAAAGTAAGTCCGGGCGACCGCGTGTTTGATTTTATTAACTATTTAATTATGATCCTTGTTTTTATTGTCATGGTCTTTCCTTTTCTTCACTTAATCAATTACTCGCTCAGCAATCCTTCGCTTGTCAGCGGGAAATTTCTGTTTTACCCGAAACAGTTCAATTTGGATTCCTACAGAGCCATTTTTGCCAATCCGGATGTCCTTAACGGCATTTATATCTCGCTTGCCAGGACTATTATCGGCACCTCATTTATGGCTATAGTCACCTCTATGGCGGCCTATGTAATAACGCGCGACGACATGGTCGGCATCAAATTCATAAGAAGATATTTTGTCTTCACCATGTACTTTTCCGGCGGCATTATTCCGACTTACATTTTGATCAAAAGTCTTGGATTGGTGGGTACCTTTTGGGTCTATGTCATTCCGTCGGCGGTAAGTGTTTTCAACATGATTTTGATCAAAACGTATATTGAGGGAATTCCCAAAGAGCTGGAAGAGTCGGCGTTAATTGACGGAGCAAATGACGCATACCTTTTTGCCAGAATTATTCTTCCGCTTTGTCTTCCGGTTATGGCGGCTATTTCGTTGTTTGCGGGCATCGGTCAATGGAACGCATTTATTGATACGCAATTCTACAACGCGATGCATCCGGAGCTATTCCCGCTTCAATATGTGCTTTACAATTCCTTTCAAACTATCACATCTGTAGAGCAGTTTACCAACAGCATGTCCGGTGCGGAAAAATTCAGGATGCTCACCCCGCAGAGTCTCAAAATCGCGATGACGGTAATTACAGTGCTGCCTATTATGCTTGTGTACCCGTTTTTGCAGAAGTACTTTATGAAAGGGCTATTGCTTGGTGCGGTTAAAGGATAAAAATATTACCGGATGGGAAAGTGAGGATATCATGATTTTTGATTGCCATACCCACTTGGCGCAGCCAGAACATATTTCCGGTCCCTTTTTAGCTGATGCGCGACGCGCGTGGGGCGATAGTTTCGCCATGAAGTGCACGCCTGAGGATCATAAAAATGCGCTGGATAAGGTGGAAAATTGCTCCGGCGCGATCGTGCTGGCGGTGGACGCTCCATCGACGGGATTTAATGTGCCTAATGAATATGTCGCGCAATATGTGCAGGGGAATCCGACCCGACTTTTCGGTTTCGCGAGCATTGATCCACAGCGGGAAGAACCGGAACGGCTGCTGGAAGCCGCCGTGAAGGAATATAAGCTGAAGGGGCTGAAGCTGGCGCCGTTTTATCAGGATTTTCATCCACTGGATCGGCATTGCTATCCTCTGTACGCCAAAGCGCAGCAATTGCGATTGCCCATCATGTGGCATCAGGGCACATCATTTGTTCAGAAAGGGCCCTTGGAAAAATCAAGGCCGGTCTATCTGGACCCGGTAGCGCGCTCGTTCCCTGATTTGAAGATGATTATTGCCCACATGGGGCACCCGTGGATGGGCGAAACGATCTCGGTTGTTCGCAAAAATCCGAATGTATATACGGATATATCGGCATTGGGTCGCAGACCTTGGCAAATGTACAACGGATTGATCGAAGCCATTGAATACGGCATTGAGGATAAACTTTTGTTTGGCACCGACTTCCCGTTTTTTACAATCGAAGAGACGATTGAAAGCTTGCAGAACCTCAATCATCTGGTGGAAGGAACGAATTTGCCAAGGATACCGGATCGTGTCATTGATAAAATTCTCAGCAAGAATACGCCCGAAGTTTTGGGGCTTCGTTAAAAGGAGCGTTGCATCGTGAAAATTGTTTCGGTTGAAGCGATTCCTGTTATTCTGCCTTTCCGCAAAGCCGTAAGCGATATATGGGGAACTTACCCCTCATCCCGTCACGGCATTGTGATCGTACGCGGCGAATCGGGTCATTACGGCGCCGGGGAGATCGCTTTCGCATGGTTTGGCGGGGCGCATTCTTTATGTCATGAGGTCAATACGCACTGGGCCGACTTGCTGGTTGGTATGGATATACGGGATATTTCCTTGATTAACGAAAAGCTGGATCATCTTTGCAGCTTCTCCAAACGGCATCTGCTGGCAAAAGCTGGCGTCGAGACGGCCATATGGGATCTGCTCGGCAAGGAACTGCGGCAGCCGGTCTATCAACTGCTGGGGGGGAGGAGAAGAGCGGAGATTCCGCTGACCGGCGGAGTTTCGATGGGCGTCCAGGAGGAGATGGTGGAGGCGGCCGTTCAGCATGCAGCGCAAGGGTACGGGGAGCTTAAATTAAAGATTGGAGCCGATGACCGAAAGGATTTGGAAATGGTGAGCGCCATACGCGCAGCCATCCCCGACTCCATCCTGCTCAGAGTGGATGTAAATATGGCGTGGCGCGATCCGAAGCAAGCGAAACGAATGATTGACGAGCTTGAGAAGCATGGCGTACACATGGTCGAGCAACCGTTGCACTACGACAGGCTGAGCGAGACGGCCTGGCTGCGGCGCAACACCAATGTCAGTATTCTGATTGACGAGGGCATATGGGATGTTCCGGACGCAAAGCGGACTCTGGAGGCGAACGCAGCAGACCTGCTCCATGTGTACATATCGGAATCCGGCGGGATATGGGGTTCGCGGCAAGTATTCGAGCTGGCCGCCCATTATGGCGTGGATTGCACGATCGGCTCCATGCCGGAGGGCGTCATCGGCGCTGCGGCATCGGCGCATATAGCGGCGGCTATGGCCAATCTGTCTGGACACGCTTCCGATATCCGGGGCTTTACCGGTTATCTTGAGGATGTGGCGGCGGAAGAAATGACCATCCGGAACGGAACTTTGATTGTGCCGGAAGGGCCGGGGCTGGGAGTCACGATCGATTTTGACAAGCTGCGCAAATTGTCCGTCAGCTAAGGGGGATTCCATGATCTTTCATGATCTGACTTATGAGGAAATTAACGATATCGACTTTTCGCGCACGATTGTGCTTATACCGACGGGGGCAACGGAGCAGCATGGGCCGCATCTGCCGACAAATACGGATACTTTGATCGTCGGTCGATTGGCCGAGAGGATCGAGCGGTCGCTTGCGGAGCATATATTGCTTACCCCGACGATCTGGTTGGGACATTCTCCGCATCATATGTCGTTTGGCGGTACATTGTCTTTGCCTCATTCGGTCTATATCCAGATGCTGCATGCGGTTTGCGATTCTTATGTCCGAATGGGCGCGAAAAAAATATGGCTATTAAACGGCCATGGAGGAAATGGAGCGCCTCACCAGATCGTACTTCAACAATTAAAAAACGAATATCCCGATGTGATCGCCGTTGCCGCTGATTATTGGAACCTGGCCAGGGAGGAGATCGGCAGCATTCGCCAGTCCGGCACAGGGGGGCTCGGACATGCCTGCGAGCTGGAAACTTCCCTCTATCTGTATCTCGATGAAATCAAAGTGTTGCGCGAGCGGATTCGCGATGACGGCGTACAACCCGAAGGCGATATCTGGTTGTTGGATATGCAGAGAGGAAATGAGGTTTCGCGCGTGTTTAATTTTCGGGAGCTCACGAAATCGGGCGTTTTTGGCAGGCCTTCGTTGGCAACGAAAGATAAGGGTCAGCGGTTGTTTGATGGTATTAGCGCTAGGTTGGAGCAATTCGCATTGCAGTTGCTGCAAATTCAATAGAAACGAGGGTGGCGCATGTCTAAACAAATGATTAGCTCACCACGGGTTCATCCGGTGTTTGGCCATTATTCGTCGGCAGTTCTGAAACAAAATACGATGTATTTGGCCGGATTCGGCCCCTTTGATGTTAACCAGCAGCTGGTAGGAGAGACCATAGTCGAACAGACGCATCAGACGATGCAGAATATTCGCAATCTATTGGAAGACAACGGATTCGGCATGAGCGATATTGTACGCGCCACCGTTTATTTGAGTTCGATATCCGATTGGGCCGCGTTTAATGAAGTTTTCGGCCAGTACTTCGATGGAGATTATCCGGCCAGAACAGTAGTCGCGTGCGAGTTGAACGGTTTTCTGGTGGAGGTCGAATGCACGGCTATCAAGGACTGATTCTGATTCGACAGTCGGGGGGGAGGCAAGCGATGAAAGACTTTCTATGCATGGGTGTAATAGGCTGTGGCGATATCGCCGTTTCCAGGCATCTTCCCGCTATGCACGCTTCCGATGCGGTCCGGATTGTTGCGCTTTGCGACACGGATCTGGAGCGAGCCAATCAACTGGCCGCCAGGTACGAAGTGCCCTTGGCGACAACCGATCACCGCGAGCTGTTGAATGACCCCGGCATTGATGCGGTGGTCATATGCACGCCGCCTTGGATAACGCCGTTATTGACGATAGAAAGTTTGCAAGCGGGCAAGCATGTGCTGTGCGAGAAGCCGATGGCGGTGGATTTGGAGACGGCGCTGAAAGTGCGGGAGGCGGAGCAAAGCAGCGGTTGCCAGGTGCAAGTAGGTTTTACATACCGGCACGGCCCCCTGTTCGAAACATTAAGAACATGGATTCGGAGCGGGCAGCTGGGAGCGCCGCTTATCTATCGAATGGGCATCTTTGATGAAATTTGGGATCCGGACGGCAATCCCGAGCATTATGACAGAATCTATCGCACGATGGAGCGCGGCTCGCCATCTATTCATGACGGCGCCCATGTGGCGGATTATCTGAACTTTCTGAGCGATTCCCGGGTCGAGGAAGTACAGTCGTTCGGCCTGCGCACCCGAGAGGAATTTCCCGCGTCGAATTACGACCTTTCGGTCATCCGGTTTGCTAACGGCGATGTGGCCAAAGTGGAGATTGGCTGGTTTATGCCGCGGTTTCCAAAGGGCGAATTTGAAGTTGTCGGTCCGCGCGGCATCGCCATCTTTGATCGCGACTCCCGTACCGTTCAATTGAAAAATGAAACCATTACGCAGACCGTTCAGCTTGAGGATGATTATTTTGAATCCTGCTTTAAAATCCAGTTGGACAAATTTGTCCATAGCATCAAGACAGGGGAGCCATGCATTCCCGGTACGCAAGCGGGCATTGACAGCCTTGCTTTAACCAAAGCTATCGAAAAAAGCATTTCCGGAAAACCAAAATGTTAGATGCGAGGGAGAGAACAGCGTGAATATGAACAGCGACAGTCAACTTTTTGAAGTCATGAAAGCGAAGCTGTATACCGGCGTCATTTGCGATACTTTGGATGATTTGGGGTATCGGGAACAGGCCATGAGCGAGCATGTACGGCCGCTGCAGCCTGATCTTGTTGTTGTAGGGCGGGCCAAAACGATATTGGCAGCCGACGTTTACCATGTGCATGAACATCCGTACAAGCTGGAAATTCAAGCGCTTGACAGCATTAAACCCGGTGAAGTGGTGGTGATGTGCACGAATCAATCCGTGAATAACGGCATTTGGGGCGAACTGCTGTCTACGGCAGCCGCGATGAGGGGAAGCACGGGCGCAATTGTTGACGGATTGATCAGGGATACCCGCAAGATCAAAGACATGAATTTTCCCGTCTTTTGCAAAGGAATCAAACCGGTGGATTCCAGGGGAAGAGGAATCGTGATCGATTATGACTGCCCTGTTGTAGCGGGAGGAATTCGCGTGCATCCGGGCGACGTTGTGTTCGCAGACTGCGACGGCGTTGCGGTTATTCCTTCCGTAGTGCTTGAACAGACGGTCGAATTGGCAGTCGGGAAGGTCGAAAGAGAGAACAACAGCCGTAAAGAACTGCTGGAGGGCAAGCTGCTTCAGGATGTCTTCGATAAATATGGCGTTTTGTAAAAGCGGAGTCAAGGTGAAAGACGCATTCCGCCACGGAGGCTGCAACTATGCATGATGATTTGTTATATACCAGCCGCGTTTTTACCGAACCGTTTGGATTTACGGACGGAATCGAGGGACCGGCATGCGATCGGCACGGGAATTTGTATGCAGTCAACTATGCGAGGCAGCATACGATTGGCAGGATTACGCCTGACGGACAATGCGCCGTATTTGTCGAGCTGGAGAACGGGAGCATAGGCAACGGTATTCGCTTCAATCGGGCGGGCGACATGCTGATCGCGGATTATACCCGTCACCAGATTCTCAAAGTCGAGATGGCAACCCGCCATGTATCCGTACTTGCACACGAACCTTCGATGAGTCAGCCGAACGATATTGCCATCACGGACGACGATATCGTATTTGCCAGCGACCCCGACTGGGAGGCGTCCTTAGGCCGATTGTGGAGAATCGAGCCGGATGGGACAACGACTTTGCTAGAGGAAGGGATGGGTACAACCAACGGCATCGAAGTGAGTCCCGACGGCAAACGTCTTTATGTGAACGAATCATTTCAACGAAAGATTTGGGTTTATGATCTGTCGGCCGATGCACAAATTTCGAACAAATGTCTGTTGTTTGCCTTTGACGATTATGGACTTGACGGAATGAGATGCGACATGGAAGGCAACCTTTACGTGACCCGCTATGGGAAGGGGAGTGTGGTGAAGCTGTCGCCCGGCGGCGAAATATTGGAGGAAATTATGCTGACGGGAAAAAATTGCACGAATTTAACCTTCGGCGGACACGATGGGAGAACCTGCTATGTCACGGTTGCGGACACGGGCAACATAGAAGTCTTCCGGGTGGATGCTCCCGGAAGATGCTGGACCATGCAACAAGCGCAATCATTCACAAATATACGGAGCGTTGGAGAGGAGCAAGAAGGATCGTGATGAATAGAAAAGTAAGATTGGGCGTTATCGGATTGGGACCAAGAGGCGTATATATCGCACAGTTGTACGCAAGACATCCGGATTGCGAGATTGTTGCGTTATGCGATCGTGTCGGCCCCACGGTCGAGCAGGCTGCGGTTGCCCTGAAATCCAGTGCAAACCGGTACACGGACTTCGAGCGAATGATTCGCGAAGAAAAGCCGGATGCGGTATTAATAGCGTCCCCGCCCGACGAGCAAGTGGATATTGCCTGTTATGCGATGGAACAAGGCGTGCACGTCACAACCGAAGTTCCGGCGGCCTATACGATGGAACAATGTTGGAAACTCGTTCGCACGGTTGAGAAAACCGGCGCAAAATATCAATTATCGGAACAAACCCGTTATTGGGGATTTATCGATGAGTGGCGCCGGATGGCGGAGCGCGGCGACTTCGGGCAGATTTTGTTCGCCGAAGGGGAATATTTTCATTATGGCGAGTGGGACTATTATATCGATCCTCAAACGGGGGAACGTTTTTATGGAAACGCGCTGCCTCCGGAAGGCAGGGAAGTAGAAGCAACGTGGCGCAACAAACGGTTTTACAATCCGATCTATTATTTGCCGCATACGCTAAGTCCGCTTCTAAAGATTACGGGCGGGAGAGTGACCAAGGTATCATGTATGGGAACGAGGCCCCGAAGCTATTATGTCGATAACTACGAGGCGAGGGACATTGAGGTTGCGCTTATGCATACAAGCACCGACACCGTATTGCGGGTTGCTGCCGGATTCACCTCGCCGCACGGCCCCCGCAAGGAAACCGGCTTCCACTGGTACCAGGTGAAGGGAACCGAGCAGACGGCGGAATGGGCAAGGACGGAGAACGACAGTCCAAGATTGTGGACGGCAGCGGATCGTCAATGGCGAGAGATGGATTGGAGCACAAACGTCCGTGACGTAAGCGATTTCATCAAAGCAAGCGGTCACGGTAGCTCGGATGGATGGCCCGTCGTCAATTTCCTGCGAGCGATCCGGGAAGACAAACCTATCGATATGGATGTTTACAAGGCCGTCGAGACGGCCGCTCCTGCCATTCTTGCCGCCGAATCTTCCAATCGGGGCGGGATTCTGCTCGAGGTTCCGGATTTCAGAAAGAAGGTACCGGATCATGAATGAGCAGGCTAGATCGTTTGTTGGTTATCTCTATAGCGATCGACTGAGAGCGGAAGCCAATCGCATCGGGAGAAATTACTGGTATGCCTATTTGCCGGAAATATTCGATGAAATGGGTTTGCGCGCGACGGAACTGTCCCTTGATGCATTGGAGAACGTTTCGGATCTTGCAGGATATAAATATTTATTTGCCGGTTCGATGAGCCTGAATGCGCGACAGCAAGAAGTTTTGCGGGAATGGGTGCGCCTTGGAGGCATTCTCATTGGATTTGCCCTCAAGGGAGCGGATGATCTGTTCGGCATCAGTCATCGCAAAACGATTGCGCAGCCGGACGACGAGTTCACGATTTCGGGATACGGCAAATTTTCGCGGCAGGAAGGAGATGCCGAGACGTCTCCGGATCCGATGTACGATTATCGCGGCGCGCTGCTTCCGATCTTTTCGCCGCTGGAGATGGTCGCGCCGGGCCATGAGGCCGTGATCGAGGAAGCTTTGCTGCTTAACGCAGGTAGAACGGCTACCGGCTGCCCTTCTGTTGTCCGGACACAACTGGAAGCCGGGAAGACATGGTACTTTGCCTTTGATCTGACTCAGACGATCTGGGTGATGCATCAAGGGCGGCCGATTGATCGGGACTACGACGGCGACGGATATTATCGGACCGGGGATGCGATTCCGTTTAGCCGTCTGCATGATCTGGAGGTTCCTTATGGGGATTATTGGCTGCAGTATCTGGAGGAGATATTGTCATCCACTCTCCAGCCCTTTATTCATCAACTCCCGCCATTGCCGGACGGAAGCGTGCCGGACTTGCTCATTCATTTCGGCGGAGACGATGAGTGCACGCCAGGCATTCAGGTCGAGGCTTCCCGTTATATGAAAGCGTTGGGACTTCCTTATCACATGAATTTGATGCCCGTAAACGGCAAATTTGCAATCGATCGGCAAGAGTATGAGATCATCAAAAACAACGGACATGATTTATCGATCCATTTTGATTTTGTCAAACCCCATTTTCATTATACGGAAGCCGATGTGCTGGAACAAATCCAGATGTATACGGAGGCCTTCGGAGAAGTGCCGATTGCTTCCGTAAATCATTGGTGCACAGGCACTGGCTGGGCGGAGCATGCGCGTTGGGCAAGCTCGGGAGGAATGAAAGGCGACAATTCAAGGGCGCATGCTTTCAATCCCCCTTATAATCCAATCAATCTGATGGGCTATGGATTCGGAACGGTATATCCGCATTTTGTATACGACGATTTCAAGCATGACAACGCGCGCATACCGTTTGTCAACATTCCCATCGGCTTTTTCGAGCCGCGTATTTATGAAGATTCGGAAGAAAGGGATATTGCGCGGATACAGCAGGCTGTCGAGCGGGCGGCGTATTTCGGGTGGACGCTCAACATGTTTATTCATCCAGTGTATATTTCCGACGAGAAGCACAATAGGCATTGCTTGCCCGCGCTGGAAGAACTGCTTCGATATTTGAATGAAAAGCAATTCAAGGTAAAGTATCATTCCACAAATCAGCTGTGCCTTTGGTGGATGGAGCGTGCTTCGACCCGATTGGAGCATTGCGTACTGGATGCTGGAGACGGCGGATCCACTTTATCATTTGAAGTGGAAACGCAATCAAGCGACGGCGTGCTGGTCAAAATCCCGCTAAACGACGGTAACGGGGAAGCAGCCTCTTATTCGTTAGACGGTCAACAGCGGGCGGCTGCCGTTCATCGCCAGAACGGCCGATGCTGGATCATATGCCATGTACCGAGGGGAGAGCATCGGATTAGCGTAACGTTGCCGAATTGATGGATTCTGAAGAAGGAGTGATGGATAAATGCGACATGCAGAGCTGATAAGCGGTTTGATGCGATGGAGAAAAGCTGCAGGATATTTTATGCTGGTCGTCTTTATGATTTCTCTGAACTTTTTTGGCGTCACTGCTCCCACGTTGACGTTTGCCCAATCTTCCACGTACACCAATCCGATCCGGCCCGGCGATTTTGCCGACCCTACTATCATTAAAGGCAAGGACGGGTATTGGTATGCGTATGCTACCGGGGACAGATTCCAAATTTCCAGGTCGGAAGATCTGCAAACATGGACAAATATGGGCACGGTATTCGCTTCAAAACCAGCCTGGGCGAGTGGTTATTCCTTTTGGGCTCCAGACATTCGATATATTGATGGGCAATACGTCCTTTATTACAGCGTGATCAACAGTTCCGGCGTGTCGGCGATCGGCGCTGCATCCGCGCCTTCGCCGACGGGGCCATGGACGGACAGAGGCTCAGCGCTGCTGACCGTCGGCGCCACGCTGATTGATCCTGCAGGCTTTACCGATACAGACGGAACAAATTATGTCCTATACGGGAGTTATCCGGGAGGGGTCTGGATTCAGAAGCTCAACAGCAGCGGGCTGAGTGCCGATCCGGCCTTCTCTCCGGTGAAAATTGCCAGCGGCAAATATGAAGGGCCTTACATGGTGCATCGTGACGGCTTTTATTATCTGATGCTGTCGTCATCCAGTTGTTGTGCCGGACCTTCGTCCGGGTATGTAACCTATGTCGGGAAGTCCGCAAGCCTGCTTGGTTCCTATGTCGATCGCGATGGAATACCGCTTGTGAATTCGCGAAGCGGCGGAACGATCATGATGTCCAACAGCGGTAATTCGGTTCTTGGCGGGGGCCACAATGCCATGCTGACCGATCTTTCCGGTCAAACCTATATCGTGTATCATGCGCTTAATCGTTATACGGCTGCCGACACGGTCCGTCAATTGCATATCGATCGCCTCGACTGGATTGACGGATGGCCGATCGTGCGCGAGGGCAGAGGGGCATCGGCTACCCCCCAGCCCATGCCGATTGTAACAGGAACGGTGGATGATCGCTTTGGAGATTCTGTCGCCACAGCCAACAATTTTGTTGCTCTTCAAGGCAGCTTCTCGAACATCGGCGGTGCAGGAACAGACAGCGGGGCGTTCATGCGGCTGACCGGACCGGATACAATGGCGAGAGTGAAGGTGCTTTCCGGCTCGGATGTGCAGGTTCAGGCTGATGTACGTACAATGGGGACGGCCGATGTCGTTGGCTTGCTGAGTAACTATGTGGATGAAGACCATTATGTGCGGATTTTGCTTGATGCCGCAACGAACGAGTTGAAAATCGAAACCGTGACCAACGGAATCCCGACAGTTACGACTACTTCTTTGCCATCGAGCTTTGCGCCGGACAAATGGCATACCTTGACCGTCCAAGTGCGCGGCAATCATCTCAAGGCCGAGGTTACCCATGCCAATCTTGGCGACCCTTTAGCTGTATTGGCAATCACGCTTCCGAACGCTCTGGTTCATCAGGGGGTTGCCGGAATAGCGGGAGACGATCTTGCGGAAGTGGATAATTTTGCGGTAAGTCCTCTCTTTACGGCTCATACAACTTTGGTTTCCGATCCGCCGATTGTCAGCAACAATTTGTTAACCGCCTATTCCGATGAATTTACAGGAAGCTTGGGTGCCGGCTGGAGCTGGATCAGAAATGATCCGAATGCCAGCGTGCAGTCGGGTTCGTTGGCATGGCCGACACAATCGGGGGATCTCGCCGCCGCGTCGGGCAAACCCGGGGTCTTGTTGCGATCTCCGCCTAAAGGCAACTATATGATCGAAACGAAACTCAATTTTAATGTCGGAATCAACACGATCAGAGATTTTGAACAGGCCGGCCTCATTGTTTATACCAATGATAACAATCATTTGCGTTTGGTCCACAGCACCGCGAATACGCTTAGGTTGTTAGAGTTTTGGAAAGTGACGCAAGAGGGCGGCGGTACTCGATGGGCGGGAGCAACGAATTTCGGAGTGCCGGCTGATACGACTTGGCTCCGCATCCATGTAACCATTGATCCTGTAACGGGCGAGCAGCATTATCGGCCTTCAAGCAGTACGGACGGCGTAAACTGGAAAGCGGGGGGAGTGTGGGTCCTTCCCGCCAATACCTCCGCCCAGATCGGACTGGTGTCGCACGGCCGTACAAACGCAACCCAGGCAACAGCCAAATTCGAGTATTTCCGTGTGTTCCAGAATAAAATCGACCGAACCGAAGGCGATGTTACTGGTGACAAGTATGGAGATCTGACAACCATTGACGCAGACGGGAGGTTGTCAATCTATGCGAATGGATTCCTGGAGCCGGCTCATAACGGATATCCTTTCGTCAATAAGTACTGGACATCTCTGGGCACATCGTGGGGAGCAGATACAACAGCCATTACGACAGCCGATTTAACGGGCGACGGAAAGGCCGAGTTGCTGGCTCTGGGAACAGACGGTCATCTGCGCATATGGAAAAATACAGGCAGCACCACCCCTTGGACATTCGTTACCTGGGATTACGTCAATTGGAGCGATGCGATTCGCATTGCTGCGGGGGATGTGAATGGCGACGGGTTGGCTGATCTCGTTTCCACACACACAGACGGTTCCTTGCGCATTCACGTGAATACGGGGAATGCTTCCGCTTCCGGAACGGGACTGCCGTTTAACATGCTGACCTGGTCTGTTCCGTCAGGCTATTCCTCGGGAATAACGGGGATTGCCGTTGCCGATACGACAGGTGACGGGTATGCCGATCTGCTGGTGGCGAGAAGCGACGGAACTTTGACGGAGTATGCCAATCAATGGCCAAGCGCCCCCAATCAGCTGCCCTTCGCTGCCGCAAGCTGGAGCGTGTCAGGGGAATGGGATGACATATCTGATATTTCGGCAAGCGATGTCAACGGAGACGGATGGGCCGATCTGATGGCTCTGACAACAATGGGTCAGCTTCAAATATACGCCAACAAAAAGTTTTATACAGGCGCGCCATTTGATACTGCGACCTGGATTTATTACAACTGGAGCGGTGTAAGCGTAATCGGGTAGGCCGTCTTAGGAGCCGGAAGCGAAATTCCTGCAATAGGGAAGACGCGGGTAGTAACGAAGGAGCTTTTGTGCTTGTCCGGGTCATAAAAAGTCGTTTCGAGGGTCCGCTCATGGGCCTCTCTAAACGGCTTTTTTGGCATCCTTGGTGACTCCGAATCTATGAGCGGCCTCACTTAAATAAACTAACTTTCGATAATCATCAATCTCGCCTTCCTATGGTACGATTTATTTATTCACTTAGTAATTCATAGACTGAAGGAGTGCTTCTAATGATTGGAAACAGCTTCCGCGGCCATCTTGCGAAGGTTGCGGCGGTCGTATTGACTATAGCGGTTGTGTTCGCTTGGTTGGGAGGGGGCCGGCAAGAAGTGCTGGCCGCGGCATCGCCCGACCCTCTCGACCAGCAAGTCGTCTCGAGCGGATTAGGAACGGGCGCCATGTTCGATGATACGGCCCAGAGCTTTACAGCGGGCAAAAGCGGCTATCTGTACGACATTGAGCTTCATCTGTTCCGATTTGACAGCGCCGGAGCAGGACAACTCAAGATCGAGATTTTTGCGGGGGAAACCCTGTCGGGTTCGGCGCTTGGTTCGGTCACGCTCGACTATTTGGATATCCCTTTGTCGCCGGCACCGAATATGACCTTAATCACCTTCGACGGCATACCTATAACGGAGGGACAGCAATATACGATTCGAACCACTTCCGCCAGCCAAGGCGGTATGTGGTTGGGCACGGGAAATTCCTACTCTGGAGGAAGGTTCTATAGCAGCTCTCATTGGCCCCCTGATTGGAAGAACGAATATGACGCTTACTTCCGCACCTATGTAGCGGATGCCGTTCGGACTCCCGACACGCAATTGACGGTGGCTGCGCAGGCGAATGCGACTTATGGAGATGTGGTCGTCTTCTCCGCTCAATTGATGAACGGGGCAAGAGCATTTGCCAATCAACGGGTCGAATTTCAATTGAACGGCGTGCCTGTCGGCAGCGCGGCAACGAATGCTCAAGGCAGAGCGGAGCTGTCGTACGGCATGGACAAGCCGCCGGGGGATCTCCTGTTGGAGGCACGATACAACGGGACCTCGTTCTACTCCATGGCGGCGGACGATACGACGATCACCGTCGCCAAGAGGCCGATAACGGTAACGGTCGGCGGGGCGTCGCGTCCGTACGGAAGCGGCAATCCTGCCTTTACGAGTCAAGTAACCGGGCTCGCTTCGTGGGATGCGGCCTCCTCGCTTGGGACGCTCTCCTACACGACAAACGCCTCCGCTTCCTCAAGCGTGGGAACATACACAGTTCAGGCATCGGGTTATCAATCTCCGAACTACGCGATAACTTATGTACAGGGCGCGCTCACGATTACGAAAGCCCAGCTGACCGCAGAGGCCGATTCGACTTCGCGCCAATACGGTCTGAGCAATCCGGTCTTAACGGGCACGCTGACGGGACTTAAGAACGGAGATGCCATAACAGTCACCTATTCGACTACGACTTCGCCAAGCAGCCCGGTAGGTGCTTATGCGATTACTCCGGCTCTTGCGGACACGGGAAACGCGCTGCATAATTATGAGCTGAAATTGAAGGAAGGCCAGTTGACCGTGACGAAGGCGCCCTTGACCGTTACGGCGTCGAACGACGAACGGCAATACGGAGCCGTCAATCCGCTTCTGTCGGGGGCGATCGTCGGTCTCCGGAACGGGGACACGTTTCCGGTCGCCTATTCGACGACCGCCGCTGCGGGCAGCGGGGTCGGGTCATATGCCATTACGCCGAACGTGACGGATCGGGACAATAAACTCAAGAACTACGAGGTGCAATCCGTCCCCGGTACGCTTACCGTAACGAAAGCGCCGCTAACCGTGACGGCTCATAATAAAACGCGCGAATACGGAAATCCGAATCCCGTCTTTACGAGTACCAGTGTCGGACTCCGCAACGGGGACACGTTCCCGATATCCTATTCGACTTCCGCTACGGTGGGCAGCGCCGTGGGTCAGTATGACGTTACCCCGATCGTTGCGGATCAGGGAGGCAAGCTGGCGAAT
>NZ_BDQX01000207.1 GCF_003112455.1 Paenibacillus agaridevorans
TCGATCATCGTGTCAGTCAAGGATTTACAGTCTATCAATCCCAGCCGTTATATATGACCGGCAATTACCTCGATGTCTCCAATGGGATAGGATCCGGGCATCTGGGACGACTCCAGGATCTGGACCGGAAGTTTCAATATGTCGCGGATGCTGGACTTGTTCATGCGAATGCTGCCTATACTTTCAGATCCATACTGAATGTAACCGATCCTGTATTACTCGAGAAATTGGGTAAATACTGGCAGGCCAGATTCGGAGCTTATCCAGTACTGTGGACGACTGCGCAGGAAGTGGATCCAGGCCATGAATTCAATGATTATTGGCATAGGATTGCAAAGGCAATTTATGAAAATGACGCTTATCATCAGCCTTTAACTGCACACATGGAAGGCGGAGATGCGAGTAATTCAGGCTGGGGAGACAAGGACTATCATTCCTGGTTTGGCGTGCAGCCTTCCAATCTGCAAAAAGATGGCTATCAAACCTTTTGGGAGTATAACGTAACAAAACCCTATGTTGCCTATGAAACAGGTTATGAATTTAATCGGATTACAACAGATGAGGCGCGTTCCACTCCGTATAGGGCCTTCTCCAACGGGGCCTTCGGTTTTGGATATGGCGTACAAGGCGTCTGGGCCATCAATGATTCGACAGATAGTTGGTTCCCCTATGGTGCTTATTATCGTTGGTTTGATGGGTTAAATGCGGCGGGCGGCTCACAGATGACGCATTTCAAGAACTTCTATGAAAGCTTGCAGTGGTGGAAGCTAA
>NZ_BDQX01000208.1:0-24425 GCF_003112455.1 Paenibacillus agaridevorans
GGGGGGGGGTTTCTGCTGTTCCGCAGGAATACGGTTCCCCGGGAGAACGGGGGCATGTTCCGCATGGACGGACAGCCTTCCGTTATTATTCCGGCCAGGAACGAGGAGAGCAATCTGCCGTACCTGCTCGGTTCGCTTCAGGTCCAGTCCATGGAAGGGCTGGACCTTATTGTCGTCGACGACCATTCGGAGGATCGTACGCGGGCCATCGCGGAGAGCTTCGGCGTCAACGTCATTGCAAGCCCGCCGCTGCCTTCTGGCTGGACGGGCAAGAATTGGGCGGTGACGACCGGCTGCAAAGCTGCAAAAGGCGACATTCTTATCTTCCTGGATGCCGATGTCCGGCTTGCCCCGAATTCGCTGATCTCCTTGCTGGCGGCAAGAGAGAGGATGGGCGGGGTATTATCCGTCGTGCCTTATCATCAGACGGAACGTTTCTACGAGCGGCTCTCGCTCATTCCCAATCTGCTGGGGCTGTTCGCTTTCACCTCGCCTATGGAACGGCGCAATCCCGCTCAAGGTCTATACGGGGCTTGCATCGTGGCGACGAGGGAGGACTACGAAAGGGCGGGCGGTCATGAAGGCGTGAAGGGGGAGCTGCTCGACGATCTGGGGCTAGGCGCCCGATTCAGGGAAGCCGGCATTGCCATTCACAACTATATCGGTCATGGTCTGGTCTCCTTCCGCATGTATCCCGGCGGCATACGCAGCGAAGTGGAAGGATTTAGCAAGGGCGCGGTGCTCAGCACAAGCAAGCTGAGCCCTTGGACGACGCTGCTCGTCGCCATATGGCTAATCGGTTTGGCGGTGTCGGAATCCGCGCCATTTTTCTTAGGGACGCAATGGGGGATTCCGCTGGGCATCGCTTACGTGCTGTATACGGCGCAAATTTATTATTTTGTTCGTTACACGGGGATGTTCGGACGATGGCTTCCGGCGATTCACGGCATCAGCACGCTGTTCTTCCTGTTCGTTATGCTCTATTCCGTCATTCAAGTCACCTTTTTTGGCCGAGTCGCCTGGAAAGGCAGGGCGGTGCAAGTAGGCGGGAAGCGGGGGGATGGGGCAGGTGGCAAGGGGAGAGGAGATGGCGGGGACAGCGAGACTAAGGGTACTGGGGAGACCGAGGCGGCCAGAGATGGGACGGGAGGGAGACCGTCATGATGGTGCTTCCGTACGTGTGCTGGACTATGCTCTGCTTTCTGTGCGGGTCATTTATGTTCTCCTATTGGCTTGGCTTGCTCGCGGGTCATAACGTAAAGAGAGTCGGGGACGGCAATCCCGGGGCCGCGAATCTGTGGAAATCAGCGGGCGCAGTTTTTGGTATTTGGGGCATTGTGCTCGACTTCTTCAAAGGTTTTTTTCCGATATGGCTGCTCATTCACGCAGGAGGCGTGGACGGCTACTATTTAGTGCTTCCTTCCGCAGCTGCCGTGCTGGGCCATATGTTCTCGCCGTTTCTGCGGGGGAAGGGCGGCAAGGCCGTTGCCGTCACGTTTGGGGTGTGGAGCGCGCTTACAGGGTTTGCGGCCGCGCTTGCGTATGCGGTCATATTGGCTGTTCTTTTGCTCGGCGGCAAGCTGCTCCGCAGGGGGAAGCCGTCTTCGAGCGTGTCGGACGGCTCCCAGATCGTGCTTGGGATGCTGCTGCTGACGGCCTGGATACTCCTTCGGAGCGGCTTCGCCGAGCTTCATCTCGCTGTGTTCGGAATGGTCAACACGCTGCTGCTGGCTTATGCGCACCGTCTTGAGCTTAAGTCGTTGCTGACGATGCGCACGGGAACAAAAAGAGGGGGCTGAGCGTCTTACGCCCTGGCTCTGCGATCGTTCAGCATATACCAACCGAATACGATATAGCAGAGGCCCCATGCGACCGATCCCATATTGGAGATGGCGGGGATGAAGTAGATGGCAGGGTAGATCATGAACAATACCATCACCCATAGCGGATAAATTCGCGCACGAATCAGGATGACGCCAAGGACGATCTGTCCCAAAAGAGTCATGATGGAGTTTGCGCTCAGCACCGGCGCGATGATGGGGTCATCCTCCGTCTGAATGCCCAGCATGTTCGACCAGACGAGGGCAACGGTCAGCATGCTGCCGATCGCGATCAACAGAACGGAAAGGAGTGCTACTATTCCAGTCCGCGGCAAGGAGTGCAGGTACACGCCGATGATGCCGATCCCCATAAATATACAAGCGATAAAACCGCATACCAGCTCCGGCATGCTGTCGGATCCCCAAATATAGGCGCTTGGCGCCATGCCGATTCGCGCAATGCCCCCCAGTATGGCCACAATAGCAAGCACCTTGATGACTTGTTTTAACTCCATGATTAAATTCCTCCCGATCGAAAGAATAATGCGTCACAATGCCGTGACTCCCCTATCGTAGATCAATTTCCCGGAAGCAGATAGTTACGCGCTGTCATGAAGTTTGTCATCGTTGTCATGCTGGCGTAAATGATCGAAGTAATGTTAGACGGAACTCGGAGGCTTTATTTCGCCGTTGCGCCTCCGCAGGTGTATACTAGGGTCAGACTGGTATCATCGGAGGAGGTAACCCTTTGTCGGAAACAATCGGACTCGTGCTGGAGGGCGGCGGTATGCGGGCGGTGTATACGGCTGGCGTGCTGGAATGTTTGATGGAGCATGATGTGTACTTTCCTTATAATATCGGAGTGTCGGCGGGCGCCTGCATGGGCGCGAGCTACTTATCCAGGCAGGTTGGGCGCAACCGTGTGGTCAACGTAGATTACGTTAGCGATCCGCGCTATATCTCTTGGGGCAATCTGCTGAAGAAGCGAGAGATGTTCGGGATGGACTTTATTTTCGACGAGATTCCGAATCGGCTGGTCCCTTTTGATTACGAGGCCTTCCGGAACAGCGCCGAACGATACGTCATTGGAACGACGGACTGCGAGACGGGAGAGAGCGTCTATTATGAAAAGGGCGGGCCGGGCTTCGATGTGCTGCCTTTACTGCGAGCGTCAAGTTCGCTTCCATTCATCGCACGAATCGTAGAGTTCGGCGGCAGGAAGCTGCTGGACGGAGGATTATCCGATCCCATTCCTCTGCGGAAGTCGGAGGGGGACGGCAATAGCCGCAACGTGCTCATATTGACCCGCAACGAGTCCTATCGCAAATCGCCGAACCGTATGGGCTGGCTGGCGCGCCGCGCGTACGGCAAGTATCCCGAGCTGGTGGAAACGATGCTGCGCAGGCATGATGTCTACAATGAAACGCTGGCCTACATCGCCGAGCAAGAGCGTACCGGTGCCGCATTCGTCATTCGTCCATCCGAGACGTTGACGGTCGGCCGCATGGAGCGGGATCCGGCCAAGCTTGGGGCGTTGTACGAGCAAGGATACGCGGATGCCAAGCGGCTGTTGCCGGAGCTGAGGAGCTGGATGGGATAGTGTGCTGGAAATCCTGTATGGATCAAGCGAGGTGAGAGGAATGGAGAATAACTTGCCGGACAACAAGCCGTTAACGTTGCCTATGCGGAGTCATGGAGATGCTGGGCGGCTACATACCGCGACCTTCGGCATGGGCTGCTTTTGGAGTCCGGAAGCTTTGTTCGGCGCGTTGCCGGGCGTCGTTCGCATCCGCGTCGGTTATGCGGGAGGAAGCAGTCCAAGCCCGACCTACAGGGAACTTGGCAATCATACGGAGACCGTGCAGCTTCTATTTGATAAGGCGCTGATAACTTTCGAAGATATTATCCGGACGTTCTGGAGTAACCATACGCCGTTAAATATTAACGGCTATAAGGGAAGGCAATATCAGTCGCTGCTCTTCTATCATGACGCCGACCAAAAAGCGTCGATCGACGCGGAGCTGGAGCAGAGGGAGAAGGCCGGGCTTGGCAGACCTGATACCGAGGTTGCGCCGTTCGCGGGATTCTACCTTGCGGAAGACAGGCATCAGAAGTATTACGTGAAACGGTTCTCGAGCGCGGTAAGCGAGATGGAGTCTTTATATCCGTCGGAGAACACGGAAGCTTGGACGGGCACGACGATCGCGGCCAGGCTGAACGGCATTGCCAAAGGTTATCTGAATATGGGACAACTGAGGTCGGAGCTCGAGTCGTGGGAGCTGGAGGACGAAGAGCGCGTTCGGTTGGTGACGAAGTTGTTTCAAATTCGGTGGTAATAAATTCCCGTTAGAGCTCGACAAAATAAAATGGGGATGCCAGCCGCCGGCAGTTTATTGTGATCTTGTTGATCCAACCCAATATGACGTGGGGATATATCAATCAAGTGAGGAATGTGGCTATTATATACAAGCCAAACATCTTGAACATCGAATTTAAGGCTCATTAAATACCTTGTAAAAAACAAAGGCAGCCAGGGGCGCAAATAAGCTCCGGGCTGTCTTTGTTCCATTTGCGACGGATGGATGTTGTTGTGTGGAGAACAATAGAAGGAAATCTGCCCTCTAATTCTCAAGAGTAACCACTGATTTTCTAATTAAAGGGAAATGTGCCATCTAATTCGATGTATTTGCCTCCATATAGACGGTATGTTGAGAACTAGCGGGAGATTTTCCCTTTATAGTCCTGCTGAAGTGAAATTCGATGAATTTAGTGGGACATTTTCCCACTATAGTAGTCAACAGGAGCCGATGAATCAATAAGGAGATGGGTGCCGCCGGGGTGCAGGGTGCGAGCTCCGAGCTCCGAGCTCCGAGCTCCGAGCTTTCACTGGTAACGTCGTCGCCATTTGTTCCCCCACCTTAAAAAAACAAACATGAACTCCTAATTAACTTTATTGTTAGACCCGTCAGCCTGGCGCATAATTACGTCATAACCATTAAGGGGGGAAACACAAATGGCTAACAAAACAACCAAAACTTTAAGCGTATTAATGGCTGGCGCCCTGGCGGTCGGTCTTACCGCTTGCGGAGGCAATAACGGAGGCAATACGGGAACAAACGAAGGCGCCGCTGGCGGCAACGGCGGGGATAAAGGCGGGGAAAAAGCGACGATCACGTTCCAGAACATCTACCCGGACTCATCCGATCCGAAATACCAGATGATCCGTACGATCGTAGCCAATTACGAAAAGGATCACCCTAACGTGAAGATCGAGCTGGATTCCTTGAATACGGACCAACAGAAGCTGAAGCTCAAAACGCAAGCGGCTTCCAAAGAAGTGCCGGACATTACGATCGTGAACCCTGCTGCCCAAATGCAGCCGTTTGTAGAAGCGGACCTGTTCGCTCCGCTCAACGAAATGGTGGAGAAAAACGGCCTTAAGGATACATTCCAGGAAGGCATTCTGGACTACTACACTTTCGATGGCAACCTGTACGCGCTGCCTGACGGCAACAACATCGGCCTTGTTTATTACAACAAAGCGTTGTTCAAGCAAGCCGGCGTCGAAGTGCCGACGACCTTCGAGGGCATGGTAGAAGCGGCAAAAACGTTAAAAGCAGCGGGCATTACTCCGATTGCAATCGGGGAGAAGGACTCCTGGACGGGTTCGTTCCTCTTTATGAACGTCCTGCTCCGCACGAACGGCCCTGGCTTCCTGCAGGACGTTGCCGACGGGAACAAAACGTTCGAAGATCCGGCTTTCGCCGAAGCCGTAGACGCGTTCCAATCGCTGGTTCAAGCCGGTGCCTTCCAGGAGGGAGCAACTTCCTTCGACTATAATGCGGGCGAAAACCTGTTCAAAACGGGCAAAGCGGCTATGTACTATATGGGCAGCTGGGCAACGGGCGGCATCGAGACATCCGAAGTGAACAAGGACGACAATATCGGCGTCTTCAAGTTCCCTACGGTTAACGGCAAAGGCAACCCTGATGAATTCATGCTGGCTCCGGGCTCCGCATTCGCGGTATCCAAGCACAGCAAACATCTGGACGTGACGTTGGACTTCCTGAACTACTTCATGCAGAATTACCCGATCGAAGCGTTTAAGGTAAAAGGCGCGGTAGGCGTCGCCCAGACGATCGAAGAGGACTTCGCGGCTGCAGGTTATTCCAACATGGCGATTCAAGTACTTGATTTGTTTAAGGATGTTAAAGGCGGAGATATCTCCTTCGACAACACGATGAACCCCGGCACGTCCCAGGTCCACTTGACGAGCATCCAGAACCTGTTCGTATCCAAGAAGGACGCGGCGGACGTCGCCAAAGAACATCAAAAAGCTTTCGAAGAAAACAACAAGTAATCGCATCATCAGTTCAAGTTGATAAAAGGAATGGAGGGGGCAGCCTGATAGCCGCTCCCTCCGCCCGTGTCGGCTAGCGAAGGTTTTGTGAGAAGGAGATGGATGCCTTGAACGTATTGAAAGTGTCCAAGTGGACCATCGCGGCGTTCGTGCTGCCTTGCGTTTTGTTATATGTCGGTTTGGTTTTCGTACCGATCCTCGTGTCCGTATACAGCGCCATGCTGGATTGGAACGGAATCGGAGCCTCGACGTTCGTCAGGCTCGATAATTTCAAGTACATGCTGACGAGCGACACGGTGTTTTGGCCGGCAGTCGGACGCACCTTCCTGCTTGCGGGATTTTCGATGCTTATTCAATTGCCGCTTGCCCTGTTCGTGTCGATCTTAATTAGCCGTTACGTGCGCAAACCGAATTTTTTGGTTTCCAGTTATTTTCTGCCTGTTATTCTGTCCGTGGTCGTTATTGGCCAACTATGGAAAACGATCTATAACCCCGGCTCCATGGGGGGCATGATCAATCAAATTCTCGAAACAATCGGGCTGGAGAGCTGGACCCACTCCTGGCTGACCGAGCCGAAGATCGCGATCTTTGCGATTATCGTCGTAGGCCTGTGGCAGTACCTGGGCTACCATATTCTCATCCAGTTCACTGGCGTACAGAACATTCCGGCCGATATTTACGAAGCCGCCAAAATCGACGGCGCAGATGGCTTCAAGGCCGATCGTTATATAACGTTGCCCATGATCATCCCGATCTTCAAAATTTCCGTCGTGCTGTCCTTCATCGGTTCCCTGCAGTCCTTCGACCTGATTATGGTTATGACGGGCGGAGGGCCGGGCAACGCAACCGACGTGATTGCCAGCCATATGTACAAGATGTCGATCCTGTCGCAGAAGTTCGGGTACGGAAGCGCCATCGCGACCTTTCTCGTCGCCGTCTGTCTGATCGCGACCGTCATTATCAACTTCCTGTTCAACCGATTGGACAAAAAGTATACGTAAGAAGGAGGCGCTTGTCATGAGCCGAACCGCGATCACGGCGACCAAGCCAGCCGCGACTGTCCGCACAAGCGGCAGCCGCTTTTCCGTCGCCAAGCCGCTGATCTACATCGTGCTGGGCATCCTGCTCGTCACGCAGCTCTACCCGCTGCTCTGGCTGTTCCTGTATTCGTTCAAAACGAACGACGAGATTCTGTCCGGCAGCTTCTTCTCCTTGCCGTCCGTCTGGCAGATCGAGAACTACAGCGCCGCCATCGAGAGCGGCAATTACTGGAGATACCTTGGCAACAGCCTGTTCGTCACGTCGATTACGATGGCCAGCGTCATCGTGCTGGCAGCGTTGGCTGCTTTCGCTATCACGCGATTCCGCTGGAAGTATGGCCAACTGGTACTGCTGCTGTTCCTGCTTGGCATGATGATTCCGCTGCAAAGCACGCTGCTGCCGCTTATGATTATTTTCAAAAATATGGACATTCTAAATACGCATCTGTCTCTGATCTTGCCGTACATCGCGTTCCAGACGCCGATCTCGGTTTTCATCCTGAGCGGCTTTATGAAGGCGATCCCGCACGAGATCGAGGAGTCCGCCATTATCGACGGAGCGGGCGTATTCCGGATCTTCCGCAGCATCATTTTGCCGATCTCCGTACCGCCTATCGTGACAGTTTGCATTCTGACCTTCATCAACATCTGGAATGAATATATTCTGGCCGCGACATTTATCTCGTCGGAGAAGCTCAAGACGCTTCCGTTCGGCGTAAACAGCTTCGTCAGCCAGTATTCCGTCAACTATGGCGCCATCGGCGCGTTTCTGGTGCTTGGCGCGCTGCCGGTCATCGTCATTTATTTCCTGCTCTCCGAGCGGATTACAAAAGGGATGGTAGCAGGCGCCGTAAAGGGGTAAGATGGAGAGATGAACAAATTCCAATCCATTCACGGCCGCCTGTTTCCCATGTTCCTTCTTAGCATGCTGGGTCTTCTGCTCGTCGTCACGGTGGTTTATTACCAGCGGGCGACGGAGCAGATCAGGGATCGGGTAGGCTCCATCTCCGAAAAAAATATATCGCAAACCGTCAATCTGTTCGACCTGCTGCTAAGAGGGTATGACAGCGTCACCAAATCGCTGAACAGCAACTATGAGCTCATCCGTCTGCTCAAGCAGTACGCCGGATCGGAATCCGTCGAGGCCGTGCAGCTGGAGAAGCGGATTACCGACATTATCGGCGCCATCTTTTATTCGCGCAGCGATACGGTAGGCATCCATATCGTAACCAACTACGACAAGGTGTTCAGCTTCGACCGGACCAACGGAGCCAGCGTACGGCAATATTCGGAGACGTCCTGGTTTACCGAGCTCAAGGGATCGACGGGGGAGATGAAATGGCTGGGCGTGTTTCCGGAATCGCTAATGAGCGCGGGAATTCAGCGGCCTGTTTTTGCATTCGGGAGACAGTTGTACGAATTTGATACGCTAAAATCCATCGGCATCGTGCTGATCGAGACGGACGCCGACGCCATCGAGACGGCGCTTACGAACGCAAGCCTTGGGCCGGGGAGCCAGGTTATTATTCGAGGCGCGGGAGGCGAAGAAATCATTCGCACCGGTGCTTCCGAAGGCGTCGAACCGGCCGTTGTGCCAGCGGATTGGCCGGGAACGCTGCGACAGGGCGAGGTCGTCGTGCGCGACTCGGATGACGTCACGTCGACGGCAGCGCGAATCGGCATGGCGGATTGGACGATGATCGGCGTCACGCCGAACAATGAGCTGCGGCTGGAGCTCAAGGAAACGCAGCAGTTCCTCATTACGCTTGCGCTCATTCTCATCGTCGCGGCAACGTTGCTGGCTACATTCGTCTCGCGTTCCTTCTCTTTGCCGTTCAAGCGGCTCATCCAGCAGATGAAGATGGTCGAACTAGGCAATTTCAAAGGCGAAGTGCAAGTGCGTTCGTATTACGAGATTAACGTGCTCGTCGGCTCCTTCAACCGGATGGTTCAGCAGATGGACGAACTGATCGAGAGGATCAAGCTGGCCTCCATCAGCGAGAAGAACGCGCAGTTGCAAGCTTTGCAATCGCAGGTGAATCCGCACTTTCTGTTCAACACGCTCGATATGATCTACTGGATGCTGGACGAGCGGGAAAACGACCGGTTAGGCCGCGTCATTTTGGCGCTGTCGCGCATTTTCCGCTACAGCAGCGATTGGGAGGAAGCGTCGAAGGCGAAGCTGCGGCTGGAGCTGGAGCAATTCAGGCATTATTTTACGATTATTGAGACTCGCTTGGGGGATAGAGTGACGACCTCCATCGAGGTCGAGGAGAAGTGGCTGGACATCGAAGTACCGAAGATGATTCTGCAGCCCATCGTGGAGAATGCGGTCAAATACGGGCTGGAACCGCTGAACCGTCCGGGTCTGCTGCGCGTCTATTCCAGGGAGTCCCACGGCGGTCGGGTAGAAATCGTCGTGGAGGACGACGGCGTCGGCATGGATGAAGAAACGCTCGCGAGGCTGAGCGATATGCTGGAGGAGCATTCCGTCATGCCTGGGCAGTCAGGCTGGGGATCATCTCATAAGCCGACTCTGCCTAATCGCGCTTCGGACGCTTCGAAAGCAATCGGAATAGAGGATAGCAGGTCGATCGGCGATGCAGGGAGCATGTTGGCTTCGGGCGGCGTCGGGCAGTCGCAAGAGCGCAGGGGCATCGGACTGCTCAACGTACACCGCCGTATCCGGCTTATGTTCGGAGAAACGTACGGACTTCGTATCGAAAGCGTCAAGGGGCAAGGGACGGCTGTTATCGCGTCGTTCCCGGCTCAAGGGCGGGAGGAGGCAAAGGGATGAACATTCTGGTCGTCGACGACGAAGAAGTGATAAGGAGCGGTGTTGAGCGGACGATACGCAAAGCGTTCCCGCAGCATCGCGTGGTCATGGCGGACAGTCCCGAAGCTGCCGTGGAGCTGCTCAAAAGCCTGCCAATCGATCTAGTGCTGACCGATGTGCTTATGCCGGGCATGACGGGGCTGGAGCTTATCGAAATATCGCGGGGCCGACACTCCCATATCAAGTGGATCGTCATCTCGGCTTACTCCGAATTCGCTTACGCGAAGGAGGCCGTGCGTCTCGGGGCGAAGGATTATTTGCTGAAGCCGATTGGCAAGGATACGCTGATCGGCAAGATCAAGGAGCTTGAATTGGAGATCGAGAAGGAGAACGAACGGAACAAGGAAGCCCAGCTGCTGTCTCGCAATCTCCGCTTCCTGCGTGAAGCGATCTTTGCCAGATGGGCTTCCGATCTTGATCTGGGAGGCATCGATCTGGCGCCTTTCGTAGGCAATCACCCGTACTTTCATCTCATCATGCTGCGTCTCGACAGCGAAACCGATCTTCGACTGGAGCACTTTATCGTGGAAAACGTCATGTCCGAGCTGATCGATACCGCTGGCGACGGGTTCGTCGCCAGCATCGACTCCAAAAGTCTGCTTGGACTCGTCACGCTGCGGGAGGAGCAAGGGCTGGGTCCGCTGATCGAGCAAATGCGTTCGCATCTCAAGCGGTATCTCAAGATACCGTTCCAGGTCGTGCACTCCGACCGGATTACCGACCTGGACGCCGTGCCGGAGCAGGTCAAGAGGATGCGCAAGTCGTCGGAATCGCAGGTCTACGATCATTATGCCAGCGGCGGCGAGAAGGCGGTGGAGGTGGCGATTCAGTATATTCGGTCCCATATGGCCTCCGAGCTGACGCTGGAGAAGGTGTCCTCCGTCGTCTATTTAAACCCTGTGTACTTCAGCCAGCTGTTCAAGCAGAAGACGAGCGGCGGCTTCAAGGAATACGTGACGGGGCTGCGTCTCGAGCGAGCGATGGAGCTGCTGCGGGACTCGGAGCTCAAGATCGGCGAGATCGCCGAGAAGGTGGGTTATCCCGACGTCCGCCACTTCTCCCAGATCTTCCGCAAGAAGGCAGGCTGCACGCCTTCGGAATACCGGCAGAACACGACCGCACCCACCCTTTAGGGCCCATCGGGCCTAGGCGGGAAGCGGAATTGCCCCTCTATTGCATGAGTCGACCTGTCCTTTATTGGGCAGGTTTTTTTGGTGCGGATGGAATGGCGCTGGGGCTGGGGCTGGGGCTGGTGCTGGGGTTGCGCGGCTAACGGACATCAGCGACGTTTTTGGGGCGGAAAATGCCGATTTCCAATTCTAACAGACAGGAAAGACACTATTGGGGGCCGTGGAGCGGTTTGGAGAGGTCTTTGGCCCAAATAGCGTCGTTCTTGTCTCTTAGAACACGAGTGCGGGCGATTTCATCAAAATAAGGTTTCCCATGTCCGTTTGCGGGTTCTATCGTTGTTAGCTGGTGTTTAGTTTCCATTCAACCCATGATATGGATATAGGCCAAGCACGCAAGCCAAATGGTCAGAGGCAGAAGTAGACTTGCCAACGTGTACTTTATCGTGTACGATTTCTTGCGGAATAAAACAAGAAGGGTATCGGCCATGAAAAATAAGACGGCTGCCAAAAGGCTGATATACAGCAGAATCAGACCAAAAGCGATATGCAGGATGGCCGATATAACCAGTCTCAGCCATTGATGTGAAGTCGCGGCGCGGGAGATCAGCTCGCTAATAACGGATGTTATGACTCCGTAAATATAAATAGCAGGTGCAGCATACATCATATAAATCATTGTATAACCAATGGCTTCGTGCAGGCGATCGCTCAACGAATAAAAGCGGGCTTTGTCGCCAAATGGATCGGGACCAAACCAAGCGTATAGAATCGAAAATAAGGAAGTCGCAATAGCTGCGCTTATCAGCTTTCTCATGAACATTTGTTTGAAAGACACCTGCATACTGCGGTATTCCCCCTTCGTGCAGAACACACTCCGCGTTCCATTACTTGCATCATACTGCACAAAGGACTATGCAAGAAGTTCTATCTTTTATAGTACCATCGTATAATCAATGTTATTAAATGTAAATATTTTCATTTTAATATATTCATGCATATTTTTTTATATTATGTTAGCATTCGATGGGTAACGCAAAATGAACTGAAAGGGATGATACGATGAAGATGAGAATGGAGATTCTCCCGAATTACCGCCTTGCCTATGTGAGGCAGACGGGGCCATACGGCCCGGCCAACACTCAAGCCATGCAACAAATAAAGGAATGGTCGAGGGCGAAGGGGCTGCTTACGGAATCGACCGTATTACTGGGGATCGCCAACGACAACCCTCGAACAACTTCACCCCAGGACTGCAGATACGATGCTTGCATTGTTCTTGCCGACCGTAACGCGATTGATGAGTCGATCGGCGAAAGGGAGCTCATTGGCGGAGAATACGCGATATTTACGGTCAAACATACGTCAGAAGATGTTCAAAGAGCATGGGGCGCTATTTTTTCGGTTATGCACAATAGTGGGCTTCGTCAAGCCGATAAGCCGATTATCGAAAGATACGTCGGCAATATGGAAATCCATGATTTTTGCGAAATTTGCGTGCCGGTCGAACGGTAATCCTGTCGGCGTAGCGGAATGAAAATCAAAGTTTAAAGCGATTTCTGCCGTCCGGCGCGGCAAGACGGCGGCTTAACCGTCGACCGCGCCGGCTTGCTCCCGCGACCGCAACCACTCCTCGTGCCAGCCTCGCACCAGCTTCCACAAGGCATCCCGGTCTGCCGAGCCGTATGCGACAAGAGGTTCGCCGAACACGTCTCCGAGCACGTCCAGCCACTGGGATTGAGAAGCGAGCTCCGTCTTGGCTATATGCCCTCCCTCGCGCCTGCTCCACACGCAGCCCCGCAATTCGTTGCTGCCCGTCGCATGACGATGGCGCAGCAAAAACGTATGCAGCCAAGGGGATTCCGGCGATGTGCTGTAATAGGCGTGTTTGTCGTAGAACGGGGTCAAATCCTGAACGATCTCCGGCGCCACGTCGACCCCGGCGAATGTCGCGAGGGGGTCATGCACAAGCCGCCAGCCATTTTCCGCCAGCTCCGATTGTGTGACGGTATAAGCGAACGGTCCCTGATGATAGATTCCCTCCGCAAGAGGAAGCGGATCATGGGGCATATCGCCGAGCCCCGCATCCGCGATCCAGAGCTCCTCTTCGCCGTCCTCATTGCTCGTTCCGACCGTAAGAGCCAGATGAAAGCCGTTGATCCTTGGTTCCATGCCTGCGGGCTGCACGCCCGCCCGATGCCAGTTCACGCGGAATCCCAAAGAACGAAGCAGCGTGCCGAACGCCCCGTTTAAGTGGAAGCAGTAGCCGCTTCTCCCGCTCAAGACAAGTCCGACGGAATGCTCAAGATCGATGGACGCCGGTCTGCCGGCGACGATATCGAGCGTTTGCCAGGACAGCCGCTCCACGTGGGCGCGGTGCAATCGTCTTAAGTACGAATAGCTCGGCGCTTCGATGTCCGATATATCCAGCCGCTTTAGATAGGCTTTTATTTCCGTTGCGGTAAGTATCATAAGAGCATCTCTCCTTCATCATTGCGGGTTCATGCAGCTTACTTTACAATAAAACTGACTTGCAATAAATGGACAGAATTCGCGGAAATTAAAAGACAGATTGACCTCGATGAGGAGGAACAAATATGCTGGACATTTGGCTGGACGCCGACTCGGGCTCCAACCAGCCTCAATACAGGCAGCTTTATGATGAAATCCGTAATCGGATTACGAACGGAAGCATTGCGGACGGATCGAGGCTTCCTTCCGTAAGGGCGTTGCAAGCCGCGCTTCAACTGAGCAAGACTCCGATCGAGACCGCGTATCAGATGCTTGTCGCCGAGGGGTACGCCGTGAGCAAGCCGCGATCCGGGCTGTTCGCCATAGCTCCCCGAGCGGGAACGATCCCGGACGCGGGGAAACAGAAGCATGGGAGGGCGGGGTTATACCCCGACATCCCGCTGTCGGAACGGCAATTCCGGGAGGGCGTTCTCCAGCCCCCAAAAGCTTTTCGCATCGACTTCAACACGGTTGGCGTGGATGCGGCTTTGTTTCCGCTTCGGGCGTGGAAGAAGGCGCTGCATGATACGCTTGAGCATGAATTCCTGAATCACAGCGGTTACGGAGACCCGCAGGGGGAGTATGAGTTGCGCGCCATACTGGCGGAGTATCTCGGACAATCGCGGGGCGTAGTCTGCTCGCCGGAGCAGATCGTCGTCGGCGTGGGCATGGCCGGCAGCCTGAAGGTGATCTTGTCTCTGCTGGATCCCATCGCAATCGCGGCGATCGAAGAGCCCGGCTTCCGGACCGTCAGGGATGTATTTCTGGCGGCCGGAACCGTCGTGGAGCCTATCCCCGTCGGAGAGCTGGGCATCCGTCTGGAGGGGCTGGCGGAGAGCAAGGCGGATATCGTCTACGTCACGCCTTCGCATCAATTTCCTACCGGCGCGGTCATGCCGTACGGAGAACGCTTGAGGTTGCTGGAATGGGCAAGGGAGAGGGGCGCGTACATTATCGAGGACGATTATGACGGGGAATTTCGTTACCGGGGCAAGCCGATCCCCTCCATGCAAAGCCTTGATCCCGAAGGCAGAGTGATCTATGTCGGGACGTTTTCGAAGGCGTTCGCGCCCGCCTTCCGCATGAATTACATGGTCATACCGGAAGCGCTGCTGCCCCGGCTGGGCGCCATTGGCCATCTGCTAAGCGTTCCTTCCCGCATGGACCAATTGGCCATGCGGACATTTATCGAGCAGGGGCATTGGTATCGGCATATCCGCCGGATGCGCAATGCTTATCGAAGAAAGCATCAGCGATTATCGCAGCTCCTGCAGGAGCATTTTGGAGACGCCATCGCCGTCTCCGGCGGCAGCGCCGGACTCCATATCGGCGTAACCGTGCGGACGGAGCGCTCGGCGGCGGAGCTAATGGAGCTGGCCGCGGACGGGGGCGTTCGGGTGTACGACTACGCCCGAACCTGGATGGGGTCGATTCCCGGCATGGGGGAGGCGACCGTGTACCTGGGCTTCGGCGACCTGAGCGAGGAGGAGCTGGCGTTAGGAGTGTCGTTGCTGCGCGAAGCGTGGGGGGGAGCGATAGCAAGGGGCAATTAAAGGATAGGCAAGTCCAGTCCACAAGGAACTACTGAAAGACGATTCCCATAGGCAATTAATAAAAGGCAGACGAAGTCGTTATCGTTCCCCGAATCCCGTTTGCCATACTTGCACCCTATTCAAATCCGGATTTGGAAGCGATAATACAGCTATACCCATGTAAGGGAAAGGAAGTGCAGCCTTGGCAATCGTGCAATTATCGTCCAGCAATCCCATGTTCTCGTTTCTCATTCGCAAGAATCCCGGCGCCGGCATGCTGCTCCGGTCCGTCCGCCAAGGGATGGCATACGGGTGGTACACGAACGAGGACTCTTTCAACGTCTATTTCAAGGACGCGGATAACGGAGTATCCTACAAGCAGCACGAGAACGACCGGTTTGAATACTTGAACGTCTCCAGGTACAATACGCCGTTATTCCCGCTTAACGCCATTAACGAATTTTTCGCCGCTCCCTTCAAGAAGCACGACGAACGCGACACGGAAGGTTATGAGCATAGCTTCGTCATCAACATGATCCATATCGACCGTCTTCATTACATCGCTTTCTTCGAAAAACACATGAAGGATTACGCCTTCGAGCTGGAGCATCTGGCGGGCAAGAGCTACCGGCTGACCGTGAGGACGAGCCTGAGTTTGTATCATCTGCTCCACGCGGTAAGCGTCCTATGCCTTTTCCTGTCCATGTTCGGGAACGAATATATCGATATTTCCGCCGAGATATTGGACAAATACATTCGCAGCCTGCATGTCATCGACGCTCCGTTCTACATTCGCAGCCTGTTCGCGAGGAACTTCCTGACCACGCGCGAGCTGTTCAAAAAACACGCCGCGGAGATCGAACGGAGCGGTCTCTACGAGATCCGTCTGGCTTACGGCAACACGGCGCAGCAGAGGAGGAGCTTCGTCTCCGGCAAGCTGGCGTTCGACGATACGCCGCTTCTCGACATCGGCTGCGGCGAAGGGTATTACGCCATGTCGTTCGCGGGCAAGATCGAGACGACGTATTACGCCATCGATATCGAAGAAGAGCTGCTGGCCACGGTTGCCCGCAAGGCGGAGAAGAAAGGCATCGACAACATCGCCTTGTTCCGCTCGCTCGACCATTTCCTGGAATCTTATAACGGGGAGACGGTCGACGTGATTTTGACTGAGGTCGTCGAGCATATGGAAGAAGCGATGGCCGCCGACTTCGTGAAGCAAATCTGCGACAGCGTCGCGTTCCGCCAACTGATACTCACGACGCCGAACTCGGCATTCAACGGCTATTACGAGCTGGAGGAGCTGCGCCACGACGACCATAAGTGGGAGAAGGACGAGGCGGAGTTCCGGGCGTGGCTGGAGGCGTCGATCGGGGAAACGGAGTACGATATCGAATATATCTCGATCGGCGACAGCGTGAACGGCGTTCATACGACGCAAGGCGCAATCATTAAGAGAAAGGAGCTGCAGCGATGAACATTTCGACGAGGGTTCATACGATTTTTATGCTGGTGGGGCCGTCGGAGTGCGGCAAGACGACGTTCGCCCGGCAGGTTCTGATTCCGCAGCTTCGCAAGGAGGACGCCTCCCGCAATCTGCGCACGAACGTCCAGTATCTGTCCTCCGACGCCATCCGCCAGGAGCTGCTGGGGCACGATTACGACAAGTACGACCAGTCCATGCTGGAAGTCAGCCACCATGCGTTCGGATCGCTGTTCGAGAGGCTTAGGGCCGTTACCTCGTTCCCCATCCTGTCGGAGTTCGTCATCGTGGACAGCACGGGTCTGGCGGAAGACTTCAGGAGCAAGGTACGGGAGATTGCGGGCGAGAACAACTACAACGTGGAAGTCATCCTGTTCGACTATCGCAAGCGGGAAGACTACTATGCGTCGGAGCGCTCCAAGAAGCTGATTACGAACCACTTGAACCGGCTCAAAAAAGAAGTGCTTCCCGTATTGTCGCGCGAAGATTACGAGCAAGTGCACCGCATTCGGGCCAAGGACTTCCTGGACGCGGAGACGGGCCGGATGAACAAAGCTTACGAAGTGGACGTGGCGGATTGGGAGCTGTTCGCGTCCTGCGTATTGCCGACCGACCGCGACTATATCGTCGTGGGGGACGTCCACGAATGCGTGCAGGAGCTGCAAGGATTGCTGCGGGGACACGGCTTCCAGATCGAAGAAGGGCGGATGAAGCCCGGAAGCAAGCTGAGGAAGCGGACGGAAGTCGTATTGGTCGGGGATTGGATCGACAAAGGGAAGCAGACGGAGGCCATCGTTGCCTTCCTGCACGACAATCGGGAGCATTTTCGCCTGACGCTGGGCAACCACGAGAACTTCGTGCACAAATACGTGAAAGGCGAAATCAATGGCGCGGATTCGGAGCTTCTGGAGCATTATTTCGACTCCGTGGGGGTGCTGGCCGGGAACGAGGAACTGTTCCGCCGGTTCGAAGAGCTGGTGCTCTCGTCGCGGCCGTTCTATCGTTATAACGGCGTGCATTCGCCTTCGTTCTACGTCACTCACGCGCCGTGCAGGAACAAGTACATCGGCAAACTGGACCGCGATTCCTTGCGCAACCAGCGCAGCTTCCGGATCAACCGGGAAGCGGACATCGAAGAGCAGCTGTCCTACCTGCAAGTAGAGTCGGCCGGCAATCAGCCCTACCACATCTTCGGGCACGTGGCCGCCAAGCAGTCCTTCCGCTTGAAGAACAAGATCCATATCGATTCCGGCTGCGCGCACGGGAACATGTTGACTTCAGTCATGATCGCGGGCAAGCCATTCTTCAAGAGCATCAAGATGGAGCGGGAAGCCAAGGTAACGGAAGAGCTGCCGACTTTGTTCCACCAAGAACACAGGGTATCGCTGCAGGAGCTGGACGACGAGTCGCTGCGGCGCCTTGCATACAGCGCGGTTAACGGCGTTAACTTCATATCCGGCACGATGCCGCCTGCGGACAAGGATCTCGAAGCGGGCGAGCTGGAGTCGCTGCGCAAGGGTCTGTCCTTATTCGCCGAACGAGGGGTGGGCAAGGTCGTGCTCCAGCCCAAATACATGGGATCCAGATGCACGGTCTATTTAAACCGGGATTCGACGTTAAGTTATGCAGTCAGCCGCAACGGATACAAGATTAAAGCCGTCGACCTGACGCGTGTATACTCGGAGCTGCTTGGCAAATTCGGCGATTACATGATCGCGGATGGGGTATCCGTGATGGTGCTGGACGGTGAGCTACTTCCCTGGAAGGCGCTCGGCGACGGCTTGCTCGAGAAGCAGTTCAAGCCCATCGAGAAGGCGCTAGAGACGGAGATCGCGTTCCTCCGTGACAATGGTTTCGATGAGGCGTTGGGGCGTCTTTGGAGCGAATACGACGATTCCGGCTTCGAGCAGGAGCAGTCCCGGATGCAGAAGGGGGCCCTTAGCGAGAAATACGGAGCCAGCGTCTATCAAACGTATAAGCACGTTCGGGATTCTCGCTCCGTCCATCGTCCGATTGCCGAGCACGCAGCGGCTTTCGAGGTGTATCGCAAGCAGTTGGAGCTGTACGGAGGCGATGCCGAGATTGCCTTCAAGCCTTTCGGGATTCTGAAGGAGGTTCTGCTGGACGGCGAGGAGCGCAGACCGGCGGGCCCAACCTCGGACATGTACCGGTTCCTGTCGGACGACGAGTGTCTCGTGCTGGACCTGGAGAAGGAGTCGGCGTATGAGCAAGCCGAGGTTTTCTTCGAGCGGTTGACGACGGAAGAGCATATGGAAGGCGTGGTCATCAAGCCAGAGCATCCGGAGGATAGCCCTATTCCGTACATGAAGGTGCGAAACGGGGAGTATCTGTCCATTATTTACGGCTATGACTACCGGTTCCCTCATAAGTATGCCAAGCTGCTGAAAGGGAAAAACGTTTCCTCCAAGCTGCGTACGGCGATCAGTGAATATAAGCTTGGCAACGAAATGCTGGACATCAAGCTGAGCGATATCGATCCGGGCAATGTTCGTTTCCGTGATATAGCGGCCAATCTGCTGTTCGAGGTGGCCAAGGAGAAGGAGATGGATCCACGGCTTTAACAGTTACTCGGGACATTGGGACATTAGGATAACAGCGTATCGTCAAATCACAAATTGCCTGCAGACCAATGGGTTTGCAGGCTTTTGGTGCGCTTGGCAGCGCATCAACTAACGGGTGAGAGGCCTGAGTACACCGCAGGTGGTGGAAGTGTATAGCCGACAGTCAGTGCGTAGTCCAATGACGGAGTGGCGCAGCGGAATGGCTTATACAAGGAATCTGTCTTACAAACAGGCAGCCAATCGTACAGATGTATCGTTCGTAGAAGACTCCCTCCTTGATACAATTGGTTTGGACGATTCGTCGTCCGAATAAGGAGGAGGTAGGAGAAGGGATGTTAACAGAATTTCAGCAAGAAATTGACAGGATAATCGAAAAGATTGATCGAAATATGGAGGCGTACGGAGCAAGATTCCCACATCTCCATCGGGAGGGGCGTTACGCCGAGAATTTTGCGGAAGACGGAAGTTGGACAGGGTCGTTCTGGACCGGCATGGTGGGACTTGCCTACCGAGTGACGGGAGATTCGCGATATATCGACTACTTGCAGCACTATTTTCCGCTTTATCAAGAACGCTTGAGAACCGGTTATACCGATCACGATTTAGGTTTCCTATATCAGTTGTATGCCGTCGAGGCGTACCGGTTGACGGACGATGAGAAGTACCGGCGCCTTGCCGTGGACGCCGCAGACAAGCTGCTGGAGAGATACAATGAGCGCGGACAATTTATCCGGGCATGGGGTCCGCTGCATAGCGACGAACGCAGGGGGAAAATCATCATTGATTGTATGATGAATCTGCCTTTGCTTTATGAGGCGAGCGCGTTGACGGGCGCAAGCAAGTACCGCGAGGCCGCGGAGGGCCATGCGGACAGCTCGCGCAAGCATTTGCTCAGGGCGGATGCTTCGACCTACCATACATTCGACTTTGATCCCGACAGCGGCGAGCCGCTTGGCGGCCGCTGCGAGGACGGTTATGCCGACGAGTCGACCTGGTCGCGCGGACAGGCATGGGGTGTCTACGGCTTTCAAATGTCGTACGAATGGACGGGGCGGCAGGAGTTTAGGGAGACGGCGGAGCGGATGGCGGACTACTTCATCCGCAACTTGCCGTCTGATCAGGTGCCGCTATGGGACTTCCGGCTGCCTGAGGACGCGATCGAGCTAAAGGATACTTCGGCAGCCGCCATTGCGATATCCGGATTGTTCGATCTGGCCGATGCGCTTGCGGCGGATAAGCCCGAGCGGGCTGCGGAGCTTCGGAGACGGGCGCTGGACATGTTAAGCGCCCTCGTCGGCTATTCCTCGGCCTTCGATCCCGCCGTCAGCGGTATTCTCTCATGTTGTTATGGAAGGACTGAGGGAAGGCGATCGCATATGTATACGATTTGGGGCGACTACTATTATTTGGAGGCGCTTCTTAAGGCAACGGGCCGCAACTGGCATATGTGGTCGAGAGAAAGATAGAGACAGAGGGGGGCGGCGGAATGATTAACGGGTGGATGCAAGGATGGCGAAAGCGAAAGGGCAGCGCGATGGTGCCGTTATTCGCTTCTTATATCGTCATCTTGCTGCTGGCCATTGTGATCGGCAGTATGCTGTATTGGAAAGCAACGACGATCGTACAGCATACCGTGGAAAACTCGAACGCCGCGATGCTGCAGCAGTTGCGTGAGGTGGTGGACGGACGACTGCGGGAGATCGAGCAATTGGAGCAGCAGATCGCGTTTCATCCCAAACTTGGGAAGCTGCTGAACAGCGATAGGGTCCTTGCCGAGCAGGAGGCGTACGCGGTCGTTGAATTTGCCAGCGAGTTGAGGCGGTTCAAGACACTAGCCAATCTGCTCATCTATGACTTTTATATTTATGCGGACGCTTCGCAGACACTGGTCGGCCCCGGCGTTAAATCGACGCCGCAAGTCTTGTTCGACGGGGTATATAGATTTCCGGGCAAATCAAGCAAGGATTGGACAGAAGAATTTCAGCGGCTGGCCATGCGGAAGTACGATCCGTCTGTCTCCGTGCAGTCGAGCGATGGCGCTCCGCTGAGTCTGATTACTTATCGGCAGTCGCTGCCATACGGCAACCCCGGCGATGTGCGAGGATCGCTTATTGTATTGATCGACGAGTCGCAGCTCCGCGCGTTATTCGACAAATTGGCCGCCGTCAACCAAGGCGAAATTTATATTGTCGACAGCGAGAATCGGATCGTCAGTTCTACTGCGACGAACGGCAGCGCTTCAAGCGCCGGCTTGTTCAGCTACGGCGGGCTGTACGGAGAAACGGGCAAGCAGGAGCTGGTTTCGGGAGGAGAGGCGACGATAGCTTCCTATACGACCTCCGGAGTCAACGGCTGGAAGTATGTATATGTTGTTCCGAGCGACGTTTTTCTCGATCAGGTTTACGCCGTCAAGAAGTGGGCGTTGATTTTGCTGTCGCTATGCGTCGTAGGGGGCGTTGCAGCCTCCTTATATTTGGCTTACCGCAATTATAGGCCGGTGCGCGACGTTGTAAGGGCTATCCGGACATGGAGAGCTTCGGATACGGTGCAGGAGCAGGCCGGGGGTGAATACGATCTTATTCGAAGCACGATCGAATCCGCCCGTCTGACCGAGTCGCGGCTGCGGGAGCGACTGGAGCAGCAGTCGCCGATTATCCGCGTCAATTTTCTGCGTCGCCTCATTAGAGGTTACGCCGATCCGGCAGAATTAAAGCCGGAGGCGCTGGTCTTTGCCGGGTTCTCTTTTCAGTGGCAGTCGTTCGCGGTGCTGCTGATCGAGGTGGATGATATCAGCGGCTTCGCCCAGGCCGGAGAACGGGAATGGCCGTTTGTCAGCTTCATTATCGCCAATATCGCCGGAGAGCTGGCGAACGAGCGGCATCAGGGCTATCCGGTAGAGCTTGATCGCGGTCGCGTAGCGATGCTGGTTAATGTCCGCCAGGAGAGGGAGGCAGAGGCCGCAGCCGATCTCAAAGCGGTCGCGGGAGGTTTGTCGACCCTGCTTGCCGACCGCTTTCGCTTGCAGGCGACGGTGGCGGTCGGAGGTCCGGTCTCTGGCGCCTCGCGGATTGGCGAAGCTTTCCTTGCCGCGCTTGCCGCGCTGGAGGAAGAGCTTTCCCTCGGCAGAGAACATCCTGCCGCCGGTCCGATCGGAGGCGCAGGCGACCTCGTGTCTATGTCGGCGGAGCCGGATGAGACAGGCTACTACTACCCGTTGGAGGCTGAGCAGCAGCTCCTTAATGTCGTTAAGAGCGGCGATTCGGAGCGGGCCATCAAGCTGCTGGACGCCATCTGCGCGGATAACTTCGACAAGCGGGGCATTTCAGCCGTATCGGGACGTTATTTGCTCGTACACCTGACTGGCACGATGTATCGTCTTTTGCAGAGCCATCCCGGCTTGAAGCAGCTCGTAACCGAACAACTGGTTTCCCTGGATAATAAGGGAGGAGACCTTGACGAAGCATTTGGCGAACTTAAGCGAGTGTATGTCGCATTATGCGGGCTATTGCGGGAGCGGCGGGGCGACGCGGGGGAACGTCTGCTCTCTGGCGTACGGGAACATATCGAGCGGCATTACGGCGACAATATGCTTAGCGTCAACTCTATCGCCGATGCGTTCGAGCTGACGCCTCAATATTTGTCGACCGTGTTCAAGAAGGCAGGCGGTCAAAATTTGGCGGATTATATCGCGGAGGTTCGGCTTCGCGAAGCCAAGCGGCTTCTGGCCGATACATCGGAGACATTGGCGGCGATTGCCCTTCGAGTCGGATACGCCAACGATATCGGATTTATCCGCTTTTTCAAAAAATACGAGGGCGTGACGCCAGGTGCCTATCGCACCAGCTTGGATACGGATAGGTAATAAGAGTGATAGATAACCCGGTTCTTACAAGCAGTTAGCCGATCTTAGCATGAGGCAATACCGCTCGAGGCTAGCCGGGGCTACAATCGAATCCAAGACCACGCCGAGGGGCTGGGGTCAAATCTATCGCAAAAGGGGTAACAGGCAATGGCATACCAAATGGACAATCGGGAATCGCTCAACAAGCCGTATAGAAGGGCTGGGCGACGCGGCTCCAAGACGGCTATCGCGGCGCTGGTCGCGTTGGCGGTCGTCGCGACAGGCTGCAGCGGCAACGGGGGAGGGACGGACGGCACGGCTCCGTCTACCGCGCCGTCAGGCAAGCCCGCCGACTCTGCGGCGGCGCCTGAGGACGGCAAACTCGTATCATCTCCGCTGACGTTGTCCTACTTTGTCAAGCTGGCAGCGAATCGGCCGAGCGGGATGAACAGCCTGAACGACATGGAAGCTTACAAGGAGTTGGAGGAAAAGACAGGCATCCATATCGAATTCGAGCACCCGGCCGCCGGCCAGGAAGCGGATCAATTTAATCTGATGCTCAGCTCTGGCGATTACCCGGACGTGATCGAGTGGGGCTGGAACAGCTATCCGGGCGGCGGGCAGAACGCGCTTAACAGCGGCGCGATCATCCGGCTTAACGAGTTGATCGATGAACACGCGCCGAATCTCAAAAAGCTGTTAGACGAAAATCCGGAAATCCGCAAGCAGATTTCGACGGACAACGGCGATATCTATGCATTCCCTTTCATTAGAAACGATCCATATTTGCAAACTTATTATGGTCTCGCACTGCGCAAAGACTGGCTCGACAAGCTGAATTTGCAGGTGCCGACGACGATCGACGAATGGCATACAGTGCTGAAGGCGTTTAAGGAGCAGGACCCGAACGGCAACAACAAGGCCGACGAGCTGCCGCTGCTATTCGATAAAGGTACCATGAATTGGGGCAACGAAATTCTTAACGCTTATGGACTTCGCAACGACTTCTACCTCGATACGACAACAGGCAAGGTACAATACGGCGCCGTTCAGCCTCAATTCAAGGATTTCCTGGCAACGTTGCAGTCGTGGTACAAGGAAGGGCTTATCGATCCCGATTACGCCGCGACGGACGCCAAGCAAAAAAATGCCAAGGTGACAGGCGATCTCGTAGGCGCAATGCAGGTGACGATCGGCGGCGGCATCGGCACGTATCTGAACGCGATGAAAGACAATCACGCAACCTTCGACCTTGTGGCGGCTCCGTATCCGACGCTGAACAAAGGCGACAAG
>NZ_BDQX01000208.1:24527-60426 GCF_003112455.1 Paenibacillus agaridevorans
TTTAACGGACTCGGCGCGGCTATCTCCAAGTCGAACGAGCATCCGGTCGAAACAGTCAAGTGGCTGGATTACAAATACGGCGATGCAGGTTCGATGCTGTTCAACTTCGGAATCGAGGGCGTCAGCTACACGATGGAGAACGGCTATCCGACTTATACGGACGAAGTGATGAAAAATAAAGAAGGACTTGCCTTCGGCGTCGCTTTGACGAAATACGCCATTCCGTTCGGCGCGCCGATTGTGCAGGATAAGCGTTATATGGAGCAAAATGCCGCTCTTCCGCAACAGAAACACGCGCTGGAGGTGTGGACGCAGGCCGACAATAGCGGCTGGCTCCCGACCTTGTCGTTGACGACCGAGGAGGCGGCAAAGATCGCTTCCATTATGGCCGACGTTAGAACGTTCAATGACGAGATGTTCGACAAATTTGTTATGGGAGCGGAGCCGATCGAGAACTTTGACGCCTTCGTTGACAAGTTGAACGGGATGGGCGCGCAGGAAGCGATTCAAATTCAGCAGGCTGCTTACGATCGTTACCTGAAACGATAAAGACAAGCGGCAAAGCGGTTGGAGAAGGAGATCTCCTTCTCCGACCAAAGCCGTATGAACGCTTAGACCAAGTTTTCACATGGGAGAATAATGATATGAAAACAAAAATGCCTGTCATGCGCAAATTATCCAAGGATCTTGTCCGCAACAAGTACGTGTACATGATGCTGTTGCCCGTCGTTGCCTATTACTTTATTTTTTCTTATTTGCCCATGTACGGCTTGCAGATCGCCTTCAAGGACTTCGTGCCGACGAAGGGCATCTGGCACAGCGACTGGGCGGGCTTTAAACATTTTGTTGCGTTTTACGACAGCTATTATTTCTGGCGCATTCTGCGCAATACGCTTCTGCTCAGCTTCTACGAGCTGGTCTTTGGTTTTCCGGCGCCGATCGTACTGGCGCTTCTCCTGAACGAGCTGAGGCGCAAGATGTTCAAGAACGTCGTGCAATCCATTACTTATTTGCCTCATTTTATCTCGGTTGTCGTCGTTGCCGGCATGATGGTCGATTTCCTTGCGAGCGACGGCATTATTAACCAGATTGTTGCCTGGTTCGGCGGAACTCCCCTCTCGTATCTGCTTCAGCCCGAGTGGTTCCGTACCATCTATGTCTCCTCCGGCATTTGGCAAGGCGTCGGCTGGGGCTCGATCATCTATCTGGCCGCTATCGCCGGTATTGACCCGTCCCTGTATGAAGCGGCGCGAGTCGACGGCGCCGGCCGTTTCCGCCAACTGTTGAATATTACGCTTCCGGGCATCATGCCGACGATTATGATCCTGCTGCTGCTGCGGTTCGGACATCTCATGTCGGGCGGAAGCTTCGAAAAAATATTGCTGCTCTACAAGCCGACGACCTACGAAACGGCCGATGTCATCTCGACCTTCGTATACCGGCGCGGGCTGCTGCAATTCGACTACGGCTTCTCGGCGGCGATCGGTTTGATGAACAATATCGTCAACTTTGCGCTCCTGCTGACGGCCAATGCTCTTAGCCGCCGGTTTAGCGAACATAAATTATGGTAAGGAGGGCCAATATGCTCAATTCCCGATCGTTTGGCGAGCGGCTGTTTGACAGTCTGAACGCGCTTTTGATGATTGCGCTTATGGCCGTAACGTTGTACCCGTTTTTGTACGTATTGTTTGCTTCGTTCAGCTCGCCGGCGGAGCTGATGCAGCATCGCGGTCTGTTGCTTGCACCCGAGGGTTTCAGCTTGCAAGCTTATAAGCTTGTACTGGCCGACCCGATGATTGCGTCGGGTTACTTTAACACGTTGTTTTATGTCATTATCGGCACGGCGCTTAATATTTTATTGACCTCCTTCGCTGCGTACGGCCTATCGCGTCGGGGGACGCTGCTGGGCAATAAAGTGATGTTCGCCATCGTATTTACGATGTTTTTTTCCGGAGGACTGATCCCTCATTACCTCATTATTAAAAATTTGCATTTGTTCGACACGCGGTGGGTAATGATTCTTCCCACCGCGATCAGTACGTGGAATTTGCTTGTCATGCGGACCTCGTTCCAGCAGGTGCCAGTGGCGCTCGAGGAATCGGCCCGCATCGACGGAGCCAACGACTTTACCATCCTGTTCCGCATTTTTCTCCCGGTATCGTTGCCGATTTTGGCGGTCATGACGTTGTTCTACGGCGTGCAGCACTGGAACTCCTACCTGGATGCGATGATCTATTTGCGCGACCGCGAGCTGTATCCGCTACAGCTGATTTTGCAGGAGATTCTGATCGCCAACAGCACCGACCAGATGATGACGACAGTCAGCGACTTTGACAAGGGACTTGTGCAGGAAACGATCAAATACGCGACGATTATCGTCGCTACGGTGCCGATTTTGCTGTTGTACCCGTTTCTGCAACGTTATTTTGTGAAGGGAGTGATGCTGGGCGCGATCAAGGAGTAACGGCATAAGGCCACGGAGGGAAGACCGCCGGAGCAGGATCGGCAAGACAGGAGCAAGACCAACCTGAGCGGATCCTGCGGCGGATAATGTTGGTTATTTATGGAGAGGAGTGTTTGTTGATGGGAACATGGGGGCGTCTATGGCAGTGGGGCTGCAAGTTGGTGTTATGCGCAACACTTGCGATGCCTGCGGCGTACGCGGCTCCGGCTTTGACGGAGCGGGCCGGTGCATTCGAGGATACGAGCGCGATGAGCGACGAGGTGTTTTTCGGAGAGTGGGATGCCGGAGGGCAAGCTGAATTATGGGCATTCTGCTGGGCTGAAATGAAACAGCGACAGCCAAGGACAAGAAAATAAAGTCCTAGACTGTCGCTATTTTATTGAACTAACGTTTCCCGATAGCTGAACGCAATATTTAAGATCGTTTCTTCATGACCATTTGTTTCTTTCCGCTTTATCAACATTACTTTTTCAATATTTAATCATTAAACAAGAGGTGCTTGAATTAATGTAGAGAATTTAAATTGGTGAACATGACCATCATTTAATGTCGTTTGTCCTGTTACAAAATGTACATGTTTTCCATTTCCGACTGGAATAGCAGGTCCTGTTCGAATCTTTTTTAGTTTATGAAAATGGTTAAGGAAATCTGTGTTTGTAAGATCAATTTCATGGACATGACTTCTTCCTACTCGAATCGCTTGCCCAGTAACTCCTGCAAAGCGATGATTATGTCGATCATTGCCTTCTTCAGCCAGTTTCGTACTACCTTCAAATTCATGCACGTGCCGCTGTACCGTTTTAGAGGAACTAGTTTTCTTCCTTATTGCAGTTTTTTTTCTCTGCATTCGTTGCATGCCTCCTAATCAATAAGTGGCCTATAACTGATTATGTCACTCACAGCATCATATTAAGGCAAACAAATTTATGTGCTAGGCAAATATCAACGGATCTTATAATAATTTTTTTGTGATGCTGATTTCATTGACGTAATGCTGCCCGTTAGCTTAACGTCCAGCAGTACATCTGTACCCAATACTCTAGTTTGTGAAGATGTAAGAAGGAGCTGCCGCGGCAGCTCCTTCTTCGTTTGTATAGAGTCCTTGATACCCGTTAACTTAGATCCTTGTTAAGTTGATCGAAATAAGGCTGCATATCCTTAAGCAATTGTTTATACTCAAGGCCGAGTTCATTGCTAAGATTAATAGGATCCACAATTCCATTGTCACCGTGCTCCGCACCAATTGAGATCATACGCTTCATTAATTTCTCAAGCTTGGGGTAATCATTACCTAGTCCCTTTTCCCAACCAGCAAACTTTGCACTCAAGTTCAGATACTCTGTTTCAGTCACATAGTTTTTTACTGTTTCGAATGATCCGTATATTCGATCCGCATGAAGACTCGCTGAAACCGCAACCGCCCCATGGGTTACCGTCTTTACTTCTCCAGCGTTAATTGTGGTCTTCTCTTTGTAGATTAGATTTGGCCTATCTGATGAAGAATACACTCCCCATGCAAGTAATCCAACTGTAAGTATCAAAAGACTGTAGGTTAAATATTTCTTTCCCATTTGCTGCACCTCTAATTCAAAAATATATGATTTTCCTCTATATGCATATACTACCATACACTAAATCAGATCGATAGATCACCATATTATCCTGCCCGAGGGAGCTTAATGGGTCATTATCAGTCTAATACTTTATTTTTCAGTCCAACACTTTGTTTTCTTTGGACATCTCGACTGGCAATGGGTACGCGAGGAGCCGGACGACTGGAACCTGTCAGCCGTCCCTGGCAAGCTGCGGATAACAGCGGTCACGCAATCCGATATTTGGAAAACAAGCAATACGCAGACGAATCTGTTAGGCAAGACTTCGCCTTACGAGGATTTCGCGTTGACAACGGAGATGGCGTACGGTCCGCTTGCCAATTACCAGAGCGCGGGATTGCTGGCTTATGTGGATGACAACCATTATGTCAAGGTGGAGCGAGTCTATAACTCGGCGACGATGATCAGTAAATTACGAATCAGGTATATCGCTAACTGAAGGTAGAGAAAGTGGAGTGTCCTATCGATCAGGACGCTCCATTTGTCGTTAGTCGGCACGTTGTTTCTAAATCAAATCAATGTCTGCTGTTATCCGATTCTGTCCTCATTTTCCGGTATATCCGGGGAGAAAAGCCATAACGTTGCTTGAACATCTTCGAGAAGTGGAATTCGTCATAAAAGTTAAGAGCCAACGCAATTTCCTTGGAGGACAGATTCGTTGTCTCCAATGATGCTTTTGCCGAGGCGAGCTTAAGGTCGAGCATATACTGAGCGGGAGATTGTCCCGTCATTCCGCGGAATCGCGAAAAAAACGTCGTTCTGGTTAAGCCGCTTTCCGCAATGTAATCCTGGACACGGAACGGCTTATCGATGTTCTGGTGCATATGATAAAGAACGGTATCGAGCTCAGGATCGCGAGTAGTGTTTGTGATAGATTTTTCTCGGGCGAACAGAAGGAGCAATTCTTGAAGGAGAATGTTGACTGAATATACATAACCTACGGGCTTAACGATGAGAGTTTCGATTATTTTCTCGCAGAGTTTAACACTATCTGCAACTTTGGCGCTTGTCGTCACTTGCCCAATAGCAAGCTCAAGCTCCTTAATCATATCCGTTCCAACGAAGTCTATGAAATAAAATTTCCAATTGCCGTCTATGCAGCAATAAGAGCATGGCATATCCACGTCAGCGATAAAAAAAGTACCAGCATGCAATAGCCTTTTTTCGCCATTTAACGTTAGACTGCCAGTACCTTCTATCGTTACGAATAAACCGGGTTCGGAAAAACCATTCTGTTTCGCGACTTGATAAGATTCGTTTGCATGCACCTTCCAGATGGAATGGAAACGGCAAGGTAGTCGACTATCGCTTGGGGCTAATTCGTATGGAATGTTCATGATTTTATGCATAACGCTTCGATCCTCCGTTCTGGTCAATTATACATAAATACTGCTTGCGATTATAATATTTTGATATATTTATGTACTATTTTACATGTAATGAATACGTTTCTCCATGGTTTCGCGTTTGCGGAATCATTATACTTTGGTCATAAATAACAAGGGAGAGTGTTACGTTATGATGGTCAAAGTCGGCAGCAGAGAGCTTGAATTAGGGGGCCCGCATCTGACTGAACTGAGAAGCTCGAACGATTTGCTTCACGATATCGATGCCCTAAGAAACAGAATGCAAGAAGACGGTTACCTCTTGCTTAGAGGTTTCCATGACCGGGAACAAGTTATGAAAGCACGTCAACGCATTCTGGAGAAAATGGACCGGATGGGCAAACTGGAGCGGGATACGTTGCTGGAAGACGGGGTAATGGCGGACGGTAGCAAAACGATATTTTTCGGCGGGACAAACGAGGATCTTCCGGAGTTGCTTAGCGTACTTAACGGCGATCATGTTATGCGATTCTTCGATGAGCTGCTTGGCGAACAATCGATGACCTACCACTATAAATGGTTGCGCGCGGTCGGGAAAGGCGATTATACCGGTGCCCATTACGATATCGTATACATGGGAAGAGGGACACACAACTTGTACACCGTCTGGTCTCCGCTCGGCGATATCAACTATGCGATGGGAGGGCTCGCGATTTGCCTTGACTCTCACAATTTCGCAGAGCTTAAACGTTCCTACGGCTCCAAGGACTCGGACAGGGACAATATCGGGTTTGGACACTATACAGACGATCCTCTTGTCGTCACAGAAAAATTCGGAGGCAAATGGGCGACAACAGAATATAAAGCCGGAGACGTATTAATTTTCGGAATGTTCCTTATGCATTGTTCACTGGAAAATACGACTAATCAATACCGGCTAAGCGTCGACACGAGATACCAGTCCGTTAACGAGAAAGTAGACGAGCGTTGGAGCGGTAAAAAACCTCGCGGGCATCACAAATAAAAGCATTTCTGAACAGCGCTTGAGTACTCAGCCTGCAGATCAAGAGATTTGCAGGTTTTTTGTTGTTGGAATGGGCTGCCGAATGAGATGTCGCCATATTTCCGCCATGTTCATCTAGTCAGTTTTTGAAGAAAATGGAGGAAGCCGAGTAGCTGGAAAGGCAAAGGCAAGGGCAAAGGGAGGAGCGGCAAACATGACCGAGATCAAAAAGGAAGTCATTCAAGAAGAGCTGAAACGATTGGAGCTTGAGGAGAACGTTCGCATTCTCTATGCCTGCGAATCGGGGAGCCGGGCGTGGGGATTTCCGTCCAAGGATAGCGATTACGATGTCCGATTTATCTATATAAGGCCGGTGGAGTGGTATTTGTCCGTCTTCGAACGTCGCGACGTGATCGAGCGGCCAATCAGCGACATGCTGGACATTAGCGGATGGGATCTGCGCAAGGCGCTCGGATTGCTGCGAAAGTCCAATCCTCCGCTGCTGGAGTGGCTGCAGTCGCCTATCAAGTATGGCGAACATTATAGCTCGGCAGAGCGGATACGGCGTCTGGCGTCCAAAGCCTTTTCACCCAAGTCGTGCATGTTCCATTACTTGAATATGGCAAGAGGCAACTTCCGCGAATATTTGCAAGGCGACGTCGTTCGCATCAAAAAATATTTCTACGTGCTGCGGCCGGTGCTGGCTTGCGAGTGGATCGTCAAATTCGGAGAGATGCCGCCGCTGGAATTCCATCGGCTAGTGGAGGAGATCGTGCCGGAGGGAAGCGAGCTTCATGCCGTTATTCAGGAGCTTCTCGCTCGAAAGATGCGCGGCGAAGAATTGGACCGAGAGCCTCGTATCGATGTCCTTCATGATTATTTGGATTCTAAGCTCATCATGCTGGAGGTGATGGCCCGTGCCGCCGAATTGCCTGCTGACCCGATACGGATGGAACGGTTGGATGAGGTTTTTCGCGATACGTTGGCCGAGGCGTGGAGGTAAAGTTCGGTACTAAACCGTTTATTCCTTTGAACTTGAACCTCGGCAGGAGTAAGATGGATTTACTATATGGAGAAGGGAGGCCGATGGCCGTGATCGATACGACGACAAAACGCAAGCAAGCTGCGGCACAATATCATACGCTTATTGTCCATCGGCCTCTACGGGCCTGATCTGAGAAAGAATTCGCGACATTTGTCTCCCTTGCAGAGCGGAGCGGTGAAGCGTTTGTCTTGATGCACAGTTCAACCGTGAGCCCTCGGGCTTGCGGTTTTTTTCTTGGGGGAGCCTGCCGGACCCGCAGGGTGGGAATGAGTGTGAAATCACTGCGCCAGAACTCCCGCAGAAGTCTAACGGGATTCAGCCCCATGACAGTAACGTATGAAAAAAACAAGGCGGGCATGCGCGAAAGCATAGGTGCTAGGACTAGAACCAACACCAGAACTAACGCCAGCGCCAGTACCAGCACCAGCACCAGCACCAACACCAGCACCAACACTAGCACCAACACTAGCACCAGAACCAGCACCAGCACTAGCACCAGAACTAGCACCAGCACAGCACCAGCACAGCACCAGAACTAGCACCAGCACAGCACCAGCACAGAACCAGAACCAGAACCAGCACCAGCACTAGGGGGAGAATGCGATAGACGCTGCATACCATCCCGTTGACGTACATTTGGATGTCGTAGGCACGAATAGAGGGAAAAGCTCCTCCTAATCTTGCGCCAATCCATGGATTTGGGACAATAGCTGGAAAATCTCCCTCTAATTATCGTGAAATCGGCCGGAGGACTCGTAATTACGCAATATTGAGGGAACATTTCCCTTTAATTTGATGCAGAGACCCTAGGGGATCGAAATAGAGGGAGGTTTTCCCTTAATTTATGTTTGTAAGTCGGCCTAGCCGAATCTAAAAGCCGGATACCGCGCCCCTGGTGCAAAGCAGGTCGGCGCCGCCGATCAATTCCACGTCAAGAAACCAATGAAAAATAAAGGAGTACCAACATATGAGCACACAACAAACTTATTACAGACGAGTGGATCTGCCCGCCGGGGATCTTCATGTCTACGCCAGCGACCCGCTGTTCCACGGAATGGGGCACAAGGTCCTCGAGATGGCGAACAACAATTTGCAAATCCCGAATATCCGCTTCATGAGCTATACGCCGGACGCCCATGTCGGCGTCGGGACCTGCATCGGGACGACGGCGGTATGGGGGATGGAGAACGGATTCGTCTCGCCTTCCATAGTGGGCAGCGATATCGGCTGCGGCATGCGCGTCCACCTGACGAACATCCGCGAGGAAGAGCTTCGCGACGTTCGGCTGAGGCGCAAGCTGGTAAAAGCGATCGAACGGCTCATCCCGGTGGAGAACCACGCGAGGGGCTTCTTCTCCGATATCCGGCTGGAGCATGTGCTGCGCAAAGGGCTGCACGGTCTCCCGGGCAAATACGTGCCGGATGCCTACACGCCCAAGAAAGCGACTTCGCTTACGCATGTCGAGAGCAGCGGCTTCCGCTTCGACGAAGCCGAGCTCGACCGGCTACCGGAACATGTATGGCATCGCGCCCATAGACAGTTGGGAACGCTGGGCGGCGGCAACCATTTTGTGGAGATTCAATCTCTTCGCATCCATGAAGACAACCGCGATATTGCAAACCGCTGGGGGCTTGAGGACGGCATGGTCGTCGTCATGATCCACTCCGGCTCCCGGGCATGGGGCGGCTCCGTCAACCAGTATTGCGGCTCCGAGGTAGCGAAGACGATGAGCCGCGCGGGACTCGGCACGGCAGACCCGAAGCTGCAGTTCGCGCCGCTGGACAGCGGGGCCGGGTACGCGTACGTAAACCTGATGTATTCCGCGCTTAACTTCGCCATTGTAAATCGCCATCTCATGGCTTTCGCGGTCCGCGAGGCATTTAAGGAGACGCTGGGCAAGGCTGCCGAGCTTCGCACGTTATACGATCTGATGCATAACTACGCCTGCGAAGAGGGGGAAGGGGAGTCCGCCTACTTCGTCCACCGCAAGGGAGCGACCAAGTCGCTGCCCGCAGGCCATCCCGGCAACCCCGCGCCGTATTTGGAGACGGGACATCCCGCCCTTATCCCGGGTTCCATGGGGACGGCCTCCTATCTTATGGTCGGTGCCCCTGGCGGCGCGGCCAACTACCATTCTATCTGCCATGGAGCAGGCAGAATACGGTCGCGCAACGCGACGAAGCAGCTTGTCACGGTCGACGAATTCGCCCGTTCCATGCGCGTCGGCGAAGAAGACGAGATCGTGGTGAACCATCGCGGGCTGGAGGCTATTCTGGACGAATCCCCGCAAGCGTACAAGAACGTTGATGAAATCGTGGACAGCGTAGTCGGAGCGGGTCTGGCATCCGTTGTCGCGAGATGCCGCCCCATGGCGACGATTAAAGGCATTTAACATAAAGGTGATGAACAATGAACAAGATGAACATCGTATTCAAAAACGAAGCGAAAACCGAAACACCATTCATCGTGCGGTCCGCGGATGCCAAAGATAGAGGCGCGGCTATCGGCGGGAGGCATAACTACTTCAACTATGTGGCCATGATGGAGCGGATCATGGTCAATCTGACGGAACGTTGGGATGCAGAGCCCAAGCTCTATTACCAGGATGAGAACAACGACGTCTGGGATGCGCTCTGCGAGGACATCCGCAGCGGCTACGAAGGGCTTCGGCATGTTGCCAGTCTGTACGATCTGGTAGAGACGAGCCAATTCCAGTTCGAGTCGGAGCCGGACCGGCGGCTGTCGGGCTACGAGATTCGTCCGTCCGCTCGCAACAACCTTTTCGTCTATGACAAGTTTCGTGTGGCCTTTGCCCGAATTCCGAGAGAGACGCAGTACGGGCTTGGCAACGAGGATATTATTTTCGCGGAGAATGATGAGGGGCTTGGAGCGTTCCTCGCCGATATGCGCAAGCGCCAGCTGGAGTGCAGGAAGCTGATCTTGTTTAGCGATACGCGCGACGGATTGGAGCAGGAGCGGATGAACCCCAAGGGCGAGGTGACGCGCGACGACGTATTTATGGAGGAGTCGCTCAAGACGCAAATTTACCGCTCGGTGGACGAATTTTTCAGTAATGAGGGACTGTTCTTCCAAGAGTATGGCATTCCGTATAAAAGGGGCATTTTGCTCTACGGTAAACCCGGCAACGGCAAAACGACGCTCGTCCGTTCGATCTCGGCTACCGTCGACGCGCCTGTCGCGTATTGGCAAATTACGGAGTATACGAACAGCGAGTCCATCGCCGAAGTGTTCGCGGCCGCGGCCCGCATGGCTCCGATGGTGCTCGTCATCGAGGATCTGGACTCCATGCCGGAGTCCTGCCGATCGTATTTCCTGAACACGCTGGACGGCGCCGCTTCCAAGGAAGGCGTCTTCCTGATCGGAACCACCAACTACCCGGAGAAGATCGATCCCGCTCTTATGAACCGGGCAGGTCGCTTCGACCGGGCATACGAGGTGAAGCTGCCGGACAAACGACTGCGTCTTGCCTATCTGACGCGCAAAGGCCTGGGCAGATTCGCCGCCGAGGACCAGATCGCCGATATCGCCCGCCGTACGGAGGGCTTTACCTTCGCGCAGCTTGGCGAGCTCTACGTGTCCGCGGCCCTGCAACGCCAGTACGAAGGGGAAGCGGATCTGGAACGACTAGTCGAAGAGATGAAGTCGGACTACGCCAAGAGCCGCAGCGGCGACTGGATGGCCGCGGAAAAGTCCCGCTCCATGGGATTTTTGTAAACTTCGAAAAGCCGGCCTCCATGCCAGGCAAAGCTGTCTGCCGTGAATGAGAGAATCGCTGGGCTGCTGCGGAAGACGCTACTGCCAACCTCCATGCCTGGCCGAGTTGTCTCCCAGGAACGCGAGAAGCGCTGGTCTTCTGCGGAAGACGCTACTGCCTGCCTCCATGCCGGGCAGAGCTGTCTCAGCGGAACTCTAGTCTCACTGGAACGCTACGGAAGACACTACTGCTGTGCTCTCAGCAGGTCACGGAAGGACTCCGCCGCGATGGAGAGGGGGGCCTGCTTTCTGGCGGCAATGCCAATCTGCCGATCCGGCAGCGGGACCTCCGTGCGAAGCTCCAGGAGCGATCTCCGGGAGATGCCGGAGGCGATGAAGGCTCTGGGCAGGAACGTTACGCCATATCCCCGTTCCGCGAACTCGGCCAGCATGTCCAAGCTGCTTAATTCGAAATCGGCTTTGGCCTCCATGCCTTGTGATTGGAACCATCGCTCAACGTATTTGCGCGTTGAGCTTCCGGTGGAAAGCAGCAATAGAGGAAGCTTAGTAAGTTGTTCCGCCGATAAAGGCCGGTCCGCGTATTCCTCGAAGGCCGTTCCTGCCACGACGCAGTATGGGGAGATGCGCGATGCGACGATCTCGATCTCGTCGTCCGAGACCGGAAGATGGACGAAGCCGAGATCCAGCTCTCCTTTCTTTAGCCGATCGACAATACTGCTGGATTGATCCTGGATAAGCTGGATGTGGATATCCGGATAACGGTCTTGGAACGCATCCAGCGCCGGGAGCACGCTATCCCGAATAATGGCTCCGTTCGCGCCAATGCGCACGATCCCTTCATGCAATTGACGGAGATTGTTCATATGCCGTTCGGCGGCTCCCAGCTCCTCGAAGGCAAGTCGAACATGCCGATACAGCACCTTGCCCTCCTCGGTCAACTGCACGCCTTTAGGCAATCGATTAAACAGGGTAACGCCTAGCGTTTCTTCCAACTGCTTGATCGCGTAGCTGACGGAAGGCTGCGTCATATGAAGCTGCTGGGCGGCTTTGGTTAAATTCGAGGCTTCGGCGGCATACAGGAAGATGCGATACCACTCCGTATGAGACACCATTGACATCAACCCTCTCTATGACAGGATTCAAATATTGTAATTTCATTTATTCCAAGTATACCTCTAAAATGAAGAAGAGAACACTCGGACGATGAAAAAAAGAGGGAGGCTTGCGTTATGGCGGGCAGCACATTCGGGGAACGATTGAAGATGACGACATTTGGTGAATCGCATGGACTGGAGGTGGGGGTCATCGTAGACGGCGTCACGCCTGGGGTCGAGCTGGACGAGGCCTATATTCAGGTGCAGATGGACCGCAGAAGGCCCGGCCAATCCTCCGTAACGACGCCTCGGAAGGAATATGACAAAATTCGGATCGTATCGGGCATATTCGAAGGGCGTACGACGGGCACGCCGCTATGCATCATCTTGAACAATACGGATATGAAGCCATCGGCATACGACGATATTAAGTCATTGTACAGACCGGGGCATGCGGATTACACATACGATCAGAAGTATGGCATTCGGGATTACCGGGGCAGCGGAAGAGCTTCGGGCAGGGAGACGGCAGCCCGCGTGGCGGCAGGCGCCGTGGCGCGCAAGCTGCTGGAGAAGCGGAACGTATCCGTTCTCGCCTATACGAAGGAGATCGGCGGCATCCGCTGCGAAACGTTCGATCCCGATACGATCGAGCGGAATGCGGTGCGGGCATGCGATCCCGTGGCGGCCGAGCGCATGATTAAACACATCGAAGAATTGGCTCTGGAGGGCGACAGCTGCGGAGGCATCGTCGAATGCAGAATCAGCGGCGTGGCGGCAGGACTTGGCGAGCCGGTATTCGACAAGCTGGACGCGGAGCTCGCTAAGGCGATGCTGTCGATCGGCGCCATCAAAGGCATCGAGTTCGGAACGGGATTCCAGGCGGCCACTATGCGGGGCAGCGAGCATAACGACGAGATGGGCGCGGACGGCTTCAAAACGAACCATGCCGGCGGCATCATCGGCGGCATCAGTACGGGTGCGGACATCGTGTTCCGCGTTGTCGTCAAACCCACCTCTTCCATCTCCAAGCCCCAGATGACGGTGGATGTGGAAGGAAACGAGAAGCCGATCACGACGATCGGCAGACATGATCCCAGCATTTGCCCTCGTGTTGTACCGGTTATCGAGGCGATGGTCTGCATGGTTATCGAGGACCATTATAAGCGGCAGGCCGCTTTGCTGGATTAATTTGTTGCTGAACGGATATGCGCCTAGCGCTTTTGCGTCTAGCGCCTCGTGCTTGGTGAATCGAGCGTCTAATACCTAGCGTCTAGCGTTTTGCGCTTCACACCTCGCAGCTCGAGTCTAGCGCCTTGCACCTCGTGCTTTTGCACGCCCTGCTCCTCACGCCTTGCGTTGCCTAACGGCAGCCGGGGCGTTTTTTGGCTGCAACGAAAAGGCTATTTGGCTAAAACCATCTGTTACGATAACGCGATTAGCGATAACAATTGTACGAAAATACACAAATATAGCCCAGTATGAGTTAGAATTTCGTAAATTTGTGCAAATATACATAAATATTGGTTTGAAGGACTTCAAAGAAACGATGTAGATCGAAGATTTGTGTATATTCGTACAAATTGCGGCCCGGGGGCGGTAATGATCAGAAAAATTGAGTAAAAATGCACAATTAATGGTGAGGGTACCCGGAGTTCAGGTCATACAAGATGTTCAGGTCATACCCGGTGTTAGGGTCACACACGGCATTAAGGTCACATACGGTGTTCAGACCATACAGCGTGTTCAGATCATACCTGGTGTTCAAGCCACACACGGTATTAAGTTCATACAATGTTGCGATCCTGCATCAGCGGATTCCAATCAGGAATAGTTCCAGCAGCGCCGGAATGCCATGAAGCACGTACGCAATGATGGAGACGCTGCGCACGCTGATGCAGCTGACATCGATCGGTCTAGCGTTCCTTACCTGCAGCAATCCGGTGTAACTTCCCAGGTTCACCAAATTGAAATATAATCCAATTTTTAAACTTGAATTCCAAAGTATACCATCGTATTTTGTCGGAATTGTAGTTAGAATCTTGTCAGAAAGAATTGCGTTTCGACTACGCGCTTCGACACCCCTCTGCGATCAAGCTCGCTATACTAGTCATAGAGATTATTACTCAAGATGACGGAGGGGCGCTATTTGGACAAAAAATCGCTTAGAAAGAGGACGGCCTGGTTCATCCACATAGAAATCGATCGGGTTGTTGCCAATTTAAAAAACGGGGTCGTTGGCAAGGAGCATGCGCTCGGGAGCCTCAATACGTTGCATCAGATGGCCTCTACACTTAAGGACATCGATTCTATGCAGCATGTATGCAAAGTGATGAACCGCATTATCGATTCGGCGCATACGACTGGTGCTTTCTACTTCACGGAGTATCGGAGAGAAGCACGGGGTTGATGGAATTTCCCCGATCCGCCAATTGGTCTTCGATCCAAGCCGCCGTCTCTAACGGACGGGAGATGGGAAATTGATGACCGAAAGGCAACGTATCCACACGGCATCCCTGCAAGGCGTGCGGTATCCGCCATACGGCATCCGCTTCACCCCACAGAATGGCCGCTTTGTTCCGTACTGAAGCCGACAGCATCGGCAAGTAAACGTCCGCGCGCGTCAGTTGCCTGGCAATTTCCGCCGTCGTCGACAACACTCTGGGAGAAGCCAGCTCCTCCCGGACGTAACGAACATAGTCCTCCGGCACATTCTCGCTCATGGCGAAGGTGCCGGATTTTTTGAGCTGTTTGGAGATCAGGCGAAACGAGCCGCGCCTGAACAAGCGGGCGCTCAGCTTCGGGAAACGATACGCGGCCTTGCGTACGGGATGAAGCGCAGGCTGGAGCAGAAGCAGCTTGCGAACGGCGCCGGGCACGCTCTCCGTCGCTTTCGCCGCAATCAAACCGCCAAAGGAATGGCCGATCAGCACGACAGGTTCGTCGAAGCTTCGCAGCAGGCGCGCAAGACCTTCGACATACCCTTCTATGACCGAAGGATGACGATGGTAAGGCGCGCGCCCAAGGCCGGGAAGCTCAAGGATCTGCTTAGGCCCGTCATGCTTGATGGCTCTGGCAAGCGGCAGCAGTTGCTCCGCCGCGCTGTAGATGCCGTGAACGAATACGAGCGGCATGGGTTGACCGGTCGTCGGTAGCCGCGAAGGCTGATTAGCGGAAGGGAGGTTCCCCTCTCCCGAAATAACCTCAGCCGTAATGCCCGCAGCCGGATGAATCCCATCCTGCAAGGCCAGCAGCGTCATCCCCTCGTGGACATGAAGCGTCGCATCACCGGAAAGCTTGCGGCCCGGATGGCTAAGCCGATAGTCGAGATCGGCGACGACGCGGCGGAGCGCCTCTTGGTTGACGGCAAGACCTCGCAGCACGCGTTCCTTGGATGTCGTCGTAAATTCTTTCCGCACGATGAAGTTCATCGACTCGGAGGGGATGCCAAGCAGTCGGTTCCCGCCCCATGACAACAGCCGCTTTATCAAGACGGGAGGAGCCGCGGCGAGCGGAGGTTTCACCCTAAGCTCCCGGGCGATAAGCCCCGTCAGCTCCGGCATGGAAAGGCTATCTCTCTTATCATCCAACAAGTAAAAGGTATCGCTGACGGCAGGTCTCTTTGCGACGAGACTTGCGATGAACGCCGCCGTATGATCGACATGGACCATGGGCAGCCAATGATCCGTCCCGCCAGGAGACAGGGGCATCGCTCCTTTGCGAACGGCATCGACGAGAATGCCGAGTCCGCCCGTCTGCTCGGTCTCGCCGGTGACCGAATGGCCGACGACGACGCTGGGATTGACGGTGGACAAGGTTATTTCAAGCGGTCGCAGAGCCTTACGAATGTAGGAATCGGCCTCGAACTTCATGATCTCGTAAGGCGGTGCGTGGCTGACGGCGCCGGACAGATCCGTCAGCGCGTTGCTCTCGTCGTATGGACTCATGAATCCGACGACGTGAACGAAGTGGCGCAGCTTGCCTTCCCTGACAAGGCTCTCCGCAAGTCCGGCCGCTTCCCGGGCCGCGCCGCGGAACACGATCTCGGCCTCGGCCAGATCCAGCCCGATATTCATCGGACCGCCTGCATGAACGAACGTGTCGCAAGCCAGCAATTGCCCGATGTTCTCCGTGGAGAGGCCCAGCTTCGGCAAGGTTAAGTCGCCGACCATTGGCAAGACGGTCTGATCTCTATCCGTCATCCGCAGCTCTTCCAGCACAGTCTCGAACTTCGATAGGGAGCGCACAAGCGCATAGACGCCATGGCCCTCCGCAGCCAGTCTCTTCAGGAGAGGTTTGCCTATAAATCCCGTTCCGCCGGTCAAAAATACGTTCATGTGTCATCCGTCCCATCGATTTGAATTTATAGTACTAATAGGTACTAATTCGATTAAAAAAATTACTTTAGCAAAAGCGCTAAAGCAGGCAATACATCCTTCAGCATTCCGTTCATGCCGGTGCTCTGGGCGACAAACAACCCACCTTCGATCGTCGAGACGATCATCGCGGCGGTTGCTTGCGCAGGCAGATCCTTGCGCAATTCGCCCCGACTTATTCCGTCCGTCAGCAGGGCTTCCAGACTTTCCAGCTGCATGGAGAAAAAACGCCGGAATTTCTCTTTAGCCGCGGGGTATTCGCCAGCCGTCTGGACGTACAGCGTCAAGAAGGGACATCCGCCGAGATAGTTGTTATTTTCGTTCTCCAAGGATAAAGCGGAGATGACCCTCTCAAGCTTGTCGTAGACGGACGCCCCCTCTTCCGACAGAATAGCGGCCAGCCTTCGCTCGTAGTGTGACGTTAAGCCGTCCACGATCGTGAGCAGAAGCTCCTCCTTGCTCTTGAAATAATAATAAATATTCGTCTTGGAGACATGGCTGTAGGCGACGATGTCATCCATGCTGGTGACCGTTACGCCCCGCGTGAGGAAGAGATGCGACGCGGCTTCCAGAGCGACGTCGCGATTGGAGTTCGTTCGTTTTGTTGGTGTCATAATGGTACTATACGGTACTAATATCATCATGTCAATTCATGATGCCGGTTGCGTCCCGAAAAAGCGTACGAAAGCGGCGGGCGAGTCGCATGACCCGCGGCCTTGTCTGCAAGGTCGTTCATTTAAGCTTCGTTGAGCACGTTCTCCATAAGCGCGGAGAGAAGCTGGATGCCAACCTGATTATGCCCGCCTTCGGGGATGATGAGGTCGGCGTATTTTTTGGACGGCTCGATAAAGGCTTCATGCATCGGTTTTACCGTCTCCAGATATTGGTCGTAAATGGACTGTATGCTGCGGCCGCGTTCCTGGATATCCCGCAGCACCCTGCGTAAAATGCGGACGTCCGGGTCGGTATCGACGAACACTTTGATATCGAGCAGATCCCGCACATGTTGGTCGGCCAGCACGAGCAGCCCTTCCAGCACAACGATCCGATTCGGCTTGAGCTCCAGCGTTTCGGTCTCGGAGCGGGCGTGACGGGAGAAGTCGTAGACCGGCGCGACGGCCCGACGTCCCTCGCGCAGAAGCTTGAGATCGCGAATAAGCAATTCGTTGTCGAAGGCCAGCGGGTGATCGTAATTGAGGCGCTCGCGTTCTTCGAGGATAAGCTCTGGGAAATTTTTATAATAATTGTCCTGCGAGATGAATGTGACTTTGTCTGCGCCGATCCGGTCGATGACGGAACGCGCGACGGTTGTTTTGCCGGAGCCAGTGCCTCCTGCGATACCGATCATTAACATGGGCGAAGCTTCACCCTCCTAGTCTTGGATGCGTTTGAGATCACCGTATTGTAGCATATGACAGCCCCTATTTCACCATGCGGAGAACAGCTGGAGTAAATTTGCTATTTGCGCTTGGACCGCACTTCGTATTACCTTAGTGTGTAGGATGACTGATCGGGAGGTGGCGGGTATGCCGCTGTTGACGAAGGAGCAGAGCTTGCTTCCGGCGGCTCGCAAGGCGAAGGAAGTAGAGGCGATTATCTCGTCGCCCTATACGTACATGGTGCTGCTGGGCGGGCATCTGGGACATGTTCAAGGACTTGTCGATCTGGCCAGAGCCGGTGGCAAAAAAGTGCTTCTGCACGCCGATCTCATCGACGGCCTTAAGAATGACGAATACGCGGCGGAGTATCTATGCCAGACGATTCGCCCGGCAGGGCTTATCTCGACGCGCGCGGGCGTGATCGCCCGGACGAAGCAAGCAGGGCTTATCGCCGTACAGAGGCTGTTCCTGCTGGATTCGGATGCGCTGGAGAAGAGCTGCAAGCTGCTGGAGAAGACGCAGCCCGATTACGTCGAGGTGCTGCCGGGACTAATGCCCGAGATTATCGCGGAGGTGAAGGAGCGGACCGGGATCCCCGTCATCGCGGGCGGACTGATCCGCACCAAGGAGCATGTGCGGCAGGCGCTGGCGGCGGGCGCCGCTGCGATTACGACGTCGCGGAGCGAGCTTTGGCGGGAATAGGACCGCAGTATGGAATTCGGTTTATGGTTTGTGATCATTATCGGATTATGGATTGATCGATAGTTGTTGAACCATCAGGTATGAGGAGGAAGCGTTGTGGAAACCTATATGTTATCGCTGGATCAGGGGACGACCAGCACGAGAGCGCTGCTTGTAGATCGCATGGGGCGGATCGCTGGCATCGCGCGAGAGGAGCTTAAACTTGAATACCCATCGCCTGGCGCCGTGGAAGCGGATGCATTGGATATTTGGGAATCAACGAAACGTGTCATGCGCGGCGTGTTGAAGGAAACGGGCGCGCGGCCGGAGCAGATTGCGGGCATTGGCATTACGAATCAGAGAGAGACGACGATCGTCTGGGACAAAGCGACTGGAGAGCCCATTCATGCAGCGATTGTCTGGCAGTCTCGCCAGTCGGCCGATATTTGCAACAGTCTTAAGGCCGACGGTCACGGGGACAATATTCATGCTCGCACGGGGCTGTTGATCGACGCTTATTTCTCCGGGACCAAAATCGCTTGGCTGCTGGAGCATGTGGACGGCGCCCGGGAACGCGCCGAGCGCGGGGAGCTGCTATTCGGCACGGTCGAGACGTGGCTCATCTGGAAGTTGACAGGCGGAAAGGCGCATGTGACGGATGTATCGAATGCGTCGCGCACGCTGTTGTTCAACATTCATGATCGCGGGTGGGATGATGAGCTGTTGAGCTTGCTCCGCATCCCTCGCGCGATGCTGCCGGAAGTGAAGTCCAGCTCCGAAATTTACGGATACGCGGAGGAATCGCTGCTGGGGCTTGCCCTTCCGATCTCCGGCGCCGCCGGCGACCAGCAGGCCGCTCTGTTCGGACAGAACGCCTTCCGCAAGGGAGCGACGAAAAATACGTACGGCACGGGCTGCTTTATGCTCATGAATACCGGCGAGCAAGCGATCATGTCGCAGAAGGGACTGCTCACTACGATCGCCTGGGAGCTGGACGGAAAGCTGGAATACGCGCTGGAGGGCAGCGTATTCGTGGCCGGTGCTGCCATTCAGTGGCTGCGCGATGGGCTGGAGTTGATCGAATCGGCTTCCGAGACGGAGGTGCTGGCGGCCGAAGCGGGAGGAACGGACGGCGTTTATGTCGTGCCCGCTTTCGTGGGTCTTGGCACGCCGTATTGGAACAGCGATGTACGAGGCTCCGTATTCGGTCTGACGCGGGGAACGACCAAGGCGCACTTCGTGCGCGCAGTGCTGGAATCGCTGGCGTATCAGACGAAGGATGTGCTCAAGGTGATGGAGGAGGAAGCCGGCGTCCATCTGGAATCGCTGGCGGTGGATGGAGGCGCAGTGTCGAATGGTCTTCTGATGCAGTTCCAGAGCGATCTGCTCGGCGTGCCGGTCGAGCGTCCGCTATCGCTGGAATCCACGGCTCTTGGAGCGGCTTATTTGGCCGGTCTTGCCGTAGGTTTCTGGAAGGATAAGACTGAGATCGAGGCGCTGCGCCAGGTGGATCGTCTATTCGAGCCTGCCATGGACGAAGCCCGAAGACAAGAGCTGTACGGCGGCTGGAAGCGCGCGGTCGCGGCGGCGATGGCATTTAGCAACTGAACAGTCTAGGCTTGCGATCGGCTTTGGCACATGCTATAGTGGGGTTAAGTTAATAAAGGTCGGAGATTCGGAGAAACCGTTTAGGCCATCAGCCTTCCGCGAGGGAGGAGGATGGTCTGGGCGGTTTTTTTCGATTTCTATCGTGTTTCAGGCTTCAATTTGGAGAGCGTGCGGATGAGCATAATACTGGCAAATGGGTAATGATAAACATAACGTGTCTACAGGAGAGCGAACGGAGGAATCGGATATGGAACAAAAACGGGTAGGAACAGGGAACGAAGCAGGCGAATTCGGAGGAGAAGTCGGGCAGGTCAGCGATACGGCCTTCGGAGCGAGCAGTCGTAGCGGCAGTCTTCGCGCGATGGCGGCCAGTCAGTTGGATGTATTGATCATCGGGGGAGGCATTACGGGGGCCGGTATCGCCCTGGACGCGGCGTCTCGGGGGATGAGAGTCGGTTTGGTGGAAATGCAGGACTTCGCGGCGGGCACGTCGAGCCGTTCGACGAAGCTGGTGCACGGGGGGTTGCGGTACTTGAAGCAACTCGAGATCGGCGTCGTCGCCGAGGTAGGCAAGGAACGTGCCATCGTATACGAGAACGGACCGCATGTGACGACTCCGGAGTGGATGCTGCTGCCGTTTTACAAGGGGGGAACATTCGGCAAGTTCACCACGTCGATCGGCCTTAGAGTGTATGACTTCCTGGCGGGCGTCAAGCGGAGCGAGCGCAGGAAGATGCTCGGCAAGGCAGAGACGCTGGCGAAGGAACCACTGCTGAAGGAGGACGGCATAAAGGGCGGCGGCTATTATGTCGAATATCGGACGGACGATGCGAGACTGACGATCGAGGTGCTCAAAAAGGCGATCGATTCCGGAGCCATGGCGGTCAACTATGCCCGCGCAGAGAAGCTGCTGTATGACGGGAAAGGGACCGTATGCGGGGCGGAAGTGCACGATATCATCGGCGGAACAACGCATAGGTTGTCGGCTACTTACGTCATCAATGCGGCGGGACCATGGGTCGACGACGTGCGCGAGCTGGACGGATCCAAGCGGGGCAAGACGCTTCGTTTGACCAAAGGCGTGCATCTGGTATTCGACGGAGGCAGATTTCCGCTAAGGCAGGCGGTGTACTTCGATACGCCGGACGGCCGCATGGTGTTTGCGATTCCGCGTGACGGCAAGACGTACTTCGGCACGACGGACACGAACTATGCGGGCGATACGGCCCATCCGGCCATGACGGTCGCTGACCGCGACTATCTGCTGACAGCCGCGAACGGCATGTTCCCTCAGCTTAGGTTAACTTCTGCGGACGTGGAATCGAGCTGGGCTGGTCTTCGACCGCTTATTCAACAGGAAGGAAAGTCCCCGTCGGAGGTATCCCGCCGGGATGAGCTGTTCGTATCGGAATCCGGCTTGCTGTCGATCGCGGGCGGCAAGCTGACGGGTTATCGCAAGATGGCGGAGAACGTTGTCGACAAGGTTGTCTCGCTCATGAAGAGCAACGGCAACGGCGGGTCGTACGGCAGCAGTATGACGCGCGACTTGCCGATATCGGGCGGTGACGTGGGCGGCTCTGCGCGATTCGAAGCTTATGTCCGTTCGGCTGTTGCAGATGGAGAGAGGGCGGGTTTCAGCAGACGCGATGCGGACTTCCTGGCAAGGCGCTACGGCTCGAACGTTGGCAGAATCTTTGACGACGCCGAACAATCCGGCCGCTTGGCCAGTGTCTACGGGTTGCCGGCGGATTTGGCCGCGATGCTGCGGTATTCGATGCTTCACGAGATGGCGGTTACGCCGGCCGACTTCTTCGTCCGCCGCACGGGGGATCTTTTCTTCCGCATGGACACGGTCCGCGCATGGAAGGAGCCCGTTATCCGAGCCATGGAGCAGGAGCTTGGCTGGAGCGTGGAGCAGTTCGAACGTTATGCCGCGGAACTGGATACGCTTATTCGTGAGGCGGTCACGCCGGTGCACCCTTAATCGGCAACTGCGGTAGAACGCCGAAGCTCCCTCCAAACTTGCCCGGTTCGGCTGTCGGCTCGCATTAAGGGAAAGCTTTCTCTCCAAGGTTGCCTGGTTCGAATGGGCCGTCAGCTTCACACTTGCCAAGTCCGTCCGCTGGCTCCACTTTAAAGGGAAAAGCTCCCTTTAATCTCAACAATTCCGGTCGTTTGCTCCACTTAAAGGGAAAAATGTAAGTAGAATAACTCCTACTAATGACGCAGCTTTTTCGCCAATATTTCGAAAAGGCTTTAATTACAGGGTGAATTTCCCTCTAATAGCTCAAAAAGCTTAGTTCTATTGAAATTAAGTGGCGATTTTCCGCTTATTGCTAGTGTGTTGCTAGTTGCTAGTGTGTTGCTATGTTGCTAGTGTGTTGCTAGTATGCTCCCATGTTAGTAATGTTGCTAGTATGTTGTTAGTTCGTTGCATGTAATATCAAATTACCGCTAACGATCGCAAATCCTCTAAGTTGGAACGCTATGGCAACTTCTGCGTATTTCGACATGTCCCGACTAATTTATGCTAGAATAAGAGACAATTAGTATGGGTGTAGGCGAAGGATGCAAGGCGACGCGGAAGCGTGGAACCCGCATCTTTCGTGGATAAATCGCAGAAGGCGGGTGAATGCGATGAAAGTAGCGAAACTATTGTATACCGTTATGATTCTATCTCTATTATATGTTGCCGTGCCGATAGAGACGGCGAGTGCCGGCATGTTCGACCGGATCAAGGATATTTACCAGGCGCCCGACAAGCTGGACGAGCTCCAGGAGGCTTACGACGCCAGCATCAAGGCCGTGGAAGGACAGCTGGAGGATTCGCGCCGCCAAGCCGAGCAGTTGCTCCAGCGCCAGCAGGAGCTGGAGTCCAGCAACGAAGCTATTCGGGATCAAAACGAGCAGATGCAGGCACGCAATGAGGAGCTGGCACGGGAGAATGCAAGGCTGGTGGGCCAGATGGAAGAGCTGGAGCAGAACCGTCAGTCGCTGTACCGCAAAGCGGCAATCGCCGCAGGAGCTCTTGTGGCGCTCATTGCCGTCTATGCGTTGTCCGTACGGGTATGGCGCTACTTGACATGGCGCCGACAAGGGCGCGGCGGCAGAGCGCATGACGACAGCCGCGGAGTGACGCTGCCATGAACATCGCGGCGCCTTCTCCGCTAGGGCATGTGCGGGTCGAGCTTGGTCAAGAAGAAGCTCTTCAGGTGCTGCATCCGCGATCGATTATCGCGTTCAGCGGAGCTCCCAGAAATCGCGAGGACAAGTTCATGAACATCGGGGGAGCCTTCCGCAAGAAGAAGTGGATCCGTTCCAGGCTTCAGGGGCCGGCTTCGTTTGTCATGGGGCTTCCGGCAGGTTATTCGCTTGTGCCCATTGAGGTGCCGGAGGGAGGCAGCCTGCTGTTCGACTTTCGCCATATTATGTTTCTCTCCGACGATATGACCTTCAAGAGCAAGGTGATGCGGCTCAAGACGGCATGGATTACGCGGGAACTGATCCGCATCCAGTTCAGCGGTCCGGGTACGCTGGGCGTACTGTCGGTAGGCGATCTGGCGGTCATTCAGCTGGATCAGGAGACGCCGTTGTTCGTGGATAAGGGAGCGCTTGTCGCGTATCCCGACAACGCCTCCATCCAACTGTCCGTCTACGGCAATTCCCTCGCGAGCCAGCATATGAACGTGCAGTGGGAGCTCAGAGGGAAGGGGCCGGTGCTTATTCAGACGGGTTCGCGGGACAGCGGACTGGAGAGCCGGCTCAGCGACGAAGGCTGGTTCAAGCGGCTGCTTCGCGAAGTGCTCCCTTTCGGCAGCGTTTATATCAAATAACCGATAAACAAACAAAAAATCCGCAGCCGAAGAAGGCTGCGGATTTTTGGAAGGAATGGGAAAAGGGGCTTTCTCCGGCTTAAAAGCCGAAGGAAGCCCCTTTTTTGTTGGGATTTTATCAGGCATTGAAAATCGCAAGACAGATTTTTACTGGGTCTTTAGTACCCGTGCCTTCGTTGAGACTACTCTAGTCGTTCAGCGTCAGCTCAATTACGGTGTCGCGTTTATCCGGCAACGGATAGGTGTAATGCTCGGGACGGGCGAAGTTTACGAATGCGTCCTCCTTGAATTCCTTGGCGCTCCAGGGCGTATTTACGATGAGCTCGGAGCCGTCCGCGAGCAGATGCGCCGACTTGACGCGGCTGGCTAACCCGGCAAGGACGATGGGACCGATGCTCTCTTCGAATACGTGGGCGTACAGCTTGCCGCCGTTGCTCGTGTACCGGCCCCAATCGGGCTTCGGCAGCTCCGACGCGCCGCAGCCGTAGATGCTGTCGCCGTTGCGCGCGATCCAGTCGCCGACCTCGGCGAGAATATCCAGCGACTCCCTCGGAATGACGCCTTTGGCGTCGGGTCCGACGTTGAGGAGCAGATTTCCGTTTTTGCTCACGCATTCCACGAGCTTGCGGATGACGGTGGCCGGACTTTTGTACTGACGGTCGGCGGCGGCATACCCCCAGTTGTTGTTCAGCGTGATGCAGGCCTCCCAAGGGACGGGGTTGCCGTCCGCGCCGGTGATGCCGCGCGGCGGGATGATCTGCTCCGGCGATGCGAAGTCGCCCGCGTATACCGTAGGCTCGTCGGAATAGATGCTGCCGCCGTGCTCTCCGCTTCCTTCCAGCCGGTTGTCGATAATAATATGCGGCTGCAGGGAGCGCATCATCCCGATCAGCTCCGTCGCTTTCCACGTTTCCTGGCTCATTTCGCCGTAAGAGAAGTCAAACCACATGATGTCGAGCTTGCCGTAGTTCGTCAACAACTCGCGGACCTGCCCGTGCATGTAGGTCAAGTAACGATGGAAGTTTGCGGGATCGCGCTTGAATTGCTCGTTATTTTTCATGGGATGGATCTGGTCGCCATAAGCGGGATAATCCTCGTGATGCCAGTCGATAAGAGAGTAGTAGAGCCCCACCTTAAGTCCTTCCGCACGGAATGCTTCCAGAAATTCCGCCACGAGATCGCGGCCGGCCTTCGTGTTCGTCGCCTTGTAATCCGTCAGCTTGCTGTCGAACAGACAGAAGCCGTCATGGTGCTTGGCGGTCAGCACCGCATATTTCATCCCGGCTTGCTTGGCCGCCTTCGCCCATGCGCGGGGATCGTAGTCCACGGGATCGAATTGTTCGAAGTAAGGCTGATAATCTTCCACGGTCAATTGCTCGAAGCTGCGGACCCATTCGCCGCGAGCCGGGATGGCGTACAGCCCCCAGTGGATAAACATGCCGAACCGGTCGTTAAGGAACCATTCGGTCCGCTCCGTTCGTTCCTTGATTAATCGTTGTCCAGTACTCATGCGAGAAACCTCCTGTCTCGTAATGTTCAGCATCAGTTTACCAAGCTTGTGATAGAATGGACAGAGAAGGAAACTAACTATCGCGGGTAAAAAAATAGCGGATAACCAGGCTTGGACAAGTTCCTGTTCAAGCGACAGAACGGGGAGGTACGCATGGACGGAAGCGTCATCGGCGGAGCCGCGCGCGACATGGTATTGGGTATGCAGGTTGAGGTGCTTGAAGCGAAGTTGACGCAATGCTGGACGGGCTGGCGCGAGCTGGATTATCGTCCGGCTTTTAATAAACTGTACTTTATTCTGGACGGGGAAGGCTGGATCAAAATCGAAGACCGGGAGCTGTATCCGGAGCCGGGGCAAGTCGTGTTGATGCCCGCGCATAAGCAGCAATCGTTTTCGGCGATCAGCGATCGCCCCTTCCGCAAATATTGGTGCCACTTCACTGCTATAACGGGGCAGACGGATGTCTTTCATTGGCTGGATCTGCCATACAGCTTCGCGGGACTGGACCGAGCCGTAGTGGAAGAACTGTTCTGCGAGCTTGTGTCCGCGCACCAGGATTCGTCCATCGCAGCCAGACTTAAGGAGAAGGCGATTCTGCTTCACATCCTGTCTTTGTTAATGGAGGCGCAGCCCGTTCGCATCCGCCAGAGCCAGAGCCATGAGATGGAGAGGCTGACGCTCATTCAGCGATATGTGGACGAGCATCTCGATCAAGAGATGACGCTGGAGGAGCTGGCGGAGGTGCTGCATCTGCATCCCAACTATTTCAGCAAATATTTTAAGCGCCACTTCGGCATTCCGCCGCTCAAGTACGTCAGCCGCAAGCGCATGGATCATGCCAAGCTGCTGCTCAAGACGACGTCCCGAAGCGTGAAGGAGGTCGCTGCGGCCACGGGCTTCGACGACGCCAACTATTTCTCCAAAACGTTCCGCAGGGAAGTGGGCTTCAGTCCTTCGGAGTATCGGTTGAATGTGTGAGCGTCAAGCGCCTCCCCGGAGGCGTTTTTTTCGTGTGGGCAAGTAGGCTCGATTGTTGATCTTAGATAACGAACGAATGGTGGCATAAACGCGATGATGAAAGTTTAGCAACCTTTGGATAATGCATGAGGTCTAATGTAGTAAGAAGCGCGAAGGGTGGTCATGCAATGAGAGGTTCGTACAAAGGGAAAAGAAGTTTGATCGGTGGTGTGGTTATTCTGATGCTTATAATAACGGCAACCGCATGCATGAAGCCGGAAGACAAAATGTTCGAGGAATCAGACTTTGCCGCCACGGTTGAAACGGTTGATGCAAGGACATGGAAAGCCAATGAAGATATCGAAATTACGACAGGGGTGATCAATTTGACGAATCGATCGGCGGCTGTTTATCACGCCTCCCCGCTTATCCATGTGCAAATTTACGATGAGCGCGATCAACCCCAGATTGAGATGCTTGTTACCGATTCTATTGGCATTAACGGCATAGCGAAGCCCAATGAAACGTACAATCCCGATAAGGAGATCTACGAGTCGGGCAAACGAATCATTCAGATCGAACAGCCGGGAACGTACACGCTGGTGGCCACGGCAACATTTGATGTGAAGCTGAATGGAGACCGAAAGCAATCGTTTCGAATTGTTTCGGAGCCATTCGAAATTCAGATAACCGAATCTTAGAACGTACTTACATAGTATTACAGGATAAGCATTTACATGATGTAACTCCAGCGTATATGTCGCAATATCCTTCCATTCATTGATTAATTCGTCTATAATACTGCTTGTTCGACAAATATGGACAATCTTTTCGCGGGATTGGGAAGGACAGGCTTTGAAACTGAGAACTTATTTTGCATTATCGTTCGCGCTTATAATTTTACTTGTTATTGCATCAGTATCTACGTTATATGGACAGCGGACAAAAACCGTGTTAGAGAAGGAAATTGGGGGACAGGTCGCAGCCCTGGCATACGGTATGACCGATAAGCTGGACCGTTACATGTGGTCGCGTTATAACGAGATCATGCTGTTGAGTACGCTGAACACGCTGAAGGAGCAGGAGGATCTGAAGGAGGTCAGCCGCCTGCTGAACGAATTGCAGGACAACATTCCGGCGTTCTCTTGGGTAGCTCTGCTGGATGCGCAGGGCATCGTGAGGGCGGCGACCAAAGACCTTATGATCGGTGTGAATTTCGAGAAACGTCCCGTTTTTCTTGAGGCGCTCCAAAAGCCGTTTATCGGTGATGTTCATGAAGCTGTGCTGTTAGCCGAGCAGTTGACGAGCCCGTCGGGCGATCCGCTCAAGGTCGTCGATATCAGCACGCCTTTATACGACAACAAAGGAGTGTTTACGGGCATACTCGCGGCGCAACTGAGCTGGGAATGGTCGCAGGAGCTGCAGAAATCGTTGCTTGCTCCTTACCATAGAGACCGAAAGCAGGAGCTTGAGGTGTTCGTATTAAGGGAGAAGGATAATACGGTATTGTCGGGTCCCGAGGATATGATCGGACAATTGCTTCAGTTGACTGACCTGGAAACATTGAGCACGGACAACAAATGGGATGTGCGACGATGGCCGGACGGGAAAAAATATTTGACCGGCTTCGCTCAAAGTTCGGGTTACGGCAACTACCCCGGGCTAGGCTGGAGGATTGTCGTCCGTCAGCCGGCGGAACTGGCTTTTGCTCCCGTACAGGAGCTTATTGCGTTCATGACCTTGCTTGGTCTCGCGCTGGCCGTGGCATGCGCGCTGATAGGATGGCTGCTCGCTCGCAAAGTATCGAAGCCGCTGTCGCTTATAGCAGAAGCGGCGAACAAGCTCCGCAGAGGAGAGAATGCCGAAATTCCTTATTCGAAGGGGATTAAGGACATTGAGTTGCTGTCCGGTTCTCTGCGGTCGCTGATCGCGGATCTGACGGAGACCGAGACTCAGCTTGTTCGAATGGAGGACAAGGCTCATCACGATAAGCTGACGGGATTGCTTAACCGGTCCGCGATGGATGTCATCGTTCAGCGTGCCGTCAGGCAAGCGGAGGAGCAGCGCAGCTCGCTATCATTCGTTTATATGGATCTCGATGGCTTTAAGAACATTAACGATACGCATGGCCATGCGGCCGGGGACGAGCTTCTAAAGGAGGTTGCCGCCAGGCTTTGGAAGAATGCGCGGAGCGGCGATTACTTGTTCCGTATGGGCGGAGACGAATTCGTCCTCATCCTGTCCGTGTCCCGAGCGAATGCCGAACTAGAGGCGGAGGCGGTAGCGACGAGTGTGTTGGAGGCCGTGCGGCAGCCGTATGAGATTGATGGCAAGATAATGGGGGTAAGCTGCAGCATCGGACTCGCGATGTGGCCGCAAGATGATCGCGATCCGTTAAGCCTGCTGCGGGATGCCGACGAAGCGCTCTACGCCTCCAAGAGCAAAGGGAAAAACCAGCTGACATTTGCCCGCAGCAGCGTCACTGCATAATGACAAGTCTTTATGGAAACGTCTGATAGGAGAAGAAATTCAGTCTGTGCACAATATGCATGCTGATTTCTTCTTTTTTTGTTGCGAGTCGAATTGAATATGGGTAAATATGGGATATAAATTATCTCAAAACAAATTGGACAAATATGCTATATTAAGGGCAGGATATAGATTCGGAGATTCGTGAAGGAGACTTCGTCGTGCTGCTCTTTCTAAAGGAGTTTTTATTTAACGTTTTTATTATTTCATCTCCTTTCGTATTATACCCTTATTTGCACAGAATCAGAGACAGGGTCAACGCATACCGCGCCTATTTGTTCCTGCTTTGCTGCATAGCCATCCTGGCGACGATGTGTTTCCCGGTCATGATGAACGGAATCTCTTACGATTTTCGTTCCGTACCGCTCGTAATCGGCACATTGTACGGAGGTCCCGTTGTATCCCTGCTTCTGTACGGGGTCATTATCGCCACGAGGTACGTGTTGGGAATATCCGATATTCTGATGTACATAATTTCGCTGCTGCCCACCTATTGTATCGCGTGGCTGGCGATGAAGGGGTACGACGCGGCGTCGCTTCGCATGAAGGCGGTTATCGCCGTGCTGGCATGCGCGCTCATTAAATTAGTGACGTTCACCACCTATTTAATTACGAAGGGTCAGCTTTATCTGTTGACTAACAACCCGATGGAGACTATTGCCACCTATGTGTTCCAAAGTTTTATTCTGGTAATGGGAGTTTTGATCATCGAATTTATGAGGCGATACAGCCGCATTCAAGACGAGGTCGTCAATACGGAACGGATGAAGCTCGTCAGCGAGATTGCCGCGTCCGTGGCGCATGAAATCCGAAACCCGCTCACGTCGGTTCGGGGTTTTATTCAATTGCTTGGCACGAAGGAGCTTACTCCCGAGAAGAAGGAGCAATACAAGGCCATCTGCTTTGCGGAGCTTGACCGGGCGGAAGGCATTATTTCCGATTACTTGTCGCTCGCCCGCAATGATCTGGAGGTGATCGAGGAGATTGACCTTAATGCGGAGCTGGGTTATATGTTCAATCTGCTTCTTAATTACGCTAACTTCAACAACATCAGATTACATGTTTCCTATTATGAAGAGAGCAAGCTGGCCGTCATGGGGGACAGGCACAAGTTTAGACAGGTGCTGCTTAACATCGGCAAAAATGCCATTGAGGCGATGCCAAATGGCGGGGATCTTTCTCTCGAGCTTAGCAAGCAGGCCGGCACGGCGGTAATCCGGATTGCGGATACGGGTATCGGCATGAGCGCCGACCAGGTTAAACGGTTAGGTACGCCATATTATTCCACCAAGGATAAGGGAACGGGGCTTGGCACGATGGTATCCTTTAATATCGTTAAGAAGATGGGCGGGATGATACATATCGATAGCGAGCCTGGCAAAGGAACGACGTTTGTGCTGCAATTTCAAAATATATCGATTTAACGAAAAAATCCGGAAGGGCAAAAGCCCTCTCCGGATTTTTGGTATTCGTATCTTGCTTAGCTCTCGGCGTCCACCTCGACAAAGTCGTTCTTAAAACGTTCATAGTCGGCTGTGCTGCATTCGATCAGCATACGCGTGCCCTCGGCTTCGTAACTGGTCGACATGACATGGGCATGCTCGTTGAAGTAAGACACGAGCTTTCCCTGATTAAAGGGGATAAGAATATCCTTTTTGACGTAATTGGCGAAAATATGGGAGCGAACGACTTCGATCAGCTCCTGAATCCCTTGGCCTTCCTTCACCGACATATAGACCGAATTGCCGGACCTCATGGGATAAGGATGCTCCGTCAGATCGCATTTGTTGTAGGCGTAGACAGTCGGGATGCCGTCAGCGCCCAGCTCGCCCAACGTCTCGTTAGTGACGGTTACGAGCTGCTCGTAATCTTCGTGCGCGTAGTCTACGACGTGCACGAGCAGATCGGCTTCCGTTACCTCCTCCAGCGTGGAACGGAACGCTTTGATGAGGTGATGGGGCAGCTGGCTGACGAAGCCGACGGTATCCGTAAGCAGGAACGACTTGTTGTCCGGCAGCTCGATGCTGCGTACCGATGTCTCCAGCGTAGCGAACAGCATATCCTTGGCGAATACCTGCTTCGTCGTGTCGGGGTCGTACGCCTCCAGAAGAGCGTTCATAAGGCTGGATTTGCCGGTATTCGTATATCCGACCAAACAGACGACAGGCATTTCGTTTTTCTTCCGTTTTTTTCGCTGATTTTGGCGCGTCGCCACGAGCTTCTCCAGTTCGGCTTGCAACGCGGTGATCCGCTCCTCGATGCGCCTGCGGTCGAGCTCGAGCTTTGTCTCCCCTGCGCCTCTGTTTTTCAGGCCGGATCCGCCGCCCTGGCGGCCAAGAGAAGCGCGAAGGCCCACGAGGCGAGGGAGAGAATACTGCAGCCGCGCGACTTCGACCTGGAGCTGCGCCTCGCGGGTTTTAGCACGTTCGGCGAAGATGTCCAGGATCAGAATCGTGCGGTCGATGACCGTGCATGCGAGCTCGGCTTCCAGATTGCGGATCTGGGAAGGGGAAAGCTCGTCGTTAAAGACAACCAGCTCGCACTCTCGGGCTTCCATCAGAGCGCGCAGCTCCTGGATCTTGCCCGTGCCGATGTAATGGGTTGGATTGATGCGGTCGGCCTTCTGGCTGAGCTCATCCACCACTTCGATATAACAGGCATCGGCCAGGTTGCGGAGCTCCATCATGGCATATTCGAAGTCGGTGCCGTTCTTCAGCTGGACGCCGACGATAATCGCTTTTTGTTTCGTTTCATTTGGTTCCGTCATTATTCATCATCCTCCGGAATTAGGGCGTGGTCTGAATACTCCGAGGGGAGCGGGTTTTCAGACACGACCTAGGTTTGGGTACAAAAAAACACAGGCATGCCTGCCCGTGCCCGACGATATACGACCTGAGGAGATAGGAAGGCGTCGCTACAGCATGGGATCGCCGCCGCTCGAGGAACTTGATTATGGTCCAATCCTTAAGCGATTGCACCAAAGCAAGCCGTGCGGCAATAGACGGCCAATCCGACGGGGGCCATGCTCCCGCGTCTCGGCTGCTGCAGTTGAAGTAAAGCTTCATGTAGACAGACCTGTCCTGAGTCCTCCGCCGTATGGGCAGAGCGGTATATACTTTGCAATTAGCCGCGCAAAGACCTGACTCGGATGTAATCTATCACACGAAACCCTCCGTTCCTTTGGAATGAGAACAGTGTAGCACAAGGACGAAACATGAAGCAACCGACTAAACATTTATAACCGTTTATTGAGGCCCCTGAATCTCCTCATCCTCCAAGTGAACCCACTGATGCGCCCAATCGGTAATACTTTTGAACAAGGGAGATAAGGCATGGCCCTTCTCCGTCAACGAATATTCGATTCGCACGGGCATCTCGGGATAAACGTCGCGGCGAATCAGGCCTTCGAGCTCAAGCTCTCTCAGCCGGTCTGACAACACCTTGCCGCTCAGATTGGGGAGATGCTGCTCGATGTCGGAGAATCTTTTGGGACCAGGCAGCAGGCTGTACACGATAAGCGCAACCCAGCGTTTGCTCAGCAACTCGACCGCCTTCTCGAATCGGACACACATACGCTTCTGTTCCATAAGGCTCATCCTCTCTTTGTTATCATTATAGACTTGAAGGCGCATACAGAAAAGAGGGATGATTCTTATTCTTCCATTAATTTATCAGGCGCGGGGAGGATCGCGACACGAAACCTTTGCGTTTCGGGTGTCGTCTAATGGTGTAAGTACGAAAAATTGTTACCGAGACAACAGAACGAGAAGATAAGGAGAGTGCGTCCATGCGTTGGCTTCCCGAAAGCGGTCATGCAACATGGTGGAGAATCGCAGGTGTGTCTGCCGCACTGCTGGGAGCAGCGCTGCTGGCGGTCAGATTCGGCATTATCGGTCAGGAATGGAACTTGGGCAACGCTTTTATGCTGGTCCTGCTTGCCGTTGTCGTATCGCTTGTCGTCGCAGCCGCGGGGTGGTTCGGCGCGAAATGGATTTGGCTGCTTTCTACGATCGGATTTGTCTCAGGCATTGTATTTATGGCGGTGAAGAGCCAGGATACATCAGGCTGGGGCGATCTTGTCGGATTTATCACGTTCATGTTTTTGTCGGCCGCCGGTTTCGTACTGGGCATTCTAGTGGAGCTCATTGCCTGGGCGTCGAGAAAGTTCGGAAGCACGCATACGTAGTAAGATAAGGGGAAGTTGGTAAAACACCCCATAGACGTTAATAGCGACTATGGGGTGTTTTTTGCTGCCGTTTGAAGCTCCATCAGACGTTATTATCGGCTATGGACGCTGTTTTGAGTAACTTTCCCGGTCCATCGGCGTTTTTAACGCCTACAGCAGCTCGTTCGCCTGCTTTTTGGAGCTATAGGCGTTATTAACGCCTCCAGACCTAGAAGCTCCGCATCTTCGTCTCGGTCTTCTCGATGGAGGCGGCAATTCGTTCCTCATATGAATGGATGAGGTACTTCTGGACGAGGATTTGCCGCTGATGGGCGATCATACGCGTGAAGGAGGCAGCTGTCCCGTTTGTATCGCCGCCGCGAACGGCGCCCCCAAGCACCTTGCCCTCCGTCGTGAACATCTTCTTGTAGGTGCTGGCAGCGGCCTTGGCCGCTTTGATCTTCGACTCCGTCGCGTCGTTCTCGTCCAACATCCGGCGAAGCTGCTTCATCTTGGCATTGGCGTCGGCCTTCGCCTTCTTAAGCTCGGCATTCTTGTCGCTTTGCATCTTCTTCGCGGCTTGAACGGCAGCCTTCGTCATCTCGACCTGGACGCTCAGGGCGGAGGTCAGATTTTTGTTCTTGAACGAGCGGGCGAGGCTAAGCTGCGTCTTCTGGGTTTCATACAGCTTGAACAACGGCTCATGCTGCTTCTTGAGCGAAGCGGCCGCGTTTTCCAACGCTTTGATCTTGGCTGAGTCGATCTCGCGAATGGCTTTGCGGAGCTTTCCATCGTTCTCTTCGTTCCTGTAATGCAGCGCATTGATTTTCGAGTCCCAGTCCAGATCCTGGCGCTGCAGCGTCTGCAGCTCGGCGTATTGCTTCTTAAGCGAGGCGGAGACGGAAGAGGATGCAGCCGAGACCATCTTGTCGAAGGCCTTCTTCGCGGTGGGCGTAAATTCGAACGGCGCCGCGAACGCCGTCATGGAGAGGTTCAGCGACAACAGAAACGCCAACCCAGCCATGCCAATCGTCATGCCCATGCTCATTCTTCGATTACGGATACGCATATTCATACCTCCTGAGAATCGGTCGGAGCAGTCGGGCAGTAATCAAAAACAACAAAAAAAAGCACCCGCAAGGCAGACGATGTTCGTCTGTCTTGCGGGTGCTTCCCGCTTGTCCGATCCGTATTTGTCCCGATTATACCTTATGAGGCGGGAGCGGTCAATACCGAAGGCGAACGCACGCTCTAGTATACGGCCTTTACAGCGAGTGGCCGGCAGCGTATTCCTCCGGCGTTTTGCCGATCATCGCCTTGAACGATCGGATGAAGTGGGACTGATCGTAGAAGCCCAGCTCGGCGCCGAGCGACGCCCAGCTCCCTTTGTATCCGGCGTCGAGCGTCTCCGCGGCATTTTGCAGCCGGTAGAGCTGGATGACCCACTTGGGGCTGACTCCGACATATTTGCTAAACAGTCTCTGCAGCGTGCGCACCCCGATATCGAAGTTCCGGGTCAACTGCTCGACGCTGGAGACGGTACGGTCGCTCTGAATGAAACGAATGATGTCGACTAGCCGATCAACCGTCTCATCGGGATGGGGCAGGCAGCTCATTAACATCGTTTCCGTGAGGGCAATAAGCGTCTCCGCCGGCTGATCCGATCGGAGTGCTTCCGTCAATTTCGCATTCATACTGTCGTTGTCCATGCCAAATGCTTCGGCGAAGGTCATGGAGCCATCGGTCAATTCGGAGATCGGTTTGCCTGCGAAGGGGTAGAAACCGCCCGGTCGGAACTTCACGCCGTACGCGCGCTCTTTGCCGGACAACCGTTTCGTATATTTGCGGCTGGAAACGCCGTAGACCGCGCTGCCTGCAAATTCTGCGACTAGATTAACGCAAGGATTCGGAATATTGTCCTGGAGGAATACTTCGTCCTCCGGCAGATCCCATTCGACGATCCAATGATGCATCACGAACGGCGCAAGAGCCTCGGATGGAGCGAAACGGCGCAGACGGAATTTGTTGAACGCTTCCGGCGCTTGCAAAATGCCCATGCTCGCGGTCTGGGACGGGGAAGACGACATGCGAAATCTCTCCTTTACACGGCTGACGCTTTTTTACAATACGGGATGAGATGTCTCTATTATACTGGCAGGGAGAGGTTACTATCCATGATCAAAAAAGGAGAGTGTATGTACATGCAGCATAAATTCATCTCTTACATTGGAGCAACGCCGGAAAAGGTTTGGGATACGCTGATCGGCCCGGAGGGAACCCGCGCCATCTTCTTCGACTGCCTATTTCAGTCCGAGCTGACAAAGGGAAGCAAGTTCGCTTATGTTGGCCCGGGCAATGACGGGGAGGAGACCGTTCACGTATACGGCGAAATTATCGATATCGATCCAGGCCGGATGATGTCCGTTATCGAACATCCGGGACCGTCCTACTACGAGAACCATGCCGAGTTGACCTCCCGGATTACCTATACGCTGGAGGCGGTAGGGGAGACGACGAGGCTGACGCTGGTCAATGATCAATTCACCGAAAACCATCCCAGCTTCGAGCGCTCCGAGGACAAT
>NZ_BDQX01000209.1 GCF_003112455.1 Paenibacillus agaridevorans
CAGAATTTACCTGACAAGGAATTTCGCTACCTTAGGACCGTTATAGTTACGGCCGCCGTTTACTGGGGCTTCGGTTCACAGCTTCGGGTTGCCCCTAACCGCTCCCCTTAACCTTCCAGCACCGGGCAGGCGTCAGCCCGTATACTTCGCCTTACGGCTTCGCACAGACCTGTGTTTTTGCTAAACAGTCGATTGGGCCTTTTCACTGCGGCCCCCTCGGGCTATTCACCCTACCGAGGCACCCCTTCTCCCGAAGTTACGGGGTCATTTTGCCGAGTTCCTTAACGAGAGTTCTTCCGCGCGCCTTAGCATGCTCTGCTCGCCTACCTGTGTCGGTTTGCGGTACGGGCACCATCACCTGGCTAGAGGCTTTTCTTGACAGCCGGAGTACATGACCTTCGCTACTGCAATTTTCGCTCCCCATCACAGCCCAGCCT
>NZ_BDQX01000210.1:0-2888 GCF_003112455.1 Paenibacillus agaridevorans
CAGCTCCCTCGGGAGCTGGAAAATGGCTCAAAACAATGTTCAAGAAATACTATACGAGGAGGGAGTGTGTTGAAGACGATTAGAGCGTTGCTTATGCTGGTCGTGCTGACCACTCTGCCGGGCTGCTGGAACCGCGTGGAGCTGAACGAAATCGCGATCATATCCGCGACGGCCGTCGATTGGGAGGATGGCGAGTGGGTGCTGACTTACCAAATCATCATTCCGAAGGCGATATCCGGCCATTCCGGCGGAAGCAGGGGAGCGGCAATCAACGTCTTCTCCTCGCATGCGGAGAACTTTCGATCAGCGATTAGCAAGGCGAGTCAGGAGACGTCCAGGCGACTGTATTTCTCCCATAACCAGATTGTTATCGTGGGGCAGGATGCCGCTCGCAAAGGGCTGGGGCAGCTGCTGGAAGCGTACCTTCGCAATCACGATTCCAGAGAGACCGTCAACGTATTTCTATCCAAAAGCAACGCGCGCCAGCTGCTCGAGCAGTTGATGCCGCTCGAACAGAATCCCGGCGAGGCTATTCACCGGATGATCGGCAACGAGGAGACGAACAACTCTTCATTCCGCCAAATGACGATCAACGATGTCCTGATGGATTTGCTCAGCAGCGCGCAGGCTACCGGTCTTCCCGTGCTCTCCCTGACCGGAACAGGGGGCGGCGCTGACCGCGTTCAAAAGCTGGGTCAGACGTCTTCGCCATCGAAGATCCGGCTGAGCGAGCTGGGGCTCATCGTGGGAGACAAGCTGGTGGGATGGGTGGATAATCGGGAAAGCAGCGGCATTAATTGGCTAAACAATACGGTCGACAGGACGACGGTCGGCTTCGCGTGCTCGGATCGAAAGTCCGCCAAAAAGGATTCCTCCATCCGCGTCGTTCGGGCGGAGTCGAAACGGACTCCGGGCTACAGGGACGGCAAATGGCGAATCGACGTGGACATCAAGGCCGAGGGCTCGCTGCTGGAGTACAATTGCAAGGGCGATATTAGCACGCCGGATAAGATCGAAGCAATCGAGCGAAGAATCGAGGAGGAGATCCGTTCCACCGCCTTGAGCGGCTGGAGAGCGATCAGCGCGAGCAAAGCGGATGTTGTCGGCTTCGGCAATCTCATCCACAAAAAATATCCGAAGCTATGGAAGCAGGAAGTCTCGAACTGGAGAGAGACTTTCCCGGCGACGGCAGTATCGGTTAATGTGTCCTTCAAACTGTCCACGACCGGATCAAGCGGCAACAACTTTAAGCAAATACAGGAGGATACGGGCAAGTAGCAAGGCGCCGGATTCGAATGAAGGGAGGGAAGGCTTTGCGACAGCAAATCGGCAAGAGTCAGCTTGCGCTGCTGATTATATTGTTCCTGATCGGCAGCACGCCGCTGTTCGAGTTTGGTATCAAAGCGAAACAAGACTCATGGATCGCCATGGCAATTGCCGCGGCGACGGGACTTCTGTTGACGACCATCTATCTGTTTATTCAGCGGAGAGCACCGGAAGCTGGCCTTGGGGAACTGTTGAAAATCCACTTCGGCAAACCGATCGGCGCCGCGCTGGGCTGCGTTTTTGCGTTGTGGTTCGCTTACGAATGCATGAGGAACGTACGGGATGTCGGCGAGCTGACGTCCGCCGCTCTGCTGCAATTTACGCCGCAATGGGCGATTATGCTGTGCATCCTGCTTGTTGCGGCTTATACGGCTAGCAAAGGCGTGGAAGTATTTGTTCGGGTCGTGCAGATGTTGTTCCCGATTGCAGCCGGTAGTTACCTCATCATTGTATTCCTGCTGTTCTTTAGCGGCCTCGAGAAACTGGACCAGATCCTCCCGATCATGGAAAATGGACCTATGCCCGTACTTAAAGCGGCTTTTCCTGATCTTATTTCCTTTCCGTTCGGACAGCTCTTCGTCATGTTCGTTTTCTGGAGTCTGGTCAATGAAAAAAAATCGATAACCAAAATTACGATATGGTCGCAAGGCGGCGTATCCCTGTTCCTTATCTTCATGAATATGCTGATTCTATGCGTGCTGGGGCCCGCGCTGGCCGGCGCTACCTCATTGCCGCTGCTGCAAGCTGTGCAAATGATCCGGTTGGCCAATTTCCTGGAACGCCTCGACGTCATCGTGACCTTGCTTCTGTTTATCGGACTGTACGTGAAGATAACGGCTCTGTACCTCGCTTCCGTGTTCGTCTTTCACAGCTCGACAGGCATCGAGACCCGAAATCTGCTGCTTCCCATCGGAGTCGTCGTCTATGCGATGTCGTTTCTGGAGCCCAATCATACGTTTCATATTTGGCTGGGACTCGACGTTACGTTGAAGATTATGCCCATCTACCAGGTCGCCATTCCCCTGATCATGGTTGTGATCGGAGTGCGGAAGCGGTATAAAAAGTTGCCGGCGAGCGGATAGAAAGAGAAACACGGGAAAATAATGCTGGCATTACCCGCGGAGTCTGCTATAATTGGTTACGTAATTGACGAAACCGAATATGCTCCGGGGAGCTGGTTAGGCCGGCTGAGAGGGAATGACAACATTCCGACCCGTATACCTGATCCGGATAATGCCGGCGTAGGAACGTGAAGCGAGCGCTTCTTCATGATTTGGCGTACAGTCGTTGGGACTGAACGCGAATCGTGATGACAAGCGCGTACCAAGCCGATTGCAACTCGCCCTCCTGAACAGGAGGGCGATTTTTTTTGGAATAAGGGAAAGAGCAGGAACGTCAATCCAGAAGACATAGAAGGCGGAGAGGGGAAGTACACATGCTGCACAAGAAGAAGGGATTATGGGGAAGAGGGCTCACAGCTACGGTGCTGGCCTTGACGTTGACGATCGCCGGCTGCGGCGGCAACGAGCCGGAAGGTAATGGCGGCGCTGGAGGCGAGAAGG
>NZ_BDQX01000210.1:2959-4512 GCF_003112455.1 Paenibacillus agaridevorans
TGAAGGTCGTGCTCGATTGGACGCCGAACACGAACCATACGGGATTATATGTCGCTCGGGACAACGGTTTCTTCGAGAAGCACGGCCTGGACGTCGAGATTATTCAGCCGGGACAAGACGGCGCCGATGCAATGGTCGCTTCCGGCGATGCCGCGTTCGGCGTCAGCTACCAGGAGTCGGTCACGATGGCCCGCATCGCTGGCGTCCCGATCGTCTCTATCGCTGCGGTCATTCAGCATAACACCTCGGGTTTCGCCTCGCCGAAGGCGAAAGGCATCGATTCGCCCAAAAAATTCGAAGGACAGCGTTATGGCGGCTGGGGAGCTCCGGTAGAAGAATCCGTCATCGATGCCCTAATGCAGGCGGACGGAGGCGATGTCAGCAAGGTCGACATTATGAGTATCGGCGACAGCGACTTCTTTGCGGCCGTGGAGCGGGATATCGATTTCGCTTGGATCTACTATGCCTGGACTGGCGTCGAGGCAGAGCTGCGCGGCGAAGAGCTGAACATGGTTTATCTGACGGATTACAGCGACAAGCTGGACTATTATACGCCGGTCTTGGTGACGAACGAGGAGCAGATCAAGTCGGATCCCGAGACGGTGAAGGCGTTCGCGGCGGGAGCGGCCGAAGGTTATCAATTCACGATCGACAATCCGGAGGATGCGGCTGAAGTGCTGATCAAGGCGGAACCGGATCTGAACGCGGATCTTGTGCGTGCCAGCCAGAAGTGGCTCAGTCCGAAGTATCGGGACGACGCGCCGCGCTGGGGCGAGCAGAAGCTGAGCATATGGGAGAATTACGCAAACTGGATGTTCGATCATGGACTGCTCGAGGGCAAGCTGGAAGCGGAGAAAGCGTTCACGAACGAGTTCCTGCCGGAATAACGGGAGTAATGGAAGTCAGGCATAGAAGGACGGATCGACCAATGAAGCGGATGCTCCGGTCGGATTGAAGATAACTTCGGAGAGGGGAACAAACAGATGGCAAACGCGCTGGTAAGCATTCAAATATTGCCGAGCACGCCGGGAGGGGCAAGCGTCCTTCCTTTCGTGGATCGCGCTATCGATATCATTAAAGAGTCGGGCGTACCTTATCGGGTGGCTCCGCTGGAGACGACGATGGAGGGGGAGCTGTCCGAGCTGCTGAACATCGTACAGCGAATGAACGAAGCGATGACGGAGATGGGCTGCGCTTCGGTCATTTCCCAGATTAAAATATATTACAATCCGGAAAATGGCGCCTCCATGGGCCGACTGCTGGAGAAATACCCGGATGGCCAGTAGGAAAAAGTCCGGAACGGGAGCGTGGGCCAAGCTATGGCCGCCTGCGCTTGCGCTGGGCGCTCTGATCGCGCTATGGCAGGCATCCGCCTCGCTGGGAATCGTGGATGCCTGGCGTATCCCGGCTCCGTCGGCTGTTGTTCTGGAGGCGATCGAGATCTGGCCGCGCCTCATGGCGCATACGTGGGCGACGCTCAAGCTAATGATGCTGGGCTTTACGGGCGGTACGGCGGCGGGCTTTGCGCTCGCCGCTTTGCTGCATCTTCTGCC
>NZ_BDQX01000210.1:4603-5017 GCF_003112455.1 Paenibacillus agaridevorans
GTCTACCCGCTGCTCATCCTGTCCCAGAACGTGCCTGTCGTCATTTTGGGACCCATCCTGACGATGTTGTTCGGTTATGGCACGCTGCCCAAGACGCTGCTCGTCATGCTCGTCTGTTTCTTTCCCGTATCGGTCGCCATGCTGTCGGGTCTTGCCAGCGCGGATGCCGGACTGCGTCATTATATGCGCATGATCGGAGCGGGCAAGGCGGAGCTGTTCTGGAAGCTGGAGCTTCCCAGCGCCGCCGTTCATCTGTTCTCCGGACTCAAGATTGCCGCGACGTACAGCATGTTAGGGGCGGTCATCGCCGACATGCTGGCCCCGAAGCTTGGCCTCGGAGGTTTTATGGCTCTGTCCTCGCGCGGCTTCATGCCGGAGCGGGCGTTCGCCGCCGTTATTCTGATCATTATCGTA
>NZ_BDQX01000210.1:5089-24381 GCF_003112455.1 Paenibacillus agaridevorans
ATGGTCATGTTCGGACTCGTAACGTTGGCGGAACGAATCGTCATTCGCTGGCGTCCGCCGGTCAAGGAAGGGGGAGAGCGGCATGAAGCTTGAAGTAAATGGCGTTGACATAAGCTTCGGAACAAAGGAAGTGCTGCGCGACCTGACCTTGCGAGTGGAGGACGGAGAGTTCGTTTCGCTGATCGGACCATCAGGCAGCGGCAAAACAACGCTGTTTGGCGTTATCGGCGGGCTTAAGCAGCCGGATGCGGGCGAGATCCGCATCGAGGGCCGCATCACGACAGGCGAGCGCGGCCATGTTGCTTATATGCCGCAGCAAGCCGCCCTGCTTCCTTGGCGATCCGTCTCCGGCAATATCGAGATGGCGCTTAAGATCGCCGGCATCGACAAGGGGACGGCGAAGGCCATGACGTTGGAATGGCTCTCACGCGTGGGACTGGCGGAGTATGCGAGAGCTTATCCGCATGTGCTGTCCGGCGGAATGCAGCAGCGCGTCTCGTTTTTGCGCGCGCTTTTGTCGCCGCGTACGCTGATGCTGCTCGACGAACCCTTTGGAGCGCTTGATGCTTTAACGCGGCTTCATATGCAGAAGTGGCTCCTGTCGATCTGGGAGACGCATCGCAAGTCGGTACTGCTCGTCACGCACAGCATCGAAGAGGCGCTTTACCTTTCCGACCGGATTATCGTTCTGTCCGCATCGCCTGCAACCGCGGTAGACGAGATCGTCGTGCCGTTTGAGCGGCCGCGCCGGGAGGATCTGTGGACCGACCCCAGATTTAATGAATTGAAGGCTCGCATCTACGGACATCTGCAGGGCGACGGAAAGGCGGTGGATGATCATGTCTGATAGCTTTCCCGTTGTGGACGCTCACCTTCATGTCGACCTTTATCCCCCCGAAAAGCAGGAGGCGCTGCTGGCGGAAGCGTTTAGCCAAGGCGTGGAGACGGTCGTCGCCGTATCGATGGATCTGGCTTCCTCGATCCGAACGCGCGAGTTGGCGCTCCGCCATCGCGGGCGTGTCCATCCCGCTTATGGCTTCCATCCGGAGCAGGAGGCGCCTTCCGAGCTGGAGAGAGAGGAACTGCTGACCTGGATAAGGGAGCGGCATGCGGCGGGCGAGGCATTTGCGATTGGCGAAGTCGGCTTGCCGTATTACAAGCGGACGGAAGCCGAGGAGGCGGGTGAGCCTTTCGACGAGACGCCGTATTTGTTGCTGCTTGAGCGTTTCGTCGCCCTCGCTGCCGAGCTGGATCGCCCGATCGTGCTTCATGCCGTCTACGAGGACGCCGACAAAGCCTGTTCGCTGCTTGAGCAATACGGCGTGAGGAAGGCTCATTTTCACTGGTTCAAGGGCAGCACGGATACGATGAGACGGATGGCGGAGGCGGGGTATTACATTTCCGTTACGCCGGACATTGCTTACGAGGACGAAATCATCGAGGTCGTTCGTCGTTATCCCGTGGAGCTTATGATGGCGGAGACCGACGGACCATGGCCTTTCGAAGGCCCTTTTAGCGGGAGATCAACCGTGCCCGAGATGGCTCGGGAGTCCGTGCTCGGCATTGCAAGGGTTAAAGGGATCGCGCCCGAAGAGGCTGCGCGCGGACTGTTTTTACAAAGCATGAAATTTTATAACTTGTAAGTAGCTTTATGAACAACCTCTTATGATGACGGCTCTTCGTCCAACAGGACGGGGAGCCGTTTCCATTTGCCAAGCCGGCGCATACAAAGTTAGAGAGAGCGTAGCAGCCAAAGGAGGTAAAGCAATGGCAAAAATGACAAGAGAGCAGTTTTTTGCGGCAATTGCGCCTACGGTTCAGCTCGTATGGTCGGAAGGGTCCAGGATGTTTCCGTCGGTTCGAATGGCGCAGAGTTTGCTGGAATCCGGCGGGGAGATCCATGCCTGGAACAATCTGGGCGGAATCAAGGTCGGCGGCGGTCCTATCAATCCTTATTGGCAGGGACAGGCGGTCGTCAAAGGCACTTGGGAGTATATCGATGGCAAGACGGTAAGCATGCAGGCTGCGTTCCGGGCTTACAAAAGCCTCTATCATTTTTACAAGGATCTGGATTTGTTCCTGGAAGCTCCGCGGTACGAAAGAGTGCGATCCGCGATCACGCCGGAACGTCAGGCTTCCATGCTTTTGGCTAGCGGTTATGCGACTGACCCGGCTTACGCGACAAAGCTGATGCGAATCATTGAGCAATACGGTCTGAGAAGATTTGATCTGCCGGCTGTGCCACAGACTATGGTAAGAGGATTCGAAGACGCGTCGATCATTCCCGTTATTTGGCAGGGCGGAGTCATCGGCACGGGCTATTTAAAGGAAGGGGTAACATGGGTGCCGGCGCGAAAAATCGCCGAAGCGTTGGGAGCAATAGTGGGCTGGACGGGCACAGCGGTGACCGTCAACGGCGTGGAGCTGACTTCGAAACTGTCGATGTCGGTTGGCTACGTCAAAGCCAGAGAGCTTGCCATGCTGCTTGGCGTGCCGATCGAATGGGATCCCAGAGCGAGAGTCGTCCTGCTCGGATAACAATCGCCCTCCCCCTTAACGGCGTTCCGGCATATGCTATAGGACGTCTTACGTGAGAGAGGAGGATATCCTGTTGTATACGTATATCGTAGACCACATCCCAAGATCGACGCCGAACAATAGACGCCCCGGCTTTCCGCTGAACGCAACTACGATCACGATCCACAATACGGCCAACTCTTCCAGCACCGCAAGGAACGAAAGAAACTGGCTGACGAATCCGTCAAATTCGGCAACAGCCTCTTATCATATTGTGATCGACCAGAAGGAAGCGATCGAATGTATTCCGCTCACCGAGGTCGCCTGGCATGCGGGGGATGGCAACTCTGCAACCAGCGGCAATCGGACATCGATCTCCATCGAAATAACCGAAAGCGGCAATTATAGCGCTACGTTAGCCAATGCCGCCGCTTTAACCGCTTCCATGCTTAAAGAACGAGGCTGGGGGACGGACCGCTTGCGCCGCCATTATGACTGGAGCGGCAAAAATTGTCCGAGGAAGATGAATCAAGACGGGGACTGGGGCGGATGGGACAGCTTTGTTGCCCAGGTCAATACCTTATTGCAGGAGGAGGAAGAGGAGATGCTGGATCCGAAGGATGCCAATAACATCATCCGGTTTCTGAGCGCCGCCTACATGGCGACAACCGATCCTGAGGCGAGAGCGGAGTTTAACCGCCTTGCCAACGAGCTGCGCCGCGTGAGCGGCCAGAATCCGGAACCGGGTTGACGCGAATAGTTGAGCAAAAAGCAGCAAAGTAATGCGGCGGCAGGCCTGGGGCTTGCCGCTTCTTGTTGTGGGGGGACCTGTCGTGCACAGGCTTCTTATGGGGCTGTCGATTCGTTGTGTGAAAATCTGAAAATGAAGCTTACAGTTGCTCCAGTTCATTTCTTGCCGGACACTTGCCCGCAAACCCATGTTATTGGAATTTTCAATCGCTGGTTTTAAAATATTTGTTTCTGCGTAATAATTGTCATGCGATGATACTACTGTACTGCCCTTCATCCAAAATATGCTAATATGGATACATTGTCATTGACGGCATTCCTCTCGATATCTATTTACATCGCCTATATCCCGAAAACAACTTTGAAGGCTTTGTTCCAACAATCGTGGACTGGGTATCTCACGAGAAAGATTCGGCCTTTGTTTTAAGCAGACATCGCTCCTCAAAAGCATTCGTACGTCTGCCGCTTCTGATGTGCCCTGACGATTGCGATGTCTGGTGTACGTTGCTGATCGCAGACGTGGAAAGGGATGGGACGACAGTCTATTGGCACAGAATCGGAATCGACCAAACGACGGCTGAGGAGATAACGGCAGATTACGAGCTTATTGGTAATCGGGTGGAATGGCTGAACAAGGTAGCCGCAATGAGTTTTTCGCAAAAGAAGTACGACGCTGAGATGCAGAAGTTGTGGTGTCAGTAGAACGTATAGATAGAATAAAGGGAATACGAAAGCAGTATTGTCGTCAAACAAACCAAAGGAGGCGGGGAAGTTGGAAGTGACATGTCCATGGTGCGGAAACGAGGTTCGGCTTAGCGGGGATATTTGTCCGGAATGCAAGCATGAAGTGTTGCCCGAACATTTGGAGGAGAAAGAGAGCGGGATGTTTGGCGAAGAGGAAGCGCAAAAGGCGGACGAGCATGAGGATGTTATAAACGAAATCCACGCCATCGAAAACAACTTTGTTTGCGCCAAATGCGGACACAATGAATGTAAAGCTGCCGAAGTGGCTATGACGGGAGCGGGTCTAAGCAAGCTGTTGGATGTCCAGCATCACCATTATCTGTTCGTGTCATGTCTGCGCTGCGCTTCGGTCGAGATATATGACCCCAGCGTGCTGAGAGGCCGTCAGGCTGGCGCATTCGGAACTTTTCTGGATGTGTTGTAATTCCTGTCGGTCGCTTTCGGAGTGATCATTGTGCCGTAATATGATACACTAAGGATCGACAAGATGGATGGAAACGGAGAGAGAGAATTGGCGGCGCAAGAAACAATAATCCGAATTACGGACCAACTTCGACAAGTCGACGGCGTAAAGGCGATCGTGCTTGGCGGATCAAGGGCAAGAGGCACAGGACACGCGCTGTCCGACATCGATATTGGCATCTATTATGAAGGCGGCGAAGGGCTCGATATTGCCGGGATTCGGCGAGTTGCATCTATGCTAGACGACGAGCGGCGGGAAGATATCATTACGGAGATCGGCGAATGGGGGCCGTGGATTAACGGCGGAGGTTGGCTTAAGGTAGATGACCAGCCTGTCGATTTCCTCTATCGCGACATTGGCCAGGTATCGACTGTCTTGGAGCAATGCATCGCCGGAGATATAATGATCGAATACCAACCGGGCCATCCGCATGGTTTCGTTAATGCCGTTTATGCGGCGGAAGCGGCATTGTGCAATATTTTATGGGATCCGTATGGAGCCATCGGGACAATGAAGGCGAAGACGGTTCCATATCCAAGCAAGATGCGGGAGGGGATCGTTAGGCGGTTTTGGTGGGAAGCGGGCTTCTCGTACGAGGGAGCCGGGAAAGGGATTCACAAAAAGGATTTATCGTACGTGGCTGGACAACTTTATCGGACGATATCCTGCTTAAATCAAGTGTTGTTTGCTATTAACGAAACGTATTGGATGAACGAAAAAGGAGCGGCAGCCATCGTCGATTCCTTCCCACTCGCACCACATGCCTATGCTAAACGAGTAAATGAAGTTATTAGTCTGATTACGGAAAAACCGGCCGACTTGGACAATGCAATGGCGACAGCGGGAGATTTGATCCGCGAAACAGATGGTTGGATTCGTCGGGCTGGAGGTGCGTCATGACTTTCGGAGCTCGTATGTTGAAAACGGGAATAGCGGTCACGCTGGCGCTGTACGTCAGTATGTGGCTCGAATTTACTCCGCATGTTATCGCGGCGGTCGCGGCGATTTTCGCGCTGCAGCCGACGATCTATCGATCTTGGCGCTATTTCCTTCAGCAGGTTCAGGCGAACACGCTCGGCGCCATCATCGCGTTGCTCGCAGGCACATATTTTTCGAACGAGCCCATAGCGATTGGCTTTGTCTGCATACTTGTGATCATGATTTGCATGAAATTAAAAATGTCGGAGTCCATCGGCTTGACGCTTGTAACGGTCGTCAGCGTGATGGAGGCATCCGGCGACTGGGAGTTCGCGCTCAATCGCTTCCTGCTCAGCCTGATCGGCATCGTAGCGGCTTTCCTGGTTAATATTATATTCGTGCCGCCGGATCCAAGAGAACAATTTACGAAGCAGATCCATCGGGTATTCAACCAGCTCTCTTTGCTGCTCCGAACTGCTATATCCGACGAGATTAAGGAGAAAGTATTTCGGGAACAGAAACAGGAGCTGGCGGACGGACTGCAAGCGCTGACGGATAAGTACAAGCTGCTGGAAGAGGAGCTCAAAAAGCTGAAGCGGGTAAAGTATCGACAGACGCGGCAGGTAGTCGTCTATAAGCAATTGCTGCACAATTTGCAGAAGGGCTATGAGGTGCTCGAAACCGTACAGGAACACTATTTTCAATCAGAGCGAACCAAGGAGATCAATCGGAGATATGACCGGCATTTGGAGAGCTTGATCAAGTTTAACGAATACGTTCTACTTAAGTTCGAGGAAAAAGTCAAGCCGGAAAGCTGGAAGGCCGAATCCATCGAAGAAGAGAACAACGCGTTTATGAAGGAAGCCACGTCAGACAGCGACGACAGCAGAGAAAGCGCACACCGCCTGTTCATTGTAGCCGCATCGATCTACGAATACGGTCATCAGACGATTCGATCCGATCGTCTCGTGGAGCGCAAGGGACACGATGATGAAGAGTCGTCCGCTTTGTTGGAATAAAATTCGACTGAACGACCCGAAATAGGACGGACAAGAAGGCAGCTGTAAATTTCAGTTGCCTTTTTCTTTTTCAAATCTAGAATGCCAAGAGAGGAAGTGAGTGACATACGTAAGCTGAAATTTTCGAGACGTTTATGGTTTATTGGGCCGATTGCAGCAATAGTGGCTCTATTTCTTATGGCCACGATGGTTTATATCTACGAAAAACCTGGTGGGTTGGCCGATTGGAGATATTCGCGAGCCACGGGCTTGAAGGAAACAATAAGGATCCCCATAGGGAGGACACCGGAGGAAGCCGTACAGAAGTTTCGTGATTCTAACAAAACAGTTGTTCACAAGGAATTTTTGAACGGAGGCGCTCTGTTATTTCTTGAAGGTTTCAAAGAAAAGGGAAGAACAGGTCTACAGCTTGAATTCGTACGTGAAACATGGATTGGCGGCTGGAAATGGGAGATGGGCGGAGGTTATGGAATTTCCGTTCATCCTGATACGCATCTCTTAAATTATATGAGCATGCCCAGCAATAAAGGTATAAAAGGCCCTTTCCCAATTGTATTCGGAGAAGTTGTCAACCCAAGTGTGTCAAAAGTGAAGGTAATTATAGAAGGTGAAGGGAGCGACGAAAAAGAAGCCAAGATAGTTGACTACGGAAGGGAACAGCGATTGTGGTATGCGGTGCTTCCGAAAGCAGCCTCCACACCTTATACAATCGAAGCTTTGGATGAAAAGGGCGGGATCATTGCCAGTCAGACGTTTGAAGATCAAACGGATTCTGACAGCATTCCAAGCATGTCGGCTGCCGTTCGATAAAGAACCCATAAGGAGAAGAGAGGCTACCCTTCGATAGGGGCAGCCTCTTTCAATTTTCGAATGCGATAAGCGTTCGTCGCGGATTCACGCAGCTCCTCGAGGATGGTGTAATTGGCCCATGCGCCGGCTACCGCGCCAATACCCGGAACCATCTGGAGCATTTTCCGGAAGTCGATAGCATCGCGGTATTCCTTCTGGAACGTTTCCCAGTCCATGTTTTTGGAGTAATCGGTATCCGAATGCCATTGCAGCTTCTCCACATCCCAACGTTTGATGGAGTCCAGCAGTCTAGCTCGTTGTTCTGGCCCGGAGAACGTCAACTGAAATACCTTTAGAATGAAAACGCGTTCCGAAAAATGTTTAGTATCGTAACCATATACATGAGCTAGTTCAAACAAGTATTTCATCTTGATCGCGATTAGAGCGGGGAAATCCACAACGTTTAGAAAAATGCCGCCAGCTCCCGTGCCAGCTCCTTCGGCAACCGCGATTTTTTGGTATAACGAAAACAATTGTTGGGCGTCCTGATCGGCACGTTCCAGATCGGATGAACGTTGTACGGGTTTTTGAGGTGTATATTCAGCGCCGAACAGCGCCGTGCGCACTATCGACTTAATGGTTGTTGTAATAATATTGTGAACTTTAGGAGGAATCAGGTTGTTGATTCGAGTTCCGATCGTTTTTGATGTTTTTTCCAGCCAGCCTGGAGGTTTAAATAGCTGGCGCTCCCACTCGATAATTTCGTTGATCACTTTTTGTTCGTAATTCATGAACGATCTCTCCTTCAAAGAACATAACTCCATTGTAACGGAAATCGGCATAATTAGGAACGGACTGCAGCAGGTGGCGGAACCGGACGAAAGTCGTGGATGGTTGCAGCTTAGAATGTTATTGACAAATTAACTACTGCGTGTTAAGGCGTGCTCGAAGTACGGGCAGTGACGTAGCGGCTTTTTGCGACGATCTAATTAAAGATTCAGTGATAGTATGCCGTGGAGTTTCACCCTGATATTACATAAACAGGCAGGTTACCGCAACATACTGGTTATTATGTGCGTCTATTGTTATGGAATTTCCTGCTAATCCACATTCACAGAACACAAGAGATAATTGGAACGTCTTTTATCTTCCCAAAAATTCAGAGATGGTGGTAAAAAGGAAAATGGTGATGATAGAACAATATGGACACTAAAAAAAATATTGAAAAAATCAGCCTATTAAAAGAGAAAATGTCTGATTGGCATAAATTGAGTGATGAAGAGCTGTTTCTTGCTGTAAAAGAGTTTGAGAAAACGCCCAGGTTAGAGGTTTCCATTTATTATCAAGATTTATTTAATGATCCGAAGTTTTCTCAAACCCTTCTTGATATCTATAATAAGCATAAGGATGTTACTAAACTTGTAGTTCTACTTGTTTCAGCAATTGGGAATATGATTCAGAGATATGATCTTCCGGAAACTAAGGAAATTTACGAATTCATGCTGGAAAATTCAGATAAAAGCAACTTAGGACCTTATGTCGCGTTATTTTTGCCTAGATTTAAACATTTCGAAAGTTATGATAAAAAATGGGAATATTTTATGAATATTAAAAAAATGTCACCCAAAAAAGTAGCCGAAAGTTCTTTTGAAACGATAATGGATTTGTACTTAGAAAAAATTCCGGAAACATATAAAAATGAGGTCATCGAATATTTTAATAAAAAAGTAGAAAAGTCTAACAATGAATACGGTAAACAATATTATCGGGATATCATTATTAAAATCATGAGTTAAATAGGGCCGGTTTAAACTAGCTTGGACCGATTACTGGAAGGAGTAGGACAGATGAATATTACCCACGATTTTATTGATGAACAGTTCCGGTCGTTCCTATTGGAAACGTATTGCGGCGGCCGGGATTCGATTCAAACAAGTGATGTGGAAGGGATTGTCGAACTACAAATCTCGCACAAAGACATCGCAAGCCTGAACGGACTGGAGCATTTTACGTCGCTGGAGGTCCTGAATTGCGCATACAATAAGTTGACTGAGCTGGACATTTGCAGCAACACAAGTTTGGTGGACTTGGAATGCAACGGCAACGAGTTATATGCGCTCAATACTAGCCACAATTCCGCGTTAAAGCGGCTACACTGCAATTCTAATGCGATTTTGGCGTTAGAACTGTCGGCGAATGCAGCGCTGGAATCATTGGATTGCGGATTCAACCGGATCCGCAATCTGGACGTGAGCCACAACCCTATGCTGACGGAGTTGGTTTGTTACTGGAACATCTTGTCCAAGCTTGAATTGGAGCGCAATCCGCTGCTGCGCCATCTGCAGTGCGGCTATAACGCCTTGTTTACCTTGGAGTTGGACCATCACTCGATGCTGGAGAAGCTGGACTGCGGCAGCAACCATTTGATCCAACTGCGGGTGACGAACTGTGAAAATTTACTGGAACTGCGGTGCAACGGTAATCATTTGACCGAATTGGACATCAGCGGAAATCTGAGGCTGAAAAGCTTGCGCTGTTTTCAAAACCATCTGTCTAAGCTGGAACTGAACCACCCTGAGCTGGTCGAAGTGTATTGCTCGGATAACAAGATTGCGGTACTTGACACAAGCGAGGCTCCAAAGCTCGAACGGCTGGATTACGCCAACAACCTGATTCAGGAACCGGACCATACCGTAAAAGGATTCGGGACATTTACCTATGATGTGTCGATGTCAGACTACAAGTTGACACTGCCGTTTCATGGAACCGACATTCACGTTACAGTAGCAGTGCGCACAAAGGCAGAAATGAAACGGCTGTCACCGGTCATAAAGAAAACGTGGGACAACATGGCGACGATGCATGATCAGGCATTGACACTCATTGCAAATACTCATCCCGATGAGGATGTCAGCACTCTAGCGTTGTCTGAGCTGGTGTTCGAGGAACTTGGTACCATTCGATTTGGTTACGATGCAGGGGAAACGCCGGCAGGACAGCTGTTCATCTACGCTGTCTTTCGGAAAACATTTCAACTCGACGACACACTTGTGTATGAAACATATTGATGGGTGATACAAATGAGTCCGTTAACTAACGGGCATTATAGTTCAATAAACAACCAGAACGAAGCTGCCGGTATGGATCGGCAGCCTCGTTGTGCGAAAGGGCAGGTTAATCGAATAAATAAGAAGGATTTTTTCGGTAGAAAACAAAAGGAAAAGTGTGAATTATTATTATTCCAATCAAAGGAGAACTCCATATGTCATCAAAGCTTATGAGAGTAGGTACTATATATTTACCGGTATCAAATCCAAAATTGTCTGCTGAGTGGTTTTGTAATCATTTAGGGGCTGAATTGAGTTATATGGATGAAGGGAATAACCATGTAATTCTTAATCTGGCTCAACAAAGTTTTATTTTGATACAAAGTGAGAAAGGTACTCTTGCTAATTTTAATACAATAAATGACGGCCTCATGTTTCCGTTTACATTTGAAGTTAACGGCATTGATGCGTTAATACAACTACACGAAGAATTACAAGACAAGGGAGTAACAGTTGGAGAGATTGAAGACAGAGGGCACACCGGAAGGAACTTTATTATTACAGACCTGGATGGTAATAAATATGATGTTTGGAGCGAGTTGTCTGTAGACTTTAAAGAAAAATACAATATTACTTGACTCAAGTAACGGATACCGAGAGTTTAATGAAGACACCGCAGACAGGGGGGAACTAATATTACACGCAGTTAGAGTCGGAACGTTTTAAATTGGCGACAAAAGCGTTGGATGATTTTCTTGTATTCCTAAACAAGAACGATTGAGCTAAAGGGAACTTTAGTTTAATGAAACAGCTGCAGCCTAAGACTTTATTTTCGGCATTAACATATATGGATCAAGTTCGAAGGTGAGCCGAAGGGGCGTTGAGGATGATGAAAAAGATGTTCTCGAACCCGTGCAACCACAGACTCTATGGTAAAGCCAGGATTACAAGATTTACGTAGAACAGCTACGTCTATACAGTCAAGCCGCTCAATCAGATCCAAAGCTTTTGTTTGAGTGGGATGAAGCGCATCCCGCTCAGGCATGGGTGAATGGCGAATACGTGCTGGTAGGCGTGCAGCTCCAAGAGCGGGCTGATGAAGACAACTTTGTGGAACAAGGCAGCGTAGGCAATTGGATTGTAGCTAAGGGCGGTGAACAGGCTGCTTTGCTGCATGACAGCGAGAGATCGTTTAGTCCGCAGCTTGGTCCAAAGGATTTGCTTCGAATGGCAATAGTCGTTGAGCCCAGCTTTTTTATGACTACGTTTAAAGTTTCGGATGCCGATCGTTGGATTTCTTATGTCTTTAATCCGGCAAGATCAGAGTGGAGCACTGTCGAGAGAGGGCAGCTTGATCAGTTGGAGCCTGACGACATGAACAAAGAGTCGGAGGCAGTCGTGTGCTGCACGCTTACGAAACATTCGAGCTTGACGAAGGGCGCGCGGTGTTCGCTTATCAGGACGGCATCGATAGTCTTGTTTATACGAGCACTCCGGTGGACAGATTTGTGCGTTATCCGAATATGAGGCTGGAAGAGGTGAAACCAATGGAGGGGCAGCGAGAAGAGGGGTTCTGGCGGGCCGCTTTAGGAGTACGGACGGATCGGCGCGACTGATCTTCGTTGGTGCGGATACATCCTTTGAAGTTCCATCGACGTTCTGGGAACGGGAATGGCGTTATTTTGCTTATGAAGCCAATGCGTTTGCTCATGTCGGTACCCATCGTTTGGAGGTGCTGCAGTATCCGGATCTTTCGCTGACGGAGATGAATCATGCAGAACCGATGAAGCCAAAGCAGCTTTTTTTTGATACGGGTCAAGCAAAATTGCTAGCAGATGATTTCTCGGGATTACATACGAGCTGGATGGTGTGAAACGTAAGCTGGCTTGGTTTGATCTGCTCCATGCGGAATCGGACAATTTGCAGGACCTGTGGCTGACTGAGCTTCAGAATGTCGAGTTCGTAGAAAATACGGAGCGTCCCCACTATGAAGAGGACTTCCGCACAGCAACTGTACCGGTCTTGCATGATATAAAAACCAATACGAACGAAAAAGTACCGCAGGAGCTAATAGACGCGCTGCAAGAGAAGCATCCCGACAGCGATTACGGCTCCGGAAAAACCTATCGTAAAATAGGCGGCAGCTGGTATGTGCTTCTTGACCGGCATTTTTTGAAATACGAAGCAGGCGTGCTGACGGAATTAGGCGAGATGCCCGTATCCGTTTCAATATCGATTTCCGAAGGTTTCGGAGGGAATACGGCAAGAGACTTCATCCGCCAGGATGAAGCATGGATTGTAGCCGATACAGAAGGCTCGCGTATTCTAAAGCTCAATGATGAGCTGGAAATCGTAGACGAGGTGGCCGTTTCGACCCCATATAAGCTAACTGCGAGCAATGGAGGCTTGTATGTAGACTCACTAGGCAGAACTCTGCGAGTGAATGAAGATTGGACCGAAGTGACCGAAACGCCATCTTCATTTTCGTCTACGACTAATGTGGAGAAAGCGAGTTTAAGGTTGCGGTTAGGCGACTATCAGGAGGACAGTGAGACTGGACTGACATGGTACTATGTCGATGGCCGTATATACCAGCACCACATTGACAATCAAACTTATCGTTCCTTTTTCGTTGGTTACAACGAGAACTACCCTGGCAGCTCGCATCTCATCCAGATGGAGCAGGAAATGCTGGTATTGATGGATCGGCGTGTGGATCGTTTTGACAGCGAAGGAAACTGGCTAGGCAGAATCGAATTTCCGCGTTCCAGACCGGACGGAATCTACGATTCGACCTCTGGCGGCGAAAATACCTATGTGCTGGATGATGAGAATCAAATGCTGTATCTCGTGCAAGGCTACCGTATCCTGGCGATCGATTTGCAAGCAGGACAACATACAGAGGTGTTCCGCCAAAACTACGGAGATATCGGCAAGCTGCATCGATTTAACGATGAGCTATATTTCTTGTTCCACAGTTACTACGGCAACCGGTACGACGTTTATCAGAACGGTGAAGCGGCTAGAGAAAAGTTTCACACGGAAGTCGTAAAGCTGGGTTTGGACGGTAGCTCTGTCCAACGCTTTTATGTCGACACATTTTTTGACACCATGATGCTGCAAGAAGGCACCACCGAACAACCAACATTCGTGCTGACAAGCTACAAATATCAGTAACACAATGGAAACGACAAAAGGCCTGTGCAAACGATTTTTATTGGTTTTCTAATCATCCTCTACTGCTCAGCCTTGCTATCCTGATATGCTCATGCGATCGGTAGACTGTTCGTTGAAGTAACAGAGTTTAGTTGAACAAGATAAGTGGAGGTTTTATGTCGCATTTGATCCAAACTGTACAACAAAATAAGGTGGATGTTCAAATGGATATTGTTTTTACAGAAATATGATAGTCCTTAAGCAGACATTTGTGAATAAATGCCTGCTGTGGTCACGTGTAATGAATGCTAAATAATCTTTATTTAAGCAATTAACCGAGGTTACGAAAGTGGTTTCATAACAAAGTATTCTAACTAATCTACGAATTGTTGCTAGATGAGCTTGATCCTTCATTACTTGAAGAAGAATCGCTCACTTGTGAACTAGAGTTGTTGCCGTTTTGATTATTTTGTTGCTGAGCCTCTTCAGAGATTTGTACATTGTCTCCATGCTCGTTAAATTGCTTAACTTGTTTATTGTCTTGTTTTACTTCAACTTTGTTTATGCTCACAATTAACTTTTGATCACGTTCTCCTTCCAATTTGTTTTGTAAAGCAAGCAGTGCCTCTCTTTTTTCTGCTGGTGAACGATCACTCTCTTTGATTTTTAAAAGCTGATTTAGTGTTGAGTTTGAACCTTGTGTTGAAGCGCTAGGACTTAGAAATGAAACCATTGTTGCACCTTCTTTCTAAAATAGAATGAACCCCTTAGTTATTATCGGTAAAATTTTCTATTTATTTAAGGTTACTAAAGGAAACAAAGCTATTGTGCCATAATACGACGATTAAAGGAAAGAGAGGACATGGGCATGCTATTCCATGCTTGCCCAAAATGTGGATTCGCTACAGTGGCACAAGGGCAGTTCTGTAGCGTTAAATGTGCTACAAGCTGATGAACAGTTCGACGATAACGGATTTGATCCATATTGAGAGGGGAATGAAAAAACCGCCTCTTTCATAAGGCGGTGAATTGAACTATCGTCTCCCGTTAGGATCCAACTACTTTATTCCATAAGGATAAGTCTTAAATTCGTCAGTAGGTAGAAATGGCATTACGATATCGTAAAAAATGCTATTCCCTTTGACTTCGAGCCCATTGATAAAGACGCTGCTATCTTTGCCCCACATGGCAACATCGAGTATCTTATCTTTTTTCTCAATTTCAAAAAAATAATACAATCGAGCATTTACGCGAGATTTGATTTTTACTGGTATCAAATCAACTTTGGTTATTTGCTCAAATAAGTCCATATGCTCTTCTAAGTCGCTACCGCTAATGACAATGTTCTTAACGTCATCAAAGTTAATCAAATCATCAACACTTAAAGGAGCACGAGTAAGAATTGAAGGGCTAATAAAGTATATTGTTAAACTAAGGTCATCGAAATTCTTCTGTTCAATTAATTTCGATAAGTTATTAAAGCCTTTTTCTGAATTCATATCGTTTCCTTCACAACTAGATAGAATAGTGAGTGCAATTAATATAAATACTAGATATTTTAAAATTTTGTTTTTTTTTGAGTTCATCCTAGTTCCTCCAATCAATCATTTTTTTAATAGCTCACATCATTCCATCTATACAACTTCACGTAAAGTGGAAAGTTCGTCTACATTTGTATCATTAATTGAAGCACTTATTCCCTGACTTACACACTCTAGATTCCATAAAAAAGTTTCTGACAACATCATGAACGTTAACTCGAATGATAATGTTTCCAGTCTTCATTAACATTAACCTGCCCTTAGCTAAATGATTTTTTTATCGAGAGTCATTGTGATTGTTGCACAATTCGACGATAATGTGACGCACTTATTTTAGTTTTTGTACTGGCAGCTATCGATAGTTAAACTAACGGGAGACGATTGTTGAATGAAGGACCCTATACAAACAAATGAAGGAGCAGCCGCGGCAGCTCCTTTTTACAATTTCATAAAATAAGAAATTTTGTACATATGTCTGAGATTTTCAGTGCGGAGATTGCCAGAAGAAGAATTCGTAGGATAACCAATCTCTCTAATCAGGCAAGGAGGGAAGCGAAGGCGACTGAATATGGGTCTCGCGTCCGACGCACGGTCGATCCTATTGACGAATTGTTGGATGAACCTCACTGTGATGTTAATTCGTGCTTGTTCTAGATAGGCGGGGGAAATACGCTTTCATTTTTATATTCATAAAGAGAACGTTATGATATATTATTATTCGAAATGAATAATAATATACATTTGGATAGATGATGAATGAGGAGGCATTTATGAAAAGGCTGCGATCAAAGGTTCAATATTTGCTCATTACAGGTATGCTTGCGCTGCTGTTCATTCCCCTGTCATCCTATGCGGCGGAACAGAGTGCCGCTAGCGAAAGTGGTTTAACGGAGGCGACTAATGGGATGGGAATAACGGTGACATCTCCTGCTAACGGTACTATAGTGGGAAATCAGCTATACATAGGACTTAAAGTATCTTATACAACATTCCAAATTGCAAAAGTGACGGCACAGATTGATGACGTTACTATGAATTTCGTTTCATGCGGTGTAAATTATACCTGTTGGAAGGGAACAATGGATATTTCTTCTTTACCCAAAGGGGAAAAGTCAGTATTGATTACCGCTTGGGATTCCAATGGAGGTTCAGTTAGCAAGACTATCGATATCATCTACGATGAGAAGCCGCTTCTTCAGGTACAGCAGCTTGCATCAGACTTTACCGGTCACACCCCGAAACTCCGTGTTCAGGCAACCTGTTCGGATGATGATCCTAACGGTTGTACACTAGAGATATCTTATGGCAGCGAAAAAATAACTCGAGTAAACAGCATCGATCAGCATGTAGATTTGGGCGAGTATATAGAGCAGGGACTTGATATTTCATTAACGGCCGTAGATTCTAGAGGTCAAACCGCTAGTCAGAGCTTCACGCTTTGGCCGGAACACAGCGAGTGGCTTCGCCTGGTCGATACAGTGGACGGCGATATTCTGGATGTCAGCACGGAAAAAATATTATTTGATAATCGTCAAAAAAGGCAGCTGGGTATCAAAGACCGAAAATCCGGTGAAATCATTACCGTTCCTTATGATCTCCCTGTAAACGATGTATTTAAATACGGCTTTTTGACTCCTCACGGCGCTGTTATGGCTCTTCAATTAGATAAAGGGAAAATGGATGCCCCATCCGCCCTTTATGAATGGAGAGACGGTAAGCTCAATTCTTTAGGGTATTTTCCCTCCAGTTCCGCTTGTGAAAATGAATATCTTCTTTGCAGCATACACGATGTACCCGTAAACCAAAACTATGCACTCTATGGAAAAAATGGTGATCTTATTTTTCGAAATTTGGTAACGGGAACAAACGAAATTATTCCAATTCCACCGGAAGAATTTATCGTCAACAGATTTTTTCTTATTGGAAATGAGGTCTATTTTGAAACTTACAGCAGGAATTGGGAAAATCCTGGAGGGAGCTACAAATACGACAAGGGCACTATTACTCCATTGGATGATTTCACCTCCGAAACCCTCTTATCAACTATATCAGATGGCCATTATAGCTTGTTTTGCAAAACCACTAGCTATGATTCACCGTGTTCTTTGGTGCTTCGCGGACCCGATGGCGATCAGGTCATAGGTGACGAGGTATGGTCGAGCGTAAGAGGAATGGACTACCAATTAAATCAAGGCTGGGTAGCTTATAATCGTCCAACAGTTAGCGGACACGAGCCGCTATGGCTTCGCGCTCCTGACGGTCAAGAGCAGCAGGTTGCACATTTCAGTACAAGTTACCCCTATATAATCGCTTACTTAGCCGAAAATGGTGACGTCGCTTTTTATAACGATAATAAGCTGTTTTTTCGTAAATATAAGGCTGACGGAATAAGCGATCCTGTAGAAATCGGAACATCCGAACTGCGGCTGATACGGCTAGACGGGCAAGAATATGGCACGATTGACAATACGTTATTTGCGTTAAAAAAAGAAACGACGGCACCGACGATCGGCAGTGTGCAGCCTTCGGATGACGAGACGGTAACCGTGAATAATCCGGTCTTATCCGCTGTCATTTTGGATCCCGATTCGGGGACGGATCCCTTTTCGTTGATTGTCAAAGTCGACGATCAAATTCTGGAATCCAGCTATGACGTGGAGTCGATGACCGTGACCGCGCCAGCCTCCGGATTGCAGGATGGCACCCATTCCCTTCTGATCCGTGCTACGGATAAAGAAGGAAATATAGCAGTGCATTCCGGCAGCTTCTCTGTCAAGAAATCTGTATGGCCAGAAGGAAGCAGTTTGAAGGCAGAGGATGTCGGGCGGAATTCACTTGCCTTATCCTGGTCGGCCGCCCGGGAGAGCAATGGTTACCGGATATACAGGAACGAGGAACTCATAGATACGGTGAACGAAAACGTTCATTCGTATGATGTAACGGTGCTGGAGCCGGATACCAGATACATCTTCAAGGTGGAGTCAGGGCTGCCGGACGGCAATTGGTCGAAGGATGGACCGTCTTTGTTGGTGAGGACTTCTAGTCCATTCTTAGAATGGCTTAACAAGCTTCATGCCGCCCTCGTTGCCGGCGATTCAGCGGACATACAGGACGTAAGAAATCTCCTCGATGAAATCGCGGAGCTGGACGATTCGACCGATCTGTCGTTGATCGATCCCTTATGGTACAAAATCAGCGCCAAGCTGCCGGCATCAGTTGACCAGGCCGAGCTAAAGATCAGCCTGTTCCGAATCGTCAAGGCTATGGGTTCGTTACGTTACGATCCACAGTTGTCCGATTTGGAAGCCATTCGGACGAATCCGGAATTCATAGCGGCACTAGAGACGATTGCAGCGGCCGGAGGCCAACCGAATTTATCGATGGACGATTTCCTTATCCTGCTTTTTGGAGATGGAAGAAATGCAGGAGGGATAGAAGGAGCAGTCCGCAATATACTGAAGGATATGAAACCGAAGGAACTTGCGACACTGCTCGTCAATAAGGATCGAATGAATGTGGTCTTAAGTAAAGCGCTGGCTGAAGTATTGGAGGATAAAAATACGTATGCGCTCAGCGCGATGCTCTACAAACTTAATGTTAAGCCTGAAGACATAAGGTCGTCGCTGTATAACTTCCAGGTAAAGCTGAAATATGATGTGCCGGCCATTAACGCGTTAATCGTTGCTTTTATCCGTTCTGAAGCGGATGTGGAAGTCAAAATAACGGCGAACGGCAAGAAGCACGAATACAGGCTCAAGGTTCTCGATATCGAGCTTCCTTCCAGTATTGTGAGATGGACAAAAGTATCCGGGAGCGACGATGTGAACGTGAAATTGAACGGAAATGTTTCCATTTCGAATCATGCTGCAAGCAGTACAGCAGTCATACAAGCGTCGCTGTTTAATCCATACGGCGGGAAAGCGAAAGTCATCTTCCAAAAAGAAGTAACGCTGATAAATGTCGACTGAATGGCAAAGGAGATTAAGGCTGAACATATCAATGAGTGGCGGTGCAAAAAACAATTTTGGAGAATTGTCGTTCCGTAAAGGCTAGACGTTCAAAATTTCTGTCGTTTAGAAAATTGGTGGGCTAATGGTCTTGAGCGATTCTAACGGAAGACTTTAGTTTTATGATCCAGGAGCAGTTTGCCGCCGCGGCAGTTGCTCCTTATTCCTGTAATAAAGCATTTGAAAAACCGCAGGCTCTGTGCTATCATTTAGCCATTATAAAAAAAGCGATGAAGAGAAAAAAATACGAAGGCTCTTATGCCCAGAGAGCAAAGGGAACGCTGAAACCTTTGCCATAAACCCTTTGTATGATGTCGTCTCGGAGCTTTTGATTGAAAGTC
>NZ_BDQX01000211.1 GCF_003112455.1 Paenibacillus agaridevorans
CAGAAGATTTTCATCTTCTTTTTACTTTCGTTATCCAGTTTTCAAGGTGCAAATTCGCCGCTGCGCCAAAACGCAACAACTAGGTATTAAAAATACCCGCTTGGCGACGTCCTACTCTCCCAGGACCCTGCGGTCCAAGTACCATCGGCGCTG
>NZ_BDQX01000212.1 GCF_003112455.1 Paenibacillus agaridevorans
TGTAAATCCTTGACTGACACGATGATCGACAGCATATTTGAATTGCGAATCGATTCCTTCTACGTTCGATCCTTCAAAACGCTCGGAAGGCATGAACCAATGGGTATCGCCAAGATAGAAAAACGGAGTTCCATCGTTGTAATTAAAGTGGCGATCATTGTCTCCGACTTGCAGAAAACCTCGCTTATACAAATCTAATGAACCGGAATAGGGCGTGGCATTAAAAGATATGGCCTCGCTCCTGTTGAGTCCAGTGTCATCAGCAGATTGACTAGCCTCTACCGTCATACTCCAATTTCCCGTAACAGTAGGAGCAAATCTAACCTTCCATATGCGCCCCCCATCCCAAAATGCGGGACGAGTGATTTGAATGCCGCCCGGTCCCGTGAAAGTTGCCACGACATCCACATCTGCAAAGGGATCATTGTACGTTTTCGAACTCATCAAGGACAACTCCATGCTACGCCACTGCTCAATCGCCTCACGTATCACGATGTCTGTTGTTGCTACAACACCCGAGCCATCCAATGCCTCGGCCGTTACGGTAACCATTCCTGCTGTAATCGCTGTCAGGAAACCTGTAGCGGCATCTATTTCTGCCATTCCCGAAGAACCCGGTTTCGGACTGACACTCCACGTTACCGCCTGATTCGTCGCATTGCTTGGTTGTGCCTCGGCTTTCATCTGTACCGAGAAGCCAGGGAGAACCTCCATTGAGACCCCGCCAGTTATATTAAACTGCTCCACTTCAATCATGTATGAAGAATAGATTTGAAATTCAAAAAGGTCTGCCCAAGCCTTCGTAACAAATCGGACGTATCTCCCCTCCGATCCCTCCGGCAAAAGTGCTCCAAATTCATTGAATCCAGCAGCGTTTGCAGAAGAAGTATTTTTGATATATTCATACTTGTTCATCCCGCCATCACCAACTACGACAGGGGTCCAATCTTGGGCATTGTCTGAAATATAAACGATGTTGATCCCATCCCAAAATCTGCTGAAACTCGCCTTGACGTAATTTAATGGATAGCTCCGGCCCAAGTCAATATAGAAGTCAACCGATCCATTCGGATACCCGCCGCCCGCCATCGTGCCTGAGTTGCCATCCGTTAAGTTTTCTTTTTCACCTGAACCAGGGTTAAACACCATATCTCCATATACGAATACAGGATTACCTTGTGAGACTAAGGTTAACCCACTCGGTACATCCACGTATTCCTTACTAACAGCCGCTGGAGCGTCCATCGAATACACCTGGATTTCATTGATGTTTACGTAAACCTGTTCCGTTCTGATTCTTACATATCGTCCCTCTGTATTCGCTGGGAGCAATGCTCCAAATCTATTATTATCTGTGATTACGGTGGTCGTCGTATTTTGCAAATACTCATATTTGCCAATGCTGCCGTCTCCGGTGACTACTTCCGTCCAAGTCGTGGCATCGTCCGATACATAAACCGTGTTTGTATGGTTCCAATGCCGGGCAAAATGGATTGCTATATAGTTCAACTTTTTTTTCTGCCCAAGATCCAAGTACAGATCTATAAATTCCGTTGCTCCTGATATCGTGTCCAGATCGCTATCCGTTAGATTGCTCTGCACGCCATCATGAACAACCATTCCGTTGTAGGGGGTGACCGGTGCTCCATGCGAGATCAAATGCATCTCCGATGGCAGTTCAGCATACTCCTTATTTACAACCGCTGGAACACCCGGCGAATACACCTGGATTTCATTGATGTTCACATAATCCTGGTCCGCGCTGATTCTGACATAGCGGCCTTCTGTATGTGCCGGAAGCATCGCTCCGAATACATTGTGATCCGTGATGACGGTAGTTGTCGTATTCTGCAAATAGTCGTACTTGCCAATGCTGCCATCTCCGGAAACCACTTCCGTCCATGTCACGGCGTCGTCCGATACATAGACCTTGTTTGTTTTGTTCCAATGCCGGTTAAAATCGATCTTTACATAATTCAACTCTTTTTTCTGACCGAGATCTAAATACAAATCTATAAATCCCGGCCCTCCTCCTGACATCGTGCCCAAATCTCCATCCGTTAAGTTGCTTTGTACGCCATCATTAATGACCATTCCATTGTAAGGTGTGACCGTGGCTCCTTGTGAAACAAGAGACGAATCTGAAGGTACCTCTGTGTACGATTTAATTATATTTGCTGATGCTTTGCCCATGGGTATAGTAGACAGAAACAATGCGACAGCAAGGAAGCAGATATAAATGCGTTGTTTACTTGTACTTGTATTCATTCGCAAGTTACTTAACATAAAAATTTTCACTCTCCTTTGAGTTATCCAGCATCCTTCGAATAGACCTGAATTTCATTGATGTTCACATAAACCTGATCCGATCTGATTCTTACATAGCGGCCCTTTGTATTCGCTGGAAGCAATGCTCCGAATACATTGTGATCTGTGATTGAGGTTGTCGTCGTATTCTGCAAATACTCATACTTGCCTATTCCGCCATCTCCGGAGACCACTTCCGTCCAATTCACGGCATCGTCGGATACATACACCTTATTTGTTTTGTTCCAATGTCGGGCGTAATGGATTGCTATATAGTCCAACGATTTTTTTTGCCCCAAATCCAAATACAGATCAATAAACGCTGTCGACGCTCCCGAGAGCGTCCCCAGATTCCCATCGGTCAGGTTGCTTTGCGCGCCATCATGAACGATCATCCCATTGTAGGGCGTGACCGGCGCTCCTTGTGAGATCAAGTGCATCCCCGATGGCAGTTCCACATACGGAGCATTCGTGGAATAGACCTGAATTTCATTGATGTTGACATAAACCTGGTCCGATCTAATTCTTACATAGCGGCCCTTTGTATTCGCTGGAAGCAACGCTCCGAATACATTGTGATCTGTGATCGAGGTTGTTGTCGTATTCAGCAAATACTCATACTTGCCTATTCCGCCATCTCCGGAGACCACTTCCGTCCAATTCGTAGCATCGTCGGATACATATATCTTATTTGTTTTGTTCCAATGCCGGGCGTAATGGATGGTCACATAGTCCAACGACTTTTTCTGCCCCAAATCCAAATACAAGTCAATAAATTCTGTCGACGCTCCTGAGAGCGTACCCAGGTTTCCATCGGTTAGGTTGCTTTGCACGCCGTCATGAATGATCATTCCATTGTAGGGTGTGACCGGCGCTCCCTGTGAGATCAAGTGCATCCCCGACGGCGGTACCACATACGGAGCATTCGTAGAATACACTTGAATTTCATTGATGTTCACATAAACCTGATCCGAACTGATTCTGACATAACGGCCCGTTGTATTGGCTGGAAGCAACGCTCCGAATACATTGAGATCTGTGATTGAGGTTGTCGTCGTATTCTGCAAATACTCATACTTACCTATTCCACCATCTCCGGAGACCACTTCCGTCCAGTTCACGGCATCGTCGGATACATATACCTTATTTGTTTTGTTCCAATGACGGGCGTAATGGATGGTCACATAACCCAGCGATTTTTTCTGCCCCAAATCCAAATACAGGTCAATAAACTCTGTCGACGCTCCCGAGAGCGTACCCAGGTTTCCATCGGTTAGGTTGCTTTGCACGCCGTCATGAACGATCATTCCATTGTAGGGCGTGACTGGCGCTCCTTGCGAAACAAGCACCCATCCAGGAGGGGGCTCGGCATATAATTCCCCGTATGCTGAAGCATCGTTGTAGACTTCAATGCTGTCAATACGAGTTATGCCAGCTGTATCTCCTACGTAGCAGATTACTCTGATTTTTGTTGTCATAAGCTCTGCAAACCGAATATTTATTATCACATTCGTGTTATCCTTTACCGAATAAACATTTACCCACTGTCCGTCCTTCCAATATTGAACATCGAAATCCCTCATCTTGAAATAGGATTCCGTTGTATAGACATCAATTTGGTTCAATACCGTAGGCTGGGCAAATTCAACCTGCAACCACTGTGGGTTGTTGTAGGTTGTTCCCTCCCCGGAGCTCCACCCCGCGAAAGATCCATGGTTGCTAAGAATCGCTTTTACAGGGGTATAATCATTGCCGTAATTCGATGACGACGCTGTTGCCGTTGCTCCTACAAATAAAGGATTTGTAATTGTAAACTGAATATTGTAATCATAGGAACCCGTTACGCCGGATCCATCCAGCGCAGTCGCTACAATTTTCACATTGCCTTCCTTCAATAACGTAAGAACGCCAAATGGACTGATCAGCGCCTTATCTGTAGGCGTAACGCCATCCTGCTCAAAGACCTCCCATTTGACTCTTTGATCCCAGGTGTTGTTTGGAGCAAATACCGGCAGCATCTGTTGATTGCCAAGGAATTCGTTTC
>NZ_BDQX01000213.1 GCF_003112455.1 Paenibacillus agaridevorans
CTGCAACAGTCGACGAATTGTATGATTTGCTGGTGAAGTTCCGCGATGAAGATCCTAACCAAAATGGCGTAGCCGATGAAATTCCGTTGACCGGGGACAATAAACTGCATTATATTCGCCCGATCATGT
>NZ_BDQX01000214.1 GCF_003112455.1 Paenibacillus agaridevorans
ATCCCAAAGCTCACGGGCGACGTTTCTCTCCCTAGTGGGGAGAGTGTCTGAACCCTCTGATCGAAGCAACTCGATGATGCTGGCCCGGCTTTAGAGGTAGGTTCAGACGCCGACCGGGGATGCGATTGCTTCAAAGCCGACTAAAGGTGATCTTGGGTGCTCCGTAACGTTGCTTAGAATCGTTGAAGTGGAAGGGATTCTCTCCATGAGTTCACGCTTGCGGAGCTCCTGTTTACTTGGTCCTGTGACTTTCCATTTGTAGTAACCGCTCCGGGAAACGCTCATTACTTCGCACATCATCTCTAAATTGAACTTGGAATGATGACCTTGAATGAACTGAAATCTTAGTTCTTTGGCTTGCTGAAGATGTGCACTGCCTTTTTTACGATCGCTAGTTCCTCTTCAACATCAAGTTCCAGCAAAGCGGCCGCTTCGATGTTTCCAGATACTCGCATCGTCGGTATAGCGGTAGGACAGGGCAAAGCCGTATACGCCCCACGCTTGTCCGCGCGTCCAAGTCGATCCGTTCGTGTAGCCCTGCGCCGTATCGCCGCCGATCGGCCCTCCGTTTTCCGGTTTGAAATGAAACGTATGATACGAGGAATAGTCCCCGTACACGAGGTAACGGCGGTTCTTGTCGGCATGAAGAACCGCAGTTCGCCGATATCGTTCCTCTCCGGCCTGCTCGTAAGCCAAATACAACAACGGCAAATTCATCATTCAGTCAATAATGATGCGCCCGTCTTTAACCGGATCGCCCTCAGGCCCCCATGACTGGATATTGCCACGGCTCGCGCCATCTGGCCATCAGCTTGTCCGCCGCCTTTAGCGCCAGGCGTCTGGTCTCTTCGTCGCGCTCAATGATCCATTGCGCCTTCGCGGACGGTGGCTTCGCGATATGCGACGTCGCCGCTGTACTCGTAACACAGCCACAGTATGCCGGACCAGAAGCCGTCGGTCCAATCGTCATTATTCGTCAGCACGTACGTTTTGCCTCCGTCCGTGCTGACAAGAGGGAGCCTTTCGCCAAACCTCTCGATGTTGAGCTTCGTTTTCGCCAAAGCGTCCTCAATCGACGTTGCCCATAAACTCATCGCTCGTTTTCTCCTCTGCTCTCTACAAAATCGCTCGAATTCGTTGCCAGGTTACTTTCCGCCCTTGGGGACTGTAACTGTAGCGGTGGCTGAATTCGTGTTGCCCGCATAATCCGTAATCGTATACGTAATCGTATAAATCCGACCTGTCCCGTTACCTGAACGCTCTGCTCGAAGCAAGAATGACGTGTCGGACGTGCCGAACTCCGCTTCCTGAATATCCTCCGTCGTGTTACCGTCCCCGCTTTCGTTATCGTTCTCGTTGCTCGTAATAGAAGCCAGAATAATCGACGCGACACCGGAACCGCCGGCATCGTCCGCATTAACCGTTACTTGGACAGGAACCAACTTATGATTCGGCGGAGTTAATATCGTCTTGTCTACGGAGATGGATAATGTTGGCGCGACTTTGTCTATATTCGAAACTGTTGCAACGGCAGACCCCCTATTCCCCGCAACGTCCATAAATTCAAAGGTGAAGCTGCCGTTGTTTTCGAATATATAGGTCGGGGATCCGCCGTTATTCGTAATCGTGACAGGTTCGTTGGTTAATAAGGCAGCAACAACGTTGTGATTCGTCGGCGCTGTCGTACTGTAAGCAATCGTTCCTTCGGCAACCGACCACTGATCCAACGGAACGACATCCGGCGTATCGGACAGAAGATCTTGCCCGGGCAGCAACGGAACCATTCGAACCGAAATGGTCGTGTTTTTCCGATTCTGAAGATGAATCGTCAGCTTCTTCATGGCGGTATTGACTGTTTGCCCCTCCGGATTGGGCGAGGTCGATAAAGGAACCGCGTCCATTACAGAGAATACAGCCTCAGCCGGAGCCAGCAATTGCACCTGCAAACGTTGACCGCCCGAACTTAGTATAGCTGTTTTGCCGTCCGGTTCGATGTTGATTTGCGCTTCGGTGTGCATAAACCAATACAACTCCGAAGGCAGCTTGGCTTGAATTTCATCCTGAACGAGAAATTGCCTACGACCGTCAAGCAAGGCAACGCCGCGCTGCGCCGATACTACGCTATCCTTGTACGCTTCCGTCATATCTGCGATTGCATAAGCGCCTTGCTCGCGGTTGTCTTCGAATTTTACGATTTTAGATACAGCCGTTACTTTCTGTTCGGGCATGGCAGACGGATTAATAACGATAGAATTATGTCCTTCGGTCCGTTTGCGGTAATAGGTCCAGCGTCTTCCCTCCACGCCCATTTCCCAGAACCCGGGCAAATTGTAATCCTCCGAGCCAAGATCGGAAGCCCAGCGCACGCCGTTAGCATCTAACACAAAAGAGCCGATGTCCAGATCGCCATGAGGAGCGCCATTCATCCCTCCTTTGAAGCCAACGAACAGAGCGTTGGAATCCGACCAAGAGCTGCGCATAGTCACCGCTTGCTGACGAGAAAAATAATAGTCTTTCTTCGGCGGTTCGCTGCCGTTATACAGTTCGGGCCGATACCACAAAATATCGTAAGGCGTAGTTCTGACGGCTTGGCTTTGGACAAATTGATGATACCACGCATACCCCGGTTCCTGGTGATGCTCGGCGAACCAAAGAAGCAACCTTCCGGGGATAAACGACTCCGGTCCGTCGGAATAGTTGAACGGCCCCTGCGGACCCGTAATGTATAAGGGATAATCCGGCGTAGCCGGAATTCCATCCGCAGCGGAGAATCCAAAATCATGCCCGAATGCCGTTTCCAGCGACGAGAGCAAGTAAACGAGATAGTCCGTGCCATAGCTCCAGTAAGCCGGCCCTTCTATGGCCGAACCGTCAGGGGCGTATTGCCGCAATCCGTGCTGCAGCGATTTGAATGCCCCTTGAAGAATGGCTCCGGCGATTTCCTCCTCTTCATCCGCAACGGCAAGAGCTCCCATAATTATGCCGGCATTGCAGACGAAGTTCCAGTTGTTGTTATTTTTCGTCCAATACGTCATCCCCGCATACAGCGGCAGAGCCTGCTTCAGCCCTTTCTCCACAATCGCGTGCCGGACGATATCCAGCTGTTCGCTGCTTAAATAGTCGTACAACCAATCATAGCCTAGGGCTACCCCCTGCGTAATCGTAGCCGTATCCAGAAAATGCTCCGGACCCCAATCCGGATAATTGTCCGTCGACACATTCTGAAGTTCCAGCCATGCGCGATCCAGATATTGCTGTTCTCCAGTCACCCGGAATACAAAAGCAAGGTAGGCAATGTTGCTCGGAGCCGTCATGTTTAGCCGCAAGCCATCGGGCTTTTGATAGGGCGCGGGCTCCTGTCCGAGCGCTGTATCCGCCGTTTGCTTGACTTTGGCAAACCATTGCTGAACGCGGATATCGTTATCCAGAAGCGATTGAATCCGATCAAAGTCGTCGACGGTTGCCAGAATCCTGGGATGATTGTGATTCGGCTGATTCGTGATTAACTCGCTAATCAGCTCTTCGGCGCGAGGAGCCATATACAAGTAAACCTTGGCAACGGCTTCCCCGCCATGGCCGTCGCTTCCCCGCAAAGCGAACCAATCGTTCCCGACATAATCGTTATCGGGTGTGTAGCTCCAGTCCCCGTTCGCCTGCAGCGCAACTTGCCCGTGAAGCGGCTGGTTCGCCAAGTCAATGACAAGCTGATCGCCGTCTGGATCCCTCAAAGCGACGTAACCTAAACCGGTGATCGGCTTATTTTTGTCTGTCGTATACGTTAAATCGGTTGCTATGGGACTATGGTTGGCGGGATGAACCGTTATCGCGACTTGAGAAACGGCATAATTGCCTTGATCGTCCCGAATCGTGACGATAAACCGATCTGTACCGTAAAAATTATCGTAAGGAAAATAACTCCATTTCCCCGTATCCTCTACATCCAGTAGTCCATGAGCGACGTTTAGCCCGATCGCGTAAAATAATGGCTGTCCCGTTTCCGAATAAGCTTTAATTGTCCCCGATGCCGTTCCTCCTTGAATCGACTCTGCCTGATCGTCTTCCGCAGTAATGCCCTCGCCGATCAGGCCAACATAAACAGGGACGGAGGCCCGCTTTTTTCCGTTCGATGAAGCAGCCGTCACAATGGCTACTCCTGTGTTTGCTCCCGTCACTACGCCATTTGCAACTGTAGCAACAGTGGGGTCCGACGTCGTCCAGATCAATTCTTTCTCGCTTGTATTCGCAGGAGTAAGATCAACGTTCGTCGCAACCGATCCTCCAACCGGTACGGTATACGCTTCCTGTTCAAATGCAATCTTTTCTAAAGGCACCCATGGAATGAGAGACGTATCGTCAAACCAGGCTGTCCCCGTTCCTTGCTCGAAGAAGCTTTCAACCCTTAACGATACAATGGAAGGATCGTCCGGGAGGGTAATAATCG
>NZ_BDQX01000215.1 GCF_003112455.1 Paenibacillus agaridevorans
CCGCCATTAAACGCATTTTTATAATAGCCTGTTGATGTATACAGATTACTGATCGTTTGTGAGACATATACCGGAATATCCTCGCCATCTTCTGTCGATATGCTCCCTGCTTCAAACGCATCCGTTGTATACGTTGTTCCTAACAGAATCCCCTTTACTTGACGACCGTCTGCCGCGCTCACGTAAACCGACAAGCTATCAAGCTGGGTAAAATCTTCCGCTGTACCAATATCCTGCACGGAGCTGAGATAGAACTGCGATCCCGTTGCACCGAATTTGACTGCTCGCAAGGAATCACGTTGAATCGACTCCCCGGTTGTTTCATCGGTTTCTACTTCGGAATTTTTCCATACCATGGACAGGTTATCCACTTCATTGACTGCATCGGACATTTTCGCAAAGACGAACCTCGGATCAATCTCCTCATTCATCGATACTTTAAGATCCGATAAACTATCTACAAAGGTTGGATCAAGCTCCCCATCCTTATCAATCGCCGCAAGCGGGATATCATTGACCTGCGAGCCAAAAGCTGTCTCGCTTGTTTTGTACCAGGCAAGAATAAACCGCTCACTGTTATCGCTCCAACGCACACTTGTCAGCTGCGGGTTTTCGTCTGCCCACTGATCGCTTGTCAGTTGAACCTGTTTAACGATGCCCTTTGCTTTCCAGGTTGCGGCCGTTGCAGCTGAATCCTTATTCGTATCTACAACGATATATGCGATCTCATTGTCCTTAGCGTCTTGCTG
>NZ_BDQX01000216.1 GCF_003112455.1 Paenibacillus agaridevorans
CGCAAGTCTTCGATACAGATCGTTTGGTTTTCACGTATCCATTTCGTGGTCTGCTTGTGCATCACATCGATTCGACTATTTCGAATTTTTTCGTGAATTTGGGCCACTTTTTGTTTCGCTCTATGCCAGTTGCTCCCGCCATACGTTCTTCTCGCCATGACCCGTTGCCATTTCGCTAATAAGCGTTCATACTGCAGCGTATATCTCGGATTATCCATGGCAATACCTTCTGAGGGCACGGCAAGTAGTTTAATACCGACATCAATGCCCAGCGTATGGCCTGTTACAGGCAGGTGCTGGATATCCGCCTC
>NZ_BDQX01000217.1 GCF_003112455.1 Paenibacillus agaridevorans
TCTCACAAACGATCAGTAATCTGTATACATCAACAGGCTATTATAAAAATGCGTTTAATGGCGGTCAGATCTACCTCAATCCGGAAGAAATCGTGCGAAACTTCGATCTTCCTATTGAATTTACGATTG
>NZ_BDQX01000218.1 GCF_003112455.1 Paenibacillus agaridevorans
CCCGAAAAAAGAGACTGTCGATTAAATAACCCTCAGACTATCCCGCATCGTGTTTTTTGTATTTTTTTTACTTCTAGCCCCTTGTGGCGTCCAAATCCGGGCATATCGGCCCGTTTTTTTGTTCCTTTTGCTCCCCTTAACCGGAAAATGCCCGTAGCTGACCAGAGCCACGCTTTCGCTGAAAACTCAGCGTAAGCGAACCCTGCGCATGTTTAACGATTTGCTTCAGATTCGTCACCGCGGCCACAATTTTTGTGTCTATACGTCGCTTCTCCCGGGAACGTAATCGCGTTCTGCCCAGCCCGTTGTGGTTTTTCATCTCATTACATTTCCGTTCAATGTTCGCACGCTTCTGTAGTAAAGTCTTGCCTTCATCGGTCGCATTAAAGACTTCTGCTTGCTTGAATTCCGCATAGTAATCACTGATGAAAATGGTTCTTCCGGTCTTTTTGCTCGTCGTGCATTCCGTTCTAACCGGGCAGTTCTTGCATTGCGATTTGGCGAAGATATATTGCTTACCAAGCTCCCCCCGCATGTCGTGAGCCTGAGTGGTTACTTGACCTTGGGGGCAGGTGACCGATTCTGTTTCGAGATCGTAGTGGAATAAGTCGCTGGACATGAGTCCTTTCGCGTTGACGCCAACCGATTTTAGTGGTGCTACAAGTTGCATGCCTTCTTTCGTTAACGCCTTACGGTGCGCGCCGTATCCGTACGCAGAATCGCCCAAGACATACTCAGGCTTGGCGTTATGCTCTTTCATCACAGCGCTCACGAGTTCCTGCAGACGTTCGCCATCCGGCTCATTGCCCGCAATCGGTTCCGCATTGAGCACGATGCCATTGGTTTCCGATATGACCACCTGTACCTTGTCACCGAAAAATTGTACGGTTTTACTTTTGGCACCATTTCGCTTTTCCGGATCGACTGCGCTGCCAACACGGTCTTTGAGCCGTTTTTTACGCTCTATTTTTTTGTAGGGTACATGGGGATCATTCGGGTCTTCCGGGTACGCATTCTCCATTAAAATCTGGAACAGAATGGCCTGGTGCTCCAACGAAACCAGTCGTCGTTCCGGATAAGACCATGTCCAGAATAAGTCGCGAATCGAATCCTTTTCAAACCAGTGCAGCAGTTCATACGCCATTAGAACCAATTGGCTGAAAGCAACGGCGAGATCCTCAGGCGTCGCATCGGGAGGAAGCTTGGCGGTCAACGGACGCAAGTCAAGCTCGGTATGTGCGCGGTCAAACAATTGCCGGTACGAACGTTTCAAATGATTGAGCACCCGGACAAAGGCATGTTTGATTAGGCGATAGGATGAGCGGTAAACGGCATTCCCTTGTGTTACGAAGGAATCGACAATCCAAACGTCCTTGTTGTCGCCCCACAACCCCTTTTGTTTGGCTTGTGCGAGAATGTGGTGATGACAGGCGTCAAATAATGCCGAACCGAGCCGATCGCGGTCAAGGCCGATCGTACTGTGGTCGAACCCCATAAAACTAACCGGAACGCCCAAAAACCGCTTAATGAAGAGATCGCCAATGACGCGCTCCTCCATCTCGCGATCCGAAAGGTTGTAATATCGCTGGATAACGTGCAGCTTAAACTTTATGGATGGTGCATAGGGTTTAGGGCCTCGCGACGAGTAGAGATGAGCACAAATGCGATCCGCAAAGCTAAAATCCACGAGTTCCTCGACCTTACTCCAAATCGGATGCTCGGGCAATACGGAGTAAACCTCGATATCTGCAAATGTAAGCTGCTCAAACTGTTTGAAAGCGACTGCCATTGTCATTCTCTCCCCTCGATATAAATCTATTATACCACGATATAGGGAGTTATTTAGAGATATTTAAAGAAAATGGGTGGTTTTAATGGATATTTGGGGATTTTTATTTGTGCATGTTCTAGAATTAATCGACAGTCTCAAAAATCGGG
>NZ_BDQX01000219.1 GCF_003112455.1 Paenibacillus agaridevorans
GAACAATCTTTTCTTTCGTTGCCGGCGTCAATCTCTCGCGGCGACAAGAAATAATATATCACAGGGGCCCAATTGAATGCAACCCCTATTTTGATTTTTTTTAAAAGTTGTCGTGGCCACCAATCACCCGTATCAACGATACGCTCTCGCGTTTAATGCATACCGAGATAATTCCTTAGGGGAAGCGATTCTGGCGTACATTCTGAAGATGATCTTATACCTGCGTGCGATCGCTTGTTTGATGTCGCCGTCTAACCTGGAGTCGTTCAAATCGAGAAGCATCTCGTCCAATTCCTTGCGCAATACGTAATCAAATTCTTTGCATTCCTTGTCGTTGAACAGTATTCCGAGCATAACCGTAAGCGGCCTCCTTTGGGGTATGTAGAGCGTATGGACCGATATCAGAAGTACAAGGCGAAACGGCTAGGCCATCCTTTGGAGGCGGGACGCGTTTCGTTCCGCGAAGCCGCAAATGCGTTTCGACACCGCCTTACTGTTATGCTCAAATATTGGAAATATTATTACAACGACAACAGCCAACCTGTAAAAGTACTTTCAATAATGGACGCCAGCAGCAGTCCCGCAGTCAACATTATAATCACGGGTACGACTCGCACCATAAACGACACCAATCTATCACCGCTGTCGCTCAGCTTGTCTCTTGCGAACAACAGGCTTCCCAGAGCGCGGACGATCAATATCCCGAATCTCATGCCATATGCGCAGGCGATTATGATCGCCGGGATTTCGATAATGCCATGAGGCAGCAATCCTTTGACGATTAACTCGAATACAGGCATAGCATCCGGTGTCTCGGCGACCCTGTCCAGCAAATATCCGATGACCATTCCGTTGATAATCAAGAACAGAATCGGAATAACGCCGAGGAATGCACCCAAAAAAATAATGAAAATCGACTTGATCGCATTGTTCAAGAAAATAACCGTGATCATGGCAAACGTCCTGTTCTCTGCTTGGTCGACCGTCTCGACAAGCTGCTGCAGCCCAGTTAGCTGGGCATCCAGAAACGAACGAAATGCCGGATTGCTTCCTCCAATAAAGATTCCCGCGATAAACATGATCGCCGCAAAAGCGATGTACCCCCTGGTCTCTTTCAAATCCCGCCATATGGTCCGCCATTTGAACATGAGCGTCACTCTCCTATTCGATTACAGAAAAAATCAACTGGCATATCCCCGATGTGTACGAGCATAGATTGTACTAAACAAGCCGTTGCCTCGGGAAAGCCGGGGCATATCCAAGAGAGGAGAGCCCATTCCCATGAATATGTTCTATGTTATGAACGGCAGAAAGCTCAAAAAGTATTTTTTTATCGCGATCGCTCTCGTGTTTTCTATCGGAATTATTTACGCGGAACGCGACAACATTACGGTGTTCGCTCCGCAGCAGCCCGCTGCCATCTACAGTGTGCCTACGGACAAGAAAGTTGTAGCGCTCACCTTCGACATCAGCTGGGGAGACAAGCGTGCCGAGCCTATTCTGGAGGTGCTCAAGGAAAAAAATATTACGCAGGCAACCTTCTTCCTCTCCTCCACCTGGAGCCAGTCTCATCCCGAACTCGTAAAAAAAATCCAGGACGCAGGTTACGAAATCGGCAGCCATGGCCACAAGCACGACTTCTACACCAAATATAGCGATGATGAGATTCGCAAGCAAATCTCCACCGCTCACACCATTCTGGCCGATATTACGGGCAAACAGCCCAATCTGATCCGTCTTCCCAATGGCGATTTCGACAAACGCGTCCTTCGTATCGCCGAAGAGCTGCAATACAAAGTGATTCAGTGGGACACGGACTCCATGGACTGGATGAACATAGGCACGGACAAAATCATTGACCGAGTCGTCAGCCGGACGCATCCCGGCGACATCATCTTGCTTCACGCAAGCGATACAGTGCTTCAAACGCACGAGGCCCTTCCTGTCATTATTGATCAACTGCGGGAAAAAGGGTATGAGTTCGTCAATGTAACGCAGCTTATTAATGGTACCGAAGCCGAAGGAAACTCGGTGCAGAGCGCTCCCTCCGATCAGAAGAAGCCCGCCTCCGCTTCCCAGCTGAGCGCTGCAAGCGAATAAACGGACTTCTGTGAAGGATTTATCGTATCGATTAACGAGCCGGTTTCGCGGGAACGACCGCGGGATCGGCTTCTTTGCTGCCCAGAAGACGATGCATCATTATATTCTGGTACGCATTGCAGACAAAGAGCGGGATCATCATAAAGATGATGGCCGCGACATTTGTCGCCCCCTGCAACGCCGGCCATGCCTCCACGAAGGTTACGACGAACATAAGGAACATCGTCGGGATGAAGGCGCTTTGGTTGGTTTGTTTGATTTTGCTCCAGGAAACGAGCAATGAGGCCACGAAAAGAATAAGCGGCAGCACCCAGAAAAACCAATTGTTCGTGCGCTCTTCGAACAAGACATAGCCTAGGCCGAATACCGCAAACAGCGTCGTGTAGCCTTGAAGCGCATGCCATAGGTATTTGCGCCGGAAAACGCTAAGCGCAATATAATTGAGCGTCAAATAAGCGAAGAAGCCCATCTGGCTGAATGCTCCGATCATAAGCCCGGAAATTCCCATCATCAGGATGTTGAAGCCCGTTGCTTCCATGCCAAGGAATCCGAATTCCTGATCCGTTAAAAGCATGATTCCGCCGCTTATGATGCAGACGACTGCTCCGATCGCCATCGTGCTCCAGAATAAAAAAAACCATTTGCGCAAAGTCACCGTTTGAATCCTCCAGAACGTTTTGGCTTTATTTTACCACGATCACAACAAAAAGCTAATGCTCGTCCATGATAAAACCGTGAACAATGCACATAATAATCTCAATTCAGGCGTTAGACAACAAGCATCATGGTCTAGGGCGGGCATTGATATAGAAGGGAGCAACTCTAATATGCGCATCAGATGGACTTTATCGTTGTCGATATTGGCGCTCACAATCGTACTGTCGAGCTGCGGCGCGGAGGCGTCGGGCGGACAGCAGCAGATCAGTTACAAAGACATGAAGTCGATGGTGATCGATATTCTGAAGACAGAGGACGCCCAGAAGGCTCTTCAGGAATCCACTCAGCAGCTGTCAGGATACTCCATGCAGGAATCGAAGCTGCTGTCGGTACAGGATCAGGAAGAAGTTCGTCTGGCGGTTAAGGACGTTATCAGTTCCCCCGATTACGATAAGGTGATCAAGAAGCTGATGACGGACACCCGGTTCGCCGGTGAATTCGCCAAATCAGTTAATAAAGAAAACAAAACGATCCACCGAGAACTCATCAAGGATCCGCAATACCAAGCGGAGTTGCTCAAGACGTTTAAAAACCCGGAGATGGAGAAGATGATCCTCGAAGTGCTCAAAAGCGCGCAGTATCGTAAGGAAGTCATGTCGCTGATGCAGGAATCCATGCAAAATCCGCTGTTCCGGCTTGAAGTACTGGATCTGATGAAGGCCGCCGTCAAGGAAGAACTCCAGACGAAGCCCGACGAGAAAGTCAAGAAATCCGGTGAGGAAGGCAAGCAAGAGGAGCAAAGCATGGAGGAAGAGGAGCAAGTAAAGGAAGAGCAGCAGAAAGGCGAGGACGCACAGCAGTAGGTTTAAGATCCGAAAAGATCAGGCAGCCCCTCATCCTGAATATGGTGAGGGGTAACAGGCGGATGATATGAAATAATAAAACCCGTATAGCCCCTTCTGCAAGAACAGTCGAATTGTAAGTCGACAAATGAGTTCTTGCTTGCATGGAGAGCGATACGGGCTTTTTCAAGTTCAGCGGGACTCTACACGGGAAATAACACTATCCGCCAGCTCCAAGTACATGATTCCTGTCTCTGTATCAGCCTTGTAGACTGAAGGCGAAAAGTCAGGCTCCGATACGTGGTTGTCCGGCGCTCCGAGCGGAATTTGGGCCAACAGGTCGCAATGCAGCGTCTCGGCGAGACGCGCGCCTCCGCCGCGCCCGAAAACGTATTCCTTGTCTCCCGATTTGGAGACGAAATACGACATATTTTCTACAACGCCGATAATTTCGTGTTCGGTCTTGATGGCCATGGCCCCTGCCCGCGCCGCTACAAAAGCAGCCGTCGCATGCGGTGTCGTGACGATGATTTCCTTGCTTTGCGGGATGATCTGATGGACGTCAAGCGCCACGTCTCCCGTACCCGGAGGCAAGTCGAGCAGCAGATAATCCAGCGTGCCCCACTCAATCTCCTGGAAAAAGTTGCGCAGCATCTTGCCGAGCATGGGTCCGCGCCACACGATCGGACTATTATCCTCGACAAAGAAACCCATGGAGATGACCTTCACGCCAAAGCGCTCGATCGGGATGACGCGATCGTTTACGACCTGCGGCCGCTCCTCGATGCCCATCATATCGGGCACGCTGAAGCCATAGATGTCCGCGTCGATGATGCCGACGCGTTTGCCCTTGCGTGCCAGGGCGACCGCCAGATTGACGGTCACCGTGCTTTTGCCGACGCCGCCCTTGCCGCTCGCGACGGCGATGAACTCCGTCCCGCTGCTTGCGTCCAGCAGCGGGACATCCAGCCCTGCCCCGTGCCCTTGCACCGGGGCAGAAGCGCTCTTGGCGCCGGCTCCGCCGCCCGGCGCCTGCTGCTTCTGTGGCTGCGCCCGGGCG
>NZ_BDQX01000220.1 GCF_003112455.1 Paenibacillus agaridevorans
GCCTTGAATCCGGCGGGATTGTCCATACGCTACGACGCAAACGGCGGAACGGGCGCGCCTGCGCCGCAGATGAAGGTTAGCGGCGTCAACCTGAACCTGTCGGGGGAGATCCCGACCCGCGAGGGCTATTACTTTGACGGGTGGGATACCAACAGCGCGGGAACGACTAGAGTCTACCAGCCGAAACAGGCCTATACAGCAGACTCCAGCGCCACCTTGTACGCCGTATGGAAGCCGATCGTTCCTG
>NZ_BDQX01000221.1 GCF_003112455.1 Paenibacillus agaridevorans
CAGGCCATACATTTGCAGGCTGGAACACAGCTTCTGACGGCGGCGGTACCGATTACGCAGCGGGGGCGACACTCACCATGGGCACAACAAACGTCACGCTTTATGCACAGTGGACAGAGAACCCAACGT
>NZ_BDQX01000222.1 GCF_003112455.1 Paenibacillus agaridevorans
TATAAAAGGCTGTACTCGTGCTAGACGTCCGAATATAGCAGAAAACTCCGCTATATAAGGTTAGGCTCGTGCTAGACGTCCGAATATAGCAGAAAACTCCGCTATAAAAGGCTAGGCTCGTGCTAGACG
>NZ_BDQX01000223.1 GCF_003112455.1 Paenibacillus agaridevorans
AAAAAAAAAAAAAAAAAAAAAAAAAAAAAAAAAAAAAAAAAAAAAAAAAAAAAAAAAAAAAAAACAAAAAAAAAAAAAAAAAAAAAAAAAAAAAAAAAAAAAAAAAAAAAAAAAAAAAAAAAAAAAAAA
>NZ_BDQX01000224.1 GCF_003112455.1 Paenibacillus agaridevorans
CTAGAGAAGAAACGCAAGACACCGTTTTACGAGGTTCCATTTGCGTCTTGCCCTAACAGGCGGGGGCATTAATTCTAATATAGAGGTGATTGAAAGTGACTTTTAAAAGAAAACTAGCGGTAACGACAA
>NZ_BDQX01000225.1 GCF_003112455.1 Paenibacillus agaridevorans
CCGGTAGCGCCCCCCCGCCGCCAGAGGCAGGCTCCTCTGGCGGCGGCGTAGCTGTCGCAGCAGCGAGCCAAATCGTTGATTGGAATGACATTAGACCGTCATCCCCCTTTCCAAGGATTGCTGGATACTCTCCAACAGCTGCGCAATGATGATAAACCATAAACCGCTCATAGCTGCCATGATCAAAATTAAAACAACCAGCATGCGGATCCAAAACGAACGATCATGAAAGTTCGCTCGACCGGCGCTCATCTGCCATAAACCAAGGATCAACTTATATAGCCAGTAGACCATCGCAAATACGCACAACAGCGTTCCGAGGACACTACCCACCACGAGCGCCCAATCCATACCATCCAGAACCGTGAGATCGATGACATAGATGTCAAATTGATCCGTCCAACTCGCGTCCATGGTTAGCCGGTCACATCCTGATTGCTCGTCCAGGAGTAGATCGCCTCAAGCACATCCCAGAAGATGCCGCTGAAGAGCAGGAAGCAGACAAAGATAACCACTGCGACGCGAATCCAGAACGGCTTATCTGCAATCGGCTTTTGGCCTTTCGAAGCCGACCATAAGAATTTTAAAATACCCCACAAGTTATAGAGCAGCAAACCGACCGTGATCAGGGTGAAGGGAACGGCCATCAGAAAGAACAGAAAATCCAATCCCTCAAAAATGGACCATCTTAACGCCAACTTCTCTCGTAACTTCTGAATCGGATTGGACTCCCAGCTTCCGGTTGATGGTGCTGGAGTTGTTGTGACCCTCATCACCCCAAGAGCCAAACCATTCATCAAATTCATCAAATTCAACAGGCTCATCGTTTCATCTCCTTATTATTGTAGAGTTATTGTAGAGTGATCGTTTTTAACTTGTGTTTTTCGCATGATGGCTTCATTTATTGTAGAGTCACTGTAGGATAGTGCCGTTTTGCACGAGATAATGGACAATGAGCACCACACTGACCGCCGAACAAGCTTTAGCAATCAACCACTCCACTCTGCCGCCGTTTTCGACCATACGCAGCGCAAGCTTCGCCTTTGGCCAGATCAGGAGCGATATACCTTCCTTTCCAAAGGCATCGCCGATCAGATGAGTCCACCAACCGATAACAAGTCCTAACGCGACAGCCTGCAGGATTGGCCCTTGTTCCCTCGTAAACAGATGCAGTCCCGCGCTGAGCAGCAGCGCAAACTCCGGCGAGTGAATCATCCCTCGATGTTTGAGCGCGGGCATGACTACGAGCGCACCGCCAATGACTGCAAGCAGCCAATGGGTATGCAGCTGTGCGAACACGAAAAGAGACGTCATGCCCAGGACAAGAAGAATCACACTTCGAAGCCTGGAGAGCCCGAATGCAAGAGCCCCAGCCCCTGCGAGTACCATGGCAACCGGCTCCCCCATCCACCAGGCCAGAAGCGCGCCGACAAGTAATGGCAAACTGGCTCCTTTCGCCATTTTCCGATAAGCATGCGGCAGTTGGATCCAGTTACTGGCCGTGCTCGTCTTATGATCGAGATCCGGCAGTAGGCTTGCAAGAGCTGACCCTCCAATGACTGCCACTACCTCCCATGCGTGGAGCGGAGCAGGCATCACATACAGCCCTGCCGTGCCCATGGCGACGCCAAAAGAGACATGACCGGCTTTATTCATCGCGAACCACCTACGCGCTGCCCGAGCCAATTCTCCGCTGCTTCCGGATAGCCGAGGTGATAGCCTTGCATATATCGGACGCCGAGCTGTTGAAGCAGATCCTGCTGCCTGGCCATCTCCACGCCTTCCGCAATAAGATGAATCCCTAGCTTGTTGCACAATTCCTGCGTATGCCGGATCACCCATTGCGCTCGTTCGACCTGCAACAGAGCTGCCGTGAAGCTGCGATCCAGTTTCAAGTACCTAGGTGAAAACCAGTCACTGATTAATCGGTCCAGGTTTGAAAATTGCTTGCCGTAGTCATCGATAGCGAGCCCAAACCCCAGCTGCTGAAGCTCACGCAGCTCCTGTTTCACTTCACCGGAAAAGTTCGTTTTCTCCGTAATTTCAAAAACAATGTCCGCTGACCTATCCACTTCAGGTAGTGCAAGTCCGCTGCTTAACGTGCGCGGATGGATGTTGATAAATAACTTCTGTCCCTTTTGAAGCAACTGACTCCCCTCTCGCAAAGCCATTGCGATTAAAAGCCGGTCAAAAGATGCGATTGCGGAAGCATGACATTTGAATAGTATCGCAGCTGGTTCACCATGCAGACCAATTACCGTTGCCTCATAGCCCAGGATGGTGCGCCCGTGCATATCCCAAATCGGTTGGTACCGTAGTCGAAAGTCGATTGTGTTCTCCTCCTCTCATGATTTGTTGCTAAACCAAGATGTTCTTTTTCCTAGCAATGGTGGTGCAAGGCCAAGTAGGTCTGCCAACGCCCGATCATTCTCCTCACTTGACTTTGCTAGATCCGGGTGCGAGGGCATGCGAAAAGCGGGGCGACCGGCGAGGGCCTCTCCCATTTCAGCAACAACGGCCGCCGATGCCAGCGGAAAGGCAATTCGCCATCGATCCTGCCGGACCTGATGATGCCGTCTGCAGAACTGTAACAGCTCTTGCTGACGCCATAAACTTGCCGATGCCACGAGTATCGGCAGATGTGCGGATTGAAAGATCGGATGTAGCCCTCGCGGCTGCTCCGTCATATCGCCGAGGTCGTAAATGATGTAGCGAAAATCACCGGCGACCGCATCGATCCACTCTAGGCTTGCACTTGCTTTAAAGGCTGTCAGGTTACGCGCAATGTCAAAACGCGGCTTCCGGTTCATCGCTCCGCCCAGGTTATACTCCAAAAAATCAAAGCAAGGGCTTGGACCAGCTTCCCAAATGGCAACACGCTCTCGCTTGGCGAGATAATAGGCGAGGCTCAGCGCCGTATGTGTGCAGCCTACACCGCTGTAGACGCCTGCTACCGCGATATGAATCGTTTCTCGGTTGGACGTCGGGGGTAAAGAAAACATCGCTTCAGCGGCCTCCTGCATACTCTCTCGTGGAGCACCAAAGGCTTGACCGAGCTGTTCGGTCCAATCTCGCTCATGCCATACCCAGCTCGCACCGCTAGCCGTCCAATATCGCTGATTCCGTACGCTTTCCTGCCGGATGACAACGGCCACTGGCAAATCAGGGTTATAAACGTTTATCCACTCCAGCGCCTCGGTCGCCACATCCTCATGCAGGATGAGCAGCTGCGGGCGCATGACAAGCAGCGCTTGCTCTACCGCCGACCACTCCTCGCAAGTCAGGCACTCCAAATGAGGTATCAGCAGTTCATTTTGCATCAGCCCATACAATAGGACACGCATCTTATTCCTCCTTTCTTTCGAGATGAACGCAAAAAAGCCGCGACACAACTGCTCTGCGGCTTTTCGTTATTTCCTTACTCTATTAAGATACCTCGATTTGGCTTGTGAATCGTATGATTAAAGTATGATTTTTCTATACGACAACAAAACTCAACCTATAATTACTTCCCAATTCAGATGACTTCACTCATCATTACTAAACCAAATATTCAATTATCCACCAATCTAAATACACTAAAATACCAAAAACACTATGCCAAGTAAACTATTACAATTGAAACAACCAAAACAACACTACAGAATATTATTAATATTCTTCTATTCGATTTATTAACCACATTGGTTATAACAATGAAAATTACGGTCATTATTATACCTAAAATAAAAATTAAAGTATCTATCGCCGAATTCAGTTTCAAAAACATTAGTGAAATTATAAAAAACAAACTTATAATCCATACTTTTCTCATCAAAAATCTACTCCTTCGTAAAATCCACTAAAAACTCACCTTTAAAAAAAACAATACCCTTATCTCCTTCATTAATTTGATTATATTTCTTTATACTTAACGATTGAAATTCCAATACTTCACCTGATTCGGTCAATACCACAATTATTAATGACTTATATTTACCATTTCTCATTGCAAATTCTCTTATGTTTTTTTTCGTAATAACAACGTTTAAACTTTTTGTTGGAATCCTCTTTAATGCATACCAATAAACAAAAAATAAAATTAGAACAACAAGAAAAGACATTACAATAACATCTATTATAAGAGCACCTCTTTCAGAGTTTAATTTAATTAAATGCTCAATTCTGTTCCTGTAATTGTATAATACTATCTGCCCAGAATGGACTTTATTCCTCTGGGCAGACATTCAAATACTTCTTATGACACTATCGAACTAAAAGTACTCATATCAGAAAAGATTTACTTTGTGATTCCAATTCCAAAACCTACGCCACCTTCTCCAAAACCTATATGAAATTTTATTATGCCATTATTTAATGACGCAGATGCCCCATAGGTCACAACTGATACTGACACATTGTATGCGAGATAATAATCTAACTGAGGTGCTGGCTGTAGTAACGTTATATCTGCTTTCCCACCTGCAGCTTCATAACCTATAAAAATTTGTCCAGTTTGAGCATTAGCATAAAAGCCCATCTCGACATTAGCAAATGAAAATTCCACCCTCAATTTATATCCGTTCTGGAATTGCATTTCGACTCCATTTCCGTAAACTGCAAAAGAAGTGTACGCCCCGATTTTACTAGTATTAAATTCAAGCTTGGAACTAAATTTTCCCCACTGGGAACCTAAGTCTTTTACCTCATATACATTAGGTTTATTAGTTTTAGCATTTGTTGTTGTCAAAGGTCCAGGGTTTCTTACAGCAGGTTTAGTGAACGATTTCCAATAATTCATTTTTATTAGATTCTTCGAGTAGGATGCAGCACTTGCCGCACGATTTTTCCCTGTACTTCCTAAGAGGAACCCATAAGAAATAATTGGTTGATTATCTTCATCAGGGAACCAATACGAAGTCTCTAAATTGCTGCATGCGCCCTCATGAGCGAAATTCCCATCAGCTGAAACACAGTAATGTCCAGTTGGATCACTATACCTCAGAGGATTATTATGGGCATACGTATACGAATTCAGACTTAACGGGTTGTTCAACTCCCCTTCAAATGTATCCTTATTTATAAAACGTCCAATACTAGGATCATACCAACGTGCACGCAAGTATTGTAATTCCGTTGTTGAATCCCAGAATTCACCAGAATATCGAAACGGATTAGCAACTGTTTCAGATTCCGTTAAAAGATTCCCCCAAATATCATATGAATAGCTGTTTAACGACAAATTCCCCGTACTATCACGAAGCTCAATTACATCACCGTGACCATTATGCAAATAATACGACTTACTGGATACATCTTGTCTTGCGATAAGTTGAATACCTCTTATGAAACGAGCATTCATTGTTGTACCTTCTGATGTAACAGTACCTTCAGCAATAATATTGGGACCATCATAATAATAACGTGTCGTTATATCATTCTCTGTACGCTCATACAACATTCCATCGCCATTGTAACGGTATGATACCACGTCTTCATCGACTGTAGCTTGAATTAATCTATTCTGAGAATCATATAAGTAGGATACATCCGACATTGCTAGGTTACCTAATTGTTGTTCAGTTTGAAGCGTTAATCGATTATCCCTACTATCGTAGGTGTAGGCTTCATTAAATTGACTAGCTGACTTAACTCTGCTTAGTGGATCATAGGTAAAATCCTTATTAATGGTTATACCAGATTGGTTATCTATACTGTTTGTAATATTTCCATTTTCATCATAGTTGTTGGTGAAAGATTGTAATTGTGTACCATCTGCTTTTTGATTAATCTTTGTTTTAAGACGGAGTCCATCATAAGTCATTATTGATTTGTTGCCGTTCTTTAACGTAGAATCCTTAAGTAAGTTATTTGAATAATATGTGTATACAACATCTTGATTAGTCAATGATGGTCCAACACCTGTCAGTCTATTACGATTATCGTAGGTGTAGTAAGTAACACTACCAAAGGGATCTGTCATCGTACTACGTAAACCGAGGCTATTGTACGTATAAGAAATAAATTTATTGTCCGGGAACGTAACGCGAATTAATTCTCCCGTTGATGGCTTATAAAGAAACTCTGTATCCTCTGACTCCGTTGCGATTTTCATTGTTTTTCGACGACCGGCGGCATCATAAGTAAAATCAATTATTTCATCCGGGGCTTTCTTTTTTGTCAAAAAGTTTCTATTATTATATTCAAATTCGAAAGTTTGATTTTTTCGATCAATATGAGTTGTCAAGTTACTACTTAAATCATAACTATACTTGTCTTTCAAACCAACCTCATTTGTTTGTTCGATAAGTCTTCCTAGTTCATCATATTCCTTTAGTATTTGATTACCATCGGGGTACTTTATCGTTTTTAACATTCCTGCTAGAGAATATTCGTAAACATATTCCTTATTCAATGCATCTGTCAATTTTGTTAACTGCCCTAATACGTCATACGCATAGGTTGTTGTATCTGTAGCGTTTGACTGTGAAAGAACATTGCCCTCAAAATCGTATACGGCAGAGGAGATTTTTCTAAATTGTCCTTCTTTCCATTCCTCAGTTAAAACTATTTGACCTAAAATATCTGCGGTATTTCGCCACTTATTTCCTGCTGGATCAGTTGAAACCTCCACTTTATTTATTTCGTCATAATCAATCGTCGAATTAGAGTTGTCCGGATTAGTAACCTTTTTTATTCGACTCCATGCATCATATTCATAAGCTGTTGTTCGTTGCAGATTATCCTTTTCCCAAGACTTACGTTCATAGGCATCGTATCCATACGAACGTATAATCCGATATGAACCATCAAGTACGGCCTCGTCCATCAGATTACCTAACCTATCCCATCTCATTCGAGTTTTTACACCTGTTTCGTCTGTAATGATTACTTGTTGAGCAGAACCATCGGTATAGACTGCCGTAGTGAAGGAGTTATCATGGTTGGTTATCTTTATCAATCGATCTAAGTGATCATATTGGTAGTAAGTTCTATTTCCATTACCGTCTGAGGACGAAAGAGGTACTCCTCTTTTGGTATCGTAAGTAATCTCATTAGAAACTAGCTCTTGGTGCCCTAAATAATTTTTCGTGGCAATAGTCTGCTTGGTTGGAAAAGCTTCAAGATAAGGTGATGCAGCATTAAATTCAGTCTCGTAAGTGATTAGACGGTCATCATCAGTAACAATTACACGTCTTGAATTCCCATGACTATCAAAGTTTTCGTATTTAACTTGTGCAAGCATGACTCCTTCATCATTATTTTGCCTGACTGTCATTTGAGTAATGCTTCCTTGAGGATTCCTATCATACTTGGTATATCGACTTTCACCTAATTTCACAGGCTTCGCTATACTTGCTAATAAACGTGTCGTTGGATCATAAGTGTATGTTGTTGTAACTCCAAGTGGGTTCGTCGATGTTAATACGTTTCCGAAGTTATCATAGGTTACTGATGTTTGAACACTTGGCGCAGTTGCAGTCCCCTTTTTAAACTGTTCGTTAGTTTGAATAGGGAAAGGTATCCTCCTTGTTTCGTCGTACTGGTAGGTTGTAATTCTATGCTCATCACCAGCTGTAACAGTAACCTTATTTGTATAAAACTGAGGTATATCATTTTCGTTTGCCATTCTCTTACGGTGATCGAAAACGGTGGTTGTTAACCCATCACTAATATTAACAAAAAAGTTAGAAATGTTTTGACCGTAGTTGCTTGCATAGTCTGTGTTGCCACCTTGAGGGTTTGTATAAGTAAAAGATCGCAAGTTATATGTTACACCTGATGCAACATCCTTACGTGAAGAAACTCTATATGCATTTTGCACGGCATTCATACCGATTTTGCGATTTACAGGAGAGTTTTCATACGTGTAACTAGTTGCTGCACCGGTCGGGTGGTATATGTTCGTCAAATAGGCTGTTTTATTGTTTTTGCTTGGTATAGAGTCGACAAGACTGAACGCAGAGTCTTTAAAACTGTACCCGTAGCTAGTTGTCCTATTTAAAGGGTCAACTACTGATGATAAAATTTCCGTTTTCAGCTGTCGGAAAGGCGGAAGTGGATCATAGGTAGTGTATTCATACTTATTATAACGTACCGTTTTATTTCCTTGTGTCAGAACTACCTGATTAGCATCATAGGAGATGGTAATGGTGTTTCCAATGGCATCTTTAATGCTTGTAAGCACTTTACCGTAGGTAGTATGGTTACTGTAGTGAAAATCTATAGTATTATCATAGCGATCTGCAATTCTAATCAGTCGCCCATCCAAAGCGAAATAGTGATCGGGTCCTTTTATCGACTTTAATACCGTATTAGAAGCCTCCCCATTGACAACTACTGACCCGTTATATGCAATAGATAAATCTTGGAATGGATAGCCCTTGAGCGAGGTTCCTGAAATTTCATATGTTCCACCATCCTGCATATTTAGGTAGCGCTTTCCTTCTATTGTCTTAATAAAGGGGATATTCCACATCCATCCCTTACCAATGGGATACAACTTCTCTTCAAATGTCTTTTCTTTAGCTTGATTACCCCACCCCATCAAAAATGTATTTTGACCAGCATCAAAAGTCATATCGTTATTTGGAGGGATAAATGTAGCAAATCTAATTTGCATATTTAGCATATTTGGATCTGGTGCCGACCACGCAGAATAAATTGACTCTCCTGAAGTCGATCGGTCGGATACGAATGTAGCCCACCCCGTGGCATCTATTATATTATTCATAGTTCCATCTGTTACATACATTGGGCTATATTCATATCTACCTGGCCTATAACTGGTGGGATCATCGTAAATATTATTGTAATCAAAGTTGTATACCCTTTGTATATGCTGTGTAGCATTAAAAGTAACTTTACATACGCAAAAAATTTTAGGATACACATTTTGTTCCATAAAACCCGCATTCGAGGCATCATAATAGCGTTTTAGCGTAAAGGAAAGTCCATTTCGACCAGGCAAAGATAAATCATCCACACCTACACTGAGATTTCCGTTTAAAGTTGAAATACTTTCCTGGATAGTATCAATTGAATAAGGAGATTGAGGCATACGAATATTTATGTTATTGAGTGCAGATAAGATGGAAGGATCCGGAGTATATCCGTTCATCGCCATCATTTGTGTGTTTTGTAATTGATCTTCGTCGATTAATTTATTAGTACTATTGGATTCTGTAGTAACAAGTTGTGGTTCAAAGGCTGTTGTTTCGGGTTGTGTTTCTCCTAATTCAGGTTCAATCGGAGCTTCAACTGGAGCATTTAGCCAATCTAACTGTTCCAATTCAAATTGAATATCACCCACAACTTGTTGTGTTTCATTTCGATTATTGCCGCCTTCTGCAATAGCTGGTGACAATGGTAACGATGAAGTTAAGAATAACACCATGCTCAATAATGATAAGATGATTTTTTTCACTCTGTAATCCTCCTCGTGTTTTAAAATGAATATTACCTAACCAAAGATGGACTAAAGGATCATAAAATACTTTTTCTTGTGAACTCTCATCACTTTAGAGTCTATTGAGTTGGAACCACGTTTCTACTAATAAGATTTCCATTATTATCATATTCAAATTCAACTGTCTGATTGTTATTCAAAATAATATAATCAATCCGATTAGCAGTATCATAAAAATATCGTATTTTAGGATTTGTTGAAAATGGTTTTAGAATCTCACGACGCAGCCAATCGTTATTATAGTCACGCATCCATACCTGTAAGATTGAATAATTTCGCCCAGGCGTTAATCCAGTAACTGAATATTCTCCACTTTGTGTATACCAATCAGGAGTAATATTCAACCACTGATTAGTAACGTGATCGTGTAAAAACAATCCATTTCCATAAGCATCAGATACGGGATATACTACATCAATAGTTACGTTAGTTTCAGTACTATCTAATATATGTATAGATGGTTCATACGATTTAGTTTTAAATGTTTGGATTATGTCTTGTCTGGTCCAAGTATGCGTCGCGTCTGTATACCACAACAACTGAACATCATAAGAATTTGCGGGTTTTAAAGTATTGACTATATAGGTACCATTTGTTGCATAATATGAGCCGAATATGTCATTCCAGTGACCTGTGGACTTATCTCGTATCGCCAGACCGTTACCATAGGCACCTGAGACTGGATACACGGCCTGTATAACGATTGATGTCTCAGTTATGTTTGTAATAACTAATTCTGGTATTGAATAAGTGGATACACTTTGTAAAGAGGATTCTGGAATTAAAATATTTGAGTTATTTTCACCAATTTCATTATAGGGTTGAGATGTTGGCTCAAAAATGGTTTCATTTACAGGCTCCTCGATTGGTGGAGGAGTAGGCGTAGATCCAAATATAGGATTCTGGTTAGCATTATTAATTAATAAAACGGGAGACTCAGATAGTGGCTCGGGTGTCGGGCTTTGCAGTTCAAATTGATCCATAGGAGATATAAAAATATTATCTTCAAGTTCATTATTTAATGCATATTCGCTTTCTTGATAACTAATAGACAAGGCTGGCTGCAGTTCTATCTTAGAAGTTGTTATACGTTGTTGGATCGAAAAAAATAAAATGAATGAAATAATACCAAGACTACAAACAAGACACACTCGATAAAAAACGGATAATTTCTTCGACATGGCACTCTCCCTTTCGAGAAATATTTTTAGTGCATGGACGACACTAAACACATCGCTCCCCTTCCCTTCCTTTTTCATATTTCTCATTTTATGGTACAAAATATTCACCACTTTTCATACGGGTGCAAATTGGTTTTATTTGTTAAAACATGTCGAATTACCTTAAAAATTTGTCTTTTGTAAAACTGATGCGCAAAACCAAGATAATTCACTGAAGCACTTACTACATACCATTGCTCATACAGACTTCTAAGAGGGAGGAATTTGTTTTTTTGAGCTTCTTTATAAGGAATATGTATTTTGTTAAATATCAATTTTAATGAAGTATTCGTTTATTAACAAAGACCGTATAAAGACCAAACCGTTTACATTCCGGGTAATAACATGCCAGGTGCGGCCTACTCCTCATATTTGACAATAAAAACAGACACTCATCAGTAAATTACAAGAATAACAGACAAATAGATACGATAATTCGATATTTAACAGAACAATGAAAAACGAGCACACTACCTTTTACATTTCAATCTGTTTTTTTTCGTTTTTTTGCATAAATATGGTAATGTTCATAGAATTTTGGAGAGAAAATTCAGCACGTGAAGTAGATTGTACGTAATGGATAAGCAGGTCAAATTACAAGAGAGGTAGAGGGGAACGAGAAAGAGCCCTATTCTGAACCTGTTTTCAGAAGGGCGACGTTTTACAAGCGGTTTGCATATAGGAGATGAGATCAAAATCAGCTGGTGGATCCGGCACAGGCCTCCAGCAAGGCAAATCGTCGAGCTTTGTGGCCAACCAGGTATTTAGCTCACTTTGAGGCAGTCTTTTGGAATGCCAGAGCCAGTAACAATCCTGCACAAGCTGTATAAAGGCTTCGGGATCCCGCTTGCGCTGAAAAGCAATAAACCGGAAAGTTGAAAGGTCCATCATTGCCTCTAACTCCTCGGTGGCGAGCCCAGGCTTTCGGTACGAATTTGGACCAAACGCTGCGGATCTGCTGTATAGTAGGGTAAGTTCAGGCAACAACCGTTTGCAGAGTGTGCGAAAGGTTCTTAAAGGCATGTTCCGGAAAGCTTCGCCAAATCGGGATTGTGCTCCCCTTTCCAAATAACCAAGGATCCCTGTACGCTCGGCTATGGCCAAGCGGATCCCAGCAGCACGACTGCATAACTCAGCCTTGATCGTGTTTAGTAGATCTACTGGCTTCATCATTGCGCTTTGTCCTAATTGCGTCACACGTTGCATCACATAATGGATATATGCCTCGCTTTTGCCGCGTAACAGGGCCGCCAGATCACCTAGAAACTCGCGATTATACCAGGATAGATCTTCGCAGCCTGCTGCGTTAAAATAGCCCTCGAAGCGGCGTATTAGACGGCCTATACCTTTCTTCATGGGCACAGATACACGATAATGCTGACCAGCCACATAGACAGGAAGCAACTTGGCATTCACTTGGAATACAGCTTTCGGGCGACCATACTTATTGCGCTCGATGCGACCTACGCTGAACAATGGCTGTCCATCTTCCAGAGGGGTCGTAGACAACTCCTGAAGGACAGTTCGAATGAGACCTGTTTCCTGCCGGTGCAACATGTCGTAGAGACCGTTATCCAGGTTGAGCTGCAGTTCCTTGCCGCGCTGATCCCCTTGCTGGCCACAGGCGTACAGGTACAGTTTTTGATGCGTTAAAGGCAGCTCCGCAAATGCCCTGCTCATAATCAATTCTGGAAGCAGCACAAAGCGGCCTAACTCACCACTTGGCTCTAGGTAGGAAGCAAGTTGCACCTTAATGGTATCTGGAGAATCTTTTGAAACGACAAGGAGACCATTGAAAATGAATTTTTCAAAGGCCGCATAAAATTGATCTTTTGAGATGGCGCGCTCCCATAAGAAGACGAGCTGCTGATAGATGAGGTGGCGATTCGTGTACGAGATTTGCCCCTGTACATCCACAATTTTCTGCAGCGTGAGAGCAAGCTGCAAGTCAGCCTTCGTCAAGTGATGGGCAAGGCGTGCAGCTCCGTTATTCCGGATGCGATACTTGGTACGTGCTTCATATTGCTGCTCCGTCGCAAAAAGGGCTTGAAGGAAACGGTAACTCATCTTGATCGGCTGCTGGATTGTTAGCTTCGTATGCGATGTAGCGAGTAACATGTAACGTCTCCTTTCCGGATCATTAGATAATCTTGAGTTCGTAAGCGATGCGGTTCAGCGCTTGTTTTTTGATGGTGTAATACTTCTGCCGACCGACATGTAATCGTTGAATGAGCTCTTCATCCTTCGGTTGTTCGCGGTAGAAATACTTCCGTTCAATAAGCTCACGCTGATCAGCCGAGAGCTTGTATCTCATGATACGTTCAATAGGCAACATGGCGAACTCCAGCTCCTCGAGTTGATGCTGCAGCCGGTTATCTCGCATGAGTAATTGCATGACTCGATTCTCGACCGGTGACCTGGCATCGAGACTGCGGCCTGGTGCCAAGTTGCCATACAACGCTGTGGTGCAGGTCTCGTAACGGTCATCTGCTTCTTTCACAGCTTTCGAAAGCCAGGCATGCTCCACTCTTAATCGATGCTGTTCGCGAAGACGCTCTTCAACGAGCCATACATAGGAATGCCGTGAAACTGGTTCCATCGCCATGGTGAGCTGCTCGCCTTCCGGCTGACAATTTTGCAGACGATCGCAGCGTTGAAGGTAATCCGTAATAATATCGTATTCCTCAAGCCACTCTGCCTTCGGCTGGGGCGAAGTACGGATCCACCGTTTCAACTTGGTGTAGCGCAAGTTTAACCAGTCCCATGGAATCTCGGCTATGTTTCTTTCCGTTACAAGAAATTGACGAATGTTGCTCCTCCTCCTCTCGGCTGGACTGCTTGCCATTGTAAACGGTAAATCGTCAAACCAAACGATTTGCTCCATTTGACTGCTTGCATCCGTTGACGGCATCGCTCTCCCTCCTCACTCTGTACATACGTATGGTCTGTCGTCATCAGTAGGAGTAGGCGATCTCTCCGAGACGCTCCGTCCGGAGCGTTTCGACATTTGCATTCCATGGACTACAACACCTCACTAGCTATTCATTTTGCAAAAGTCCATCCATTCTAGATGGGTAGCCCCGACTGCTCCTAATGCCTTTTCAATCTGGCTCGTTGTCAAAGTCGCATTCAGCTGTTTATCGTTTTTTCATACCATCCTTGCATTCTCAACATGCAGGTTAGCGCTTTTCAGAAGAATTAGACTCCTTAGCAATATGGATCCGCTGTACAGCTACATAGAACAGCGCCATAAAACACGTAATAGACCGCCTTAAAACAAACACAATTGCTGGGTTTCAAGCATTTTCGCCTGATTCACCCATTCCTTGGCGCTATAGGATCCAGCACAGTCCTGGCCCCTATAAAAGATTCGCACTTGGCCGTTTGGCGTCCTGACTCTCCGCTCGAACCGGACTAATTTGCCTTCCATGCGATGACTCCATTCGACAGGAGGGCTTTTAAGAATAGAAACGGTTAATTCCGTACAAGCTGCCCAGGATAACCTTTCCACCCAATCTTCCCTCCCTTCTTTCTAGAATGAAGCACCATTTTAAATATTAGGCTCCAGCTGCCTGGGTAACTTCACCTCGGAAGCAATGACCGGCATAATACCAACGACCGCTGTCTTTCCGCAAAGTTGCATAAGTGGCTCGCCCTCCCACGTGGCTATAGGGCTCACCAATCTGGATAATGTCACTTCTCCAGCAAGCCGGTGGCATTACATTTAGAAAGTGATCGGCCATCTCCTCGTCGACCTCATCACCAACTTGAAGGTACTCGTCCATATCGCCTTTCCAATTTGCATACGTCTTCAATGTGCGTCTCCTTTCGGATTTTAACTTTTTCACCTGCCATCATCAGGCGAGGGGCGGTGATTCCCCCCCCGACGCCCGAAGGCGTTTCGGCATTACGAGTAATCACATTCGATGGCAGCCCAGTTACTTGCTACCGTTTCTAACATCCTTTTGGCCTCACGCTCACGCTTTACAGCTTGCTGGTATAGCGTATCGTCTCGAAATTCTGTGACATGATTGAGGATGAGCTGTTCCATCACTTCTGGCCGCAGGGCATCGAGCTCCCAACATTCATAACCAAATTCATCAATATAGGCGCTCGCTCGCGTATCGGTAACCTTGGTCGGATTGGGCGGTGGCAAATATTCTTCGATTTGGTCCATGTTCAGCGCAATTCGCTTGAAGATCAGCGTGACACCGAATACCTCCAGGCGATCCTCTATATCCCTACTCATATCCTTGCCGCTTGGATCATGGTCACCTAAATGCAAAATGACCGGCTTTTTTTTCCCATCCTCACTCTTTTGGATAAGGCGCTGAGCAGCGGACCACATTTCTGATTGGCTCACATACCCGCGACATGAAAAATAAGAAACGTCTAGCTTGCCGCAGATCTGCCCAACGACACCTACCAATGCATCCTTCTCGACCCATACTTCTACGTGGTAGTCTTGCTCTTCCCATTTATCATAGGCAAACGAGTAGGCAGCCGATTTAATAATGTGGCTGGGCGACTGCCAATGGCTGTTCCCTTTAATATTTCGCGTCCGATCTTCAATAGCTGACCAGTCAATGAGACCGGCCAGCCGTGCATCGGAGATCAGATTGCCCAAATTTTTGTAGCTGCGCTCTTTGTTTTCAATGACATTCTTGGCAACAAGCTGATAATAGACTTGCCGTAAGGAGAGCGAGTAACCCATGGACTTATACTCTTGAATAATGCTGTTTACTTGATGAATAAGTGCTAAGCTGTCTCTCCTGAAGTTAATTTCTCGATAGCAAATCTTCATATTGAACCTCCTCTGCACTTTAGTAGCTTGGTCGACCGGAATCGACTCGCCGCGATGACAGAAACCAATAAACGTCCACCGCCCTTTCCCTTTGGAGGACAAAGTGGCGTAAGTTTCTTTTCCGTCTACCAGGCTGTAAGGGCATCCTAAGAATTGAACAAGGCTGGTACAAAGTGTGGGATGTTGATCTTGTCGAAAATGGTCCACCATCGTCTCATCAACTTCATCTCCAACCACAAGATGCGCTAATAGCTCTTGCAACGCTGGGCTGGATGCTTGATTGCCTTCGGCAGCGCTTGACGGAAGCTCATCCGGTAAAAGCCCCAATTGTTCTAAACGGGATTGATACCCGTTCTTCGCTAATTCTCTTCTCAAGATTCGAATGCAATGTTCGTTAATGCTCGCGATATTTTCGGCCGATCCCCGAACCACCTGATACGGCGAAGTATCGTAAAGCTCCATGAGCTGCTTTCGTTTCAATAACATGTATTGCAGCTCCAAAATGTTGATTTCATAATATTGCACCCCGATTTGATCCCGATTGCCGATTTCGTCCGCAAACAAGGCCTGACGCTTTGCCTTTGCCTTTGCCTTTGCCTTTGCCTCCTCGATCTCGGCCCACTTCAGATTCATTTCCTGCTCCAATCCCATTGGCCCCGTCCTCCTGGCTTCATAATTGTAAAGACCTGCCATCATCAGGCGAGGGCAGTCATATCCTCGCGACGCCCACCTAAGGGCGTTTCGGCTAGTTTGCGGCTTTCATTTGCCAAACGATGAGCTCATCCAATTCCTTGCTCGCCATTAAAACTGCTGGATGCTGTAAATCTTGGTGCAAGGCAGCCAGGTCATTCATGACCTTACGTTTCTCTTCGATAACAAGGCTGATCGACGTCGGAACGGGAGGAATCATCATGAGACCTCACTCCTGCGCCGCATACAGATGGCTTGGAATTCTCTCAGCATGTCCTCCTCACTCGCGATACAATAACCAGTGAAGGGGATCGTGCCGTCCTCGGGGGCATATTCACCGGCTTCATAAAGGGCTCTGCTCCACCACAATTCATAACGCACGGCGACGCAGAGCTTCTCTGCGAAGGAGATGACTTGCATATCTCTGACCAGGATCAACTCGCCCTCTTCAGCAATCACTTCCTTTTGCACGAGTTCCTCCAAGGGGGTTCCCTGCTTTGCTCTTTTCATCAGCTGCCTGACAGTTTCATCTCGGTTTTGCATGCTCTGCGCCTCCTAAAACTGGTAGTCTAGATCGGATTCCGGTATCGACTGGGAGATACCGTTACTACTGATCTTTTGAATAACAGCCTTTCCATCTTCCGGTTCCGTGTGTGGTATCGCCTTTATTGCGCATCCGGATACCATTTCTTTGATCTCTCTTAACTCCTTCAGCAGCAGCTCATGGGAAGCCGTGCCCAATGGCGCACCGTTACGCTCTAATTCGGCTTCCGCTTGTTTGGCGATCCATGCCGCTAACCGGCGGGATTCGGATAACTGTAAGATGAATTCATACACATCAACGGAAAAGGCAACGGCACTAATGTTAAATTGCGTCCGACGCTTACTCATCGTTATTCAGCTCGATTCGCCTTTTCGGCTTGGCGCTTTAGATAGTTTTTGGCCACAATGGCGGAAGCATAAATGTTCAATTTTCGGGAGTCTTGCGGGAATACGTGGTATTTATCAACCACTTCCTTGCCAAGCAAGCCCACGAGGTACTCTTGCATGTAATACTGAAGAAGCTCGTTCACCCCACCGATATGCACGTAGATGACTTCGTCTCCCTGACGGAAACTGAAACTTTGCAAAGCCTTTTGCAAGGCTACCTCACAGAAGTCCTGGAGTACCGGCACGATGATATCCGTTAAATCCGTGTCCTGATGGGTAATTGGATGCCTATAAACAAACTTTCGCGACTGGATATGCGTTAAAATGAACCGTTCCAACTCTCGTAAGGATTGAAAATAGTCCATCAGCTTGTCCGAGCGAAGCTTCTCAATAAGCGACAAATAGCTCTGATCGGTGGAGCTGCTGAAATCGTCTGCCGTTTGTGCCGCTGAGAGTCCAGGCTGTAATTTGCATAAGTCCTGACTTTGACCGCCCATATCGTTCATGACAACGAATGCTGTATGGTACCGCTTGGCGTCGTCCCGTTGGTTGCCTTCAAGATCGTATTTGAGCGCGTGGCGAGCGTTCTCGCCTTCAATACGGCTTTCGGACTGCTGTACGCTGACATGGAAGGTGCGAGCAAGGCCAGGCGTCAAGAGTTCAAATGATACATCTGTTTGGAATTTGGCTGCCATGACCGACAATTTCTCGCGGAAACTTGCCGCTTTCTTGACGAGCCATACAGGAAGCAATGTCCCGAAGTACTCCACATTAACATGAACCTCAGTCGATTCTGGAAACTTCGTCGCGTGATAAAGCGCAAGGCCTGCCATCCAAGTCACCCAAACCGTCATCGAGTTGGTCTTGTCATGCAGGGAATAAATATGAGCGTTACCGAGAAGCTCAGTCTGGGCTCGTTTTCCTGCCATAAAATACCTCGCCGTTTCCTCATCGATCCACTTGATAACCAGATGTTCTTCCACCTTGTCGATCGCAATGTGATTAGCAAAAAGACCATTGAATTCCTTTTCCGTGATTTCGGAGATCGAGGAAGGCATCTCAAAATAATGGCCATCAATCATTTGCTGACCAAGAGCATTGCCGAAATCGGCGACCCAATAGGAAATATTCAATTGTATCAGTCCTCTTTTATAAAATTTGGATGGTTGAATAAAAGGAATTCTGAAATACTAAATGAAAAGGGCATTATTAGGAAAAAATCATTTGCAGGTAGATGCGGGGAAAGTGTAATATTAGAGGTATATAGTGCTCTAATAAGGTTTCCCGAAAAGATGATCGATTGCAGTCGATTGTCTTTTCCTGTTTTGATGCGAGTTTCCTCAAGTAATTCCTTACTCATTGTTCTTATTAGAATTCGAGTGCTCCCAAATAGTCCATGCTGCTGTATAAAAATCAGTCCAGACATTACTAATCTCCTCTGCGGTTTTATCCCGATAAGAATTATCAGCAATATGTACAGTTGTATTGCCTAGTCGATAAGTCTCAATAATGTTAGGCTCCAAAGCTATCTTTTCATGTTGGCTCGCGTCCGCATCACCTCCGTTGGAGAGTAATTGAGGTGTTTTGATAGGGACTATCATACGTTTCACCACTTTCTAAGAGGACTTCGTCCCGATTTTCTACGGTTTCATAAATTTAATGAAGTAACATTTTGACTCAACTAAAAAAGCAAGCTTGTCAAAATTCATTAATAATTCAATTCCTCGTACTTAAAAGAAGCGACTTGAACTCTATTTGACTTTGATTATTTGCTGTTATAATCTACCAAACATCTGGAAACAAATAATCGTAAGGGTTTTAACTACAAATTCGACATGTTTCCTTATACATATCTCTCATACTAGTAAGTATGGAATTTCCTTCGTTATTCATAAAAATCATTTCCGAGCCTTTCCAAAACATCATCTGGTATTTTTTCCTTATATGCTGCGATCCTTAACTCAAGTGGATCGATATACAAAACTTTTGCTAAAGCTTCATTTACACGATCACTTGCAGGAGATTTTGTACCAGACCTTAACTTGCTTAGATATCCCTTATCAATTTTCACATCAAACTCTTCTAATTTATTTGCAAGCTCACTTAAAGAATAGTTCTTACTCTGAATTGCATTAGACAATAAAACAGAGTATTTCAAGATAGTCCCCCTTTTCATTGACTTAATTGTCACTAGTGTCTTTTTAGTCATGATTAACCTTGACTAAATAGTATACTTAAGTGCCTATTGAGTCAAGTGATTTTTAAGTGTTGTTTTAAAAGTCAACAATGAGCTATTATGATAAGTGAGGAGCGATGAATATGAACAAAACTTATGCAGAATTACTATCACAATACATTGAAGAAAGTAACTTAAGTTTGGGGGAAATTTCGAGTAATTTAGCAATGAAAAATATTAAAGTGGATAGATCTTATATAAGCAAACTTAAAAACGGAAACAAACCCCCTGCTTCTGAGGAAGTAACAAAAGCTCTTGCAGATATCACTGGTGGGGATTATAAGAAATTACTTATTGCTGCTCAAATGGAGAAAATGAAGCCCGTATGGGATGATTTGGGAGAAGAAGGTTTCGAGGAATTCCTTAACTCTGTAATTGGACATATGGTTACACGAGAGCATTTTGTTGAAGAATTTAACTCTAAATTAGAAGCTCAATGCAAAGCTGAAGGAACGGTTTACAAGCCATATAATGCTGAGGAAATAAAAAAACACTTTGAAAGAGTAAGTTTAGACGACAAAATTATACTAAGTCAATTTTTCTCGTACAATCATGATAGGGATAATAAAACTTACACTGTCGTCCCATATAATAAATTACCTTCATCAGATTCTAAGGAAAAAAATTTAGAATCGGAATATAAAAGGATTTATGATGAACTTGGATTTGGTGATTCTCCACCTAATGAAGAAGAACTACTTACTTTAAAAATAGCTTTGAATTCATATAGAATGGGACGGAATATACGTGAATAAACCATAAAAATTATTTTTCGATAACATTATTTAGTAATGACAAGGCATTGTTAGAAAACTCCTTCACTATTCTAGAATCAGGTATTTGATTCTCGTTTATATGAATACTACTTCCGTTAGACTTTAATGTAATTTTCAAGATGTATTGACAAGGTTTCATTTCTGATTTAGAAATCACAGATTACAACTCCTTTGAAGTAAAAAATATAATTTTGAGTTGAAATATGGTTGATCCCCGAATCGGGAGAAGCTGTATACCAGAACATCTGTACAGATTAGGAATGTCTCAAGCTGAATTTACATCCAAATTGAATATCTCAGAATCAATGGTGTCAAAATTAATTTCCGGAGAAAAAGTATTTTCACTTATTAGATGTAAACAAGCTGCTGATATAATAAAAATGACAAATTAAAGATTTGTACTGGTTGGTGTACGGTGATGAGCTTTAAGCTCCTCCCTGATTCGGCATTTTCCAATAGGTTCATTTCGGACCATAGTACCACAACATTCGACTCTATTTTGTCGATTTATGACACTAAATAATAACCAATATTGCAGCAGAATTGGTCATTGAACCTTTTGAAAAGCCCTCATATTTCGCCTTGACACCTCTATTTCTAAGTTCATTCCGGAGATATGCTCAAACCGTGCTATTTTTCTTTTTTTGTCGAATGATGTAACTTTATCTAAGTTTATTATACTGGAACTAACTTCTCCATGAACAAATCTATCAGCTTGAAGAAGCGCAAAATATTCAGTAATGTTTTGAGGCGTGCGAAAGACTCCATTATAAGTATGAAATTCAATCATTCGTTTATTTCGACAAACATAAAGAATTTCTTCGGTAGTAATCCATGTCGGTTGTAATGACAGTTTCTCTATCGCTGGTATTAATTTCAACTTCAGCTCACCTCATGATGTTATGATTGTTTAGACTTTACGCGATCTTTATTCATTAGTAAACTTATTTTTCATCTAGGAAGGTGTATGAAAATGTCCTATAAGTTACTTCCTACAGGCGAATATTGTGCTTATTTACGTAAATCACGTTCAGATCTAGAAGCTGAGGAACGAGGCGAAGAAGAGACATACGCTCGGCATGAAAAAATACTCCTCGAACTTTCACAACGGCACAAAATAACAATTTCCAAAATATATAAGGAAAAGCCAATTTCAGGTGAACGCATTTCAGAGCGACCAGAGATGATACAGTTAATAAGTGACGTTGAAGATAAAAATTGGGCTGGTGTCCTGGTGGTTGAGGTCGAACGTCTTGCACGCGGTGATACGATGGATCAAGGAATAGTGGCTCAAGCATTCAAGTATTCCCATACATTCATAGTAACACCTATGAGAATGTATGATCCGAATGATCCAAACGACGAAGAATATTTTGAATTTGGATTATTTATGTCTCGGAGAGAATTTAAAACAATAACCAGGCGTTTGCAAAGTGGAAGAAGTGATGCTGTAAAAGACGGGAAATATCTTGGGAATGTAGCTCCATACGGTTATGAACGAGTAAAGCTGCATGGGAAAGGTTACACGCTTACGCCTCATCCAGAACAATCACCGATTGTTCAAACGATCTTCTCTATGTATACTGACTCAGACCCAGATCATAGAAAAGGATCAGCATTAATAGCCAAACATCTTAATGATCATAAAATACCTACCCAGAAAAACAGTAAGTGGATTGTAGCAACTGTAATTGGAATATTAAGAAATCCAGTTTATATAGGTAAAGTACGTTGGAAGTCTAGACCTCTAGTCAAACGAAGAGATGGAAAGAGTCGACCTAGATTACCGAGAGAAGATTGGATTGAAGCAACTGGGCTACACCCTGCTATTATTTCAGAAGATATTTTTAACAAAGCACAAGATATAATGGGTAATAGTAACCATCGATCCGCTCCCGCAGGGAAAATCTCTAATCCCCTTGCTGGTCTAATACGTTGTGGAATGTGCGGTGGTCCAATCGTACTTCGCCCACAACCAAAAGTTCCTAATGGGCTAATATGTCCTGCACAGGGCTGTAAAAATGTTGGCTCATACCTTTATCTAGTTGAAGAAAAACTAATTCAAGCATTAAAACACTGGCTTGCTGCTTATAAAGCAGATTGGGAAAAAAACCGTCCGAATCATGAAAAATTAATTTTACTGAAAGCACAAGAGGATACACATCAATCACTGGAGAAGAAGAGAAAAGAATATGAAGGGCAAAAAAGCAATTTATATGATCTGCTTGAGAGGAAAATATATACAACAGATGTTTTTCTCCAGCGATCTCAAGTGCTTGATACGAGGATTAAGGAAATTAATGAAGCAATACTTAAAGCAGAAGCAGCAGTTACCATAGAAAAAAGTCGCCATGAAGCACGAATAAAAACAATTCCTCAAGTAGAACATGTTTTAGCAGTCTATTCGGAAACCGAAGATCCCGCTCATAAAAACAGACTCCTCAGTACTGTACTCGAGAAAATCATTTATACTAAACACAAAGGTGGTCGCTGGAGTGGAGCTGTTGACAAATTCGAGCTACTCTTATTCCCGAATATCGATTCAGTGCCTGGAACATAAAAGTCATTTTTCATATCTATCTATGAAGTACTTCTGATTATGCGTACATCGTTGTTATCAGTGATTTGAGTAAGGTTAAGACTGAAAAGAGTCTGCCAAATACAGGAAGCCCTTTGCTTAATTTGAACTTCGCCAACGCGATTGAAAAGAATAAAATAAAAAAAGAGCCGCAGGGATGCTTTCCCATACGGCTCTTTTTTCTTGTTACCATCTAAATCCATTTATCATCAAGAAGCAGCATCAACCCGCATGATATCCATAAACGGTACCTTCTCCATCTCCCCGTTCGTTTGTTGAACATGAATCAATTTCGTTCGAGAGTCCATCTTCACAATCCGACCTACAACAGATTTCTGATACCAGATCTCTAATTGTACGGTCGCCTCTTCTTGGTGAGCTTCGACCAGGCGTTCCCCTAATTCCTCGAGCACATATTCATCTCTCGTTGGTCTCTTTGGTCCTTTATCTTTTGCCACAATCGATCACCCCTTATTAGCTTTTAATTGCTTGCCTAATTGCATAGTGTAATCAGTAAATTTTGTCCTGATATCCGTCCGTAACACTTCTCTTACGATACCAAACCGTTCTTCGTACCCTCTACAATAATAACGGTGATAAATAATATCGTCACTTATTTCTTCCTCCACTACTTTGATATTGAGATTTTTCAGCTCTCGCTTAAGTGCATAAAAATCGTCTGTAATGCTAAACAAAATGTACTCCAAACAACGTGTGATTACTCCCTTAAGAGCTATATGAGCAAATCCCATATCATCATTGCTTTTTTGTATCATCTTTAGCATATGGGGATACAAAATATAATCGCGAATCATAATCAATTCTTCCGAAGATGGTCGTCCGGTAAGTTGGAGCTGATCCCGCACCTCATATTGCCCCTTTTGCTCTGTTAGCAGTATTTTCGTCTTCCATCGCTCATTTCCATCGAGTTTACTCATTTATAGTGACCTCCGATCTGTCCTGCTCGTTCGCGAGCTACTCCGGCTTCGAGCATCGATGATGCTCTCATAATTGCCGTGTCGCCAAATCGATCCTTGATTGCGTCCGTCGTTTTCTCTAGCTCGAATATTTTGTGGCGGTTATCGAAGAGATCCAACTGCTGCACCCGGTCGCTGGAGAGTTGATTCAGAGCGATCATAATATGTGATGCAGGCAACCCCTGCCAGAACTCGTTAAAGAGCCGCAATACAGCCTCCGAGAGTTCATGTGTGAGTGATGTGGGATTGGTTAAGGTAAGTTGGCGATTAAACGTATTAGCCCTTTTTCCGTCCGTCTCACCCATCCCGAGTGATACTACGCGCCCCTGAACACCCAGACGCCTAGCACGACGGCAGACTTCTATACAAAGTTCCAACAGAACGACCTCGATATCTTCCCTGCGCGTGTACAACGAAGCTCTGAGCGTCTTGCCGTGGCTTACAGATTTAAGAGGAGCGCTGATCGAGGAAACAACCGGACTCGGATCGATACCGCGAGCTGTCTGCCAATAATACTCGGCTTGGATGTCGCTTTGCTTACCCATCATACGGCGCATTAGCTTTTTAAAATTCGGCAGCTCCATCCGAGCAACATCTCCGATCGTATCAATGCCCCACATCGTAAAGCGCCTGGTCATCCTAGACGCCACCATAAACATCTGATGTATGGGCAGCGGCCAAAGATCCGTTTCGATGTTTGATTGGTCAAGACGGTATACCCCGTCCGGATGTTTCTTAGCGAAATTGTCCGTAGCCGTTTTGGCGAGAACCTTCGTCGGCCCT